>NZ_WWCP01000026.1 GCF_009857505.1 Duganella lactea
CAAGGGCGCCTATCTGACACACGGGTTCAACTACCCAAAGTCTGGTCGGCGTCACCCTGCCTGACCGTTGCCACCTCCACATTATCCGGCGATGGCGCGGTAGGTTCAATATACGAGGTCTGACACCGTTTTTTACTGCATCTGCTCGATCATGACGTCGCCGAAACCGGAGCACGATACCTGCACGGCGTTTTCCATCAGGCGGGCGAAGTCGTAGGTGACGTGCTTGGAGCCGATCGCCTGCGTCATCGCGCGGATGATCAGGTCGGCCGCCTCGGTCCAGCCCATGTGGCGCAGCATCATCTCGGCCGACAGGATCAGCGAGCCGGGGTTGACGTAGTCCTTGCCGGCATACTTCGGCGCGGTGCCGTGCGTGGCTTCAAACATCGCCACCGAGTCCGACAGGTTGGCGCCCGGCGCGATGCCGATGCCGCCCACCTGCGCCGCCAGCGCGTCGGAGATGTAGTCGCCGTTCAGGTTCAGCGTGGCGATCACGCTGTATTCCGCCGGCCGCAACAGAATCTGCTGCAGGAAGGCGTCGGCGATCGAATCCTTGATGGTGATGTCGCGGCCGGTCTTCGGGTTCTTGAATTTGCACCATGGGCCGCCGTCGATCAGCTCGGCGCCGAATTCCTTGCGCGCCAGCGCATACGCCCAGTCGCGGAAGCCGCCCTCGGTGTATTTCATGATGTTGCCCTTGTGGACGATCGTCACCGACGGCTTGTCGTGGTCGATGGCGTACTGGATCGCCTTGCGCATCAGCCGCTCGGTGCCCTCGACCGACACCGGCTTGATGCCCAGGCCGGAGGTCTCGGGGAAGCGGATCTTGTTGACGCCCAGTTCCTTGAGCAGGAAGTCCATCAGGCGCCTGGCGCCTTCCGAGCCCTGCGCGAATTCGATGCCGGCGTAGATGTCTTCCGAGTTTTCGCGGAAGATCGCCATATTGGTCTTTTCCGGCTCTTTCAGCGGCGATGGCACGCCGGCGAAGTAGCGCACCGGCCGCAGGCAGACGTACAGGTCCAGCTGCTGGCGCAGCGCCACGTTCAGCGAGCGGATGCCGCCGCCCACCGGCGTGGTCAGCGGGCCTTTGATCGACACCAGGTAGTCCTTGACCGCCTGCAGCGTTTCTTCCGGCAGCGTGACGTCAGCGCCGTAGACCTGGGTCGATTTCTCGCCCGCGTACACTTCCATCCAGCGGATCTGCCGCTTGCCGCCGTAGCACTTGGCCACCGCCGCGTCGACCACCTTGCGCATCACCGGCGTAATGTCGCCGCCGACGCCATCGCCCACAATGTAGGGAATGATCGGGTTATCTGGTACATTCAGGGAAAAATCAGCGTTGACGGTGATCTTCTGGCCGTCCGCCGGTACTTTGATATGTTGGTACATCGTGGCTCTCCGCAGGGAAATATTCTTTGGTCTTCTATAAGATATAAGATGTTTATGCCATTATGTGTCGCGGCATCAAAGTTTTCAAGCCTACACCATTTTTAGTTTGCGATAATGTCCCTGATTTTATTTAACAAGCCTTTTCAAGTGCTGTGCCAGTTTTCGGCGCAGGACGGCAAGGCGACACTGGCCGACCATCTGGCCATGCCCAACATCTACCCCGCCGGCCGGCTGGACTATGACAGCGAGGGCCTGATGCTGCTCACCGACGACGGCAAGCTGCAGCACGCCATCGCCCATCCGGACCACAAGGAGGCCAAAGTGTATCTGGTGCAGGTCGAGGGCGTCGCCGACGCCGCCGCGCTCGACAAGCTGCGGGCGCCGCTCAACCTGGGCGATTTTGTCACGCAGCCGTGCCAGGCGGTGCGCATCGCCGAGCCGGAGTGGCTGTGGCCGCGCAATCCGCCGATCCGCCAGCGCGCCGATCAGCCCACCAGCTGGCTGGCGATCACGCTCCAGGAGGGCAAGAACCGCCAGGTGCGGCGCATGACGGCCGCCGTCGGCCTGCCGACGCTGCGCCTGATTCGCACCGCCATCGGCGGCATCTCGCTGGCCACCCATCCGCTGATGCCGGGCGAGTGGATGGCGGTGTCGCCGCAGCATCTGACGCCCTGAAACGCCAACAGCCCCGACCGGGGCTGTACAAACGATAAAGCCCGCGCCGGACGAACCGGAGCGGGCTATTGCTTTAAAACCGGCGAACCGGAATTAAGCGGCCAGTGCTTTCAGGGCAGCGGCCAGACGGCTCTTGTGGCGAGCTGCCTTGTTTTTGTGGATGATCTTCTTGTCAGCGATGCTGTCAATGGTCGACACCGAAGCCTGAAAGATGGTGGTCGCAGCGGCTTTGTCACCGGCTTGGATGGCCTTACGCACAGCTTTGATAGCGGTGCGCAGGGTCGAACGCTGGGCCGAATTGTGAGCGTTTTGCTTAACTGCTTGACGAGCGCGTTTGCGCGCTTGTGCGGTATTTGCCATGAAATTTCCTAAATCAGGTAAATGATGCGTTTGCAAACATTATTGTTTGCCAACACAGGTGCGTTCAAGGTTGCGATGGAGAGCGAACCGTGTGAGTCAAACTACTGCTTGCCAAACAATAATGTCTGCGCAACAGAATTTTGTACAGCCTGTGATTATAGCGATATTTTTCGGCAGGAGCAACTATAATCACGTCCCATGAACTTGCTTAAGACACTCTCCGCCATTTCCAGCATGACCATGCTGTCCCGGATCACCGGGCTGCTGCGCGAAACCTTGATTGCCCGCGCCTTCGGCGCCGGCGGCATGACCGACGCCTATATCGTCGCGTTCCGCATCCCCAACCTGTTGCGCCGGCTGTTTGCCGAGGGAGCATTTTCGCAGGCCTTCGTGCCCATTCTATCGGAATACAAGAACAAGCAGGGCCCCGAGGCCAGCAAGCAGCTGGTCGACCATGTGGCCAACACGCTGGTGTGGGCCACGCTGGCCGTGACGGTGCTCGGCGTGCTCGCCGCGCCGCTGTTCATTTACCTGATCGCCACCGGCCTGCAGGAGTTCGACGCCGCCGTCTGGATGACCCGCCTGATGTTCCCGTATATTAGCTTCATGGCCTTCGTGGCGCTGGCCGGCGGCGTGCTCAACACCTGGCGCGAGTTCAAGATCCCGGCCTTTACGCCGGTGCTGCTGAACCTGGCGTCGATCGTCGCCTCGCTGTTTTTGCAACAGCATCTTGCCACGCCGATCTACGCGATGGCGATCGCCGTGTTCGTCGGCGGCGTGCTGCAGGTGGCGATCCAGGTGCCGGCGCTGATCAGGATCGGCATGCTGCCCCGGCTGTCATGGAACCCGGCCGCCGGCCTCGGCGACCCGGGCGTGCGCCGCGTGCTGAAAAAGATGGGGCCGGCCGTGTTTGCCGTATCGGCCGCGCAGATCAGCCTGATGATCAACACCAGCATCGCCTCGCGCCTGGTCGAGGGCAGCATTTCGTGGCTGTCATATGCCGACCGCCTGATGGAATTCCCGACCGCGCTGCTGGGTGTGGCGCTGGGCACGATTCTGCTGCCCAGCCTGTCCAAGGCCAAGGCCGACGACGACCACACCGAGTACTCCGGCCTGCTGGACTGGGGACTGCGCCTGACCTTCCTGCTGGCGCTGCCGGCGGCGGTCGGCATGGCGGTGCTGGCCGAGCCGCTGATCGCCACCCTGTTCCACTACGGCGCCTTCACCGCCGCCGACGCCGCCGCATCGGCGCAGCCGCTGATGGCGTATTGCGCCGGCCTGCTGGGCATCATTCTGGTGAAAACGCTGGCACCGGCCTTTTACGCGCAGCAGGACATCCGCACGCCGGTGCGCATTGCCATCGGCGTGCTGATCGCCACGCAGCTGATGAACCTGCTCTTCGTGCCTTACCTGAAGGTGGCCGGCCTGGCGCTGTCGATCGGCCTGGGGGCCTGCCTGAACGCGGCTTTCCTCTACTATGGCCTGCGCAAGCGCGGCATTTATCATCCGGCGCCGGGCTGGACTGTGTTCTGCGCGAAACTGGTGATCGCTTGCGTGCTGATGGGCGGCGCGGCCTGGTTCGGCGCGCGGCAAATTGACTGGCTGGCCTTGCAGCAGCATACCGTGCTGCGCATCGGCGCGCTGTTGCTGCTGGTCGGCGCGTGCGCGGCGGTGTATTTTGCCGCGCTGCTGGTGATGGGCTTCCGCCTGCGCGACTTCAAGCGCATCGCGCGGTAATTGGGCTTCCGCCCGCCCTCTCGGGCAAGAAAACCGCCGCGGTTGCGGCGGCTTCAGACTGCGGGATTAGAACAGCTTTTTTGCATCCTTGTTGCGGCGACGGCCGGCGAAGCCGATCATGCCCAGCCCCACCGCCAGCATGGCGAGGGTTTCCGGCTCGGGCACCGCGCTGACCGTGACGGTCCCCGCATACGCGGTGGCCGCCGACGACAGCAGCTTGCCGGTTACCAGCACGAAGTAGTTGTCGCTGTGGATCGCGCCGGTGCTGCTGGCGCCCCATACGTCCGCCGTGCCTTGCGACCACTTGGTGCCGTCCAGCGAGAAGCCGGCCGAGTTAAACACCTGGAAATTGCTAATTTCGATGGCGTCGCTCAGCAGCGGGTTGCTGAACGCCCCGACAAACGCACTCAGCAAACCAGTGCCGGAGAAGGTGAATGTATCGGCAAACGTGTCACCGGCGCTGGCCGATGTGAACGAGTTGCCGAAAATGGCAGTCCCGTTATTGAACGACAAGACCTGCGCGCCATGGCTGACATCGGCAGCGCTCGCCACGCCGGACGCCAACGCCGCGGTCGCCAGAGCACCCGCAGCGATCAAAGATTTCAGTTTAACCATAATTCCTCCGTGATAGATCGTTGAAAACCGCCTGCGCGGCCGCGATACTCATACCGCTCAATGATCCTAGCATGGCAAAAAGACACATGTTGGCGTTTTATCACCTGAAAATTTCGCGAAATAAATATATTCCAATAGGAAATTTGGCCAAAACGCCTTAACGAAATACCCCGTCGCCATAGGAGAAATCAGCGATCGGCGTTACCGCAGCGCAGCATGGAAACGTTAATGTAAGAATTGTCTTACAAAAAGACAGGAAAAATCAGAGGAGACTGATCGGCCGTTTACCGACGATTTAGGCGGCCAAAGACGTGGCGACGCACGCCGCCTGACAGCGCTCTTGGGCAGAAGGGCTAACGAAAAACAGGCCGGGGAAACCGGCCTGTTTTCAGGGATGACGTTAGCCGATCAGGCTATCAGGCGCGCTGATAGACATCCTCATAGCGCACGATGTCATCCTCGCCCAGGTAGCTGCCCGATTGCACCTCGATCAGGTGCAGCGGCAGTTTGCCCGGGTTTTCCAGACGATGGGTCATGCCGATCGGGATGTAGGTCGACTCGTTTTCCGTCAGCAGCGTCACATTGTCGCCGCAGGTCACCTTGGCGGTGCCGCTGACCACGATCCAGTGCTCGGCGCGGTGATGGTGCATCTGCAGCGACAGGATGCCGCCCGGATTGACGGTGATGCGCTTGACCTGGAAGCGCTCGCCGATGTCGATGCCCTCGTAGCAGCCCCACGGACGATAGACCTTGGTGTGGTGCAGGTGCTCGGTGCGGTGCTTGGACTTCAGATGGTCAACGATCTGCTTGACGCGCTGCACCTGGTCCTTGTGCGCCACCAGCACCGCGTCGGCGGTCTCGACCACCACCAGATCCTGCACGCCCACCACCGCCACGATGCGGCTTTCGGCGCGCACCAGCGAGCCGGAAACATTGTCCAGGTAGACGTCGCCGCGCAGCACATTGCCCTGGGCGTCGCCGCGCTGCACCTCGTGCAGCGCCGACCACGAGCCGACGTCGCTCCAGCCGATATCGGCCGGCACCACCACGGCGTCGCGGGTCTGTTCCATCACCGCGTAGTCGATCGAGTCGGACGGCGCGCTGGCAAAGGCGGCTTCATCGAGACGGCAGAAATCCAGGTCGCGGTAGTCGCCCTGGATGGCGGCCTCGCAGGCGGCGGCCATGGCCGGCTGGAACTCCTTGAGCTCGGCCAGATAGCGGTCGGCGCGGAACAGGAACATGCCGCTATTCCAGAAGAAATTGCCGGCGGCGACGAAGCCCTTGGCGGTCTCCAGGTCCGGTTTCTCGACGAAACGGTCGACCGCGAAGCCGCCGGTGCCGGCCACCGCCTGGCCGCTCTGGATGTAGCCGTAACCGGTTTCCGGGCCGGTCGGCACGATGCCGAAGGTGGCCAGCTTGCCGCTCGTGGCCAGCGCGGCCGCCTGTTCGACGGCGGCGTAGAAGGCATCCACGTGCTCGATCACGTGGTCGGCCGGCAGCACCAGCATCATGGCGTCGGCATCGATGCCGCGCAGATAGTTGGCGGCCACCGCCACCGCCGGCGCGGTATTGCGGCCGACCGGCTCCAGCAGGATGCCCAGCGGATCGATGCCGATTTCGCGCATCTGCTCGGCCACCAGGAAGCGGTGCTCGTTGCCGCACACCACCAGCGGCGCCGCCACGCCGGCACGGCCGGCCAGGCGCAACGCGGTTTCCTGCAGCATGGTCTGTTCCGAGATCAGCGGCAACAGCTGTTTCGGCAGGGCCGCACGGGACAGCGGCCATAAACGGGTGCCGGCGCCGCCGGACAGGATCACTGGATAAATTTTCATATAACTGTCAGAACTTTCTTTTCTTAATTAACTTCGTTGCTAATTTCCACGCGACGCCGGCTGCGGCGGTCCCGCGCGTTGGCCCATTCCTCCGCATCCTCATCGGAAATGTGCCGCATCTCCCCGGAACGGTCGACACTGTAATCTTTGAAAACGATCATTTCATCTAGCGAAACATCTGGTAACACCCGCGTGTATTCAAACAGCACGCTGCGCACCACCGACGCGCCTTCACACACATGACTGCCATGCCCTATCCACGTTGGCCCGACGATGGTAACACCTGCGTCGATCCGCGAGCCAGAACCAATGTAGGCCGGCCCCTGAATGCGGGTGCCGTTCCAGTCGATGGCGGTGTTCAAGCCCACCCACAGTCCGTCCTCCACCTGGATCCCCGGCACGTCCAGATGCGCCACTTCGCCGAGCAGCACGCTCTGGCACACCTCCCAATAATCCTTGACGCTGCCGATGTCGATCCAGTTGAACGGCCGATGCTGCGCATAGAAAGGCAAGCCCTTCTCGGTCATCAAGGGGAACAGGTCGGCGCCGATGTCGAACTGACGTCCGGCGGGAATCAGGTCCAGCACTGCCGGCTCGAAAATATAGATGCCGGTGCTGACAAAATTCGATAACGCCTCTTGCCTGGACGGCTTCTCCTGGAACGAGCGGACCCGCCCGTTCTCGTCGCTGACCACCACGCCATAGCTGGACACACTGTCCCACGGCACCTCCTTGGTCACCACCGAGGCCAGCGCGCCTTTGCGCTTGTGCTCGAACAGCGCCGACTTGATATCCAGGTCGATCAGCGCATCGCCGCACAACACAATGGTGGTCTGGTCAAAGAAGCCGCCGAAGTCCTGAATCTTCCGCATGCCGCCGGCCGAACCCAGCGGCTCGGGCACCACCTCGCCCTGATCATTGGTGTAGCCCTCGAAGGAATAACCGATCTGCACCCCGTACTGGTGGCCTTCGCCAAAATACCCCTCAATCTTCTCGTGCAGATAGCTGACGTTGACCATGATTTCAGTCACGCCATATCTGGCCAGATGCTCGATCAGATAAGCCATCACCGGTTTGCCCAAAATAGGGATCATCGGCTTGGGTAAATCGTAGGTCAATGGACGAACCCGAGTACCCTTGCCTGCCGCCAAGATCATTGCTTTCATGCAAGTGACTCCTTGAGTGTAAATAAATGCTGGAATAATTGCAATACTACTGCGCTCTTCAGCAGACCTGCGCGCGATAGCGCACCTTGTGCGGCATCATTGTGCGTAGGGCAAAAGCAGCGCCTCATAAGCGCCCAGGATCTGTTCCCACGTGAACGCTTCCGCGTGGCGCGCCAGGCTGGCCTGCCGCATCGCGCTTAGTGCCGCCTCGTCCGGCAGCAACCGGTCGAGCACTGCCGCGCAATCGTCGGCGCCGCGGAAATAGCGCGCCTGGTCGCCGGCCACCCAGCGATTGAACTGGTTGTCGTGGGCCAGCACCGCGTTGCCCGCCGCCAGGCTTTCCACCAGCGACGGATTGGTGCCGCCCACCTGGTGGCCATGTACATACAGGCGTGCATAGAAGCGCAGCGCGTTGACGACCTCCTTGTCGTAGATCGCGCCGACAAACTGCACCTCGTCGCCGGCGGCCGCGCGCACCAGCGACTGGTAAGGGTGCCGCGGATCGTACTTGCCCAGAATGACCAGCTTGACGCCGCGCGGCCGGCGCGACCACGCCTTCACCACGTCGAGTATCGAGTTCTCCGGTTCCGCGCGCGCGATCAGCACCGCGTAGCCGTTCGGCGTCAGGCCGTAGGGCCGCAGCGCCTCGACGTTGGCGCTGCGCACCGGGTCGGCGCCATAGGCGATGGTGGTGATCTTGTTGGGCGCCACGCGGGTGCTCAGATGGGTCTTGATGTGCGGATGATCCGCAATCAGGTGATTGCCCAGCCAGGCGCCGGCCCATTCATTCAGATAAAACCAGAGCTTGGCCAGCATGCCCCATTTCTGCCGGCGCCATTCGATGCCATCCATATTGATCAGGTTGGTGATGCCCTTGAGCCGGAAATAGCCGCAGAACACCGCCGTGTTATAACCCAGCGTCAGGATCAGCCCCGACTCTTTGGCCGCGTGCAGCGTGGATTTCCAGTCAAAAATGATGGTGCCGGCCGCGCCGGGACGCTGCACCGGAATATGCACGCGGCGCACGCCCCGCCAGTCATCTTCGTAGATGGCGCTGCCCTCGTCCTCCTGGCAATACACGGTCACGTCCCATCCCTTGGCCACCAGATACAGCGCCAGGTATTCCGCAAAAGTTTCGAAGCCACCGTGGTTGGCGGGCACACCACGCGTGCCGAGAATCCGGATCACATTTTTTTTCATGTTCAGTCTGTCAGTTTTTATGGGCTATTTTTTGGGCCAGCTGCCGATAGCGCCGCGCCACCTCGGCCGCCGCGATATCCCACGAGAAGGTCTGCGCCTGCGCCAGCCCCTGCGCGATCAGGCGCGCCCGCGTGACCGGGCTGGCGATGACCTCGCGCAAGGCGGCGGCCAGGCCGTCCACATCGGTCGAGCCCACCAGCAGGCCGGCCTGGCCCACCACTTCGGTCAGCGCCGTGTTGTCGGCCACGATGACCGGCACGCCGCTGGCCATCGCCTCCAGCGGCGGCATGCCGAAGCCCTCGGCCAGCGACGGGTAGGCGAACGCCATGCAATGGCGGTACAGCACCGGCAGCTCGGCCTCGGCCACGTCCTCCAGCACGATAATCCTGTCGCGCAGCCGGCTGCCGGCCACCTCGGCCAGCATGGCGGCGAAGCCGAAGTCCTTCTGTCCGACGATCACCAGCGGCGGCGCGTCTTCGCCCAACTGGGCGTAGGCCTTCAACAGCGTCACATGGTTCTTGCGTGGCTCCAGACGGCCGACCGTCAGCAGATAATTGCCGCTCTCCAGGCCACGCCGCGCCAGCATCTCCGCGCCATCGGCGCCCGGATAAAAGCGGCTGCCGGTCACGCCGTTGGGGGTGACCGTGACACGCTCCGGCGACAGCCGGTAACGGCGCTCCAGCTCGCCCTTGGAAAACTGGCTGACGGTAAACACATGCTCCGAGCGGTAGGCCGCCAGGCGCATCAGGATGCGCGAACGCCAGCGGAACATCGGCTGGAAAAACTGCGGATGGCTTTCAAACAGCACATCGTGGATCGTCACCATGGTGCGCGAACGCGACGGCAACGGAATGATGTACTGCGAGTGCAGCAGGTCCAGCTTCAGCGCCCGTTGCAGCCGCGGCAGTTCGCGCGTCAGCCGGCGCACCGCGCCGGTATGCGGCAGGCGCTCCACGCGCACATTGGGCAGGTTAAAGCCGGGGTGATCGCGCTTGAACTGTTCGACCTTATCCAGCAGCGCAATGAACTCCATCTCCGGACATAACTTGGCAACGCGCGAAAACACTTCCAGCACATGCGATCGCGATCCCTGAAAGATGCCATCGACCACATGCAGATCCAAGCCTATCCTCATTTTAAACACCCTCACTCTTGGTTTGATTCTGCGCCCATCCCGCCTCGATGGCCGCACGCATGGCCGCCAGCGCGGCGGCGACGGCGTCCACCGAAAACAGGCGCCGGCCCTTGGCACGGGCCGCCAGATCGACATCGCGACGCTCCAGACAACGGACGATCTGCCCGGCGTAATCGCGCGGCTCGCACGCCACCACGCACAGCGCGCGCAACTCCGGCGTCAGTCCGGCCACGCCCTGCGGCGTGCTGACGATCGGACGGTCGGTCATCAGCATGTCCAGCGTTTTGACATTGACGCCGCTGCCCGACAACACCGGGTTGAGCAACACGCGGGCGTTGGCCAGCAAGGCCGGCACATCCGCCACATTCGGCAGCAGCTGCAATCTGGCGTCGCTGGCGACCAGCCGCACCACGTCCTCGCTGGGATTGGAGCCGGCCACCGTCAATGTCGCGTCCGGCGTTTGCCGCCACACCAGCGGCATCACCTCCCGCACCAGCCAGCGGATGCCCTGGACGTTGTTGGGCGCATGCAGGTTGCCGAGGAATAGCAGCTGCGGCTGCGGACCATCCGCCGGCGCCGATGGCGGCGTCGCCAGGAAAGCCGCCTCGGGCAACGGCGGCAGCCAGAAGGCATGACGCACGCCCCTGGCGCGCCAGTAGTCGATATCGTCGGTCGAGATGTCGAACGAAATCAGCGCCGACTGCATCATGCGCTGCTCAAAGCGCTCCAGGTGCCAGCAGGCCAGCGACCACGCCAGGCGCTGCCTGAGCTTGCGGGCGGCGGCGGCCTGGCCGGCAAAGTACTGATGTTCGACATTGTGCGAGCGATAGAACATCGGCAGCGCCAGCGCGGTGCAGATGAAGCGCGCCAGCACACCGCCATACGGGTGCTCCAGCAGCAAGGCGTCCGGCGCGAACGCGCGCAGGTCTTCGGTCAACGCCGCCATCTCGGCGCGGCGCGGCACCCGCGACGCCGCGTGCGATGGCACACCGGACAGCATATGCATGGCGCGGCGCCAGTGCTGGCGCAAGCCGCTCTTTCTCTCGAAAATCTTCAGCCCGGCAACCACTTCGTTGACGGCAGCAATCTCGCGCTCGCCAGGAAGTGCGCCGGGCTCGCACCAGCAGACCAGATAGACGCTGCACCCCAGGCGCTGAAACGCCCGCAATTTACGCCAGATATCCGCGCGGCCGCCGTGATTGGGCGGATACGGAAACTCCTGAGCGACAACGATTAACCTCATATTTTTATCCCTCAGCTGACGCATCACCTACACACGATTGCTCAATCAGCGGCCGCCGGTCAGCACACCCAACACGCCCGGCATAGTTTTGCGCAACATCGACCAGATGAGCAGCGCCAGGGTGATCACAATGACCGGTGGAGCGCCATACGCAAACAGGATCACGAGGGTGGAATCACTGCCCGCAGCCGCCTTGAAAAACAGCTTCTTAAAAATCGTCAGCACCGGCTCGTGGCACGCGAACAGGAAAAAGGCCGCGCCGGAATACCGGATGAAAAAATCCTTCACGCGCTCGAAGCGGCCGATGCCGGCGGCCAGCCAATACGCGCTGGCGACGCCGAGCAGGATGCCGACCGCATGCAGGTAATCGATGAAATCACTGCCTTGATAACGCACCTCGGCCACAGCACAGATGGCATACCCGTAGACTATCCAGCGCGGAAATTTGTTCACCAACAGGCTGCCATCGAGCTTGTAAGCCGCACCGCCCAGCAGGAAAAAAAACACGGCGGGACTGGTCGGCAGCGTGATCGGCCAGAGTTTCAAGAACCATAGCACACCCACCACAAAAGCTAGCGCACCGAACAATTTGGGCGTGAGCCACAGCGTGACAATCGCCAGCACCATGCACAGCATCAGATCGCGGATGAACCAGAATTGGTAGGCGATCGGCGCGCCGTTATTATTCAACATGATGTGCAGCGCGCCGATGGGGTCGGCCAGGTCAATGGTGGCCGTGCTGGAGGCCGTGCCGGCCGACGCGCCCATCTGCTGAATCACATAAAAAGCGCATAAGGTCAGCAAGTTCCAGATCAAAAACGGCACCAGCAGCGTGCTGGCCCTGCTACGCAGGCCGGCCAGCCACTTGCCGACGCCACGCGTGCCGATCTGCCGGTAGTAAAAGTAGCCGGAGAAATAAAAGAACACCGGCACACTGAGCCGCCCGATCACCTGCGAAATGAAGAACATGATGGCGTCGGCTATCCCGTCGCGGCCCTGCAACGAGACGAAGCCGCTACCAAACGCATTGACCGGGTAGTAGGTGTGGATCATCACCACGCCGAGCATCAGCGGCAGGCGCAAGAGATCGGGCCACTCCTCCCTGGTTTGATTCAATCCACTCATATGTTCCTGATTAACGCTTGTCACCACCAAATACCTTCTTCACTTTTTCCAGATAAGAGAAACCTTGCTGCCGGGTCGGTTCGATATAGGAGCCTTCGCCATATTCGTTCCAGCAGCAGATGACGCCCATTTTCTTGGTCTTGCCAGGGTTGGCGTTCATGGTGTCCCTGGCCGCTTGCAGATGCGCCTCGAACTCGGTGGGGGTGCTGACCGAATTGTCATGATCGGCGTCCTTGCTGCCACCCCACGGCCGCTTGTCCCAGCCTGAGGACATCGGCACGATGAAGGTGCCGTCGGCATGGCTCAGCATCCATTTCCATTGATCTTGATAACTTTGATCCAGTTCCGTGTAACTGTGCGACATCGCACGGCCACGGGCAAAACGGAACGAGGCCGGACCGTGAAAGTTGTAGGCGGAAAATCCGCTGTAGCCGGTCCTGGCGGAATAGTCGAAGCCGGGGCTCAACGCGCCAATGCCGCCGATGAAGCTGATTCCCTCCAGCCCCTCGTCCTTGAAAATGCGGTCAGCCATCGCGATGAGCTCAGCCGACGTCATGCCGATTTTCTGGGCGTTTTTGTTCAAGACATCGGCGGAGAAAATAAAGACCACCGGCTTGCCATCCATGCGCAGATAATCCGGCCGGAACATATAGCGTTGCGCCCAGAAGTGGAACAGGGCCTCGAACTGGTCGCGGCTGAAGATGTAGTCGGTGTGATTCGCCCACATGATGGAAAACTTGACGCCGTGGTGGTCCGGCGTGCGCAGATAGGCATTGACGGCGTGATCGAGATGCGGCTTGTTATCGCGCCCCCACAGCCAGTCAAAGACGACATAGTCGATGCCATACTTCTGCATCCACCCCAGCTGTTGGTTCATGACGGCATCGTCGCCCTCCCGATACCAGCCCAGTACCGGCTCACGCTCGGGGAAAGGTTTGATCTTCTCCCAGGGCAGCGTATAGGCCGATCCCATCTGGTTGTCTTTCCAGCCCGGAAAATAATACACGCCGATCTGATAATCGGCCGCCTGCACCGACAGACTCAGCGCGACAGAACACCAGGCAAGCAGCCGCCCGGCGATGCTGAACAGCCGACGGCCCTGACGCGCTTGCCGCAGATTGGCACACGGTGAATTCATGGCGACTCCTAGACGAAAATAATGATCCCGCTATCGCGCTAACGTGCCCCCAGCGGGCCGAACGCGCACAACAAGCCGTTGATGGCCGCCTTCGCCTGCGGCCAGCGACGGCGCACGACCAGCCTGGCGATATCGATCACACAAAACGCCAGCACACTGGGCAGATAAACCGGATGACGGCGCTTGGTGAACGCCAGCCGGTTGCGGTACAGATAAAACACCGACAGCGGCGAACCACCGCTGGCGGAGGTGCCGATGGAAGCCCCCTCCTTGTGATACACCAGACTTTGCGGCGCGTAAGCGATGGTGAAACGGCCCCTGCCGCGCGTCGCCCAGTCCACCTCCTCAAAATAGAGGAAGTAATCCTCGGTCATCAGGCCGACCTGTTCGATAAACTCGCGCCGCACCAGCATGGCCGCGCCCACCACATAAGACAGCTGCTGCTCGATAACCTCGGACGTTTGCGGAATCTGGCCGGAGGGGGCAAACGCGCCGACATGGCGCGAACTGCCCTTCCATGGCGAGAACGCCGCGCCGCCATAGGCCTGAATCATGTGACGCTCGTGGTAGTAAATCAGCGTCGAACCACACAGGCCGATGCGCGCGTCCTGCTCCATGCGAGTGACCGCCTGCGCCAACGAATCCGGCGTGACGACGGTGTCGTTGTTCAACAGCCAGACGTAACGGCAGGCCGGATCGCTCAGGGCGTGGACGATGCCCGGATTGTTGCCGCCGGCAAAACCCAGGTTAGCGCCGTTGTGCAGCAAACTGAACACGCTGCCCGGCAGCAGGCGCGGCGCCGCGCCATCCGGCACCTGCCCCGCTTCGGTCCAGCCCTGCGTGCCGAAACGGGCGTCGGCCCAGGCACGCAGACGGATCACGGATTCATCGCTGGAGGCGTTATCGCACACAATCACATGGAGCGCGACGCCGGCGCTCTCCATCAGGCTGTCCAGACATTCCAGCGTATCCCGCCAGCCGTTCCAGTTAAGGATCACGACAGCCACTGGCGGCAGCGCGGTCGCCGCCATCAAGCCGTTCCCTTTCGGCGCGGCGACACCGCCTTGACCTCGGGCGCGCTATAGCTGGCAAAGATCGTTATCAGCGCCGCGAACAGCACCACACTGTGCGGACTGACGATCTCCGGTTGCGTGATGCTGAGCCCCATGCAGGCCGGGAAGAACGACAAGCCAGCCAGCAGCGTGACGCGATTGCTCTCCTCCACCGCCGCCAGTCCCTTGCGCGCGCCGTTCCAGGCGCGCCAGAAAAACAGCAGGAAGCACAGCAAGCCCGGTATCCCCAGCTTCACCGCCAGGAAGAAATAGGTGTTGTGGATATACCGCACGTGTTCCGCAAACAGGCGCAACTCATGCAGCCACGGCCGGTACTCGCCGCCCATGCCGACGCCAAACACCGGGCTGTGCTTCAATGTCCTGATGGCTTCCTGATTTTCCAGCTCGCGCCAGCCATACGAGGTACGCCTGCCGCCCTCGTTTTTGACGCTGACCAGGCGCTCGCTGATGTTCTCAATGACGGCCGGCTTGACCAGCGCCAGCGTGCCGGCCACCAGCACCGCGCCCGCCGCCAGTGTCGCCAGCAGTTTGAACGCACGGCCGCCGCCGATAAACATCAGCGGGATCAGCACGCCGATGAAGGTCCAGACCCACAGGCCGCGGCCAAAGTTGACATACAGCGCGGCCAGCAATGGCAGCATGGCCAGCGCGCCGATCAGCACATGCACGCGCCGATACAGCATTTGCAGCGACAGCCAGATGATGGCCAGCGAGACGAACAGGAAGCCCGGCATTTGCACCCGCGTGACATTTTTCCCGGCGCCGGACGAATCCAGCGAGGCCACCAGGCCGCTGACGACCTGAATCCCGGTGACCCACTGGAACAGCGCCAGCGCCGCCACCGTGTAGGCGATGCCGATCAGCACGCGCATCAGCTTTTGCAGAGGCTCGGCCTGCCCCGCCGTCATGCGCCACAGGATAGGCAGCCACAGCCAATAGACGAAGGCCCGGCCATCGCGATACATGCTGGGCGCACTGTTATGGAAATACACGATGCCCAACGCAAACGACAGCGCCACGACGGCAAAGAACCACCACGCGGCGCTACGCAAGCGGCGCGGGAACGGCGGCGCCAGCTGGCCATGCATCACCAGCCGCAGCACCATGACCGCCATCGTGACCATGGTGGCCACGTCGGCGATCTTGAAGTCGGGCGCGGCCAGCACAATGACGATGCAGGCGCCCAGGCCCAGCCATGGGAACAGCCACAGCAACGCTAGATAGCCGACCGCGCCCGCCAGCCCCATGCACAGCCACCACGGCAGGATCACGCTGCATAAACCGAGAAACGCGGAAGCCAGGAACACCGGCAGCCACAGCAGGAACAAGGCTCTGAGATTGGCCCGGGTGAACAGCCCGCCCACGGTCGCGCCGAAGCCGAGCGAGTATTGACGCAAGGTACTCATCTTATTTCCCGACCACCGCGCCCAGCACCTGCGCCAGGCTGGCCTCGTAGCGGCCAAGGCGCTCTTCCACCCGTTGCAGGCTGGCCCGCACTTTTTCCTTCAACCGCGCGCGCGCGGTGTAGCCGGCGACGATCTTCTGGCAGACTACATCGTCGCTGTCGGCCTTGCAGTCGGCGATGGTGTCGTAGCCCAGCGTGCCGAACAGGCCGTTGAACTTGCGGCTGTACGCCATCGGCACCACTGGCACCGCCGCCGAGAAGGCGGCGATGCAGGCGTGCATGCGCGCGCCGGTAAAGAAATCCAGGCCGGCGATGTAGGATTTGGCTTCGCTCGGCCGGCTGAACACCGGCGCCACGATCACACCCGGAAACTCTTCGGCCAGGCTGAGGCCGCGCGCGTAATCGTCCTCGCTTCGCATGTCGGGCGTGATCACGTGACCGACCAGATGCACCTCCACCTCGGGCAGGGCCTGGAAGTGGCGGATCAGGCGACGGATGGTGGCCGGATAGTCGATGCTCAGCCCAAACTGGTTGCCGCCGGTGTAGCCGCCGTTGAACAGCAGGCCCGACACGTTGATGCCGACCCGGACCTTGCCATTGTCGGCGAAGCGCCGCGCCCGGAACGGCAGGCGGAAGGCGACGTCGATCGCCTCGCCGGTATTGCCGCGCATACCCAACTGGGCCAGGTAGTCGCTGGACAGCTGGTCGCGCGCGAACACCTTGCTGCAACGCGCCATGACCTGCTTGGCCAGCGCGCGCGCGGCGGCGCCGTCGAACGGGCCGATGGTCTGCGGCGCCAGGATCAGCGGCTTGCCCAGGCTACACACGATATTCTTGCTGAGCCAGTAAAAGAAGAAGCGCTTGAAGCCGTAGATATCGGCAAAGCTGTCACCCTCGCCGATGTCGATCACCACGTCGCAGCGGCGCACCTGCTCGCGGAAGCTGGCGCGGAACAGGCGCACCCGCTGGTTTTCCAGCGCGTGGCCGGCCTGCGCCAGTTCGGCCGCCAGCGACGGCAGGCTGTCACTGCCGGAGCCGAGCACGATGAAGCGCACCCGCCGGCCCAGCGATTCGGCGACGCCGCGCACGATGGCGATATTCGATTCCGTCAGCGCGCCGACGCCCAGATTGCCGGACGACAGCGAATGCCACAACAGGCCGACCGTTATCAGTTTTTCCGGCGACGACGCGGTGTGAGTGGACGGGGGATGGATTTGATCGATCACGGCATGCATTGTGTATCTCCAAAAATGTCATTAATCCGGTGTACCGATGAAACGGGTACGGACCTGCACGGGCAACGCGTCGGCCAGTTGGCGCACAAAATCGTCCTGCACCTTGAAGGCGTGCGGCGCGTCGTTGGAGATCGACGACACCCGGAAGATCAGGCCATCAGGAATCTGGCCGCGCAAGCCGTAGCTCAGCTGCGCAAACTTGGTGTCGTAGCCGCCCAGCACGACCTTGTCGGCCATCGTGGTCCAGTAGGTCACCGGCTCGACGCGCGCGCCGAGCGAGGTGCGCAGGCGCTTGACGCGCAGCGTGCCCTGATGGGTCTGCAGCGTGCCCTTGGTGGCCGACGCCAGATTGAAGCCTTGCGCCGGGTAGCACACCTCGGGATAGTGCAGTTGCAGGCCGCTGGTCTGGTCCGCGCCGTAGGCGATCGACAGCATGATGCGTTCGCCATCGCGGTTGATGTAGTTGCGCGACAGCGTTTGGGTATAGATCTCGGCCAGCGCGCCGGCCGCTTCGGGATTGATCACCTGGGCGGTCAGTTCGGTCTCCTGGCGCCAGTCGCCAAAGCGAACCGGGATGGCGGTGTCCAGCACCAGCGGCGCGCGCAACTGGGCCAGGCGCGCGGTCGGCGTGATGACCTTGGCCGCCACCGCCGCCGCCACCATCAGCGCGCCGGCCACCAGGCTGATACGCAAGGTGCGGTTCATGGCCGCGCTCCTGACGGCGGCGCGCCACGGCGGGCGTGGAAGCGCGCCGCGATGCACTGCAGCAGCGTATCGAGCGCCAGGATCAGCGCCAGCGCGCTGACGAACAGCACCATGCCGGCGAAGCCGTGCAGGAAGCCCTGCCCGGCGGCGTCGCCGAAGTAATAGGTGATCAGCGTCAGCACGATCACGCGGATCACGTTGGCGGAGAACGAAATCGGAATGATGCAGATCGCCAGCGTGATGTTGCGGAAGGCCGAGGTATGGCGCACCAGGTTCAGGTAGAACAGGCCCAGCGCTTCGAGCGTCAGCAGCGTTTGCAGGCCGGCGCAGGCATTCGCCACCAGCAACTGGTAGGGGCCGATCTGCAGGATGACGCCGGCGCGGGCGATCGGGTAGCCCAGCGCGTAAAGGATCGTTTCGGTGGCCCACGACACGGCCATCTTCATCGGCATGGTCAGCATGATGACCAGTTCGGCCGGCAGCGGAATCATGAACAGCATGAAGAAGAACGGGAACCATTGCGCGCGCAGCGCGCGCCAGCCGCGCAGAATCAGCAGCAGCGACGCCAGCAGGCAGATGAAGGCGCCGATTTCCAGGATGTAGATCTGCTGCGAGCGGCCAACGATGTAGGCCAGCAGCCCCAGCACCAGCGATACCCAGCCCACCGGCGCGCCGGTGGCGCCCTGGCTGCGCGCCAGCATGTCCGGCCACTGGCGGTACAGCAGCCAGCACGACAGGCCGAGGATGATCGGTCCGTGCGCCTGGTCCTCGGTGGCCCAGATGCCGGTCAACAAACGGTGGAAGCTGGGCACGAACAGCACGGCCATGCCCACCAGCAAAGGCCACATCGCCGTCAGGCTCTCGCGCTTGCCAGGCGTCAGCATGCCGGGCGCGGGCCGGGTCGCCATGTCCGTCATCAGAAGTCAACCAGCACGGAGCCCACCACCTTGGCGCCGCTTTGCGCCAGATGCTCGGTCATGATCTGGATGTCGCCCAGCAGCGTCTGGTTCTTGCGCGCTACCACCAGCACGCCGCCGGCGCGGGCGGCGATCGACAGCAGGTCGGCGCCGTTGGCGTAGGCCGGCACGTCGTACAGCACCACATCATGGTGCTGCGCCAGCGTGGCGTTGAGCGAGGTGAAGGCGGCGCGGCTCAGCAGCTCCTGCGGATTCGGCGGCAAGGTGCCGGCCGCCAACACCGACAGCGAGACGAAGTCATCGATCCGGGCGACCGCGTCGACGCCGGCGCGGCCGGCCAGAATGTCGGACAGGCCGGCGCGCTCCGGCAGACCGAAGATCTCGCTCTGGCGCGGCTGGCGCAGGTTGGCGTCGACCAGCAGCGTGTTTTCGCCCAGTTGGGAAAACACCACCGCCAGGTTGGCGGCGAACAGGCTGACGCCGTCGCCGGGATTGACGCCGACGATGGCCAGCGCCTTGTTGGCGCCACTGAACCAGCCCAGCATCAGCTGGCTGCGGATCGCGCGCAGCGCCTCCACCTGCGGGCTGAACGGACGGAACGCCGCCGCCAGCTCGCTGGAGACCTTGCTCTGCCCTTCCGGCAGATACGGATAGTCGAACTGGCGCGCCAGCACTTGCTGCACGTCCTGTTCGGTGATCAGGCCCAGGCGCTGCGCCGCCTCGCCGAAGCGGATGCCCAGTTCATGTTGCATGCGCAGCACGCGCTCGGCGTTCTCCGGCGTGATCTTGCCGGCGGCCAGTAGCAGGCCGCCCATGCTGGCGTCGCCCTTGCGCTGCGTTGGCGGAATGGACGAGACGTTGTGTGGAGTAATGGTCATAGGGCACTTCCGGGGTCAGGAGTTGATGCTCAGGTTGCTGCGACGCGGGAACAGGCCGTTGAAGCGCGACGACCGGCGCGGGGTCTCGCTTTGGCGCCAATCGATGACGCCCAGTACTGGAATATCCAGCGCGTCGGCCAGGTCGGCCCGCGAGCGCACGCGGCGGTCAAAGAATTCCAGCAGGAAACCCAGCCCGAGGCCCAGCATCGTGCCCAGCACGATGGCCACCGCCGTGTTCAGCAGAATCTTCGGCCCGGCCGGCTTGACCGGCACCACGGCCGGATTGAGCAGCGCCACGTCGGACTGTTCCGCCTGGCCCTCGATGCGGGTCTGCGACAACCGCGCCGAGGTGGCGTCAAACGCGCGTTGGGCGTTTTCGACGTCTTTTTGCAGCACGTTCAATTCGTCACGGGTGCGGTTCAGTTCCAGCACCTTGGTCTTCTGCGCCGCCAGCGCGCCGCGGATCGCCGCCTCGCGCTGCATCAGGATTTGCGCGTTGTTGCCCACGGTGTTGGAGGTGATCCGGGTCTGCGCCTTGAGGTCGGCGCGCAGCTGGTCCACTTCCGCCTTGGCACTCTGGTATTGCGGGTGGTTCTTGTCGAGCCGCTGGGCGATGTCGGCAAACTTCGATTCGGCGGCGCTGAGCGCCACCTTCATGTTCTGGATCAGCGGATTGCCGGCCACGTCCGGCGATTCGCCCGACTGGCCACTGGCCATGCGCTGGCGCGAGCTGGCCTCCATCAACTGGCCCTGGGCCGCCACCAGTTGCGCCGACAGGTCGTTGAGGCGGTTCGACTCGACGTCCAGCCGGTTGTCGACGCTGACGATGCCATGTTCCTGCTGGTATTTCGACAGCCGGCTCTGCGCCGCCTCGATCGCGTCGCGCAGCACTTTCGCCTGGCCGTCGAAATAGCTGGTGGCCTTCTTCATCGGGTCGGACTTGAGCTGGATGCTGGCCTGCTGATATTCATCGGCAAAGGCGTTGGCCACCGCCGCCACGAACTGCGGATCGGCGCCGGTGAAGCTGATCTCGACCACGCTGCTTTCGCGCCCCGGCACGATCTCCAGTTTCTTCAGCAACAACTCGGCCAGCCAGTCGCGCACCGTGCCCTGGCCGTCGGTGGCCTCGTTGAACTGCTCGACGACGGTCGGGCTTTGCGCCAGCTTCAGCGCGTCGACCACGCGCAGCGCCACGTTCTTGCTGCTGATGATGTCGATCTGCGTGGCCACATAGCCGGGCAGCAGTTGGCCCGGCAGCGTCAGTCCGGTCAGCGAATCGACACCCTTGTAGTTGAGAATAACAGACGAGGTCGCTTTATAGCTCTTGGGCAGCACCAGGCTGACCGCGATCGTCACCGCGACGGTGAACAGCAGCGTCAGCAGGATGATCTTCCTGCGCGCCCGTAAAATCAACAGGATCTGGGAAACATTCATGGTGTGGCCTTTATTTCGGGACTAATGTCATGCACCGTTCACGCAAGCCTAGAACAGGCTTTCCTTGATATACACCACGTCGTCGGCCTGCAGCAGGTCGTCGTGCTTGGCCTCGATGGTCTGCAGCTTGCCGTCGTCACCGCGACGCTTGATGCGCACACCGCGCTCGGTGCCGCGCGGCGTCAGGCCGCCGCCCACCGACAGCGCCTGCACCACGGTCATGTTGTGTTCCAGACGGAACACGCCGGGGCGCTGCACCTCGCCGTAGATGTAGAAGCGCGGCGCGCGCTCGACGTAAATGACGTCGTTGCTGGTCAGTTCCAGGTCGCGATTCAAGTCGCCGGTGCGGGCCATCTGCACCACGTCCACCACTTCGCGCACAGTCTTGCCGTCCGCGCCCTTGCGGATCAGGTCGATGGCGTCGCCGCCGTCGGCGCTGACGCCGCCGGCCAGCGCCAGCAAGTCCATCACGCTGCGCTTGCCATCGACCGGATAGCGGCCGGGACGGTTAACCTGGCCCAGCACCGACACCTGCTGGCTTTGCAGCACGGTGACCAGGATGTTGACCTGCGGCTTGCGCACGAAGCCGCCGCTTTCCAGCTGGCCGGCGATCTTCTTCTCGGCCTCGGCGGTTTGCAGGTTGCCGACCGCGACCTCGCCGATCAGCGGAAAGGTGATCCGCCCCGCTTCGCTGACGCGGGTTTCGGTGGTCAGGTCGGGGTTGCCGTACACGGTGATCTTCACCACGTCGCCCGCGCCCAGCCTGGCGTCGGCGGCCGCCGCGCTGCCCATCAAGGCGACGCACAGCGCCGCCCACATCCCTGCTATCCATCGTTTCATCATGTTGTGTCCCTGTTTCTGAAGAATTAAAGTGTCTCGCTCAGGTGTCCCGCTCACTTCAGGCCGGCCACGCCACGGTCGATCGCGGTGGCCGGCGCCGCCGTGGCGGTCTGGTTCAGATACGCGATCTTGGCGGCCGCCCGCAGACGGGCCAGTTCGGCATCGGTGGCGGCCTTGGTGCGCTGATTGACCAGGAACTGCTCGATCTGCGGCGTCGCCGCGTCCAGCGCGACCGGGGTGTCGCGGATGTCGGCGATGGCGATCAACAGGCTGCGCTCACCCTCGTTGATGATGAACGGCTGGCCTTTCGGTATCGTCAGCAGCTTCTTCGCCAGGTCGGGCGGCAAATCGGTGGTGGCGCGCGACAGCTGGGCGCGGGCGTAGCGCACCTTGTGCGCGTCGAGCCAGGCCGCCACCTCCTCCAGCGACTTGGCGCTCTCCAACATCGTCCTCAGCGGCGCGTCAAGGTCGCGGCTGGCCAGCACCAGCTGGCGCATGTCCAGCTGCTTGCGGCCGGTGAAGAAGTCCGGGTTCTTCTGGAAGTAGTCCTCCACCTCGGCGCGGGTCGGCTTGCCCACCGTGCCCATCTTCTTCTGGATGTAGGCCTGGGCCAGGATCAGCGCCTTGGCGCGCTCGATCGCCTGCGCCACTTTCGGATCGCGGTCGAGCTTGTCCTTCTCCGCCTGCTCCTGCAACAACTGGCGGTCGATCAGCGCTTCCAGCAATTTCTTGCTGGCCTCCGCCTGCTGCGCCGGCGCCACGCCGCCGCGCTGCAATTCGTCATTCAGTTGCAGCACCGTGATTTCATTGCCATTGACGCTGGCCAGCGACTGACCCGGCTTCCTGGCGGCCTTGTCGCCGCACGCGCTCAGGCCGACGGCCAGCAGCCAGGCGGTGCAGGCAACGGACTTGCTCAGAGACATGCTGTGTAAGTGCTTCAAAGTCGTTCCTTCAACTCAATGAGATAAAAACAGGGATGACCAACATCAGGTCCTGGTCAGAACGCGTTATCGCGCTTCAACACCACCTTCACGGTGCGCAGGATGATCCACAAATCCAGCCACAACGACCAGCTGCGCAGATAATCGAGGTCGTACTGAATCCGCGCCTCCATCTTGTCCAGCGTTTCGGTTTCGCCGCGCAGGCCGTTGACCTGGGCCCAGCCGGTGATGCCCGGCTTGACCTTGTGGCGCAACATATAGCCCTTGATCAGCTTGCGGTACTGCTCGTTGTGCGCCACCGCGTGCGGCCGCGGCCCGACGATACTCATGCGGCCTTGCAACACATTGAAGAACTGCGGCAGCTCGTCCAGCGAGGTCTTGCGCAGGAAGGCGCCGATCGGCGTCACCCGCTGATCGCCCTTGCGCGCCTGCACCACCTTGTCGCCGTCCTCGGTCACGGTCATCGAACGGAACTTGTAGACGATGATTTCCTCGCCATACAGGCCGTAGCGGCGCTGGCGGAAAATCACCGGCCCCGGCGATGTGAACTTCACCAGCGCCGCGATCACCAGCATCAGCGGCAGCAGCAGGATCTGGATCAGCAGCGCCAGCACAATGTCGCTGATGCGCTTGACCAGGCTGTTGACGCCGATGAACGGCGTCTCGCAGATCGCGATCACCGGTATGCCGGCCACGCTGTCGAAGCGCGCCTGCATCAGGTCGAAGACGTAGATGTCAGGCAGAAAATACACCGACGCGGTGGTGTCCTGCAGCTCGTCGATCAGCTTGCGGATACGCGGCTGCGCCGAAATCGGCTGGCTAATATAAATCAATTTGACGTGATGGGCGCGCACGTATGACGCCACGTCGGCCATCGTGCCCAGTATCGGGTGGCGCATATTGAGCGGGTAACGGTCGGGCGTGCGGTCATCAAAGAAACCCTGTATCTGCAGCGGATGGCCGGTCTGGCTTTCGATGCGGTCGACAAACTTCAGGCTCAGGTCGTTGGCGCCGATGATCACCACCGAGCTGCGTTCGACCACCGCGCTGGCGCCGTCGCCACGCCCCCAGGTGGCGCTGTAGTTCAACAGCACCAGCAGCAGCGGCGTCGACAGCGCCCACAACAGCAACGCCTGGGTGTCATACATGGTCTCCAGGCCGCAGCACACGGCCAGCAGCCACAGCACACCGGCCGCCAGCGCCCAGCCGCCGAGCACATCGCGCAGATAGGCCAGCCAGCGGCCACGACGCCAGTTACGGTAGGGGTCGATGTGCGCGTAGACCGAGCTGGACACATAAAACGCCAGCACCATCAGGATCAGCATGTAGCCATCGAACGGTGCGCCGGTGATGGCCGCGCACACATACAGGTTGCCCATGATGATCAGGGGGTCCAGCACGCGCTGGAAGAAGGTCACTACCGGGAGATCGCTAATATTCATGTGGTCTGGATGGCTGTGGGTTAGAACTGGAGGCTGGCATTGAACGACACGCTGTTGGCGCGATAGCCGCTGCTGAATAAACGGTTGCTGGGGTCGCGCGTCTCGCGGTTGTATTGCAGACTCAACTGCGAGGTGCGGGTCGGCGCGTAGCTGACTCCGGCGCCGAGGGTGCGCGAATCGTCGTCATAGCTGATCGGCAGCACCGACGCCAGCAGGCCGTTGAAGTCGCGCCGCTCGCGCCGCGCGCTGGCGGTCAGCGCCACCTTGGCGCTCAGGTCCCAGGTCGCGTTGACGCTGCCGCCCTTGCTCAGCGCATAGTTGAGGATGCTCGACTCCACCGCCGTGAACTCGCGCCAGACGGCGGCCGACCAGCGCAGGCGTTCGCGCGGCGTCCATTGCACGGTGAGGCGCGCATTGGTGCCGCTGACGTCGCGTTCCGCGCCCAGGTCGTGCCGGCGCTTGACACGGCCGCCGAGGAACTGCACCTCCGTCAGGCCGCTGGCGCGCCACAGCACCTTGAGCTTGAGCTCATCCTGGGTATAGCCGGACTCCCGCACCACCGGGCCACTCTGGTTTGCATAGGGATAATGGCCGTTCAGGCGGCGCGCCACCAGGCCGACCGTGCTGCCGCTGGTGGCCAGAAAATCGACGCCGGCGTCGCTGGCCTTTTCCGTGCGGGTATTGAAGCGCTGCGACGCCAGGTCGTAATCGTATTGGTCGTTGACGTAGCCGGCATGCACCTGCCAGCTCGGGTGGAAGCGCCAGAAAATATCGGCGAAGCCGCGCTTCTGCGTCTTCAGATTGCGTTCGTTGCTGTGGAAGTCGGTGAACGGCGCGATGGTTTGCGCATAACTCGCGCCCAGATGGCCGTTCAGATGGTTGCCCACCACCCAGTTCCACGTGCCCTGGTAATCCTGGCCGGTGTAATCGAGCTGGCTGAAGTGATCGAAGCTGACCTTGCTGACCTTGGCCGAGCCGACCAGCACCTGGCGCCCGAGCGGCCACTCCACCGAAACCCCGGCCTGCGACTGGCGGATATTGTCGGCGCGGCCGCCGTCCAGCTGCTGGCCGTCCTCCAGCCGCAGCAGGTTGTCGTCATGGGTGTAACCAAGCGCCACGAAGGGCTTGACGGTGTCGCTGAAGGCGGCGTGCGCCGGCGGCGCCAATACCGCGCCGCTTGCCAGCGCCCAGGCCGCCAACCGAAAAGGTCGTGGTGCAGAGCAGCAAATACTGCCAGAAAAAAATCGCAAATGAAGGGACATTTTTTGTTATCTAACATAGCTGTAAAACGAAACCGCTACCAGTCAGCCCGGTGTGCCGCCAATAAAAACGCCTCCGTTCGGGGAAACGCCCTATGACCACCATGGCTGGGATCGGAACCGATCCATAACAAAAATATCACAATACCAAAAAAGACAGCGCCCGCAATCGTGCGCGGGCGCTGTCGTTGCAACCAGGGTTTATTGTTTGCCGCAGCGCCACAAAAACGCTACCGCCCCCCCCCTGGCCGTCTCACCTCATTCGACCATCCTTCAACTTTTGGCGCGGGCCTCGATGTCTTCCCATTTTTCCAGCGCGGCCAGCAGCTCTTCTTCAATCTCGGCCACGCGGCCGTGCAGGCGCTTGGCCTCGGCGGGCGTCTTTTTGTAGAAGTCCGGATCGGCCAGTTGCCCGGCGAGCACCGCTTGTTCGTCCTCCAGCAAGGCGATCAACTTCGGCAATTCCTCCAGCTCACGCTGCTCTTTGTAGCTGAGCTTTTTGGTCTTGGGCGCCGTGCTTGGCGCCGCCGCCGGTGCCGCGACCGGCGCCGCCTTGACGACCGGCTTGGCGGCGGACGTGGCGCGCACGCGCTCCCAGTCGCTGTAGCCGCCGACGTATTCGCGCCACAGGCCGTCGCCTTCCGCCACAATCACCTGCGTCACCACGTTGTCGAGGAAGGTGCGGTCGTGGCTGACCAGGAACACGGTGCCGCTGTACTCTTCCAGCAGTTCCTCCAGCAGCTCCAGGGTGTCGATGTCGAGATCATTGGTCGGCTCGTCCAGCACCAGGCAGTTGGCCGGCTTGGCGAACAGGCGCGCCAGCAGCAGCCGGTTGCGCTCGCCGCCGGACAGCGACTTGACCGGCGAACGCGCGCGCTCCGGTGCGAACAGAAAGTCGCCCAGGTAGCTCATCACATGCTTTTTCTGGCCATTGACCTCGACCCAGTCGCTGCCGGGCGAGATGGTGTCGGCCAGGCTGGCCTCCTCGTTGAGCTGGGCGCGCATCTGGTCGAAGTACGCCACCTGCAGCTTGGTGCCCAGCTTGGCCACGCCACTGTCCGGCGCCAGCTCGCCCAGGATCATTTTCAGCAGCGTGGTCTTGCCGGCGCCGTTGGCGCCGATCAGGCCGACCTTGTCGCCACGCAGGATGGTGCCGGTGAAATCGCGCACGATGACGCGCTCGCCGAAATGCTTGCTGATGTTTTCCAGCTCGGCCACGATCTTGCCGGAGCGTTCACCGGACGACACTTCCAGCTTGACCTGGCCCTGCTGCTCGCGGCGCGCGGCGCGCAGCAGACGCAGCGCTTCCAGCCGGCGCACGCGGCCCTCGTCGCGCACGCGGCGCGCCTTGACGCCCTTGCGGATCCAGACTTCCTCCTGCGCCAGCACCTTGTCGAACTTGGCGTTTTCCACTTCCTCGATAGCCAGTTGCTCGGCCTTGCGCACCTGGTAGGCGCTGAAATTGCCGGGGAAGGACAACAGCTTGCCGCGGTCCAGCTCGATGATGCGGGTGGCCACGTTGTCCAGGAAGGAGCGGTCGTGGGTGATGAACAGCACACTGCCCTTGAAGTCGCGCAGCAAGCCTTCCAGCCACAGGATGGAGGTGAAATCCAGATGATTGGTCGGCTCGTCGAGCAGCAGCACGTCCGGCGCCGCCACCAGCGCGCGCGCCAGCGCCACGCGCTTCTGCATACCGCCCGACAGCTGCTGCATCAGCAGGTCGCCCGACAGGTTCAGTTTATCGAGCACGGTCTCGACCTTGTTCGACAGATTCCAGGCGTCGGCCGCATCCAGCTGGACCTGGATGTCGTGCATGCGCGCCATGACGGCGTCGTCGTCGCCCTGGCCGAACTGGCCGGTCAGCTCCTCGTACTCCTTCAGCAGCAGCGGCAACTCGCCCAGGCCTTCGGCCACGGCGTCGTGCACCGACATCTGCGGCACGAACACCGGCTCCTGCTCGACATAGACGATTTTCAGCGACTGCTGCATGACCAGCAGGCCGTCGTCCAGCTTGAACTTGCCAGAGATAATTTTCAGCAGCGAGGACTTGCCGGTGCCGTTGCGGCCGATCAGGCCGACGCGCTCGCCGGTTTCCAGCGAAAATTCCGCATGATCGAGCAGGGCAACGTGGCCGAACGCCAGTTGCGCGGAAGAGAGAGAGATGACAGCCATGGTATAGATAGACGCGGGAAGAAGGAAAGAAGCCCGTATTGTACCGGCTGGCCGCGCGTCACCGCAGGTCTTATCCGGTAATCGGCGGCCCCCAGCCTTCCTTTCCTGCCAAAAAGGCTATATCATGGCCGCTCGCTGCACGCGGGGCGCCTGCCCTGCCGTCCGCACCGGTGTGTCACCATAGTTCAACGGATAGAATAGGGTCCTCCTAAGACCTAGATACAGGTTCGATTCCTGTTGGTGACACCACCTCTCCCCGCCGCCCCACACAGTTAAAGCAACATTGTTAAATTTCGGGTTAAAATTCCCCGCTCCTGCCGAGCCCGAAAGGTTTTGACAACCCGCATACAAAAACCGCAACATCCGTCATTTTTGACGTATCTTCGCGCAATTCTCTTCGTTAAAAACTTTTCGCCAAGCGAAAAAATATGTCTTATTGTAAATTTTCCGTTGCCGGAATCTGACATTTACGATAAAACATCTTAGTTTCCATTCACAAAACTTCGGCCAATTAGCGCCGAACGGTGACCAACTTCGCCGAAAAAAATACCCGGGAATTAATGTTATTTAAAAGATGAGAAAAATATTTTAAATTCCGGGCAGTAATTTATTTCCGCGTGGATACAATTCAATCACCCATTCACGAAACAGGGAACTTTGAAATGAATTCCGCTATCTTCCGAACGATGCTCGCCGCAACCTCGTTCGCAGTCCTTACCGCATGCGGCGGCGGGAGCACCGACAACGGTGCTAGCGTTAGTTCCGACAAGACCTTCGGCGCGCTGTTCTCTTCCGGCGACGCCGCCACCACCAGTACCAGCAGCAGCGCCGCCAACACCAGCGCCGCCAGCCAGCAACGCTTGAACGGCGTCACCGCGGCGGTCGCCATCACGCCGGAACAGGCGTCGCGCTTCCTGGCGCAAGCCTCCTTCGGCCCGACCGCCAGCCAGATCAACGCCGTGGCCGCCAGCGGGCCGGCGGCCTGGCTCAATGATCAGCTCAACTTCGGCGTCACGCCGACCTACCGCAGCTACATCGACGCCTTGAGTGCCGCCGGCGCGCCGGCCAGCCAGGCCCAGTTCAACGAATTCTTCTGGAAACGCGTCGTGGAGGGCAACGATCAACTGCGCCAGCGCGTGACCTTCGCCCTGTCCGAAATCTTCGTCGTGTCGTTCGAAGATGGCACGCTGGCCGAGCATCCGCGCGGCATGGCCGACTACTACGACATGCTGGGTAAAAACGCCTTCGGCAATTTCCGCCAATTGCTGGAGTCGGTGACGCTGCATCCAATGATGGGCATCTACCTGTCCAGCCTGCGCAACCAGAAGGAATCGGGCAACCGCCTGCCAGACGAGAATTTCGCCCGCGAAGTGATGCAACTGATGACGATCGGCCTGTACAAGCTGAATCAGGACGGCACGCAGGTGCTGGTCAACGGCGCCCCGGTGGAAACCTACACCCATGCCGACATCATGGGCATGGCCAAGGTCATGACCGGCTGGAGCTTCAACAGCACCGACATGTCGGGCAATCGCTTCCTCGGCAACACCAAAGATCCCGACTGGGCGATCAAGCCGATGGTGAACTATCCGAACTTCCACTCCACCTCGGAAAAAACCTTCCTCGGCACGACCATCTCAGGCGCCACCAGCGGCGCGGCCGATCTGAAGGTGGCGCTCGACACGCTGTTCAACCACCCCAACGTCGGGCCGTTCATCGGCCGCCAGCTGATTCAGCGCCTGGTCACCAGCAATCCCAGCCCGGCCTACGTCGGCCGGGTGGCCGCCGTCTTCGCCAACAACGGCGCCGGCGTCCGTGGTGACATGAAAGCCGTCATCCGCGCTGTGCTGCTCGATACCGAAGCCCGCACCCTGAGCGCCAACACCGGCAAGGTGCGCGAACCGCTGCTGCGCCTGGCAAACTGGATGCGCGCCTTCTCCGCCACCTCGGCCTCGACCCGCTACCTGGTTCCATCGCTGTACGATCCGATTCACGGCCTGGGCCAGGCACCGCTGCGCGCGCCGAATGTGTTCAACTTCTTCCGTCCGGGCTATGTGGCGCCGGCGTCGGAAGTGGGCGCCGCCAAGATGGTGGCGCCGGAAATGCAGATCACCGCCGAACCCACCGTGATCGGCTACCTCAATTACATGCAAAACGCCATCGCCTATGGCGTCGGCACCGGTTTCGATGTCAAACCGAACTATCAGAATGAATTGGCATTGGTCGACAATCCCGCCAAACTGGTAGACCGGATCAACCTGCTTCTGCTGAACGGCAACATGTCGTCGACGCTGCGCGCCCAGATCCTCAGCGCGGTCTCGTCGGTGCAACGCCCGGCCGCCACCAGCACCAACGCCGAGCTCAGAAGCCGACTGGCCAGCTACCGCGTGCAGCTGGCCATCTTCCTGGCGATGGCCTCGCCTGAATACATCGTCCAGAAATAAGGAGCCTCACCATGCAAAAGCACCCTCTTTCACGCCGTGGCTTCCTGGGTTCGATGATGGCAATGGCGGGCACGACAGCGGCACCGTTCGCCGTCAACCTGGCCGCCATGGGCAACGCCGCCGCGCAAAACGCCAGCGACTACAAGGCCTTGGTCTGCCTGTACATGGCGGGCGGCAATGACGGCTTCAACACCGTGCTGGCCACCGACAGCGCCTCCTGGAACGAATACCAGCGCCTGCGCGTCACCGCCGACAACAAGTCGATCGCCCTGCCGGGCCTGGGCGCCACCGGCGGCGTGTTGCCGATCACGCCGATCAATTCCCAGGGGCGCAGCTTCGCGCTGCACCCGCGCCTGGGCACCGTGAAAAGCCTGTTTGAAGCCGGCAACGTCGCCATCCTGGCCAACGTCGGCACGCTGGTGCAGCCGACCACGCTGGCACAGTACAAGGCGGCCTCGGTGAAGCTGCCGCCGAAATTATTTTCGCATAATGACCAGCAGTCGATGTGGCAGTCGGACGCGCCGGAAGGCTCGCTCAGCGGCTGGGGCGGCCGCATGGGCGACATGGTCGCCAGCGCGAACAGCAACCAGACCTTCGGCTGCATTTCGGTGTCGGGCAACGCGGTATTCCTGACCGGTAAGCAGACACGACAATTGCAGATCACCACCGAGGGTCTGCCCGGCATCACCAATCTGAGCGCGGGCCTGTTCGGCACGCAGCCGGGGAGCAATCCGCTGCAAGCCATCATCACCGGCCAGGGGGACAACAAGTTCCAGAACGACTATGCCGCCGTGGTCAACCGCGCGATCGCCGCGCAGGGCACACTGCAAGCGGCCATGGTGCCGGCTGGCGCCGGTGGCATTCCCAACCCGACACAGTACGTCAACCCGAATACCGGCGTGGCGGCGGCCAACCCGCTGGCGCTGCAGTTGCAGGCGGTCGCCCGCGTCATCGCCGGCCGCAACACGCTGGGCGTCAAGCGTCAGGTGTTCTACGTCAGCATGAACGGCTTCGACACCCACACCGCGCAAGCCACCGCCCACGCCGACCTGATGGCGCGCCTGGACCACGCCATCGCCTACTTCAACACGGTGCTGGCCTCGCTGCAAGGCACCGATATGCGCCAGCAGGTGACGCTGTTCACCGCCTCGGACTTTGGCCGCACCTTCACCACCAACGGCAACGGTACCGACCACGGCTGGGGCTCGCACCATTTCATCATCGGCGGCGCGGTCAAGGGACGCGACATCTATGGCAGCTTCCCGGTGACCGGCGTCAATCACACGCTGGATGTGGGCTCCGGTTCGCTGTTGCCCACCACCTCGGTGGATCAGTACGGCGCAACGCTGGCCACCTGGTTTGGCGTGCCGGCAACGCAACTGGCCAGCGTCTTCCCCAACATCGGCAACTTCGCCACCAAGAACCTGGGCTTCATGGCCTGATCAACTGGCGCGGCGCCGCCAGCGACGGCGCCAGCCTGAGCACGGCCAGCAGATAGATCAGCAGGCCGACGCCCAGCGCGCCGGCCACCGCGTAGCCCATGCCCCACAGGCCGTAGGACGGCAGCAGCAACCACGCCAGCGCCACCAGGCTGGCGATGATACCGACCTGCACAACGGTGCGCACGCCAGGCTTGTCGAGCGCCACCAGCAGAATGCCAAAGCTCGCCGCCAGGCAGCGGATAAACACGGCCAGGCCGATGCCACCCCACAGCACGTTGGCGTCGGCAAACTGCGCGCCCATGGTCAGATCGACCAGATACGGCATGATCCAGTAAATGGCGGCGGCGGCAAGCGCGCCCACGGCGGCCAGCGCCAGCATCATCCGCAGCATCATGCGCAGCGGATGCGCCTGATGCACGGCGCGCGACAGCGCCGGAATGTAGACGCTGGAGGCGACCTGCACGATCGACAGACTCATCTGCAATACCTTGGCGCCCAGCTGATAATTACCCAAGGCGTGCAAGCCCAGCAGATGCCCGACCAGCAGCGTGTCGACCTGGCCGAACGCCGCAGTGATAAAGCTGTCGGCGGCGTACAGCGTGCGCTGGCGCAGCATCGCCGGCGCCGCCCGCAGCGCGGCCCCAATCTGCCCCGCCGCATAGCGAAGCATCGCGGCCTTACGGCGCACCATGCTGATCGTGAAGACCAGCGCGAACAACCGCGAGCCGAGAAAGGCCAGCGTGACCGGCACAATGTGCGGCGACATGAAACACACGCTGCCCACCAGCAGCATGTGCACGAGCGAGGTGCAGACCGAGGTGACGGTCTCCTCGTTATAGCGGGTGGTGGCGCGGAAGATCAGCAACACGAAGTCGGCCTGCAGCGCCACGAACGATGCCAGGCTGATCCACAAGAACAATGGCGCGTCGGCCGCCGTCACCAGGCCCGACAGATACAGTCCCAGCCCGCCGATGGTGTAGCACACCACGCCCATCGCCACGCGGAACACCAGGTAATCGTTCATGATGGTGGCGGCGCGGTCGACGTCGACCGACATTTCGCGCAGCGCCGGATTCGAGCAGCCATAGTCGGCCACCAGCCCGATCAGGCTGGCGTACACCATGAACAAGGAGAACTGCCCCAACTCCACCGGCCCCAGCACTTTGCCGATCAGCAGGAACACCAGGGTCTGACTCAATATTCTGACCAGCATTGAGGCGGTGGCGAACACGGTTTTCATCGGGACAGCGCCGTCACTTCTGCCATTTCGTGATGACGCGCGTCACCAGCAACGGATCTTTCCGGCTGGAGAATGGCACCACCACCTGTTCCGGTATGTGGCCGACCGCGATCAGCATGATGATCGATTCCCACTGCTGCAAGCCGAGCAGCTCGCGCATTTGTTGCGTCTGGCGATTGGTCTTGCTCCAGTTCAGGCAGCACGAGCCGAGGCCGCGCAGATGCAGGCCATAGATCAGCGACATGGCGAACATGCCGCCATCCATCCATCCCTGGTTGCGCTCGCCCGCCTGCCAGAAGTTGCGCAAGTCGACCGTCACCACCAGCAGCTTGTTGACGGCATGCGAGAAGCCGCGCGCGCCCATCTGCAGATCGAGCGCCGCCTTGATCAGCTCAGGATCGGCGATCACATGCACGGCGCCGGACTGGCGGTTGCACACCACCGGCGACTTCTGCGCCACGCGGATGGCCGCCTCGATATCGGCCAGGTCCACCTCGCGGTTGCTGAAGGCGCGGATGCTGTGGCGTTGCAGGAAGAACTGTTCCGACACCGGGCTCACCGCCTGCATGATCCGCTCGCGCGTGACCAGCCGCGTGCCGCCCATTTGCGCCGGATGCTGCGGCCGCGCCGCCAGCATCTTCAGAATCTCGCGCTTGCACGGGTAATCGGGATAGTTGTGGGTCTCGTGATAGCTGGCGTAGGTGGCCAGCACCTCGATCGCCGAACTCAGCACCGGGTGGCTGGGGCCGTACAGGCGCTGATACTTGTGGATGGCCTCGATCAGGTTGCTGAGGTTTTCCTTGCCGAAGCCCAGGCGCGGCTGCGGCAGCGACAAGCCTTTTTCGATATTGTGGTAGGTGGCCGTGATGCGCGCCAGCAGGTTTTGCGCCGGCGTGCCGTCCAGCGTGCCCGAGTACTTCAGATAACGGGAAAAGTCCTTGACGTACTCCATGAAAACCTGCGGAGCCGATTTCAACAGGCGGTACATCAGCCGGCGCCGCTTGGGCACATCGCCGCCGCCAAGAATCAAATTGGAAAGGGAATTTTGCGTTTGCATGTCTACCAGGCTGTATGGAGTGGGCGGAAATATCAAATGCTGCAACACAGCAACATCCGTCACAACAGGCGCGGGCTTGTGCACCGCGCTAACGGAATGATAACAACACCACCTGAAAACATGGCGAAAATTCAATCGTGCGCCGAACATTTAACCGAAAAGCGGCGCCACCCGCCCATGCGGCAACGCAACAATTTCTTCGCAAGACCAAGTATTTTCTCAGGGCACCATCGCCGTCACTTCGATTTCCACCCGTGCCCGGTCCTCGACCAGCGCCGCCACCTGCACCGCCGTCATGGCAGGATAATGCGCGCCGATAATGTCGCGATAGGCCGCGCCGATTTCCTTGTAGGCCGCCACGTATTCATGCTTGTCCACCACGTACCAGGTCATGCGCATGATGTGCTCCGGCCCGGCCTGCGCCTCCGCCAGCACGGCGACGATGTTGCGCAGCGCCTGCCGCACCTGACCGGCGAAATCGTCGGTATGGAACACGCCCTGCCCATCCCAGCCGATCATGCCGCTGACGCACACCATGCGGCCGCTGGCCGCCACGCCATTGGCATAGCCGCGTGGACGCGCCCAGCCCGGCGGTTGCAGTATCTCCATCTCAGCCCTCCTTCAGCAGTTCGCGCGCAATGATCAGTTGCTGCACCTCGGTCGCGCCTTCGTAGATGCGCAAGGCGCGGATTTCGCGGTACAGGCTTTCCACCGCCTGGCCGCTGACGACCCCCAGGCCACCGAACATCTGCAACGCCGCGTCGATCACCTGCTGCGCCGTTTCGGTCGCGTGCAGCTTGGCCATCGCCGCCTCCTTGGTCACCTTATTGTTCCCCTTGCCCTGGTCGCGCTGCCACGCGGCGCGGTAGGTCAGCAGCGCCGAGGTGTCGATGCCAGTCGCCATCTGCGCCAGCTTCGCTTGCGTGAGCTGGAAGTCGGCCAGCACCTGGCCGAACATTTGGCGCTGCGTGGCGTGCGCCAGCGCTTCGTCCAGCGCGCGACGGGCAAAGCCCAGCGCCGCCGCCGCCACCGAGGTGCGGAACACGTCCAGCGTCGCCATCGCGACCTTGAATCCCTGCCCCGCCTCGCCCAGCCGCTTGTTGGCCGGGACGCGGCAATCGCTGAACCGCAGGCGCGCCAGCGGATGCGGGGCCATGACCTCGATGCGCTGCGCGATCGTCAGCCCCGGCGTGTCGGCGTCGACGATGAAGGCGCTGATGCCGCGCGCGCCGGGCTGCTCGCCGGTGCGCGCGAACACCACATAGAAATCGGCGATGCCGCCGTTGGAAATCCAGGTCTTCTCGCCGTTGAGCACATAGTGGTCGCCCGCCAGCACCGCCGCGCACTGCATGGCGGCGACGTCGGAACCGGCCTGCGGCTCGGATAAGGCAAACGCCGCGATGGCATCGCCACGCGCCACGCGCGGCAGGTATTCGGCGCGATTGGCGTCGCTGCCAAACAGGCTGATGGCGCCCGAGCCCAGGCCCTGCATGGCAAAGGCGAAATCGGCCAGACCGTTGTGGCGCGCCAGCGTTTCGCGGATCAGGCAAATGGCGCGCGTGTCGATCATGTCGCCGGCGCCGCCATACGCCGTGCCGCCGATGGCGTGGCGCAGCCAGCCGCGCTCGCCCAGCTGGCGCACCAGGTGGCGGCACGCCGCATCCACGTCGCCGGCATGCGCGCCGGCCACGTGCTGCGCGGCCCAGGCATCGAGCGCCGCTTCCAGCGCCGCGTGGTGCGCGTCAAAAAATGGCCACGCCAGGTAGTTCTTGTCGCTCATCAGTCGCCTTCAAATTGCGGTTGTTGCTTGGCCACGAAGGCATGATAAGCGCGATGAAAATCGTTGGTCGCCATGCAGATCGCCTGCGCCTGCGCTTCCGCCTCGATGGCTTCGTCCACGCCCATATTCCACTCCTGCTGCAGCATCTTCTTGGTCATACCGTGCGCGAAGGTGGGGCCGGTGGCCAAGCCTTCGGCAAAGCCGCGCGCGGCGCCGGGCAAGGCCTCCGGCGCCTGCAGGCTGTTGAAATAGCCCCAGCGCTCGGCCTCCGTGCCGGACAGCGAGCGCCCGGTGTACAGCAGCTCCGCCGCCCGCCCCTGCCCAATCACACGCGGCAACAGCGAGCACGCGCCCATGTCGGCCCCGGCCAGTCCCACGCGGGTGAACAGGAAGGCGGTCTTGCTGCGCGCCGTGCCGAGACGGATGTCCGACGCCAGCGCCAGCATGGCGCCGGCGCCGGCGCACACGCCGTCCACCGCCGCGATGATCGGCTGCGGGCAGTGGCGCATGGCTTTCACCAGATCGCCCGTCATGCGGGTAAAGGCCAGCATGCCGGGCATATCCAGCCTGGTGAGCGGGCCGATGATGTCGTGCACATCGCCGCCCGAGCAGAAGTTGTCGCCGGCGCCGGTGAGCACCACCGCCTTGACGTCGTCCGCATACACCAGCGCGCGGAACAGGTCGCGCAGCTCGGCATAGGACTCGAACGTCAGCGGATTTTTGCGTTCGGGACGGTTCAGCGTCAGCGTCGCCACGCCGTCGCTGACGTCAAACAGAAAGTGGCCAGCCTGGTAGCCAGCCAGCGAGGTGCGGTTGCCGGGCAATTGTTGCGGCTCGCCGGGAAGGTATTTCATGATGGGGTCCTCAGCTTGTGCTTCATATCGGCTAGCAGGTCGATCAGCCGCGCCTTGTCGTCGGCGGAGACGTCCTGCAACAGCTCCGCGATCCAGCCTTCGTGTACGACCGCCATGGCGGCGAAAGCCTTGCGGCCAGCCGCCGTCAGTTTGACGCTGTAGGCGCGGCCGTCCTTCGGATCGGGCACGCGCACCACCAGCTTTTCCTGCTCCAGTTGATCGGTAATGCCGGTGATATTGCCGCCGGTGACCATCATGCGCCGGGACAGCTCGCCCATGCGCAGCCCTTGCGGATAACGCTCCAGCTGCGCCATCAAATCGAAGCGCGGCAGCGTGATGCCGAAGGTGGCGCGCAAGCGGCTGCGGATTTCGTTCTCGATCTTGACGGTGCACGACAACATCCGCAACCACAGCTTGAGCGACTGGTGATGGTCCTGCGTTAGTCGGCTGGCCAGGTCCAGCTGTTCTTCATCTTCCATGATTTCTTTCCAGTTGTTGTTTACCTGCCAGGTATTGTTTGGGCCATGTCACCGCCTTGTAGCCGATGCGCGCCGCTTCGGTCAGCGTCCATGCCGGATTGGCCAGGTGCGGACGGCCCACCGCGCATAGGTCGGCGCGGCCGGCGGCGATGATGCTGTTGGCGTGATCCGCCTCGTAGATCGCGCCGACGGCGATGGCGCCGATGTCCGCCTCGTTGCGGATGCGATCCGCGAACGGGGTCTGGAACATGCGGCCATAGACCGGATTTTCGCGTTTGCTGACCTGCCCCGATGAGCAGTCGATCATGTCCGCGCCGGCGGCCTTGAACAGGCGCGCGATCCGCACCGCGTCATCCGGCGTGACCCCGCCCTCCACCCAGTCGTGCGCCGAGATGCGTACACTCATCGGCTTGTGCGCCGGCCACGCCGCCCGCATCGTGGCGAACACACGCAACGGATAGCGGCAGCGGTTTTCGAGGCTGCCGCCGTATTCGTCGTCACGCCGGTTGGTCAGCGGCGAAATGAAGGACGATAGCAGGTAGCCATGCGCGCAATGCAGTTCCAGCCAGTCGAAGCCGGCGTCGTTGGCCGCCAGCGTGGCGCGTACAAAGTCTTCGAGCACGCGCGCCATGTCCGCCGCCGACATGGCGCGCGCGGTCTGCGACACGCCGGGCAGGTATTGCTGTTCGGAGGCCGACAGCAGCGGCCAGTTGTCCTTGGGCAGCGGCTGGTCGATGCCATCCCACATGGCGCGGGTGGAGCCTTTGGCGCCGGCGTGGCCAAGCTGGACGCCGATGGCGGCATCGCTGCTGTGGTGGACGAAGTCGACGATGCGCTTCCAGGCCAAGGTGTGTTCAGGCGCATACAGGCCGGGGCAGTATGGCGTAATGCGCGCGTCCGCCGAGACACAGGTCATTTCAGCCATCACCAGCGCCGCACCGCCCAGCGCGCGCGCGCCGAGATGGGTCAAGTGGTAATCGCCGACCGTGCCTTCGGCGGCGCTGTATTGTGCCATCGGCGAAACAAGAATACGGTTCTTCAGCAGCAGGCCGCGCACTTTGTACGGCGTGAACATCGGCGGCGTGGCGCCCGCTGGCGCGGCGACGCCTGCCTGCTCGGCGGCGCGATGCGCGAACCAGTGTTCGTAATCGCCGACGTAGGCGGCATCGCGCAGACGCAGGTTTTCATGTGACAGGCGCTGGCTGCGCGTCAGCATCGAGTACGCGAATTGCGGCGCTTCCATGGCGCTGTAGCGTTCAACGTTCTCGAACCATTCCATGGAGTTGCGCGCGGCGTTCTGCAACTTGAGCACTTCCACCGCGCGCAGTTGCTGATACGCGGCCAGCGCGGCGGCGGTGTCCGGGTATTGCGCGAAGCAGCGCGCCAGCTCTATCGCGTCTTCCAGCGCCAGCTTGGTGCCGGAGCCGATCGAGTAATGCGCGGTGTGGGCAGCGTCGCCCATCAGCACCACCGGGATGGCGCCATTCCAGTGCACCCAGTTGCCGCAGACGATGCGCGGGAAGGTGATCCACATCGCCGAACCGCGCAGGTGCGCCGCGTTGGATATCAGCTTGTGGCCATCCAGCTGGTCGGCAAACAGCCGCTCGCAGAAGGCGATCGATTCCTCCTGGCTCATCGCCTCCAGCCCGGCCGCGCGCCACACAGGCTCCGGCGTCTCGACGATGAAGGTGGAGGTGTCGGCGTCGTACTGGTAGATGTGCGCCTGGAACCAGCCGTGCTCCGTTTGTTTGAAGGCGAAGGTGAAGGCGTCGAATTTCTTGCGCGTGCCGAGCCACACAAAGCGGCAATGGCGCTGCTCGATCTGCGGCGCGTAGCTGTGCGCATGGCGCGTGCGCAGGCGGCTGTTGAGGCCATCCGAGGCGATGATCAGGTCCGCATCGTATTGCCGCTCGTCGGTCACCTCGCTTTCAAACACCAGTTGCACGCCCAGTTCCTCGCAGCGGTGCTGCAGGATGTTGAGCAGGTGCTTGCGGCCGATGCCGCAGAAGCCGTGGCCGCCGGACCGCACCTTGCGGCCCTTGAAAAATACGTCGATGTTATCCCAGTGATTGAAGGAGGCCTCGATGGTTTGCGCGGTCGGCGCATCGGCTTCCATCAAATTGCCCAGGGTCTGGTCGGAGAACACCACGCCCCAGCCGAAGGTGTCGTAGGGACGATTGCGCTCCATCACCGTGATCTGGTGGGATGGGTTCTGCTTCTTCATCAACAGCGCGAAGTACAGGCCCGCCGGGCCGCCACCTATGCAAATTATCTTCATATCATTCAGTACGCAGTTTGAAGCGTTGCAGCTTGCCGGTTTCGGTGCGCGGCAAGGCGTCGAGAAACTTGATCGAGCGCGGATATTTGTACGGCGCGATCTGCTGCTTGACGAACTCCTGCAGCTGCGCCGCCAGTTCCGGCGTGGCCGCGTAACCGGCGCGCAGCACCACGTGCGCTTCAACGATCTGCCCGCGCTCCTGATCGGTCTTGCCGATCACGCCGCATTCCGCCACGGCCGGATGGCGCAGCAGCACCTCCTCCACCTCCGGCCCGGCGATGTTGTAGCCGGCCGAGATGATCATGTCATCGGTGCGCGAACGGTAGTAGAAATAGCCGTCGGCGTCCATTTCGTAGGCGTCGCCGGTCAGGTTCCAGCCGTTCAGCACATAGTCGCTCTGACGCTCGTCGGCCAGGTAGCGGCAGCCGGTCGGACCCTTCACCGCCAACCGCCCGATCACGCCGGGGCCAACCGGATTACCGTCCCAGTCCAGGATGCAGGCCTGATAGCCCGGCACCGGCTTGCCGGTGGCGCCGGGGCGCGCCTGGTCCCCGGACGAGGAAATAAAAATGTGCAGCAGCTCCGTCGCGCCGATGCCGTCGATCATCCGCAAGCCGGTGGCCTGATGCCAGCTGTCGCGGGTGGCCGGCGGCAGCGCTTCACCGGCCGACACGGTCTTCTGCAAACTGGAAAGGTCGAACTGCGACGCCAGCGCCGCCATCTGCCGGTAGGAAGTGGGCGCGGTAAAACATATCGTCGCGCGGTGCGTCTCGATGGCCTTGAGCAGCGTTTCAGGCGTCAGCTTCTCCAGCAGCACCGCCGTCGCGCCGACCCGCAACGGGAACAGCAGCAACCCGCCAAGGCCGAAGGTAAAAGCCAGCGGCGGCGTGCCGATGAAGATGTCGCCGCGCCGCGTTTGCAGCACCGAGCGTGGAAAGCAATCGCAGATCACCATCACGTCGCGGTGGAAGTGCATGGTGCCCTTGGGGATGCCGGTGGTGCCCGAGGTGAAGCTGATCAGGCAGACATCGTCCGCCGACGTATCGACCGCATCGAAGTCCGCCGGCTGCGCCGGCAGCAAGGCTTCCAGTTCGCTGAACCACAAAGTGTTGGCGCGCGCCGCCGCCGGCTGCTCCGCCGATTCCATCTCGTCACGCAGGTTGTCGGCGCACAGCACCGCGTTCACTTGCGCCTTGGCGGCGATGGCGCCCAGCTCGCGCGCGCGCAGCAGCGGCATGGTGGGCACGGCGATCAGCCCAGCCTTGATCACCGCCAGGATGCAGGCGGCCATCATCGGGCTGTTGGCGCCGCGCAGCAGCACGCGGTTGCCCGTCTCCAGCGCCATCGGCCCGCGCAGCACATGGGCGATGCGGTCGACCTGCCGCCGCAACTGGGCGTAGGTCCATTGCTCTTGCGCGCCGCGCACGGCCACCTGCTCCGGCGCGCCGCCGTCCAGCAGCATGGCCACGCAGTTGAGGCGTTGCGGGTATCGCAGTTCGGGCAGGTCGAAGCACAGCTCCGGCCATTGTTCGCGCGGCGGCAAATGCTGGCGTGCGAAATGGTCGGCGTAGGCGCTGGTTGCGAGGGGCTGGTTCATGATCGCCTTGAGGTTGGAAGTCGAGAGGTATCCACGGCATCGCAGATACTTTAAACTTAAACTATCTCAACATCAAGTGCTGATTGGGCTTAGCTGGCACATTGGCGCGCCTTGGCCGCCTGGTGCACCACCGCGCGGATCACGTCCGCCAGCACGGCTTGCACCGCGTCGTTGGTCAGGGCGCCCGGCGCCAAGCGCTTCAGCGCGGCGGCCGAGCCGTTCAGGCCCAGTGTGATGCAGCCGGCATGCAGGCGGTCGATGCGCACCTGCGCGTCCTGCTGCTCGCCCTTGGCCAGCAGCGTTTCGAGATCGGCGGCGGCGGCGGTCAGCTGGTTCTGGAAACCGCTCAGGTAGACCAGCAGGCGCTCGCCGTTGATGCCGAGGCGGCGCAGCGTCTCGGCCGGCGTCTCGGCCAGGTAATCTTGGCCGCCGGCCGCCTGGCCGAGAAAGTCCGTCAGATGCACGCGCACCTGCTCCGCGTGAAACGGTTTGACGATGTAGCCCGCCGCGCCGGCCACGGTGGCTTCCTGCACGGTGTCCTTGTCATTCGCCGATGTCACCAGCACGAACGGCATGCCGGCGACTTCCGCATGGCTTTTCACGCGCTGCAGCAACTCCATGCCGGACAGGCGCGGCATGCGCAAATCGCAGAAGCAGATCGCCGGCCGCAGGCCAGCCTCCAGCTGCGACCAGGCGTCGGCGCCATCTTCGGCTTCGATGATTTCAAAACTGCCACAGCTATCGATCAAGTGCATCAGCACCATGCGTGAGACGACATCGTCGTCCACTACCAGAACTTTCATTTGGTTCCCTGTGTCGCGTGTTGTGATGATATTACATCAATAACAGCCGCTTGCGAGGTACGGAACAAGATAAAGCCGCCTTACTGCGTGCCAGGCGTCGCCAACAGGCGGCGCAGCTGCGCCATGGCCGATTCCACCTGCGCCCAGTTGCCCTGATCCGCCTCCAGTTCGAGGTCGCCGCACAGGGCCTGCAACTCCTGCTCCTCCAGATAGCCGGCGCTGCCCTTCAGGCCATGCAGCAGGCGGCCGGCGGCCTCGCTGTCACGCATCGCCAGCGCGTCCTCCAGCTCCATCAGCCGCAGCGGCGCGTCCTGATTGAAGACGCTGCGCAGGCGCGCCCGCAGGTCGCTGGCACCGCTGTGCTGCGCCAGGCGCGAGGTCTCCAGCGCCGCCGGGGCCACGCCGAACATCGCGTCCAGCTCCGGCGTGCCCTGGGCCGGATGGTGACGAGGCTGCATGCGCGGCAGGCGGAAACCGCGCTGCAACTGACGCTCAATGGCACGGCTTAACTGAAAGTGCAGTTTATCCTCGTCGATCGGCTTGGTGAGGAAGTCGTCCATACCGGCCGCCAGGTAGCGGCTGCGGTCTTCCTCGCTGGCGTTGGCGGTCAGCGCGATGATCATCAGCTCCTGGTCGCGCACCGGCGCCTCGTCCGGACCGCCGGAGCGGATCAGGCGCGTGGCGGTGGCGCCGTCCATTTCCGGCATGCGGCCGTCCATCAGGATCAGGTCATAACGCGTCAGCGCGCAGGCCTTGACCGCCAGCGCGCCGTTGGCGGCGATATCAACCTTGTGTCCGAGGTCCTCCAGCATCATGCGGATGATGATCTGGTTGGTCGGGAAGTCCTCGGCGCACAGCACCTTGAGCTGATGGCTGTGCGGCTCGCGCGGCACATGCGGCACCATCGGCGGCGGCACGCCGTTCGGCAGCGGCAGCTCGAACACGAAGGTGCTACCCTGGCCGGGCGTACTGACGGCATTGATGGTGCCGCCCATCAGCGCCACCAGCTGCCGGCAGATCGCCAGTCCCAGGCCGGTGCCGCCGTAGCGGCGCGTGGTCGAGGCGTCAGCCTGCTCGAACTGCTCAAACAGGCGCGGGATGGCGTCCGCCTCGATGCCGATGCCCGTGTCGGAAACGCTGAAGCGGATGCGGTTGTCCTCCCCGTCATCCGGCACGCGCTCGACGCGCATCTTGACCATGCCCTGCTGGGTAAACTTGAAGGCGTTGCCCACCAGGTTGACCAGCACCTGGCGCAGGCGCGTCGGATCGCCGACCACGAACTGCGGCAGGCCGTCGCCGAATTCCAGCGTGAAGCCGACACTGTGCGCGGCCGCCTGCTCCTCGAACAGGCTGACCACATTCTCCACCGCCGACGCCAGCGAGAAGTCGATGTTTTCAATCGACAGCTTGCCCGCCTCGATCTTGGAAAAGTCCAGCAGGTCGTTGATGATCGACAGCAGCGACTGCGCATTGGCCTGCGCGCGCAGCATCTGCTCACGGGTGCCGGCAGCCAGCTGCACGTCGCGCAGCGCGAAGCCCAGCATGCCGATCACGCCGGCCAGCGGGGTGCGCATCTCGTGGCTCATATTGGCCAGGAATTCGGATTTCTGGCGGGTGGCATCTTCCGCCTTTTTCTTGGCGTAGCGCAGCTGGTCGCGCGTCTGGCGCAGCGTTTGCAGCGTCTCTTCCAGCTCCTGGTAGGCGCGCGCGTTTTCCAGACCGGCGGCGGCGTGCGAGGCCAGCGTTTGCAGCATGTCCAGGTGGACGCGCTGGTAACTGTTCTTGTCCCGGCTTTGCACGCTGAGCAGGCCAACCACCTTGTCGCCGGCGATCAGCGGCGCGTACATCATCGACTGCGCCGGCAGCGGCAAGACGCCATCTTCGCGCACGCAGGGCACCAGCGATTCCAGGCCCGAGTCGTCCATGTAGTCGCGGTACTCCTTATGGAAGTCGTTGATCAGGATAGGCTGGCGGTGCGTCAGGCACCATACCGCCAGCTGGTTGGGCTGGTCCAGCCGGCGCTGATACGGCAAGGAGCGCACCCCGGCCTCGATCGCGAACGGGAAGTCGATCACGCCCTCTTTCTGGTGCACGAAGCCGATGCCGAAGATCTGCGCGTTCATCAGGTGGTTGACGTGGCGGTACAGCGTCTGCATCGTGGTTTCCACGTTGAGCGACGCGCTCATCTCGCGTCCCAGTTCACTCAGCACGGAGATATTGCGGTGCGCCTGCTCCACTTCCTCCTTCTGCAGTTCGGTGTCGATGCGGCGCTGTTCGGCCCCGGCGCGCTGTGCCTCCGCTTCCACTCGACGGCGTTCCAGCTCATGCTTCTGCTGCTGCAGCTGCTGGTTCTTGTACTCGATTTCGGCGGTGCGCGAGCCGACCAGCTTTTCCAGCCGCAGTTGCTGGTGCCGCAGGCTGCGCACGCGCGCGTGGTAGGCGGCGTAGCCACCGCCCAGCGCCAGCAGGCCAAGCAGCGTGCGGAACCACCAGGTTTTCCATACCGGCGGCCGGATGGTGATTTCCAGTGTGGCCGGGTTATCGTTCCAAACGCCGTCCTTGTTGGCCGCCTTCACGCGGAACAGGTACTTGCCGGCGTCCAGATTGGTGTAGGTGGCAAAGCGCTTGGTGGCGTCGGTGACCACCCAGTCCTGGTCAAAGCCTTGCAGCTGATAGGCGAAGCGGTTATGCTGCGGCGCCGCGTAATGCAGCGCCGCGAACTCCAGCGAGAACACCGAATCGGATTCCAGCAGCGTCAGCGCGGCGGTGTGCTCGATGGCGGTTTTCAGTACGCCCGGATGGTCGCCCCGTCCCGGCTTGAGCGACTTGCTGAAAATCTGAAAATCGGTGATTACCACCGGCGGCGCCACGCTGTTCTCGCGCACCTCGGCCGGTGAAAAGACGGTGATGCCGTTAAAGCCGCCGAAGTACAGCGTGCCGTCCTGCGCGCGCAGCGCGGCGCCGTCGAAATATGCGCCCTCGATGGTGCCGTCGGCGCCGCCGTAGTTGCGCACCTTGCCCGTGTCCGGATTGAGGCGCGACAGGCCGCTATTGGTGCTCAGCCAAAGATTGCCCGCCTCGTCCGGCAGGATCGAGGCGATGGCGTCGTCGTCGATGCCGTCCTGGCGCAGGTAGCGGCGGAAATGCACACCACCGTCGGCGTCGACCTCCATCTTGTTCAGGCCCGCCGCCGTGCCGACCCAGATGGCGCCGCGCGCGTCTTCATACAGATAGTGCACCTCGTCGTGACTAAGGCTGCGCGGGTCGGCGGGGTTGCGGCGGAAGTGGCGGAACTTGCCGGTCTTGCGGTCCAGCAGATCGAGGCCGTTGAAGGTGCCGATCCACAGCCGCCCCTTGCGGTCTTCCAGTATCGGCCGCACCACGTTGTCGGACAGGCTGCCGATATCGGCCGGGTCGTGGCGGAAGGTGCGCGTCTCCAGCGTCCTCGGATCAAGCCGATGCAGGCCGCCGCGCGAGGCGATCCACAGGATGCCGGCGCTGTCCTGCACGATGTTGCGGATGGTGTCGCTGGCCGGGTCGCCGCGCACGAAGGACAGCGCGCGTATCGCGCCGGTGGCCGGGTTCAGGTGATTGACGCCGGCCGTTCCGCCGATCCACAGGTTGCCGTTCTTCTCGCGCCACAGCGCGGTCACCTGGTCGTCGCTGATGCTGTTGGTCTGGCGCGGATCGTGGCGCCATATCTTGCTGGCGCCGGTGGCCGGGTCGTACAGATTCAAACCGGCGCTGCTGCCCAGCCACAGCTTGCCGCGGCCATCGGCGACGATGGCGCGTATCTTGTTGTCCGACAGAGAGTCCACCTGGTCGGCCTGGCGCACGATGCGCGCGAAGCCGCCGCTGCCCATGTCGACACGGCTGACACCATCGTTCCAGGTGCCGACCCAGAAAGTGCCGACGCGATCACGGAACAGCGAGGAGATCTGATTGTCCGCCACGCTGTGGGCATCGCTGACCTGATGCCGATACGGCACCAGCCGCCCTGCCGACGGCAGCCAGCGGAACAAGCCATCGGCCAGCGAGCCTGCCCACAGATTGGACTCGGCGTCCTCATACAAGGCCGTGATGCTGACGCCGGACGGCAGCCCCTCACGCTCGCCGAAGCGATGGCGCCGCGGCTCGGCGCCCAGCTGGCGCCATTGTTCCAGGCCGCCCTGCGTGCCCACCCACAGCGTCTGCGCGCGATCGACCTGCAAGGCGATCACCGAATTGAACTTGCTGTCGCCGCTGGCGTCCACCGCGAAATGCTGGAAGCGCGTGCCGCCCGGCGGCAGCATATCCACACCGGCGGCGGTGCCCACCCACAGGCGACCGGCGACATCGCGCGCCAGCGCGTTGACATGATCGTTGATCAGGCTTCCGGCGTCGGACGGGTCGTGATACCAGCTGGTGAAGCGCTTGGCGGCCGGGTCAAAGTGATGCAGGCCATCGGCGGTGGCCACCCACAGGCCACCTTTGCCGTCATCCTCGATCGCCCGCACGTGACGGTTGCCGTTGCCGCGCTGCGCCGACTCGCGTGGCAGGAAGTGGGTGAAGGTTTTGCTGGCCGAGTCGTAGCGATCCAGGCCGCCGTCGGTGCCTATCCACAGCTGGCCGAACGGATCGAGGTGCAGCACGCGCACCCAGTTGTCCACCAGGCTATGCGGATCGGCGACGGCGCTTTTGTAGTTGATGGTGCGGTAGCCGTCGAAGCGCGTCAGGCCGGCCTGCGTGCCGAGCCAGATGAAGCCCTGCTGGTCCTGCGCGATGGCCAGCACGGTTTCCTGCGCCAGGCCATGCTCCACACTGAGCTGCTCGAAACGCAGGGTGCGCGGCGGCACGGCGGCACCGGCCATGGCTCCCCACAGCAGCAGGACCGGTCCCAGCAAAAGCAGCAGGCGGCGAAGGACTTTAAAACAGCACATGCATCAGGATTCAAAGAAGGCCAGCACATCGCTCCTGCGCGCCAGGGTATCGCGCTGGCCGAGACGTATCAACTCGCAGGTATAGGTGGATTCAAACAGCAGGTAGGAGGCCAGCGCGGCGCCGCGCGCCTCGGTCGCGCCGATGCCCGACAACATGGTGCGAATCGGCGCCGGCAGGCTGGCGATGTGACGTGTGGCGATATCGTCCAGCCGTTCGGACGGCGCGATCACCAGCAGCTTCACCGGCTTGAGCGGGGTTTGCTCCAGCAGTTCGGGCGGCAGCATGGACAAGGTACGGTTGATGCGCTCCAGGCGTTCGATATCGACCGCCAGGCCATCGAGGAAAATCGACGACAGCGCGTGGCCGGCGATCTGCGCCAGACTCGGATAGCGCGCCGCGTTCTTTTCGGCGACGCTGCGCGCCGGCTCGGTCAAACGTCCGGCGCCCACCACCAGCACCTTGCTGGCGCCCAGGTGGATGGCCGGCGAGATCGGCGCCAGCTGGCGCATCGAACCATCGCCGCAGTATTCGCGGTGGCCGCCCATGTACAGCGGCGTGGCCGGGAAGATGAACGGAATCGCCGACGACGCCAGCAAATGCTCGACGCCGATCTGGTCCTGCAGAGCCACGCGCTGCATGCGCACCCAGGGCGCGATGTCGGCGGCGGTCTGGTAGAACGTCAGGTGGTTGCCGGCGGTGTAGGACGAGGCGGTGACGGCCAGCGCATGCAGCAGACCTTCGGACAGCACATTGTCCAGCCGTGGCAGGTCCAGCATGCGGTGCAACAGGCCGACCAGCGGCGTATTGTCGAGCAACGACGCCGGCGGCGTGGCGCGCCATTTGCGCAGCAGCCAACCGAAGGAGAGCAGCGACAGCCAGCGCGCGCCGGAGCGGATCACGCCCAGCGAATCGGCGCGGTAGACTTGTTCGACCTCGATGTTCTGCCAGACGTCGAGCAGCTTTTGCACGCCCTCGCCGAAGTTATCGGCGCGACAAGCCAGCGCCGTGGCGTTGATCGCGCCGGCCGAAGTGCCGCAGATGATGTCAAACGGATTGCGCGCCGGCGGCCAGCCCTCTTCCCACAAGATCTCCGATATCGCCTGCAGCACACCGACCTGGTAGGCGGCGCGCGCGCCGCCCCCGGTCAGGATCAAGCCTGTTTTCTTTTGTAGTCCCATCTTGCAAGGTTAGCAGGGTCTACGCCGTTTGGGGAGCCTAATCCCCCAAAACGATGCCTTCGCGCCGCGGATCGGCGCCGCCGAACCACTGCTGCTGGCCATTGACGGTGCGGCGCTGAATGCCCTGCAAACCGGAGTTCTGATCGTATTCGCGGATATCGTGGCCGCGCGCCTTCAGCTCAGCCACCACGGCGCGGCTGACACGGCCCGCTTCCAGCTCGGTCGGGCCATTGCGGCTGCCGATATTGGGCAGGCTGATGGCCTGCTGCACATCCAGGCCCCAGTCCAGCGTGCCGACCAACACCTTGGCCACGTAGTTGATGATGGCCGAGCCGCCCGGCGAACCGGTGGCCAGCACCAGTTGGTGCGTGCCCTTGTCGAACACCAGCGTCGGCGACATGGCGCTGCGCGGACGCTTACCCGGCTGGACGCGGTTGGCGATCGGGCCGTTTTCATCGCGCGAGTCGAAGGAGAAGTCGGTCAGTTGGTTATTCAGCATGAAACCATCGACCATCTGACGCGCGCCGAAGGCGTCTTCCACCGAGGTGGTCATCGACAGGCCGCCACCAAAGGCGTCCACCGCCACCAGGTGCGAGGTGGAAGGCTTGTCGATGGCGGTGTCGGCCCCCCAAGCCACCTGCATGGTGTCCGGCGTGCCGTAGTTGGCGCGGCCCATCGACTGCTCGCCGATCAGCGCCGCGCGCTGTTTCAGGTAGCCCTTGTCCAGCATGGCGCTGACGCCTTTGCCGGGCAGCGGCACAAAGTCGGTGTCGGCGACGTAGCGGTTGCGGTCCGCGTAGGCCAGGCGACCGGCCTCGGTGAACAGGTGGATGCCCTCGGCCGTCAGTTGGCCGTTGACCGGCTTGTAAGGGCTGATGTCCTTGTTCTCCAGGATGCCCAGCATCTGCGCGATGGCGATGCCACCCGACGATGGCGGCGGCGCGCCGCACACGGTCCAGCGCTTGTAGTCGCTGCAGATCGGCGCGCGCTCCCTGGCCTGGTAGCCGGCGATATCGGCGGCGGTCAGCTTGCCCGGATTGGTCGGGTGCGAAGCCACTTTCGCCGCGATGTCCTTGGCGATGCGGCCCTGGTAGAAGGCGTCGGCGCCGCCGTCGGCGATCTCGCGCAGCGTCTGTGCCAGTTCGGGGTTCTTCATGATGTAGCCGACCTGGCGCGGCTTGCCGTCGGCGTCATAGAAGTAGGCGCGGGCGACCGGATCGCGCGCCAGGAATTTATCGTTGGAGATCAGCGCGTTCAGGCGCGGGCTGACGGCAAAGCCGTTCTGCGCCAGTTGGATCGCCGGCTGGAACAGGGTTTTCCACGGCAGCTTGCCGTGCTGCCGGTGCGCCAGTTCCAGCATGCGCAGCACGCCGGGCGCGCCGGTCGAGCGGCCGCCGACCACGCCGACCGCGCGTGAGACCGGCTTGCCGTCGGCGTCCTGGAACAGGTGTTCATCGGCGGCGGCGGGCGCGGTTTCGCGGCCGTCGTAGGATTGCACACGCTTGCCGTCGGCGTACATCAGGAAGGCGCCGCCGCCGATGCCGGACGATTGCGGCTCGACCAGCGTCAGCACCATCTGCATGGCGATGGCCGCGTCGATCGCCGCGCCGCCCTGCTTCAGCATCTGATAGCCGGCTTGGGTGGCCAGCGGATTGGCGGCGGCCACCATGAATTTTTGCGAGGACTTGCCGGCTTTCTCAGCGTAGCCGGTGGCGATTTCCGGCGCGGCGTCCGGCGTGGCGCGTTGCGCGTAAGCGGGCGCCTGCAAGGCGCCGAGGATGGCGACACTCAGCGCCAGAGTCTTCAAACGATTCATGTACTCTCCCAAACAGATCATCTGGCATCGTACACGAAATCGTTTAAACCGTTTTAGCGGGCCAGCGTGAAGGCGCCTGCGCCGATCAGCAGCAGGCCGAAGACTTTCATCGGCGTCAGGCTTTCCTGCAGCACCAAGGTGCCGACCAGCGTCACCATCACGATGGTCACGGCGGTCATGAAGGGATAGGCGATGCTGATCGCCAGCTTCTCCAGCGCGAAGGCGTAGCAAACGAAGCCCAGCACATAGGCGCCGCCGGCGCCGCCCAGCCAGGCCAGGCGCTCAATGGTGATGCCGGTGCTGGCGTGGCTGGACATCTTGATCAGGAAAGTGGCGGCGGCGCTGGCGACGGCGGCCAACACCAGCCAGAAATAGCCGAGTGTTGTAGGATTCATGGCGGCGATTATACAGGGGCCAGCCCCCTCCAAGGCCGCCGGCGCCGCTACTTCGGTTGCATGCGAATGGCGCCGTCGAGGCGAATGGTTTCGCCGTTCAGCATCGGGTTCTCGATGATGGCTTTGGCCAGCAGCGCGTATTCATCCGGCCGGCCCAGGCGCGGCGGGAACGGCACCATGGCGCCCAGCGCGTCCCGCACCTCCTGCGGCATCCCCATCAACATCGGCGTTTCGAAGATGCCGGGGGCGATGGTCATCACGCGGATGGCGTTGCGCGACAGGTCGCGCGCCATCGGCAAGGTCATGCCGGCGACGGCGGCTTTGGACGAGGCGTAGGCGGCCTGGCCGATCTGGCCGTCGAACGCCGCCACCGAGGCGGTGTTGATGATGACACCGCGTTCGCCGGTGTCCAGCGCGGCGTTTTTGCTCATGGCGTCGGCGGCCAAGCGGGCCATGTTGAAGGTGCCAACCAGGTTGATCATCACCACTTTCTGGAACAAGTCCAGCGCATGCGGGCCATCCTTGCCGACCGTTTTGGCGGCCGGTGCCACACCAGCGCAGTTGACGATGCCGCGCAGCGTGCCTTGCGCCAGCGCCGCGTCGATCACGGACTTGCCGTCGGCTTCCGAGGTGACATCGCACCGCACGAAGACGCCCTTGAGTTCCGCTGCCAGTTGCTGGCCGGCCTCCGCCTGCACGTCGGCCAGCACCACCTTGCCGCCCTGCCCCGCCAGCATCCGCGCCGTCGCCGCGCCCAACCCCGACGCGCCGCCGGTGATGATAAATACGCTGTCCTGAATCTGCATGTCTGCCTCCTTCTTATTGACGTTTACGTAAACGTAAACATTGTAGCGAATTTCGCTGACGACGATAAGAAAAACCGGCCTGGCATAGAGCGCGCATACTGCATCTCGGGTCGTCGCTATCGCAATCTGGAGCCGTCCGGATTGCGGCGTTGGTAGACCTCATCGATAAATGCGACATCTGTGTCGTTCGGGAAGATGATGGCGAAACGCTTCATCCGTCGGGGCGAAGAGGTCATGGACGGCGTTATCGGCTCCGTCAAAAACTGAAATATTTTTTAATTACGGTTCTTTTCCAAGCCCACTCCCAGCCGTTTCAGGTCATTTAGTATGATAGATGCTGATAACACGCCCGTCTCGTTTGGCTATAACCGCAGTAGCCACGCCACCGCCCCAACCTGTTGGAACGCTACCAGTGACCGTCCACCGGCCATTCTTAAGGACCGCTTGATAAGGTTTTCCCGCCGCAATCTCTTTCTCACCATAGACCGGAGTCCAAATTGCAATCGCTATTGCGATGGCAGTCCGCGCATCGGGGACCATGCCATCCTTGGGCAGAAAACCGGGCATTTTTGCAGTTTCCTTCAACGCGTCAGAACCTGTGGCCACCGATACATAGACCGTCGCCGGTAGCGAGCGACTATAAACTGCCATTCAAGAGGCGCTGAACCATGCTTTCGGCGCCGATCAATCATCGGGCGCTTGCTGCGTCTTTAATGGCTGCCGCGTTTTTCTGGACGCATCGACAATCAGCAGGTGCTTGTCGACAGCGCCGGATTTTTGCTGCTTGACCACCAGTACGGCGACCGGTCGGTTGTCGTGGACGGCACGTGGCGCTTTCGGTGCGAGCATGGATTTCCCCCCGGGATTGTTATTGGGAAGGCACATGGAGGTGCCGTGCGTTTTTTACAAGATGCTTGGCACTGGTCAAATGCGCGATCGTCATGGCGCGGGCACGGTCGGCGTCGCCAGCAACGCAAGCTTGCAGGATGTCGGCGTGTTCGTGCTGGAAGCTGGGCGTGTCGGCCAGCAGCATCGATTGCAGACGTTCGTAGCGTTCAACCTCGGTGCGCAGTTCGCGGATCGCTTTCAGCTGGCGTTGGTTACCGCACGGCGCGTAGAGCAATGCGTGAAATTCGCGGTTGAGTTCGCCCTGCTTTTCGCGCGTGTCCGCCGCGTCCAGCAAGCGGTGAACCAGTCCGGCACGGGCCAGCGTTTCGGCATCCATGCGCTGCACCGCGCGGTAAATCGCATCGCCTTCGAGCAGCATGCGCAGGTCGTAGACTTCGTCGATGTCGGCGGCGGTCAGCGTGCGCACCATCGCACCGCGATTCTGGTACTGCTCGACCAGACCTTCGGCCGCCAGTTGCTGGATCGCTTCGCGCAGCGGAATGCGGCTGACCGCAAAGCGCTCGGCCAGATCGCGCTCGACCAAGCGGGCGCCGTCCGGTAATTCACCGCTGGCGATCAAGCGGCGCAAGGCGGCGGCGAGGGGTTCTGATGTCTTCATCGAGTAAATGGTATACCAAAATACCACTTGGCGCTACACTGGGCGCCAAGGAGGACGTTATGAAACACCATTACAAGCTCAACGTGACGTGGACCGGCAACCGTGGCAGCGGCACCTCGGGCTACCGCGACTATGAACGCGACCATCTCATCGGCGCGCCGGGCAAAACGGCGATTGCCGGCTCATCAGATCCAGCCTTCCGTGGCGACGCCACGCGCTGGAACCCGGAGGAGTTGCTGCTGGCATCGGCCTGCGCCTGCCATCAACTGTGGTATCTGCATCTGTGCGCGGACGCCGGCATCGTCGTCACCGCCTATGAGGACGAGGCGGAAGGCGACATGCGGGACGAGCGCTTCGAGCGCATTGCGCTGCGCCCACGCGTGACCATCGCGGCCGGCGACCGCGCGCTGGCGCTGCAACTCCACCACACCGCCCATCAGAAGTGCTACATCGCCAACTCGGTCAATTTTCCGATTTTATGCGAGCCCGTCATCGTCTAAGCCGGGTAAGCGTCCGGCTAGCGCCGTCCGCAGACGCCGGAGCATTGCCATCCATAATCGAGTTTCGGCGCAATATGTGCGCCCACAATTTTCGATCATGGACTCAAATTTTCAACCGATCGTTCCGACCAATGCACGCGACCACTATCGCCAGCATCCGTTGGGAAGCACGGAACGTCGTTCCCGGATCGGCTAAGCACGACACATGGTAGCGCATCCGGGATGCCTCAGCGCTGGCCGGCATTGCATTCAGATAACCAATAGTTTTGAGCTGCAGGCGGCAACTGTTCCAGCGCCCGCAGAAAGGTGACCATATCAATATTGTTGCGTAACGCTGTGGCCACTGCTGGAATGGCGTTAGCCGTGGAAAAGTTATGTCTGCGCCGGACGCTACGCACGTCATCCAGCATGGCCTCAAACGTGTCAAATTCTTTGGTCGGCAATGTCGGGTCCCAGTTTTCCAGGAAGAGCGCCCTGACCACGGGAGGTAGCGCATCGGCGAAGATCAGCGCCTGCGCCAGGGAGAGCCTTGCGCGAAAGGCATGGAATACGCCAACCACCATATTCCAAGCCATGTTTGTCGTTGCCAAGCCTGCATTATCGCGGCTTTCCACGATAAACCGATCAAATTGCCTGGAGGCATTCTGATACTCAAAAGGGATCGGCATCGTTTCTCCGACGGGTTACATATGTGCGCATGATAAGCCACACGGATGTTTGAAGTCCAGACGGTGCCAAGCATACGCCGGCCAGGCTGGTTCTACCCGCCTAGCATTGAATCATGGCGCCGGCGCGGTTGCAGACCTTGCCGTTCGGACCGACCACGCCGCCCCCCATGTTGTTGTAGCGCACGCCATTGGTCCCATAACAGCCGGCAACGTCGCAACTGGTGACCGGCACCGGCGCGCGCGGCGGATTGGTCAGGCTCTGCAATGACGGCGATGGCGGCATGCCCGGCATGGCCACCTGCGGCGCGCGCTTGACCTGCGGCATCGGCTGTAGCATCAGCGGCACGGGGCGTCGCGGCATCGGCACCTGGGCCGGCGCTTTGCGGCAGGGTTCGACCGCCAGACCCGTGCCCTCGGCGTTCAGCGTGCAGAACGGCAATGCCGCGTAGGCGGCGTCCGCAGCCGCCGGTGCAGCCGCCTTGGCCTGGTCCTCGACGGTCATCGCGTCCGGCCCCTGCGCCCACGCCACCTCGCACATCAGCATGCCGATCAGAAATACAGCAGTCAGCGCGGCTGGTTTGATGATGTTCATGGTCTGCCCTCCTCTTCTCCATTATTAGCAGACGCACGCCAGGAGGGAAGCCATGGATACATTTGCTTACTGTTGCTGTAGCGGCGGCGGTGGCGGTGGCGGTGGCGGCACGTCGGCGGGCGCCACGATGGCCGGCGGGTGCGCCGGCGGCGCGGTGGACACCGCCAGCCAGCCGCTGGCCGGCAGCAACGGCACCAGCAGCAGCGCCACGATGTTGATGATCTTGATCAGCGGATTGACCGCCGGCCCGGCCGTATCCTTGTACGGATCGCCGACGGTGTCGCCGGTCACCGCCGCCTTGTGCGCGTCCGAACCCTTGCCGCCGTGGTGACCGTCCTCGATGTATTTCTTGGCGTTGTCCCAGGCGCCGCCGCCGGTGGTCATCGAGATCGCCACGAACAGGCCGGTGACGATGGTGCCCATCAGCATGCCGCCCAGCGCGGCCGGCCCCAGCAGCATGCCGACCAGGATCGGCACCACCACCGGCAACAACGACGGCACGATCATTTCCCTGATCGCCGACGCGGTCAGCATGTCGACCGCCTTGTCGTACTCCGGCTTGCCGGTGCCGTCCATGATGCCCTGGATGTCGCGGAACTGGCGGCGCACCTCGACCACCACGGCGCCGGCGGCGCGGCCCACCGCCTCCATCGCCATCGCGCCGAACAGGTACGGCACCAGGCCGCCGATGATCAGGCCGACGATCACCATCGGGTTGGACAAGTCGAACGTGACCGCGCGCCCGACCGACTCCAGCGCGTGCGTGTAGTCGGCGAACAGCACCAGCGCCGCCAGCCCGGCCGAGCCGATCGCATAGCCCTTGGTGACGGCCTTGGTGGTGTTGCCGACCGCGTCCAGCGGGTCGGTGATCGCCCGCACCGAGTCCGGCATGCCGGCCATTTCGGCGATGCCGCCGGCGTTGTCGGTGATCGGGCCGTAGGCGTCCAGCGCCACCACGATGCCGGCCATCGACAGCATCGACGTCGCCGCGATCGCCACGCCGTACAACTGGCCCAGCTGGTAAGACACCAGGATCGCCGCGCACACCGACAGCACCGGCCACGCGGTGGCCTTCATCGACACGCCCAGGCCGGCAATGATGTTGGTGCCGTGGCCAGTGGTTGAGGCTGCCGCTATATGCTTGACCGGCGGGAAATCGGTGCCGGTGTAGTACTCGGTGATGTAGACCATCAGCCCGGTCAGCACGATGCCGACCACGGTGCAGCCGATCATCCGGATGCGCATGGCCTCGTCCGGCCACAGCTGCCAGGTCACCGCCACAAAACCGATCAGCGACAACCCGGCCGCCCACCACAGCCCGGTGTACAGCGCCGCCATGATCTTTCTGCCCGGCTTGGCCTTGACCATGGCGCAGCCGATGATCGAGGCGATGATGGACACCGCACCCAGCAGCAGCGGATACACCACCGCCGTGGTGCCGGCGCTGCCCATCAGCAGCGCGCCGAGCAGCATGGTGGCGATCAGCGTCACCACATAGGTTTCAAACAGGTCAGCGGCCATGCCGGCGCAATCGCCGACATTGTCGCCGACGTTATCGGCGATCACCGCCGGGTTGCGCGGATCGTCCTCCGGAATGCCGGCCTCCACCTTGCCGACCAGATCGGCGCCGACGTCGGCGCCCTTGGTGAAGATGCCGCCGCCGAGCCGGGCGAAGATCGAGATCAGCGAGGCGCCGAACGCCAGCCCGATCAGCGGCTCGATCACCCGGTGCAGATTGACGTCCGGCCCCACGCCCGCCACCAGGAACATGGAGAACAGCGCCACCCCCAGCAGACCCAGCCCCACCACCAGCATGCCGGTGATGGCGCCGCCCTTGAAGGCGACATCGAGCGCCTGGTTCATGCCCCTGGTGGCCGCCTGCGCGGTGCGCACATTGGCGCGCACCGAAACGTTCATGCCGATGAAGCCGCACGCGCCCGACAACACCGCGCCGATCAGAAAGCCGATGGCGGTGCTGACGTCGAGCAGTACAGCGATGAGGATCAGCAGCACCAGCCCGACCATGCCGATGGTGCGGTACTGGCGCGCCAGATAGGCGGCGGCGCCCTGTTGAATCGCCAGCGCGATTTCCTGCATGCGCGGATTGCCCGCGTCCTGTCGCAAAATCCAGCTGCGCGACACCAGTCCATAGACCACGGCGATGACGCCGCACGCCACCGCCAACCAGATGCTAGCTGCCATAATGTCCCCTTGTTTTTGTTGATCAAGCCTACAAACCACACTGCAAAGTGCGAACTGCAAAACTTCAGAACGTCAAAAAACGGGATGGCACTGGCGATAAAAAAAGCGGACCATCGGTCCGCTCTACTTTAAACCTTATTTCGCTAGCGCGGCAAACGCCGCGTCACGAATTTCTTCCACCGGACCCACGCCCTCGATGCGGCGGTATTTCGGCGCGCCGGCCTGGCCCGACTGTGCCCAGTCGTTGTAATAGCCCAGCAGCACTTCGGTTTGGTTGTGGTAGACGTCCAGACGCTTCTTGACCACTTCGGCCTTGTCGTCGTCGCGCTGCACCAGGTCTTCACCGGTGACGTCGTCCTTGCCGTCGACTTTAGGCGGGTTGAACTTGACGTGGTACACGCGGCCCGACGCCGGGTGGCAACGGCGGCCATCGATGCGCTCGATAATCTGCTCGTCCGGCACGGCGATTTCCAGCACGTAGTCCACCACCACGCCGCTGTCCTTCATGGCGTCGGCCTGGGCGATGGTGCGCGGGAAGCCGTCGAACAGGTAGCCGTTGGCGCAGTCCGGCTGGGTCAGGCGGTCCTTGACCAGGCCGATGATGATGTCATCCGATACCAGTCCACCCGTATCCATCACTTTTTTCGCGGCCAGGCCCAGTTCGGTGCCGGCCTTGATTGCGGCGCGGAGCATGTCACCAGTCGAAATTTGTGGGATGTTATATTTTTCTTTGATGAAATTAGCCTGAGTGCCCTTGCCGGCACCCGGTGCTCCTAAAAGAATGAGACGCATGAAAAGTTCCTAAAAAACAGATATGGGTATGGTTGGTAAGTAGAGGATCGAACGAAAGTTACCACAAAAGTTAGTTCGAACGCCACTCACGGCGCGATAAACCGTATGAATATCGCACAGTTGCAGTTGTTATATCAGCGCTACCTGACTGCCGGCTGACGCGGATTTGCGCTAAATTAATAGAACTGGCGCACGCGCACCAGGTCTTCCGGTGTATCCACGCCGGCGGCCGGGGCCGAATCGGTGACGTGGACGGCGATCGGATAACCGTGCCACAGCACGCGCAGCTGTTCCAGCGCCTCGATCGATTCCAGTGGCGACGCCTCCAGCGCCGGGTAGGCTTGCAGGAAGTCGTTGCGGTAGGCGTACAGTCCGATGTGACGGAGCGGCACATAGCCTGGGGGAAGATGGTCTTGGGAGAGCGCGAAGGCGTCGCGGTGCCACGGGATGGTGGCGCGCGAGAAATACAGCGCCCGACCGGCCTTGTCCAGCACCACCTTCACCACGTTCGGGTTGAAGGTGTCGGCGACGTCGTGCAGCGGGTGGGCGCAGGTGGCCATCGGCACGTCGGCGCCGATGCGGGCCGCCGCCGCCTGCAGCAGCGCCGGATCGATCAGCGGCTCGTCGCCCTGCAGGTTGACGATGACGGCCTCGGCCGCCAGGTTCAGCGTGCGCGCCACCTCGGCGATGCGGTCGGTGCCGGACGGGTGATCGGCACGGGTCATGCACACCTCCACGCCATGCTGCTCGCAGGCGGCGCGAATCGCCTCATGGTCGGTGGCGACGATGACGCGTTCGGCGCCCGCCTGCTGCGCGCGTTCGGCCACTCGCACCACCATCGGTTTGCCGCCGAGGTCGGCCAGCGGCTTGTTCGGCAGCCGGGTCGAGGCCAGGCGCGCGGGAATGATGACGATGAAGGACACGCTTAGTCCGCCTTGTCCTGCAGCGTGCGCGCCTCGTCGGCCCACATGATCGGGATGCCGTCACGGATCGGATAAGCCAGGCGGTCGCCTTTGCAAATCATTTCCTGGGCTTTTTTATCGTACTCCAGAGGGCCTTTGCAGACCGGGCAAACCAGGATATCAAGCAATCGAGCGTCCACGACATTTCTCCACAATTTGGTCGGCCAGCGCGCGGTCGATGCGCGCCGTCACCGGGACGACCCATAGTCTCGGATCGCCACTGAGTTCTTCAATTTGCGCACATTTTACTGCATCCTTCTCGGTCATCAAGATCAGGTCGGCGTCGAGGGCGGCAAATGGCCGGTCCTGGAAGTCATGATGATCGGGCAAAGGCAGCTCCTGGATGCGCAGGCCGGCCGCTTTCAGCATGCCGAAGAAGCGCGCCGGGTTGCCGATGCCGGCGGCGGCGGCGATGCGCAGGCCCGGCTGCGCGGCCAGCGCCGCCAGCGAGCGCCGCTGGGTGCGGTCGCGCAGTTGCTCGGCGACGTCGCCGGCCAGCGTCATCGTCACCGGCGGCGTGCGCGCGCCCACCGAGGCCGCCAGCTCGGGCGTCAGTCGCGGCGTGTTGATGACGGTGAAGTCGCGCCGGCGCGAGACCGGTTCGCGCAGCGGCCCGGCCGGCAGCAGCCAGCCGTTGCCGGCGCCGCGGCCGTCGAACAGGATGATTTCCACATCGCGCTGCAGCTGGTAGTGCTGCAAGCCGTCGTCGGTCAGCAGGATATCCACCTCCGGGTGCGCGGCCAGCAGCGCGCGGCCGGCGGCGGCGCGGTCGCGGCCCACCATCACCGGCGCGCCGGTGCGCTGCTTGATCAGCAGCGGCTCGTCGCCCACCTGCGCCGGCGTCGCCGCCGCCGTGACCGCGCGCGCGCCCTCTTGCGCGCTGCCGAAGCCGCGCGAAATCACGCCCGGCCGCATGCCGGCCGCCTGCAGCGCCTGCACCAGCCAGATGGTCAGCGGCGTCTTGCCGGTGCCGCCGATATAAATATTGCCGACGACCACCACCGGCACCGGCAGCCGCGACGACTTCAGCACGCCGGCGCGGAACAAGGCCACGCGCAGGCGGCTCAGCAGACGGAACAGCAGCGACAGCGGCCACAAGGCGCAGGCCAGCGGGCCGCGCCGCAGCCAGTTACGCGTCAGCGTGGATTCCAGGGTTGAGGGATTTTGATTCGACAATATGCGTGCGCCCGCACGCCGTTCCCGCCCGCGCGGGAATGACGTTATTTCGAGCCTCCGGTCTGTGCCGCGAAGGTCAGTTTTTCATAGCCGGCGATGCGCGCCGCTTCCATCACATTGATCACCATCTGGTGCATCGCGAACTGGTCGGCATTGACGATCACCACCGGCGACTTGCCGGCCTCGCCCGCCTTGGTGGCGGCGTCGCGCATGGCTTGCGCGAAACCGTTGACGTCGCGGAACGACACCGGCTCGCCGTTGATGGTGTAGTTGCCCTTGGCGTCGACCGTCACGCTCAGTTCGAACGGCTTGTCCTCGGCTTTCTGCGCCTCGGCGGTCGGCAGCGTGATCTGCAGCTCGGTGAACTTGCTGTAGGTGGTGCTAACCATCAGAAAAATCAGGATCACCAGCAGCACGTCGATAAACGGGATCAGGTTGATCTCCGGGTCCTCGCGGCGCTGGCCTTTGCGGAAATTCATGGCGCGTCCCTACTTCCGCTTGCTGTGGACGATGTCGACAAACTTCACCGCCTGCTGCTCCATGTCGATGATGAAGCTGTCCACCAGCGCGCGGAAGTGGCGGTAGAACACCAGCGCCGGCATCGCAATCGCCAGGCCGAAGCCGGTGTTGTACAGCGCCACCGAAATGCCGTGCGCCAGTTGCGCCGGATTGCCGCCGGCGGTGTTCTGCGAACCGAAGATTTCGATCATGCCGACCACCGTGCCGAACAGGCCCATCAGCGGCGCCAGCGTGGCGATGGTGCCCAGCGTGGTCAGGAAGCGTTCCAGCGTGTGCGCCACGCCGCTGCCGGCCTCTTCGATCGACTCCTTCATCACCTCGCGCGGCGCGTCGACATTGCGCAGCGCCGCCGACAGCACAACGCCGAGCGGCGAATTTTTCTCCAGCTTGTCGATGACGTCGGGAGTGATCTGTTTATTGCGGTAGACCTGCACCACCTCGTCCAGCAGCTTTTTCGGGATCAGCTTGCCGCGACGCAGGTACATCAGGCGTTCGATAATCAGCGCGGTGGCAACGATGGAAGCAATCAACAACAGCCAGATAGGCCAGCCGGCGGCTTGGAAGATGGCGAGCAAAACGAACTCCTGTGTAGAAAATCTGGAACTGAATGGCGCAATGTATCTTGTTGGGGCGATGTCGGCAAGTGTCTGGCGGAGTTCTCAACATTTTCTGTGGACAATAATGTGCGCAAGGTCATGCATGATGGTATAAGCCATTGATTTACAAGGGAATACATCAGCCGCTTAAAAAACTTGCACGTTGCGCGCGGCGTTTGTCGGTGCACCTCCCCACACTTCTTGTGGACAAGATTGTGAGCAAGGCCTGTGACAAGCGCCAAGCGCGTTGATTTACAAGGCTTTTTTTGCTTTGAGTAAAAATTCGGCACGACCGTGTTTTACGCCCTTTTCCCGGGTAAAAAGGGCCGAATCATGAACCGGCAGCGAAAAATGATCGATCGATTTCAGCTATCACGCACCGGCGTGCACTTCTGCACATTTTGTGTGGATAAGATTGTTAGCAAGGGACAAGTTAGAAATTCAAGTCCTTGATTTAATTCCGTTTTATTTCCATGCGCAAAAATAAAGCAGCAGATTTTTCACGGCCAGCAATGTGTCCAACTCTGGTCAGCCAACGGCGCCGCGCGATTCGGCAAACGGGCCGTGGCGGGAGTTTTGCACAAATTCTGTGGATAAAAGTGTGCGAAACAGTGCCCACCAACTGTTAAGTCATTGATTTATCATAAAATACTTTCTGTGCGCAAATTTTAAGCATATCAAAAACAGCAACAAGAAAATGGCTATCGCTCACCAAAGTTCCACACATCTTTTGTGGATAACTTTGTGCGTAACCATAGGCGGGACAGGCAAAGTACTTGATCCATAAGGGTTTTTCCTCTTTGCACGCAATTGCGGCAACAATATATCCCCTTTAAAATCATGGACCTACCTATAATAGCTAGTGTATTTGCTGCTCTGTGACCGCTGTGTGACCCAAACCACATAGTGTGGATAGTTTCCTTTTTAGAAATCCATGAACTTCGACGACCGCCCCGATTCCGCCCCCGCCGCCGCGCCAGTGATCTCCGTCAGCGCGCTTAATCAGGCCGTGGCGCGGCTGCTGGAGCGCAGCTTCCCGCTGCAGTGGATCGCCGGCGAAGTGTCCAACTTCACGCGGGCGGCGTCGGGCCACTGGTACTTCACGCTGAAGGACGACGGCGCCCAGGTGCGGGCCGTGATGTTTCGCGGCCGCGCGCAGTACGCCAACTTCGTCCCGCGCGAAGGCGACAAGGTCGAAGTGCGGGCGCTGGTCACACTGTACGGCGCGCGCGGCGACTACCAGATCAATGTGGAAGCGATCCGCCGCGCCGGTGTCGGCTCGCTGTTCGAAGCCTTCCAGCGGCTCAAGGAAAAACTCGACGCGGCCGGCCTGTTCCATCCGGAGCGCAAGCGCGCGCTGCCGATGTTCCCGCGCACCATCGGCGTCGTCACCAGCCCGCAGGCGGCGGCGCTGCGCGATGTGCTGACCGCGTTGCAGCGGCGCGCCCCGCATGTGCGGGTGATCCTGTATCCGACACCGGTGCAGGGCCAGCTGGCGGCAGAGAAAATCGCCGCCGCCATCGACACCGCCTCGCTGCGCGGCGAATGCGACGTGCTGATCGTGTGCCGAGGCGGCGGCAGCATCGAAGACCTGTGGTCGTTCAATGACGAGGAAGTGGCGTATGCGGTGGCCAACTGCCGCATGCCGGTGATCTCCGGCGTCGGCCACGAGACCGACTTCACGATCTGCGACTTCGCCGCCGACCTGCGCGCCGCCACGCCGACGGCGGCGGCCGAACTGGCGGCGACGCCGCGCGCCGACTGGATGGCCTCGTTGCGCGCCGACGTCATCGACCTGCGCCGCGCGATGCGCCGCGCGCTGAACGACGCCGAGCAGACGCTGGACAACCAGCAGCGCCGCCTGCTCAATCCGACCGCGCAAATCGCCCAGCAACATCAAAAGCTGCGCGCCTTCGCCACCGCGCTGACGCACGCCAACCGCGCGCCGCTGACGCAGGCGCGGCACCAGCTGGAGCGCCTGAGCGGCCGGCTGGGCGCGCGCAAGCCGGAGGTGAGCGCGGCGCAATCGGTGCTGGCCGGCCTGCGGCACCGCGCCGCGACCAGCATCGCCCGCCAGCTGCACCAGCAGCGCGACGCGCTGACCGCGCTGGCGTCGCAACTGGAGCTGCTGAATCCGCAACGAACGCTGGAGCGCGGCTACGCCATCGTCACCGACAAAGGCGGCGCCATCGTGCGCGCGCCAGCCGCGCTGCAGCCGCAAACCAGCGTCACCATCCGCCTCGCCGAAGGCAGCGCCAGCGTTGATATCTCGGGTGTCAGGTCTGACATTCGCACACGAACTCAACCGCTACGCGGTTGAGTTCGTGTGCGAATGTCAGACCTGACACCCGAGCTATGTGCTACTCTTTCGGCCAAAAGGTTTTCATAACTACATCGATAGGTCCTACTTTGGCAGACACTCCCCGCTCCAGTCCCTCCACCCTGTTGGACGTTGCCCGCCGGGCGGGCGTGTCGCCGAGTACGGTTTCGCGCATCCTCAACGGCACGGCCAAGGTGTCGGACGACAAGCGCCGCGCCGTGCTCACCGCCATCGATGACATGAAGTTCGCCCCCAACCAGATGGCGCAGGGCCTGAAAAAAGGCCGCTCGATGACCATCGGCATCGTGGTGCAGGATATTTCGTCGCCGTTCTTCGACGAAACCCTGCGCGGCGTCGACGACGGCCTCAAGGGCACCGGCTACGCGTCGGTGATCGTCAGCGGCCACTGGAACGCCGAGGAGGAGGCCGACCGCATCCGCCTGCTGCTGGCGCGCAAGGTCGACGGCATCATCCTGCTGTCGGGCCGCATCGACGACGACACGGTGCTCAGTTTCGCCGGCCAGCGCCCGATCGTCTCCACCGGCCGCGCGATCAAGACCCGCACCGCGCTCGGCTTCAAGATGGACAATGAATACGGCGCCTACCTGGCGGTGCGCCACCTGATCGAACTGGGTCACCGCCACATCGCCTTCATTTCCGGCCCGACCAACAATACCGACGCCGCCGACCGCCTGGCCGGCTACACGCGCGCGCTGCACGAGGCCGGCATCGCCGTCGACGCGCGCCTGATCGTCGAGGGCAACTTCCACGAGGCCAGCGGCATGCTGGCGATGAACCGGCTGTTCGACACCGGCCAGCCGTTCACCGCCGTCTTCGCCGCCAACGACCTGAGCGCCTATGGCGCGCGGCTGGCGCTGTACCGCAAGGGCGTGCGCGTGCCCGACGATATCTCGCTGGTCGGCTTCGACGACCTGCCCGGCTCGGCCTACACCACGCCGCCGCTGACCACGATCCGTCAGCCGCTGTACGATATCGGCCGCATCGCCACCCACGCCTTGCTGCGCGTCATCAACGGCGAGGAGGCCCGCGGCGAGGTGCCGCCGCTGGAGCTGATCGTCCGCGAAACCACCCGCCGGCTGCGCTGACCCCGCTTAATCCACACGAAACCGGGGTGTTTTCTGCGGCGATGTGCTATCCGTTTTACAATGCTGGACGTTGCAATAAAACGACCCGGTTTTTTTAAGCCACTCAATCAAAAGGAAGAACGATGGAACATACTCTGCCACCTCTGCCATATGCAATCGACGCCCTGGCGCCGCACATCTCGCAAGAAACCCTGGAATACCACTACGGCAAGCATCACCAAACGTATGTCACCAACCTGAACAACCTGATCAAGGGTACCGAGTTCGAAAACCTGTCGCTGGAAGAGATCATCAAGAAATCGTCGGCCGGCATCTTCAACAACTCGGCGCAAATCTGGAACCACACCTTCTTCTGGAATAGCCTGACCCCGAACGGCAAAGGCGCACCGGACGGCGCGCTGGCCGACGCCATCAACGCCAAGTGGGGCTCGTTCGACAAGTTCAAGGAAGAGTTCACCAAGTCGGCCATCGGCAACTTCGGTTCGAGCTGGACCTGGCTGGTGAAAAAAGCCGACGGTTCGCTGGACATCGTCAACACCTCCAACGCCGCCACCCCGCTGACCACCGACGCCAAAGCGCTGATCACCATCGACCTGTGGGAACACGCCTACTACATCGACTACCGCAACGCCCGTCCTAAGTTCGTCGAGACCTTCTTCAAGCTCGCCAACTGGGACTTCGCTGCCGCCAACTTCGCTTAAGCGACACCGGCAGCATGAACAGAGCCCGCTTTTTAGCGGGCTTTTTTACGTCGGCTTGGCGGCGACAAAGATGGTGCAACGTGTTAGGCTATGTTGGAACGACGGAAGACGTCATGAAAAAGCTACCTGAACACGAAGTTGAACTTCCCCACAGCCTCGGCAAGCACATGAACTCGGTCCTGAGTTCTTCCGGAATACACAAAAAAACTTGGTCTTCAAGGAAACGACGCACGAGGATTTTGACCGCATCATAGCCGAGCTCAAAAATGAGCTGGGCAAGGTTTGATGTGGAAAGCGACGGACGATTTCTAGCATCGCTCAAAGACCTTGGCGCCAGTGCCGCGCCATGTATTCTTACGAAGCTGAAGCAAATGAGCGGCTGCGTCCCCTGGTCAGAAATGCTCCAAGAATACGGCTGGCAAGAAATCGCCGTCGAGCCGACCGATTGCTTTCCCGGCGCGACGCCACTTTACAGTTTCATCCTCTACTTTTCGCCGAGTGAGGTCTAGGAAGTCATCGCGCACAACTACGCGCCGCCAGAGGTGGTCTGTGTGCTGGCGCACGCACGTGTTAAGGCGCGTTTGAGCTTCCTGCGCGACTAGTCGCGCCGCGCCATCTCCGGTATCGCCTCAACGTGGTCGTAGCCGATGTCGCTCTCGACGTCTTCACGCGCCACGCTGGCGCGCTCGCCGGTGCCTTCGGCGTCGGTGTCGCTATCAAGCTCGCCGCCCGGCTGTCCCACCATGTCGCTGCCGCTGTCGGAGTTGTCGCTCGGACCGAGCGCGCGCGTGCCGTGGCCGCTGCCCATGGTGCGGTCGGCGCCGGCCGGGATGTTGTCCGGATCTAAAGTGCTGTCAGCCATGTTGACCTCCTTGCCATAAAAACCATATTGAACCACCCGCCTCGCCCCAGGTCGGTGCGCCCACACGCATAAAGCTATCGTGCTCATAGGAATTTTTTACTTTACAAATGTATTATTCATCTCCATAATTATAACCATCAAACACGGAGAACATCATGAGCACCTCAACCAAACACCTGCTGAACGCCCTCGCCACCGCCGCCTTTGCGATCGCCGCGACCGCCACCACCGTCACCAACGCCTTCGCGCAAACCGCGCCTGACGCGCCGCGCACCGGACAGCAAGCCGACCAGCAAGCGGCCAAACCTGCTGGCAAAACCCGCGCCGAAGTCCAGGCGGAATTTCTGGAAGCGCGCAAGAACGGCACGCTGATCGAGACCGAGGCCGATATGGACGTCGCCCAGACCCGCAAGCGCATCGACAAGCACTAAGCAACGCCAGTGAAACAGCTCTCGTTCACCCTCTTCCTGTGCCTGCTGGCCGGTTGCGCCAACATGAGCAACATCCAGCCGCAGGCCAGCCAGATCCAGCTCGCCAACCTGAATCCCGGCCAGGCCATCGCCGCCGCCAGCGCCAACATCGCCTGGCCGGACGAGCGCTGGTGGGAAGCGCTGCACGATGAGCAGCTGAACCAACTGGTGGCCGCCGCGCTGAGCGACAACCCGTCCTTGCGCGCCACGCTGGCCCGCGTGCGTCAGGCCGAAGCGCTGGCCGGCGTCGCCAAGGCCGCGACGCAGCCGCGCGTGGACGCGGCGGCCAGCGCCGACCGCGAGCTGTACTCGGCACACAGTACGATCCCGGCGCCACTCGCCGGGAACTACGCGTGGAAGAACACCGCCACGCTATCCGGTTCCTACGATCTGGATCTGTGGGGTCGCAATCGCGATGCGCTGGCCGCCGCGCTGGATGAAGTGCATCTGGCCGCCGCCGAATCGCAGATGGCGCGCCTGACGCTGGAGACCTCCATCGTCCGCACCTACATCCAGCTGTCGCTGGAATACGCGTTGCAGGACAGCGTGGCGGACAACCTGGCGCAGCGCCAGCGCATCCTGGAAATCACCCGCCGCCGCAAGGCGGCCGGACTGGCCAGCGATATCGACGTCGCCAGTGTCGAGACCACGCTGCCCGCCGGTCGGCGCGAGCATGAACAACACGGCGAGACCATCGCCCTGCTGCGCAACCAGCTGGCGGCACTGATTGGCAAAGGACCGGGCGACGGCGAGACGATCGCCCGGCCATTGCTGACCCTTGATAGCGCACGCGCCGACGCGGTGCCGGCCAACCTGCCGGCGGAACTGGTGGGGCGCCGCCCGGACATCGTGGCGCAGCGCTGGCGCGTGGAAGCGGCCAGCGCGCGCATCAGCGCGGCGAAGAAGGACTTCTACCCGAACCTCAATCTGGCGGCCTTTGTCGGCCAGCAGTCGCTGGGCTTCGGCCACTTCCTGCAGGCCGGCGCGCAAATGCGCGGTATCACGCCGGCCATCAGCCTGCCGGTGTTCGACGGCGGCCGGCTGCGCGCGCAACTGGGCAATCAGACCGCCCTCCAGGACGGCGCGGTCGAACAGTACAACGCCAGTGTGGTGCAAGCGATGTCGGACGTGGCTAACGCGGTGGTGAAGATCGCCTCGGTCAAGCAGCAGGACCGGCTGACGCAACACGCGCTGGCGTCGGCGCGGCGCCAGCAGCATCTGGCGGAACAAGCCTACCGGGCCGGCCTGACCGACACGCTAAATGTCATCAACGCTCAAATGACGTTGTTGAATGAGCAGCAGCAAATGGCGCAGGTGGCCGGCAAACAGCTGGATAACTATGCGGTATTGATGTCGGCGCTGGGCGGAGGCATAAAACTGGATTTGCACTGACACTTAAATAGTACAATCAGTCCTTTCCAAAAAATATATAGAGGAGTGGCAATGAGTAGTTTTGAAGCGACTAAAAAACGCCTAAAAAACATCCATGGCCGAATGCCGGAGTTTCCAGAGGAGCTAATGCGCTTGCTGCGCATGACCTACCACATCCAGAAAAGGATGAAGGATTTGAGCAACGCCGCGCTACGCAAATATGAGCTGGTCGACGCCAGCTACATGGTGCTGGCGGTGCTTTACGGTTCGGACAACGAGACCTCGACCGCGTCAACGCTGGGCGAGGCATGCATGGAGAAGCCGGCCAACCTGACGCGCGTGTGCAATGACCTGGAGTCGCAAGGTCTGATCACCCGCGGCAACCGGCCCGGCGACCGCCGCTGCGTGATGATCTCGCTGACGGACGAAGGCCGCGCACTGGCCGAGAAGGTGCTGCCGGAAGTATGCGGCACCACCACCCGCGCCTACGATGGCTATAGCGCGGAAGAAGTAAAACAACTGGAAGCGCTGCTGAAACGGCAGCTGGATAATTTAGAAGCAATCACCTAGACCCCAACCCATGAACAGCTCTCCCGCCGCCTCTCCTCCTTCGGACCACAGCGCGGCGCGGAGAGCCTTCACCTGGGTGCGCGCGGAAACCGCCGACTGGCTGCGCACCGAAGGCGAACGCTGGATCTACGTCGTGCGCGCCATGCTGGCCGCCTTCTCCGCCTTGTGGCTGGCGTTCCGTCTCGGCCTCGACTCACCCTTCACCGCCCTTGCCACCACCATCGTTCTGGCGCTGCCCAGCAGCGGCATGGTGCTGGAAAAAGCCCTGCACCGTTTTCTCGGCACGCTGGTCGGCTGTGCCGCCGCCTTGACGCTGGTGGCGCTGTTCCCGCAATCGCCCACCGTGTTGTTCCTCGGCTTGGCGCTGTGGGTGGCCTTGTGCACCGGCGGCGCGGCCATGCACCGCAACCAGCAGTCGTACAGCTTTGTGCTGGCCGGGTACACGGCGGTGATGATCGCCGTGCCGTCGGTCGACGCGCCGTCGGGCGTGTTCATGCTGGCGGTGACGCGCGTGACGGAGGTTTGCCTCGGCATCCTCTGCTCGGCGGTGGTGCATGACGTGATCTTCCCGCGCCGCCATTCGCGCGCGGTGATGCGCACCGTGCAGGCGCGCTACACCGGCTTTATCGACTTTTGCCGCCAGGTGCTGGCGCACCGCATCACGCCGGCGGACGCCGAATTAAACCACCTGAAGTTCGCCGCCGATATCGCCGCGCTGGAATCGGGCCGCGCCGCCGCCTTCTTTGAGACCGGCCATTCGCGCTCGCAAACGCGCCAGCTGCACGCCTTCAATGCGGCCTTCATGACGGCGCTGACCACCTTCTACACGCTGCACCGCCTGAGCCATCGCCTGCGCATGGCCGGCGATGGCCCGGTGCTGGCGCTGGTGGCGCCGATGTACGCGCACCTGGCGCAGACGCTGGACGAGGAACTGAGCGCGGCGCGGCTGGCGCAAATGCGCACCACGCTGACCAGCGATATCGCCATCGCCCGCGCGCAGTTGGCGTCCGGGCCGGCGGTGACGCGCGCGCAGCAGATCGACTTCGACACGGCGGTCGAGCTGCTGGAACGCTTCGCCAGCAACCTGGCCGATTTCGCCGCGCTGTATCAAGGCCTGGCGCAGCAGAAGCGCCAGCAGGTCAGCGATCCCGGCGCCTACTCGCCGAAGACGCCGCCCGCCATCGTCGCCGCCAGCGGTTTCCGCGCCGGTGCCACGCTGCTGGTGACGGCCGCCATGTGGTACTGGCTGGCGTGGCCGGGCATGGTCAACGCGGTTCTGATGGCGACGATTTTCTGCGCGCTGGCGTCGTCGTCGCCGCGCCCGACAGCGATGGTGCAACAGGTGCTGATCGGCTTCCTGCTGGCCATTCCACTCGACTTCATCACCGAATTTTTCATGGTGGCCAAGTCGGACAGCTTCTTTCCGATGATGCTGGCGGCGCTGCCGCTGTTCGCGTTCGCCGCCTACCTGAGCAGCGGTCAGCGCTGGGCCGGCGTCGGCATCGGCATCGGCATGTTCTCGGCGACGCTGGTGGTGCCGGCCAATATGATGCGCTACGACGTCGAGTCCTTCGTCGGCAGCGAGCTGTCGCTGATCATGGGCGTGGTGGTGTCCTATCTGATGTTCAAGGTGGTGCTGCCGGAGCACACCATGGGCCATCGCGGCCACGTCGCCGCCGCGCTGTGGCGCGAGGCGCAGAATGCGTGCGGCAAGGGGCTGTATCGCCTGAAGCGCCGCTTCGACAACCGCGTGCGCGACCTGCTCAGCCAATTGAACGCCGCCGCCGGCCCGGCGCCCAACGCCGAAACCCGCGCCGTGGTGCGTCAGGGCCTGACCTTGCTGGAACTGGGCCACGCCGTGATCGAACTGCGGCAGTTGATCGCCGCTTCGCACGCCGGCGACGCGCGCGACAGCCTGCAAGTGGTGCTGCGCGAGCTGGCCGCTTATCTGCACGCGCCGTCGCGCACCAGCGGCGAGGCGGCGCTGCAGGCGATTCTTCAAGCCGGCAGCTCGCTGCGCGCCGCGCTGCCGGACGCGCAGCACGAACGCCGCGCGCGCCTGAACATGGCGCTGACCGATCTACATTCCATCTATACGTCCTTGCTGGACCAGCTTTCAACAGGAGAACCGCGTGTTTCAACATCTGCCCCGTGAAATCGTTTTTTTCGGCGTGCTGCTGCCCGGCGTGCTGCCGGTGTTTGTGCTCAGCGGGCTGCTGCAACTGGCGCTGGACGCGGTGCTGAGTCACATCGGCGCCTATCGCGGCAGCTGGCACCCGGCGCTGGTGCGCCTGTGCATGTTCGTCTGCATCTTCAGCGCCCTGCTGGTCACCCTGTATCAATAATCTACTCTTTGAAAGTCTTCTGTGAGCGCATCTAAAATTTTTCGCTTTTGTCTGACCATGCTGTTGGTGGCGGCGGCCTTGTGGATGGGCCGTTCCGCCTGGGACCACTACATGGAATCGGCGTGGACCCGCGACGGCCGCGTCAAGGCCGACGTCATCACCATCAGCACCGACGTCGCGGGCACCGTCACCGAGGTGCTGGTGCAAGATAACCAGTTGGTGCAAAAAGGCGATGTGCTGTTCGTGGTCGACAAGGCGCGCTACGAAAACGCGCTGGCGCAGAGCAAGGCGCTGCTGGCGTCGCAGCAGGTGGAAAAAGGCCGCCGCGCGCACGAAGCCCAGCGCCGCGCGGGCCTCGACGACGCCATCGTCTCCGCCGAAAGCAAGGAGACCGCGCAGGCGGCGGTGGGCACCGCCTCGGCACAGTACCAGGCCGCCGTCGCCGCGCGGGATCTGGCGGAGCTGAACCTGCAACGCACCGTGGTGCGCGCGCCGGTCACCGGCTACGTCACCAATCTAAACGTGCATCCGGGCGACTTCGCCGCCGTCGGCACGGCCAAGCTGGCGCTGATCGACGCGTCGTCATTCTACGTGGTCGGCTATTTTGAAGAGACCAAGCTGCCGCTGCTGAAGGTGAACGATAAAGTGGAAGTGCACATGATGAGCGGCGCGGCACGGCTGCAAGGCCACATTGAAAGCATCGCCCACGGCATCACCGACCGCGATGCGAACCTGGGCCGCGAGCTGCTGGCCGATGTCAATCCAACCTTCAACTGGGTGCGGCTGGCGCAGCGCGTGCCGGTGCGCATCCACATCGACGACAAGCCGAAGAATCTTGATCTGGTGGCCGGCACCACCTGCACGGTAGTCATCCATGGATAGCAACCTGGTACGCCTGTTCCTCGACGCCGCGCAGCTCGGCAGCTTTTCGGCCGCCGGTCGCAAGCAAGGCATGTCGCCGGCGGCGGCCAGCGCCAGCATCCAGCGGCTGGAAGCGTCGTTGCAGGTCAAGCTGTTCGAGCGCACCACGCGCCAGCTGCGGCTGACCGGGGAAGGTACGCTGTATCGCCATTTCAGCGAACAGGCGATGGCGCTGATGGCGGAGGCGGAATCCAGTCTGCACGCCGGCACCGGCATTGTGCGCGGCATGGTGAAGATCTCGGCCCCGTCGGACCTGGGCCGCAACGTACTGATGCCGATGCTGGACGCCTTCCGCCTGCGACACCCGGAGGTGCAGTACGCGCTGACGCTGAGCGACAACACTGCCAACATGGTACAGGACGATATCGATCTGGCACTGCGCTACGGCCAACTGGCGGACAGTGAAATGGTGGCGCGTGTGCTGGCCCCAAGCCGGCGCGTGGTGTGCGCAGCGCCGTCGCTGATCACGCAGACCGGCGGCCCGGCGCTGCCGCAAGACCTGGCGGATCTGCCGACCCTGGTGCTGGTGACGGCGCTCGGCCCGATGCAGGACTGGCGCTACTGCAGCAACGACAACGCCGACGAACGCCTGTCGGTGCGGGTGCGCCGCACGCAGCAGAGCAACGATGGTGAAATCATCCGCAAGTGGGCCATCGCCGGCCAGGGCTACGCCTACAAATCGATTCTGGATATCTCGGACGACCTGCGCTGCGGGCGGCTGGCGACGGTGCTGGACGAATACTTCACCGACAGCGCGCCGCTGAATATCCTTTACCACCGCAACCGTTATCAGCCGCCGCGCATCGCGCTGCTTATTGCGTTTTTGATGGAGCGCTTTGCGGACCTGGCGTGATGCCCATCTGCCGCAGCAGCGTCAGGTTGTCTTCCAGGTGCCAGTTCTCGGCGATGCGGCCGTTCGCCACGCGATACAGGTCGAAGGCCTGGAAATCGATGGTCTGGCCTTTGCCCCGCACCTCGCCAAACTTGCCGGTGAAGTGGCCGCTGAAATGCAGGCGCACCGACACCATATCGCCATTCGGCACAATGTGCGTGGCCTCGGCTTTCAGGTCCGGCACGGCGGCGCGGAAGCCTTTGGACGCTTGCAGCGGGCCGTTGACACCTTGCTCGCGGCCCGCCGGCAAGGTGCGGTCGACGAAGTCTGGCGCCAGTGCTTGCTGCGCCAGCGCGGGATCGCCGGTGTTCCAGAACGCCGCATAGGTGCGAGCGGCGTCGGTGACAGGATCGGCGTGGACGGCGCCGGCGGCCAGCAGGCTTGCGACGACAAGTGCTTTCATGATGCTTCCTTTCGTGGAGTGGATGGCGCCATTCTGCACGCGCGCCGGCCGGCTGAGAATCAGGCAGGTGCTTGAAGCACCTTCAATCCACGCTTGAAGATCGGCTGGAGACCGCGCTGGGAGCGCCGGCCGGGCCGCAAGCCTAGCGCGCGCCGCCGGCGTCGATGATGGCGCCGCTGACGTAGGAGGATTGTTCGCCGAGCAGCCACAGAATGGTCTCGGCGATTTCCTCCGGCTGGCCACCGCGCCCCAGCGGCACGGTGGACGCCAGCTTGCTCACGCGATCAGGATCGCCGCCACTGGCGTGGATCTCGGTGTAGACGATCCCCGGCCGCACGCAGTTGACGCGAATACCTTCCGGACCCAGTTCTTTCGACAAGCCCAATGTCATCACATCGATCGCGCCCTTGCTGGCGGCGTAATCGACGTACACATTGCCGGCGCCGTGCCGCGACGCGCCGGAAGCGACGTTGACGATGCCGCCGCCCTGGCCGCCCCGCGAAGTCGCCATGCGCTTGATCGCTTCGCGCGCGCACAGGAAGTAGCTCAGGATGTTGGTGTTGAACACCCGCTGCAGCCGCGCGGCGGACATGTCGACCAGCTTGCCCTGCTGTTCCAGCACGCCGACATTGTTGACCAGCGCCGTCAGCGGGCCCAGTTGCGCATCGATGGTGGCGAACAAGCGCAGCACATCCGCCTCGACGCCAACGTCGGCCTGCACGGCGATCGCCTGGCCGCCCTCGCCCGCGATCTGCGCGCGCAGCTTGTCGGCGGCGGCGGCGTTGCTGTGATAGTTGATGCAGACGGCGTAGCCGCGACGACTGGCCATCAACGCCGTCGCAGCGCCGATGCCCCGGCTGCTGCCGGTCACTAAAAGCACTTGCTTCATCGCTTACTTCTCAGGGCTGAGATGGGACATGGCGTAGGTCAGATGCTGCCACCAGTGGTCGCGCGACTGCACGCTGCGCAAGCATTGCTTGTCCAGTTCAGTCTTGAACACCGGATCGCGGCACTGCTTGCTGATCAGCGCATTGCGCTGGTTCTCGGCATTGATCAGCGCGATCGACATCCAGAAAATCACGCCCATGAACACAATCACCAGGCTCCACGCCAGGTGATTGATGTAGGACCATTCAAACAAGGTCTCCAGCGCCGGCGAGGACTCCTTGTAAATCTTCATCACTTGGCCTTCGGCCTCTTCGCGATCGTTACGTGGGAATTTCATTTTCTTATCCGTCCTTCCTTGATGACTGCTTGAAGCAGATTAGCACTTTTTTTCGTCCCTGGCCTGGTGATTAAGCCGGCTTTAAGGGCGGCGCCGGCGCGCCGTCTCCAGCGTCTCGCACAGCACGGCCACGCCGTCGGCGATGCGCGGCGTGGCACGAACCAACAGTTCGCTGTCGAGCATGAACAGATTGTCACGCTGGACCGCCAGCAAGCCTTTGTACTGCTTCCAGATATGGATGCCGGACTGGCCGTCATGCTGCTCGCCGCCGATGATGGCTTCCGGATTTTCCTGCAACACGGCTTCGGTGCTGACCGACGGCGCGGTCACTTTCAGGCCGGCGAAGATATTGCGGCCACCGCAGACGCGCAGCGCGTCGCTGACGATATGCTCTCCGTTGAGGGTGAACAGCGGCTTTTCCCAGATCTGATAGAACACCCGCACCGGCGGGCGCTTGGCATAGCTGTTGGTCAGTTTGACGATTTTCTGGCGGTAATCACGCGCGGCGGCTTGGGCGGCGGCGTCTGTGCCCAGCAACTGACCGAGGCGCGTCAGGCTGGTGGCGACATCGTCGAGCTTTTTCGGCTCGCTGTAAAAGATCGGGATGCCGAGGCTTTTCAGTTGCGCCAGCTGACGCTCGGTATTCCCGGTCTGCCATACCACCAGCAGGTCCGGGCGCAGCGCCAGCAAGCGCTCCATGTCGATCTGCGCGTTGCTGCCGATGACCGGGATGCGCTTGGCCGCTTCCGGATAATCGCTGTAGTTCATGGCGCCGACCACGCGCTCGCCGCCGCCCGCAGCGAACAGCAGTTCGGTGATGTGCGGCGCGGTCGAGATCACGCGCTGCGCCGGCTTGGCCAGCGTGACGCGGTTGCCCGCGTCATCCTGCACGGTGATGGCGGCGTGCGCGGCGCCGCCCATCAGCGCCAGCATCAGGCATACGGCGGCGCGCATCAGAACTCGTAGCGCGCCGACAGTTTCAACTGGCGGCCGTTAGATGGGTAGATGCCGGCCTTGCAGCCGAAGGCCTGCGAGAAGTAGTTTTTGTCCGCCAGGTTCTGACCGGACAACGCCCACTCCCATTGACCGAACTGGCGCGCATAGCGTGCGTCCAGCGTGGTGTAAGACGGCATCTGGCCGGAGCAGCTGTTATCGAAGTCCGAGCCATAGCGCTGCCGGCCGACCCACTGCGCGCCGACGTCGGCGCTCTGACCTTCACCGGTCCAGCTCAGGCGCGCGCTCAGCGTGTCGTTCGGCACCAGCACCATCTGCTTGCCGTCGTTGACGCCGGCGCGGAATTTGGCCTGCACGTGCTGGTAGTGGGCACCGACCGCCCATGCGGCGTTGATGCGCTGTTCAGCGTCCACTTCAAAGCCCTGGCGGCGGGTCGGATCCAGATTGGTATTGGCGCCATAGAGGACTACGGTGGGATCGAAGAAGATTTCGTTGGTCAGGCTGCTGCGGAACAGGCGCGCGGTGATCTTCCGCGCGGCATTGGCATAACTCACACCCAGTTCCGCGTCATGCGACTGCTGCGGGGCCAGCGGCTGGTTGAGGACCGGCGTCGCGGCATTGTCATCGGCGTTCGCCACGCGATAACTCTGACCCAACTTGCCGAACACGGTCACGGCGGGCAGCGGCTGGTAGCTGGCCTGCAGTTCCCATGCGTTCAGCGCCTGCTTGATCTGGTAAAGCTCGGCGCCGGCATAATACAGCGGGTCGACATAGTCCTTGTCGAAGATTTCGCGACGGACGCCGACCGAGACGCGGCCGTCGTGCGCAGGGTCGAAGCGCAGCTCGTCGCGCAGATAGAGCGCTTTCGATTTCTGCTCGGCGTCGGCGGCGGAATAGCCGGCGGTGGTGGTGCGTTCCCATTTGGTAAAGTCGATACCGGCCACCAGTTCATTGACCATGCCGCCGATGGCGCCCAGCTTGCGCACGCGCGGCGAGAACTGCCACTGCTTGCTGTCGTAGGTGGCGGCCGACGGGACACCGTCGTCGAAGTAGGTCGCGCCCACCGTCTTCTTGCGGTACGACAGATCGGCGGCGAGGTCGTGGCCGAGCAGACGGTATTGGCCAAACACGGTCAGGCGGTCGCTGTCGAGCGAGCCGTGATCGTCGGGCGTCAGCGTCTGGCGCGGATTGGCGTTGTACTGCGCCTCGGTCAGCGCGCCCGGCAGGCGTGAATCCTGGCGCGCGCCCTCGTAGCGAAAACCAACGCGGTCGAACTGATTGGCATACCACTGCGCGCCGCCGCTGAACTGCGTCTGCTTGAATGCATTGTTATCGCGGTAGTTGTCGGTGCGCTGACGGCCCAGGGTGGCGTCGGCCGCGAAACCCTCCCACGCCTGCGCGCCCGATACGCGCACCTCGCCGGTGTTGAACTGGCCGCCCTCGACGAACACGCTGCCACGGCTGCGGTACTGGTCCGCGCGCTTGGTGACGATATTGATCACGCCCGCCGTCGCGCCGTCGCCATACAGAACGCTGGCGCCGCCGCGCAAAATCTCGATGCGCTCCACGGTGTCGATCGGGATGGTCGACAACACCGGATTGCTCAACTCATTTTCAGAGCGGCGCACGCCATCGACCACGATCACCATATTCTGGCTGCTGTTGGTGCCGAAGCCACGCAGGTCCAGGCTGAAATCCGGGCTGCCGTCCAGGCTTTGGCGGCCGTAGACGCCACCGATCTTGCGGATCGCCGCGTTGACATCGCTGACGCCGGCGCGGCGAATCTCATCGGCGCTGATGATGGTGGCGCCGATCGGCGCCAGCGACGGCTCGGCATCGAAGCGCGCGCCGGTCACGACCACGGTGGACGCTTCTTGCGCCACGGCGTTCAGGCAAACAGAGACGGCGGCGGCCAGCAGACAAGGACGAATCATGATGAAATGGGGCGATATTGAAGGAGCCGGCATTATACGCCCGGCAAGATCATTCAGTTTTTGGATAGGATCGATCTATATTTTCAGCATTGATTGCGCCGCGCCGCGTCCCTATATTGCAGTATGAAAGGAATCGCCATGACACTACCCACCTATTTTCTCTCCCACGGCGGCGGCCCCTGGCCCTTCATGATGGACCAGGTTGGCCATCTGTACGCCAGGCTGGATGCCTCGTTGCGCGACCTGCCGCGCCAGATCGGCGTCACGCCGAAGGCGCTGCTGGTGATCACCGCACACTGGGAGGGGCGCGACTTCATGCTGTCCTCGTCGCCGAAGCCGCCGATGATTTACGACTACGGCGGCTTCCCGCCGCACACCTACACGGTGCAGTACCCGGCCCCCGGCGCGCCCGCGCTGGCGGCGCAAGTCCAACACATGCTGGAAGCCGGCGGCCACCGCGCGCTACTGGACGACCAGCGCGGCTTCGACCACGGCACCTTCAGCGCGCTGTACCCGGTGTACCCGAACGCCGACGTGCCGATCGTCCAACTGTCGCTGAAATCCGGCCTCGATCCGCGCGAGCACCTGGAAGCGGGCCGCCTGCTGGCGCCGTTGCGCGACCAGGGCGTGCTGATCATCGGCAGCGGCCTGAGCTACCACAACCTGCGCGCCTTCAACGCCGCCGGCGCCGCCGCCTCGCACGCCTTCGACGCCTGGCTGCGCGCGACAATGGCGCTGCCGCCTGAGCAGCGCACCGCCCGGCTGATGCAGTGGGAACAAGCGCCGGCGGCGCGCATGGCGCACCCGCGCGAAGAGCATCTGCTGCCGCTGATGGTGGCGCTGGGCGCGGCCGAGCAGGACGCCGCGACGGTGCCGTATCACGAAGACGCCTTCATGGGCGCCCTCGCCGTCAGCAGCTTCCGCCTCGGGTGAAAATCGGGTGTCAGGTGCCGCGTTTGCCGTTGGCGGCGGCGCGGGCTTTTTCGGCGGCGATGGCGGCTTTCTCGGCGGCTTTTTCGGCCATCTCGGCGGCGTGCCGTTCCAGCCGCTCACGGCGCGTGTCCGGCGTCTCCAGCGAGATGCGGCCGAGGATGCCGCTACGGTAGTCGCCGAGGAAGGTGTGGGCGGCTTTTTCGTAGTCGAGGTCGCCGCCCTTCTGGCGGAAGCCGCGCTTCAGGCCGACGCCTTCGACCACGCCGATGGCGTCGAAGCTTGCGATGTCCTTGAAGCCGTAGCGCGCCACCAGCAAGTCCGGGTAGTGCAGCAGCAGCTCACCGGCCAGGAATTCGGCCACCTCTTCTTCGATCAGCGCGTTCGAGCCGATGGCGTGGCTGGCGGCCAGCATCAGGCCATCGCTTGGCAGGGCGATCTTCGGCCACAGCATGCCGGGGGTGTCGACCAGCACGGTGTTCTTGTCCAGGTAGAGTTTTTGCTGCTGCTTGGTCACCGCCGGCTCGTCGCCGACTTTCGCCACGCGCTTTTTCAGCAGCGCGTTCATCAGCGTCGATTTGCCGACGTTGGGGATGCCCATGATCATGATGCGCAGCGGCTTGGTCGGCACGCCGCGATGCGGCGCCAGCTGCTTGGCCAGCTCCGGGATGCGGGCGACGTCGGCCGGCTTCTTGGTGGTCATCGCATACGCGGTCACGCCTTCCTGGGCGTTGTAATAGGCGCTCCAGGCGGCCGTGGCGGCCGGGTCGGCCAGATCGATCTTGTTGAGGATCTTCAGGCATGGACGCTGGCGGAACTTGCGCAGCTCCTCCACCATCGGGTTGGTGCTGGCCTCGGGCAGGCGGGCGTCGACCACTTCGATCACCAGATCGGTGTTCTCCATCTGCTCGGCCGCCTTCTTGCGCGCGGCGTTCATATGCCCCGGGTACCATTGTATCGACATGCTGTGACCTTCAAAAACGTTCTGACAACCCGCTATTTTACCTGCTAACGGGGCCGGTATTCGTTTATCATGGGGCGCTTTCCCTGGCTAATTATATAAACAATAACTTACACAACAACTCCGGAGTGCTGAAGATGAGCATAGCTGCACCGTCCAATCCGCGCGAAATCACGCTGCGCGGGATTATTCTGGGCATTCTGATTACGCTGGTATTCACCGCCGCCCAGGTCTATCTGGGCCTGAAGGTCGGCCTGACGTTCGCCACCTCGATCCCGGCGGCGGTGATTTCGATGGCGCTGCTGAGCGCGTTCAAGGATGCCACCATCCAGGAAAACAACATCGTCCAGACCATCGCCTCGGCGGCCGGCACGCTGGCGTCGGTGATTTTCGTCCTGCCCGGCCTGCTGATGATCGGCTGGTGGGCGCATGTGCCCTTCTGGCCGACCTTCGGCGCCTGCGCCATCGGCGGCGTGCTGGGCGTGATGTACACGGTGCCGCTGCGGCGCGCGCTGGTGTCGCAGTCGTCGCTGCCGTATCCGGAGGGCGTGGCCGCCGCCGAGGTGCTGAAGGTCGGCATGGCCTCGCGCGAAGGCGCGGCCGAGGGCAAGGCCGGCCTGCGCGCGGTGATCTGGGGCGGCCTGACCTCGGCCGGCTTCGCCGCGCTGGCGGCCGCCAAGCTGATGGCCGCCGAGGTGGCGATCTTCTTCCGCACCGGCGCCGGCGCCACCGGCATCGGCGCGTCGAGCTCGCTGGCGCTGATCGGCGCCGGCCACCTGATGGGCATCACGGTCGGCATCGCCATGCTGGTCGGCCTGCTCATCGCCTGGGGCATCCTGGTGCCGCTGATGACCAGCATGGCGCCGGTCGCCGCCGGCATGGCGGTGGCCGATCAGGCGCTGAGCATCTGGTCGAAAGAGGTGCGCATGATGGGCGCCGGCGTGATCGGCATCGCCGCCATCGTCACGCTGGCCGGCCTGGCCAAGCCGATCCTGGGCGGCCTGAAGTCGGCCATGGACACCGCGCGCAAGGCCAAGCTGGAAGGCGCGGCGCTGGACCGCACCGAACTCGATATCCCGATCTTCATCGTCGGCCTGGTGACGCTGATCTCGCTGGTTCCGGCCGGCTGGCTGCTGGCCAGCTTCCTGCAAGGCGGCCCGCTGGCGACGCTGGCGGTGCCGCTGGTGGCGGTCGGCGTCGGCTACATCCTGATCGCCGGCATCTTCGCGGCGGCGGTGTGCGGCTATATGGCCGGCCTGATCGGCTCGTCGAACTCGCCGGTGTCCGGCATCGCCATCCTGACCATCCTCGGTGCCGCGCTGAGCGTCGGCTTCGTCGGCCGCAGCGTCATGGGCCCGGAAGTGGCGCAGGCGCTGATCGCCTTCGCGCTGTTCGTCACCACCGTGGTGCTGGCGGTGGCGGTGATCGGCAACGATAACCTGCAGGACTTGAAAACCGGCCAGCTGGTCAACGCCACCCCGTGGAAACAGCAGGTCGGCCTGCTGATCGGCGTGGCCGCCGGTTCCTGCGTGGTGCCGCCGGTGCTGGAGCTGCTCAATCACGCCAACGGTTTCGTCGGCGCGCCGAATCTCGATTCGATCTCCGACCAGCCGCTGGCGGCGCCGCAGGCGCTGCTGATCTCGACGCTGGCCAAGGGCGCCATCGGCGGCAACCTGCCGTGGAAGCTGCTGGGCATCGGCGTGCTGATCGGCCTGGGCCTGGTGCTGATCAACTTCGCGCTGAAGAAGGCCAGCAACGACAAGTACTCGCTGCCGCCGCTGGGCGTGGGCCTGGCGATCTACCTGCCGAGCGCGGTGATCACGCCGGTGGTCATCGGCGCCGTCGCCGGCTGGCTGTTCGAGCGCGCGATGGCGAAGAAGGCCGGCGGCGAGTCGGCCAAGCGCATCGGCGTGCTGGTGATGTCCGGCTTCATCGTCGGCGAGAGCCTGTTCAACGTCGCGCTGGCCGGCATGATCGTGCTGTCAGGCAAGGGCGAGCCGCTGGCGATCGCCAACGGCATGGGCGAAGGCACGACCATGCTGATCGCGCTGCTGGTGGGCGCGGCCATCGTCTCCGGACTGTACCGCTGGTCGGCGCGTAACGGCGCCAGCGTGCAGGGCCAAAACAAATAGACAAAAAAGCAAGTCGCCTCTATGATTGCTTCATCGCAACCATAGAGGCTATATGACACCCTTCCTTCTGCCCTGGCTGTTCGCCGCGCTGACCTGCGCCGCCCAGGCCACCGCCGCCCCCGCCGTCAAGAATTTTTTCGAAACGCCCCAGGTTTCCCAGGTCGAGCTGTCGCCCAAGGGCGGTTACGTCGCCGCCGTGCTGTCGCTGGCCGACGGCGGCAGCCTGCTGGCGGTGCGCAGCACCGAGGACAACAGCAAGTTCGAAGGCATCTTCAAAGCCTCGGCCGACCAGATGATCAACGACATTCACTGGATCAATGAAAAACGGCTTGGCATCACCCTCAAGAACCTGCTGATCGAGTTCCGCGGCAATCTGGAGGAAATCGCGATCGACCGCGACGGCAGCGAGCTGACCCACCTGATCACCGGCAACTGGGCCCACCGCCAGGATAGCACCGGCAGCAATATCCGCTCGCAGAAGCTGACCGCCGACTATGTGTACTCGGCCGCCACGCGCGACGGCTCGGACGATATCCTGGTCGAGCACTACAGCTGGAACAATCTCGACCGTGCGCCGGAGCAGTCGCGGATGTACCGCCTGAACACCCGCAGCCGCCAGTTGCGCCCGGCGGTGGAGGGCGCGCAGCCGCCGGCCGTCAAGGATTGGTTGGTCGACGCCTACGGCCAGGCGCGCATCGTGCTTTCGCAGCAGAACGGCCGCTGCGTCTATTCCTATCGCCGCGCCAACGACACCACGTGGCAGCAGCTCGACAGCAGCGACTGCTACACCGACCGCCGCTTCGCGCCGCAATTCTTCGACGGCGACGACACGCTGTACGTGAGCGCCGCCTACCAGGGTTACGGCGCGCTGTACCGCTACGACCTGAAAACGCTGAAAATGGACGCCGAGCCGGTCGTCTCGATGCCGGGCTTCGACTACGCCGGCAAACCGGTGATCGACTACGCCAGCCATCGTCTGATGGGCGTGCACCTGTACGGCGACGCCGGCACCACCTGGTGGCTCAATCCGCAACTAAAGGCGGAACAGGCCAGGATTGACGCGCTGCTGCCAGGCACCACCAACACCATCCGCTGCGCCGACGAATGCCTGCAGGGGCCGGTGCTGCTGGTGGCGGTGGACTCGGACCGCCAGCCGACCACCTATGTGCTGTACCAGCGCGCCAGCGGCAAACTGCTGGCGCTGGGCTCGACCCACCCGGACATCCAGCCCAAGGAGATGGGCTTGCGCGACTTCTACCGCTACACCGCGCGCGACGGCCGCCAGATTCCGGCCTACGTGACGCTGCCGCCGGGTGCGGCGAGCGGCCCGCGCCCGGCGGTGGTGCTGGTGCACGGCGGGCCGTATGTGCGCGGAGCCTTCTGGAACTGGAACCCCCAGGCGCAGTTCCTGGCCTCGCGCGGCTACGTGGTGATCCAGCCGGAGTTCCGCGGCAGCACCGGTTATGGCTATGCCCACTTCAAGGCCGGCCTGAAGCAATGGGGCCTGAGCATGCAGGACGACCTGGCCGATGCCGCGCTGTGGGCGGTCAAGCAGGGCTGGGCCGATCCCAAGCGCATCGGCATCATGGGCGCCAGCTACGGCGGCTACGCCACGCTGATGGGACTGATCAAGGACCCGCAGATTTTCCGCGCCGGCGTCGAGTGGGCCGGCGTCACCGACATCACGCTGATGTTCAACACGCCGTACTCGGACGCCTCGCAAGAGACGCTGAACTACAGCCTGCCGGCACTGATCGGCGATCCGGAGCAGGACGCCGATCAGTTCCGCCAGACCTCGCCGCTGCTGCGCGCCGCCGAGCTCAAACAGCCACTGCTGATGGCGCACGGGCTGGAAGACATCCGCGTGCCGCTGGTCCACGCCAGCCGCTTCCGCGACGCGGTGCGCGCCAATAACAAAAATGTGGAATACCTGACCTATGACGAGGGCCACGGCTGGCGCCACGAGCAGAGTCGCCTCGACTTCTGGACCCGGGTCGAGACCTTCCTCGATCTACACCTGAAACAGGCGCGCTAGCCGCGCTCCTGCGCCGGCGCGGCCGGTGCGGCTGCAACGGGCGACGGTCGGCGGCGCATGATGGACTTTCACCTTTGCTGGAGGTCCGTCAGGCGTGCACGCGCCTATCACTCGGCCCACGAGGTCAAAGTCGACACGGTTCCCGACCCGATCCTGCGGCACGCCGACGACATCATCCTGCGCGTCAGCGCCACCGCCATCTGCGGCTCGGATCTGCATCTGTACCGCGGCAAGGTGCCGGGGCGGATGTCCGGCGACATCCGCGGCCATGAATTCATGGGCGAAGTGGTGGAGACCGGGTGGTGGTGCCGTGCGTGATCGCCTGCGGCCGCTGCCACTTCTGCGAGCGCCAGCGGTAAGCGGCGTGCGAGACCACCAATCCCGACCGCGGCACCATCCTCAACAAGAAAACGCTGCGCTCCGGCGCGGCGATGTTCGGCTACACCCAGCACTACGGCGGCGTGCCGGGCGGCCAGGCCGAGTATGTGCGCGTGCTTCGGCGCCGGCCCGGTCGGCCAGATGGCGGCGGCGTGCGCGCGCATGCTGGGGGTCGAGACGCTGTTCATGGTCGACCATGTCGACTACCGGCTGGCGTTCGCGCATGACGCCCACGGCGCCATTCCGATCAACTTCGACCAGGCCGACGCGGCCGAGACAATCATCAGCCACACCGGCAACCGCGGCGTCGACGCGGTGATCGACGCGGTCGGCTTCGAGGCCGAGGGCAGCGCGCTGGAGACGGCGCTGACCACGCTCAAGCTGGCGGGCAGCAGCGGCGCCGCGCTGCGCCAGTGCATCGCGGCGGTGCGGCGCGGCGGCACGGTCAGCGTGCCCGGCGTGTACGCCGGCGTCCTCCACGGCTTCCTGTTCGGCGACGCCTTCGAGAAGGGCATCCGCATCGTCGGCGGCCAGACGCATGTGCAGCGCTACATGCCGGCGCTGCTCGAACGCATCTGGGAAGGCAGGCTGACGCCGCAGGCGATCATTTCGCACCGGCGGCCGGGGGTGACGGCCTAAAGCTCGGCCAGCGCCTTGAGATGGGCCACCACGCTGCGGCCCAGCGCCGACAGGTTGTAGCCGCCTTCGAGGCAGCTGACGATGCGCCCTTGCGCGTAGGCGCGGGCGACATCCATGATCTGCGCGGTGATCCAGGCGTAGTCGGCCTCGACCAGGCCCATGCCGCCGATGTCGTCCTCGCGGTGGGCGTCGAAGCCGGCCGAGATGAAGATCATTTCCGGCTTGAACGCGTGCAGCGCCGGCAGCCACTGCTCGGTGACGATCTGACGCACCACGTCGCCCTTGGTGTGGGCCGGCACCGGCACGTTGACCAGGTGGGCGTCGACCGGGCGCGGCGCGGTGTACGGGTACAGCGGGTGCTGGTAGAAACTGACCATCAGTGCGCGCGGCTCGTCGAGGAAGGCTTCCTCGGTGCCGTTGCCGTGGTGGACGTCGAAGTCGACGATGGCCACCCGCGCCAGCCCGCGCACGTCGAGCGCGTGCTTGGCCGCCACCGCCACGTTGTTGAACAGGCAGAAGCCCATCGGCTCGATCGGCCGCGCGTGGTGGCCGGGCGGGCGCACCGCGCAGAAGGCGTTGGCGATCTCGCCGTCAAGCACGGCGTTGGTCGCGGCCACGGCGGCGCCGGCGGCGCGCTGGGCGGCGCGCCAGCTCCAGGCGTTGAGCGCGGTGTCGCTGTCGAGCGGGTAGGTGTCGCCCTCGGCCGGCACATTGTCGCGCACGATGGCGATGGCGTTCTGGCTGTGGTTGCGTTCGAGGTCGCCGATGTCGACCAGCGGCGCGGCGCGGTGTTCCAGCAGATCGTTGATGTGCGAGGCGATCAACTGGTCGGCGATGGCCTGCAGGCGCGCCGGTGATTCGGGATGCCAGTCGCCCATGTCGTGACGCTGGCAATCGGGATGGCTGTAGATGGCGGTGGTCATATTTTTTTAGCTGCTGCGAGCTATTTCTCGCATAGAATCCCCTCAGACGCTAATCTACCATACATATCATGAGCACAAAATTGCACGCCGCCGCACGCCAGATCGGCGAGATCGTCGTCGGCAAGGAGTTGCAGATCCGCCAGGCGCTGACCTGCCTGCTGGCCGGCGGCCACCTGCTGATCGAGGATGTGCCGGGCGTGGGCAAGACCACGCTGGCGCACGCGCTGGCCATTTCGCTGGGCCTGCGCTACAACCGCATCCAGTTCACCAGCGATCTGCTGCCGGCCGATGTCAACGGCATTGCGATTTACGCGCGCGAGACCAACAGCTTTGTGTTCCATCCGGGGCCGGTGTTCACCCAGGTGCTGCTGGCCGACGAGATCAACCGGGCGACGCCGAAGACGCAGTCCGGCCTGCTGGAGGCGATGGAGGAGCGCCAGGTCAGCGCCGACGGCGTGACGCACCCGCTGCCGCAGCCGTTCTTTGTCATCGCCACGCAGAATCCGGCGCACCAGGTCGGCACGTTCCCGCTGCCGGAGTCGCAGCTGGACCGTTTTCTGATGTGCTTGTCGCTGGGTTATCCGGACGCGGCGGCCGAGCGCGCGCTACTGATGGGCGAGGACCGGCGCACGCTGCTCAAGACGCTGCCGGCGGCGATGACGGCCGAGGAACTGGCGCAGGCGCAGCAGGATCTGCGGCGGGTCCACGCGTCGGCGGCGCTGATTGACTACGTGCAGGCGCTGGCGGCGGCGTCGCGCCAGCACGGCCTGTTCGCCGACGGCCTGAGTCCGCGCGCGGCGCTGGCGCTGTTGCAGGCGGCGCGCGCCTGGGCGGCGCTGGAGGGACGCGACCATGTGCTGCCGGAGGATGTGCAGGCGGTGCTGGCGCCGGTGTGCGCGCACCGCCTGCGCCCGGCCCACGGCG
>NZ_WWCP01000027.1 GCF_009857505.1 Duganella lactea
CCTATCTGACACACGGGTTCAACTACCCAAAGTCTGGTCGGCGTCACCCTGCCTGACCGTTGCCACCTCCACATTATCCGGCGATGGCGCGGTAGATTCAATATACGAGGTCTGACAATCGCACACGGGCTCAACTGCTACGCAGTTGAGCCCGTGTGCGATTGTCAGACCTGACACCGTATTTACTTCCAGTTATTCCACGCCTTTAATACCGCGTTCGGGTAGTCCGGCTTGCCGCGGCTGCCGTTGTAGCGGCCCAGCGCCAGGAACAGATTGCCGGCCTCCATGTCGAGGTACATGCGCAGGATCGAGCAGCCATAGCGCAGATTGGTCTGCAGATCAAACAGGGCGCGCCGGTCACGGTCGCCGATCACATTGGTCCAGAACGGCATCACCTGCATGTAGCCGCGCGCGCCGGCGATCGATACCGCGTATTTGCGGTAGGCGGACTCTACCTGAATCAAGCCCAGTACCAGCCCCGGATCGAGTCCGGCGCGGCGCGCTTCGTACCAGACGGTGGCGAGGAATTCGTGGCGGGTCTGGTCGTCCGCCAGCTTGCGCTTGAGCCGGTAGGACATGCTCTCCAGCCAGTTTTGATAGCGCGCCTGGTCGGACGGATTGCGGAAACTCGGCGTTGGCGGCGTCGCGTCCTTGATGGCGTTCGACAGCGCCAGCCGCACCGAGTCGGCCAACGCTTCTTCCTTCTGGTTGCCGGCCAGCGCCGGCAAGGTGACGCCTAGCAGCGCCACCACCACCAACCGCCGGAGCGACATCACTGTGCCAGTTTGCCTTTGATGAAGGCCAGCGCCTCGGCCACCGGCACCGCCGTGGCTTCGCTGTCGCGACGGCCCTGGTATTCCAGATTGCCTTCCTTCAAACCACGATCGCCGATCACCACGCGGTGCGGCACGCCGATCAGTTCCCAGTCGGCGAACATCTGGCCCGGACGGTGACCGCGGTCGTCCAGAATGACGTCGATCCCGGCCGCCAGCGCCTCGGCATACAGCTGCTCGGTCGCCGCCTTGACCGCCTCGCTGCGGTCCATGCCCATCGGGCACAGCACCAGCGCGAACGGCGCCAGCGCGGCCGGCCAGATGATGCCCTTGTCGTCGAAGTTCTGCTCGATGGCGGCGCCCAGGATACGGGTAACGCCGATACCATAGCAGCCCATCTGCAGTGGCGCCGGCTTGCCGTTTTCGTCCAGGAAAGTGGCTTTCATCGCTTCCGAATACGCCGTGCCCAACTGGAACACATGGCCCACCTCGATGCCGCGCTCGATCGCCAGCACGCCTTTGCCGTCCGGCGAGGCGTCGCCCTCGACCACGTTGCGCAGGTCGGCCACGAGGCTCGGCTCGGCGGTGTCACGGCCCCAATTGGCGCCGGTGTAATGGTAGCCGGCGTCGTTGGCGCCGCAGATGAAGTCGGCCATGTTGGCGACGCTGCGGTCGGCCACCACGGTGACCGGGGCCTTGGTGCCGATCGGGCCCAGGTAGCCCGGCACGGTGCCGTAGACTGCCAGGATTTCTTCCTCGGTCGAGAAGCGGTGCGCCGCCAGGCCCGGCACTTTGCCGAGCTTGACCTCGTTCAGTTCGTGGTCGCCACGCAACAGCAACATGAAATACTGTTTCGTCAGTTTGCCGTCCCGCTCGTGCTCGACGGTCAGCGCCAGCGTCTTGACGGTCTGCGCCAGCGGCAGCTTCAGCTGCTCGGCCACCAGTTCGCACTTGGTGGCGTTCGGCGTTGCCACCTTGGTCAGCGCTTGCGCCGCGGCGGGACGCGTGGCGTTGACCGGCAGCGCCTCGGCCGCTTCCATGTTGGCGGCGTAGTCCGAGCTCGGGCAATACACCAGCGCGTCTTCGCCGGTGCTGGCGATGACGTGGAATTCGTGCGAGCCGGTGCCACCGATGGCGCCGTTATCGGCTGCTACCGCACGGAACTTCAGTCCGAAACGGTTGAAAATACGCACATAGGCGTCATACATGACCTTGTAAGACGCTTGCATGCCGGCCAGGTCGCGGTCGAACGAGTACGCATCCTTCATGGTGAACTCGCGACCGCGCATCAGGCCGAAGCGCGGGCGGCGCTCGTCGCGGAACTTGGTTTGAATGTGGTAAAAATTCAACGGCAGCTGGCGGTAGGATTTGATTTCCGAACGCACCACATCGGTGATCACTTCCTCGGCGGTCGGCTGGAAGGCGAATTCACGGCCGTGGCGGTCCTTGATGCGCAGCAGTTCGGCACCCATCTTGTCCCAGCGGCCGGTCTCCTGCCACAGTTCGGCCGGCTGAATCAGCGGCATCAGCAGTTCGACGGCACCCGATTGATTCATCTCTTCGCGCACGATGGCTTCGACTTTGCGGATGATCTTCAGACCCATCGGCATGTAGGTGTAAATGCCCGAACCCAGGCGTTTGATCATGCCGGCGCGCATCATTAACTGATGGCTGACGATCTCGGCATCGGAAGGAGCTTCTTTAAGCGTGGAAATAAAAAAACGTGACGCGCGCATACGGTGAATTCTTTTTAAAAAGAGAGAGTTATAATCAACCTAATTTTAAAGGATTAGCTGGCTGATGCACCCATACTTTATACAAATGCGTTCAAATCAGGGCCCTCCGGCTGTTTTCGTACCCCGAAAACCGCTCCGGCGCGCCGCTTTGTGGGCAAAAAGATAAGACAGGGAGCTAAGCCGCAGAAAGTTTGAGGTGCAATATGCTCGATCGTGAAGGGTTTCGGCCCAACGTCGGCATCATCCTGCTGAACGCCCAGAACGAGGTGTGGTGGGGCAAGCGGGTGCGCGAGCACTCATGGCAATTTCCGCAAGGCGGCATCAAATATGGGGAGACGCCGGAGCAGGCGATGTATCGCGAGCTGGAAGAGGAAATCGGTCTGCGGGCCGAGCACGTCAAGATCGTCGGTCGCACCCGCGACTGGCTGCGCTATGAGGTGCCGGACCATTTCATCAAGCGGGAAATCCGCGGCCATTACCGTGGCCAGAAGCAGATCTGGTTCCTGTTGCGCATGTGCGCGCGCGACAACGATGTCAATCTGCGCCTGACCGACCATCCGGAATTCGACGCCTGGCGCTGGCACGACTACTGGGTGCCGCTGGACGTGGTGATTGAATTCAAGCGCGATGTCTACCAGCGCGCGCTGCAGGAGTTGTCGCGCTTCCTGACCTGGCCGGCCAACGGCCACGACCGCCGGCAGCACGGCTCGCGCTACCTGCGCCAGCCGCATGCGCCACGCAATGGCGCCACGCCGGCGCCCAAGCCGCTGCCGCCGACCACGGACGACTGCGCGTGCGCCGAGCCGGCGGAGGCGCACAAAAGCGGCGCATGACGCAAACAGCGGGACCGTCTGACGGTCCCGCTTTTTTTCCGTACAATGGCGGCCTATGTTTAATCCCTCTTCCGACGATGTACGCCGCTTCTTCTGCGAGGCCTACCGCAAGCAACAGGCGCGCGCGCCGCTGACGCCGATCGAAGCCATGGCGGCCGACTGGATCGGCCACCATCCCGAATACCACGCTGTGCTGGGCGATGTGGAGACGGCGCTGACGCGCGACTACCAGGTCGACGGCGCGCAGGCCAATCCGTTTTTGCATTTGTCGATGCACCTGTCGATCGACGAGCAGATTTCGATTGATCAGCCGCCCGGCATCCGCGCGCTGGCGACCGAGCTGACGCTGAAGCTGGACGACGCCCACGCGGCGCAGCACGAGATCATGGAATGCCTGGGCGAGATGATCTGGAATGCCCAGCGCAACGGCACGCCGCCGGATGGCGTCGCCTATATCGAGGCCATCAAACGGCGGCTGTAAGCACCGTCCGGAACGACCGGGCTAGCGGTGCGTGGCCAGCGTGCCCGGCAGGCTGTGCAGGTAAGCGGCCAAGTCCTGAATATCCTGATCGCTCAGCGGCTTGACCTGGCCAGTCATGATGGCGTTGCTGCGGCCATACGGCGCGTCGCCGCGCTTGTAGGTCTTCAGCGCGTGCGCCAGATAATCCTTGTGCTGGCCCGCCAGCTTCGGATAGCTGGGGTCGATCGGCGTGTTGAAGTCCTTGCCGTGGCAGCTGAAGCAGGCGTATTTTTCGGTCAGCGCCTTGCCGTTGGCGACGTTGCCGGCCGCTTGCGCGCCGGTGGCGGCCAGCAGGCACGCGGCCGCGGCGATCCAGTGTTGCATCTTCATTTCGCACCTCCTGCCGGGGTCTGCTGCGCATAGAACGCCGCCACATCGGCGATATCCTGGTCCGACAAACTGCTGGCGATCCCCTTCATCGATGGATGCTTGCGCTCGCCTTTTTTGTAGGCCTGCAACGCGCTCTCGATGTACTTGGCCGACTGGCCGCCGATCATCGGCACCTGAAACACTTCGGGGAACGTGGCTTTGTAGCCGGGAATGCCGTGGCAACCGATACACATTTCGATCTTGGCTTTGGCGTTCTGGGCGTTGCCCACAACTTCCGCAGCGACGGCGACGTGGGCCAGGCCTGCGAGCACAAGGAGTGCGGGGAGTTTTTTCATGGTGTCTCTAAGTAAGTAATCGGATACTGCGATCTCGGATACTACTACCACGTGTCAATGATATTGACTTTTGAGCTACTTGTTCAAGGATTCTAACCTAAGTATTTTTTATAAACAACGCCAACCACGCGCGCCGCCAATCCCCCGCGTCGGCGTTTCCTTCTATACTGTTTGTTCTTTTTCTTCCCCGGACAACCCCATGCAAGCACGCTTCGAAGGTTCCGACCAGTACGTCGCCACCGCCGACCTGAAACTGGCCGTCAACGCCGCCCTCACCCTGCAACGCCCGCTGCTGATCAAAGGCGAACCCGGCACCGGCAAGACCATGCTGGCCGAGGAAGTCGCCGCCGCGCTCGACATGCCGCTGCTGCAGTGGCACGTCAAGTCGACCACCAAGGCGCAGCAGGGCCTGTACGAGTACGACGCTGTCTCGCGCCTGCGCGACTCGCAACTGGGCGACGAGCGCGTGCGCGACATCCACCACTACATCGTCAAGGGCGTGCTGTGGCAGGCCTTCACCGCGCCGGCGCCGGTGGTGCTGCTGATCGATGAAATCGACAAGGCCGACATCGAATTCCCCAACGACCTGCTGCGCGAGCTCGACCGCATGGAATTCTATGTCTATGAAACGCGCGAGATGGTGCGCGCCACGCACCGTCCGCTGGTGATCATCACCTCTAACAACGAGAAGGAGCTGCCCGACGCCTTCCTGCGCCGCTGCTTCTTCCACTACATCCAGTTCCCCGACCGCGACACGATGGCGCAGATCGTCCAGGTCCACTATCCGCACCTGAAGCGGGAGCTGCTGGCGCAGGCGCTGCAGACCTTCTACGAATTGCGCGACGTGCAGGGCCTGAAGAAGAAGCCGTCCACCTCCGAGTTCCTCGACTGGCTGAAACTGCTGATGGCGGAGGACATCCCGCCCGAGGCGCTGCGCAGCCAGGACCAGAAGGCCATCGTGCCGCCGCTGCACGGCGCGCTGCTGAAGAACGAGCAGGACATCCACCTGTTCGAGCGCCTGATCCAGATGGTGCGGAGCAACCGATGAACACCCTCCTGCCCGTCACGCTGGAACTGCACGGGGTGCGCCTGGAGCCGCTCGGCGCCCACCACGCCGACGGCCTGCGCGCCGCCGCCGAGGACGGCCAGCTGTGGCAACTGCGCGTGACCTCGGTGCCGGAGCCGCAAGATGTCGACGCCTACATCTACAAGGCCATCGAGCAGCGCCCCACCCGGCTGGCATTCGCGGTGATCGACCTCGGCACCGGCATGCTGATCGGCACCACCAGCTACCACGACATCGTGCCGGCCATCGACCGGCTGGAGATCGGCTACACCTTTTACGCCAAACGCTGGCAGCGCACCCACGTCAACACCACCTGCAAGCTGCTGCTGATGACGCACGCCTTCGAGACGCTGGGCGCGCGGCTGGTCGGGCTGCGCACCGACAATTTCAACCACGCCTCGCAGGCCGCCATCGAACGCCTCGGCGCCAAAAAGGACGGCGTGCTGCGCCATCACCAGCCGCGCCGCGACGGCACCGTGCGCGACACCGTCATGTACAGCATCACGGCCGGCGAGTGGCCGGAGATCCGCGCCCACCTGCGCCACAAGCTGGCGCGGCACGGAGTGCGCTGAGATGCTGATCGATTTCTTCTTCACGCTGAAGGACGCCAAAATACCGGTGTCGATCAAGGAGTTCCTGACGCTGCTGGAGGCCATGCAAAAGCAGGTGATTCCGCATTCGCTCGACGAGTTCTACTACCTGGCGCGACTGACACTGGTCAAGGACGAAGCCCACTTCGACAAGTTCGACCGCGCCTTCGGCCAATACTTCAAAGGCATCGCGGCGGCGTTCGACGAGCAAGGCAGCGTGCCGCTCGACTGGCTGGTGCAACGCATGAAGCGCGAGCTGACGCCGGAGCAGATCGCCGCGCTGGAGAAATTCGGCTACGACCAGTTGATGGACCGTCTGCGCGAACTGCTGAAGGAACAGAAAGAACGCCACGAAGGCGGCGGCAAATGGATCGGCACCGGCGGCACCTCGCCGTTCGGCCACGGCGGCACCAACCCGGAAGGCATCCGCATCGGCGGCCAGGGCGGCAACCGCACGGCGGTCAAAGTGTGGGAGGCGCGCCGCTACAAGGACTACGACGGCGAGCGCGAGATCGGCACCCGCAACATCAAGGTGGCGCTGCGCCGGCTGCGCAAGTTCGCCCGTCTGGGCGCGGCCGAGGAACTGGCGCTGGACGCCACCATCCGCGCCACCGCCAGCAACGCCGGCTACCTCGACATCAAGATGCAGCCTGAACGAAAAAACAACATCAAGGTCTTGATGCTGTTCGACGTCGGCGGCACCATGGACGACCACATCGAGCGCACCGAGGAACTGTTCTCGGCCGCCCGCAGCGAGTTCAAGAACATGGAGTTCTATTACTTCCACAACTGCGTCTACGACTATCTGTGGAAAAACAACCGCCGCCGCCACGCCGAGCGCTTTCCAACCTGGGACATCCTGCGCAAATACCCGCCCGACACCAAACTGATCTTCGTCGGCGACGCCACCATGAGCCCCTACGAGATCCTGGCGCCGGGCGGCTCGGTCGAGTACAACAACCCGGAGGCGGGCAGCGCCTGGCTGGCGCGCTTCACCAGCGCCTTCCCCAAGTTCGCCTGGCTCAACCCGGAGCCGGAAGGCCTGTGGCAGTACCGGCAATCGGTGTCGATCATCCGTCAGCTGATGAACCAGCGCATGTTCCCGCTGACCATGGACGGCCTGGAGCGCGCCATGCGCACCCTCAGCAAATAAGCACACTAGCAAAGAAACAACATCGATTGCCAAGCGGCCAAAAGACTTGATTTTATTCCATTACTGAAACAATTCAATACAAATCAACGGTTGATCGTGCGCGGTGGCGGACTTAATCTAACGCTATGTTCCGCCATTTTTCCCGGCGCCTGCGCGGCGCCAGCGAGCGTCAGGTGGCCGCTTGGCTGCTGCTGGCGCACGCGCTGATTTTTATCGTTGACGCCAGCACCAATGCGACGATTTCGTTCGCCCCTTTCTACAGCCTGCCGGTGGCACTGGCGGCGTGGCGCCTGCGCCTGCCGCTGGTGGTGACGTTTGTCGTCATCGCCACGCTGGCGCGCGTCTACGATTACCACAATCTGCACCATGAGACATGGCTGTTGCTGCTGTACGACTTGCTGCAGAGCGCGGCCTTCTACAGCCTGATCGCGCTGCTGGCGCACAAGGTGCGGCAGACGATGAACCGGTTGGCGCGCCACGCCGCCAGCTTCCAGCGCAAGGCGCGCCAGGCACGCCACGCCCGCCATCTGGACACCGCCATCCGCCGCGCCGTGCAGGCCGACGTGCCGGCCATCGTGCGCCTGACCGTCGGCAGCAACGACAACGGCGCCTTTAACAGCAATGTGGCCGAGGCTGAGCGCCAGGCGCAGTTGTCCATGCATTTCAGCCAGGGCATCGCCAACGGCGTCGCGTTGCGCGATCTGTGGGGCGGCGGCCAGTCGATGGTGCCGATCGAGTTCTGGGTGGCCGAACTGGAGGGCCAGATCAGCGGCTACATGATGGTGCTGGGGCTCAACGGCGACCACGGACCGGAACGCGAGATGCACGCGCTGGCGGTGGATCCGGCCTGCCGCGGTCGCGGTGTCGGCCGCGCGCTGGTGGACTTCTTCTGCACCCGCTACCAGCAGCGCCGTCTGGTGGTCGGCTGCAAGACCAATTCGCAAATGATGCAGATGCTGCGCCGGCGCAGCTTCCAGTACCATAGCACCAGCAGCGACTACGATCTGATGATCCGCGGCTAAGCGGCGCGCGTGGCGACCCGGCCTATGGCAGTTGCAGCCGGTAGCCCACCGCCGTCTCGGTCAGCAGATAGCGCGGCTGCGTCGGATCGGCCTCCAGCTTATGCCGCAGATGGCCCATGTAAATGCGCAGATAGTGGCCGTTCTCCGATTGCGACGGCCCCCACACCGCGCGCAGCAGCTGCGGATTGGTCATCACCCGCCCGGCATTGGTCACCAGCACCGCCAGCAACCGGTATTCGGTCGGCGTCAGATGCACATGCGCACCGCCACGCGTCACGCGGCGGTTTTGCAAATCCACCTCCACCTCGCCAAACCGCACCAACCCGCTCGTATCAGCGGCCGGCTGGCGCTGCCGCCGCAAGGTCGCGCGCACCCGCGCCAGCAACTCGCCCACGCCGAATGGCTTGGTCAGATAATCATCGGCGCCGGCGTCCAGCGCGCGGATCTTGTCGTCCTCGCTGACCCGCGCCGACAGCACGATCACCGGCACCGTCGACCATTTTCGCAGGTCGATGACGAAGTCGATGCCGTCGCCATCCGGCAGCCCGAGGTCGAGCACGATCAGGTCCGGCTTGCGCGTGCCGGCGTCGATCAGGCCGCGTTGCAGACCGGGCGCTTCGTGCACCTGCCAGCCCTCCTCTTCCAGCGCGGCGCGCACGAAGCGGCGAATTTGCGGTTCGTCTTCGACCAGCAGCGCGGTCGGCGCGGTGTCATTCATGGGCTTCCTCGTCCGGCATGGCCGGTGGCGTGCCTAACGGCAGGGTAAAGGTGAAGGCGGCGCCGCCCAGCGGGCTGCCGGCGGCGCCGATCTTGCCGCCGTGCGCTTCAACGATGGCGCGGCAGATCGCCAGCCCGAGGCCAACGCCCGGCTTGGCCGATTCGCGCTCACCACGGGTAAACTTTTCAAACAGCGCTTCCTCGCGTCCCGGCGGCAGGCCGGGGCCGTCGTCGGCCACCGTGACGTTGATCCAGGCGCCGTGCAGCGCGGCGCTGATCTCGATGTGCGCGCCCGGCGGCGTGTATTTGGCGGCGTTTTCCAGCAGATTGGCCAGCACCCGCTCGATCAGCACGGCGTCGTAACGCAGCAGCGGCAGATCCGGCGGCAGCCGGGTAGTGAGCCGGTGTTGCTTCAGCGCGGCGGCGCTGGCGCGCAGCGCGCTGCCGACCACTTCCTCCAACGGCTGCCATTGCAAATTGAAATGCACGTCGCCGCTCTGGATGCGCGCCATGTCCAGCAGGTTGGCCACCATGGTGCTCATGCGCAGCGCCTCGTCGTGTAGCGCGCGCGCCACCTCCCGCTGCGTGCTGCTCAGCGCCGGCTTGGAGCCCGCCAGTGATTCGGACAGGCCCACCAATGAGGTCAACGGCGTGCGCAGGTCGTGCGACAAGGCCGCCAGCAGCGAGTTGCGCAGCCGTTCGGACTCCATGCTGACCAGCGCGCTCTGCGCCACGTCGATGTAATGCACGCGTTCGAGCGCGATGGCGGCCAGCGCGGCGAAGGTGTCGAGCTGCTGCCGCTGCTCGGGGATCAGCAGCCAGCGCCGCTGCTCGGGCTCGATGGCCAGCACGCCGCGCGTGCGCATCGGCGCCACCAGCGGCAGATAGAAGCCGCGACTGGCCGGCAGCGTGTCGGTGCCCAACCCAGCCGGCTCGGCGCGGTCGAACGCCCATTGGGCGATGCCGAGATCGGGCCGGGCCGCCGCCCCGCCAGGGCCGGCGGCGGCGGCGGCGGGCGGCAGCAGGCGGCCATCGTCGTCCGGCAGCAGCAGCGTGGCGCGCGCGCGGAAGGCGGTCTGGATCACCCGTTGCGTGCTGTCGAAAATTTGTTCGGTCTGCAACGCGCCGGACAGCTCGCGGGCGAACTCGTACAGCGCCCGCGCGCGCCGCTCGCGCTGCGCCGCCACCCGCGCCTGGAAACGCAGGCCGGCCGTCAGGTGGCCGGTGATCAGGCCCACCGCCAGCATCACGACAAAGGTGATCAGATATTGGAAGTCGGTGACGGCAAAGGTGAAGCGCGGGGCGACAAAGAAGAAGTCGAAACTGGCCACGCTGACGCAGGTGGCCAGCACCGACGGTCCGCGCCCGTAACGCACCGCCACCAGCACCACCACCAGCAGGAACAGCATGGCCAGGTTGGCCAGGTCCAGCCAGGCCAGCAGCGGCAAAGCCGCCAGCGCGGTGGCGACGCTGGCGACGGCGGCGATCGCGTAGCCAGTGGCGCGCCGGCGCAGCAGCTCGGGCGCGGCCCGTTCGTCAAGGTCGGACACCGGCGGCTTGTCGATCGCCGCCGCGCCGCCGGCGTTGCGCGGCACGCCGATTTCGATCAGGTCCAGGTCCGGCGCCAGCTGCGCCAGCCGCTTGCGGTGCGGCGTCCGCCACGGCAACGGCGCGCGGCGGCGCGGACGCCCCAGCACCAGCTTGGACAGATTGTGGCTGCGCGCATAATCCAGCGCGGCCAGCGCGACATCGGCGCCGGGCAGCACGGCGGTGGTCGCGCCCAGGTCCTCCGCCAGCTTGAGGTGCTTGAGAATCTGCTCGCGCTGCGCGGCCGGCAGCCGTTGCAGCGCCGGCGTTTCGATGTAGACCGCGTGCCACTCGGTGCCCAGCTGACTGGCCAAGCGCGCGGTGCTGCGCACGGTGTGCTCGCCGTCGGCGCGCGGGCCGACGCAGGCCAGCAGCGCGGCGCCGGTCTTCCAGATGTCGGCGATCGATTTCTCCACACGGTAGGCGCGCACATCGTCCTCGATGCGGTCGGCCGTGCGCCGCAGCGCCAGCTCGCGCAGCGCGATCAGATTACCTTTGCGGAAGAAGTTTTTCGACGCCCGCTCGGCCTGCGCCGCCTGATAGACTTTGCCGCTTTGCAGGCGCGCCAGCAGCTCGTCGGCAGGCACGTCGACCAGCACCACCTCGTCGGCCTGGTCGAACACGGTGTCCGGCACGGTCTCGGCGACGCGGATGCCGGTGATGCCGCCCACCACGTCGTTCAGACTTTCCAGATGCTGCACATTGACGGTGGTGAGCACGTCGATGCCGGCGTCCAGCAGTTCCTCGACGTCCTGCCAGCGCTTCGGGTGGCGCGAGCCGGGCGCGTTGGAGTGCGCCAGCTCGTCCATCAGAATCAGCGGCGGTCGCAGCGCCAGCGCGCCATCCAGGTCAAATTCGGCCAATTGCTTGCCGCGGTGGGCGACCACGCGCGGCGGCAGTTGCGGCAACCCCGCCAGCAGCGCGGCGGTGTCGGCGCGGCCGTGGGTTTCCACCACGCCGACCAGCACCGGCTGCCCGCCCTCCTGCAGCTTGCGGGCGGCGGACAGCATGGCGCAGGTTTTGCCGACGCCGGCCGAGGCGCCGAAATAGATGCGCAACTTGCCGCGCGCGGCCTTGCGCGCCTGCGCCTGCACCTGCGCCAGCAGCGCATCGGGGTCGGGGCGTACGGGCTCCCGGCGTGCAGAGTCGTGGGGAATCAAGGCCATGCGCGGATTGTACCCTTAGCCATGCGGCTGCGCGCGGTCCAGCGCCAGATTCAGCGCCAGCACGTTGACCCGCGTCTCGCCGAAGAAACCCAGCCACTGCGGCTGGGTGTGGCGGGCGATCAGCGCCAGCACCTGCTCCTGGCTGATCTGTCGCGCGCCGGCCACGCGGCCGGCCTGGTAGCGCGCGGCGGCCACGCTGATCTCCGGATCAAGGCCGCTGGCCGAGGCGGTGACCAGATCGACCGGGATGGCGGCGCTGTTGCCGGGATCGGCGGCTTTCAGCGCGGCGATGCGGCCTTTGACGGCGTCCAGGAAGGCCGGGTTGGTCGGCCCCTGGTTGGCGCCGCCGGAACCGGCGGCGTTGTTGGGCATCGGCGTGGTGGCCGATGGCCGGCCCCAGAAGTACATAGGCGAGGTAAAGGCCTGGCCGATCAGCGACGAGCCGATCGCCTTGCCGTCGCGTTCAACCAGGCTGCCGCCGGCCTGCACCGGGAAGGCCGCCCGGCCGATGCCGGTGACGGCGAGCGGATAGAGCACGCCGCAGATCAAGGTCAGCGCGGCGAAGATGGTGAGGGCGGGGCGAAGTTGCGATGCCATAAAAAACTCCTGTGCAGGGTTAAACGAGATTAAGCGCGGCCAGCAGCATATCGATGGCCTTGATACCAATGAACGGCAAAATGATGCCGCCCACGCCGTACAGCAGCAGGTTGCGGCGCAACAGCGCCACCGCGCCGATCGCCCGGTACTGCACGCCCTTCAGCGCCAGCGGAATCAGCACCACAATGATCAAGGCGTTGAAAATCACCGCCGACATGATGGCCGACGACGGGCTGGCCAGGCGCATGACATCCAGCGCCTTCAACTGCGGATAGGTGCCGACAAACGCCGCCGGAATGATGGCGAAGTACTTGGCGATGTCGTTGGCGATCGAGAACGTGGTCAGCGAACCGCGGGTCATCAGCATCTGCTTGCCGATTTCAACGATCTCCAGCAGCTTGGTCGGATTCGAATCCAGGTCGACCATGTTGCCGGCCTCCTTGGCGGCCTGGGTGCCGGAGTTCATCGCCACGGCGACATCGGCCTGCGCCAGCGCCGGCGCGTCGTTGGTGCCGTCGCCGGTCATCGCCACCAGGCGGCCCTCGGCCTGGTACTGGCGGATCAGTTTCAGCTTGTCTTCCGGCGTGGCCTCGGCCAGGAAGTCGTCCACGCCCGCCTCGGCGGCGATGGCGGCGGCGGTCAGCTGATTGTCGCCGGTGATCATCACGGTCTTGATGCCCATGCGGCGCAACTCGGCGAACCGCTCCTTGATGCCGCCCTTGACGATGTCCTTCAACTCCACCACGCCCATCACCCGGCCGCCATCGACCACCACCAGCGGCGTGCTGCCACGGCGCGCGATGTCATCGACGCCGCGCGCGATTTCCGCCGGATACGGCTGCCCCAGCGACTCGACGTATTTGCGCACGGTGTCGGCGGCGCCCTTGCGGATCGCCCGCACCACGCCGGCGGCGGCGCCATCGGCCGGCAGGTCGATGCCGCTCATGCGCGTCTGCGCCGTGAACGGCACGAACACCGCGTTCAGCGTCGCCATCTCGCGTTCGCGGATGTTGAACTTCTGCTTGGCCAGCACCACGATGCTGCGCCCTTCCGGCGTGTCGTCGGCCAGCGAGGCCAGTTGCGCGACATCGGCCAGCTGCTGTTCGGTCACGCCCGGCGCCGGCACGAAGGCCGAGGCCTGGCGGTTGCCCAGCGTGATGGTGCCGGTTTTATCCAGCAGCAGCACGTCGACGTCGCCGGCCGCCTCCACCGCGCGACCCGAGGTGGCGATGACGTTGGCCTGCATCATGCGGCTCATGCCGGCCACGCCGATGGCCGACAGCAGGCCGCCGATGGTGGTCGGAATCAGGCACACCAGCAGCGCGATCAGCACGGTGATGGTGACCGGCGTGCCGCTGCCGGCGGCGCTGACCGAGAACAGTGAAAACGGCAGCAGCGTCACCGTCACCACCAGGAACACGATGGTCAAGGCCACCAGCAGGATGGTCAGCGCGATCTCGTTCGGGGTTTTCTGGCGTTTGGCGCCCTCCACCATCGAGATCATGCGGTCGAGGAAGGTCTCGCCCGGATTGGCGGTGACCCGCACCACCAGCCAGTCCGACAGCACGCGGGTGCCGCCGGTGACCGATGAAAAGTCGCCGCCGGACTCGCGGATCACCGGCGCCGATTCGCCGGTGATGGCGCTTTCGTCGACCGAGGCCACGCCTTCGATCACCTCGCCGTCGATCGGGATCACGTCGCCCGCCTCGACCAGGATGGTATGGCCCTTGCGCAGGTCCAGCGCCGGCGCCGGCAGCCAGGTGGTGCCGTACTTCGGCGTGGCCAGCTTCTTGGCGGTGACGGTTTGCTTCAGGCTGCGCAGCGACGCCGCCTGCGCCTTGCTGCGGCCCTCGGCCAGCGCCTCGGCGAAGTTGGCGAACAACACGGTGAACCACAGCCAGACGGCGGTGGCGACGATGAAGCCGGCCGGCGCCTCGCCGTGGCCGGCCAGCGCCTGCGCCGCCAGCAAGGTGGTGATGATGCTGCCGACGTAGACCACGAACATCACCGGGCTGCGCAACTGGGTGCGCGGGTGCAGCTTGCGGAAGGCGTCAACGATGGCCGGCACGGCCAGCGCGGCGTCGAACATGCGCAGCTTTTTGGCCGGCGCATTGGTAAAGAGGGTCATCTCTTTTGGGGTGGCTTGTGACATGATGAATCCTTATTGGGCAAACAGCTGCAGGTGTTCGACGACCGGGCCTAGCGCCAGCGCCGGCACGTAATTGAGCACGCCGACCAGCACCACCACGCCGCACAGCAGGGCGATGAACATGCCGCCGTGGGTCGGCATGGTGCCGGCGTTGGCCTCCAGCCGCTGCTTGCCGGCCAGCGAACCGGCGATCGCCAGAATCGGCACGATCATGGCGAAGCGGCCGAACCACATGGCGATCGCCAGCATCGTGTTATAGAACGGCGTGTTGGCCGATAGCCCGGCAAACGCGCTGCCGTTGTTGTTGGCGGCCGAGCTGAAGGCGTACAGGATTTCCGAGAAGCCGTGCGCGCCCGGATTGGCGATGCCCGCCTTGCCGGCCTCGCACAGCACCGCGATGGCGGTGCCGGCCAGCACCAGCGTCGGCGTCACCAGGATGGTGATCGCGGTCATCTTCATTTCATACGACTGGATTTTCTTGCCCAGGTATTCCGGCGTGCGGCCGATCATCAGGCCGGCGATGAACACCGCCATGATGGCGAACACCAGCATGCCGTACAGGCCGGAACCGACGCCGCCGAAGATCACTTCGCCGAACTGCATCAGCAGCATCGGGATCAGGCCGCCGACCGGGGTCAGCGAGTCGTGCATGGCGTTGACCGCGCCGCACGAGGCGGCGGTGGTGACCGCCACGAACAGCGATGAGGCGCTGACGCCGAAGCGGGTTTCCTTGCCCTCCATGTAGCCGGCCGACTGGTCGACGTTGAGCGCCTGCAAGCCCGGATGCGCGGCCTGCTCGGTGCCCATCACCACACAGGTGCAGACCACGAACAGCAGCGTCATCGCGGCCAGCACCGCCCAGCCCTGACGCTGGTCGCCAACCATATGGCCGAAGGCGAAGCACAGCGCGGTCGGGATCAGAAAGATCGCCAGCATCTGCACGAAATTGGTCAGCGCGTTCGGGTTCTCATACGGATGCGCGGAATTGGCGTTGAAGAAACCGCCGCCGTTGGTGCCCAGCATCTTGATCGCTTCCTGCGAGGCGACCGGGCCCATGGCGATGGTCTGGGTGGTGGCGGTCAGCGTTTCGGTGACCGGCTGGCCCTTGGCGTCCAGCACCGGCTGGCCGGCGGCGTCCACCTTCGGCTGACTGTAGGTGACCGGATCGAGCAACGGCACTTCCTGATACGGCTTGAAGTTCTGAATCACGCCCTGCGCCATCAGGAACACCGCCAGGATCAGCGACAGCGGCAGCAGCAGGTACAGCGTGGAGCGGGTCAGGTCGACCCAGAAGTTGCCGATCGACTTGGCCGAGCGCGACGCGAAGCCGCGAATCAGCGCATAGGCGACGGCGATGCCGGTGGCGGCCGAGAAGAAGTTCTGGCCGGCCAGCGCCAGCATCTGGGTCAGGTAGCTCATCGCCTGCTCGCCGCTATAGCCCTGCCAGTTGGTGTTGGCGACGAAGCTGACGGCGGTGTTGAAGGCGGAATCCGGGCTGATATTGGCCATCGCCTGGGGATTGAGCGGCAGCCAGACTTGCACCCGCTGCAGGCCGTAGGTGACCAGCGCGCCGATCACGCTGAACAGCAGCAGCGAGGTGGCGTAGGCTTTCCAGCCCTGGCCTTCGGCCGGGTTGACGCCGGCCACGCGGTAAATCAGGTGTTCGATTTTGCCCAGCCAGCCCATGCCGGGGATGGCGCGGCCGTCGCCGACGCGGGTCAGCAGCTTGCCCAGCGGCCAGGCCAGCACCAGCAGCACGGCCAGAAAGACGATCAGCAGGATCAGGGATTGCGCGGTCATCACAGGTCCTCCGCTTTCACCAGCGCCACCACCAGGTAGACCAGCAGGCCGGCGGCGGCGATGGCGCCGATCAGATAGAACGTGTTCATGGCTGGCCTCCCATTTGGCCCAGCTTGTCGCAGCCGGTGGCCAGCGCCACCGTCAGCAGGTAGAACAGCGCCATGGCGCCGATAAATACTAAGTCCATCACACCCTCACAGGTCTTGTTTTGATGGAGTCAAGCTTAGCCAGATCGGTCTAAAGATTTTGTAAAGACTTGCTGGCGGGGTGTAAACAAAGCGTAAAAATTTACGCCTTCTTTACGCGCGGCGGGCGACTCTTTAGGCCATTTTTACAGCGCCTTGGCTACGCTGGTTTCATCGCAACGACTTTTGAATATCATGACTTCTTTACACTGTTCTTTACACTGCATGGGGGCCCTATGATCGTCGCCCTGACTGGTGTGGATGGCGACAGCGCCGTCGCCGATCTGGCCGAGGACCTGGCCATGCTGCGCGTGGCCGCCGGCAAGCGCGTGCTGCTGGTGTCGCCCAATCCCGGCCCCTACGATCCGCGGTTGTTCGATGATCTGGTCATCGACCTGTCGCTGCGCGGTCAGGATGCGGCACCGGCGCGGGCGAGCGTGATCCTCGCCCTGCTGCGCCCGGAAACGCTGGAGCGCGACGGCTGCGCCGAACTGCTGGCGCGCTTGAAGGTGATGCAGAGTGGGAACCCGGCGGCGCGGGTACTGGTGGCGGTGGCGCATGGCCGCCGGCCGCTGACGGCGCATCAAGCCGGCTGTGTGCTGGTGTTCGTGGCGCAGCTGCCGCAGGCCCGGCTGGCCGACACGCTGGTGCTGGAAGACGGCCAGGACACCTACCACTCCCGCCACAGCGCGCTGGAACCGCAAGCCTACAAACAGGACCACAAACTGTGCGCGCCAGAAGTACGTCACCTCTACCGGGAGGTGTTCCTTGCCCTGGCGCGCCGGCCTTAACGCTTAATTAACGCTTAATTAACGCTTAATTAACGCTTAAAAGACTTTGCTGATCATCAGCTGCACGGCGTTCTTGCCGAGGAACTTGCCATTGGCGGCCGAGGTATAGGCCGCCTCGTTGGCATTGGTGCCGACCAAGGCCAGCGCGCCGGTGAGCACGCCGAAGTCTTTGCTCACGCCCAGCTTCCAGTCGGTGTAGGAGGCGGTGTCATTGTGCTTGACGTTCTGGCGGCCGGCATGCAGGTTGACGGTCAGGCCCTCGCCCGCATCGATATTGGCGCCGATGTCCAGATAGCCGCTGTTCTTGCTGTCGGCAAAGCCGAACAGATTGGTCACCGCGAGCGAATACTTGATATACGCCGGGCCATAACCCAGCTGGCCATACACCTCGCTGGTGTTGGCGCTGACCGGCAGTTTATTGTCGGCATACACATAGCTCAGCACGCCAACGTCATACGACACCTCCGTCGACAGTTGCCCGCGCTTGCCGGCATACAGATCCAGCTCAACGTTGCCGTCGCCGCCGGCATCCTTGACCCACGTGATGGTCGACGCCCAGGCGCCAACATACAGGCCGGACGGGTTATTCACGTAGTCGGCGCCGCCCTGCAACGCCGGTTGCAGGCGCGTTTGCGAGATGCCGCGATAGCGGTAATCGCTGACCACCGCCGCGTTGAAGCTGACCGCGTTTTCCGGCTCGGCGGCCGGTGCCGGTGCCGGCGCAGCCTCCTGCGCATGAGTGGTCTGGGCGGCGAAAACCGCGGCGATGGCGGCGGCAAGTACAAACTTTTTCATAAAACTTCCTATCAGTGGTTGAAAACTTCGCGGTACGGTACGTCCACGTCCATCTCGGCGCTCATGCCGAGCGCTGCGCCAGCGCCGTCAGGCGGCCGAACTCGGCCCCCGGCAAGGCGCGCATCACCGCCTCCATCACCTGCGCCGCCAACGTGCGGGACAGGCATAGCCAAACCCGCACACGGGCGCCGTGGTCACACGCCTCGACCCGCATGAATTGCAGCGCATCACCGCAGGTGCGCGCCACCAGCGCCCGCAACTCGCTCAGCGCGGTGGTGTCCACCGTCAGCTGCATCAGGCACTGGCGCGGGACGCGGGCACGCGTCAAGCCGCTCCGGGAGGAACGGTGCGACGCGGCGGGTGTTGGGAAAAAGGCGGGCATGGCTGACCTCCGGGTGGACGTTTCGATACAGGAAAGCTTAGCCATGACTTCGTAAAAACGGTCTAAAAAGACAGGCTGGGCCTGTAAACATCGTGTATAAATTGCGCACTGCGCAATTTTTGCCGCCTTCCACCGCAGTTGAGGATAGAATACGCAAACAATCTGCGAACTGTACATAAACCCAGTATCAAAAACACAAGCTGCTCACGTATGGCCACCAAAAAACCCGTTTCCGACTATAGCGAATCATCCATCCGGGTCCTGAAGGGACTGGAACCTGTCAAGCAACGTCCGGGGATGTATACCCGCACCGAGAACCCGCTGCACATCATCCAGGAAGTGATCGACAACGCCGCCGACGAAGCGCTGGGCGGCAATTGCAACAACATCATCGTCACGCAGAACGCCGACGGCAGCGTCACCGTCGAGGATGACGGCCGCGGCATCCCGGTCGGCCTACACCCGGAGGAAGGCGTGCCGACGGTGGAAATCGTCTTCACCCGGCTGCACGCCGGCGGCAAGTTCGACAAGGGCAGCGGCGGCGCCTACGCGTTTTCCGGCGGCCTGCACGGCGTTGGCGTGTCGGTCACCAATGCGCTGTCGAAGCGGCTGGAGATCACCGTCTGGCGCAAGGAGCCCAACGGCACCGGCCTGCACCATCTGGTATTCGAGCACGGCGACGTCACCGAGCCGCTGACCTCCGTGGTGGCGCCGCGCGACGGCAAAAAATCCGGCACCAAAGTCACGGTGTGGCCGGACGCCAAATATTTTGATTCCGCCGCGATCTCGCCAACCGAGCTGCAACGGCTGCTGCGCTCGAAGGCGGTGCTGCTGCCAGGCGTCACGGTCACGCTGAACAACGCCAAGAGCGGCGAGTCGCAGACCTGGCGGTACAACGACGGCCTGCGCGGCTACCTGACCGAGGCGCTGGCGCAAAGCACCGACGGCGAGACGCTGATCCCGCTGTTCGAGGGCGAGCAGTTCGCCGGCGCCGACGCCGAAGGCTTCGCCGAAGGCGAAGGCGCGTCGTGGGTGGTGGCGTGGACCGAGCAAGGCGCGATCGTGCGCGAATCGTATGTCAACCTGATCCCGACGCCAAACGGCGGCACCCACGAATCGGGCCTGCGCGACGGCCTGTACGGCGCGGTGAAAAACTTCGTCGAAATGCACTCGCTGCTGCCGAAGGGCGTCAAGCTGCTGCCGGAGGACGTGTTCGCGCGCGCCTCGTTCGTGCTGTCGGCCAAGGTGCTGGACCCGCAGTTCCAGGGCCAGATCAAGGAACGCCTGAACTCGCGCGACGCGGTGCGGCTGGTGTCGACCTATTCCAAGCCGGCGCTGGAGCTGTGGCTGAACCACCACGTCGACTACGGCAAGAAGCTGGCCGAGCTGGTGATCAAGCAGGCGCAATCGCGCCTGCGCTCGGCGCAGAAAGTGGAAAAGAAAAAATCCTCCGGCGTGGCGGTGTTGCCGGGCAAGCTGACCGACTGCGAATCGACCGATGTCGAGCGCACCGAACTGTTCCTGGTCGAGGGCGACTCGGCCGGCGGCTCGGCCAAGATGGGCCGCGACAAGGAATTCCAGGCCATCCTGCCGCTGCGCGGCAAGGTGCTGAACTCGTGGGAGACCGACAAGGACCGGCTGTTCGCCAACAACGAGATCCACGACATTTCGGTCGCCATCGGTGTCGACCCGCACACGCCGAACGATCAGCCCGACCTGTCCGGCCTGCGCTACGGCAAAATCTGCATCCTGTCGGATGCGGACGTGGACGGCTCGCACATCCAGGTGCTGTTGCTGACGCTGTTCTTCCGCCACTTCCCCGGCCTGATCGCCAACGGCAATATTTGCATCGCCCGTCCGCCGCTGTACCGGGTGGACGCGCCGGCGCGCGGCAAGAAGCCGATCCAGAAGCTGTACGCGCTCGACGACGGCGAGCTGACCGCCATCGAGGACAAGCTGCGCAAGGATGGCCTGAAGGAAGGCGCGTGGTCGATCTCGCGCTTCAAGGGTCTGGGCGAGATGAACGCCGAGCAGCTGTGGGAAACCACGATGAACCCGGACACGCGGCGCCTGCTGCCGGTGGCGCTGGGCGGCTACGGCCTGCATGAATCGGCCGCCCGCTTCAACATGCTGATGGGCAAAGGCGAAGCGGCCGCGCGCCGCGCCTGGATCGAAGAACACGGCAACGAAGCCGACGCGGATATTTGACGCGCACTACACAAGCATAGACATCATGACTCAAGCAAATCTCTTTGACGAACCGGCGCCGGACGACAGCAAGGCCGCGCCAGCGCCACAGCCCGGCGCCACCGATCATCCCGTGCTCGCGCCGCAACCGGCGGCCGCCCACGACCAGCCAGCCCCTGTCCTCGCCGAGGGCGACACCGACACCGACGCCGGCGGCGATGGCGATGGCGGCGGCGGCCATAACGGCGGCAGTGGTGGCGGCGGCGACGGCGGCATGTTCAGCGGTGGTGGCAACGGCGGCGACGCCCTGACCCTGTCCACCTTCGCCGAGCGCGCCTACCTCGACTACGCCATCTCGGTGGTCAAGGGCCGCGCACTGCCGGACGTGTGCGACGGCCAGAAGCCAGTGCAGCGCCGCATCCTGTACGCGATGAACGAAATGGGCCTCAACAGCGCCGCCAAGCCGCGCAAATCGGCCACCGTGGTCGGCGACGTGCTGGGCAAGCTGCACCCGCACGGCGACCAGTCGGTGTACGACGCCATGGTGCGCATGGCGCAGGACTTCTCGCTGCGCTACCCGCTGATCGACGGCCAGGGCAACTTCGGCTCGCGCGACGGCGACGGCGCGGCGGCGATGCGTTACACCGAGGCGCGCCTGACGCCGATCGCCAAGGTGCTACTGGACGAAATCAACCAGGGCACGGTCGACTTCCAGGCCAACTACGACGGCTCGACCGAGGAACCGTGCCTGCTGCCGGCGCGGCTGCCGATGGTGCTGCTGAACGGCGCCTCCGGCATCGCGGTCGGCCTGGCCACCGAAATCCCGTCGCACAACCTGGGCGAAGTGGCGCAGGCGGCGGTGTCGATGATCAAGAACCCGAAAATCAGCCACAGAGAACTGATGGCGCTGATCCCCGGTCCCGACTTCCCCGGCGGCGGCCAGATCATCACGCCGGCGCAGCAGATCGCCGACATGTACGCCACCGGTCGCGGCTCGATGAAGGTGCGGGCGCGCTGGAAGATCGAAGAACTGGCGCGCGGCCAGTGGCAGGCGGTGGTGACCGAACTGCCGCCGGGCACCTCGTCGCAGAAAGTGCTGGAGGAAATCGAAGAGCTGACCAATCCGAAGGTCAAGCTGGGCAAGAAAGCGCTGACGCCGGAACAGCTGGCGCTGAAATCGCTGATCCTCAACTCGCTCGACGCCATCCGCGACGAATCCGGCCGCGCCGCGCCGGTACGCCTTGTGTTCGAGCCGAAATCGAAGAACCAGGACCAGACCGAATTCATGCTGCTGCTGTTGGCGCACACCTCGCTCGAATCGTCGGCCTCGATCAACCTGGTGATGATCGGCGGCGATGGCCGGCCGCGCCAGAAGGGCCTGACCGACATCCTGCAGGAATGGATCACGTTCCGCTTCGCCACCGTGACCCGCCGCACGCAATTCAAGCTGGGCAAGGTCGACGCGCGCATCCACATCCTGGAAGGCCGCCAGACCATCCTGCTCAATATCGATGAAGTGATCCACATCATCCGTAACTCGGACGAACCGAAGGCGGCGCTGATCGAACGCTTCAAGCTGTCCGAGACCCAGGCCGAGGACATCCTGGAAATCCGCCTGCGCCAATTGGCGCGGCTGGAAGCGATCAAGATCGAACAGGAACTGGCCGAGCTGCGCAAGGAACGCCAGACGCTACAGGATCTGCTGGACAACCCGGCATCGATGAAGCGCGCCATCATCAAGGAAATCGAGAGCGACGCCAAGGTGTATGGCGACGCCCGCCGCACGCTGATCGAAGAGGCGCAAAAAGCCGTGGTCGAGCAGAAGGTGGTGGACGAACCGGTGACCGTCATCATCTCGGAAAAAGGCTGGATACGGGCGCGCGGCGGCATCGGCCACGACGCCACGCAGTTCACCTTCAAGGCCGGCGACACGCTGTACGGCGCGTTTGAATGCCGCACGGTCGACCACCTGCTGGCCTTCGGCAGCAACGGCCGCATCTACTCGGTGCCGGTGGCGGCCCTGCCGAACGCGCGTGGCGACGGTGTCCCGGTGACGACCTTGATCGACCTGGCGTCCGGCTCGCGCCTGCTGCACTACTTCGCCGGCAACGGCAACACCCGCCTGCTGCTGGCCACCAGCGCCGGCTTCGGCTTCGAAAGCAAGGCCGGCGACATGGTCAGCCGCAACAAGAGCGGCAAGGCCTTCCTCACGCTGGACGAAGGCGACAGCGTGCTGCCGCCAACCGTGATCCCGGACACGGCCAGCGCGGTCGCCACGCTGTCGTCCGGCGCGCGGGTGCTGGTGTTCGGCATGGACGAAATGAAGGTGCTGACCAACGGCGGCCGCGGCGTGATCCTGATGGAGCTGAACGACAAGGAAACCCTGATAGCGGCCAAGCCGATCAGCCAGAAAGGCGTGACCGTGGTCGGCATCGGCCGCGGCGGCAAGGCGCAGGAAGAGAAGCTGTCGGCGTCGGCGCTGGCGGTCCACTTCGGCAAGCGCGCGCGCAAAGGCAAGGAACTGGCGACGCGCATCAAACCAAGCGGCCTGGTCCCGATCGTGTAAAAAAACGGTGTCAGGTCTGACAAAAGCACACGGCCTCAACTGCTACGCAGTTGAGGCCGTGTGCTTTTGTCAGACCTGACACCGTTTTTTAGTGCTTGGCGGCGGCTTCTTTCACTTCGGCGTCGGCCTTGGCTTTGACGGCGGCCGTTTTGTTGGCGGCCAGGGCTTTGTCTTCGGTGGCGTCAACCGTGGCTTTGATCGCTTTGGCGTCGGCTTTCACCGATTTTTTCTCGGCTTTTTCTACCGCTTTGGCAACCTCTTTGTCACCCTTGGCGGCGGCCTTGGCCTTGTCTTCAGGATCGGCCTTGGCGACTTTTTCGTTGGCCTTGGCTTGCTCCACGGTGACCTTGGCTTGCTGCTCTTCGTGCACCTTGTCGGCCTTGGCGATCGCTTTGTTGGCTTTCTTGTCGGCCTTGGCGTCAGCCTTGGCTTCCTTCTGCTCGGCCTTGGCGATGTCCTTGCTCGCTTCGACCTGGGCCTTGGCGACGTCGGCGGTTTGTGCGTAGGCGGCGGTGGCGAACAGGCCGGCGATCAGAGTGGCGATGATTTTGCTCATGGTTTTCTCCCTTTCGGTGTTGTTGAGTGCGTGAGACACACTTTATGCTCACGCCGCCGCACACTCTGTACGCTAACGTACTCAATTGCCTGATTACCTTGTTGGCCGGGAATACAGGTCGATGATGGTGGTGATCGCGTCGGCGCACACCGAGCAGAATTTGTCGCTGCGGTCGAACATGATGCACTGCATTTCAGGTCGGTAGTAACCGGTGGCTTCGTAGTTGGCGCCTTCGAACGCGCCCACCGTGTGCACGTGCGGGTCACGCGAGAACAGCGCGCTGCTTTGCGTCAGGTCGCGCTGGAACAAGGCGCTCATCTCGGACTCCGGGCGCTGGTTGGCGCGCAGCGCGGCGCGCTCTTTCTGGTACGCGCGCGAGGCGGTTTCATACGCTTCCTTCGGCCACGGCGTCGGCAGCGGCGTGCCTTCCTTGATGAATTTTTTCCATTTCAGTTGGGCCGGGTCGCGCAGCGCGGTGGCGTTCGGTTCCCATGGTTCGCGGCGCTCGCCGCCGGTGGCGTAGGCCACCGGCGAGGTGTAGTACTCGTCGGCCAGGCCGGCGAAGTGGTGGCCGAATTCGTGCACGAACAGGTAGTTGGCCCAGTCGTTGCCGGCCGCCGCCGTGCTGAACTGGCCGAAGATGCCGCCGCCGCCGTAGGTGTCGTTGTTGACCAGGATTTCGATGAATTCATAGGGCGCGTATTGCGCCAGTTCGCGCAGCGCGCGGTTGTCGGTGGTCAGCACGTAACGCTCGCTGCCGAAGATGTCGTAGCGCGTGCCCAGCGGCGACTCCTTGTGCACGCCGGTCGATGGGCGCGAGACGCCCGATGCGCTGGTCGGGCGGGCGATGGCCCAGACGTTGAAGTCGTTGGCGCGCTCCTTGAACGGCGAGGTGGCGAACAGATGGTCGGCCAGGCGACGCGCGTCGGCCTCGAATTTTTTCATGTCGGCCTGGGTGTAGCCGTCGCCGACGATCAGCAGGTCGACCTTGTCTTCCGACGGGCCGTTGACGCGGATGCCGATCGGCTTGACCGGCGCCGGCGGCTGCTTGCGGATCACGTCCATGGCGTTGGGGTCGACGCTGGTGGTCCACACCACCGAGAACAGATTGCGCTCGTCGCGCTTGAGGATGCGGACCTTGACCGGCTGCTCAGGCAGCGGGAAGCGCACCGATTCCTGGAAGCCGCGGTCGGCGCGCGTGGCCTCGTCGGTGGTGCGCCATTCGGCGAAGATGGTGGAGAAGCCGCGCGAATACAGCAGCTTGCCGGTTTTGGCGTCGACCACTTCGACCAGGTTGTTGCCGCGGTTGGTGGGGTCGAGGGTTTGCGACAGGTTGCCGGGCCACGGCAGCGGTTCGATCACCACACGGTCGATGGCGTAGTGTTCGTCCAGTGCGTTGCCGCTGTGGAGGTAGTCGAGGCGCATGGTGGCGGGTTGGGCGGCCAGCGCGGTGGCGCTGATGGCGCACAGCGCCAGCAGGGAGGCGAGTCGGCGGAGCATGGGGGTCCTGATGGTGGGGTGGAAAGTGTGCGGTATTGTAATGCGGTGGACGCGTGGCGTCACCGCCGTGCTTATTCGGGGCGCGGCGCTTGGCCGAGGTCCAGCGGGCGGATGTCGAGGCGCAGGTTGAGGATGGAGTAGCTCGGCGGCGCGACCGAGGCGTAGGCGACGCTGTCGCGCGTTTTGCTCAGCGTGAACTGGAACACCAGCTCAGGCAGCGGCGTGCCGCGGCCGCTGGTGGCGATGCCGATCGCTTCGCTGCGGCGGTTGTTGATCAGGCTTTCCATCAGCTGCACCAGCGCGTTGCGGCCCAGGATGTCGGGCGAGAACACCGGGTCGGCCACCAGATCCTTGTGCGGCTTGAGCCGCCGCCCGGCCTTGGCCTTCGACGGCGTGAAACCGTGCGTGGTCAGGTCGTAGATGTCGCCGTTATCGAGATAGCTGATCACCGCGTTGGCGATGTTGAAGCCGGCGCTGGCGGGGTCGGTGGTGGCGCGCGACAGGTCGACCAGCAAGGCGCCCTTGCTGCCGACAATTTCCACCCGGCGCCGGCGGTCGACCACCATGGCGGTGTTTTCGTCGATGCCCAGGCCGTACTTGTAGCCCTTTGTCAGCATCGCCGGAATCATCCGCGCGAAGCGTCCGCGCACCAGAAAGTGCTGGTCGACAAACACGTCGTCGCCGATGAAGCCGAGGCCGGGGGCGATTTCCTCACCGTCGCGCACGCCGCCGCGCAAGGTGGCGAACACGGTCTTGGGCGCGTAGAACATGGTGCTGCTCATCACCGCCGCGCCGGCGCTGTTGCCGGCCACCACGCCGCCCTTGCGGTAGACGTCCCACACCGCCTCCAGCACGGCGCTGCGGCTGCCGTCGGCGCGCACCAGCGCCTGGGTGATGCGCGCCTGGTCGCCGCCGGAGAAGAACACGCCGCCGGCGCCGCGCACGGCGTCGGCCAGCAGCGGGTCGTCGGCGGCCTGACGGAAGTCGCTGTCGGCCAGCTTGACCGCCAGCGGCACCTGGAAGGCGTCGGCGCCGTAGCGCTTCAAATAGTCGACGATGGCGGCGGCCACCGGCGCCGGGTCGGCCGCCGCCGACGCGAACACGGCGATGCGCGCGCCCTGGCCGCCGGCCAGTTGCACGATGCGTTGCCAGACGGCGTCGTTGTCCGGCCGCAGCCCGCCGCCGATGATCACCAGCGAACCTTGCGGCTCATCGGCGGCGGCACCCGCGCCGGCACCCGCGCCCGGCGGCACGGCCAGCATCAGCACCAGCGGGAACAGGCAGCGGAACAACATGCGCATCGGCTTCTCCAAAGAAAAACGGGACGCCGCCTCGCTGGAGGCGCCGTCCCGTTAATATACCTTAAGCCGGACTAGCGGTAACGATATAAGGGCTGCTGTAACTGAATCGGCCGGATGTCCATGCGCAGCTTGAGCACCGAATACGCCTCGACCTCGGTGCCGGCGTAGCCGACGCTGTTGATGGTCTTGGAGAAGCGGAACTCGAAGCCCAGGTCGGGGTTGAAGTCGCGCGGGTTGCCGAAGGCGATGCCGATCGCCTCCTGCTGGGCATTGTCGATCAGGTTGACCATCAGGTCCAGCACCGCGTTGTTGCCGAGGATATCGTTGGTATAGACCGGCTCGCGCGTGTCCGGCTGGTTCGGATCGAGCTTGTTGTCGGCCTTGTCCGGCGACGGCGTGAACTCGCGCGAGACCAGATTGAACTTGTCGCCGCGATCGAGGTAACTGATGGTGGCGTTGGAGATGTTGAAGCCCTTGATGCCGCGGTCGGTGATCGCCGCCGACAGGTCCAGCAGCAACGCGCCGCTGTAGCCGATGATCTCGACGTCGCGCTTGGCGTTGACCACCATGGCGGTGTTCTCGTCGATGCCGAGGCCGATCTGATAGCCCTTCTTCAGCATCACCGGGATCATGCGCGCGAAGCGGCCGCGCACCAGCAGGTGCTGGTCGATGAACACGTCCTCGCCGATGAAGCCGAGGCCGGGCGCGATCTCGTGGCCGTCGTTGACGCCGGCCTTGAGCATGTCCAGCGTCGACTTGGCGTCGTAGAACATGGTGGTGCTCATGATGGCGGCGCCGGCGCTGGAGCCGGCCACCACGCCGCCGTCGCGGTAGACGTCCCACACCGCGTCCAGCGCGGCCGTGTGGCTGCCGTCCGGGCGCACCAGCGCGCGCGTGATGCGCGCCTGGTCGCCGCCAGTGAAGTAGATCCCGGTGGCCGAATGGATCATCGCCACCGTCTCCGGGTCCTCGGCGGCCTTGCGGTAGTCGCTATTGGGCCAGGTGACGCCGAGCGGAATGGCGAACGCCTGCGCACCGTACTGATTGAGACGGTTGACGGTGGCCTGGGCCGCCGCCTCGGGGTTGATCGAGGCGCCGCCGAACACGCCGATGCGCGCGCCCTTGCCGCCGGCCAGTTGCACGATGCGCTGCCAGACCTCGGCGTTCTCGGTGCGCAGACCGCCGCCGATGATGACCAGATTGCCCGCCGGCGGCGCCAGCACCGGCTTCGGTGGCGGCACGGCCTTGGCCGGTTTGCTGGTCTTGCCCGGCACCTGGACCTTGGGCACCGGCGTGGCCGCGGCGGCCTGCGCGGCGCCCGCCAGCGCCAGCAGCCACAGCATGCACCAACGCATGCACAGCCCCTGGAGCGTAAAACCAGTTAATTTCATGTTGCCCTTCCGATGAAAACCGGCGCCGGGCTAGCGCCGGGCGCCGGGCGTTACCGCCGCTTGTTGTTGCTGATTACTGCTAATTGCTACTGATTGCCAGATGATACCAAGCTATTGCTTAAAAGCGCATTACTTGAAGGCGTAATTTACACTAGCAAACAAACGACGGCCACGCACATCGGTATAGGTCGGGTCATAGCCGGAGATGAAATGATAGGCCTGATTGGAGAACGGCGGCGCCCGGTCGAACAGGTTCTGCAGGCCGGCGCGCAGTTTGAGCGCCTTGCTGGCCTGCCACGAGCCGGTCAGATCCCACAGCGAGTAAGAGCTGACACGGTTGGCCGCCACCACCGTGCCGTCGTCGGTGTTGATCGCCGAGTTCTGGTCCTCGTAGCCGCTGGAGAAGGTGTTCGACAAGGTGGCCGCGAACGGGCCGTTGTCCCAGTCCAGCGTGATGGTGTGGCGCCAGCGCTGCACCACGCCGTCGGTGACGAAGCGGCCCAGGTTGCTGACATAGGCGGCCCCCTTCTCGTTCTGGATCTTGGAGTCGGTGACATAGGTGCCGCTGAGGCGGCCGCCGAAACGGCCGGCCCAGGTCTGCACGCCCTTGTAGTCGATCGTCAGGTCGAGGCCGGCGGCCTTCTGGGCGCCGCGGTTTTCCTTGTACAGGTCGATGTAGTCGATGTAGCCGTCCTCATCGCGGTGGATCAGGTTGGCGTACTTGGTCTGGTTGGCCAGCAGGACGTCGTCGCCGACCTCGGCGATCAGGTCGGTGCGCTTGATGTTCCAGTAGTCCAGCGACAGCAGCACCTGCTTGCTTGGCTGCAGCACCATGCCGAGCGAGAACTGGCGGCTCTTTTCCGGCTTCAGGTTGGGGTTCGAGTGGCGGTGGGTTTCCCAGTTGTCGGCACAGTCGGCGTAGTTGTTGTCGACCGTGGCGCAGTAGACCGGGTCCGGCAGCGTGGCGGTGGCGCTGACCTGGGTCGGGCGGTACAGGTCGGTCATCGATGGCGCGCGGAAGCCGCGGCCGGCCGAGGCGCGGAACAGCATGGTCTTGGTCGGCATGTAGCTCAGGCCCAGTTTCGGGCTGGCGGCGCCGCCGACCACCTCGTAGTGGTCGTAGCGCGCCGACAGCTGCGCTTCCAGTTGCTTGGTCAGCGGCAGCAGCAGCTCGCCGTACGCCGCCTGGATCTTGCGGCTGTAGCTGGTGGCCTGGCCGCCGTCCGGCGCGCTGTCGTTGTTGATGTTGTCGCTCATCAGCAGCGCCGACGGGTTGAATTCGGTCTTCTCGCGGCGCGCCTCGCCGCCGACGGCCAGCATGGCGTCGCCGCCGGCCAGCGCGCCGACCGCGTGCGAGACCTTGAAGTCGACCGAGTCCATGGTGCCGCGCGCGTGGCGCACCTCGTCGTTGACCTGGATGCTGTTGATCAGATCGCGGCCGGCCTGGCTGGACGGGCCGAACGGGTTGATGACGCCCGAGGCGATGCCGGCCTGCAGCTCGTTGTACAGCAGGTAGCCGTGGGTGTCGCGGTCGCGCACCACGTTGACGCTGTGGTTGAGGCCGACGTCATAGTCCCAGCCGTTGCGGCTGCCGCTCCAGCCGACCACATAGCGCTGGCTTTCGCTGATCAGCTCGGAGGTGCGGCGGCCGGCCTCGTTGAGCCGCACGCGCAGCTCGATCTCGCCGTCGCCGCCGGCCTCGTCGGAGGCCAGGTCGTAGCCGGCCAGCGCCGGGATCTTGCGGTAGTCGATGGCGGCGGTGGTGCGCGCCGACGACGCCACATACCAGGTCTTGGCGCGGCTCAGCGCGACCTCGGCGTACAGCTGGTTTTCGGCGTCCAGCTGCAGCACGCCGCGCGACAGCAGATTGGCCTTCTCGGATTTCGGATACAGCTCGGTGTCGCCCATGTAGTTGTAGGTGCAGGCGTCGACGCCGCCGATGCCGTTGGGCAGGTAGACGTTGGCCGGCGCCGAGCAGGTCGGCTGCGACAGGTTGATCAGGCGGTTGGTGATCGGCTTGCCGTTGATGGTGAAGCCCTGCGCTTGCAGATAGTCGCGCTGGTCGCCGGTCAGGCGGATATTGGCCGGCGACGTGAAGCCCGACAGCAGGTGCGGCAGGCGCTCGGTGATGTGCAGGTCGTCGATGAAGCCGCGCTGCGCGCTCGACAGCCGGCCGGTGCGCTGGAAGTCGGCCACCGCGAACACGTTGTAGCCGTCCTTGGCGAGGTCGCCGTGGCCGAGGCTGAGGCTGGCGGTGCGCTTGCCGGCGCCGCCCTCCTCCGTCTTCAGGCCGTAGACGTTCAGCTCGACGCCCTGGAAGTCCTTGCGGGTGATGAAGTTGATCACGCCGCCGATGGCGTCGGTGCCGTACAGCGCCGAGGCGCCGTCGAGCAGCACTTCGACGCGCGCCAGCGCGGCCGACGGGATGTTGTTGAGGTCGACGCCGGTGTCGTCGCCCGGCGAGGCGAAATTGGCCATGCGACGGCCGTTGAGCAGCACCAGCGTGGACGAGGTGCCGATGCCGCGCAGGTTGGCGCTGTTGAAGCCGCGCTGGTCCTTGCCATCGGTGATGCTGGCGGCGTCGGTCAGGCCGTTGACGTTGGACGACAGCCGCGCCAGGATCTCGGCGGCGGTGGTCACGCCGACCTTGTCGATCTCCTCGCGGGTGATGATCTGCACCGGCAGCGCGGTTTCGGACTCGATGCGCTTGATCGCCGAGCCGGTGATTTCCACCCGCGCCAGCGGCGCCGGCAAAGCAGCGCCGTCGGCGTTCTGGGCGGCGGCGTTGCCGATCAGGCCGGACACGGCGCCGGCGGCCAGGGCCAGGCGCACCGCGCGACGCATGGTGGTGTTGGGTACTGCACGCATATTCTCTCCCCGCTATTCGATCTATAAACAATTCATTTAAACTAACTGTACGCACATGTGGCCGAAAACTCAAGAAAGCCACCCGGGTTTCACCCCGGCGCGATTTACTTTGTGAAAATACTGCGACATACTCAATCCTTCACCGACCTCCGGACTTGCCATGCACGCCATCACCCATTCCCTTTCCGTCGCCGGCGCCCCGGCCGCCTACACGCTGACCAGTTTCCATTTCGGCACGCCCGGCGGCGGCAAGAAGGTGTATGTCCAGGGTTCGCTGCACGCCGACGAGGTGCCCGGCATGCTGGTGGCGCAGTGTCTGCGCCAGGAGCTGCTGGCGCTGGAGGCGGCCGGCAAGATCAGCGGCGAGATCATCCTGGTGCCGGCCGCCAATCCGATCGGGCTGGCGCAGGCGCTGCACGGCGCCGCCTTCGGCCGCTTCGACCTGACCACCGGCGTCAACTTCAACCGCGGCTACAAGCACGTGGCCAACGCGCTGAAGACCTCGCTGGAGGGCCTGCTGGGGCCGGACGCCGCCGCCAACGTGGCGCTGATCCGCCAGCACGCGCGCGCCGCCATCGCCGACTGGCAGCCGGCCACCGACGCCGAGACGCTGAAGAAAACCCTGATGACGCTGGCGATCGACGCCGACATCGTGCTCGACCTGCATTGCGACAACGAGGCGGTGCTGCACCTCTACGCCGGCACGCCGCTGGCCGAGGCCATCGCACCGCTGTCGGCGATCCTCGGCTCGCACGCCACCTTGCTGGCCTACGAGGCCGGCGGCGAACCGTTCGACGAGGCCTGCAGCCGCCTGTGGTGGGACCTGGACCGCCACTTCGAACACCGCTATCCGATTCCGCCGGCCTGCCTGTCGACCACGGTCGAACTGCGCGGCGAGCAGGAGGTCAGTTACGCGCTGGCGCGCCAGGACGCCGCCGGCCTGCTGCAGTTCCTGACGCTGAACGGCGTGCTGCACGCCGACGATCCGGCCGCCCGGGCCGCCGCCGCCGTGCTGCCGGCGCCGCTGTGCGCGGCGACCCCGCTGGAGGGCGTCGAGCCGCTGTACGCGCCGCACGCCGGCATCCTGGTCTACACCCGCGCGTTGGGCGAGCGGGTGGCGGCCGGCGACGCCATCGCCGACCTGATCGACCCGGTCAGCGGCGCCACCACGGTGTTGCGCGCGGAGGTCGAGGGCGTGTTCTTCGCCCGCAGCGCGCACCGCCATGTGATCCGCGGCATGAACGTCGGCAAGGTGGCCGGCGCCCGGGCCTATCGTGAAGGCGACCTGCTAAGCGCATGATGATGACCAAAATGACGACCAAAAAATTCAAACTCCCGCACACCTTCGTCCTGCTGTTCATCATCCTGGCGCTGATCGCGGCGGCCACCTGGCTGGTCCCGGGCGGCAAGTACGAGACGCATCTGGTCAACGGCAAGCAGCTGATCAACCCGGACAGCTTCCACTACGTCGACAGCAATCCGCAGGGGCTGGTGGCGCTGATGAAGGCGCCGATCAAGGGCTTCGTCGAGGCGGCCCAGATCATCGGCTTCGTGCTGATCGTCGGCGGCGCCTTCGCGGTGCTGCAAAAAACCGAGGCGATCGACGCGATGATCAAGTCGCTGGCGCGGGCGCACGCCAGTTCGCGCTTCATCCAGCGCGCGCTGATTCCGGTATTCGTCACCATGTTCTCGATCGGCGGCGCGACCTTCGGCATGAACGAGGAGGCGATTCCGTTCATCCTGATTTTCGTGCCGCTGGCGCTGGCGCTGGGCTATGACACGGTGACCGGGGTGTCGATTCCGTTCCTCGGCTCGCAGGTCGGTTTCTCGGCGGCGTTTCTGAATCCGTTCAACGTCGGCATCGCCCAGGGCATCGCCGGCGTGCCGGTGTTTTCCGGCTGGGGCTACCGCCTGATCGTGTGGGCGATCGCCACCACCGTGACGGTGCTGTTTTTGATGTGGTACGCGGCGCGCGTCAAGCGCGATCCGACGCTGAGCCCGACCTACGCGCTGGATCTGGAGAAGCGCAAGGACTTGCCGGCGGGCGGCGTGCAGGACTTCCACGGCATGACCGGGCGCCACAAGGCGGTGCTGTGGGTGTTCGCCGCGTCGCTGGCGGTGATGGTGTTCGGCGTGGTGCACTACGCGTGGTACATCGACGAGATCGCGGCGCTGTTCCTCGGCATGGCGATCATCATCGGCCTGGTCGGGCGTTTGGATTCGACCCAGATCGTCGAGGGCTTCATGCAGGGCGCGCGCGATCTGGTCGGCACGGCGCTGGTGATCGCGCTGGCGCGCGGCACGCTGGTGCTGGCGCGCGACGCCCACATCATCGACACCATGCTGCACGAGCTGATGCCGCTGGTGCAATCGTCGCATCCGGTGTTCGCGGCGTGGAAGATGTTCGGCATCCAGACGGTGATCAACTTCTTCATCCACTCGGGCAGCGGGCAGGCGGCGCTGACGATGCCGATCATGGCGCCGCTGGCCGATCTGGTCGGCGTGACGCGGCAGACGGCGATTCTGGCGTTCCAGTTCGGCGAGTTCACCACGCCGATGATCCCGACCTCGGGCATCACGGTCGGCGTGCTGGCGCTGGCGCGGATTCCATGGATCACCTGGGCCAAGTGGATGATCCCGCTGCAACTGATCTACGCGGTGCTGGCGCTGGCGCTGCTGGTGCCGCCGTGCCTGATGAACTGGCAGTAGTCAGACTGGTTGCAGGCCATCATCCATTCACATAAACGTCCGGGAAATAGCGCTCCATCAGCGTCGCCGGACGCAACGGGGGCGTGAAACCGTAACGGGCGTACAGCGCGTGCGCGTCGTTGGTCGCCAGCATGAAGCGGCGCAGCCCCTGCAGGTCCGGGTGCGCCATCGCCGCCGCCACCAGCGCCTTGCTCACGCCCTTGCCGCGCGCCGCCTCCAGCACAAACACATCGGCCAGGTAAGCGAAGGTGGCGCGGTCGGTCGTCACCCGCGCAAATCCGACCTGCCGGCCATCCAGATAGGCGCCAAAACACAGCGAATGGTCGATCGCCCGCTGCAACGTGGTCAGCGGCATGCCGCGCGCCCAGGTCGAGCGCTCGCTGAGGAACTGGTGGATCATGGCCACGTCCAGGGCGGCTTTATCGGTGCTGATATGCAATATGGTCATGTTTTCCGTGGCAATAAAGATAAGCTTGACGTATTTTAGGGCAGATGACGGTTTATAATCGCTGTTGATCTTCAGCGACCTTCCCCTATTTGACTATGACTGCACAATTCTCCAAAAAAGCCGAAGCCTGGTCGGCCCGTTTCAGCGAACCGGTCTCCGACCTCGTCAAACGTTATACCGCCTCGGTGTTCTTCGACAAGCGCCTGGCCAAGGCCGACATCCAGGGCTCGCTGGCGCACGCCGAGATGCTGGCCGCGCAAGGCATCATCTCGGCCGCCGACCGCGCCGAAATCGAACGCGGCATGGCGCAGATCGGCGCCGAAATCGACGCCGGCCAGTTCGAATGGCTGCTCGACCTGGAAGACGTCCACCTGAACATCGAAAAACGCCTGACCGAGCTGGTCGGCGACGCCGGCAAGCGCCTGCACACCGGCCGCTCGCGCAACGACCAGGTGGCCACCGACATCCGCCTGTACGTGCGCAGCGCCATCGACGACGTGCTGCAGCTGCTCAACGCGCTGCGCGCCGCGCTGACCGACCTGGCCGAGAAGAACGCCGACACCATCCTGCCCGGCTTCACCCACATGCAGGTGGCGCAGCCGATCACCTTCGGCCACCACATGCTGGCCTACGTCGAAATGTTCGGCCGCGACGCCGAGCGCATGGCCGACGCCCGCAAGCGCGTCAACCGTCTGCCGCTGGGCGCGGCCGCGCTGGCCGGCACCACCTTCCCGATCGACCGCGCGCGCGTGGCCAGGACGCTGGGCTTCGACGACGTCTGCCACAACTCGCTGGACGCCGTGTCCGACCGCGACTTCGCGATCGAGTTCACCGCCGCCGCCTCGCTGATCATGATGCACATCTCGCGCATGTCGGAAGAGCTGATCATCTGGATGAGCCCGCGCGTGGGCTTCATCGACATCGCCGACCGCTTCTGCACCGGCTCGTCGATCATGCCGCAAAAGAAAAATCCGGACGTGCCGGAACTGGCGCGCGGCAAGACCGGCCGCGTGTTCGGTCACCTGATGGGCCTGCTCACCTTGATGAAGGGCCAGCCGCTGGCCTACAACAAGGACAACCAGGAAGACAAGGAGCCGCTGTTCGACACGGTCGACACGCTGGTCGACACGCTGCGCATCTTCGCCGACATGGCCGGCGGCATCACGGTCAAGCCGGACAATATGCGCGCCGCCGCGCTGCAGGGCTACGCCACCGCCACCGACCTGGCCGACTATCTGGTCAAGAAGGGCCTGCCGTTCCGCGACGCCCACGAGGCCGTGGCGCACGCGGTGCGCGCCTGCGACGCGCTGAAAATCGACCTGGCCGAGATGTCGCTGGAACAACTGCGCGCCTACTCGCCGCTGATCGAGGACGACGTGTTCGCCGTGCTGACGCTGGAGGGCTCGGTGGCCGCGCGCGATCACGTCGGCGGCACCGCGCCGAACCAGGTAAGGCTGGCGATCGCCCGCGTGCGTGCGCAACTGACGTAACACGCCGGCGTGCCATGGCTCCCGGCCTGTGCCGGGACCCATGCACAGGCCGATCTGCCCGCTTATTGATCTGGCACAGCACCGCGCCGGCCGCAGCGTTTAGCGTGAACTCCTCTACCACAGGAGGATGACATGAACCCACGCACACCGCTGCTCGCCGCCAGCCTCGCGCTCGGCCTCGGCCTCGTCCACGCCGCCCAGCCGGACGGCGCCGCGCCGCAACTGATGTCCGCCCCGGTCGCCATCGCCACACCGCAGGAAGGCGCCGGCCTGGTGGCCCGCCTGACCGCGCTCGACGCCCGCGCCGGCCTGACCACCGACTACGGCTTTCGCCTCGGCAGCCAGCACCCCGGCGTGGTCGGACAAAAAATCACCCGCGCCCAGCACACCTACAAGAACCTGCGCGTGTTCGGCTCCGAGGCGGTGGTGGTGACCAACGCCGCCGGCGACATCGTCAGCGTCTCCAGCGCCGACCGCCGCCCCGGCCTGGCGCCGCAGGCCAGCGCACCCGGCGGCATCGTGGCGCCCGCCGCCGCGACGCCGCCGGCCGACCTGACGCCGGCCCTGAGCGGCGACGAGGCCATCGCCCTGGCGGTGCAAAACGTCGCCCCCGGCGCCAGCCACCGCTGGCCGGCCAGCGCCGAGCTGCTGATCTACCCGGTGATGCAGACGGTGCGCACCGCCGCCGCCGTCAACCAGCCGGCCGCGCAACTGAACGCGCTCGACCTCGAAGAGGTGGTGCAACGCTACGAACTGGCCTACCTGGTGCAACTACGCCTGGCGCGCGACGGCAAGGTGATCTACTACGACGTGGTGGTCGACGCCCGCAGCGGCGCCATCATCGCCAAATGGCCGGCGCTGCAAACCGTCATCGGCAGCGGCCACAGCCAGTACAACGGCGTGGTGCCGATCAGCACCACGGCGACCGCCGGCGGCTTCCAGATGCGCGACCCGGCGCGCGGCAGCGGCGGCAAGTTCGGCGCCATGGCCATCACCAACGCCAACCACAGCTCGCCCAACAACCCCGACCCCGGCGCCGTCTACAGCCACACCGGCAACACCTGGGGCGACGGCCAGCAATACAACGGCGGCAGCACCACCGACGCCAACGGCCAGACCGCCGCCGTCAACGCGCTGTGGGGCCTGATGAACACCTACGACGCCCACAAGAACGTGCTCGGCTGGCAAGCGCTGGACGGCAACAACACCGCCACCTACATCGCCGCCCACGTCGGCACCGCCTACGACAACGCCTTCTACGACGACAGCTGCAAGTGCATGTACATCGGCGACGGCAACAGCTTCACCAGCCTGGGCGCGATCGACGTCATCGGCCACGAGATGTCGCACGGCGTCACCGCCGCCACGGCCGACCTGATCTACGCCGGCGAATCGGGCGGCCTGAACGAATCGCACTCCGACATCGGCGGCGAAATGGTCAAGGCCTACGCGCGCGCCGGCGGCACCGGCGCGCAGCTGCCGGCGACCGGCAACGACTGGATGATGGGCAAGGAAATCAGCCGCAGCGGCCAGCCGCTGCGCTGGATGTACAAGCCGAGCAAGGACGGCAACAGCCCGGACGCGTGGAGCGCCGACCTGAAGAACCTGGACGTCCACTACTCCAGCGGCCCCAACAACCGCATGTTCTACTTCCTGTCGCAGGGTTCCAAGGCCGATCCGGCCAGCGAATACCACAGCCCCTACCTGACGCGCGCGCCGCTGGCGATGACCGGCATCGGCAACGACAAGGCCTACCGCATCTGGTTCAAGGCGCTGACCACCAAATTCACCGCCGCCACCAACTACGCCGACGCCCGCGGCAAAGTGCTGCAGGCGGCGCAGGAACTGTACGGCGCCGGCGCGCCGGAGGCCATCGCCGTGCAGCGCGCCTACGCGGCGATCAACGTCGGCGCCGACATCGACGAGGCGGGCGGCGGCGGTGACGGCGGCGAGGCCGTCGAGCGCGTGCGCAATGGCGGCTTCGAGGACGGCGTCAGCGGCTGGAGCGGCAGCACCGGCGTGATCAGCGCCCACAGCGGGCAGGCGCCCTACGAGGGGGCGCGCGTCGCCTGGCTGGGCGGCAATGGCCGCCGCGGCAGCGAGACGCTGACGCAGCAAGTACAAATCCCGGCCGGCGCCACCAGCGCGCAACTGAGCTTCGCGCTGCACCTCGACACCGCCGAAACCAGCAACACCGTCTACGACACGCTGACCGTGTCGCTGCGCCCCGCCAGCGGCGCGGCGGCCACGCTGGCCATCTACACCAACCTGACGCCGGCCACCGGCTACCAACTGCGCGGCTTCGACCTGCTGGCCTACCGGGGCCAGAGCGTGACGCTATCCTTCGCCATGCGCGAAGACCGCAGCAAGCAGACCTCCTTTGTGCTCGACAAAGTCAGCCTGCTGACCAAGTGACTAGCGCAGCGACACGAACACCGGGTTCGAATAGAACCACAGGCTGCCGTAATTGCGGTCGTTGATCGCGTTGAAGCGTTGCGTGTCGTCGGTGGTGCTGGTGCGCTGGTCGGCCAGCGGCTCGCCGTTGGCCGTCAGGCCGGCGACATCGGTGCCCAGATTGGTGCCGCGCAGGCGGAAGTACTGGTTCCTGGTCGCCGTGGTCTCGAAGGTCACGCTGGAATAGCCATCCGCATCGACCTTCCAGTCAGCCGCCGTGAAGCGCTTGACCACGCGCGTGCTGGCGTTGGTGGCGACGTTGTAGGCCGCGCTGCCCGGCTGCGCCTTGGTGCCGACATCGCCGGCGATCAGATCGACGTGATCGACCACCGGCTTGACGTTGGCCGCCGTGCCGCTGTCGACCGGCTTCTCGTAATTGTTTTTGGCCGGCGACTTGAAGCGCATGGTGATGGTCACCTTGTCGCCGCTGGCCACTTTCAGCTCGCCGCCCATCTCCTTGCGATCATCCTTGCTGGCCAGGTTGAAATCGAGCGCGTTGATCAAATCGCCATAGACCGAGAACATCTTGCCCGAGCGCAGACCAAGCAGCAAGTCACGGGTGGCCGGCTTGCCGGTGCTGCTGTTGAACACATAGTTCTTCGCATACTCGCCGGGGAGATAGCCGCTGCTGTTACGGCCAACGATCTTGAAGTGGGTGTCCGAGTCGGTCAGGTTCCAGATACGACGGCCCTCGCCCAGCAGCGCGTCCCACGGGCCACCCAACTTGGCCACCACATAATCGACACCGCCATACACGCGCAGCAGCGCATTGTCGTCGGTGTAGGCAGCGGTGTAACCGCCACGGTCCGGCTCCATCTGATTGCCGACCATGCCTTCGATGGCAAACACGATGTCCGGCGCCAGATCGTTGAAGGCGCGGAAGTCGGCGATGCTGTAGCTGCCCTTGTTGCGCGACGGGTGATTGATCACCGCATAGCTGCTGTCAGGATAATTGGTCTTCAGCCAGCTGATCGCCTGCAGCGCATCGGCGGCGCTCTTGTTGTAGCGCGTCTCGCCGTACTTCGCCTTCCACGCCGTCACGTCGGCCGCATCGAACATCGCCGGGTCGCGCGTGGTGAACAGATACTCGAACTCCTTGACACCCTTGACGCTCGTGTTGGCGCCGTCAAACAGGCCGATGCCGATATGGTCATGCGTCGGCATGTCCCACTCGAAGCCGGAGAAAATCAGCTTGTCGGCATACGTGCCCGCCGCCTGCAGCGCCTGCACGCGCGGCAGCTCATAGCGCTCCATGCCCAGCGACATCGGAATCTGCGCCGGCAGCAGCGTGCCTTTTTCGTCGCGGGTCGAGACGCGCAGGTGGTTGCTCACCGCCATCCAGTCCAGGCCATAGCTGGTGAACGCCTTGCTGAGAATCTTGTCCAGCGTCTGGCTGACGTCAGCGTCGGCCGACTGCGTGGTGTGGGTGTGCAGATCACCGGCGATCCAGCGGCCCGCCGGCAGCGGTGGCACGCTGCTCACCGGATCGTTATCGCCGCCGCAGGCAACGACGACCAGCGCGATGGCGATGGCGGAAGGGATCAACAATTTTTTGAGCGACATGGCAACATCCTGAAAGGGGGAAGAAAAACGAGACGGCAATGTAGCATTCGCGTATGACCAGCCGATGACCTGCTATCATCGAAGGCTATGCACACCATCAGGATATAAAAATGACTATTGGCGGAAAGACCATAGAACAAGCACTGGCCACACTGTCCGACATGACGGCGGGCGCGATCCCTATCGGCAAGGACGAACACCTGGCGCGCATCGCCCGCGCGCAGGCCCATATGCGGGCGCAGGGCATCGCCGCGATCTACATCAACGCCGGCGCCAACCTGACCTACTTCACCGGCACCAAATGGCACGCCAGCGAACGCATGGTCGGCGCCATTCTGCCGGCGCAAGGCGCGGTCGAATACATCGCGCCGGCGTTCGAGGAAAGCACGCTCAAAGACTTCATGCTGGTCGATGGCGACGTCAACTGCTGGGATGAACACGAAAGCCCGTACGCGCTGTTCATCGCTGTGCTCAAACGCATGGGTATCGCGCCGAATGCCGCACAACCGCCGCGCGTCGGCATCTGCGAAAGCGCCGCCTTCTTCATCTACGACGGCATCCGTCCGCTGGCGGACGGCTACGCGCTGGAGAACGCGCGCGCGGTGACCGCGCACTGCCGCACACGCAAATCGGCCGCCGAAATCGCCCTGATGCAGCGCGCCAAGGACATGACGCTGGCGGTGCACATCGCCACCGCCAGCATGCTGCGCGAAGGCATCACCACCAAGGAAGTGGAAGACTTCATCGACCGCGCGCACCGCAAGGTCGGCGCGGCGGCCGGCTCGTATTTCGTCATCGTGCTGTTCGGCGAAGCCACCGCCTACCCGCACGGCGTCAGCTACGTGCAGACGCTCAAGGCCGGCGACACGGTGCTGATCGACACCGGCTGCAAGCTGCACAACTACATCTCCGACATCACCCGCACTTACGTCTACGGCCCGATCAGCGAGCGCCAGCGCTCTGTCTGGAACAGCGAAAAGAAAGCGCAGGCCGCCGCCTTCGCCGCCGCGCAACTGGGCGTGCCGTGCGAGCAGGTGGACGCCGCCGCCCGGCGCGCGCTGGAGGAGGACGGCTTCGGCCCCGGCTACAAGCTGCCCGGCCTGCCGCACCGCACCGGCCACGGCATCGGCCTCGACATCCACGAATGGCCCTACCTGGTGGGCGGCGACAGCACCCCGCTGGACGTCGGCATGTGCTTCTCCAACGAACCGATGATCTGCATTCCCGGCGAATTCGGCGTGCGCCACGAAGACCACTTCTACATGACGGCGCAAGGTCCCAAATGGTTCACCGAACCGGCCCACAGCATCGACGACCCGTTCGGCCTCAAGCGCTAAGCCCCCAGCGTCAAAACCCGGTGTCAGGTCTGACAATCGCACACGGGCTCAACTGCTACGCAGTTGAGCCCGTGTGCGATTGTCAGACCTGACACCGGGTTTTATGTCCGCTTCATCACCAGCGTCAGGATGTCGTAACTAGCGACCAGTTCGTCGCGCTGGTTGGTGATCTGCACTTCCCAGGCGACCACGCCCTGGCCGACGCCTTTGTCGTCGGTGCGGTTGCGGTCGACCTTGCGCTTGCAGGTCAGGCGCGCGCGGATGGTGTCGCCGATCGCCACCGGCGTGATGAAGCGCAGATTATCCAGGCCGTAGTTGGCCAGCACCGGCCCCGGCGCCGGCGATACGAACAGCCCGGCCGCCGCCGACAGCACGAAGTAGCCGTGCGCGATGCGCTGGCCAAATTGCGTGTCTTTCGCCGCCACCTCGTCGAAGTGCATGTAGAAGTAGTCGCCCGAGACGCCGCCGAAGTTGACGATGTCGGCCTCGCTGACGGTGCGGCGGTGCGTCAGCAGCGAGTCGCCGATCGCCAGATCCTCGAAATGTTTGCGGAACGGGTGCACGTCGCTCTCTTGCACCGCCGCGCCGCGCACGTATTCGCCGGTGACCGCCGCCAGCATCGTCGGCGAGCCTTGCAGCGCCGCCCGTTGCAGGAAGTGGCGTACCGCGCGGATGCCGCCCAGCTCCTCGCCGCCGCCGGCGCGTCCCGGCCCGCCGTGCTTCAGTTGCGGCAGCGGCGAGCCGTGGCCGGTGGAGTCCACCGCCGCCTCGCGCTCCAGCACCAGCACCCGGCCGTGCGAGGCGGCCGCCATCGGCACCGCGTAGGCGGCGATGGCCGGTTCCTTCGTCACCAGCGTCGATACCAGCGAACCCTTGCCGCGCGCGGCCAGCGCCAGCGCCTCGTCGATGCCGTTGTAGCTGATGATGGTGCTGACCGGGCCAAACGCCTCGACGTCGTGTACCGCGTCGTTGCGCTGGCCGTCGCGGCACAGCAGCAGCGTCGGCGCGAAGAAGGCGCCGTCGGCCACGCCCTCGCCCACCGGCTTGAAGCCGTCGCCGGCGCCGAACAGCACTTCGTTGCCACGCGCGAGTTGTTCGACGCGTTCGGCGACATCGCGCTGCTGGTCGCGCGAGGCCAGCGCGCCCATGCGCACGCCCTCCACCGACGGATCGCCGACGCTGACTTTCGCCAGCCGCTCGCGCAGCCGCGTGCCGACCGCGTCCACCATCTTTTCCGGCACGATGATGCGGCGGATCGCGGTGCATTTCTGCCCCGCCTTGCCGGTCATTTCGCGCGCCACCTCTTTGACGAACAGGTCGAACTCCACGTCGTCGGGCGTGACGTCCGGCGCCAGGATGGCGCAGTTGAGCGAGTCCGCTTCGGCGGTGAACGGCACCGAATTGGCGATCAGGTTGCGGTTGACGCGCAGCCTGGCCGCCGTGTCGGCGGAACCGGTGAAGGTGACGACGTCCGCGCCGTTCAGGCGGTCCAGCAGATCGCCGGTGCCGCCGATCACCAGTTGCAGCGCGCCTTGCGGCAGCAGGCCGGATTCGTGCATCATGCGCACCAGCGCTTCGGTCAGATAGCTGGTGGCGGTGGCCGGCTTGCCGATGCACGGCATGGCGGCCAGAAAGCTCGGCGCGAATTTTTCCAGCAAACCCCAGATCGGGAAGTTGAAGGCGTTGATGTGCACCGCCAGCCCGCCGCGCGGCACCAGGATGTGGGTGCCGGCGAAGCCGCCGTTCTTCCCCAGCGCCATGGCCGGGCCTTCGTGCAGCACGTTGGACGACGGCAGCTCGCGGCTGCCCATGCTGGCGTAGGCGAACAGCGTGCCGGTGCCGCCTTCAATGTCGACCCAGCTGTCGGCGCGGGTGGCGCCGGTCTGGTGGGAGATGGCGTACAGCTCCTCCTTGCGGTTCAGCAGATAGAGCGCGAGCGCCTTCAGACGCTGCGCGCGCTGCTGAAAGTTCAGTTGCATCAGCGCCGGGATGCCGGTCTTGCGGGCGTAAGTGGTGGCCTCGTCGAAGTCGATCCGGTCGGCGTGCGTGTGGTGGATGACGGCGCCGGTCAAGGCGCTGTGCAGCGGCGCGGCGGCCTCGCTGCCGATCCAGCGTCCGGCGATAAAGCTTTGCAGAGTGGTCATACTGTCTCCGTTGATTAGGCTGAATTATGCTGAGGCGTTCTTGTGCAGATGCAGCGGCAGCGCGCTGTCCCATTCGATGCGTTGGCGGTCCGGCTCCGGCGCGGTCAGCGCTTCGGTTTCGCGCATGGTCCGCAGCGAGCGCACGGCCAGCTCCTGGTACTGCGCGGTGCCGCCGGATTTCCATGCGATTTCATCGTCGCGCAGTTCGCGCGCGACCTTGGCGGGGGAACCCATCGCCAGGCTGCGTGGCGGGATCTCCATGCCGGCACGGACGAAGCTCATGGCGGCGACGATGCTGTCCTCGCCCACCACCGCGTTGTCCATGATGACGGCGTTCATGCCGACCAGCGCGTTGCGTCCGATGCGGCAGCCATGCAGCACCGCGCCGTGGCCGATGTGGCCATCGCGCCCGACCACGGTGTCGGCGCCGGGGAAGCCGTGCATCACGCAGGTGTCCTGCAGATTGGCGCCTTCCTCCAGCACCAGCCGGCCAAAGTCGCCGCGCAGCGCGGCTAGCGGGCCGACGTAGCAGCGCGGGCCGACAATCACGTCGCCGATCAGCACCGCGCTGGGATGCACGTAGGCGCTCGGATCGACCACCGGAGTGACGCCATTGATTTCGTAAACCTTCACCATATCCGCTCCGTTGTCGTGTGCGTTGTCGTGTGATTTATGCGCGCTCGATAATCACCGCGATGCAGGTCGCTGGTCGACCACGCGGCGCGCCTTGCCGGTCAGCGTGCGTTCGATGCCGTTGGGCGGTAGCAGCGTCACCTTGGTGCTAACGCCGACGTTGGTCTTGATGCGCTGTTCCAGCTCGCGCACCAACGCCTCGCTGTCGCCAGCCGAGGTCTCCGGACGCAACTCGGTCAGCACCTCCAGCTTGTCCAGATGACCGTCGCGCGTGAGCACCAGCTGGTATTGCGGCGACAGCTTCGGCATCTTGCAGATCAACTCCTCAATCTGCGTCGGGAACACGTTGACGCCACGGATGATCAGCATGTCGTCCGAACGGCCGGTGATCTTGCCGATGCGGCGCATGCTGCGCGAGGTCGGCGGCAGCAGCCGAGTCAGGTCGCGGGTGCGATAACGAATAATCGGCAGCGCTTCCTTGCTGAGCGAAGTGAAAACCAGTTCGCCCTGCGCGCCGTCCGGCAGCACCTCGCCGGTTTCGGGATCGACGATCTCCGGATAGAAGTAGTCTTCCCAGATCACCGGACCATCCTTGCTCTCGATGCATTCGCTGGCCACGCCCGGCCCCATGACTTCCGACAGGCCGTAAATATCCACCGCGTCGATGCCGGCGCGTTGCTGGATTTCGGCGCGCATGGCATCGGTCCACGGCTCGGCGCCGAAGATGCCGACCTTGAGCGAGCTGGCGGCGGCATCCAGCCCCTGACGCTGGAATTCCTCGATGATGTTGAGCATATACGACGGCGTGACCATGATGATAGCCGGCTTGAAGTCCTGAATCAGCTGCACCTGCTTTTCGGTCTGGCCACCGGACATCGGCACCACGGTGCAGCCCAGCCGCTCGGCGCCATAGTGCGCCCCGAGGCCGCCGGTGAACAGGCCATAACCGTAAGAGATATGGACCATGTCGCCCTGCCGTCCGCCAGCCGCGCGGATCGAGCGCGCGACCACGCTGGCCCAGGTGTCGATGTCGTTCTGCGTGTAGCCAACCACGGTCGGCTTGCCGGTGGTGCCGCTCGACGCGTGCACCCGCACCACGCGCTCGCGCGGCACGGCGAACAGGCCGAATGGGTAGTTGTCGCGCAGTTCCTTCTTGGTGGTGAACGGGAACTTCGCGATATCGGCCAGCATGCGCAGATCGTCCGGGTGGACGCCGGCGGCGTCGAAGGCGGCGCGATAATGCGGCACGTTGTCATAAGCGTGCTTCAGCGACCATTGCATGCGTTGCAGCTGCAAGGCTTGCAGCTCGTCGCGGCTGGCGCGCTCGATCGGTTCCAAATCGGACGGTGCGGGGCTGCGTTGGACCATCGGATGCCTCCTTGTTAGATGACTTCACCGCTGACGCGGTGCGATTTTCCGCGAAACAGCGCGATCATGCGGCCATCCTGGTTGCGGACCTCGACGTCGTAGACGCCGGTTTTTCCGGCCAGCGCTTGTTCCGTCGCGGTGGCGGTCAGCAGATCGCCTTCGCGGCCGGGCGCCAGATAGTCGATGGTGCAGCCGGCGCCCACGGTGACGAGGTTATGGCTGTTGCAGGCGAAGGCGAAAGCGCTGTCGGCCAGCGCGAAAATGAAACCGCCGTGGCAGCTGGCGTGGCCGTTCAGCATATCGGGACGCACCGGCATCGACATGCGCGCGGCGCCGGGCGCGATGGCATCCAGCGTCATGCCCAGCGACTGCGAGGCCGGATCGCGCGCAAACATCGCCGCGCCCACCGCCTCGGCCAGCGCCTGCGGGTCGGTCGGCTTATTCATGGAAGCGCCCTCCGCCCGCCTGCTTGCGGCGCAACAGCGGCGATACCCGGTAGCGGTCCTCGCCATAGCTGGCCGCCAGATTGGCCAGCACGCGCACGACGTGTTCGATGCCGATGGCGTCCGCCCACGCCAGCGGGCCGCGCGGGTAGTTGACGCCTTTTTGCATCGCGATGTCGGCGGCGGCGGCGCTGCACACGCCTTGATTGACCGCGTCCGCCGCCTCGTTGGCCAGCATGGCGACGGTGCGCATGACCGCCATGCCCGGCACGTCGTCCAGCCGCGTGACGGTGAAGCCGGCCGCTTGCAGCAGGCCGACCACGGCGTCGCAGGCCGCCGGCGCGCACTGGTCGCCGCGGGCAATGGCGATGCGCTTGGCGGCGGCGTAGTCCAGCGCCAGGTCGAACAGCACGGTATCCGGATGGTTGTTGTCGCGCGCGCGCTGGGTGGCGCTGCGGCCGTCCGTCAGGTAGACGGCGGCGCCGCTGCAATGGAAGGCCGGCGCATCATCGTGCGGGCCGGCGTGACGAATGGTCTCCGGCGTGGTGCGATGCGAAATCGCGATGCCGGCCGCGCGCAGACGGGTCGCCAGCGCATCGGCCACCGCACCGCCCACGGCATGCGATACCATTCCCTGCTCGATCGTGTAGCTGACATATTCCGGCTTCGGCTGCGGCGCTTCCGATTGCGCCTGCGGCGTGGCGGCGCCATCGTCATAGCGGTAGCAGCCGCGCCCCGCCTTGCGGCCGAGGAAGCCGGCGTTGACCATTTCCTGTTGCAGCACCGATGGCGTAAAGCGCGGATCGCCGAAGTAGGCATTAAAGACCGACTGCGTGACGGCGAAGTTGACGTCATGCCCGATCAGGTCCATCAACTCGAAAGGCCCCATGCGGAAGCCGCCCGCCTCGCGCATCACCGCGTCGATGGTGGCCGCGTCGGCCGCCTGCTCGCTCAGCAAGCGCCAGCCCTCGGCGTAAAACGGCCGCGCCACGCGGTTGACGATGAAGCCCGGCGTGGACTTGGCGTGCACCGGATTCTTGCCCCACGCGGCGGCGGTGTCGTACACCGTCTGCGCGACGGCGGCGTCGGTGGCGAGACCGCTGACCACTTCGCACAGCGCCATCAGCGGCACCGGATTAAAGAAGTGCATGCCCACCAGCCGCCCCGGCACACGCAGACCCGCCGCGATCGCGGTGACCGAGATTGACGAGGTATTGGTGGCCAGAATGCAGTCATCGGCGACGATGTCCTCCAGCTGCGCGAACAGCGCGCGCTTGGCCTCCAGGTTCTCGACGATGGCCTCCACCACCAGCCCCGCGCCGGCCACGTCGGCGGGCGTGACGGCCGCCCGCAGGCGGGCGATGGCGGCCGCGCACGCCACCGCGTCCATGCGCTGCTTGGCGACCAGCTTGTTCAGCGCCGCCGCGATATCGGATATCGCCTTGGCCACGGCGTCCGGACGAGTGTCGTACAAACACACCGTGTAGCCGGCCACCGCCGCCACCTGCGCGATGCCCGCCCCCATGGCGCCGCTGCCGATGACGGCGACCGCGCGTTCCCTGCTCAGCGCCGCCATCTCAGCGCCCCTTGAACTGCGGCGCGCGCTTTTCCATGAAGGCGGCCACGCCCTCGCGGTAATCGTCGCTGCGACCCAGTTCACTCATCATGCCGCATTCCAGCGCCAACTGCTGTTGCAACGTGTTGTGCGCGCTGGCGTGCAAGGCTTGCTTGGTGAAGGCCAGTCCCTTGGTCGGCGCGCTGGCGAAGTGGCGGGCCATGGCCTGCACTTCGGCGGCGAAGTCGTCGTCGGGGATGGCTTTCCAGATCAGGCCCCAGGCTTCGGCTTTGTCGGCGGTCAGCTTCTCGCCCAGCATGGCCAGCCCCATGGCGCGGGCGCCGCCGACCAGGCGTGGCAGGAAGTAGGTGCCGCCGGTGTCGGGGATCAGCCCCAGTTTGCAAAACACTTCGACAAAGCTGGCCGAGCGCGTGGCCAGCACGATGTCGCACGCCAGCGCGATGTTGGCGCCGGCGCCGGCGGCCACACCGTTGATGGCGCCGATCACCGGCAGCGGCAACGCGCGCAGCGATTGCACCAGTGGCGCGTAGTTCTTTTCCACCGAGTCGCCCAGATCGATCGACCTGGCGCCCGGCGCCACCGCGCGGTCGGACAAGTCCTGGCCGGCGCAGAAGCCACGTCCGGCGCCGGTCAGCACCAGCACGCGCACGCTGCCGTCGGCGGCCGCAGCCGCGGTGGCGGTGCGGCGCAGCGCGTGGCGCACCTCGTCGTGCATGGCCTGCGTGAAGCTGTTCAGCTTATCCGGGCGGTTGAGCGTCAGCGTGGCGATGCCGTCACTAATGTCGAACAGGATGTTCTGATAGTCCATCTGGGTCTCCGTTCTTATTCCGCCTGGTCGAAGTCGATGACGACTTTGGCGGTGGTGGGGAAGCTCTGGCAGCTCAATACGTAGCCTCGGGCGATTTCGTAGTCTTCCAGCGCGTAGTTGGCGTCCATGTCGACCTTGCCCTCGATGACTTTGCAGCGGCAGGTCGAGCACACGCCGCCCTTGCACGAGTAGCGCATGTCGAGCCCCGCGCGCAGACCGGCGTCGAGCAGCGATTCCTTGTCCTGCTCCATGGTGAAGCTGGCGGCGTTGCCGTCCATGATGACGGTGACTTCGGTCTGCTGGTGGGCGGCGGCGCTGACCGCCGCCGCGCGCGGCTGGTGCGCGTGTTTCGGGATGCTGGCGGCGAACAGTTCGGCCTTGATGCTGGATTTCGGCAGGCCGGCTTCCTGCAGCGCCGCCGAGACGCCGTGCATCATGTCCTCCGGGCCGCAGATGAAGGCGGTGTCGATGTCTTCCGCGCGCACCCAGTGTTGCAGGAATTGCGCGGCCTTGTCCTGGGTGATGCGGCCGTTGAACAGTTCAATGTCCTGCTGCTCGCGGCTCATGACGTAGGCGATTTTCAGGCGGTCGAGGTAAGTGTCCTTCAGGTCCGACAGTTCTTCCTTGAAGATCACCGACGACGAGGCGCGGTTGCCGTAGAAGAGCGTGAAGCTGCTGTGCGGTTCGGCGGCCAGCGTGGTCTTGATGATCGACAGGATCGGCGTGATGCCGCTGCCGGCGGCGAAGGCCAGGTAGTGCTTTTTGTGGCTGGCGTCCAGCGGCACGTTGAAGTGGCCCATCGGCGGCATCACGTCGATGATGTGGCCGGCGCGCAGGTTGTCGTTGGCCCAGCACGAGAACAGGCCGCCGTGGGTGCGCTTGATGGCCACGCGCAGCGCGCGGTCCTGCACGGCGGAACAGATCGAATAGGAGCGGCGCACGTCGTCGTCGCCGATCCGCGCGCGCAGCGTCAGGTGCTGGCCTTGCTGGTACTGGAAGCTGTCCTGCAGCTCGGGCGGCACGGCGAAGGTGACGGCGATGGTGTCGCGGGTTTCGTGGCGCACGTCGGCGATGGTCAGCGGGTGGAATTTGCTCATGGCGGTCAGTGGCACTTGAAGTAGTCGAACGGTTCGCGGCAGTCCAGGCATCTGTAGAGCGCCTTGCAGGGCGTGGAGCCGAACTGGCTGGTGATTTCGGTGTGCGTTGAGCCGCAGTGCGGGCAGGCGACCGTTGGCGCGGGGTGGGCGCGGCGCGAGATGGCGGCGGCGGCACCGGTTCGCAAACGGCTGATGTCGATGACCCGCTGCGCTGGCGGGGCGATGCCGTAGTCTTTCAGCGCGGCTTTGCCGGTTTCGCTCATCCAGTCGGTGGTCCAGGCGGGCGAGATTTGGGTGTGCAGGCGGACTGGCCGCACGCCGCGCGCTTGCAGCGCTTCGGTGATGGCGTCGGCGATGACTTGCATCGCCGGGCAGCCGGAGTAAGTTGGTGTGATGGTGATGTCGCAGCCGCCGTCGGCGCTCACGCGCACGGCGCGCACGATGCCCAGGTCGACGATGCTGATGACCGGGATTTCGGGATCGGGGATCGCGCCCAGCCAGGCCCAGATTTGCGTTGTATGGGCCCCGGCTTGCGCCGGGGTGACGGCGGTGGCGTTCATGGTTGCCTCGCGCTTACCAGGTTGCGCCGGGATAGGCGCGTTGCAGGAACTGCATCTCGGCCAGGATGTAGCCCAGGTGCTCGCTGTGGCGGCCTTGCTTGCCGCCGCTCTGCATCCAGGCGTCGGCCGGCGGCATCGTCAGCGTGGCTTCGGTGAAGACCTCGTCCACGTGCGCCAGCCATTGCGCGCGCAGGTCGGCGGCGGCCGGCGCGATGCCGGCGGCGACCATCGCCTGATCGACCGTGTCGTAGGCGAAGACCTCGCCGCTGTACATCCACAGCGCGTTGGCGGCGGCCTGGGTTTTGGCGTGGCTGACGTCCGTGCCGTCGCCCAGACGCACAATCAAGTCGCCGCTGCGGCGCAGGTGATAGGTCACTTCCTTCAGCGACTTCTCGGCGATGGCGGCGATGCGTGGGTCGGCGCTGCGCGTCAGCCCTTCGATCAGGAAGTAGTGCCAGGTGTCGAAGTAGAACTGGCGCATCAGCGTGTCGGCGTAATTGCCGTTGGGCTGCTCCAGCAACAGGCAGTTCTTGAACTCGTGGGCGTCGCGCAGGAAGGCCAGCGCGTCCTCGTCGCGGCCGGCGCCTTCCAGTTCGGCCGCGTAGTCGTACCACAGGCGCGTTTGCCCCAGCAGGTCCAGCGCGACATTGGTCAGCGCCATGTCCTCCTCCAGCGCCGGCCCCTTGCCGCACCAGCGCGACAGCTGCTGGCTGAGGATCAGCGCATTGTCGCCGAGGCGCAGCAGGTAGTTGACCTTGTCGTCCATGGCCGCGCGCCTCACAGGTTCTTGACTTCTTCCGGCATCGGGAAGAAGGTCGGGTGGCGATACACCTTGCTGTTGGACGGCTCGAACAGCGCGCCCTTGTCGGCCGGGCTGCTGGCGACGATGTCGCTGGCGCGCACCACCCAGATGCTGACGCCCTCGTTGCGCCGGGTGTAGACGTCGCGCGCGTTATTCATCGCCATGCCGGCGTCGGGCGCGTGCAGGCTGCCGACATGTTTGTGCGCCAGCCCATGCTGGCTGCGGATGAAGATTTCCCACAGTGGCCATTCCTTGCTCATGGTGCGCTCTCCTGGTTGCGTTGCTTGTCGGCGTGGGCCACCAGCGCGTCGCGGAACCACTCGCCGTCGTCCCAGGCCCGGACCCGGGTTTGCAGGCGCTCGCGGTTGCACGGGCCGTTGCCCTGCAAGACGTTGTGGAACTCGGCCCAGTCGATGGCGCCGAAGTCGTAATGGCCGGTCTCGGCGTTCCAGCGCAGATCGGGGTCCGGCACGGTCAGGCCCAGGAACTCGGCCTGCGGCACGGTCTGGTCGACCATGCGCTGGCGCAGCTCGTCGTTGGAGAACAGCTTGATGCGCCACTGCGCCGACTGCGCGCTGTTGACCGACGCCGCGTCCGACGGCCCGAACATCATCAACGACGGCCACCACCAGCGGTTCAGCGCGTCCTGCGCCATGGCCTTCTGCGCCGGCGTGCCGCGTGCCAGCGACAGCATGATGTCGTAGCCCTGGCGCGCGTGGAACGATTCTTCCTTGCACACGCGGATCATGGCGCGCGCATACGGGCCATACGAGCAGCGGCACAGCGGAATCTGGTTGATGATGGCCGAGCCGTCGACCAGCCAGCCGATGGCGCCCATGTCGGCCCAGCTCAGCGTCGGATAATTGAAGATGCTGGAGTATTTGGCCTTGCCGCTGTGCAGCGCGCGCAGCAGCTCGTCGCGCGACACGCCCAGCGTTTCGGCGGCGCTGTACAGGTACAGGCCGTGGCCGGCCTCGTCCTGGATCTTGGCCAGCAGGATGGACTTGCGCTTGAGCGTGGGCGCACGCGTCACCCAGTTGCCCTCCGGCAGTTGGCCGACGATCTCCGAATGCGCGTGCTGCGAGATCTGACGTATCAGCGTTTTGCGGTAGGCCTCGGGCATCCAGTCCTTGGCCTCGATCTTGATGCCGTCGTCGATGCGGGCCTGGAACGCGCGCTCGTCGGCGCTCATGTCGTCGGCCGTGCGAACCTGCTTCAGGCCGGTCTCCACCAGTTGTGCGTACATGGCTGTCTCCTGTTTCCATCCATAATACGATACGAATTTTGTTTTAGCTACAGTTTTTTTGTGTCATATTATTTTAATGCATCGGCTTAATTTTTGGCGCGCGGCAAAGTAAACTACGTTTCCATGTACAGATTAATAAGCCGCGTATGAATTGCAACGACTGGATCACCGGTTTTTTGGCCACCGACCCGCCGCGTTCGAAATCGCTGGTGGTGACCATTTTTGGCGATGCCATCGTGCCGCATGGCGGCATGGTGTGGCTGGGCAGCCTGATCGAGCTGCTGGCGCCGTTCGGCGTCAACGACCGCCTGTTGCGCACCACCGTGTTCCGGCTGGCGCAGGAAGGCTGGCTGGGCGCGCAGCGTGACGGTCGCCGCGCGTCGTATGCGATCACGCCGGAGGCGATGGCGCGTTTCGTGCACGCCTACCGCCGCATCTACGCGCCGCCGAACGTGCACTGGGACGGCAGCTGGACGCTGGTGCTCAACGGCGACGGCATGCTCAACGCGGCCGAGCGGGCGGCGGTGCGCAAGGAATTGTTGTGGGAAGGCTATAGCGTGATCGCGCCGGGCATCATGGGCCATCCGGCGGCCGACGGCGCGGCGCTGGACGAGCTGCTCCAGCGGCTGGGCGTGGCCGGCAAGCTGTTCGTGGTGCAGGGCAAGTCGATGCGCCAGGTCAGCGCGCGCCCGCTCAGCGATCTGGTGGCCGAGGGCTGGGACGTGGCGGCGGTGGCCGACGGCTACAGCAAATTCCTCGCCCAGTTCACGCCGCTGCTGACGGCGCTGCGCGCCGCCGCCGCCGAGACGCCGCCGACGCCGGAACAAGCCTTCGTGATGCGCACGCTGCTGATCCACGCCTACCGCCGCGTGCAGTTGCACGATCCGCAACTGCCGGTCGAACTGCTGCCAACGCCATGGCCGGGCGCGCTGGCCTACGAGCTGGCGCGCGACATCTACCTGCGCGTCTACGCCGCCGCCGAGCAACACATCGACGCCGCCCTGCGCCGCGAGGACGCCGCCGCCGCCAGCGCCGAAGCCGCCTTCTTCGACCGCTTCGGCGGCTTGAGCTAGCGCGCCGCGGCCCTAACACCGACGGCGTGGCACTGGAAATCCGCGCGGGCCGGCGCGCTACCCTGTATCATGTCGGGTCCGCGCCACAAGCGCGGGCCTCTTTCCATCGAATTCATCAGGATTCCGTCATGCCTATCAAAATCAGCCAGCAATTCGACGCTGGCGCCATCGAGGTGGTCCGCGCCGCTGATCCGGCCGCCATCGACCTGAACCTCCGCAAGGATTCCCACGCCGACATCACCCAGTGGTTCTACTACCGCGTGCAGGGCGCGCAGGGCACGCCGCTGACGATGAACTTCCTCAACGCCGGCCAGTCCGCCTATCCGGACGGCTGGCAGGATTACCAGGCCGTCGCCAGCTACGACCGCGACAGCTGGTTCCGCGTGCCGACCACCTACGATGGCCAGACCATGACCATCCAGCACACGCCCGAGCACGACAGCGTCTACTACGCCTACTTCGAGCCGTATTCGTGGGAACGCCATCTGGCGCTGCTGGACAACGCCCAGCTGTCGCCGCTGGTCAGGCTGGTCGACCTGGGCAACACCATCGACGGCCGCGACCTCAACATGCTGGTCATCGGCGATCCGGACGCGGCGCAAAAAGTGTGGATCATCGCCCGCCAGCACCCGGGCGAAACCATGGCCGAGTGGTTGGTCGAAGGCTTGGTCGAGGCGCTGCTGGACCCGGCCAACCCGTTCGGCCGCCAGTGCCTGAAGGAAGCGGTGTTCTACGTGGTACCGAACATGAACCCGGACGGCTCGGTGCGCGGCAACCTGCGCACCAACGCCGCCGGCGCCAACCTGAACCGCGAATGGCTGAACCCGACCATGGAGCGCAGCCCGGAAGTGTTCCTGGTCAAGCAGAAGATGCACGAGACCGGTGTCGATCTGTGCCTGGACATCCACGGCGACGAGGGCCTGCCGTATGTGTTCGTGGCCGGCAGCGAGTCGCTGCCGGCGTTCACGCCGGACCAGGCCGAGGCGCAGCAGTACTTCATCGACAATTTCCTGATCGCCAGCCCGGACTTCCAGGACGAGTTCGGCTACGGCGAGACGCCGTACACGCCGGCGACGCTGACCATGGGCTCGCCGCACATCACCCACGCCTTCGGCTGCCTGTCGCTGACGCTGGAGATGCCGTTCAAGGACAACGCCAACGATCCGGACCCGGACACCGGCTGGAACGGCGCCCGCTCCGCCGAGCTGGGCAAGGCGATCCTGCAGCCGGTGCTGCAATCGCTGTTGGCGCAGCAGTAAGCTCGGCGCCACTCCCCGCGGCGCCGCTTCCAGGCGCCGCATCCCTGCTCAAGCTATGTATCCGAGCATATACATAGGGTTTCTCTCTCACAGCCAGCGCCTGATTTTGCCTGACATGGCCTGACGAATGCCTGAAATTTAGCCGCCCGCCCGCCGAACTTCCGATGGAACGCGAGTACGGCCAGCCCACCGATCGCGGCTACCAATGGAAAGAACTGTTCCTGCCGCACGGCACAAGGCTGCGCATCCTCCACCGCGGCCACTGCCACATGGCGCAAGTGGAAGGCAACTACCTGATGGCCGAAGGAAAAATCACCACGCCGAGCGCATGGGCCGAAGAAGTATGCGGCAGCATCCGCAACGCCTGGCGCGACATCTATGTGCGCCGCGCCCGTCGCGGCACCGATTAGGTGCCGGCCACCACCATGTTCTCGATCAGGATCGAGCCGGTCTGCTTGGTGCCGCGCACCAGCACATCATTGCCGACCGCGACGATCTGCGCCAGCATGTCCTTCATATTGCCGGCGATGGTGATCTCCTCCACCGGATACTGGATCACGCCATTCTCCACCCAGTAGCCGGCGGCGCCGCGCGAATAATCGCCGGTCACATAATTGGTGCCCTGGCCCATCAGCTCGGTAACCAGCAGGCCGGTACCCATCTTGCACAACATGCCGGCGAAGTCATCGGCCGCCGTGGTCAGCGACGACGTCAGCGACAGGTTGTGCGAGCCGCCGGCGTTGCCGGTGGTCTGCATGCCCAGCTTGCGCGCCGAATAGGACGACAGGAAGTAACCCTGCACCACGCCGTCCTTGACCACATCGCGCTTGACCGTGCGCACGCCCTCCTCGTCGAACGGCGCCGAGCCGACCGCGCCGATCACATGCGGGTCCTCGACGATCTGCACATGCTTGGGCAGCACCTGCTGGCCCAGCGAGTCGAGCAGGAAGGTCGACTTGCGATACAGCGCGCCGCCCGAGGTGGCTTGCACGTAGGCCCCCAGCAAACCGGCCGCCAGCGGCGCCTCGAACAGCACCGGGCAGGTGCGCGTGTCGATGCTGCGCGCATGCAAGCGCGCCAGCGCGCGCTCCGCCGCGTAGCGGCCGATCGCCTCCGGCGACGCCATCGTCGCCGCATCGCGCACCGACGAATACCAGTCGTCGCGCTGCATATGCTTGCCCTTGCCGGCGATCAACGCCGCCGACAGCGTGTGGCGCGAAAACGGGTAACCGCCGATAAAGCCGCGCGAATTGGCCGCGACAAACTGTGACTGCTGCACATGCACGCCGACGCCATCCGAATTGGTCACGCGCGGATCGACGGCGAAGGCAGCCGCCTCGGCGCGCTGCGCCAGCGCCACCGCCTCGGCGGTCGAGATCTCCCATGGATAGAACAGTTTCAGGTCGCGCGGGTTCAGCTCCAGCAGCTCGGCGTCGGCCAGACCGGCGCAATCGTCATCGGCGGTGAAGCGGGCGATATTGTAGGCCGCCTCCACCGTCGCCTTCAGCGCGGCCGGCGAAAAATCGGAGGTCGAGGCGTTGCCGCGGCGCTGGCCGATGAACACGGTCACGCCCATGCCCTTGTCTTTATTTTGCTCGATGGTCTCGATCTGGCTCTTGCGCACCGACACCGACAGGCCGCTGCCCTCGCTGATTTCGACGGCGCAATCGGTGCCGCCTTGGGCTTTCGCGTAGCCCAGCACATCGCATGCGAGCTGCTTCAACTGGTCCTGGGTGTGGGTAAAATGGGTATCGCTCATGGGCTGTTTTATTCGGGTTGGCCGCTAAAACAGTTATCATAGCAGTCGTTTACAGTTTAAGGGCGCCGCCAAGCGCCCGCTCGAAAGTTAATATTATGGTAAATCCCAACCGCAGCGGCGGCGGCGTCGGCTTCAGTTCGTCCGAATTCGAAGACGACTACGAACGTCCCTCCAAGTCCGAAATGAAGCGCCAGTCGGACGCCCTGCAAAAACTCGGCAAGGAACTGGTCGAGGCGCCACGCGACCGCGTCAAGAAGGTGCCGATGCCGGAAGACGTGCTCGACGCCATCCTCGAATGCCAGAACATCACCAACCACGAGGGCCGCCGGCGCCAGATGCAGTTCATCGGCAAGAAGATGCGCACGCTGGACGAGGCCGAGGTGGCCGCGATCCAGAAAGCCATCGACAGCTGGAAAGGCGCCTCCAAATCGGAGACCGCCGCCATGCACGCGCTGGAACGCCGCCGCGAGAAGCTGCTGGCCGACGACAACGCCCTGACCGCGCTGCTGACGGAGGCGCCACACCTCGACGTGCAGCACCTGCGCACGCTGATCCGTAACGCCCGCAAGGAGCAGGCCGAGAACAAGCCGCCGAAGGCCTACCGCGAAATCTTCCAGATCCTCAAGCAGCTCGAAGCGGCCAAGCATAAGCCGGCCGATGACGAAGACGCGGCCGACAGCGAAGACGATGACGAGTAACGCCGCAACCTCGGCCGACCAGTCGTTGCGCGTCGGCCTGGTCTCGGTCTCCGACCGCGCCAGCGGCGGCGTCTACCAGGACCAGGGCATCCCCGCCCTGCAGGCCTGGCTGGCGCGCGCGCTGACCACGCCGTTCGAGGTCGAAACCCGCCTGATCGCCGACGAGCAACCGCGGATCGAAGCCACGCTGACCGAGCTGGCCGACGTCGCCCGCTGTCACCTGATCCTGACCACCGGCGGCACCGGCCCGGCGCGCCGCGACGTCACGCCGGAAGCCACCAAGGCGGTCGGCACCAAGGAGATGCCCGGCTTCGGCGAGCAGATGCGCCAGATCAGCCTGCACTTCGTGCCGACCGCGATCCTGTCGCGCCAGACCGCCGTGATCCGCGAAAGCGCCGACCACGCCGCGCTGATCCTGAACCTGCCCGGCCAGCCGAAAGCCATCGCCGAGACGCTGGGCGGCCTGAAAGACGCCGACGGCGCCACGCTGGTGGGCGGCATCTTCGCCGCCGTGCCCTACTGCGTCGACCTGATCGGCGGCCCGTACATGGAAACCGATCCCGCCGTGTGCCAGGCCTTCCGCCCGAAATCCGCCCTCCGTCCCCAAGGACCCGTATGAGCCTGCTGCAAACCATCGAAAAAGAAACCGGTCCGAATCCGACCGTGGCCATCCTCTGGATGCACGGCCTGGGCGCCGACGCCAACGACTTCGTGCCGATGCTGCACGAACTCGATCTGGCCGGCCTGCCGCCGATCCGCTTCATCTTCCCCAACGCCGAGACCATGCCGGTCACCATCAACGGCGGCTACGTCATGCGCTCGTGGTACGACATCGTCCACACCGACCTCGGTCGCCAGGAGGACGAAGCCGGCCTGCGCGCCTCGCAGCTGAAAGTCGAAGCGCTGATCGCCCGTGAAAACGCCCGTGGTATCCCGAACGAGCGCATCATCCTGGCCGGCTTCTCGCAAGGCTGCGCGATGACGCTGCAAACCGGCTTGCGTCAGCACAGCAAGCTGGCCGGCATGATGTGCCTGTCGGGCTACCTGCCGATCGCCGCCAAGGCTGCGGACGAGCACACGCCGGAAAGCAAAGCCACGCCGATCTTCCTGGCGCATGGCCGCATGGACCCGGTGGTGCAGATCGCCCGCGCCACCGCCTCACGCGACCTGCTGGTCGAATGGGGCTACAACGTCGAATGGCACGAATACCCGATGCAGCACTCGCTGTGCCAGCAGGAAGTGGATGACATCAGCGCCTGGCTGAAACGCGTCCTCTGAATCAGCCTACACGGATAACGGCGCCGCAGTGGAAGACGGCGCCGGCGTCTGCGCCGCGTTCATCACCATCGCCAAAAATGTGTAGTAGCCGTTGATGCCCATCAGGTCCACCACGCCGTGTTCGCCGAACGCCGCCAACGCCGCCGCGTAGGTCGCGTCATCGACCCGCTGCCGCTGGTGCAGCTGCAAGCAAAAGTCATACACCAACGCCTCATCCTCCAGCACAAACGCCGGCCGCTCGCGCGCCGCGATCGCCGCGATCACCGCCTCGCCGATGCCGTAATCGCGCGCGATCGGCGCATGGATCGCCCACTCCACCTGCTGGTTCCACTGCCGCGCCGTCACCAGAATCGCCAGCTCGGTCAGCCGCGTGCCGATGGCGCTGCGATAGCGTAGATACTCGCCCATTTTCTGCGCCGCCGCCATCAGCTCCGGCGAGCGAATCAAGGGCACGAATGGCCCGTACAGCGCCCCGCGCGGGCCGTCGATCACCGCCTGCGCCGCCACCTGCTGGGCCGCGCTCATCGCCGCAAACGGCATCGGCCCCAATCGATCTTCCATGTCTCCTCCCAAAGAAACGCATCATGGCATACATCAATAAGCCAGCGGCAAAACGCGGCTATCGTCGGCAGTCTGCACCTCACCACGAAAGGACGCCATGAGCCACATCATCCACCGCGACCTGCGCCGCGTGCCGCCGGTCGCCGCCAGCGCCGCCGGCATCACCGTCACCGACAGCGCCGGCCGCACCTACCTCGACGCCAGCGGCGGCGCCGCCGTCTCCTCGCTCGGCCACGCCCATCCCGAGGTGCTGGCGGCGATGCACGCGCAGATCGACCGCAACGCCTACGCCCACACCGCCTTCTTCACCTGCGACGCCGCCGAGGAACTGGCCGCGCGCCTGGCCGCCGACGCCCCCGGCGACCTCGATCACGTCTACCTGGTCTCGGGCGGCTCGGAAGCGATGGAGACCGCGCTCAAACTGGCGCGCCAGTACTGGCTGGAGGCCGGCCAGCCGCGGCGGCGCACCTTCCTGGCGCGCCGCCAGAGCTACCACGGCAATACGCTGGGCGCACTGGCGGTCGGCGGCAACGAATGGCGTCGCCAGCCCTTCGCCCCGCTGCTGATGGACGTCCCGCGCGTGGCGCCCTGCTACGAATACCGCGACCGCGCCGACGGCCAGAGCACCGAGGCCTACACCGCCGCCTTGCTGCGGGAACTGGAACAAGCCATCCTCGCCGCCGGCCCGGAAAACCTGATCGGCTTCGTCGCCGAAACCGTGGTCGGCGCCACGGCCGGCGCGGTGCCACCCACACCCGGTTACTTTCGCGGCGTGCGCCGGCTGTGCGACCAATACGGCCTGCTGCTGATTCTCGATGAAGTGATGTGCGGCATGGGCCGCACCGGCACGCTGTACGCGTTTGAACAGGACGGCGTGCTGCCCGACCTGGTGGTGCTGGGCAAAGGCCTGGGCGCCGGCTACCAGCCGATCGGCGCGGTGCTGGCGCGCGCCCATATCGTCCAGCGGCTGCGCGACGGCAGCGGCGCCTTCCAGCATGGCCACACCTACATGGGCCACCCGGTGGCCGCCGCCGCCGCGCTGGCGGTGCAACAAGTCATCCAGCGCGACTGCCTGCTGGGCGCCGTCACCGCACGCGGTACGGCATTCCGGCGCATGCTGCGCGATGCCTTCGGCAACCACCCGCACGTGGGCGACATTCGCGGCCGCGGCTTGCTGATCGGATTGGAACTGGTGGCGGAGCGCGCCGGCAAAACGCCGTTCGCGCCCGAACAGCGGCTGCACGCCATCATCAAAGACGAGGCGATGGCGCGCGGCCTGATGATCTATCCGATGGGCGGCACCATCGATGGTCGCCGTGGCGACCATATCCTGCTGGCGCCACCCTTCATCACCACCGAGGCGGAACTGGCGGAGATCACCAGCCGCCTGGCCGATACGCTTACTTCGTCGCTTATTTCGTCGCTTGCCAGGCGATGATCTCCGCCTGCTGCTCGCCCAGACCGGCGATGCCGACGCGCAGCGTGTCGCCCTTCTTCAGGAAGCGCTGCGGCTTGCGGCCCATGCCCACGCCCGGCGGCGTGCCGGTGGCGATCACGTCGCCCGGCTCCAGCGTGATGAACTTCGACACATAGCTGACAATCTGCGCCACGCTGAAAATCATGGTCGCGGTATTCCCGGTCTGCATGCGCTTGCCGTTCAGGTCCAGGTACAGGTCCAGATCCTGCACATCGTACAGGTCCTCCGGCGTCACCAGCCACGGGCCGACCGGGCCGAAGGTATCGCAGCCCTTGCCCTTGTCCCAGGTGCCGCCGCGTTCCAGTTGATAGGCGCGCTCCGACACGTCGTTGACCACCGTGTAGCCGGCGATATACTTATGCGCATCGGCCTCGCTGACGTGCTGCGCGCGCGTGCCGATCACCACGCCCAGTTCCACTTCCCAGTCGGTCTTCTTCGAGCCTGGCGGCAGCATGATCGGATCGTCCGGTCCATTCAACGCCGATATCGCCTTGGTGAAGATGATCGGCTCCTTCGGCTCCGGCATGCCGGCTTCCGCCGCGTGGTCGGAATAATTGAGGCCGATGCACAGGAACTTGCCCACGCGCGCCACCGGCACGCCAAAGCGCGGATTGCCGCGCACCAGCGGCAACGACGCGTGCGCAATCTTCTCCAGCTTGCGCAGCGATTTCGGCGCCAGTGCCGCCGCGTCGATGTCGGCGATCACGCCGGACAGGTCGCGCAGCTTGCCTTCGTCATCGATCAAGCCTGGTTTCTCTTTGCCTGGACGGCCATAACGCACTAATCTCATACATCACCCTCGGTTAAAAAGTCAGCGACATTTTAACCGTAGCGCTCCTGCCGCAGCCATTTGTTGGCGATGATCTTGGTGCCGCCGACCACCGGCGCGCCGCCGTGCAGCGTCTGCGGGTCCGGCTGGTGATGGCTGTCGGTGTTGAGGAACCACAGCGCGTTGCCCTTCTTCGGAAACACTTCCAGCCCAAGATTAGGGAACACCGTGCCGCCGCCCGCCGCCACTTCGGACAGGTACAGCACAAAGGTCGCCAGTCGCTGGCCGCCGCGCGCCAGATGCGAGCGATGGCCGGCGCTATCGGGGTCGAGCCAGTCGTAGTGCGGCTTGTATTCCTGGGTCTTGTCGTACTTCTGCAGCTGGAACGGTTCACTGCATTCGGGTGTCCAGTGCGCGATGGCGGCCAGACGGCGGTCGATGCGTTCGGCCACCTCCGCCTCGCCGCGCTGGATGAAGGCCATCTCCGAGGTGCGGCCCTCGTGCACCACGCTGGCGCCGTCGGCTTCCGCCGTCACCGTCGAGCGGGTGTAGCGGCTGCCGCAATGGGCGACGATGGCGTCGCACTCCTCGTCGCTGAGCACATTCCCGAGCAGGATCACCTGCGGCTTTTTCAGCACGAACAGCAGGTTCACCTCGCGGTCCGGCACCACGATGCGGTTGCTGCTGACATCAATGAACGGCATCTCGCGCGGCGCCGAAAACGCGCTGGCCAGTGGCGCCAGCGCCGCACCGCCGGTGGCGCGCAGACTGATCGCCGCGTCGATCGCCGCGCGCGCGGTGGCCATGTCGTACTGGCCCGAGCGGACCATGCTGTTGACCATGTCCAGCGGGCTGCAGGCGCGCGCCAGGTTGTCCATGATCCAGTCGCGCCAGACCAGCGGCAGAGAAGCAAACACATTGTCGGATTGGGTCATCACATCATTGAAGCTTGGCTGGATGGGAAGCCCATTCTACCGGATTGCGCCTGCGGCGCCGCACGAACCAGATCAGTCCCGGCAACTGCAGCAGCACCAGCGCGCCAAACCCCATCTGATAGGCCAGCGCCGGATAATGTCCCGTCCCATCCGGCCGCCAGCAGCCGACCACCAGACCGAAACCCGCCTGCACCGCGAAGGCGCCGACAAAGATCAGCAGATTGAGGCAAGTGGCGGCGCGCCCGGTCAGCGCGCCGGGCAGGCTTTGCGCGACGATGGTGTACTCGATACCGGTCACCGTTCCCACCAGCGTAAACAGCACCGACAGCAGTTGATAGCTGGGCCGCCAGTCCAACAAAAATCCCGCCTGCACCGCGATGAACAGCGCCACGCCCACCGCCGCCACGCTGATCGGCCGCACGCCGCGCTTGCCGGCCCACTCGGTGATCATGCCCACCGCGATGGCGCCGAAGATCACCGCCGCCATGCCGAGATACAGCAGATAGCCGACCTCCTCCTCGCTGTAGCGCGCGACGTCGGTCAGCCAGCGGCCGATCCACAGCCCCTGGATGCCGAAGAACACCGTGTGCGGAATCAGCACCAGCGCCGCCACCTCGCGGAAGGCGTAATGGCAATAGACCTCGCGCATCGCCGCCAGCATGGCCGGCTTGCGCGCGCTGGCCGGCTGCGGCGGCGACAGCGCGCGAATCAGAACGCCGGTCAGGCCGGCCGCCAGCGCCAGCCACAGAAACAGGCCGCGCCAGTCCATAAACTGCATCGCCAGCCGCACCGGCAGCGTGGCCGCCGCCGCGCCCAGGCCACCGACGGCGATCAGATAGCCCTGCACCGACGGCAGCCGCGCCGGCGCGATCCAGGTGGAGATGGCCTTCACCGCCGACATGAAGCAGCCGCCCAGCCCCAGCCCGATCAGCGCGCGCGCCACCAGCAACTGTGCGAACGTCTGACCGCCGGCGAAAGCCAACGCGCCTACGCCGGCCAGCAACAGCATCGGCAACTGCACCTTGGCCGGCCCCCAGCGATCCAGCGCGATCCCCACCGGCAGCTGCGCCAGCGCAAAGGCCAGGAAGAAAGCGCTGGTCAGCAGTCCCAGCTCGCCGGGCGTCAACGCCAACGCCGCCACCAGTTGCGGCGCCAGCGTCGCATTCACCGTCCGCATCAGGCTCGAAAGAAAATGCCCGAGCGCGAACGGCAGAAACACCAGCACAAACACCGCGCGCCCGGACAGTGCCGGCGCCACGACGGGTGCGGGCGGCTCCGGTCGGCACCCATCGCGCATCATCACGCCGCCTATGCCGCGTCGCAGCCGGCCGGCGACGGCGCGCCGCCTTCCGCACGTGCCGCCATCAACGAAATCACCTTGCGCGCGCCCGGCGGCTCGATGCCGAATTCGCTGCGGCTGCCACCCTCCTCCTCGAAGAAAAACTTTTCCTTGCCGAACGCCGGCTTCAATTGATCCATCCACGTCGCCTGCGGATCGAACTTCGCGTAAAACGGCCGGCGCACCCAATCGGCATTGCGCGCCTGCAGGAACTGCAAGGCAAACACCTTCTCCCCGCCGATGTGCGCAATGCCGTCAATCGCCACCTTGCCCGGAAAAGCACTCATCGAAGGCCCCCGCACCGTGCGCGACAAGCCGGACACCATCTGATACGCCGCCTGGAAAATCTCGTGCGCCCGCGCCAGCGGCAGCTGGAAATACTCGCGCGGCCCGGTATCCCGTTCGACAAACATATAGTACGGAATCGCCCCCAGCCGCACGCCGGTCTGCCACAGCTCCGCCCACGACGCCGGGTCCTCGTTGATATGCCGTATCAACGGTCCCTGCATGCGCAAGGTCGCTCCGGTGCCGACGATCCGCTTGACCGCCTGCTGCGCGATCTCCTGCCGCAGTTCCACCGCATGGTTGTAATGCCCCATGATCGCCATGTTCTTCCCGGCCTTCACCACCCGCTCGAACAGACGCAGAAGATCATCCGCGTCGCGGTCCGACACAAACCGCTGCGGCCAATACGCCACCGACTTGGTGCCGATGCGGATGTTCTGAATATGCGCCAGCTCCGGCGCCAGCAAGGGCTCAATGTAGGCCTCCAGCGAGCGCGTATTCATGATCAACGGATCGCCGCCGGTGATCAGCACATCCGTCACCTCCGGATGCAGACGCAGATACGACGCCAGCTCGTGCGACTCCCTGGCGTCGAACTTCATCTCCTCCATGCCGACAAACTGCGGCCAGCGGAAACAGAAGGTGCAATACGCATGACAGGTCTGCCCCGCACTCGGAAAGAACAGCACCGTCTCCTTGTACTTGTGCTGCAAGCCCCTGAGCGGCGCGCCATTCATACGCGGCACGTTGTGCGTCATCTGCCCCGCCGGGTGGGGATTCATGCGCAGGCGGATGCGCCGCACCAGCTCCACCAGCGCCGGCTGGTCCGCCTTGCCCATCACCAGTTCGCGCAGATGCGCATAGTCGTCCGGCGCCAGCATGTCCCGGTGCGGAAAGGTCAGGCGGTAAATCGGATCATCCGGCACATTGTTCCAGTCGATCAGATGATCGAGCACATACGCATTGGTGCGAAACGGCAGCACATGCGACACCACCTGCACCGCCTCCCGCAAATCAGGCGGTATCCACTCCCACTGGCGCGAGTGCGCAATGGTCTGTCGTATAAACGGTTTGAACTTGGGCGTATCCATCGCGAGATCCTGGGTTGGGTCGGAAAGCACCATGCTAGGCCGTGCCGCGCTGCAAGATATTGCGGCAACGCAATTCCTGAAATGGCCAGCGGCGTACAGTTGACAGCGTCATCCACACATCAGGAGTCCGTTCATGAAAGCCTTTACCGCGCTCACCTTCGCCATCGTCACGCTGCCCGCGCTGGCCGCCGATCCCACCGAAAAAGACGCCATCGCCATGGCCGAGAAAGGCGCCGCCTTCATCAAGGCCAACAGCCAGGAAGCCTTCATCAAAAAGATCGCCGCCAAAGATCCGGACTACCTGCAAGGCGCGCTGTACGTCGACGTGCGCGACATCAAAACCGGCATCGTGCTGGCGCACCCGGTCAACCCGTCGATCGTCGGCAAAGACCTGACCGACATCCCCGACGCCAGCGGCAAGAAGTACCGCCGCGAGATCATCGAACTGGCGGCGAAAAAAGGCAGCGGCTGGGTCGACTACCTGTACAAGAATCCCACCACCGGCAAGATCGAGCCCAAGACCACCTACATCCTGCGCGTCGGCGACATCGTGCTGGAAGCCGGCATCTACAAAAAATAAGAAGAGAGGCACGCCATGCTGAACCAACTGCGTATCGGTCCCAAACTGCTGCTCGCGCCGATGCTGGTGCTGATGCTGCTGATCGCCACCGCCGCCGCGGCCTATGTCGGCATGGTGCGCCAGAACGCCTCGCTGGAAAACCTGGTGCAGGTGCGCGCCGCCCGCCTCAAGACGGCGGCCGATGTCAGCGGCGAGGCGCGCTACGCCCACGCCCACATCTACCAGTTGCTGGCCTGGGTCAACGGCAGCTTCGCCCAATCGCGGCTGGACGCGCTGTCGCACGACATCAAGCACCGCCACGCCGATATCGCAACCCTGCTGCGCCAGCTGGACGACGCGGCCGCCCCCGCCGCCGAACGCCAGATCCTCAGCGGATCGCTGCAGGCGCTGGCCGCCTACCGCAAGGCGGTGCTGCAAACCATGGACATGGCGCAGATGGACCAGAGCATCGCCACCAACGCCATGGCCATCGCCGAAAAGCAGTTCCTGCTGCTGAACGACCAGCTGGCGCAACTCGCGGCGCTGGAAAAGCAGCTCAGCGAACAGGCCCACGCCCACGCCAAGGACGACTTCCACACACTGAACATCGGCATGATCGTCATGGTGCTGCTGTCCATCGTGCTGTCGCTGGGGGTGACGATGGCGGTGCGCGGCGCCATGCTGCGCGATATCCGCGCGATCGCCGAGGTGGTGGTGGCGCTGGCCGCCGGGCGCCTGCGCGCGGGCCAGGGCACCGCCGGCCGCGACGAAATCGCCGATACCGCGCGCATGCTGGACCAGACCATGGCCAACCTGACGCAAACGCTGACCACCATCCTCGGCGCGGTGCACTCGATCGACACCGCCGCGCGCGAAATCGCCACCGGCAATCTGGATCTGTCGAGCCGCACCGAAATGCAGGCCACCTCGCTGGAGCAAACCGCCAGCGCCATGAGCAGCCTGACGCAGGCGGTGCAGGCCAACGCCGTCAACGCGCGCCAGGCCTGCCAGCTGGCCGCCGGCGCCAGCGACCTGGCCGGGCTTGGCGGCGCCGCGATGCAGGATGCGGTGCACACCATGGCCACGATCCGCGCCAGCTCGCGCCAGATCGTCGACATCATCGCCGTCATCGACGGCATCTCCTTCCAGACCAACATTCTGGCGCTGAACGCCGCCGTCGAGGCGGCGCGCGCCGGCGAGCAGGGGCGCGGCTTCGCCGTCGTCGCCGCCGAAGTGCGCACGCTGGCGCAACGCTCGGCCGCCGCCGCGAAAGTGATCAAAACGCTGATCGCCGCCTCGGTCGCCACCATCGACCGCGGCAGCGCCTCGGTGCAGCAGGCCGGCGAGCGCATGGGCGGCATCGTCGCCGCCGTGCGGCAGGTCAACGACATCATCGGCCGCATCAGCGCCGCCAGCGCCGAGCAGGCGCAGGGCATCGCCGAAGTCAATCAGGCGGTCGGGCAGATGGATGATGTGACGCAGCAGAACGCCGCGCTGGTCGAGCAGGCAGCGGCGGCGGCCGCCAGCCTGCAGGACCAGGCCGGCCACCTGTCGCAGGCGGTGTCGGTGTTCAAGTTAGAGCCCGCGCATGGGCTTGCTCAAAAAGCGCGATCCGGCCTCGACGAAACGCCAAGGCAGCTCAACCGCCTTGGAAATGCCGATGCGCGGGCCGGCTAGCACCGTCACCGCGCGCGGGCGGCCCGAACATGGCGAAGTTGCGCGCCGTCTCGCCGCCGTAGCAATGCGAGGCCGGTTCCGCGCGGTCATACGCCTCGGTCTCCACAATGCGGCCGCCGACGCCGTTGACCAGCAGCGTCACGCCGATCAGTTGCGGCGCCACCTGGTGCGACGGCGCGCTGAAATCAATCCCTGCCAAAATCGTAGTCATGCGTCTATTCTAAATGCCAATCTGGACGGCACGATTACAAAATTCATGCCAAATAGTTATCATCTGCACGCAAATGAGAACAAAATACGCCGTGCCGCACAGAAAAACTTTACCAATCCGCGCCATCCCGCCCCTTATGCGGCGATAATCGAAGGTACGATTGCTTTTTGCGCTAAGAACACGATGACGACAGTAGCTGCCCAAGCCTTGCCAACAGAAAACGCGGTGGAAGACGCGCTGATGCGTTCCATCCGGATTCCCCCACGGCCGAGCCTGCTCGTCGACCTGCAGCGCGAACTGGCCCAGAGCGATCCGTCGCCGCGCCAGATCGCCCGCATCATCGCCAGCGACGTCGGCATGTCCGGCGCCCTGCTCAAGCTGGCCAACTCGCCGTTCTTCGGCGCCGCCCGCAAGGCCAAGTCGGTCGAGCAGGCGATCAATTTCCTCGGCATCAACCAGTGCGCGTCGCTGCTGACCGGGCTGCTGGCGCGCCAGGCCATCGACGGCAAGGAGTCCGACCTCACCACGTTCTGGGAAATCTCGTCGCGACGGGCCCAGGCACTGGTGTTCACCTCGCGCAAGCTGCGCGTGGCGCCGCCCGACATCGCCCACACCTTCGGCCTGTTCTGCGACATCGGCGTGCCGCTGCTGATGGACCGCTTCGCCGACTACGGCGACACCTACCAGCAGGCCTGCAACGACGCCAGCGGCATGTTCACCGCCATCGAGGACCGCCGCTACAGCACCAACCACGCCGCCATCGGCTGCCTGCTGGCGCGCAACTGGGGCCTGTCGCCGGACGTCTCCTGGGCCATCCTGCTGCACCACGATTACCGCGTGCTGGACGACGATGCCACCGACGACGCCATCCGCTCGCTGGTGGCGCTGTCGCTGCTGGCCGAGAAAGGCATCCAGCGCCTGCACAACGAACACAGTTCCTTCGAATGGGAAAAAGGCGGCGAAAGCGCCTGTCGCCATCTCGGCCTGACCGAGGATGAAACCGACGACCTGCTCGAAGAACTGAACGAAACCTTCTACACCGAACGATAAAGAACCAAGCCAAGCATGCCCAAGAATAAGCGCCCGGTAGCGCGCAAATCCGCCAACGCCCCGGAAGTCAAAGACGAGCAACAAACCACCGACCTGTGCGCGCTGGCGCTGGACCTGGCCGACGAATCGGCCAGCGGCGACATCGTCTCGGCCGCCACCCGCGCCGAGCTGGCGCAAAAACACATCGACTTCCAGCGCCTGCTGCGCCGCCTGCTGGCGCAAGGCAAGAACGAAGTGCTGTACGGCGCCATCGAGATGGCGCGCGACGAATCGCTGGATGGCTACCGTTACCTGCGCGCCGCCGTCGAGGAAGGCGCGGCTAACCTGATCCTGCGCCGCGAGAACGGGCTGGAGCTGGAAATCGACGCCTTCGCCATCCCGGTGTTCGTGCACAGCCAGGGCGGCCTCGATCCTGCCGCCGACTTCCAGGACAGCGACGCCTACGACGCCCTGCTGCACAGCTTCACCGAGGCCGGCCTCGAAAGCCCGAAAGCGCAGGTGGTGCTGGTCAGCCATGCCTACGACCTCGGCGAGATCGAACGCATCCACTACGGCCAGCTGCATGCGATGGTGCGCGAGGCCGCGCAATCGCTGACCGATAAAAAAATCGCCGCCGCGCCGGCGCTGGAACGCAGCCTGGCGGCCGGCTGGTCGCCAACCAGCTTCGGCGCAGACGACACCGCCGTCGAGCTGCGCTTCCTGCTGGGCTTCGCCCTCAAGCGCAGCGACGACGCCTTCTACAAGGTACCGGCCGGCGAGAAAGCCGCCGACGCCTACTTCGCCCAACGCGCCGAGCGCTACCAGAAGTGGACCGAGGATTACGCGCCGCTGGTGGCGCGCTGCCTCGGCCGCGCACGCGACGCCGCGCAGTCGGCCGGACCTGAGCTGACGCTGAACTTCCTCTACCAGGACCTGTTCTTCGGCGCCCGCGCCCAAGGCCAGTCCGAGCATGACATGCTGCACCTGTTGTCCACGCTGAACCAGGCGCTGGCCGGCCACGACCCGGCCCAGGTGCAAGCCGTGGTCGCCCCGTCGGAAGACGAGGACGACCCGCTGCTGCGGGTCCAACTGTCGCAGGGCGGCACGCCGCTGGCCGCCGCCGGCAAGCCGCTCGACCCGGCCGCCGATCTGGCACTGGCGCTGGAAGACCTGGCCGACGCCTTGAACAGCCTCGGCATCACCGACATATCGGTATCGGCGGACCCGCTTTCCTGAAAGCGATTTCTCGTTTGACAGTCCCCCTTTAGCCGAGGATACTTTCCAGAACGCGGAACGCAGATTCCGCTGCCTGGTGCGGCGCCGGCTTGTGCTCCGCAGCAAAGGGAGACAGCCATGCAATCATGGGCCCGTATCGTCTGTACGGCGCTGTGCGCCGCCGCCTTGCTCGGCGGCGGCGGCTGCGCCAGCCAAACACCGGTGCGCATAGCGCCGGCCCAGCAACTATTCCACGACCAGCTGTTTCAGCCGCCCGCCAAGCCGATCGACACCCGCCAGGTGTTCGCCATCAGCCCGGCGATGCGCGAGTACGTGCGGCATGAAATCGGCAACGCCTCGCCCGGCAGGGACCCGCGCCGCCTGCTGTTCGACGCCCTCTACCAGCGCGACAAACTGCAGCTCGATTACGACGCCGCCATCACCCGCAACGCCAGCGAAACCTTCGCCGCGCGCGCCGGCAACTGCCTGTCGCTGGCGATCATGACCGCCGCGCTGGCGCGTGAACTCAACATGCCGGTGGTGTTCCAGCAGATCGACGTCGACACCGTCTGGAGCCGCGCCGGCACGCTGTACTTCGCCGCCAACCACGTCAACCTGACGCTGGGCCGGCCGCGCAGCGACCGCAATCCCTACACCGTCTACGGCATGGACGATGCCAACGTGCTGACGGTGGACTTCGTCCCGGTGCCGCCCAAGGCGCGCGACGCCGCCAAACCGCTGGAAGAACACACGGTGCTGGCGATGTACCTGAACAACCGCGCCGCCGAACTGCTGTCCGTCGGCGAAGTCGACGACGCCTACTGGGCCGCGCGCCGGGCCGCCGAGGTCGATCCGCTGCTACTCAACGTCTACAACACGCTGGGCGTGATCTACCAGCAGCGTGGCAGCCAGGAAGCCGCCGAACAGGCGCTCCGCTACGCCCACGCGCAAGCGCCGGACAACACCATCTACCTGTCCAACCTGGCGCAGACGCTGGAGAACGAACACAAGCTGGACGAGGCGGCAGCGCTGCGCGCGCGGCTGGCGCAACTGGAACCCTACCCGCCCTTCTACTTCTTCAACCAGGGGCAGGAAGCGATGCAGGCCGGCGAGTACGCGCGCGCGCGCCGGCTGTTTGAACGGGAGCTGGAACGGGTGCCGGACTACCACGAATTTCACTTCTGGCTGGCGGTGGCGAACTACCACCTGGGCAATCTGCGCGCGGCCGACAACCACATGAAGCTGGCGATGCAGAACAGTACCACGCGCGGCACCCACGACCTGTACTCGGCCAAGCTGGACCGCCTGCGCGCCGACGAGGCGCGGCAGCGCGCCAGCCCGCCGCGCGCGGCTCAGTAACCGATGCTGCGGCCGGCGATCTCGGGCAGATCGTCGGTCGCCGTCAGCGAGCAGATCAGGCGAGCGATGGTTTCCGACGCCACCACCGTGTGGTGATTATCCTGCGCCATCAGCTTCTCGCGGATCTCGCGCCGCACCTCCGGCAGACCGGTCAGGTCGAACAGAATATCCACGCCGCTGCCCAGCGCGACGATCTCATCGAGCGTGGCGATGGTCAGGCCGGCGTCGATGGCCAACTGGCGGCCCGGCGTGTCGGACGCCTCCGCCACACCCACCACATTCACGCCGCGTCCGCTGCGCGCCAACAGATTGCCCAAGAACGCCGAGCCGATGCGGCCCAGGCCAATGATCGCGATTTTTTGATGATCCAACTGCTTCTCCTGTTGTCAGTACACCGCGACGAGCATCGCATGAACCCCAACAGCCGAGAAGACGCATGGATCAAGGTTTGAGCGAACGCTGACGCACAACCGGGCGGCAAGTTGCGCTTTACCAGTTTCGCCACGTTGCCGCAGCGCGTCATGCTTTCTTCGAGTAATGATGCTACATTCAATTACCGAGCACTTGCTTTCTTTTAGCTGGCGCCGGCGACTTCCAAGTTTCTCATTTCATAAAAAATAACTACTGGAGACAACATGAAGAATCGCATCTGGAAATACCTATCATCAATTGCCCTGCTCGCCATGACCGCCCTGCCCGCGCCGTCCTGGGCGGCCGGATACACCCAAACCAAGTACCCGATCGTGATGGTGCACGGCTTTTTGGGGTTCGACAGCGTTGGTCCCCTCGAGTACTTTTACGGCATCACCTCCGCCCTGCGCAGCGGCGGCGCCAATGTCTACGTGACGACCGTGTCGGCGGCCAACAGCACCGAGGTGCGCGGCGAACAGCTGCTGACCCAGGTCAAGCAAATCCTGGCGGTGACCGGCGCCGCCAAGGTCAACCTGATCGGCCATAGCCACGGCGGCCCGACCGCGCGCTACGTGGCCTCGGTCAGGCCGGACCTGGTGGCCTCGGTCACCAGTGTCGGCGGCGTCAACAAGGGCTCCAAGGTGGCAGATGTGCTGATGGACAACGCCCCCGGCGCCAGCACCGTGGTGCTCGGCGCGGTCGCAAATCTGATGAGCCTGGTGTCGAACAACGCCGGCCCCGACCGGCCGCAGGACAGCAAGGCGGCCATGCTGTCGCTCACCACCGCCGGCTCGCTGGCGTTCAACAGCCGCCACCCGGAAGGCGTGCCGCTGTCGGCCTGCGGCGAAGGCGCCTACCAGGAGCGCGGCGTCTACTACTTCTCGTGGAGCGGCGGCAAACAGATCACCAACGTGCTCGACCCGCTCGACGCGCCGCTCGCGCTGACGGCACAGGCCTTCAACGGCGAGAAGAACGATGGCCTGGTCGGCAGCTGCTCCAGCCATCTTGGCCGCGTGATCCGTGACGACTACGCGATGAACCACCTCGACGAGATCAACCAGACGGCCGGCCTCGTCAGCCTGTTCGAAACCAGTCCGGTAACGGTGTTCCGTCAGCAGGCCAACCGCCTGCAGGGACTGGGTCTGTAGGAGCGCGGCATGAGGTCCAACGTGAAGAGCGCCGGTGTCGGTGCCGCCGTCGTGCTGCTGGCTGGCTGCGTGCTGTATTTCAGCCGTGACGACACGCCGCCCCCGCCGGCACAGGTAAGCGCCCCCGGCTCCGGCCTCTTCGCGTTTGTGCCATCGATGGTGGGTACCCGCCCGGACGGCGAGCTCAAAACGCAGGCCGGCGACCAGTTGGTGGTCGACGCCGAGCTCGGACATTTGTTCGACTATTATCTGGCCGGGCTGGGCGAGCGGGATCTGGCCGCGATCCGCGCCGAGATCGAGCGGGAGCTCGATCGACGCCTCAAGCCGGGACCGGCGCGACAGGCGAAGCAACTGCTGTCCAGTTACCTGGCCTATAAACAAGCGCTGGCCGGTCTTGAGTCGACGCTGGCGCCGTCCGCCGACGTGGCGCAGTCGGCGCGCGCGAGACTGGCGGCCATGCGCGGTTTGCGTTCGGCGTATTTCACGCCCGAGCAAAGCGCGGGCCTGTTCGGCGCAGCCGATGCGGTGGACGACGACGCGGTGGCGCGGCTGGAGATCAGCGCCGACAAGACCCTGAGCGCGGAGCAGAAGCAGGCCAAGCTGGCGGAGCTGGACCGGCAAATGCCGGCGGCGTTGCGCGAAGCGCGCGAGGCGCCGGCCAAAATCATCCGAACGGAGGAATCGGTGGCACGGCTGCGGGCCGGCGGCGCGGGTGACAACGAGGTCTACCGCCTGCGCGCGGCGACGTTTTCGCCGGAGGCGGCCGCGCGTCTGGCCGACCTCGACCGCGACGAAGCGTCCTGGAAAGCCCGCGTCAGCGCCTATCTGGCGCAGCGCGCCACGTTGATGGCGCAACCGGCGCAACAAAGGGACGCCGCGCTACAGCAACTACGCGACGCCAGCTTCACGCCTGACGAACAGCGCCGCCTCGGCGCCTACGAATAAGCACGCGTCCATCCAGACAACGGCTGGCGGCATTGCAGAATGCCTCGTTGCAAGCTCGTCAGCGAAGCGTGAGCCGTGACGCGCCATGCACGAGCAGGCACTCCCACGATGTGGCAAGAAATTAAAAACCGGGGCGGTGACGCTCGAAATGGTCAACAAATTGCGGGATAAGCTTCCAGAATGACATGCCTGCTTGATATCAATCCTGGTGGCACGCGCTAACTCAATAACATTTTCCATTGCGCCAGCTTCTGCGCCAACGTCATCGAGGCGTGTGCCGGTGACGTGGAGGGCAGCACCAGCGTGCGATAGCCTTCGGCGGCGAACTGCGGTGCGAACTTGCCGGAGGTCTGGCCGTTGAAGCCGACCGTTTCCAGCAGCGGGCACAGTTCGCGCAGGCGGGCGAAGTCGTTGGCGGCGGGTTTGCGGATGGCGGAGTCGAGACTGCCTTCGCGTTCGCACGCGCCCAACACATCCCACAGGCCAAAGCCATGCGCGAGCAGGCGCGGCAAGCGCTCTTCATACGGCAAATCCGCCAGCGGCTCGCCGGTCAATGCCGACAAAATCGGCCACAGCAAATTGATGTTTTGGTTAATTTGACACCCATCCGAACCAATAAGTAGAGGGTTACTTCGGCCAGGTTTTGTACTTGCTAGGAAATAGATCTACATGCTCACGCTGTAGGAGTTCCAGGACTGCCCTATGGCGGTCTTCCTTAGAGCCTCGATGCCGATTGCGGTACTGGCAGAGCCATACATACACGTCGGCGAGTTGTAGGAATCGACTAAGGTGAGATTGAGTGAAGTGAACAGAGTCCACCATATTCGTGATTTGTTTTCCAAACGCGAAATCTGTTCCTTCGATTCGGTAACGAGAAAGGCTCTGCCCAAACCTGTCAGCATGCCTGTCGCTTTCACGGTCCCCGATCAGCATGCCAAGGGCTGATTTACTCCGCATCAGAGAACTCGTGCGCTCAACCATAAACATAAAAGCGATATCCTCAGGGGATTGTTCTGCATGGAGGTTTGCGCAGTTGATCTGTATGTCGATTAGCTCTACTTCCCCTAAAGAAAGGATATCGATGAATTCCCCTATCAACGAGATACGGCGTCCCACGTCAGTCCATTCCTTGAAATTTTTTTTCCTGTGGTAAATCTCAGCAGCATGAAATTCTGTTGCGGCGCTTAACTGTGCCGTGCCAAATGCTTGCGATGAAAGTTCATTTACCCGCTGTTCGATAGACGCCAAATTTTCTTCTTTGATGCCGATCGCAGCGAGATGGTAGTGGGGATAGTCCGGGTCGTTCTTTGCTTCATCAAAGAAGATAAGATACATTGGCTAAACGTTTCATCAATATTTTTTAAAATACCGCAGACCACCGAACGCAAATCCACCGATGGAGTGCAAACCAGTTGCTTTACCCCCACATCAAATTCGTCGATTCGAGGAGAAGCATCACTTACCTGATGAGCCTGCCTTGGACAACCAGGCGACCAAAGCAAAAAAAGCTTCGTCCCCACTTTCCGCCGTAATAAGTGCTAAGGTAGGTACCATTCAACAATTTCTTGAATATGATTAGGTGCTTGCTTAACATTTGGAGAGAAAACTATCTCTCTCTCATTTATTCTTAAAATATACGGCGCTATTTCAGCCACGATTTCCGGAGCGAATCCGTATCGCATTAATAACATGTAGGTGTCATTATTCGTCCCAAACCTTAACAACTCCAACATTTTTAGCGATCTAACGTCCTTACTTTTCTCCCCGTATATTTTGAATGCAGCAGAAAAAACGTCCGAAAGAGAAAACGAGATCACTTGATCCATATAATCATAAGTATCGAATACAATCGCGTCATAGCTAACATCTTTTGCCAAAGTGTTCGTAAAAAATGGATATTTTTTCTTTATTGAACTATCGGGTAATTTTTCAGCCTTCTGCGAGAATTTAGCACCTCCCGTTCTATTTCCATCCCTATTTGAAATATAGCTAAACCTTTGACCAACTATCTCACGAAAAGTTTTACCACCAAGAGTCAACAACAATATTCTAATAGCCTGTTCAAATATCGCCCCCTCACCATCATAAAGTTCTCTGCCAAGTGATGCTTCAAATATCATTTTAAAATCAGAAATCAAAACTAAGCGATTCGGCTCGTTATCCTTTCCGACTACCGTATCTGATATATTTTCCGTTAGATAAACAACGTCCAAAATACGCAGACATGCAGAAAATATCGGGTCCTCCGATAAACGACCAATCTTCGATCTTGGCAGATTGTGCTCATCATCAAAAGTATCATCCCTTATTGAGTCTACTAACTCCTGGCTATCATCTTGCACCTCAGTCGGCAACTTATCTACCACAGATATTTCCGACAACTCGAATGTCTCGTTAATTCTTTGTGAAAATAGGTCTGCGCTTTTAGTATAAACGTATCCGTAGTCAAATTTTTTCTTCTCGGATAGACGTCCAGCCCGGCCAATTAGATTCTTAAAAGCAAGTGCACGTTCGGCTTCAGTTTTACCAATGATACGCATGCTCTCCAGCCACACAATATCAAATGGCATGTTGATGCCTTGAGCCAAGGTACTAGTCGCAAAGCAAATTCTCGCATGCCCCTGTCGAATAAAATCCTCTATCAAAAATCTTACATCTAAGGGGACAGAGCCATGATGAATAACAACACCCTTTTTAAGCAGCATGACCATTGCCGACCGGTGTTCCTTTTCGTCGGCACCCAGCATTTGCTCGATTGTACTGATCATTTCGAGGGCGTCGGCATCTACAACTGCCGGAAATCCATCTATGTAATCCTGAAAAGGAGCAACGAATTTCCCATTGTAAATCGATGCCTTTGAGACATAAATTAATATTGAATGCTTATTCGTAAATGCAAACTTCTCGAATCCGCCGTCAAATTTTATACAATTATCCAGCAAGTACCCACCTTCGCCAAAGGGGGAGAAGTAGAAATCCTTTTTGTTTGCATGACGAAAAATACATATCTTTCCTACAGCTCCATGATTATAGGAACGGGCATATTTAGATTCTTCAATGCCATGTTTTTTGAATTGGGCTTCAGGGTTTTCGACAAAAGGATGTGCAAAAATTAATTTTGCTAAAGGAAATAATTTTCTTACCCTACGAACCAGAACGTCAAATACAACACCTCGCTGTGGCTCTTCGGACATTTGAGCTTCATCGAAGAAAAAAACGTCTACGTTTAGTTCTGCCTTTATCAAAAATAACTCACGGGCACGCTCAGGCGTTAGCACAAATATATGACGTAACTTGCGTTTTTTGAATACGTCATCCACAAATGCAGACACCATGACGCCTTTATCTACGCCGAACACAGCTCTCATAGTATTGATATACTCAGCTATCAATGCACGAGATGGAACCACAACAACTGCATCACCAGTTTGTTGAGCAATGAAATCTCGTATGGAAAATGATTTCCCCGCACTTGTGGGTGCAGAAATTGAGATAAATTGGTTTTCTTCTAGGGCCCAGCGTACACTCGCCTGAACAGGGGTTAAGGTTTTACCAAAAGCTTCTTTATACTCATCCCCAATTCCTGATAGGATGAAAGAGTATAGATTTTTTGGCGTTGAGACCTTATAAAAAAGCCCCATAGAGGATATAATTTTCTCTTCTATTTTTGAAAATATTTCTCCATGAAACTCTTTATACAATGATACCAACTGTAAAATCTCTGAACTATTAGGCCCGTTCTTATGGATCAGAGCAAGTAGCCCCGAGATGTCTCGGTGAGGATCTGCCGAGTTCTTTACCTGCTCAACTGAGAACATCATATTAACGAACTCCTACCAAGTAGAAATTCTTAATCTTTTTTACCTTCATCATTTCTTGTGCGGCTAAGAAGGCATTCGCCAGTATTAGTTCTGGTTTTTGCGCATTAACAGAAAATGCAGCAATAACACCAAAGTCGTCTTTATCCAGGTAGGACATAGATTGTTTATCAACCAAATTTTCTAGGTCGGGAGCGTCCCTCAAATGCTTATCGTCATTGAGGAAGTCTTGAGCCTGACTTATAGCATCGGTATACGGGTTCGCCGAGCTGGAATATTTCGCTTCGCCGAAATTGATGAATTTCTCAAGGCATGTCGTATGAAAATCGAAGCCACCATTTTGGCTGATTTGTGGTTTCCATAATTCTGCGAGAGGAATTCTCAAGTGTGTGAAGAGCATTTCTAAAGCACGAGACGAACCCATTGACACCATAGTTTCACCGAAATCCGACTCTACATTTCCCCCACTGGCTGTTTTATTGAATGTATTGACTAGCTTTGCCGCCGTTTGACTGACAGTTTTACTATAGGCGCGCCGGTACCTATCGTCCAAATTAGTTATCCATGAGTTATCAAGAACCACCTCCACAAGTGCCGTGGCGAAGGCATGAAGATCCTTCACCTCTACGAAGCATAGTTTTATATTTTTGTCGGCAGCAGAGCTAGTGACATGCTGGTATGTGCAGCCCCATACAGCGTCATCTTGAGGTGGTGAGAAAGTGATTTTCATTGTACAGCCCGACAAAGTAACCAACATTTCCGATAAGCATGACCCAGAATCACTAAATTGTCTAGCTACCAACGTAGTGTTCTAAAAATAGTCATGTTTACAAATTGCATTTGTAAAACATTCCTAATGGATTCAATCACTTAAAGCATTCACAACGATCTGTGTACACCCAATGTGTTGCAATTTAAATTAGCAATACTTTTAACACATTGGAGATTGAATGACTTCCGAAAAGAAAGCTCCGGTCCTGTCAGTGCAGGAATTCCGCCAGGTAGTTGCCGCTAGTCGGACGCACGACAACGCCAACAGAAATGTTGCCCTGCTCTACTTTTCCGTCGCTTTAGGCCTGCGAGCTAAAGAACTCAGCCAGCTAAAGCTGCAAGACGTTCTGGCCCCGAACGGCACCATCAAGGACGAAGTGCTGCTGACTCGCAGCACGACCAAGGGGCGCAAACAGCGCCTCATCTACCTGACGAACAAGGACGTGCGCAAGGCATTGACCGCATACCTAAAAGAGCGGGGTCAAAACGGCACCAGCCTAAACCCAGGTGCTCCACTGTTCAAGTCGAGGAAAGGCAGCGGCTTCAGCCCCAACACCATGCAAATGCTGTTTAAGCGAATGTATATCTGGGCTGGTCTGGATCAGGCGTCGAGCCATTCGGGCAGGCGCACATTTGCGACCTCATTGATCGAGCATGGCGCTGACATCAAGGCCGTGTCAACGCTAATGGGTCATGCATCAGTTGCGATGACGGCACGCTACATTGAGGACAACCCTGTCCGACTGCGCCGGATGTGCGAAGACGTTCAGTTAGGAATTTAGGCTAAAGGCGCCAAGACAAAAGAATTTTACATGGTTTATATAACCATCTGCAAAATTATAGAACCATAAAAATAATTTTTTCAATCGTTTATTTTAAAAACACTACATTTAGTTCTGACTCTCAAAGGTCGACTAAGAAATCGAGTTTTTGTTGAGCGATCTTTCTGGCACGATGCTTCCCATCCCGTTTGTTTAACTTGAAAAGGAAGAATTCCTGATGGACACTGCTCGCTCCTACGAAACGCATATCGAATGTAACCAGTGCACCTTTGCTCAAGCAGCGCTGCTACCTCTCAACCCTATGCTGCATCCCGTTCTGACGATTCGGCATCAGAACCCATTCCGTGGACTCACGTTAACCGGAAAAATCGATGGCTTAGCACGATGGTACGAAGTGGAGGAAACGTTGAACCACGATGGGGCTTGGCCGGGCAATGGTATCAAAGTCGATCTCATGGAAATAATCTACTTGTACCTAACTCGTGTCTACCATGTTCGGCGCTCCGAGGAGAACTTCGAGCAGTTCCTTAATGAGGCAATCAACAACGACGTGGAGCCGATCATCAATTTCGACATCGAAAAAGTAGCCATAGTATTGAGTCCACGTGATTGCCAGCGTGTCCTTACGGCGATTGGCGCTTTGAACGGTGATTACGACTCGGGCCGAGCGGCAGAGCCGATCTTCCCTCTCAAATAAAAGCGCTAAAAAAAGGCGGCACAGTGCCGCCTTTTTTAGCGCAAGAAGTGAACATCATTATGCTCTTTGCTTGCCGCCTGTATTCATTACTCATCTCTCATCACTTCATCAACCTGTAATCACCGTTCTTACAGACACACATGCGCACCTTACCGGCCGACCACGACGACAGCGAAGCACCAGCACGCCTTCCACCTGATGACTACTGCGAGGGCGCAGCGGACTTCTTCGACCTTGACCATAAAATGGTCAGCAGCAGCGAACGTGCTAGCACTCTTAAACAGCTTGCCGGTGAGATCGACCAATGGAAGAAATCACGCACCTACTTCGGCAAGCCATCGCCGGATTCGCTCGTTCTTGTTATGCCAGAGGGCTATGGCAAAAGCCACCTGGTGATCGACCTCATCAAGCGGGGCTTCAAAGTCGTGTTCTGCGCTAAATCGCACGCCCAGCTTGACGAAAAAGAATTTGGCTTCCGACATCAATACGACTTGAACGTCAAACGCTTCAGGTCGAAGCGTCAGAATTTCCGCTCGCAGTTGGAGCTTTTAGGAATTCCACCAAACGATTTCAAATTCGCCGAAACAGCCACGATCAATCCTTACGCCATGCCTAAGGTTAAACAGCAAGAATCGATTCGTGCACTCGATGATCTTTTCGTGAAGCATTCTTGCGCACATAATGCTGAGGACTTTTTCCAGGAGCACTACGTCGAATTTGTCCCTGACATCATGAACCCGCTTCTGAACGATGCTGACGTAACCCTCATCACGTTTGCATCCTTTCAGGCTGTCACCGCAATTTACAAGACGAGCTGGTGGAAAGGGCTCGGTCTCATCGAGAAAATAATCCCCGCCAACGAAGATACAGGCAAACCAGAGAAGAAAATTCCCTTCAAAAAAATTGCCATCATCTACGATGATCCTGACAGGTCAGACGTTGATTGGTTGCGTCAAATCACTCAGGAAGAACTAGAGAAATTAAAAGAGATCAATGATCGTCTATCAGCCATTTGTTAGGTAAGGCATCAACAAGCTCTTGGAGCAAAGTTGAATCTGGGGACACGCCGCTAACGCTCGAACATCTGTTGACTGCTTGTACTGCTTGCCAAGTCTGGCCCTCAGAATTTTTTAAAACGGTTCAGGATTACACGGCACTGCTTGGAGCTAATGTCAAATCTGGTGTATGCCAATCCTGAAGCGTAGGGCCATCAGGCGGCGAGTTTCTGTTGTTCCGGCGGATTGTCCTGCGCCGGAAGTCCATCTTTAAACAGCACGCCAGCCAGCAG
>NZ_WWCP01000028.1 GCF_009857505.1 Duganella lactea
CGCCCAGCTTCGTCAGCTTGGCTTCGCGCTCCTGCGCAGCAAAAAGGTTGGGTTTCATCATGGCAGAGTCGTCAAGGTTGATGCGCTGACATCATGCCACGGCCGGGCCGGTTTTTCGAGGCCCCCTGAACTACTACAACACGCCAGCAAAAAAAAGCCAACCCGTAGGTTGGCTTTTTTCATTTTCTGCGGCACGAAATTTTCACTAACTTGGCACAGTTTTCACTTACTGTGACATCCGACATTTGTTGTCCGATGCCGCGACTCTTGAAAACTAGCTTTTTGATTTCAAAAGGGTTTTTCAACAAGCGTGGCAAGCCTATATTTTGCAGTGCCGGACTTAGTGAAAATTCCGCTGAGTGCTGCCTCGAAAAATGAAAAATCTTAGTAGCGGGACGATGCAGCATCGAACGGACCTTCCTGTCAGCATAGGCAGTCCTTGAGAACGACGCAGGATGTTGGGAGGGGCGAAGCCAAGGAAAAAATCTCGCAGGTCTTGAGCTTCTGCGCAAAGGGCTTGTCGAGATGATAGAGGGGGACTGGTCGGTGACAACAGAAGAGCGACAGCTCGGCAGTGACGACTTCTGTGGGAAAAAAATCTGCGCAATGCTCAGAAAAAGATAAATTTAGATTGCAAAATGCCCTGGGCTGCACATCCTTCATCGTGCAAGACGGATGGAGACAAAAGATGCAGATCAAGTACTGCGCGGCCTGTGGGAAGAGCTTCCCGCTTCGCGCGCAAAAGCCAAGTCAAACCTACTGTTCTCAACCAGATTGCCAGCGCGTGCGTCGAAAGAAATGGCAGCAAGAAAAGCTAAAGAGCGATTCTGACTACGCCGAGAACCAAGCGCGTGCGCAACAGGCATGGAGCAAACGTAATGCTGAGTACTGGAAAAATTACCGAACTGCACATCCCGATTATGTTGAGCAAAATCGAAAAATGCAACATGCGCGAAATGCTCGGGCCACCCTAGAGAAGGGCGGGCCAATTGCAAAGATGGACGTATCAGAAGAGCGCTCTCAGCTCACGGCCGGGCTGTATCAGCTGAAGCAAATCGATGCTGCTGGGATTGCAAAGATGGACGTGTGGACTGTTGAGTTACGAGTAGTGACCCGCTCCCAAACCAGAAAATCATCAATTGCAAAGAGATGACGTGTCAGCGAGCTAGCAAACAGCTGCTATCTTGGATTTACGCATAGAGATGAATCGAGAAACAAGGTTGCAATTGACGGCTGACGACCATGCTACGAAACCACGCCACGGATGTAGAACTTACCAATTGCCCAGCTACTCAAGCTGTTGAGTACGTCCGTATGTCGACCGAACATCAGCAGTATTCGACCGAGAATCAATCCACCAAAATTCGCGAGTATGCAGCACGTCGAGGAATTGAAATCATTCGTACGTATGCCGATGCCGGTAAGAGCGGGTTGCGGATCGACGGGAGGGAGGCGTTACAGCGGCTGATTCAAGACGTCGAGTCCGGCTCAGCGGACTTTCAAATTATCCTGGTCTATGACGTTAGTCGCTGGGGCCGCTTTCAGGATGCCGATGAGAGCGCCTACTACGAGTACCGTTGCCGCCGTGCGGGCATGCAGGTGGTGTACTGCGCAGAGCAATTTGAAAACGATGGATCCCCTGTTTCCACGATTGTAAAGGGCGTGAAACGGGCGATGGCTGGCGAGTACAGCCGCGAGTTGTCGGCGAAAGTGTTTGCTGGGCAGTGTCGTTTGATCGAGTTGGGGTACCGGCAAGGTGGTCCAGCCGGGTTTGGATTACGGAGGGTTTTAGTCGATCAGAATGGCTGTGCTAAAACTGAACTCAGCCGCGGCGAACACAAGAGTTTGCAAACTGATCGTGTCATTCTGGTGGCTGGACCCGAGGAAGAAGTTCAGACGGTAAACCAGATGTATCGCTGGTTTATTGATGATGACATGGTTGAGTCTGAAATCGCAGCTCAATTAAACAATGAAGGGATGAGGACCGACCTGGGACGGCCGTGGACACGCGCCACCGTCCATGAAGTACTCACCAACGAAAAGTATATTGGCAATAATGTGTACAACCGCACGTCATTCAAACTAAAAAAATTACGGGTGGTTAATACGCCGGAGATGTGGATACGGAAGGAGCAAGCCTTCGAACCGATAGTGCCCAGTGAGGTGTTTTACACAGTCAAAGGAATAATGCGCGCGCGTGCGCGTCGCTATACGGAGGAAGAACTGGTCGAGCGTCTTCGGAATCTCTATCAAAACCGAGGATTTCTATCTGGGTTGGTAATCAACGAGACAGAAGGCATGCCGTCTACGGCGGTGTACTCTCATCGGTTTGGAAGCTTGCTCCAGGCATATAGGACCGTGGGATTTTCTCCAGATAGAGACTATCGTTATTTGGAAGCAAACCGATTTCTGCGGCGGTACCACCCTGAAATCATTGCTCGAGCCGAGCATTCGATCGTTGATCTAGGCGGAAGCGTCACTCGCGATCCCGCCACTGATCTACTGCGGCTGAATAATGAATTCAGCATTTCTTTGGTGCTAGCTCGTTGCCAAGAACATGGGGCGGGCAGGTACTCCTGGAAAATTAGGTTCGACACGAGCTTGGCGCCAGACATCACGGTCGCCGTGCGACTTGATCGTACCAACCAGAACCCGCTCGATTATTATCTCCTACCGCGTCTCGACTTTGGCCTAGCACGTGTAAGTTTGCGGGAAACTAATCCGATCGAATTTGAGGCGTATCGCTACGATTCCTTGGACTATTTATATGGTATGGCTCAGCGTGTACTGGTCAGAAAGGCTGGTTGACATGGAACAGTGGCCTAGTGAAATGCAAATGATCCCAATCGACTTGATCGAAACGCTAAACCCGAGGGAGCGCAATAGCAAGATCTTCGAGGAGATAGTGGCGAACATCAAAACTATCGGCCTAAAAAAGCCAATTACCGTGACCCGGCGTAAGCGCTCCGACGGCTCCGAGCGTTACTTATTAATATGCGGTGAGGGGCGGGTCAAAGCTTATCGAGCTCTAGGTGAGTCCACAATTCCAGCACTTGTGGTGTCAGTCGATGATGAAGCCGCACTCATTATGAACCTGACCGAAAACATAGCGCGCCGCCAATATCGCCCGTTGGAGGCTCTGCAAAGTATCGAACGTCTACGTGACCAAGGTTACGACAAAAAAGCGATCGCTGCAAAGACTGGACTTCGCCCTGAGTACGTACACGGAATTTTATCGCTGCTGAAAAATGGTGAGGAGCGTTTGCTTGTAGCAGTAGCGAAAGGCCGAATCCCGTTGACGGCCGCTTTGCACATTGTTGATGCCGGTGATGATAATGGTGCCGTACAACAGGCGCTACAAAACGCTTATGAATCCGGGGCGTTGAGGGGGCAGCAGTTGCTGCAAGCTAGGAAGATCATTGAGAGTCGACAGTTGATGGGGCCATCGGTTTCTTCCGGAGCGAAGCACCGGCGCGTCGATGTGTCAACTTCCAGCCTGATTCGTACGTATCAAAAGGAAGTTTCCCGTCAAAAGCTGATGGTGAAGAAAGCGGAGTTTGCACAGCAGAGATTGTTGTTCGTAACAGGCGCCTTGCGTCAGTTGCTTGCCGATGAAAATTTCGCGACGCTATTACGAGCTGAAAGGCTCGACACCTTGCCAAAGTATCTTGCTGATCGTGTTTGGCCGATGGGGAACGCGGCATGAGCAAAATCGCCCTGGGTTTCATTCCGGAGCCCATCACAATACCCATTGATCAACTTCTTCTATCACGTAAAGTCTCTCCTGAATCAATCACTACTCGAAAATTCGATCAGATCCGCTCCTCAATCGAGGAGATAGGGCTGATAGAACCGCTATCCGTGATAAAGGCAGAAAAGCATGGCGGCCAGTCGGATCTATATATTTTGCTGGATGGTCATCTTCGCCTGATAGCGCTACAACAGTTGAACTGCAACGATGCCTGCTGCCTGATTTCTACAGACGATGAGAGCTATACCTACAATACGCGAGTTAGTCGCCTATCGACGATCCAAGAGCATTACATGATCCGTCGCGCCATCGAGCGCGGGGTGAGTCCTCAGCGGTTGGCCAAAGCGCTGAGTGTCGACGAGAGCCAGATCAGCAAAAAACTGAACTTGCTTCAGGGGATTTGCCCAGAAGCGGCTGAGCTGCTGACCGATCGTCAGTTTTCACCGGAGATATCCAGAGTGCTGCGCAAGATGAAACCAACACGCCAGGTGGAATGTGTTGAACTCATGACCTCCGCAAACAACCTGACGATCGCCTATGCTGAGGCCATGCTTGTGGCGACACCTACATCCATGTTGGTTGAGGGGAAAAAGCCTCAGCGGATGTCGGGAGTATCGCAAGAGCAAATATCAAAAATGGAACGAGAGATGGGCAACCTTCAACTGCAGTACAAGACGGTCGAGCAAACATACGGCCAGGATGTATTGCATCTGGTTTTGGCCAAGGGATATCTCGCAAAATTATTGGAAAATAAGGCCATTTCGAACTATCTTAGAAATCGTCAGCCCGAGGTCTACTCGGAATTTGAATCAATCGTACAGACTGTCTCGATTGACCAATAGCCCTTAATTAAAGACTGAGCCTGCTCAAGTCTTGTCAGGCCTACTTCGTTACGAAGTAGGCCTGAAATGTTCTTTAAAAATTGACGTCATTATTTTTGGGCGCACGATCAGTCAGCGTGCGCTTAACGGGTTACCTTGGCCCACCGTCGGGAGTTGTAGATGGATTGTGAATCAATAATTGACCTCGGCAGCGGGTGATCCGTATCTCGGACCGAGACGTAAATCTTGGACATGCATTGATGTAGCTAAAAATCATAATCATGGTTGCAGCGCTCCGAACATGTCGTTCATGTTGCTGTGGCGACGCGCATTGAGCGGATTGGGCGAATCGGGGTGCGCAGGCAGCGGTATCCATTTCCCCTTGTGATCAGCCATGCTGACCAGATAGAACTCCAATGCGTGGCGGTTGCTTGGGTCGAGCTTCGCGGCGATGGTGAAGTCGGCCCCCGCCGCGAGGCTTGCACGCAGCCGCCAGCGATTGCCGGCGCCTTCCTTTTGACATCTAACTGCCGCGATTTTGAGGATGATGCTGTCGTTAACTCGCAGCATGTCCTTGCCAGCGGCGACGGTGGCAGTTCCACCAGCAGCTAAGATCAGCTCGCGGGCTTGCGCGACGAGAGCTATCCGAATTTTGCGCAGTGCGCGTCTCGATTCGACATAGGAGAATGCTTCTGGGGTGTCCAGCCCGGCCAGCGCGTATGCGTTGGCGAGCGTCCCGAAGTGGTATTTGAAAGTCTGAGGTGTCGGGGCCGGCGCCCGGGTGGAGATCAACAGGGCGGAGATCTTTCCATGCTCGGCGTGGACCTCGCGCAAGATGTCCAGCAACTCGGCGTCGGAGTAGCGCCTGCGCCGCTCGCTCCGCTCGGCTTGGGCGCTGGCAAATATCATTTTGGCGACCAGCGCGGGGAAGGCCCCATCCCTCCTGATCCACATATCGGGTGGGTTCTTAACCGTCCGCTTTTTGAGCTTGGACGATCTGCGATTGTAGACCGCGTGCCCTGCATACTTCTCATTGGTCAGCACGCTCCTGACTGTGTTCTTCGTCCAAGGCTTCCCTGCCTCACCGAGCGCTCCGGCCGCGTTGAGCATGGTCGCGATGCGCTTGTCGCCAAGCTTGAGCCGCAAATACCAATCGTAGATGGCATTCACGACCATTACCTCGTCGTCGGACCCCAAGCCCAACACGACGCGGTCGGTTTGGACGGCCTTGCGCTCGCCGGCCCGCAGCTCCGCTCGCGGCTTGCCAGCCTGGTCCACGGCGATCCTGCGAAGGCCGTAGCCGGCGGCACCGCCCTGCTTGAACCCCATGAGCGTGTAGTTTGACTGCGCGGCGAAGACCCTGGTGGATAGTTCCCGACTGTATTCGCCGGCCATTAGTCGCTTCAAGATTTTGAGGATCGCTGCCATGGGCGAGTCGTCATCCGCGAAGGGCTCCGCGCAGTATACGACATCTATCCCCGCGCGGCGGCACACGAACTCGTAGTACGCGCTCTCGTCGGCGTCTTGGAACCGGCCCCATCGGCTGACATCGTAGACCAGGATCATGTCGAAATTGGCGGATCCTGAGGAGACGTCTTCCAGCAGGGAAAGCAGACCGGCGCGACCCTCGACGTTCAGCCCGCTCTTTCCACTGTCCTCATACGTCCGTACGATGCTCAGCCCACGCCGGTGAGCGTAGGCTTCGATGGCCACCCGTTGGTGTTGGAGCGAGTAGTTCTGTCGCTCGGTGGACATGCGGACGTAAGTGGCCGCGCGCTTGCTTGCAAGCGGCTCGATCGGTAGGTTGATCGGACTTCGCACCATGGGCTTCTCCCTCGCTAATTGAACCGCTGTTGAGGCATCTCAATATACGCCTCTCCGGCTCGGCTAATGTGGTGAAGGGAGGGGGGCCATGGATGCGTTTCAAGAAGAGCTGATGTTGAGGCTGGCGCGGGAGCTTGCAGTCTCACATGGGACATTTTTCGCTGCGGCGCTTTTGGCCGACATGGGCGTGCCATTTCAGACGTCCTTGGAAGCGCTGACATCTCATTCCCACCGCCTAACGCACTTGTCCGGTAAGGCGTTCAGCGGGGGCTATACGGTCCTAAAGACTTAGTGGTCCAGTATCGAGTCAGTATCTTCACATGTGATGGGGAGTGATTCCAAGCGGGCGGCGCTACTGAGTAAGCCAACTGTTATGTCAATCGAGAGACCCCACACAGTTACAACGGGGGGAAAGAGATGCTCCTTGAGGCTTGCGAGAGTATTAGTTCTGAATCCGACCGTCTGAAAAAATATTGCCTCTTGCCGTCGACGTTAGGACCTGTCACTGGTGTGACTTGAGTTCGTGCAATTAGTCCACGAGATGACGTATTGAGCATTTTGCTGAGGGTTGCAGCCGCAACGTATGTCGCTTGAAAGCGCGTGATTTCCTCGTTGGAGATTCGGCGGGCGTAGCCGGATCTTTCCATTCTCGCGGAAAGTAGGCCCGCTTCCACTAGATCGTATGCAACCTGCTCTTTAAGCCCAAGTATCTTCGCTGCGTCTGAAATCGACATACTCAGCAGATGTTCCTTCCGCCAATGTTCAAGCCATTCGCGAAGACTTTTAATAGAGAGCTGCATCTTGCCAAAGGGAGTGTCTGCAGGAGTTTGTACGATGCGCGTGATCTGGCCTGCGTTGAGTGCGCGGACTAGTGCGATGAATGCTCCGGATTCTAAACGCCAGGACTTGAGAGCTTGTAGGATGGTCACTGGATCACATGGCGGTGATTCTATCGGTGCCGGCTGGAGACTTGGTAATACTAAGCTGTCTAATTCGTACCTTGGCAACATCCACGTCGAGCTATTGCCTTTACCGGCCGAAAGGTATGGATGAATCACTCCGGCTGAGATCAACTCTCGCACTCGTTGTCTTGGTAGCGCGAGATAAGCAGCTGCAGATCTAAAATCTATGCTATGCGCTGCTAGCACGTATATCTCAGCAACTGAAGTAATAGGCACAGACCATGACTGACGCCCGCTTGGATGGATCACCTTTTTGGCCTCGATCAATCCCGCCAGGTGCAGTTGTTTAACTCGGGTTGGTGTGCTGCCGGAGATCTTCGCCGCCAGGCCAATACTTGCTCGAGCGCTATTTGCTCCCTTATTTTCAAGGCGTCGATTGCGCCTGCACACTAACCCCCACCAGTGTTCGTTGACGTAAGCATCGAACGCCTCTCGTAAAAATGAAAATTCTTGGTCGTGTAGATCGACGTAAAGCCAGTGATACAGGCGCCCAAATGTTTTCTGAAGGCTGAATGAAGCTGCCCCTTTTTCTTGCACGTCGCGTAGAAACGTGTGAAAACCTATCGGCCAGTTCTTGAGAAACTGTGATGCTCGCTCCACTACAATGATGCTCGTCGAAAGACTCTGGAGTCCGGCGACCTGACCTGTTCGTAGCTTATGGCTCGGCTCCGTGAGAGCAGCGATTTTTTCAAGTAGACGTATCCATTGAGAAGGTGTAAGTCGAGGTAGATTGAACGCTTCATACTGACGAGATCTAGCGATCAGTGCACTCTGCAGTTTGAGCACTCCAGATGGTGCCTGCAGGCTTTTACAGTTCGACAGAGATTGGCCGCAGGTACAGCGTGTGCAGAAGTGTTCTATCTTTTGGCGGCGCTGACAACTGGGGCAACTGTCAATAAGGTAGGCCTCATGCGTTAAGCAGGTCACGCAAAACTTTACTGCCCACTTAGCGCGTAGGTATGGACTCTCCGCTAGGCATTGAGGGCACCATCGGAAGAGTCCCGTAAGATAGTCGGCTTTGCATAGTCCATCGTGAAGTATGTCTTCGTGACGGAAATACCACGGCCACGGTCCCTCCAGATTTTCAAGCTCATCCTTGGTGAGATCTAAAGACTGGAGAATAACGTCTTCTGTTCGTCGATGAGTAGTTTTTAGTGCTGCACACAGCCTAGTTAAGCTCCCATACCCGTTGGCGTTTGCAACACGTACTAGATACCCATGACGCGATTCAGTTATGCCGGGACGTGGCCGGATCGGTAGACCGGAAAGGTGGCTCGATGTGCCAGCATCAACGGTTTCAGCTAACTTCATTTCTTACCTCGCCAGCATTTAGAGATAACTCATACAAATATTCGCGGTGACTGGACGATATAGTAAGGAGCTGGCCCCCCATCAATTCAAGAAAGTCCGTTGCGGTAAGCGCATTGGCATCCTTAGGGAATGGCGGCCATACTCTAGCGAATCGTCGGAATCGCAAAGCTGCGGTAGGATCTGTTGCTGCCCTGGCGAGGCTGTTCAGTATTTTTGCTGAGATATCAATCGCTCTTGGGTCGGCACTACCATTTATCTTAGTCGCCGGCACAAATGATCTGTCGGCGTGCTCCATCCAGTCTTGAAGGCCTGCCCACCAGAGTTGGACTTCACGTTTTTTGCCCTCGCGCTGAGAGATGGTGAGCGCTGGATTGAAGATCCATAGATAAGAGTCTAAAGCTTCGAAGTTGATATCGTTTAGCATGTGTTGTATTGCCTCTCTCAAGTTTGAAGGCAATGTTTTATTTCGCACTGCCGACCTGAGTAGGAATAGCAGCTCCTTGGTTTTGCTTTTCTCGGATAAATGCACCAGTAGGTCGCTCGACTCTGTCCGATGCCACCTCGCCATGACCAGGCGAATATGTCGAATGAGTCCGCGAGGCCAGCCAATCAAGGCGGATCCGAAGCGCCAAGGTAATGGTGTTGCGCCTGCGGGTGTTCGGTCACTGTCATTGCGCATCTCATGAAGTATCATGTGTAGCCAGGAGAAAACGCCATATGTAGATTGGAGGCCGTCGGCCACTCGGAATTTTTCCATTTTTTTCGTGGCTAAAATAGGCACATCAAAGCCGGCAGCGGCGGCGATGCTGATTGCAGTGTTCACCAGACTGTACGGCGCTGGCGCCGCGGACAGACGTGTGATTTGAGTTCCGCAACGGCAGTTCCAATGTGGTTTCAACTCAGACCAGTGGAATACCTTTCCGCAATCACATCGGCCGATAAGAAATTTGTGATGTATCGGACATGCGAGCACAAAAGGAAGGTCCCATAGTGCTAGGTGAATTCCAAATGACTGCACGCATTGCGGGCATATCCGGAACTGCCTTGTGAGAGGTCTTTGCCAATACTCATCCAGGCCGATAAAGCTCGGCCTGGCATAAGTAAAGTGCTCCTCAATCCAGAGTCGTCGATAGTTGTCCGCTGCCCTGCCTATGATCTTATTGATCAAGTCCCAGGCTGCAATTCTATTTTTTAAGAGTTTTGATTTGTAGAGAGTCGCGATCGCGTCTCCAATCGGTTTCGGTATCTCATGACCATTGCTGGTGAAATGACGACTGACAAAGCCCGCTAGGCTTTCACCAGGTTGGTAATTAGGCCGCAAAGGGTAAAGGGGCAACTCATGCAGCATTCTGGCGCCTCTTATTTGAACGACCGATCAGCGCTCCCCGCTCGAAAGGCTCGCCAGCGCGATCGAGTCGACGGAATTCGAAGGTGGAACTAAATGGATTTAATTCATTCACCCCTTCGCGCCAAATTTGCGTTGTGAATGCTAGGGCTAGCTCTGTAGGCGTGATACGAGTTAACTGTTGCTCGAAGACGAGACGTATTACGCCGAGTAGTAGCGACTTTACAAAGGCCACTCGTCCATCAGTGGCTGCGTGTAGCCGATGGCCTAGCTCTTTCCAACTCATTTCGCCTTTCAAAAAGGGCACTGGTAGTGATGGTGTTAGTGAAGTGAATAGCTGGAGACATTGGGATTCGATATTGTCCTCAGGATCTTGTCCCAATGCCATTTGTACATGTCTGGTGAACCGCCTTCGTAGCTGCTCATTCACTCTCAACAAGTCCTCAACACGAGGTAGTCCAAGCAATGTGGTGGGTACTTGCATGTGATCCATTACACTCTTCAGCCAATCGCCCACCATGTATTGAGTGGGAGACTGACCGCGGTCCTGGATGTGATTCGCCTCATCAAACATCAGCAGTTCAACGCGGCATTCTCGTGCCAAATGCACAGCGCGGGCAGTCTTCGTCGAGGTTGTGCCGAACGATGGACTGGGGTCGCCTAGCTGGGTCAGCATAACTTCGGCCACGCTGCCGATTGTGGCCGCTGGCGGGATAGCTACGATTAATACTGGGACGATGTCGCGCTCGGGAATAGACGTGCGAGGATACTTAGTTTCCAAGGCTTTGCACAAAGTAGTTTTGCCCGATCCTGATTCACCGGTCACGACCAAGTGGCTGGCGACGCCGGTCTCTCTGTATAACCTGACCATCCGATCAATTTCGTTAAACGCGGTGACGAATGGCGGGAACTCCAAGTATTCGCTGGTGAAGTTTCGCAGGGTTTCAAATTCAGTTAGCTCCATCTCACCGGCCCCCACGGTTAAGTTGGAAAGTCGGCAGAGGCTCCGGCGGTGCCTCGTCTTTCGCGTCAAATAGTGGGGTAAATTTCTTTGCTTTCTTGGGAGGTTCTGCCGCTAGCTGGGCGTTTGGATTGCTACTGGTTATCCCATGTATTTTTGCCGCTCGGCGTCGCGTACGCTGCTTCCGACTTTGCATCAGTTGGTCGACTGAAACAGCAAGGTCATATTTTGCTTGAAGTAGTGCTTCAGGATTTTCTGCTGCTTGCCCGTCTTCCCGGATCTGACGTCTGATCAATTCATGCTGTGCGAGCGTCAAGCCTTTTGCGTATGCTTGATCTAATGCTCGGATAGATACTGGGTCTTGCTGATCCGGTGCCCAGATTTGGATCGTGCATAGGTCCTCGGGATCGTAGACTATCCGGAGTTTTGTTCCTGGCCCCCATGTGTGCATGATACGGTCAAGCTCTTGTCCGCCATAACGAATGCCACGCAAAGTTATACCGTCGCGTTGGAGAGTTCGCTCGGCGACCAGGCCGATGCGCTTCTGCAGGAGTTCAATGCTATTGGGCAGCTCTGGCGTCCTGAAACGAAGTCCCTCGTGCCACTTAGCCCAAGGAGTAGTGCGAATTCCTCTCTGGATTGTCTGAGCATAAATATCGAGTAGCCATTTTTCAATAACCTGTTTGCATTCAGCGATGGTTAACACAGCATGTTTTTGGGGATCGTATTCGCCGCGCTCAGCTAGCTTAGCTAGACTGGTGCCGGGCAATTGGTGGCACAAACAGTAATTCAGCGTTCCCTGAAAACGTTCTATTTTTCCTTTAAATCGAGGCTCCTTTTTCGGGCAGAACAGGTTATGGATCGACAAATCCATTGTTACCCCCTCAAGTCCTGTCCCGTGGAACTCCAATCCGTTATCCATTGCGAGACAATCCATAACGCCGTAACAAGGCCAAGCATGCAAAATCTCTAGCCCGGGTATCACTTTTTCAGTTGGCGTCTTAGGGAGTATTGAGTGCCGAAGTGCACCCATCACGGCCATTGCCGAAGGGCCTCCGAAGTTGAGAAAATAACCTACAGGAAAACGGCTGAAGGAATCAATGAGTATGGTCAGGATTGGGCGCCCGATAGGCACTCCTGAGCGCTCGTCAATAAGAAATAAGTCTAACGGTGTGTGATCAACCTCAACGCGTTCTAGGATGCGGGTCGCCTGCGGCGCCATCTGAGCTATGCGGTGTCGGTCATTCGCTGCTGACTTTCCTTTTTGGAGTCTAGTACGATCATAGGATGGCAGGAGCGCAAACATTCGATAGCTCGTACGCAGTGCCGGTGTTCTGAGTTGTTCTTCCGGTAGCCTGCTGTGATTTTTCTGCAGGATTTTTCCTGCAAGGCGAGTGTGAATAGATGTGATCGTAGCCGCTGGACTTGCTGCGAACGCCTCTTCTGTGGCTTCCCCAAAAAGGTCGAGAATCTCGTCGGATTGACGAAGAATACTGTTTCCCCGATGCGCGAATCGGGGTATAAGAGCGCGTACATCTTTGGAGTATCGGTATTTTGAATGCCAACGGTACACGGTAATCCAAGATGGCGGCTGCGGATCCTCAATCTGCTCAGCTACCTCGGTGATAACTGGATCAAGATGTCGTTTGGAAAAAGCGCGCACGCCCTCTTGGTCCATCGCACGAAGATACGCCATACGTCGACGAATTTCAGCCTGATTTCTTTCTGATAGTTCACTTAAGGGACGGCCATAGATCTGAGTTCCATCCACGCGAGCGGTCGTCTGACTAGCTTTGATGCCCCCTGCAGTGAACGCTGAGAGCAGGTCGGCTTTAGAGCTCAATATAATTTGGCCATCCGTAAGGCGCTCTAACACTACTTGGTCGTCATTGCCGAGGCGCTCCAACCGATACTCGACGCCCAGCCAATCAAAAACCAAACCTGTCCGAAAGGCGAAACCACGCATGTTCGTTCTCCTCTTTGAGTATGAGAATAGTGCTGTCGTCTAGTGGTGAATTGAGATCGCATGTCAGCAGGCCCATGAGTAGCAGGCTGTAGGGATCGAGCTCTACATGCGATAGCGGTGCGATTGCCGCGCCCAGCGATATTGGGAACAAAGCTTGCGTTTGCTGTAGCTTGGCAACGCATTTCAAATAAGTTGGCAGTAGTCGCGGCGCCAGGTGATAAATGCGTCGCAAATTGCTAAGTCTAGGTTCGATTTGAAGAACCCTGTCAGTCAAGATTACGTAGTTTCGCTGCTCTCTTTCAAAGTGTTTCGTTACCTTGTCCAGCTTTGATTTTGTGTCAGGCTCATAGGCGAATTTATGCGGCTTAACTTCGACGAGAATAGATTCACCATTCGCAAGCTTGAGTTCGAAGTCAGGTGTATACCTTCGTAGCGTGGGGCCGTCCGCGTAGTGGACGGTTTGTGGTTGCTCAGTGTATTGCGCTACTAATGGAGAGGTCTCGAAATGATAGATAGCATCTAATTCAAGCATTCCTTCGTGGTGAACCATACGCCCCGTCTTGCGACTTGGGAATTTGCCTCTCATAATTCCGCCAGTGGGGCGGACAATGCTTCTGGCGCGTTGGTGTTCTAAGCCGTTGGGCGTTCGCCCCTTCCAGGTACCTTGCCAAATGACGTGCGTCATCTCGAACTCCAGTCACAATAAGTAATATGCGCTCCTCGACGTACTGGGCGATACGCTCTATGCCTGTTTTAAGGCAATAGATTCCCCAGCCGGTGGTCATAGACAACCAGAGTTTTCATTAGTCGAGGGATGAAAGGACTTGACGCGCCTGTGGCGGATTGCGATACTTGGCTTGTCTAAGGCGGTTCGCAAGAGCCGTGAAGCGGGTCAGGCCGAAAGGTTTGATCCGTTTTTACATTTGGACCTCCATATTTCTACGGCGCCGCAGTCGCTGCAATGGCTCAGTTTCTTGCTGAAGAACGACTTCTGGCAGGTTGAGTAGTTCTCGAATGAGCCGAGCCTGGGCGGGATGCAAGCCGTCCAGTTTCTGCCTAAGTGTGTCGAGCATCCAGTAAACGTCTGGATGAGCATCGGGTTCTAGTATCAGCTTGCGATCCGAGGCCTTGGCGGCAGTGCGCAACTCATCCTCTTCAGCAGATGTAAGCGGCAGCGTGGCGACTAGTTTTTCCACGAATTCAATCGTTGGCGGCCCCTTGAGACCGACCTCTAGTGCCGAGATGTAGGTCTGATCGTAGCCAATTAATTCTGCCAAGTCATTTTGCCGGATGCCGTGGCGCATCCGGATCTCGTGAAGCTGGCGGGCGAAGGGGCTCATAGCAAGTTCGCAAAATAGATCAGTTGAATCGCAGAGTACGACACTATGAACAGCTATGTCAATATGTAAGTATTTGATTTAAAAGAGGAAAGGGTTGACGGTCAACCCCACCAAAATCTAAGCACAGCCACTTTTATAACTAATTGATATTTGAAATTATCAATCAGCACAAAAAATCTCAAGAGGCAGAATTTTTAATGAAAAAATGTGTAAAATGTGTGTGGAAATTACACATTGGAGAGAGCCATGGATGCGAAAAAGCGACCTATAACCGTGAGACTCAGCTTGGATATGTCGCCTGAAGCGAATGACTTGTTGGAACGTTTGGCATCTGCAAACGGGACCACCAAAAGTCAGATTTTGCGCAGGGCAGTCGCGTTGTATCACGTTGCCCATGAGGCGACAGTCTCGGGCAAGCGTATTGGAGTGATAGATAAAGACCGGAATGTTGTCACTGAGTTCGTCGGTCTGTGATCTCGCTTTTACTCCCGAGTCGAAAAAACAATTTAACTACTTGCCCGTTCGCGATCAAGCGAAAGCAAGTCTTTAACATGCTATTGGCGCTTGCTTGCCGAAGCCCTCGGCATTCCATTAACGTATGCGATTCGTGAAGCGAGACCGTGTTCCTCGATGAACTCTGTCCTGATCTGCTGAATGGTGTCCAGCTTTCTACCCAACTTGCCGATGTCGACGAGTAGGAAGACCGCGCGGTCCGTGTCCTCGCCCTTTTTATAGAATTCCAGCTGCTTTGCGTAGCCGTGCACCACGTCCGGATTGGTGGATAGCTTTATCTCGACCACAACTTTGGATGCGAAACCGCTGGAAACCTTGAAATCAACGGGCCCGTTTCCGGAATCCGCCTCCGGAGTCAGGTCCAGGTTATTGGCTTTGCAGTGGGCGTAGGCGATGGCATAAAACAGCCGCTGGCTCGCCTTTTCCTTCCTAGGCTTCCCTTCTTCGGTCCATAGCTCTTTCCAAAGGCCTTTATTTTCTATCAAGTCTTGGAACTGCTCTACGATTTTGCCGACGACTTCCTCGGCGGCGTCAATGTCTAGTTTCAGCTTCGCGTATTTCGCGAGATCGAAAGGGAACTCGTTCGGTATCGACTCCAGAAGGCGCATCCAGAAAGCCTCCCCGTTCCTGTCGCAGGCGAAGTCATATGGTTTCGGTTCGACTTCTCTCAGCATGGCCAGCAGCGTTTCGAACGCCTTCTCGCTCCCCAGCGCGGCGTCCTTCATCTGCACCTTCTGAGCCCTCGTCATGGTTGCCCATATTTCGCCGATGCTTCCGTTCACTCTTTCTCTGAGCGCGTCGTTTTCGGCTACGACTCGCGAGATATCACTCCAGTCTGTGGCGATAGGCAGCGCGCGGACGATGTCTCGAGGAACCAAAATGAGCGGATCTCCCGAGCACGGATTGCAGATGAGGTTCATGTGTATGCCGCCCAAGACATAGGGCTTTCTGGGCATCTTCAGACTGCCATTTACCCTGTCGGTAAATGCGATCAGGCTTTTAAGGATGATGTTGGTGGTCATGTCACTGATGCGGTCCGGGCCGATTCCCTCCTCGAACAACGCCAGCGCCATGAACAGGTCAACATCCTCGACTCCCAGTCTGACGATCTGGGAGGCCGTGTCCAGCGTCGAAGCGACCAAGTCACGTCCGAATCCGGAACCCCTTACCGAGGTCCCGTACCCTAGGCAGGTCCAGCTGATCTCCGAAAACTTGAAGAGGCGTTCCGCCCCTTTCCAAGCCGCGTCTCCCTTCTGCTTTGAGCCTGCCAGAAGTTTGATGATGGTCCGGAATCGCTGTGTGTACTCGCCGATTGCCCCGTCATGCATTTCTGGATGCTTGCTGTATACCAGTAGCATCGGATCAATGAACAGGAGAGTGTCCGTAGCGAGCAATACGTTCACGACGTCAAATTCCGCCAGCACGTCTTCCGAAAGCTTAAATTCGCTGCTGATCGTGGCCGGATTGGTTATCTTGCCCATGAATATCCTCTGTAAGCACGGCGAAAAGCATTCCTCTGCTAGCAAGCTTGAGAAAATTTTCTCACAGGAAATTGACTATAATTTAGCATACGACCGGATGTAAGCCATGTCCACCACCATTTGTCTGATGTCTTTTTCTGAGGCAATTTAAGGCATGCGGCGCAATTACTTTCAAGGAGCAAGCAATGGAGTCCAGGAGCCCCGATTTGGAAACGCTAAGAACCATGCTACGCACTTTTGTTGTCGAGCGGGAATGGGGGCAGTTCCATACGCCAAAGAACCTGGCCACTGCGCTAAGCGTGGAAGCGGCGGAACTCTTGGAGCCGTTCCAATGGCTTGCTACCGGCGACGGGGACGAGTTGACCGACGGCGCCCGTGCGGCGGTGCGTCTGGAGATGGCGGACGTACTGGCATATCTGCTTTTGCTGGCGGACAGGATGAATGTGGACCTCTGCGCAGCACTTGCGGAAAAAATCGCCATAAACGCTGGAAAATATCCTGCGGATGAAGCGCGTGGTAGCTCAAAAAAATACACGGCCTACGAGGGGAAGTGACAATGCGCATTTACGCCAGCCACGCCAAGCACTTTATTGAGGACTGCGAGCGGAACCAGATCACCGAAAGGATGCGACTGGGATTCGAATCAGCCCATGGCTATACCCCGGGACCCAGCGAGATTCAATCGTGGAGGAACTCGCTGCGGGCCTTGGCGATGGTGCTGGGCCGGGCGGGACTCGTGGATCAGGGTGTCCTGCTCGAATACAAGCTGCCACAGACGTCTAAGCGGATTGACTGCGTTCTATGCGGCTTCGCGGCCGACGGCCAGCCGGCGGCGCTTATCATCGAGCTAAAGCAATGGGAGACTTGCAAGGAAGCGGAAGGGCCCAACGAAGTGATCTCGTTTGTAAACGGGAGGGAACGTGAGTTGCTCCATCCCTCCGAGCAGGCACGTCGGTATGCGCAGTATCTCGAGGACTCCCATGAGGCGTTCTACGCCGATCCCCAGCCTTTGCTGGCGGTCCCGTGCGCCTATCTCCACAACTACCTGACTGTGCGGAGCGATCCGCTCAGGAGCGGGAAATTCACAGACCTTCTAGCCGCGTCCCCGCTGTTCACGTCCGATGATGTGGACGACTTCGTGGATTTCATTCGACGCCACGTGGGCCATGGCGATGGCCTGGTTGTGCTGAGTCGCGTCGAGCAATCGCGATACCGTCCGAGCAAGAGGCTCATGGAGCACGTCGCAGCAGTCATAGAGAACGACCGCTCTTACCTGCTACTTGACGAGCAACAGGTAGCTTTCGACAGCGTCTTCACAGCACTCAGAAACGGCGTCCACAACCGGACCAAGCAGGTAGTCATCGTGAAGGGCGGGCCTGGGACTGGGAAATCAGTCATCGCGATGAACTTGGTGGCTGCCTTGCTGAGGAGTAGCTATTCAGCCCACTACGTCACCGGCTCCAAGGCGTTTACTGAAACGATGCGGAAGATTATCGGAACGCGTGGGGCCGACCTGTTCACCTATTCGAACAATTATATGCAGTCACCACCGGATGCCGTAGACGTCCTCATCACCGACGAGGCGCATCGGATCCGCGAGGTAAGCAGCAACAGGTTCACTCCCGCCTCCAAGAAATCCGGTATGAGCCAGTTGGAAGAGCTCATCCGTGCGTGCCGCGTGAGCGTCTTCTTGATAGATGATGCCCAGGTGGTAAGGCCAGGTGAGATTGGTTCCGCCGAATACATACGCGCCCAGGCGCAGGAGCTTGGATGCACTATTCAGGAGTACGAACTTTCCGCCCAGTTCAGGTGCAACGGTTCGGAACGGTTCGTCAGGTGGGTAAGCGCTAGCCTTGGATTAGGAAGTGCTTCTGTAGACGATTCGCCCGGAAGCGAATTCGATTTCCGTATTTTCCGCTCGCCCGCTGAGCTTGACCTTGCTATACGGGAAAAGGCCGCGAGTGGACACTCTGCAAGGATGATGGCAGGGTATTGCTGGCCATGGTCCGATCCCAATGATGACGGAACTCTGCCGAACGACGTGGTTGTCGCGGAATTCGCGCGCCCTTGGAACGCCAAACCCGACGCAGGCCGACTTGCGAAGGGAATTCCGAAGTCCAATTTTTGGGCCTACCAATCCGGCGGGATCGATCAGGTAGGCTGCGTATATACGGCGCAGGGCTTTGAGTTCGACTATGCGGGTGTGATCTTCGGGAACGACTTGAGGTACGACTCGGCCACAGGCGCCTGGCTTGCCGACAAGACAAAAAACTACGACGGAACGGTAAAACGTTCCGGCGCCGCCTTGGTTCGTCTTCTTCAAAATACCTACCGGGTCCTGCTATCGAGAGGAATCAAGGGATGCTACGTGTGTTTTCTAGACGAGGAAACGGAGGCATATTTCAAATCCCGTCTCGGCGCTTTTGAGAACGGGTCTCAGGCAGTCTAGCCTTTACGCAATCATTGGTAGATCCTCAGGCTTGGCACAGAAATACGCACCTGCAGGGAGCTGTAATAGTTTTGCACGAGCAGCTCTCGCATAAGGTGCGTCGCTGCGAGTCGCACGCCTTATTTGCTCCTGGATACGGTTGATCGCTGGGCGGTCCTGATCTTCAGCTAGCAACTCCATAAGATTCTGATAGTGATCCTCTACCTCCCGCATGACCCGCTTACGCGCAGTAATCAAATTACCAAGGTTCAGGCCGTAGAGCTCGATTGACTTGCTGGCGCGTAACCGCTTTACGTCTCCTATGCAAACCATGCTCGGCATGGCACGTCCGTCATCGGGATTGATATCGATCAGGTCAACATCGCCCAACTTGGTTGGGTCAAGCAGAACAGGGAGTTCATCTACCTCGCAGCGGTCGTCCCAGCGCGCTTTTGGGACTGCGGTCAATAGAGGGAACCAGCTTCCTTTCCCAACTGTCTCGTCAGTAGCCTCGTCCTTATTGATGCTGTTCGAACGTCCCGCAGCCAAACAGAAATTCTCGATAGAGAACGCAAGCCAAGGGTAACCGTCATCCGAGTCGGCTTCAGTTCGCTTGGCCTCTCCCTTTGGCCTAAAGTGATCTACAGCGAAGAATGACTGAGGATCATTGCTTTCTGAGTACCAGCACTTACCATACGACATTTTGGACAAGTACCGCGTAAAAGCCCGCCATACGTGCGCCTTCTTGGCAATGAAATCCTTGCGCTCCACTGAGGGGAGCGCCTCCAGTTGTGCCTGAGCCCGCTCGGCAACCTTCAACACCTTCTCTGGAATCAGGGTAGGGTCTCGCTTCACATAAATCACGCATTACCCTCCTTGGTCATCAAGTGCTGAATCAACGACTTCATAGCGAGATGTCGACCTCGGATCTGCTCTGGCGTGAGCGGTGGCCGATCTGCATATCGCACGTCATGCCACGCACGCAAGAAGTCCTGATACAACGGCTCGCGATCTTCATACAAGAAGCCAAGTCGCGCTAGCTTGTCGTTGATGGAGATGAGCTGTCTCTCTTGGGCTGCTGACTTGTCAATCAATTGCGCAAGAGCATTGCGTTCGTCGACCATGTGCTGAGTTTCGACGTCGAGGCTTGTAGGTAGACCAAATATTTCTGTTAGAGTCGCCGTGAAGCCCATGCCCTTCGGATCTGCGTAAGGGGCTGACGCCGTCACCATCCCTTCTGCACCTTGCGTGATTATCCGTACTTCGGCACGAGTTAAAGCAGAGATCGTCAATGGATTGTGTGAAGTGAGGATGATGTGGCACTTGTCCTTATCCGCCGCAATCCCGGTCCAGTCCTCAATCAGTTTCAGGTAGCTGTGCTGCCAATGCGGGTTGAGATGGGTGTCGGGTTCATCCAGTAGGAAGAGCGCGCGCTTGCCACGTGAGACGCGAATCAGACCAAGCACCATCAAAAGCTGTCGCTCACCGTCTGACAGGTCAGCAAAGCCCACATCACCGCTTGCATCGTTACTCCGGGTTACCCAAAGAAGGACTTCCCGAATCAGATCGGAGATGTCCATAGCCTCCAAGGCATAGAACATCTCGCGCTCATTGGCAAAGCCTTGCGCAAACTTCTGCAACGTTGCAAGCGAGTGTAAGAAGGCTGCATACTGAGGCTCTGATTGTTTCTTGTCGCGGTAGTCATCGATTGCATTGCCCTCTAAGGCCAGAGGATGGAACGCTAATTCATTTAGACTCATGGCTGTACGCCCCGCTGGTCCACCGGCCCCCCACAGATCCTCAGCGAGGGCCTTCTTACCTTTCGCGAACCATGGCTCACGAAACAGGTTCAAGATCGAGTGGAAGCCAGTGATTCCCAGCTTGCTTGACAGCTCCTGAGTCACCTTGGCGTCAGGGAACGAAAACAGCGCCGTCAATGCTAAAACACCATGAATTGGGCGGCAGTAGAATAAGCGTCGGGCCGCTTGCGCTTCTGAAACCTTTTCAGCGTTGTCTTCCAGCTTGATGGCGTCATAATATCGACGCTGATGGCTGTCAAACAGCGATTCCAAACGACGACTGCCGCCCGAGTAATACCCGAAAACCAGGTCCGGAAACCATTCCGTCTTGCGCTTTTCAAACTCCGTGCGTTTGATCTCGCGGTCATCGACGCGGATAGCCGGCTCGCCGGGTACATTGCTCAACGTAATATGGACGTGCTCAAACAAATCGAGGTTATTTGGCTGAATGCGGTAATCTACCCGGTAGTGAAAACGCGGCTCATTGCGGCGCAAATCCACCCATCGGAACACTTGCGTGATTGCCTCAATCAGGTTGGATTTTCCGGCACCGTTCTGGCCGATGAGTACCGTCGTGAGGTGGCTTTCATCAAAGTTCACCTCCAGTTGCTTCAAGTTTTTGAAGCCGTCGATGTATACCTTATCCAGCCGCATGGCTTGGCTCCAGGGAAGTTTGGTTGTCTTTGACGTAGCCTTGGGCCACCTCCCAAACCAGTTGCTTATAAAAATCGGCCACAGGTAACTCGGCCACTTTAAATAAGGCCTCTGCCGTAGCGGATGCACCCATGCGGCGAAGGTGGCCTGCGAGGTAAGGCTTGTCTTTTACGTCGTCATCTTGTCGGCTTTTGGTCATGGCGGCGGCTTCTTTCGGTTCTCTTGTGGCTCGGGGTTGCCTTGTCGTTCGCTTTTTCGGCTGATGGGTGGGCGAGGAACGCTGAGCAGCGACGCGGGCCAGCAAGACACTGGCTGGCTCGTCACTTGGGTCTTGCTCCACCAGCTCACCACGGAAGGCTTTAACCAGTAGTTGGGGGGCTAGACGCTTAGCATGAGCGCGCATGGCTGTGTAGCGCGCCTCAATGCGGTCAGCGATGGCAAAAAGTATCTCGACTTGCCGAATGATTTCTTGCTGCTCATTCTGAGGAGGCAGCGGAATCGGGAACTCAGTGACGGCTCCCATGGAAATACGCTGATGCCCAGCTGTCGATTTAGCCTCTACGGTCAAATGCTCTCTTAGCAAGGGGCTGGAGAAGCATAGCTCAAAATACGAGCCTTGCTCAGGGCTGGTGAGTTTGGCCCGAAACAGCCGATCAGGGTAGTAAATCTGCCGATTACCTAGACCTCGTACAACAGCGCAGTTGGCTACGTAGTCCAGACTTCCACTCAAACGTGTGAAGAGAACATCCCCGTCTCTGAGCAAATCGTCCGCACGCACTTTGTCCAAATTTGGCAGATAACGAACATCGTTAAAATCAATTTCAAGCGGGCGCACGCTGCTTGAGCGTAAAACAGGATATGCGCTCAGGCCTCCACTAGGCACGGCGGATGTCCCGCTCCTCATGTGTAACATGAACTCAGAAAACCGTGCCCAACGCCAACCTTCGGGTAATTCATGAAGTCCTTTGAGTCTTGCCCATTCTGGAGTCGCCAATTTTTTACTCCCACCTGCGATGCTTGATTCTCTCCAGCTTTGTGTGAGCCCCCCTGTTGTCGCTGAGTCAAACACCGCCTGCCGAAATCGCTTGAGGATGCCCGGGATGGCATCAAGGCGGTCGTTGCAGGCGTGGACACGGGTGAGCAGGGTATCTAGTTGGTCGGCAATGCGGATTTGTTCCGCGCGCGGCGCCAATATGAATGGTGCGGCACGCCCAGCCTCTGTGCCTAGGCGCGGCATGTTCATGCCATGACTCTCGGCGTCGACATAGTTTAAGAATGCAGGATGCTTCAGCCAATGGAACAAATAACGGGTATCTAGATGCTCATCGCACTTAATGGGAATGATCTCGGTTGTGCAAAAACCTGGGCGGTCTGCAATGATCACTTTGTTGAGATAGGGGCGCAGCTTTCCATAAAGGACATCACCTGCCTCAAAGCGATTTTTGGTGCTTTTGGACTGACGCTCGGCAAAGGTCCAACGTCCCAAAAGTCGTGAACTGTCCTTCTCAAGGTCTTCCAATTCCAGCACCCAATTGTCAGGCTTCATATCTGAAGGCTCGGCCTTGATCGTCTCCCCATACTTGACGACGGTGCCAAGTGTCGTGATGCTCCAAGTTGACGGCAGCTGCTGAGGCGTGAGTCTTGTATCACTCATTTCCACTCCCCACTAAAACCGCACACCGCGCCAGCGAAACGTTGGCGGCTGCTTGCAATGAGGAGGCACAGTTTAGTGTGCAGGGCGCTGGGCCTGTGGCGTGTTCGGCCGATGCCGCAGGCAAACGAGGCAGTTGGCTCATGCGGAGGGGCCTTCTCGCGTATCAGGGGCCTCTCCAGCCGCCGTGTTGTATAGCAGCAGGTCATCCAGTTCTGCGTCGGGGTCTTCGCCAAGGGCTTCGACCAAGGCCCGCAGGTCGGCAAGTGCGGCATTCATTTCGCGCATGGCCAAGCAGGCCAGCATGGCCGGTTCTTCGCGTTGCTGTTGGGCCGTGTCAATGTTGTCGTCTTTTAGCCAAGCTAGGTCTAGGTTGTCACCACGCACGGCAATCTCCTGGCGGGTGAACTTGCGCCAGCGCCCGGCTTCGCCCGTGTCTACGCGCTGGGACATGGCCGTGATGCCACCTTTTGGGTCTGCGCCGAATACGTCTTCAAACTTATCACGCGGCACCTCTTTAGGGGCATCGACCGGGGTGCGGAAGTAGTCGCGCGTGAAGGGGGTGCGCTTACCGAACTGAGGCATGTTGGCGCGCATGTCATACACCCACACGTCTTTGGTGTTCCCTTTGTCTGTTTTCTCTCCTTTGGTGAAAAAGAGCACATTGGTCTTGACACCCTGGGCATAGAAGATGCCAGTGGGCAGTCTTAGAATTGTGTGCAGATTGCACTTGTCCATTAGATCACGGCGAATACTGGTACCTACATTGCTTTCAAACAGTACATTGTCAGGCAGCACTACTGCGGCCCGCCCGCCCGGGGCCAAATTACGGTAGATGTGTTGCAAGAAGGCAAACTGCTTGTTGCTGGTTTCAAAAGTCAAGTCTTTGCGGCTGGGTAGACCGCCACCTTTCTTGGTGCCAAACGGTGGATTAGAAAGAATCAGCGTGGCCGGGGGAAGGTTTTGGTGGTCATCACTGAGGGTGTCGCCATAAATCACGCCGCCTTCGATGCCATGCAGCAGCATGTTCATCAGCGCCAGGCGATGAGTATCCTGTACCAGCTCCATGCAGAAGAAGGTGTTATTTCGATAACGGCGCTGGGCCTCCTCACTCAAGCTGTCGAAATCGTTGTTCTGGCGTAAATAGTTGTTAGCCGCGATCGGGAAGCCGCAGGTGCCAGCGGCTGGGTCCTGGATCACGTCGCCGAACTGGGGCTTCATTAGTGCCACGATGCTGTCGATCAAATGGCGAGGCGTGAAGTATTGGCCGGCGCCACTTTTCTTTTCGGTGGCGTTGCGCTCCAGCAGGTCTTCATAAAGGTCGCCGAGATCATCGCGCTGCACGCTGTACCAATCGAGAGCGTCGATGTCTGTGACTAACTTGCTCAGGGTAGCCGGTTTGGTAATGAACGTGTTGGCGTTGGCGTAGATTTGCTGGACTGCGCCACGGCCGTGCAAGCCGTAGCTCAACAGCATTTCTTTGTAGATATCGAGCCGCTCAGGGGCAGAGGCTTGTAGCAAATCATCCCAGCGTGTAGCAGAACCCATAACTTGAGATTTCTGGGCCTTACAAATCAAGACCTTACTTAAAGTGAGAACCATCTTGTGGGATTTCGGGAGGCATCTGGTGAGATATCCCTTTTACACACGCCGATACTCAGCCGCCAGATACCTTCCTGACTAAGTTCTCCCATCAGCATTGTCCAGCATTTGGATCAGCGACAAGCAGACGTTCGCGCCCAGTGTGACAATGCGTGAGTTTTCCATGTGGAAAATTTGCTATTGTTGACTTCAACCGGCAGAAGCGGACTCTGCGTTCAGCATGTCGGAGCTGACCAAATCACTTGCGACCGCCAGTCTAACGCCATTGTTGAACCGGACAGGTGTAATGAAAGCACCAGATGTGATCCCCGGCCGCATGGGATATCTCCGCCAGCCGCGTGACGGAGACCTCGAGGTTGACGACTGATCGTCGTCTGAATACTTCGAGGCGGCGGGAGCACCTTTGCCTATCAGTACGATGCCATTCGCCGCGGTACGCTGAGTCCCGTGAATATAACCTAAAGGGAGTAGATAATGAAACTGCAGGCGTACCGGTTGCAGAACTACCGCCGCTTGCGGGACGTTGTCATCGAACTCGATGACGAGATTTCCATTTTCGTGGGTGCCAACAACAGTGGGAAGACGTCTGCCGTCCAAGGGCTCTACTCAATGCTACGGGGCGACGCGAAAAAGTTTGAGCTCTTCGACTTCAGCGCAGCGCTATGGGGCGAAATTGACGCCATCGGGAGTACGGCCTCAGGGGAAGATGAAGAGCCCAAGAGGTTGCCGTCCATCCTCTTGGACCTCTGGTTCCGTGTTGGCGAAGATGACCTCGCCACCGCGATGTCGCTGCTTCCCAGCACTGAGTGGGATGGCAAGTGCGTCGGAATTCGTGTGGCGTTCGAGCCCCGCGATGCCTACGAGCTCGTCCGGCGATTTCGTGAACTGCATGAAAGGGCCAATCACGCGGCAATCGCGCTAGCGTCAAAGCCCACGGCAGATAGTGAACCTGGCACCGAAGCGGGCGCGGAAGCTGAGGCGAGAGCAGAGGCCAGCGAGTACAAGCCCTGGCCAGAAAGCCTGACGAAGTACCTCACCAAGGAACTGAGCAAGGAATACACCTTCCGATACTATGTGCTTGATGAGCGTGCCTTTATCGGCTATCAGGCAAAGGAGGCCGACTACGAGCCGCTTCCTCTTGGCAAGGAGCCCGGCGGCGCGGCCATTCTCAAGTCGCTGTTGAGAGTGGACTTCCTGCGCGCGCAGCGGCACCTTGATGACCCCGATGCCGGTGGTTCTGATCGCGCCGAGAGTCTTTCGCGACGCCTCAGCCGTTTCTATCACCGCAATCTGGAGAAGCGTGGTGACGACCATGCAGCTCTCAAAGCGCTCGACACCTCTGAGAAACAACTGAACTTCCACCTAGAGGAAGTCTTCAGTGACACCCTTAAACGTCTGGCGAAGCTCGGCTATCCAGGTGTGAACAATCCTGAGATCGTGATTCGAGCGGACTTGGACCCGACCGCTGTACTGGGGCAAAACGCCAAGGTTCACTACGTGGTTCCGGGGGCAGTCACCGCTCAGCTGCCCGACACCTACAACGGCCTGGGGTTCAAGAACTTGGTCTACATGGTGGTTGAACTTCTCGACCTGCATGAACAGTGGAAAGCCGAGGAAGACAAACGGGCGCCGCTCCATTTAGTCTTCATTGAAGAGCCAGAGGCTCATCTGCACGCGCAGGTTCAGCAGGTTTTCATCAGGAACGTTTTGCGCATACTTGAGGATGCCAACGACCACGCGACTTTTTTCCACACGCAGCTTGTCGTCACCACGCATTCCCCGCACATCCTTTATGAGCGCGGATTCTCTCCCATCCGTTACTTCCGTCGCGTTAGCGACCAACTGGCCCATCACACGGACGTGCGGAATCTGTCCCTTTTCAAGACGGGCGAGGCCGACGCTCCAGCGCGCGAGTTCCTACAGCGGTATCTGAAGCTGACGCACTGCGATCTCTTCTTTTCCGATGCAGTCATCTTGGTGGAAGGGAACGTCGAGCGCCTGCTCTTGCCTGCCATGATTGAGTCGGCTGCCAAGCGCCTCCGATCTTCGGCTTTGACCATTCTTGAGGTTGGTGGCGCGTTTGCGCATCGCTTTCAGGAACTCATCGCCTTCGTTGGGCTCACGACGCTGGTCGTTACAGACCTTGACAGCGTGACCGTAAAACCGGATGACGAGAAGGCTGCCGCGCAAACCGCCGACGCTGGCGACGCCGTGGATGAGGACGATTTAAAAGCCTTCGAGCTCGAGGACGACGACGCGACACAACCGAGCGGCAAGCAGAAGTCCAAGAAGTACGGCAGCACCTGCCATGCGCACATGGAAGGTGCCGTCACCTCTAACCAAACCCTCATCAGCTGGATTCCTAAGAAGCGCTCGGTGGCCGAGCTCTGGGAGGTTACGGCGGAGCAGAAGACGTTGTCGCTGGCCGAAGGTTCAACGGCTGCGGTCCGAGTGGCCTATCAGACCAAGGTTTCGGTGACGGTGGGTTCGGAGACTGCACTGCTCTGTGGTCGCACGCTTGAGGAAGCATTTGGTCTTGAGAATTCCAACTGGTGTCAGGCTGAGGCGAACCGGGCGCTCGGCCTTAAGCTAAAGCGCGCCCCAAGCAGTCCCGAGGAACTGGCCGAGAAGTTGCATGACAGAGTAGCCGGCAAAAACTTCGACAAAACCCGCTTTGCGCTAGAGGTTCTCGCCAGTGGGCCGCTTAATGGCTGGAAGGTCCCCGCATACATCGCCGAGGGGTTAGTCTGGCTCGAAGCGAAAGTGGCCCATGAGCTTGAGGCGGATGCGGCCGTCGCCACCGAAGCTGCGACGATTAAGCCGACGGCGGCGGACACTGTCTCTGTCATTATTGGCACGGAGCACACGGCATGAACAGGCGAGTCGATAGCCCGGATACCGACGCCGACCGCGCGATCCATGCGTGCATTACCGCGACTCCGCCGCAGCCATTCGTGGTTCGTGCCGGCGCAGGTTCCGGCAAGACCACCTCCCTCATCAAAGCGCTGGACTGGGTGATGTCGGAGCACGGCGCCGGTATGCGGGCAAAAAAGCAGAAAGTCGCGTGTATCACCTATACAGAGCTCGCCGCCAATGAAATCCGTGCGGACGTCAACGCCGCCCCGCTGGTCCATGTCTCCACCATCCACAGTTTCTACTGGGCCATTGCTAAGACGTTTCAGGCCGACATCAAGGTTTGGCTGATGAACGACATCCGGAGGCGGATATCGGAGCTAGAAGAAGAGTTCAAGAACTACGGCTCGCGTGTTTGGCAAACCACTCGCGATAGGAACAAGGCCGACCAGGAACGCCATGCCCTAACCCTGGGAACTCTGGACGGCGTCAAGACATTCAACTACGGCGTCGGCAGTGATTACGCAAAAGGCATTCTCGGCCACGAGGACATTCTTCAGCTTGCAGATTTTTTGCTCCAAAACCGCCCTCTTTTCCGAAAGGTCGTGGCGCTGAACTATCCGTTTGTGTTCATTGACGAGAGTCAAGACACGTTCCCGGGTGTGGTCAAGTCCTTCAAGGAAGTGGAAGCCCAGATGCGAGGCAAGTTTTGCCTTGGGTTTTTTGGCGATCCGATGCAGTCTATCTTCATGAGAGGGGGAGGCGAAATCCCGCGCGAAGACCATTGGGGGGCCATCACAAAACCGGAAAACTTTCGCTGCGCCAAACAAATCCTGGACGTCGCCAATGCTGTACGTGCGCAGGGTGACGGCATGCAGCAAGTCCGTGGCCTACACGAGAGGGTTGACGGAGAGCTCAAGCTCGTGCACGGCTCGGCCCGGATGTTCGTGCTCCCGAACACGCTGAACCGGACTGAGACCTTGGCAAGGGTTCGAGCGTGGTGCGCGGCGGCGGATGGCGACGAAGGCTGGACGACTCCTGACCTTGCGGTCAAGATTCTTGTCATCGTGCACCGCATGGCCGCAAAGCGGCTTGGCTTCGGAGGCATCTACTCGGCGCTGAACGACAAGACGTCGGATGCTATGAAGCAGGGGATGCAGGACGGTACCGGCTGGCCTGTTCGACCGTTCCTCAGCTTTGCGCTGCCAATCATTGCAGCGATGACCGTCGGCAATGAGTTCGCAGCGATGAACCTGCTTCGAGAGTTTAGCCCACGGTTGACGCCGGCTGCCCTAACTGGCCGCCGTGCTGCAGGCGTATTGCGTGAGCTGCACGCAGCTGTCTTAACACTCGTCGCCATGCTGGACAACGCCGATACCACTGTTGGTGACGTAGCCATCCATCTCCGCGACTCTGGCTTGTTTGAGTTCGACGAGCGTTATGAGCGATTGCTTGGCTTCGTCGGAGACGTTGCTCAAGAGCCCGAGGCCGCTGATGCGGCTCCCACCGAAGGGCGAGCCTCGGACTCGGCAATGGCCAAGTTCTTCAAGTGCTCCGCACAAGAGCTGTGCCCCTATGAACGATATGTCTCAGAGGGCTCTCCCTATGCTACGCAGCACGGCGTAAAGGGCGCCCAGTTCGACCGCGTCATCGTGGTGATGGACGAAGAGGAGAGTGACTACAGAACATACAATTACGAGAGGGTCTTCGCTAGCGCTGAGGCTCGTGCGGCAGATCATGCGCGGACCCAAGGCGGTGACGAGAACACTTGGAGTCGAACGCTGCGGCTGTTGTATGTATGCTGTACGCGTGCCAGGCGCGGTCTGGTGCTGACGTTCTTCGTCTCCGACCCAGCTGCGACTGTAGAAAACGTAGTGGCGAGCAATATCTTGCCGAGGCGTGCAATTTTGACTGAGGACATGCTGGCTGTGCTGCCACCGACTGCGATTACTGCATAGCTACTGGTCCACCTTTCACTTCGATTGTCCGCTGTGGGGCGATTTGGATCGATAGCAGTCGTCGCGCGACCATCCGTTTCGTCTTCGTTGGTTGTTAGGCAATGCTGGCGTATGATGGCCCGGGTCCGGCCAGCAGCGGATGATTACATTTACCCCCTCGCCGAATCAAAAAACATGTTCATTTACGTCTTGGCCATTACGAGTATAGCGCTTGTTGCATTGTTCATTGTTGGGGTCTCCTTCGCTATCGCAGGCAAGGGCAATCGAGCGCTGTGGTTACCAGTAGTGGTAACGGAGATAACCGTTTGGATCGTCATCACGTGCACCGTATGGTCGGCTGTCGCTGCAAATTCTCGCGCGTACCTTGCACTGATATTTTGGTTGCTGAGCTTTCCGGTGGTATTGTGGTTGAGCGCGCGCTATTTTAAACGGTGGCGAGGGTGAGTTTTTGACTCATAACGGCCAGGCGCCGCCGTTGTGATGAAACGATTTTAAAAAGAGGTTATCTTGCTGCCGTCTCTTCCGTCTGCCCATGTTGATTACATCAATGCTAAAGGACCGTTTGAATGCTTTACCTCTGATGATGCCGAACCTGGCTATGTAGTTCTTTGGGCTCTTGATGAAATTCCAAAAAGCAATTCGGATGTTGAAATAGAAATATACGCCCCAGGGTTTGTAGCCTTCGGAGGCGATGGCGGTGGAGAGTTGCTTGTGTTCGATTCCAGTGGTGCCGTCTTCATGTTGCCGATGATTGGAATGGAACCTGATTGTGCGATACGTGTAGCGGAAACATTTGAAGAATTTATAAGCCGGTTTGACCTTTCGAGTTGAGAGAACATCAGGCCTAAAAAACAGATGTCCAATTTGAGCTCCACAATAGGGCTAATACTACGGGCATTGGTTAAAACTATTAATCTACCTTCTCCCGATGACTCAATCTAAAATGCAGGAACTTCGGAACCGGTGCGTTGCACTTCAAAGCGCAATGGATGCCTCTCGAAACTCGAGGACGGATGATGTATGGCTTCATTCGAGCTTTAAGACGTTTATGCGAAAATACAATGAATTGGCGACCGATACTCAAGCGGTTATGAAATTAGCTCCGCCAGTGGATTTTTATGATTTGACGAAAATTCCAAGTGCGTTCGATTCTGTCACCATTCAACAGCGTATATATTATGATGAGGTCTACACAAATCTCTTGATTCTTCGTGCTTTTATTGAGGCGAGCGGCGGGTTGGATGAAGTCGAAGCAGATAATATTTTGAATTTCTTAAAATCTAATCTTCGTAAGGCCCTATTTTTTGAGCCAGAACAGGAGAAAGTGGTTCAAAATGCGATTGAAAGTTTATTGATTGGAAAAGGCATGCAGAAGGGACTCGCCTATGACCGTGAAACAGGGCGTGTGAAGCATGCTGGAAAAGAGTCAGTCCCCGATTTCGTATTTAAAAATGAGCATATGGTTTTAGAAGTAAAGCTTTGCAATCGCCAGGGCAAACTTGCTGAAATCATTGATGAAATGAATGCGGATATCGTGGCATACTCGACTGTTTATGAACGCGTATGGTTTCTCATCTATGATATCGGGTTCATTCGCGATGAAGATGAAATCATTAAAGGACTGCAACAGTCTGAACGCGTCAAATGCGCAATCGTTAAACATTAGCCATTTCTAAAAGTCTTGACTCACCAGTCTGCTCAGGGCGTATGCGGGCCTTCGCTCGCTTATGCCATCATGCAATTCGATTTCCAGATAGCGGAGCCGGTGTCCCGGTTGCCATGCCGTTCGGTACCCGGCTTGCGGGTGACAATCGCTATCTGGATTGATGAGAATACTCAGGATGGCCCCAAATTAGGGTGCGGGTACGAACAGATCGGTGCCAGCCCTCGCGCCGAGCACTGCCAGCCGGCCGAGATCGGCCATTCGGATTAGCCCTCCGCGCATGGCACCGTCAGGTAACGGCTTTGCGCCGACCAGTTCTATGCCTGGCAGTAAGCGAGACAATGCTGAGGCCTTCTTGTCCATGGCTCGCGCAAGGTCGGCCAGCGGGATGTAGCTCTGGCGGAATGCCAGCAGTTGATGTGGCAGCACCACACGGCATGGTTGTCCACGACGTTGAATCGACTCCGACTCCAGCAGGCCCTCATCCATCCAGTGTGAAATGGATTCCCATTTCCAGCCTGTCGCTTTGGCCAGTTGCTGAATTGACATGCCGGCTTCGAGTAATGGTGCGCCGAAGTATTGCGACACATCCGACCTCAGGAAGGACATCTCACCCAGCGTTCGAGTGTGCGTGATGGCTTTCACTTTGCCATTCGCAATCGCCATCATCAATGACTCGATGGCCTGCTTCTCACCCATACGACGGCTGGTCAGTTCCGCCCAGGTGATTGCAGCATCCTCGTTAGCCGCAGTGGGTTCAGCCAACTCGACCACATAGGCATGCAAATCCAGCAATGATTGACGTGCGACCGGACCACCTTTCATGAGGTCTTCGCGCCAGCGGATGTCTGACCGGATAACGCCGGCCGCCTTCATACGTTCAAGCACGGCAGGGGAAACGCATGCGAGTTCACAGGCAGCGGCGTCGGAAATCCATCCTTCGCGTTGTTGTTGGATGCGCTCAACCTCAGTACATGGGATTTCATACACCTGGCCACGAGTGCCGGTACGTCGTGTGCGGTGCTCGCACTCACCGGCCTGAAGTGAGTCGTGAAGTCGAGAAACGCTGACCCCGAAGGCTTTCGCGGCATCGGGTGCCCGCATGTATCCGCTCGCATCCACGGCCATGTCCCTGGCGGAATCTAGCCCCAGCACGCAATCGGACTTCTCGGCCGCGACGTCGATGATGATCTGCAGGAGTGGTTCAAGCGGTGTTCCCTGGCAGAGCTTGCGAAGGCTGATATACCAATCGCCCAATAGCGTATTCAATGTGCGAGCATCTTTGCGTCCGGCGGCAATTCGCTGCTCGACATGGGTCCGAAATCCCGTCGGCCAGTCAGCTAAAAGGGCTTCAAGCGGTGCATGAAATTGGATCGCATCGGCGACGGATTTCGGCAGGGCTGCCAGGCGTGGCAATCCTGGCTGGTTTGGATCGGCATACAGACAGAGGGTCCGGATGACTTTCACCAAGACGCTGACGTCCACGTCGTGTAAAACCGGCTTTATGCGGACATGCTGGTTACTGCTTTCCGCAATAAGCGCCGACAACCACAACTGCGCACGGGTTGCCTCTACACGAGGCAGCTTGCCCAAGTCGTGGCCACACGAGCACAGTCCAATGTACATGCGCTCCGTCGACAAGTGATTGCCGCAGGCGTTGCAGTGGTCGATAAGTTGTATGCGATGCTCGGGACATGCAGTGACATAAGTGTGTTCCCAATGATGCCGGAGGTATGGCGATTCGATCAGGCATGCAGGGCATACAGCATCAGATTGTGCACGGTGCAATTGGCCCCAGGCACGGCAGAGGTCCTCCTTCTGCTTGGCAGATTCCGTCCACGCTGGTTCCAGGCCAAGGTTACGTGCGACATCTACTGTGCGCATCAGCAATGCACGGCGATTGCGCTCGACACCTGCGGTTTGTGTCAGATTACGCCAGTTCAAAAGCGAATTATCGGAGGCGAGGCGGCGGTAGAATCCCATTCCGGATTCGCCATTCCGAGGATGGGGGGTAACGATGAGGCTCATGGCTTAGTTCCTGACTTTTTACGAACTGGTATGGATGCAGAATTGCTGGTTAGAACATGGACGTATGCCTGCTTTAGGGCTGCGGGTTCTACGTCCAGGCTCTCGATGCCGGAATCCTGGAAAGCTAGTTTGTGTGGTGACCCTGCGTGGCTGACGTCTTCGAGTGCTGTCTGACAGTCTGCGTATGTGATTGGGCGCGGCGCCTCGTTCACCATGGAGCGAGCCAACTCTCGCATGAAATCAGCAAGTACCCCGATCAGCCCCCCGGATAGGAGATAGCTCTGTTGCGTCAATGCGCGGCTGCTCACGGCAATGGGATAGCCTGCCGCAGCAAATAAGCGTGCATAATTTGCAACGCATGAGAAATAGGCCGTCATCTCATGTGCATCACTCGCGTCGTAAGGCAAAAAATTGCGTGCTGGACAGGCCCTACGGCGGAGCTGTTCATTGGCTGAAAAGAGTCGCTCGAGTCGAGGTATGCCGAAGAGAATCAGCGTCAGGTTGAGTGTGTCGGCCAGAGTCTTGAGCCAGTCACTAGCAGCGCGCGGTGGAACACGCGACCCTTCATCAACAAGGTGTGATATCTCGTCAAAGATCACCACACGTGTGCCAGCTAGACGCAACTGCGCCACCATCAGATCGGACAGCGCTCCGGCCGTCATGCTGGCTGGTACCTGGATTCCCAACGAGCGCAGCACACTCTTTGGAAGCAACTTGGCTGTTGCGGATTGAGGAACCTCTACAACAAGTACCGGAACATGGCGCCGTCCATCGACACGGTTTTCAGGGTAATCCCGCGATAGCGTGGCAATAAGAGACGATTTCCCCACACCGCTCGGACCTGGTACGCGAACAATTTTGGGCGCAAATCCAGCAAGGGCATCATCGATACGCCGTTTAAGAGCAGAGAGGTGCTCCAAGAACATGGGATGCGGAAGCTCGCAGGTCTCAATATCACGGCGCAGTTTTTGGGCTGGCGTCACAGCAGTTTTTCTCCAGTGGTTCGGTTTACAATGGACATCAGTGGTGCGTCGTCGTACGAGACGGTGGCAGGCTCAGGGGGTTTAGGTGGTAAATGTGGGTTGGTCGAAGGCTCTGGACCAAACGGCACTGACCATGAAAGCGGGCGGTCGACGGCTTGCTGGACAGCTGACTGGTTTTTAGCCTGGCGCACGGTTGCCTTGTCTTCCTCGCGCTTGCTACGTGTTTTGCCCGTCTTGCCCTTCTTGGTAACTGCATCGTCAATATCGTTCAAGAATTTCGTCTTGTCGTCTGGTACTGCCCAGTTTTCCATGCCCGAGTCGAATTCGGCTTTAGCCTGTGTAAAGGTCCATGCGGGTGTGGTCGGACGAACATGTTCGTGGGTCAGAGTGACCAGCGGAAGGTTCTCTCCCTCGAACACGTACGCCTGGCGAAAATCATCGGGGTTATAGACGATATCGAGCTGGGCATGGTCACCATACTTTGCTAAAAGATATGACATGGCATCGCCCTTGTAACGGAAGCCGTGCTCAAGCGTGATGCCAGTCTTGGCGCTTAGCGCACACCTTTTGTGATCGTAGAGCGCAGCCATCCATTGCTGGCGTGGTGGTGGCATGGTGATTGGATGTCCCATCTTTTCGGTCAGGTAGGTAAGGCGCTCAAGCGGCGTTTTGCCCTGGACTGACTTGACCAGCAGTTCGTCCCAGCGGAGGCGGTCGAGGGGAGTGTTCACCCAGCTCTCGTAAAGCCACCGGACAACCCACTTCTCCAGCGCATTGAGGGTCATCAACTCATCGCCAAGCGCTTCCGGGTCACGCACGCCGTCTTTTCCTTCGAAGCGAGTACAGCCAGGGAGCCGTTGCAGTGCTTCCTTGAGCGACCTGTTCAGTCGCTCGATAAATGGCTTGCCTTGCGCTTCCTTGGCTTTGCAGTGCTTGACGTCCATCCCGAGTTTCTGCAAGTTGACAATTCGTCCGCCCTTGGTCTCTGGTCCATTGTCAAAAATGACCTGGGCAGGCGTACCGTAGATATTCATTGCATGGGCGATGCCCATCTCCGTGAAGAAGGCTGCCTTAGCTGGCGTCAAGTACATTTCAAGGCAAGACAGCGAATCCATTTCGCGCGGCGAACCAATAACAAAATGCCAACCAACGGGATACCCAGTACAAACATCAATCGCAAGCACAACATAGATGGTTCTGGCGATGCCATGGGGAGTGCGCACTACGAATGGTAGGTGCAGTGCATCCTGCTCGATACGGACAAATGGGAATGCTGCCCGAATGCGCCTCTTCGCGAACGACTTGCCTGCGACACGGGTGAGCGGGTCCATTCGGTCATACTCGGCATCAACGGTCAGGCTATGAATAACAGCGACCACGAACTTCCGGCTGATATCATGCTTAGCAACATGTAGGCCGCTTGCGCGAGCTTTCCGGTTGATGTATTCGGTCAGGTCTAGGACCGTCCATTTGGACTGGGTAACCAGGAACTCACTTTGGACAACGCCCTCGATGAACGCTACAAGGGCCGGCGAGTACCTAGCTTTCTCATTACCTTTGTTTTTGTCGCCTTTGAGAACCGGAAGACCAAGCAGCTGATTTTTACGAGCGCGGAACAAGGTTGCACGGGATGGAAACGCACAGATCACCGGCTCGCCGGCATTTTCACGCAGGTAGGAATCGCGAGCGAGAGGGATCGCTGCGTCAAACGACAAATGGCGCTTCTCTTGGATGTCATTGATCCGGCGCAGTGCGTTGTGCAGCAAAAGGACCTTGGCTTGTAGTGTCGAGTTATCGTGCTGGGCCACTATGCTGACGCGTGGCGCACCATGTCGATCCAGCACTAAGCTACCAGTCGATATCCCGGCGCGGATGCTCGCTTCATCGACAAACCGGGATTCGTGCTTCTCGGAGTCGAAAATATGGATGGTGCCGGCATGGCTGCGGCTGTCCAGGACTTCCCAATAGCTGCCTGGTTTGCCAGGCAACGCCAGCTTGTCCCCGAGGCGCAGATCGGAGATCATGAAAGCAGCTCCTCAATCAGACACAGATGGCTCAGATCGCCATGTGCGGCCGACAGCTCAAGCGCGGCGCAGATGTGGTGGTGTGCCAAATCTGCTTGCAGCACGCCGATAGCCAGAAGGAGAGGAATCAGGCCAGACGAAATCTGGAGATCGATGCACAGTGCGCCTTGTAGTACCGGGCCGGATTCGCTGTAGTGCTCGACCCGGGCGATGAGGTCCGGCGTCAGGTAGTCCTGGGCACGCGCTAATGCTGGCTTCAGCAGTTGAGCATTGGCGATGATGGGGTGCCGCTCGTCCGAGGGCACAACTATCGTGGATAGCGGATAGCAATACGCGTCCATGATTTCCCGTGCGCGTTCGACCTTCGTCCAGTAGTCGTTATCACCTTCGTAGCCCTGAAGTTTGACTTCATAGGCGCGTTGCAAACCGTCAATCTGTACTGTAGCGAAGTCTGGGGTGTACTCTGACTCCCCGCGGCGGCCACCACGCTGTTTACGTGCATCAGATACTTCTTCCCGAGTGGACAAAAGTCGCTGGCCGACCAGGTCGACGGTGAAAGGCTGTTGTTTGAAGGAGCGCACGCGCGGGTCAATGCTGAGAATGTGAGCTACCAAGCGCTCTGCGTCAGAGTCAAGGGTGATATGGCCGGCAGCTTTTTCGGCAAAGGTGCCGATGCGCGCCTTACCGTAGGTCCTGGCGGTAAGACGGACACCGGCGTTCACAGCGGTCTGGCGGCTGCGGACGCCATAGGATGGCGAGGTTTTCAATTCGGGCCTCCGAAACTCGAAGCATGGGGGGCCTCATGCTCGGCTAAAAACTCACCGTTACCGTGTTGGGTCAGGGAGGTAGGATGTGAAGATCGGATTGGCAAATGGTTCTCAAAAAAAAGTCTTGTTAAAGCCATGTAGTGCGACCAGTTTTGAGTCAGTCGTATACGACCGAAAAAGGTTGTGCGAAAATACCGGCACGAGAAAAGCAGGGGCCACTTGGAGGCCGAGGGAGAGTAATGAATAGATTGCCACACAGGAGTGGCGAGCTGCCCCAGTCTTACGAGGCATGGGAGCAGGCTGCGAAGGAGTTGATAGAAATCGAGATGATGCGGCGTGGCATCCGATACAAACAGCTTTCTCGGATGCTTGAGGAGCTGGGAATTGACGAGTCGCCCGATCAGATAAACCGAAAGGTTAATCGCAAGAGGTTTAGCGGTGCATTCCTGCTTGCTTGTCTGTTTGCCATGGGTGTGAAAACCGTCTCGCTTGACTAGAGGCAGCATCAAGCAAGGTTGATCGCGTATTGCCGATTCCCTCAGATTTGCCCATAAACAGACCTGTGTCATCACCTACTCCTCTAGTTGTACCCTCTCAAAAATAGGGACCCAACCGAGCAGGCGGTTACCAAGACTATTACTGGCTCATCGTGTTAAGGCTACAAGCGGGCATTGCGCCAGCTTATTTCTGTTTATTACTCTAGGCAGCATTCGCGTGATTATCAAGCTATATCTTCTACCTAAATTTTTCATCCTGTCATGCATGGTGGCAGCCGAAATGTGAGAAAGGTGCGGCTCGCCGCAGCTTCTATTGCCGCCCCCCGTGCTAAACAGCCCACTTCACTTCGCGAAGGATGAAGCCTAACGCATGCACAGCGAATTCTGCATCTGCCTCTTCCACCTGGCGCAGCTGATGCTTATTTGCCTCGTTGTCCTTACCTCTTGGATGCAGGCGGTTGATCGCTTCAAGTGCCGAGCGGAGCGCCACCATTTCTTGCTCACCAAACTTTACTTTCACAGCTCTAATCCAATGCCCTAAATCCTGCTCAATGGGGTCTGCATCCCCCGTTTCAACATGCATCCAGCGCGAGATGACCATCACAGCAGCATTACGGCATTGGTCAACCACGGATTGCGGAAGCTCACGGTAGGCAGAACTGAGAACACGTTCAAGCGCAGCCTCGACACCTCTAACGCATCCCGGGTGAATTTTTGACTTATCGAGTTGCGGAAGTATGCCAAACGCGGATTCAGCACGTAATGTCACCAGAACGTCACCAGTGGCGATGCGCTCGGTCTGGAGGATTCGCCACAACGAATAACTGTCACGCTGGCCTAAGGCCAGCTGCATGCCTTCCCCACGATTTTGCTTTTGTATTAAGGAAGTGCACTCCATGAACACGCTAAGCTCTTTACTAACTCGGCCGTTGCCATTAGCAGCCTTTAGCATGTCAGAGTTGAGAGCCGGATGAGCTTCTACTCGAACGGACTCCCAACCGATGCCCCCGAATTTTTGGAAGAGTCGGCCTCGCCGAATTCGGCTCGCAGGATCAAACGACTGGTCAACAAACATGGAGTGAAACGGCGAGTTGTCGAAATCTCCAGGAAGACTTAGTAGGTCGGCCGGACTCTCGATCAAAGTGGCTTGAACCAAAATCGGCGTAGGCCAGACGGGGCTCGTTGGGCCTTCTAGGCCTTCGTAGACTAATCCAGTCCTACGGTCAAACCCCATCCTTGACATGCGTTACCTCCATTTTGTTCTATTGTCCACTGCAGGGTGCCGAGCTTTAGCATAGTCAAGTTGCCAATGCTCAGCGTGCCTGACCATACGTGTCCGGCATTTCGACATTCGTCCTTCGCCTTCGATTTCAAACCAAATGATAACGCTACGAACGGCCCATCAGACAGAGCAACTGATTACTATTGTAAGCAAGTGAAGCTGCAGCTTGGTCGCTTCGCACACCCCATAGCGTTGCCAAGCGCTCTGCGGTGTCGTGAGCACTCCATGGCATGACCGTAGTTCCCGCGACTTTTGCAAATGGTCCATCACTTTCGGGAACAACTCTATCTGGTGGCATCTTGGCCGCAAGGGCGCGACCGTTGGCAGATTCAAACATCGCCGGACCCACACTGAACCAGCACCCAGATGCTTCTGCCGCCTTGAGTTCTGCGGGAGTTCCTGAAAACCAATGCATGATAGCCGTTCCAAAACCTGGGTATTTTTGCAAGATAGAGAGCACGTCCTTAACGGCACGGCGTGAGTGGATACTTAAAGGACGGCCCCCAACCGCAGCACAGCGCCGAATGACAGACTCGAAAATGTGCAGCTGAATTTCGTACGAATGCTTGAACCGTGGTGACCCGTCAAGCCCGACCTCGCCGACAGCGGATGCGATTGCAATTTGCTCCAGCAACAACTCGAGTTCTGCCGCGCGGTCATGAGCAATTTCGGGATGGAGACCCGGCGTAACAAGAATCTTAGACGAGGCACCTAATACCCTGGATGTCGCCTCGAACGCTCTCGGGCTTGTTGTCACGAGCCACGTAAATTCGTTGCGGAGCAAAGCTTCCTTGTAGACCTCCCGTGCGTTTGGATAGAGGTCAAGGTGACAGTGGAAATCCATCACAATATTCCATCTGCTTGGAGCAGAGCCTCAAGTTCTTGAATCCCAGTATCGAGCACATTTCTGTATAACGCACGGTCATTGGTTGAAGCGAACGCCAAGGACGCGCCCAGGAATCTGTCGAGACCTTGGTCGCGTACACTCAAAACAGCTAAAGCGGCAGCCATCGGATCGTCCGGGCCGCTGGACTTGTCCGAGCCTGCAACAGTTTCATGAACGTACCGCGTAGTGTCGCGACCTGCTCCCCAAGCGAGAAACGCACTTTTGCGAATCATGCAGGGCACACAGCGCCCGCAATGGACGCGGTTGTATGTTCGGAATCGGCCGCAGCTGGTAGAGTCGGAGGCCAATGTTCCAAGTAGCTCCTGGTCCAGACATTCGCGCAGCATCTCACCTTTAGTTTTAAAGCGATAGGGGAGGTCGAGCCTAACTGCAACCTCCAGTTGGTCGAGTAATTCTTGCAGCATCTCAATAAACAGTGGGTGAGTGGTACGTGTACTCAGGCTTGCGACTCGGCCCGGTACAAGGGGCGGATTGATACAGATGAATCCATTCTCTGGAACTAAGATTTGCACAGGCGAGCCGATAACTCTGGATGCCGCCAGAACTGCGAAGCCGTAAAATGCCAAAGAGCGGCCACGAGTTGATGACTCGCGAGGGCCTTTAAAGCTAATGCCATGACTCCACTGCATATGCGTTTCTCTGCCGCCAAGGACTGCGGCATAATGACGTTGCCGCTCAGAGTCCTCGTGCGCCAACTGTGAGACAAATATTGGGCGACGGCCTCGGCTGATTAAATCGATGCCACCAATAAGGCTGTCTAGTCCTCCCGACAGCAAGGAGACGCAGTCGCGATCAAAAGGCTGTGCCTTCCCATCAGGAGGAGCAACACCTCCATCAACGAAATGAAGGGTCCAATAGTCACCAGTTAGAACTTTCAGCATGGCCTCGGCGTGAGCTTTTAGGGGTGTCCAAACCAACGGCTCATGAAGTCCAACTGTGAGCTCGATGGTGCGGGTCCAACCATCGGCACTTGTGCTTCGTAGACCTGCTAGGTCTGCTGCGCAGACGGACAAGCAAAATTGAACGAAGTCCCATGTCTGCGCTGAGGGGCGAAATCCCTTACGCTTCAGCGATCCTTTCCAACCTCGAGCGATGGTCCCCACGCCAGAACGCTGAGCGGCCTTAAATAGCGTGAAGGCGCGTTCGTCCGCAGCGAACGTACCTGGCAATGCTTCGACAGATGTACATATGAATTTCATGAAGCGAACACCTCCAGCGTTGATTGCAGCACTTCAACTGCCAGCCGCTTGGGATCGTGGCTAGCCGTACCCTGCCGCTCCATGATGACTCGGACTTCTGACTGCACATATTCCCGCACATCTTTCCGATACAGTTGAATTTGTTGTGGACTGTACTTCAATCGTTCGTAGGTTTGCCCTAGTTGGAGATCCATGCGATTGCAGACATCGCTAGCAATCGTGATGGCCATTACATCGTGAATTTGCAAGTCAGTCAGCGCGAATATATCAATGCTAGGGTTTAGCTCATAGAGCTGGCCAAGCGCTTCGGCCGCTGCGTTGCGTAGAGACTCGTCATCCGTGCTTCCAGTATCTGGGAGTACTTCCTTGACCAATTCCAGGATGAGGTCATCGGCAGATAGATTTCCTTGACGTACCCGGTCAACCCAGTCAGTGACGCGCGCATCTGATCGGTCGCGTGCCGATGCTAAGAACTGGCCCAAGGCGCCAGCTCCTTTCGCTGTGCCTCTCATGGTTGAGGCAGCACGACGAGGGCCTCCCATTCCTTTGTTGACCATGCTCTTTGCCGCTGACCGTAACGACTCGCGTCCGCCACCCGCGAGATAGGCAGACATTTGCGTACGTGCAGCAGCGAAACGCCGGCTGGGAGCATTGGCTGCATCTTCTTGAGCGGCGTTCTCTTGGCCTGAAGCGTCAGCATTATTGTCGGCCGCGTCATCGCCAGCATTCGAGTCCGAAGCGTCAGCATCACTGGAGTCGGCGCCGTCAGCCCCAGCATCGGGCGTAAGCCATTCTGGATCGAACGGAGAACCGCCTTTGCCTCCGGAGCTTGAAGTAGATGTTCCCATCAATTAGGCACTTTCTTCGCGCGTTGAATGGCTGCTTTTGTCGTCTTGTTCACGGATGTCGCCAATTCCCACTTTTCAAGCACAGGACGGGCCCACGTCTGCGTGTAGAGCTGGGGAATAATGCCGGGCCCAATATCTGCCAATGGTGCCTCGCTCAAAAGTGCCGCAGCCTTCGCGCCTAGTTGGCTGAAAACCTTGCATGGCTCAATGAGCGGAACTACATCTTCACCAGCTCGCCAGGTTCGCTTCGAAGCCTTTAACTGCCAAGCTCGAACCATCGCCATTTCTGATTGAATAGCGCCAGCAGCCGTGATGGCCTGCGTCAAAGGAACGTTGGAATTCGACGCGCTGACGAGCGCATCGCGCAATGCGCGGCCTTCAGGACTCATGTTATCGGCACCGAAGTCTCGCGTGGCTGTGTCTCGGCTGAGATGCAACAGTGGCCGTAAGTCGGTCTCTCCAAGTGCAGGATGCAGTTGCAGCCACTCGCGCGTGAACGCGTCGTCCGTAAAAGGTTCCGGAAGGGGCTTACCTGGATCAGCGGCCAGTAACTCAGCTGCACGCAGCGCGTCGATTCGACCGTCGGATGCTGACGTCACCAACGTGCTAAGCGCATTGGCTAGGGTTTCATCGCAGCGTTCGACGAGATGCCACTTGGCTAGCGAAGGGATATCGAGAGTGATGCCTTGTGGCTCTGCAAGTGCTGACCGTAGATAGACAATGTTAAGGAACCGCTTCATGAGACGGGGATTGGCATTAACGGCTTTGGATCGGGTGAGCAGGGGCGCGAGTCCTTCTGCCAGTCCCATGAGTGCGACCATGCGCGCATCCCCCGTATTTATTAGACTTTGCAAGAATTCGGTGGTGATGGCATCTCCACGCCAACTAGCCTGCAAGCGCGCCGGAATCGCTTTGACTGCATGCGTGAATTGAGGCTCATCTATGTAGCCATCCGCGTGTGCTCGTTCCATTAGGAGGAGTGCCAGATATGCTTTGGCTTCGTTGGTGCCAAGCCGGGGCACGTGCAGCGGTACTTGGATCAGCTTGTCGAAATAGTTGGTAGCGACGTCGCTAGATATTTGGGCTCCTTCAAAATGCACACGCACAGCGCCGCGGATGAACTCGTTATCGGCCGCGATGACGAAAGCACTTCGCTTGAGGAAGAGCAGGAGCCGAATTGACTCAAGCGTGGATATGGCGGTTTTCGGCAGACAGCGGTCCAGGTCGTCCACAAAAACAACCAACGTCACTTTGAGCTCCTCTAACAGCTCCTCCAAGGCATTTCGGAAGGCTTGAATTTCGTTGGGTAATGAGATCGGCTCTGCCGGTTTCAGTAATGAGTCGCCTTTGTCTTCTTTGCCCTTTGCGTCATCGTCTTTATCCCCGTCTTCATCGTCGGCACCGTTCCCGAAGCCAAAAAAACCGCCAGCTTTGGCAATAGCTTTACCTATAGACCCAACAGGCACTCCGGTATACAGGGTGACTGCTGCTTCGCCGCCTAGTTGCGCCAGGCGGAGCAGGTTAATCCTCTTAAGAAGCCGCTTGGCTTTGCTGAACAGTTTTTCGTTGGAAGCGGCCAGGCGGAGTACCTCGTCGCCGACGAGTTGAAGAAGTGCACTGCGTGCACCTTCGAAGTCCTGATAAAGCCAGGGATTGAAGGTAACCACCACATAGGTATTCTGGTCCGGCATTGAGGAGTCTCTAAGCCGACTCTCTACCATTCGCACCAACGAGGTCTTGCCGGCGCCCCAGCCGCCAGAAATCCCGACCGAAATCGGCATGCCCCGCGACTGCTGCAAAAGTTTTGCACAGGCATCGGCGACTACGCCGAAGTTCAAATAGTCAACTATTGTCTCGTTATCTGACCACATGTGGATGCCCTCTTATGGAGTAATTCGGTGAGGACGCCGAACTAACTATTTCGGTAAATTAACTTTTTAATATTACCATAAGTTGGTATGAAAACTACGGATGTTGACTATTGATAACGTTGGGAGAGTTAAATAGATTTGGATCGTCTGCGCATTCCGAATTTACAACGGCGCTATCGCACCCACCACACAAATTCCTGCGCGCTATAGCGCTTACTGATCCCGCATACGCACAATCACCTCGGAACAAGACCTCCTCGATATCAAGGAAGAACGCAACCTTCTACGGCGGTTGGCAGCTGTGCCATGCAATTAATGACGGCTGAAGATGCGAAGCCCACGGCTCTTGATGATGTACGCTCGATAGCGGTGGTGTTGGTGGGGACAAGGTCTGCGACTTCACCTAGATTTTGCTAATCACTATCGCGCAGCGACTTGGTAGTGGTGAGCATCACTGCGTTCAATCCAAGCAAATCCCGACTGCACCGACACTCATCCACCAAAGCAAAAATCTGGTACGTAATTTCGCGAAAAAGCCTCATTTGTAAGAATCCGACACTCCGTATATCGTTAAATATGCACGCTACCAAGCGCGTAAATAAGCCGCTTTACCTACCGTCAAGGTGCGTGCTAACGTCAGCAGAGGGATGGTGCCAAGGCCATTTCGATCTTCAAACTTGGCCATGCGAAAGGTGAAATATGGTCAGCGATACCGAGTTCCCTGAGGTCCCACCGGACTTCCCGAAGCCCCGACTTCTGGGTGCTGTAGGCGGTGCCGCGCCAAAGATTTTGCTGGTCCGCACCGGCGAAGGTAAGTTTGCGGCGCCGACGAAATCTGACGACGAGTGGGCGTATCGCTGGCGCGTTTGCGAGCACCTGGCGGGTCAAATCGTGGATGTCGCGGCACGCAGTAAGGCCGGAAAGCGTTCGCATATGACGGAAGAGGCAATCCTGGCCCAGTATGTCGTTCGGATGAAGGCTGCAGGCTGGGGGAGCGACGAAGAAGTAACTTGGATTGGCCGGCGCGCCGCCGTGTTGCTGGATTGGCAGCTGCCAGAATTCTTTCAGCCGTTGGCAGAGGACGCTGACTCAAGTGCTACACCGCTCCCGCCGTGCTAGAACCGCGCACAGCGCTCGATCTGCGCTCGTTATATGTCGATCTGATCACTGATTTCGTCGGATCGGCTCGGAAGCTTTGCTCGGGTGAGGTGGTTTCGGCATCTCGTCAAGAGCCCTTTCAGAGAACTGAGCTGCCATCAGCACCGCGTTGCATTACCCGAGGTTCGGCGGCTGTGTATGAATCGGTAAAAAGTGAGGCACTCGTAAATGGACAATATCTTGAACGCAGCCGACGAGTCGTCGAAATTATGCCTCGTGTACCTCGACTTCGACGGGGTTTGCCACGATGACTCTGTGTACTGGAGCAAAAAAGCGGGGATTCATATTCGCACTCCGGGCAGAATTTTGTTCGAATGGGCGCCGATCCTGGTTCAGCTGCTAGCGCCTCACCCAAACGTGAAGATCGTACTCTCCACGTCCTGGGTCAGGGTTCGTGATTTCGATTTCGCGAAAAGCAAACTACCGCCGACTCTGCAAGCCAGAGTTATTGGTGCGACATATCACGCGCGAGAGATGCAAAAATGGGAATTCGACAATATGAGCAGAGGCGCCCAGATTTTCGCAGATGTGCAGCGTCGTCGCCCAGCGTATTGGCTTGCAATTGATAACGATGACAAATTCTGGCCGGCCCATTGCCGGGACAATTTGATTAAGACTCAAGACGAACTCGGACTAAGCGATACGGAGGTCCAGGCTTCGATCCGCGCTAGGTTAGCATCGTTCGCATGTCTGGACTCTTAGCCGCTGAAGTGTTGACCGGACGCAATCGAGACTTACCTGGATTTTTTTGGAGGATTCATGACTATGATGGTGACCATGACGTCCAAGGGGCGGATCACATTGCCCAAAAAACTGCGTGACCAGTTGGGTCTGGTTCCTGGAGCTCGCTTGGCGTTTTCCCTACTCGGCGATGGGAGTGTCGTTATGCGCGTCAAGCATCGGCGGCTTTCTAGTTTGGCAGGCATCCTCACAAGACCAGATCAACCCACAATTTCTATCGACAATATGAAACGATGAAAACTCTAAATCTTGTTAGACATTACTATGTCGAGCAGGCAAACCCCGGAGCGACATGCTGGCGTCACTAAGGGATCAATGAACGGGGTGCGCCACCGCGGTGGAAAAGCCGGCAATGCGGGCTGCGATGACGGCGGCGCACTTACAGGCATTGATGGCGAATTAGCGCGACGACATCGCCGCCGCGAGGTCGCAGGCGCCGGCCAGTTCCGCACCGTACGGGCGCCTGTTTGCCGATTCGTGACAGCACAGATGTGGCGCACCTAGGTCGCCTGCACGGTTACTGGAAAAGTCAGGCACCGTGCTAGCGCTGAAGTGATCCCTCGAGCTCCCTTAGGAGTTTTATCTGCCCAAGAAATTCTCAGACGAGCGTAGATGATTGCACCTGTCCTTCGAGACTAGGTTGCGCCAAAATTCTAGTTAGGTCCAGGATGCGGTTTAAACAGCGCCTGAATAGAGCGTCATTGTCAGTCATCAAACCCATGCCTCCAATCGCTGGAATTCTAGGTACATTGCTAAATATCCCTTGGGATTCCCATTTGGAAATATAGTTTGGATTATTCCATTCCAAGGCATATACCGCAACTACGGCGACTATATTAGCACTCGATGCAAAACCGTTTCTCGCGTCGAACACAGCCGTCCCCTCGTAGTACTTTGAATAAATTGCAGGGATCGCATACTGACGAACTGAGTTCGCAGTGCTATATTTTGCATCTAATATCACGTAACGATGCTGTTCCGCGGTTTCCCACTTTAAGACGAAGTCGGGAGTCCAATAAGGGTGCTCTGCTGAGTGACGATGTGCAACGTCTATTAAGTCACCGTGCCTGGTATTGGTGTTAAGCTTCTCTACGATAGGCTCATACTGAACGGTTATTTTTTCAGAATTCTTTGAAAAAACAACAGTTTTAGTCATAAAGTCTCCGTACTCTGGATGAGCGGTACTATCGATAACTAACCAGCCAGTGGAGCTAAATTCCTCAAAAATATGATAGAACGTAAATAATTCATATATTTTTGAAAGGGATTTCATCTTTAACATAAACTGTAACTTACCAATAGCGGGAGCACCAAGCGAGTACCAGTCCGCCAACTGCGTAAATAGAGCTCGGTAGACACGGGTGCTGCGGACAAAGGGCGTCATCACTGGTACCAACTCGCCCATATAAGTCACGCCCAGCTTACGTTCGAAAAGGTCAATAAATCCTTCAATTGCCTCTAGTGATGCATGGCACCGAATCAGCATTCCCTCTGCGGTCACAGACAAAAGCAACCGAGTAAAGGACTCGTAGCCGGCCGGCGTATTTACCGTACTACTGGAAAAATCCGAAAGCTGATTCACTAACGCGAGAAGTCCTCGTCGCATTGAAAATAGCCCGCCCAAGAGAATGTGGTTCTCACCGACGTCAGCGGTGGGTTGAACTGCTGATACTTCTATGTCACCCAGGTCGAAATTTCTTCCTCTCAACGAGACATCACCAATTCCTGTGGCAGGAGTGAGCGCATCCAGGTTGCTCAATACCTCTACAGGGTCCACCTCGCATGTAAGTTTATTCGTAGACCGAAGCGGTAGTCTCTTCGGAACAAGACGCTCCCTGATGTTCGCTATCAGCTCTTGGCGTGTGGACTGCAAAACCGAAATGATTCCTTCAGCGACAGTCAGTAACGTCTCTGGCTCAATCTCCTCACCAGGCAGGTTTCCGAAGGGCGTAGAAGACCTAGCCAAACAGGCTTTTACTAACAGTGGAGAAACCTCTGCCAGATACCGAATCATCTTCAATGCTTGCTCGGCGCTTGTCTTCTTCGCCAGCACATCGAAGACAATCGGTATTACATTCTCATCAAGGTAAAGCCGGGCAACAACCTTTCCGAAGCATTCACTTAAATATGTGCGCACTGCGGTTTGATAGACCTGCGCACCTCCGCTCTGCATTACGAGTTCAAACGGGGTCTCGTAGTCTTCGAACCTGATTATTGGAGCGGAGAGTTGAACGGCTTCTGCCCGAACAGATATCGAAAGATAGTCGGTCTCCTTTATTACAAAGGTCTGTGGAGAGTTTTCATCATAGATGAAATCTTCGCCGCTAATACTCACTAGGATAGCGTCGTTCATAGTTTCTGGTTACCAGCAGAAAAAGTCGTATGAATGCAAATCCTGCGAACCATATGCAATCATGCGCTCCAAGTATTTCGCCGACCGCGGGAGCACTAGCTCATCCAAGTCAGTCTTGAGTAATTCTAAGCGAGACTTGAAGCGGGTTCCATTGCCATTCACCAAGGGTAGAATGTGCTGACAAACTGCCAAATCCAATGCGGTCAGTTCGTTGTCTTCTCCCATGAGTGCCCGAGCTTTATTGCAATAATGAAGGATAGCAATCTCTTTACGTGGGCTTATACTCACCGGCCGCCCATTATTCATGTCCAAATTGACCAAAGTTTTTTTGATACGTTGAAATGCCGCCTCTTCTCGTGGGTCGAAAACTGGAAGCTCATCGGATTTTCCAAACAGCTCATCCATCTGTGTTGCAGGAAGAGGGAAAGCTATTTCTAAAGATTCAGATGTGGTCAGACTTTCGGCATGAGTTATTTCAGACTCATCAATCACTATGATAGGAGCGCGGTTAATCAAACGCTGGCTGAGAGGCTCTGTTGTACCATCATAGTTAATGGTGCCGATAAATCGCATCGCTGAGGGAATTTTAATTTCCTGCTGGCCGAGTCGTAGAGTACGGTCCTCCTTGCCATCGGCCATATCCATAAACGAGGACCAATAGTGTTCAATTGGGCTAAGATTCGCTTCATCCAACAACAAATAGGACATCGCGCGCTCTTGCTCGGTTTCCGCTTCAAGCGCGGAGAGGTAGTCGTATACACCAGTATTTGACGGCTGGAAGCGACTGGTCAAAGGATTAAAGTAGCCAATGAGGTCTTTTTGGGAGGTCCAGCCGCGTGCTACGGGCACCTCGTGAAGACGAGGAGTGAGGCCTTGAACTTGCGCTAGCAATCGTGCCAACGTGGTCTTACCAGTGCCAGGCAGTCCGGCTAATACTGTAATAAATGATTGCTGGGTGGTGACAAGAAGGTTTGCAATTTCCCAATCCTGCATAACCCGTCCATGTTTGGCTAACATAGTCGCAATAGCCCGTACGACTTCCCTTTGCTTATTTACGAAGTTTTCAGATTGCGGTAATGTAAATGTCTGAACATTTACGTTTTTTTCAGATATTGTCTCCGGGAAGTAGCTGCCGTTAATTGCATCAACCAACGGCTTCAACTCAATTAGCCTTGCTCGTAAGTGTTCGGACGATTTTTCAGCTTCAGATTGTAATAAACGTTTCGAGTCCTTGAGGACCTTTATCTCTTCTTTTGTAAATTCTTCCACACTGCGAAGTTTTTCGATTTGCTTTGAAACTTCACTTAGTGTCTTAAAATTCGAATACTCAGATTTTTTCGCCGCAAGCTGGCGCTCGACGTCGCCCATTTCGGACTTAAGCTTTTGGAAAGAAATGTTGGTCTCGGCCATTGCGGTTTCAATTTTCTCCTTTTGATTAGCTTGGATTTCCTTACGAATGTTTTCTTTTATCTCTTGAAGCTGGTCGCTTGCCTGACGTTTTTCGGCATCAAGCTCTGATAACCTCTGCTGTGCACGCTGCTGCTCCGTATTCAATGCCATTAAAGAGGACTGAATTTCGGATTCTTTCTCTCGTTTAAGACGGTCTAAAAAGCGAGCTTCGTTCTGCTCGATGAACTTCGACATGACCTCTCTGCCGCTTTCAGTGGCGAAGGCCGCGAGCATGGAATCCTGCAGCTCAGATTGAACGTCAACGATTGTTCCGATAATACTTGATAGCTTTCCGAGCCGCTGCTTAATGAAAGGTTTTGCGTTTCCAGGCACTTTCTGTAAGGTTAGAACGAGAGAATCAACCTTTGACTTTTCAATAATTCGTGCACCGATATCACTTTGCAGCTTAAGGCAATACTTGACAACTTCCGCATCGGAAGCGTAATCGTAAAAAGCACCAGTTCTAACGACTTCCAACCCGCCCATTATTCTAATAGGACTATCTTCCACGTCTACAATTTTCGCTGCTGCAATTTTTGAATCGATTTGGTAGATTTGGGCGTTTGCAAGATTTACTCCTGGCAATGGAGCATCAATAAAGTCTAGTACCAAAGAATTGGAATCTTGCCCAGGTTTCCAGCGAAATGGACCGTAGACATTTGTTTCATCATCGATAAATATGTATTTTGTAGAGGGCATGCCAACGGTCTGGATAAGTCGACCATTGGGATTTGGGAGTGGAGCATTTATAACCTGGAAGAAATCTCGTGCTTTTGCCTCGTCAGCCATGTTAGCCGTCGCAATATATTCACAGGCTTGCGTACTATCAATATTATCCGATTTTTTGAGATTCGGCGTTACCTTCAGTTTGAAAAGCGTATGGTCAGGAAATCTTTTTTCTAATTCATCATAATGGCTGGTAATGAAAACTTTTTGAGTTTTACAGAAGTTGTCTCTGCTAATAGGGATTACTTTGTCATCAACAATTTCCGCTACGGGGAAAACCATTCCGATAAGGGGATTGCTAGAATTTGGATATAAAGTTTGTGCCAGAACTGTCCGGTCCATCGAGTCGTCGATCATGTATGTGCCCTAGTAATGTTGTCAATTTCGGCCTCTCAGGCTCAGTAAATAGTCTACCCGAAATTTCAACATTAGATGCCAGGAAGAAAACTTTATTATTTGATTTTGGCATTATGGCAACTAGATGGTTTGCGCACGTTTCCGAGTCTTGCTCTGTAGAACGTTTCGAACCATTTATGTTGCGAGGTGGGAGACTTACACCAGGCATAATTTGGGTGTGACGCGTACGTACCGCGCTGAATGAAAAGTGTTTTTCACCAGGCGTCAGTTGCGGTCGTGACGCATGACCTTTCAACCAAGCAGGAGTCGCCGATTACCCGCTTCCCTTCATCAACGGCCGTTCGCCCGGGCTTTTCTGCTTTTGAATCGTGCGCTTCAACGCAGGAGCGACTTTTCGGCCCGTGTTCATTCCATAATCCGGGCAACGAGAAGCGTTTAGTGGTGATCGCGTTACCAGGAGAATACGATGATTGGCGCTCCGTAAAAATCCAGAACAGCCCAGGCATTCTTGGGCGCATTTCCTGCCGAGTTGACGCAAGCAGAGGCGGTGCCAAAGATACCAACGGAGAGCCTGGCAGAGTTGTTCTGACCAGTTAGCTCGTCGCATATTTCAGCGCTAGGCGAAGGGATGCGCCCGAAACCGCAGCTTCGTTCTGGCCCGATGGAGTCCTGCGGTCGGGGGCGCTCGCCGCAGACTTTCGCTTATCTCAACCGGAGGAATTGTCGTGGGGTGTTTTCCTCCTTGGGACGCAGTTGTCCGTAACGGCCTTCATACCGCTTTCGTTCAAGAAATGCATCGCTTGCTTTCCGTCGGTCCGGTCGTGGAGACCCATATCCGTTCTTCTTGCGAGCCATTATCGACAGCTGCCTGCACATAAAAAAGGCCACCTCAATGTGAGGTGGCCTTTTTCATGTGCAGGCACTCTATGCTATCGAAATGCATTAATCCATAAATGTCTCAACGAATGGTTCTCAAAATCTCACTTTATGGGTCCTGCTACACATTTGTTTAGACGTCGATGTTGCCAGCACGAAGTGCATTGGTTTCAATGAACGCGCGACGTGGTTCCACGTCATCACCCATCAGCGTCGTGAAGATCTGATCCGCCGCGATCGCATCCTCAATCTGCACCTTCAGCAAACGGCGCACGGTCGGGTCCATGGTGGTTTCCCACAGCTGTTCCGGATTCATCTCGCCCAGACCTTTGTAGCGCTGTTTCGACACCACGCGTTCCGACTCATCCCGCAGCCACTGCATCGCCTGGTGGAAGTCGACCACCGCCGATTCCTTGGTGCGTTCGCCTTCGCCGCGGCGCACGAAGGCGCCTGGGCCGATCAGGCCGGTGAAGGTGGCGGCGGCTTCGGCCAGTACGCGGTAGTCGGCGCTGAGGACGAAGTCGGCGTCGATCGAGCTGACTTTGACGTTACCGTGGTGCATGCGCTCGATCCACAGCGCGTGCTTCTCGTTCAGCTCGTCCGACCGCACGCTGACTTTAACGGCGATGTCGTTGATGTTGCTTTCCAGCGCGCGGGCCGAGGCTTCGGCCGCTTCCAGCGTGCTCATGTCCAGCTGCACGCCGGTCATGATGGCGGTCAGCGCGGCGCGGTCGATCACGCGCGTCAGACGCGTCATGATGACGTTCGACAGGTTGAACTGGCGCACCAGTTCGCTCAGCGGCTCGCCCTGGATGACGTCGGCGCCTTCGCGCGGCGTCAGCGCGGCGGTGTTCAGCGCTACATTCATCATGTAGGTGGCTTCTTCGGCGTCGTCCTTCAGGTAGCGCTCGTCGCGGCCGGCTTTCACTTTGTACAGCGGCGGCTGGGCGATGTAGATATGGCCGCGCTCGACCAGCTCCGGCATCTGGCGGTAGAACAGCGTCAGCAGCAGGGTGCGGATGTGGGCGCCGTCGACGTCGGCATCGGTCATGATGATGATGCGATGGTAGCGCAGCTTCTCGACGTTGAATTCGTCCGGGCCGATCGAGGTGCCCAGCGTGGCGATCAGCGTGGTGATCTGTTCCGACGACAGCATCTTTTCGAAGCGCGCCTTTTCCACGTTCAGCACTTTACCGCGCAGCGGCAGAATCGCCTGGAATTTGCGGTCGCGGCCTTGCTTGGCCGAGCCGCCCGCAGAGTCACCCTCGACGATGTACAGTTCGCACAGCGCCGGGTCGCGTTCCTGGCAGTCGGCCAGTTTCGACGACAGGCCCAGGCCGTCCATCACGCCTTTGCGGCGGGTCAGGTCGCGGGCCTTGCGGGCCGCTTCGCGCGCGCGCGCCGCTTCAACGATCTTGCCGCAGATGATTTTGGCGTCGTTCGGTTTTTCCTGCAGGTAGTCGGACAGCGTCTTGGCGACGATCTCTTCGACCGGGCCGCGCACTTCGGACGACACCAGCTTGTCCTTGGTCTGCGACGAGAATTTCGGCTCCGGCACTTTGACCGACAGCACGCAGGTCAGGCCTTCGCGCATGTCGTCGCCGGAGATTTCCACTTTGGCTTTCTTGGCGAAGTCGTTCTCGTCGATGTATTTGTTGATGACGCGGGTCATCGCCGCGCGCAGGCCGGTCAGGTGGGTGCCGCCGTCGCGTTGCGGAATGTTGTTGGTGAAGCACAGCACCTGTTCGTTGTAGGCGTCGTTCCACTGCATCGACACGTCGACCGAGATGGTGGTGTTCTGGTCCGACTGGCGTTCGCCGGTGGCCTGGAACACGGTCGGGTGCAGCACGGTCTTGGCTTTGTTGATGTATTCGACGAAGCCGCGGGTGCCGCCTTCGAAGGCGAACAGTTCTTCCTTGCCGGTGCGCTGGTCGGTCAGCTTGATGTTGACGCCGTTATTCAGGAACGACAGTTCGCGGATGCGCTTGGCCAGGATTTCGTAGTGGAATTCGACGTGGGTGAAGATTTCCTCGTCGGCCCAGAAGTGCACGTCGGTGCCGCGCTTGTCGGTTTCGCCGATGACCTTGATCGGCGAGACCAGCACGCCGTCGCGGGTTTCCAGTTCGCGGTTCTGCGCGACGCCGCGCACGAATTCCATCTGGTGCACTTTGCCGTCGCGGCGGATGGTCACGCGCAGCAGTTTGGACAGCGCGTTGACGCAGGACACGCCGACGCCGTGCAGGCCGCCCGAGACTTTGTACGAGTTCTGGTCGAACTTGCCGCCGGCGTGCAGTTCGGTCAGCACGATTTCGGCCGCCGAGCGTTTCGGCTCGTGCTTGTCGTCCATCTTCAGGCCGACCGGGATGCCGCGGCCGTTGTCGGTGATCGAGATCGAGTTGTCCGAGTGGATGGTGACGTGGATCTCGGTGCAATAGCCGGCCAGCGATTCGTCGATCGAGTTGTCCAGCACTTCAAACACCAGGTGGTGCAGGCCGGTGCCGTCCGAGGTGTCGCCGATATACATGCCGGGACGTTTGCGGACCGCTTCCAGACCTTCCAGGATCTGGATCGAGGAGGCGCCGTATTCTTCGTTCTTTGGGACTGGTGCTGCGTTCTCTTCGGACATGTGCTGCTTTCTGAATATATCGATTGTCTACTACGTCATCCCGGCAGAGGCCGGGATCCATGCTGAGCATGCGTTCTATGGGTTCCGGCGTGCGCCGCAACGACGGGCTTAAATGCGCATCGGCATGACGACGTATTTGAAGTCGGCATTGTCCGGGATCGAGATCAGCGCCGACGAATTGGAGTCGCCCAGCGCGACATTGATCTGGTCGCATTTCAGGTTGTTCAGCACGTCCAGCAGGTAGGTGACGTTGAAGCCGATGTCGACGCTGTCGCCGCCGTAGTCGATTTCCAGTTCCTCGACCGCTTCTTCCTGGTCGGCATTGGTGGAGCTGATTTTCATCAGGCCCGGCTCGATGATGCAGCGCACGCCTTTGAACTTGTCACTGGTCATGATGGCGGCGCGTTGCAGCGAACGCAGCAGCTCATCGCGGCCGATGATGAATTCGTTCTTGTAACCCTTGGGGATCACGCGGGTGTAGTCGGGGAACTTGCCTTCCACCAGTTTCGAGATCAGTTCGATGTCGGCGAAGGTCAGCTTGACCTGGTTGGCGGCGATGTCGAGTTGCACCGGCTCGTCGTTTTCTTCCAGCAGGCGCTGCAGTTCGATGATGGTCTTGCGCGGGATGATGACTTCCTGGCGCGCGAACGACTGTTCGGTCTCGACCTGGCAGAACGCCAGGCGGTGGCCGTCGGTGGCGACGGCGATGACGTGGTTGCCGTCCAGGACCAGCAGCAGGCCGTTCAGGTAGTAGCGGATGTCCTGCTGCGCCATCGAGAAGTGCACCATGTTGAACAGGTGCTTCAGGGTTTTCTGCGGCAGCGTGACGGTGGCGCTGTAGCTGTCGGCCTGTTGCACGGTCGGGAACTCTTCGGCGGCCAGGGTTTGCAGCGCGAAGCGCGATTTACCCGACTGTACCGCCAGGCGCTTGTTTTGCAGCGTGATGGTGACGTCGCCCGATTCGGGCAGCGCGCGCAGGATGTCGAGCAGCTTGCGCGCGGCCACGGTGGTGCCGGTCACGTCGGGGCCGGAGCCGATGTCGGCCTTGGTGGTGATCTGGACTTCGGTGTCGGTCGACAGGAAGGATACGCTCTCGCCCTCTTTGCGGATGAGGATATTGGCCAGAATCGGCATAGTGTGCCGACGCTCGACAATACCGCTCACGATCTGCAGTGGCCGGAGTAGCGTATCTCGGGTGGTTTTGACCAATTGCATAGATTATCCTCAGTAAAAATTAACGTTGTTTCAATTCTTTTTGCCTTGTGAGCAGGCGGACAGGTTTGACTAAATGATAAAGCCAAACTAGCCGTGCCGCCAGCCTTGCCACCGCCGTCACACCGGCTTTCGCCGGTGTGACGACGCGTATGCTTAACCCTTCAAGGTTTGCTCCAACACGTGCAGCTCGTGGTTGCATTCCGGATTCTTGGTGCGGTCCAGCGCGATCTTGCGCACGGCGTGCAGCACCGTCGTATGGTCGCGGCCACCGAACAGCTCGCCGATTTCCGGCAGCGACTTCTGCGTCAGCTCCTTGGCCAGGTACATGGCGATCTGGCGCGGGCGGGCGATGTTGGCCGGCCGGCGCTTCGAGTACATGTCCGCCACCTTGATGTTGAAGAAGTCGGCCACGGTCTTCTGGATGTTCTCCACCGAAATCTGGCGGTTCTGCACCGACAGCAAATCCTTCAGCGCTTCCTTGACGATATCGATCGTGATGTCCTTGCCGTGGAAACGCGAATACGCCAGGATCTTGCGCAGCGCGCCTTCCAGCTCGCGCACGTTGGAGCGCAGGTGCTTGGCCACGAAGAAGGCGACATCATCCGAGAAGGTCACGCCTTCCTGCTTGGCTTTCTTGAGCAGAATCGCCACCCGCATTTCCAGCTCCGGCGGCTCGATCGCCACCGTCAGGCCGGAGTCGAAGCGCGAGATCAGGCGATCATCCATGCCGGTGATCTCCTTCGGATAGGTGTCCGAGGTGATGATGATCTGCTTCTTGGCGGCGATCAGCGCTTCGAACGCGTAGAAGAATTCCTCCTGCGTGCGGCTCTTGCCGCCGAAGAATTGAATATCATCGATCAGCAGCATGTCCAGCGAGTGGTAGTAATGCTTGAAGTCGTCGAAGCCCTTGCGCTGATAGGCGGTCACCACGTCGCGCACGTACTGCTCGGCGTGGATGTAGCGGATGCGCGCGCCCGGCTGGTCGGCCATCACCTGGTTGCCGATGGCGTGGATCAAGTGGGTCTTACCCAGGCCCACGCCGCCGTAGAAGAACAGCGGGTTGTACGACACGCCCGGATTGTTGGCCACCTGGATCGCGGCGGCGCGCGCCAGCTGGTTGGCCTTACCGGTGACGAAGCTGTCGAAGGTGAGGTCGGTGTTGATCTTGCTTTGCTCGCGGCGCGGCTGGGCCGAGGCCGGCATTTCCGGCACCGACGGCGCGGCCTCGGCCATCGCCAGGCGGGCGTTGTTGCTGGGCGCGCCGCCATTGATGTCCGGCACCGGCGCCACCGTGGCGGTGGGCTTGCGCGGCGCGTTCAGGCGCGGATCGAGCACAAACTGCACCTCGGTCGGCTGCTCCCAGTACTGGCAGGCCAGCGCCGTGATGCGGCTGGCGAACTGGGTTTTGACCCAATCGAGCTTGAAGCGGTTGGGCGCGGCCACGCGCAGCTTGCCCGCCTCGTAATCGAGCGGGATAAGCGGCTTGATCCAAGCGCTGAATTGTTGCGGCGTCAGCTCCAGCTCCAGCTGGGCGGAGCACGTCTGCCAGAAATTTTCCATGAATCGACTGCCTGTGTTCTTGCTGTATAAGGGTGTGGGCAACTTTGAAGTTTTTCACACGTAACGCGCTATTCTACTCTCGTCCGCCTAAGTTATCCACAGGCGCGCCAGGATTTTTTGCGCGCCGGGCGCTCGCCGGGACGCCGGGGCGGGGCAGTCAGTTGTTGACAAGCCGGGCCGAAATGCTGATAATTCAGGGTTCCCCGCCCGTATTCCTTGTTTCTTCACATGGAGTAGCGAGGATTTAGCGGGCGATGAGATGGACCCAGCTTGTGCCGGATAGCGTTGGCATGGGTGCGCGAAGTGTCATTGGCACCAAAAACTGACGGGCCGTCTGACCCGATTTTGCATTTTTTTCTGCTTTAAGCGAGACCAACATGAAACGTACTTACCAACCTTCCGTTGTACGCCGTAAGCGTACCCACGGCTTCCGCGCACGCATGGCTACCCGTGGTGGCCGCCAGGTGCTGAACGCACGCCGCGCCAAAGGCCGCAAGCGTCTGGCTGTATAAGCTAGTCACTTGTTAGCTGATCGCGTGGACAGCTGCGTTACCAGCGGCTCGACAGGCGAAGGTTCACACGACTTCGCGCGCGCTCGGCGTATCGTTAAAACGGATGAATTTTCATCCGTTTTTCGTTTGCGCCCCAGCCAAAAAAGCGCGCACTTCGTGCTGTACACCCGTCTGAACCAACTGCCGCATGCGCGGCTGGGGGTCGTGGTGGCCAAGCGCTTCGCGCCGCGCGCCGTCACCCGCAACACGATCAAGCGTGTCACCCGCGAACTGTTCCGGACCACCGGCCTGCCGCCCCTCGATTGCGTGGTGCGCCTGGCCCGACCGGTCAACAGCAAGGACGGACCCGCCACCACTGCAAAGCTGAAAGCGGCCTTGCGGGTGGAATTGGCACGTCTGTTCGCCGCGCAGGCCAAATTGTCCGGCAAGCCGGGCTTGCCTCCGGCGCCGCCGCCTCTATCTGGGGCGCCATGAAAACCGTGCTCCGCCTCCTGCTGCGTTTTTATCAACTGGCCATCAGCCCGATGATGACGCCGAGCTGCCGCTTTTATCCGAGCTGCTCGAACTATGCGCTGGAAGCGTTGCAGGTGCACGGCGCCGCCAAGGGTAGCTGGCTGGCGCTGCGGCGCGTATGCCGTTGCCATCCGTGGCATCCGGGCGGGCACGATCCGGTGCCGCCGGCCGACGGCAAAACGAATTCTTCATCGACCGCTTGCGGTTGCAACCACTCCTGAAAATACCTAATGGATATCAATAAACGTACTATCCTGTGGATCGTGTTTGCGGTGTCGCTGTTTGTTCTGTGGAACAACTGGCAAGTCTCGAACGGCCATCCATCGATGTTCGCGCCGCCACCGCCGGCGGCCAAGGCGCCTGAGGCGAAGAAATCCGACGTGCCGGCGCCTGCCGCCAGCGCGGCCGCAGCGGCCGTGCCGGGAGCGGCCACGCCCGCCGCCGATGCCGCGCCGTTCAAGGCCGAGCGCATCACCATCACCACCGACGTGGTGCGTGCCGATATCGATACCCAGGGTGGCGTGATCCGTCGCCTGGAACTGCTGAAGTACAAGGAAAACGGCCACCCGGGCTGGTTCGGCGGCTGCTTCGGCCTGTTCGAGTGGTGCAAACCGGGCGACAACAGCAAGAACATCGTGCTGTTCGACGTCGACGCCGGCACCGGCAAAACCTATCTGGGCCGCACCGGCCTGATCGGCGCACCGGACCTGCCGAACCACACCAGCGGCTTCGTCGCCAAGCCCGGCCCGCGCATGCTGAACGACGGCAACCAGGTGCAACTGGTGCTGGAATCGGAATCGGGCGGCGTCAAGCTGACCAAGACCTTCACCTTCAAGCGTGGCGACTACGTCATCGACGTGCGTCACGACGTCACCAACATCGGCAGCGCGCCGGTGGCGCCGCAGCTGTACCTGCAACTGGCGCACGACGGCAACAAGCCGCCCGGCGACTCCTTCTTCAACAGCAGCTACACCGGTCCGACCATGTACACGGAGGAGAAGCGCTACGAGAAGCTGCACTTCGACAAGCTGGAAAAAGCCGCGCAGGAAGCCGAGAAAACCGGCAAGCCGGTGCTGCAGGACCATGTCACCAAGGCCGACAACGGCTGGATCGCGATCTCGCAGCACTTCTTCGTCTCGGCCTTCATTCCGCAGCCTAAGCTGATGCACGACATCACCACCGAGAAGATCGGCACCAATCTGTACGGCATCAGCGTCAAGCAGCCGCTGGGCACCATCGCGCCGGGCGCGACCGTGTCGAACGACGCCCAGCTGTTCTCCGGTCCGCAGGAAGCGCAGCTGCTGGAAAAAGTCTCGCCGGGCCTGGAGCTGGTGCGCGACTACGGCTGGCTGGCGATGATCGCCAAGCCGATGTTCTGGGTGATCGAGCACATCCATACCTTCACCGGTAACTGGGGCTGGACCATCATCGCCTTCACCATCCTGATCAAGCTGCTGTTCTTCCCGCTGTCGGCGGCCGGCTACCGCAGCATGGCCAAGGTCAAGCTGGTGACGCCGAAGATGCAAGCCATCCGCGAGCGCTACAAGGGCGATCCGGCCAAGATGAACCAGGCCACGATGGAACTGTACAAGCAGGAGAAGATCAACCCGCTGGGCGGCTGCCTGCCGATCCTGGTGCAGATGCCGGTGTTCATCGCGCTGTACTACGTGCTGCAGTCGGCGGTGGAAATCCGCGGCGCGCCGTGGATCGGCTGGATCAGCGACCTGGCGCAGCACGACCCGTATGCGATTCTGCCGGTGCTGTACGCGATTTCGATGTTCATCACCACCAAGCTGAATCCGGCGCCGGCCGATCCGATGCAGGCCAAGATGATGCTGTTCATGCCGCTGGCGTTCTCGGTGATGTTCTTCTTCTTCCCATCCGGCCTGGTGCTGTACTGGGTGGTGAACAACGTGCTGTCGATCTGTCAACAGTACGTGATCAGCAAGAAATTCGGCACACCGCCGGAGCCGGCCAAGGCTTAAGACGGTAAGCTGTTGCTTAAAAGCCCGTGTTGATCGCGGGCTTTTTTTATATCCCCTACAATTCGTCTATGAACCTCGACTCTTCCCCCATCGCCGCCATCGCCACCGCGCCCGGACGCGGCGGCATCGGCGTGGTGCGCGCCTCCGGCAAACAGCTGCCAGCACTGATCACCGCGCTGTTCGGCACCGACGCCTTGAAGCCGCGCCACGCCACCTACCTCCCGTTCAAGCAGGCCGACGGCGGCATCATCGACCAGGGCATCGCCATCTGGTTCAAAGGCCCCAATTCGTACACCGGAGAGGACGTGCTGGAGCTGCAAGGCCACGGCGGCCCGATCGTGCTGCAGATGTTGCTGCAACGGGTGCTGGAGGCGGGCGAGCCGATCGGACTGCGGCTGGCCGAGCCGGGCGAATTCACGCGCCGCGCCTACCTCAATGACAAGCTGGACCTGGCGCAAGCCGAGGCGGTGGCCGACCTGATCGACGCCTCGACCGAGGCGGCGGCCAAATCGGCGTCGCAATCGCTGTCGGGCGCGTTCTCCAAAACCGTCAACACGCTGGTCGGCAGCGTCACCAACCTGCGCATGCTGGTCGAGGCGACACTGGATTTCCCGGAAGAAGAGATCGACTTCCTGGAAAAATCCGACGCGCGTGGGCAACTGAAGGGCATTGTTGACGCTTTGGAGCAAGTGTTCAAACAGGCGGCGCAGGGCGCGTTGCTGCGCGAAGGCCTGAACGTGGTGCTGGCAGGGCAGCCCAACGTCGGCAAATCATCGCTGTTGAACGCGCTGGCGGGCAATGACGTGGCCATCGTCACGCCGATCGCCGGCACCACGCGCGACAAGGTGACCGAGACCATCCAGATCGAAGGCATTCCGCTGAACATCATCGACACCGCCGGCATCCGCGCGCCGGACGAGGCGGTGGACGTGGTGGAACGCATCGGCATCGAGCGCACCTGGGGCGAGGTCGGCAAGGCCGACGTGATCCTGCACCTGCTGGACGCCGACCACGGCCCGTCGCGCGCCGACGAGGGCATCATGGCCGCCTTCCCGGATGGCGTGCCGGTGCTGCGCATCTGGAACAAGATCGACCTGTCCGGCCACAAGCCGGCGGTGGACGTGATGGACGACGTCACGCACATCTACCTGTCGGCGCACGAGCAGGTCGGGATCGACCTGCTGCGCAAGGAACTGCTGCGCATCGCCGGCTGGCAGCAGACCGGCGAATCGCTGTACCTGGCGCGCGAACGTCACCTGATCGCGCTAAAGAACGCCGGCGCCCATCTGGCGCGGGCCGGCGAGCACGCCGCGCAGAACGACCAGTCGCTGGACCTGTTCGCCGAAGAACTGCGGCTGGCGCAAGTGCAGCTATCGAGCATCACCGGCGCCTTCTCCTCTGACGACCTGCTGGGCGTCATCTTCAGCCGCTTCTGCATTGGCAAATAACACGGGTCAGTTCAAGAATTTTATGGCTGGCGCTTTTTCCAGTAGCCCGGCCGCCGGCGGTGGTGGGCTACTGCGAGGATAAGAATTTGATTCGTTGGCACTTGGTGCTGATAAATCAGCGAGAAAGGAAAGCGCCGGATGACAAGTTTTTGGAGTGTGTCACTTATGCGTGGTTGCGCGTTCGGATAGACCTGAAGAAGTTGAATGGCTCTTTTAACTTCGGCGGAGAAAGCTTTGCCCAGATTTGGAAATAGCGCCTCGTAAAATAACACGGCTTCTTTTAGCTCCGCTTTTGCATCGGCATGGAAGCGAACGGTTGTCACGGCAGATGGCGATCTAACTCGCTGAATACCTCATCGGCGGAAAAAGTTTTTGCTTTTCCACTTTCGACCTCCGCCAGTCGCGCCTCCGCTTCAAATCGCCAGGCTTCTTCAATATCCCCAGACTCTACTGGTTCTAATGATTCCAGTAGGTACGTCGCCAGATGTGCTTTTTCGTCCGAAGTCAATTCGGACAGCTTCTGCTTCAGTTCTTTCAGCGGTTGTGACATACACGCCTCTCTTCAGAATGTATCATTCATTATAGCGTCGCACAAAAACCTTAATCAGAAGTGGAAATGCTGTCTAGTACGGCGAGCCGGTGACGTCGAGTTTGATCTGCCAGACGGCGCCGGCGCCGGTGATGTACAGGGTCTTGCCGTCGGCGCCACCGAAGGCGGCGTTGGTGACGTTGGCGTCGACCTTGATCGTGGCGATCTGCTTGCCGGCCGGTGTGAATACCCGCAGCCGCTGGTCGGTGTGCTCGCTGACGTAGAGGTTGCCGTAGCAGTCGACCGCCATGCCGTCGGGTACGCCCAGCTTGTCGACCAGGTCCTTGCCCGCCTGCGGCACGCCGTTGACGATGGCGTAGGCGCGCAGCACGCCGTGCTCGCCCACCATGCCGTTCACGTACAGCACGTCGCCCTTCGGCGACAGCGACACGCCGTTTGGATTGGTCAGCGTGTCGTCCACCACCGTGATCTTGCCGTCGGTGCCGACGCGGTACACGCGCGTCTTCTCTTGGCCGCCCGGCGCGGCGGCGCGCTGGTAATCCGGGTCGCTGAAGTACAGCGTGCCGTCCGCCGCCAGCGCCAGGTCGTTCGGCGAGTTGAAGACCTTGCCTTCAAACTTGCCCACCACGTCGCTGCGCTTGCCGTCCAGCGTGTACAGCGACACCGATTTGAATTTGTGCGTCGCCGCCAGGATGTTGCCGGCGCCATCGGTCGCCAGGCCGTTGCTGCCGCTGTCGGCGATCGCCACGCTGAGCTTGCCGCTGGCGTCGAGCTTCATGATGCGCGACGGGAAGCCCGGCCCGAAGGTGAAGTCGGAGAAGTACAGCGCGTCCTTGATCCACACCGGTCCTTCGTACAGCCCCGGCTCGCCGCGGGGGCTGTTGGCGGCGGCGATGCGTGTGGCGCTCAGTTCGCCGGACGGCGGCTGGCCGCCGCAGACGGCGGCAGCATGGGTGTAGGGCGCCGCCAGCATGGCCGCCACGGTCAAGACACTGCGTAACTTCATGCTGCATTCTCCTGCTGATGTTGGTAGATGATGACGCAGTCGCGTCCGGCTTTTTTGGCGGCGTACAGACAGCTGTCGGCGGCGGCCAGCATGGCGGCGGGCTCGGCCAGCCGGTCCTTGTCGAAGGTGGCCACGCCGATGCTCAGCGTGACGTGCGGACGCGCCGCCGCCGGCGCGTGCATGATGCCCAGCGCGGCGATCCGGGCACGGATGCTTTCCGCCACCAGCGCGGCCTGCTCGGCGTTGGTGTCCGGCAGCACGGCGCCGAATTCCTCGCCACCGTAGCGCGCCGCCAGGTCGCCCGGACGCTGCAGGGTGGCGGCAAAGGCTTCGGCCACCCGCGTCAGGCAGGCGTCGCCCTGCTGGTGGCCGAAGTGGTCGTTGTAGGCTTTGAAGGAGTCGATATCCATCAGCAGCAGCGACAGCTGGCCCTCGTGGCGCGTGGCGCGCCGCAGTTCGCGGTCCAGCGCGACGTCGAAGTGGCGCCGGTTGGCGATGCCGGTCAGGCCGTCAACATACGATTGCGCGCGCAGTTGCTCGGCCTGGCTGCGCAGCTGGCGCTCGCGGCCGACGATGGTGCTGATGTCGCTCACTTCGATCAGGCAGTAGCGCTCCTTGCCCTCGCTGAACGGCGTCACCGACACCTGCTGCTCGACGCGCTCGCCGCCCCAGCTACCGGCCGGGTACAGCGGGAACGGCGACGGATTGAGCGCCGGCGACAGCTGCTGCGGCAGGTTGCTCTGCATCGCGCTCAGCACCGCCTGCTCCAGCCGCTGTCCGCGCAGCTCGCCGTACAGGTCGAACAGGTCCTGGCCGAGCACGCGGTGCGACGAGCGGCCGGAACGGCTGGCCATCCACTGGTTCCACATGACGATGTGGTGCTGGGCGTCAATGACGATCAATCCCAGTTGCGCCAGCCCGAGCACGCGCGCGGACAGCAGGGAGGAGGAGGTGCCGGATTCAGACATGCGTGCTTTTTCCTGAGGGCGAATAGTAGACATGATTATAAGGCGCGCCACGCGGCTTGCATCAACTATCGTTTCCCCCTTTTTCATTGAAAAATATATCGTCCGTTTCAGCCTCAGCGGTAGATGTGGCCGCCACGTTTCTCCTGCTATTATTGATTGTCGCAAATGGTTGTGCGGCGTCATGCAACCGTTGAGAAATCTCATGTACGCGGCAATTCCGCTGAAGTAACCTTGCAACTTATTGAGCTTCGCCTCGAAGGAGGGGATCGTGGAACCGATACAAGAGAGCATCGCCGATGACGGGGCGGTCCGGCCGCCCAACCTTTCCACGCCCACGCCGCCGATGCGCGCGCGCCACCTGCTGCCAGCCAAGGGCGCGTGCTGGTACTGCGAAAAACCGTTGGACAATGTGCGTCGTTTTTGCGACAAGGAATGCGCCGAGGCGTTTGACGAAGAAAAGGAATACACCCGCTAGCGCGCGGGCCGGCCGTCAGTCGATCGCCGCCTGCAAGGCCGCCAGCGCCGCTTCAAAATCGAACTGGTGCGCCGCTTCGGTCACCTCCTGAAACACTTCCATGCCCAGGCTTTGCGCCAGCACCGTGGCCGATTGTTCCAGCATGTCGATCGCCGCGCCATCCCCCTCGTCCAGCAAGCGCGCCAGATGCCGCAGCAGCATGCGGGTTTCCGGCACCGCCGGCGCTGGCGGTGCGCTGCGTTCCAGCATCTCGCGCCGGTCGCCTTCCAGCACCTCGTCGATAACATTGATCAGGCTGCGCAGCGCCAGTTCCAGCTGGGTCAGCGGCGCCGCCCACGCCGGCGCCGGCGCGGCGCACAGCGGTTCCAGCTGCGCCGCCAGCAAATACACCTGCTGCGCGCCGATCATGCCGGCCGCGCCCTTGAGCGTGTGGATGATGCGCTGCGCATGGCCCGGCTCGTTGTTGTCGAAGGCGGCGCGCGCCTGGCTGCCGCTGTCCGGGTAACGCTGGCGGAAGCGGCGCAGGATCTGCAGATAGAGCTCGCGGTCGCCCATCAACTGCTGCAGGCCCGTTTCCACCTGCAGCACATGGCCGCCGGCGGGAACCGCCGGGAGCGGCGGACTGGTGGTGGTCTGGTGGTCGTTGTTTACCATGCGGACGCGGCGCCTATTTGGTGGTGAACGACCAGTTGCGCGTGACGGCCACACCCGCCACCGTGCCGCTGAAGCTGACGTCGTAGGTGGTGGTGGCGGCCAGCGGCGCCAGCGGAATGATGGCGGCGGCGCTGCGCACATTGTTGTTGTTGCCGGCGTCGAAGCTGAGCAGGCGGGTGGTCAGCGCCGCGCCGCCGCGCGGGGTCACGGTAAAGCTTTGCACCGTCACCGTGCCGCCGGTGCTGCCGTAGGCGTCCGCGTGCACGCTGATCGGGTAGCCGACCAGGTTCTGGTTGGGCACCGGGTCCGGCGCCTCGGTGTCGCTGTAGAAGTTGACCGGCACGCCGGTCTGGTTGTTGAACGGATACGTGACCAACTGGCCGCGCCCCAGGCTGTTGTAGCTGCCGGTCACGCCGAAGTCGGCGGTGAAATAGGTGTAGCCGCCGCTGACGGTGGCCGAGCCGACGCCGATGTCGCGGAAGGCCGGGTCGAACATCACGTAGCGGTGGTAGATCGCGGTGATCAGCTCGTCCGCCTGGTAGAAGCCGGTGGTGTTGGTGGTGGCGGAAATCACCTCGCCGGCCGCGTAGACGCTGCCCAGCGTGTAGCCGGCGGCGGTCAGGCGGTCGGTCAGCTGCGCGCCGGTGAAGCCGGGCTTGCCGGCGGTCTGTTCGTGGGTGATGCTGTTATTGGCACGCTGATAATCGGAGTGGCCTTGCGCGGCGGTGTCGATCTGGCTGTTACGCGTCAGCACCGACACGCCGACCTGGCTGCGCCGGTAGTTGATCCAGTTGAAGCCGTCGGTGGCGTTGTTGTTGGTCAGCGTCGGCGCGCCCGCCGCCGGCGCGGGGGTATTGTTGGCGGCCTCTTTTTTGCGTACCGCTTCCTCATCGGTGCCGCCCATGCCGCACCCCGCCAGCAGCGCAGTCGCCAGCGCTCCCGCCAATATCCGACGCCATTTTTCCATGATTAACTCCTGTGTCATGCTGACAATTCTAAGCTGTATTTTAAAAGTGCTGCACGCGGTAGCGTGGACGAAAATGGTAAGCTTGCCGTTTCTTTCGGATTAGCCTGTTTTGAAGCCATTACACCGCCAGCGCATGCAGCGCGCCAAATTTGCCCTGCCCAGCATCGTCACCCTGATGTCGATCGCCTGCGGCTTTGGCAGTATCGTCATTTCGGTCGACAACGCCGCCGACGGCCTGGCCGCCGATTATCGCCTGTCGGCGATGCTGCTGGTGCTGGCCGGCGTGTTCGATGCGCTGGACGGTTTCGTGGCGCGCGCCACCAACACCCAATCCGATTTCGGCATGCAACTCGATTCTATCGCCGATGTGATGAATTTTGGCTGCGCGCCGGGCTTGCTGTTGTATTGCTGGGGCTTCCACCAGCTCGGCGCCGACTACCCGACGCTGCTGCGCCTGGGTGGCATGGCCAGTTTCTTCTTTGTCGCCTGCGGCGCGCTGCGGCTGGCACGCTTCAACGTCAACGTCGGCCGCACCGATCCGCGCTATTTCGTCGGCATGCCGATCACCGCCGGCGCCGCCTGTGTGGCCTCGGTGGTGGTGGCGTGGCCGGACCCGGCAGCCACGGTGTCGCAGGGCAGCCTGGTCGTGCTGCTGTTGTTCGTGGTCGGCACGCTGATGGTGTCCACCGTGCGCTTCCCCAGCTCCAAGCAAAACAAGAGCTGGGGCGCGCTGGTGGCCTTGCTGATCAACCTGGGCTTGCTGGTCTGGCTGCGGCAGGCGTACTTCGCGCTGTTCTTCCTGGTCTACATCGTCGGCACGCTGGCGCTGAACGCGGCCTGGCGCACCGGCTGGACCGGCGTGGCGCCGCCGCTGGTCTACCACGACGATTAAGCCACCTCGTGGCCGCGCGCGGCGCGCAGGATTTCAAACCACTGGCTGCGGCTCAGGCTGAACTGGGTCGCCGCCACCGCTTCCCGCACCGCCTCGATGCGGCCCGAGCCGGTCAACGGCAGCGGCCGGCTTGGCAGCTGCATGATCCACGCGAACACCACGCTGCCGAATGGGCGCTGCAACTCGTCGGCCACCTGCTGGATCGCCGCGCGCACGCGCGCGCCGGCGGCGTCGTCGCCATTGAACAGGCGGCCGCCGGCCAGCGGCGACCAGATCATCGGCGCCACGCCCAGGTCCTGCAGGCCGTCGAAGGTCTCGTCGAAGATCGGCGCCACGTGCAGCGGCGAGCATTCCACCTGGTTGGTGGCCAGCGCGATGCGCCGGTTCAGGCTCTCGAACTGGTGGCGGCTGAAGTTGGACACGCCGAAGTGCCGCACCTTGCCGTCCTGGCGCAGTCGCTCAAAGGCGCCGGCGATGTCATCGAAGTGCATCAGCGGGTCCGGACGGTGGATCAGCAGCAGGTCCAGATGGTCGGTGCGCAGCTGGCGCAGCGAGTGCTCGGCCGAGGCAATGATGTGGCTGGCGCTGGTGTCATAGTGCTGGATGGTGTGCGCCGGGCGCGCCGCCGACACCAGCTTGATGCCGCATTTGCTGACGATCTGCATCTGGTCGCGCAGCGACGGCTGCAAGGCCAGCGCCTCGCCGAAGCTGGCCTCGACGCCATAGCCGCCGTAGATATCGGCGTGGTCGAAGCTGGTGACGCCCATCGCCAGCGCCTGCTCGATCCAGTCCAGGCGCTGCGGTGGCGTCAGGTGCCATTCGTTCATGCGCCACATGCCGGCGACGATGCGCGACAGCGTCAGGCCGCCAGCATAGGTGACGACGGCAGGGCAGGACAGGTCGGCCATGACATACTTTCCAAGCGTAAATGTGAGGCAGGAATTATAGTATGATCATGACGTCTGCCAGACCGAACGGAGAGATCAACGTGGGATTTTTGTCGTTTCTGAAGTCGAAGCCGGAAGCGGGCGCGGCGCCGGCGGAGCAGGCCGCCGACGCCGCGCCGTCGGCGGACGCCACGGCGGTGCTGCTGACCCGCACCGAGATCGTCGATAAACGCCAGCGTCTGGCCGGCTACCGCTTTGGCGCCGACGCGCCGGCGCCGGTGCTGATCGAGGCGCTGGTGGTGGCGCAGGTGCCGGAGTTCGCGCAGCAGCGCATGGCGCTGGTGCCGCTCAGCGCCGAGGCGGTGGCCGCCGGTCTGCATCTGCCGCTGGCGGCGCCGCACACGGTATTCCTGCTGGACCGCGACGCCGCCGAGGCCGCCGCCGTGCTGCGCGCGGCCGGCAGCCAGGTCGCGCTGCGCGGCGTGTCGCTGAACCAGAACGATGCCGACGTGGCGGCGCTGTCCGCCGCCCAGCTGGTGCTGTTGTCGCTGGATCAGCATCCGCTGAGCGAGTTCCAGGCGCTGTGCAGGCACCTGCATCTGCACTATCCGCATCTGAAATTGCTGGTCGATGGCGTCGCCACCTGGGACGAGCAGCGCATGCTGCTGTCGTGGGGCGCAAGCTATTTCATGGGCCCGTTCCTGACCACCGCCGACCAGGCCGACCCGGACGCCAAGATCGACCAGAGCCGGATGACCTCGATCGAGCTGCTCAACCTGCTGCGTACGGATGCCGAGCTGCCGGCCATGATCGAGGTGGCCAAGCGCGATCCGGGCATGACCTTCCAGGTACTGCAATGGGCGAACGCGCCGGCCAACGGCCAGACCACCAAGGTGACCAGCCTGCAGCAGGCGTTCATGGTGTTGGGGCGCAATCAGCTGTATCGCGGGTTGACGGTGTCGATGTTCCGGCTTGGCGGCGGCGCCAACCGGGAGCGCGATGCGTCGCTGCTGGAAATCGCGCTGACGCGCGCGCGCTTCCTGGAAACATGCAGCCAGCTGCCGGCGGCCAGCCGTGATGAGTTGTTCCTGGTCGGCTTGCTGTCGCTGTTTGATGTGTTGCTGGGCGTGCCGATGGATAAGCTGGTCGGCAAGATGCATCTGTCGGACGATATCCGCGCGGTGCTGCTGGGGGAGGCGGGGGTCTATCGCCCGTACTTGACGATGGTGTTGCTGCTGCAGCGCGACAAGATTGCGCCGGCGCTGGACATTGCTGGCGAGCTGGGCATTGATATCGACAGCCTGCCCGCGGTGGGACAGGCCGCCTTCGCGTGGGCGCAGGCGTCGCTGAAGTACACCAGCGCCGACTGATCCGCCGTCATTCCCGCTTGCGAGGGCGTGACGACGGGGGCGGTGCTTATTTGAGCCAGAGGCGGATCGAATCCCAGGCGCGGCCGAAGATCGAGGCTTGCTCCACGGTCTCCAGCGCCACCACCGGCAGTTCCAGCATCGGCTTGCCATCGACCACCATCTTCAGCGTGCCGACGCGGCTGTTGGCGGCCAGCGGGGCCACCAGCGGGTCCTTGCGCTCCAGCGCCGGCTTCATCTTGGCCGCCACGCCCTTCGGCACGGTCACCATCACGTCCTGCGCGAAGCCGATCTTGACCTCGCTCTTGGAACCTTTCCAGATTTCCGGCGTCGCGATCGCCTGGCCTTTCGAGTACAGCTTGACGGTGTCGAAGTTCTGGAAGCCCCAGTTCAGCAGCTTCTGGCTTTCCTGCGTGCGCACCTGGTCCGACGAGGTGCCCAGCACCACCGAGATCAGGCGGCGCTCGCCGGCGCCGTTGGGCCGCTTGGCCGAAGCGATCATGCAGTAGCCGGCCGCTTCGGTGTGGCCGGTCTTCATGCCGTCCACGGTCGGGTCCAGCCACAGCAGACGGTTGCGGTTCTGCTGGGTGATCTTGTTGTAGGTGAAGCTCTTCACCGAGTCGATCTTGTAGAACTCGGGGAAGTCCCGGATCACGTGCTGCGCCAGCTGCGACAGGTCCTGCGCGGTCGAATAGTTCTCCGGCGACGGCAGGCCGTGCGGGTTGGCGAAGTGGGTCGAGCTCAGGCCCAGGCGCTGGGCTTCCTTGTTCATCAGCACCACGAAGGCCGACTCGTCGCCGGCCACCGCTTCGGCCAGCGCCACGGCGGCGTCGTTACCCGACTGCACCATCAGACCGTACAGCAGGTCGTTGATGCTGACCGGGGTGGCCGGGTCGATGAACATCTTGGAGCTGGCGGCGTCGACCTTCCAGGCCTTGGTCGACACGTTGACCATCTGGTTCAGCGTGACCTTCTTGTCGCGCAGCGCGCCGAAGACCACGTAGGCGGTCATGATCTTGGTCAGCGACGCCGGCTCGATGCGGGCGTTCGGGTCCTGCGAAGCGATAATCTGGCCGCTGGTGGAGTCCAGCAGCAGCCAGGACTTGGCGGCGATGTTCGGCGCCGGCAGCGTTTGCGCCACGGCCGAGGTTATCAACATCACACTGGTGGCCAAAGCCGCGATAATTTTCTTCATGGGATCTGGGGGTAAAGTTAAAAGCCGGATGATTATAGTTGCTTAGTCGGCACTTGCGGCGTCCGCTTCAGCCCCGGTTAAGTCTGCGTGCCCCCACAACTGCATCACCCAGCTCTTGATGTGACCGAGCTTGCGGTGGAAGAAGTGGTCGGCGCCGGGAATGACGATGACCGGAATGTCCTGCGGCCGCAGCCAGTCCAGCACGTCGGCCAGCGGGATGGTGTCGTCCTGCTCGCCGTGGATCAGGATGGTGTCGGCCGGGATGTCGGCCATCTGCCATTTTTTGGCGGCGGCGCCGACCAGCACCAGGCGCTCGGCCGGCGTACCGGCGGCGGCCAGGCGCTGCGCCAGTTGCGACTGCACATAGGTGCCGAAGGAGAAGCCCGACAGCGCCACCGGCAGGCCGGGGAATTTCTCGGTCATCCACTGGTGCAGGATGGCCATGTCGTCGGTCTCGCCCTGGCCGTGGTCGTGCACGCCCTCGGACTGGCCGACGCCGCGGAAGTTGATGCGCGCCACCACGTAGCCGAGGCTGGCGAAGGTACGCATCAGCGTCACCGCCACCTTGTTGTCCATGGTGCCGCCGTACAGCGGGTGCGGGTGGGCCACCAGCGCGACACCGCGCGGCGCGGCGCCGTCGCGCGGATAGTCGAGGACGCCTTCGATGTTGCCGGCGCCGCCGGCCAGGGTGAATTTTTCGCTCATGTGCATGGACTCAGATTTTCAGACGTTCGACCACCTGGCCGTTGACCAGGTGGCTGTCGATGATTTCGTCGATATCGGCGGTGTCGACATAGGTGTACCAGGTGCCTTCCGGATAGATGACCAGCAGCGGGCCCTCTTCGCAGCGGTTCAGGCAGCCGGCCTGGTTGATGCGGACCTCGCCCTGGCCGTACATGTCGAGTTCCTTGCAGCGCTTCTTGGCGTGCTTTTGCGCCACTTCGGCGCCGTGGTCGCCGCAGCTGTTGCGGCCGTCGTCACGCTGGTTCATGCAGAAGAAGACGTGGTGTTTGTAGTAGGGTTGATCGCTCATCGCTGGTCCTCTCGGAAATCGTAGCCGCTATGATACCTTGGCGGCGTTCAGCTTGTGCGACGGCAGCCACAGGAACCAGACCGCGAAGAATGGCCACAGCAGCGACAGGAACTGGGCGGCGCCGTTGAAATTGAGGAATTTGCCCTGCACCCAGGTTTGCAGCGTGGCCACGAAATACGGGTTGGCCGGGGTGGTGTTGATGATCGCCAGGCCCAGCAGCAGGGTGGTGATGGCCAGCCGCCGCTGCGCCACGTGCGGCGCGTAGGCCAGGCCGGCCAGCATGATGGCGCCGATCAGGAAACCGCCCTCGGCGCCGGGGGTGACCCAGACGAAGGCGTTTTCCGGCGCGAACAGCAGCGCCGAAGACAGGCCCTTGACCAGCACCGAGGCGGCGATCATGGCCGCCACCAGCAGGCCGCGCGGGGCCGGCTTGCGCAGCAGGCATAGCAGCGTCAGGCCGGCGCCGACCATGCCGCAGGCGGTGATGATGGTTTCGGACAGCCAGTATTGCTCGACCGTCAGCTCGACGTCGGGGCGGATCAGGTTGCCCATGTCGATCTCCATGTCGAGCAGTTGCGACAGCCAGTCGGACAGGATGGGCAGCAGCTGGCCCAGGCCGTAGAGGAAGTTCTGCGGATAGATTTGCGCCAGCGGCCACAGCGCCAGCAGGACCAGCCCCTGGCTGGCGTGTGGCGCGAGCCAGGCCTGGCGCAGGCGTTGCAGCTCGCTCTGGTCGAGCAGGCGGCGCACGGTCAGCACGCCGATCAGGGCGCCGATGGCGCAGCCGGCGGCGTTGGTGTAGAAGTCCAGATTGGAAGACACGCGGGTGGGCAGGAAGGTCTGCACCGCTTCCATGGTGCCGGAGACCAGCGCGCCGCAGGCAGTGGCGATCAGCAGCGCCCACAGGTTTTTGATGCGCGGATACAGCGCGTAGACGATCAGCGTGCCGAGCGGCATGTAGCCGATGACATTGGTGATGGCGTCGAACATGGTCCACCAGCGCGGCAGCTTGGTGGTTTCCAGGAAGATGAACGGCGACAGGCCCTGGTTGTGCCAGCCGGAGAAGGGGAACCAGCTGGCGTAGATGATCAGGAACAGATAGGCCAGCAGCGCCGCGCGCGTGACCGGCGAGGTCCGGCTCATCGGCGCCAGCGGCGGCTTGTCCGGCGGTGGCGTGGTTGCCGCTGTCGTTGTCGCCGCAGCCGGCTCGGCGGGCGTCGCGGCGGGCGCCTCTGGCTGCGGACCGGACGCCGGCGGCTGTTCCGTCATTTCGACGGCGGCAGCGCCGCCAGCCAGGTGAGCATCTCGGCGGCGACGGCGTCGCTGGCATCGGCCAGCGCGCGCACGCCACCGGCGGCGTCCGCGCTCGGCGCCGGCTTGCTGCTGCTAAAGGTCTTCTGATCGACCAGGCGGTGATCGCGGAACACCGACGCGCGCAGCCGCAGCAGCCCCTGGCTGCTGGTGGCGCTGTCGAAGTTCTGCGTGAACTCCTCGACCTCCATGCGCAGCACCGTCGCGCTGGCTGCCGCATCGGTGGCCGACAGCACCTTGACGCCGCCATGCGACAAGCTGGTCTTGATGCGTTGCGTCAGCAGTTGAAAGGGCGTCGCCGTCCACTGGTTGTAGGCATACGGGCGCGACTGCCGCGCATCCGCATACAGCAGGCGGTAATACATGCGCTCCGAATCGAGCGCCGCCGGGCCGGTCACATCCGCCACGATCAGCGCGCCGACCGTGCTGGCGCTGCTGGTCTGCGCCGGTGGCGGGCCGAAGTCGTACTGCGCGGTCGGCTGGCCCTTGCTGGCGCAGGCGCCCAATGCCAGCGCGGCGACGGCCATGGCGACGCCGTTACGGAAGGTGTTGATCATCATCGCGCTCTCCTTATTTCGTGGGCGCCGCAAAGCCTTCTTCGCCCGGCCCCGGCGGCGTGCCGGGCGCGCCGAAGATCAGGCTCTGCGGACGGTCGTTAATCTTGTTCATGGTCCGGCGCAGCGCCCGCATCGACGCGCGCGTGTCGTCCGACAGCGAATTCACCTGCGGCAGCGTGTCCAGCTCCAGCCCGCCGGCCACCGCGTCGACCGAGCCGCCGATGCGCTCCACCTGCGTGGTGATGCGGTCGATCGGCCCGCCCGGCGCCTGCAGGCCGGTGGTCAACTGGTTGACGTCGGTGGCCAGCGCGTTGACCGAGTTCAGCGTCTTCTGCGCCGCATTGGCCAGCGCCGGCAGCTTGTCGATGGTCGGCTGCAGCTGATCCGGGATAGCGCGGTATTTCTGCGCCGTCTGGCTGACGTCGGCGAAGGCGCCGATGATGGTCTTGCGGTTGTCATCGCTGAGCAGATCGTTCAGACGGCGGGTGACTTCCTCGGTCTGCGACAAAATCTCCTTGCCGCGCTTTTCCAGCTGATCGAAGAAGCCCTGGCGCAGCGGAATGCGCGCCGGATGCTCGCTGCTGGAGGGCAGCAGCGGCGAGCCGACCTGGTCGTCGTCCAGCGCGATGAAGGCGATGCCGGTCACGCCCTGGTAGCCCAGCGCGGCAAAGGTGGTGGTGGTGATCGGCGCGTCGGTATTGATGTTCAGCGTCACCAGAATCTGGCCGGCCACTTTCGGGTCGAAGGCGATGCCGCCGACGCGGCCCACCTCCAGCCCGCGATAGCGGATCGGCGCCTGCGGATTGAGGCCGGGAACCGACTGCGCGGTGGCGATCACATACGGCGTGCGCTCGACGCGGTCGCGGTTGAACCAGAGGCCGTACAGAATGGCCGCGATCAGCAGCGTGATCGTAAAAAAGCCGGTGGTGAGGGCGTGGGAACGGTTTTCCATCATTTCTCCGTCGATGTTTTTTCTTCAAGCGCTTCCAGCGCGCGGCGGCCGCGGTCGCCGAGGAAGAACTCCTTGATGAACGGGTGATCCACTTTTAGCAGGTCCTGCAGCGGGCCGAGCGCGATCACATGTTTTTCCGCCAGCACCGCGATGCGGGTCGACAGCGCGAACAACGTATCGAGATCGTGCGTGACCATCACCACCGTCAGCCCGAGCTCGCGGTGCAGCGACTTGATCAGCCGCACAAACGCCTCCGACAAGTCGGGGTCGAGGCCGGCGGTCGGCTCGTCGAGGAACAGCAACTTGGGCTCCAAGGCCAGCGCCCGCGCCAGCGCCACCCGCTTGACCATGCCGCCGGACAGGTCGGACGGCATCTTGTTCGCATGCTCCGGCCCCAGACCGACCATATTCATTTTCAGCAGCACGGCGTCGCGCACCAGGTCTTCCGGCAGCACGTGCAGCTCGCGCATCGGCTGCGCGATGTTCTCGAACACCGTCAGCGCCGAATACAGCGCGCCCTGCTGGAACAGCATGCCCCAGTGATTGCGCAGCTGCTGCAACTGGTCGGCGCCGATCTCGCTGATGTCCTCGCCGAACACGCGCACGCAGCCGCGCGCCGGATGTTCCAGGCCCAGCATCTGCCGCAGCAGTGTGGTCTTGCCGGTGCCGGAGCCGCCGACGATGGACATGATCTCGCCCTGTTCGATCTCCAGGTTCAGATCCTGGTGCACCACCGTACGGCCGTACTTGGTCCACAGGCCGGTGATCTCGACCACCGGCACGCTGCCGTCGAGCGTCAGTTCGCCGGTGGCCGCGCCGCAGGTGCTGATGTTTTCGCTCATCAGAACCCCACGCCGCTGAAGATGATGGCGAACACCGCATCGGCCAGAATCACCGCCGTAATCGCCGTCACCACCGAGGTGGTAGTGCCGCGGCCCAGGCTCTCGGTATTGGGCTTGATGCGCAGGCCGAAGTGGCACGACACCAGCGCGATCAGCATGCCGAACACCACCCCCTTGCCGATGCCGATCATGTAGTTCGCCAGCGGCACCGCTTCCGGCAGTTTCATCAGGAAGTATTGCGGCGACAGGTTCAGCTCCACCTGCGCCGACAGCATGCCGCCCAGCAGCGCGATGGTGTCGGTCCAGATCACCAGCAGCGGCATGGCGATGGCCAACGCCAGCACCTTGGGCATGATCAGGCGGAAGCCGTGCGAGATGCCCATCACCAGCATGGCGTCCAGCTCCTCGGTCACGCGCATCACGCCCAACTGCGCGGTGATCGACGAGCCGGAGCGGCCCGCCACCAGGATCGCCGCCAGCAGCGGCCCCAGTTCGCGGATGATGCTCATGCCGAGCAGGTTGACCAGGAAGATGTCGCCACCGAAGTTGCGCAACTGCTGCGCCGACAGGAAGGAGAACACCACGCCGATCAGGAAGCCAACCAGCGCGGTAATGCCCAGCGCCTGGAAGCCGGCGTGGTAGATATTGGCGGAGATTTCCTTCCACGGGCCGCGCATCGGCCTGCGCAGGAAGCGGCCGATGTCCAGCACCAGTTCGCCGATCAGCCGCAGCAGCCCGGTCAGGTGCTCGAAGAACAGCATCACCGCGAACCCCAGTTTCATCACCAGCGTCAGGCGGTGTTGGCGCGTGCGGGGCAGCTCGATCGTACCGGTGCTTTCCAGCCGGTTGAAGAATTCCTCCAGCTCCGGCGGCAGCTGCAGCTGGGCCGGGCGGCGCTTGCCCCAGGCGTTCCAGAACAACTGGGCGCCGATGTGGTCCATGCTGTGGACCGCCGCCAGGTCCCAGGTGACCTGGCGGTCCTTCAGGGCGGCGAGGAAGGCGGTGATGCTGGCCATCGCCTTGCCCTGCGCCAGCGCGTGAACCTGCCAGGTGCCGGTCGCGGTGACGGCGCCGGCGTTCAGTGTCAGGGAGGGCTCTTGGGCGATGGGCATAACCGCCAGTTTAAGGGAGATTGGTCCGGGCCGCTACCAGAGCATGTGTCTGAGGTGTGCGGCCTCGCCCTTAAGGCGGATGCCGTTCAGGCAGCCAAGCGACGCGCCTGGCGCTTCGGTGCCGGTGTGGCCTCGGCCGCCGGCTTGGCCTTGGCGCCGCCGCTGTAGTCGGTGGCCAGCAGGGCGTCGGCGTCGGCCTTGTCCATGCCCTGCGTCTGCAGGTAGCGCGAGACCATCGCCACCAGCCGCTCCAGCGCGATGCGGTGGGTGGCGTCGGTGTTGGCGTACAGCCAGTCGGCGAAGGCCATGAAGCGCTGGAACGGCTGCTCGCCCAGCAGCACCGGCAGCGTATGGGCGAAGCGGCCGGAATTGGCCACCAGGTCCCAGTAGCGGGCAAAGCGCACCAGGCGCTGCATGGTTGCAAAGTCGATATCGCGGTTGGCCAGGATGGTGTACGGCGCATACGGGTCGTAGACCATGCCGTATTCCTGCGTGTGGCGGATGATCGGCGTGCCGCGCAGCCGCTTGAGGATACCGAACTGGATCTCGTGCGGCGCCAGCGCCCACAGCTTGTTGAAGCCTTCGGCAAAGCTCTCCACCGTCTCGCCGGGCAGGCCGGCGATCAGGTCGACGTGCATGTGGGCGTGCGATTGCGTGGTCAGCCAGCGGATGTTGTCGGCGGCCTTCTGGTTGTCCTGCTTGCGGCTGACCAGTGTCTGGACCGCCGGGTTGAAGCTCTGGATGCCGATCTCGAACTGCAGCGCGCCGTGCGGGAACTTGCTGATGCCCTCTTTCAGTGCGTCCGGCAGATGGTCCGGCACCAGCTCGAAGTGGGCGTAGACCGGATCGTCCGGATGGGCTTCCAGCTTGTCGAGGAAGAACTGCATGATCTTCAGGCTGGTCTTGATGTTCAGGTTGAAGGTGCGGTCGACAAACTTGAACAGGCGGGCGCCGCGCTGGTACAGCGATTCCATCTCCGCCAGGAAGCTGTCGAGCGCGAACGGCCATGCCGTCTTGTCCAGGGCGGACAGGCAGAACTCGCACTTGAACGGGCAGCCGCGCGAGGCTTCCACATACAAGGTGCGGTTCTTGATGTCGTCGTCGGTGTAGAGCGAGTAGGGCAGCTTGATCTCGGCCATCGGCGGCTGCACGCCGGCGTGCACCTTCATCAGCGGTTTCGGGCCGTGGAGGATTTCGCCGCACAGTTTAGGGAAGGTGACGTCGCCCCAGCCGGTAATCACATAATCGGCCAGCTTGACGATCTCCTGCTCATGGGTCTCGTGTGACACTTCCGGGCCGCCCAGCACCACCACCACCCGCGGCGCCACGCGCTTGAGCATGGCGACGACCTTGGTGGTCTCCTCGACGTTCCATATATAGATGCCGAAGCCGACGATCTTCGGCGAGTACGACAGGATGCGTTCGACAATCTCGGTGGCCTTGGCGCCGATGACAAATTCCTGCAGCCGCGTTTGCTCCTGCAGCGCGCCCATATTGGCCAGTAAATAGCGCAACCCCAGCGATGCATGGGTATAGCGGGCGTTCAGCGTAGTAAGTAGGATAGACATTCGTTTATTTTACCCTTGCCAGACGCGCCCGCCCTTGCTATAGTTCGCCCCCTCGCAAAACGACGCATGCAAATGCAGCGCGAAGCGGGAAAAAGAAGAGCTTGACGAGATGTGCGAAACGCCTCATAATCTTGCCTCTTCGCTGATGAACAAAACGCTTTATCAGCAGCGCAGCACCGAATAATGATCTTTAAAAATTTACAGTCGATAAATGTGGGCGTTTGATGCTGCAACAAAAAGCATTAAATGCTCAACAAAGAAATATTCAGTAGAAATACTGTCAGTATTTTTGAGAAGAGCGAACCAGTGACCAGCAGTGGCCACAAACAGAGATTAAACTAAAGAGTTTGATCCTGGCTCAGATTGAACGCTGGCGGCATGCCTTACACATGCAAGTCGAACGGCAGCACGGAGCTTGCTCTGGTGGCGAGTGGCGAACGGGTGAGTAAAATATCGGAACGTACCCAGGAGTGGGGGATAACGTAGCGAAAGTTACGCTAATACCGCATACGTCCCAAGGGAGAAAGTGGGGGATCGCAAGACCTCATGCTCATGGAGCGGCCGATATCTGATTAGCTAGTTGGTGGGGTAAAGGCCTACCAAGGCATCGATCAGTAGCTGGTCTGAGAGGACGACCAGCCACACTGGAACTGAGACACGGTCCAGACTCCTACGGGAGGCAGCAGTGGGGAATTTTGGACAATGGGCGCAAGCCTGATCCAGCAATGCCGCGTGAGTGAAGAAGGCCTTCGGGTTGTAAAGCTCTTTTGTCAGGGAAGAAAAGGCTGTGGCTAATATCTGCGGCTCATGACGGTACCTGAAGAATAAGCACCGGCTAACTACGTGCCAGCAGCCGCGGTAATACGTAGGGTGCAAGCGTTAATCGGAATTACTGGGCGTAAAGCGTGCGCAGGCGGTTTTGTAAGACTGTCGTGAAATCCCCGGGCTCAACCTGGGAATGGCGATGGTGACTGCAAGGCTAGAGTTTGGCAGAGGGGGGTAGAATTCCACGTGTAGCAGTGAAATGCGTAGATATGTGGAGGAACACCGATGGCGAAGGCAGCCCCCTGGGTCAAAACTGACGCTCATGCACGAAAGCGTGGGGAGCAAACAGGATTAGATACCCTGGTAGTCCACGCCCTAAACGATGTCTACTAGTTGTCGGGTCTTAATTGACTTGGTAACGCAGCTAACGCGTGAAGTAGACCGCCTGGGGAGTACGGTCGCAAGATTAAAACTCAAAGGAATTGACGGGGACCCGCACAAGCGGTGGATGATGTGGATTAATTCGATGCAACGCGAAAAACCTTACCTACCCTTGACATGGATGGAACCTCTGAGAGATTGGAGGGTGCCCGAAAGGGA
>NZ_WWCP01000029.1 GCF_009857505.1 Duganella lactea
ACGGGTTCAACTACCCAAAGTCTGGTCGGCGTCACCCTGCCTGACCGTTGCCACCTCCACATTATCCGGCGATGGCGCGGTAGGTTCAATATACGAGGTCTGACATTCGCACACGGGCTCAACTGCTACGCAGTTGAGCCCGTGTGCGAATGTCAGACCTGACACCGGTTTTTTTTACTTGCTCATCACGTTCATGACGGCCAGCGTCATCGCTTGCGCGGCGGTTTTGATGGAGGGTTCGGGCACCGGGGCGTAGTACGGCGAGTGGTTGAAGGCGACCGGCTTGCCGCCCTTGTCCGCTGCGGCCACCACGTCCGGGGCGTACACGCCGGTGAAGAAGAACATGCCCGGCACGCCCTGATTGATGTATTGCGAGAAATCTTCGCTGGCGGTCATCGCCGGCATCCGCGCGACGTTGGCGTCGCCGAAGGCTTTTTTCAGCACGCCCTCGGTGCGGGTGACCAGCGCGTCGTCGTTGTCGATGGCGGCGCCGCCGGCAATCAGCTCGACGTCCGGCGCCGGCGCGTCGGCCATCGCGGCGGCGGCGTTGGCGACGCGGCGCACGCCGGCCAACAGCTTCTCACGCACCGCCGGGCTGTAGCTGCGGATCGTGCCGCGCACTTTCACCGTGTCCGGGATGATGTTGCCGACCGTGCCGCCGTGGATGGCGCCGATCGTCACCACACCGAATTCCTTCGGATCTTTTTCGCGGCTGATCACGGTCTGCACGTCCACCACGAAGCGCGCGGCGATGGCGATCGGGTCCAGCGCCTTGTCCGGCGCCGAGCCGTGCCCGCCACGGCCTTTGAAGGTGATCTCGATCGCGTCGGAGTTCGACGACACCGCTCCGCTGTTGTAGCCGATGGTGCCATAGGCCAGCGGCCACGAGTGCAGCGCGAAGGCGTAGTCCGGCTTGCCGAAGCGCTTGAACAGGCCGTCGTCCAGCATGGCCTTGGCGCCGGCGACGGTTTCCTCGGCCGGCTGGCCGATGAACATCAGCGTGCCCCGCCATTGCGACTTGAGCGTGACCAGCGTGCGCGCCGCCCCCAGCCAGGCGGTCATGTGAACGTCGTGGCCGCAGCTGTGGGCGGCGCCGTTCTTGCTGGCGTAGGGCAGGCCGGATTTTTCGTCCATCGGCAGGCCGTCCATCTCGGTGCGCACCAGCACCAGCGGGCCGGGACCGTTTTTGTAGAGGGCCACCACGCCGGTCTTGCCGACTTTTTCCGTGACCTCAAAACCGATCTTGCGCATTTCCGCGGCCAGCCGGGCGGCGGTGCGGGTTTCCTGGAAGGCGATTTCCGGGTGGGCGTGCAAGTCTTTGTAGACCGCGTCCAGCTGCGGGTAGATGCCGTTGATGACGGTGCCGGCATCCTGCGCCTGGGCGCCGGCGGCAGCGGCCAGCAATGCAATGATCGGTAAGAGTTTCATCACGTCCTTTCAGTCGGTGTGCAGCTTGGTGGTGGCGGCGGCGAATTCGCCCTGGATCATCTGCGGCAGGATCAGCAGCGATTTGTCGATCGCCCGCTCGATCAGTTCCTGGTCCTCGCGGCGCGGCCGATGCAGCACGAAGTCGGCGACCTGCTGCGCCAGGTTCAGCGTGCGCGGGTGGCCGATGCCGAGGCGCAGGCGCCAGTAGTCTTGTGTGCCGAGCGCGGCGGTGATGTCCTTCAGGCCGTTGTGGCCGCCCGAGGAACCGCCTTTCTTCAGGCGGGCGACGCCGGGCATCAGGTCCAGCTCGTCGTGGACGACCAGCACTTCATCGGCGCCGATCTTGAAGAAGCGGCACAAGGCGCCGACCGACTGGCCGGAACGGTTCATAAAAGTCAGCGGTTCCAGCAGATACACTTCCTGGCCGGCGATGCTGGCCTTGGCGAACAGGGCGTTGTACTTGGTTTCGCGCTGCAGGCGCGCGCCTGTGTCGTTGGCGAGGTTGTCCACCAGCCAGAAGCCGGCGTTGTGGCGGGTTGGTTCGTATTCGGGACCGGGATTGCCGAGACCAACGATGAGACGGATAGGCATGGGGAAACAGGCAAATAAAACAATTATGGCAAAAAAAAACCCGCCGGAGGCGGGTTTTCTTCAGAGAAATCAAGAATTACTTCTTGGCTTCTTCGGTGGCGGCAGCTTCAGCGGCAACGTGGCCAGCCGGTACCGATGCGGTAGCGATGGTCAGGTTGTTGCCGTGGGTAACAGCGGTCACGCCTTTTGGCAGGACCAGGTCGGCAACGTGCACCGAGTGGCCCACATCAACGTTGGTCAGGTCGACGGTGACGAATTCTGGCAGGTCGGCCGGCAGGCATTCGATGTCCAGTTCGTTGGCAACGTGGCTGATGGTCGCGCCGTGCAGCTTGACCGCTGGCGAAACGTCGGCGTTCACGAAGTGCAGCGCCACTTTCACGTGGATCTTCTTGTTCGCGTCAACGCGCTGGAAGTCAGCGTGCAGCACCAGTTGTTTGAATGCGTGCATCTGGAAGTCGCGCAACAGCACTTTCTGTGCCTTGCCGTCGATTTCCAGGTCCAGGATCGACGAGTGGAACGCTTCTTTTTTCAGCGCGTGGTACAGCGCGTTGTGGTCCAGGGCGATCGCTACCGGGGCTTCGGTGCCACCGTAGATGATGCCAGGGGTTTGACCCGAATTACGCAGGCGGCGGCTCGCTCCGGAACCTTGCAATTCGCGTTTGAATGCAACAACTTTCATGTGAAACTCCAATAAATAACAGGGCTCGCGCCCCGTGTGATGAAGCGCCCCGCGACCAGGCGCGCTTCGGGAAAAACGGCGCGCCTGGCATCAAACCGGGCGCGCCGCCTGAAAAACTGGGGTGTCGCGACGACTTAGTCGACGAACAGGGAGATCACGGAATCGCCCTTGATGATGCGTTTGAAGGTCTCTGCCAGCAGCGGCGCGCACGTCAGTTGACGGATCTTGGCGCATTGCTTGGCGGCGTCGGACAGCGGAATCGTGTCGGTCACCACCAGTTCGTCCAGCGACGAGCTGTTGATGCGGTCGATTGCCGGACCGGACAGCACCGCGTGGGTGCAATACGCCACCACTTTCTTGGCGCCGCGCTCTTTCAGCACTTCGGCGGCCTTGACCAGCGTGCCGGCGGTGTCGACCATGTCATCCATGATCACGCAGTTGCGGCCCTCGACGTCACCGATGATGTTCATCACTTCGGAAACGTTGGCTTTCGGACGGCGCTTGTCGATGATGGCCAGGTCGCAGCCCAGGCGTTTCGCCAGCGCGCGCGCGCGGACCACGCCGCCGACGTCCGGCGACACGACCAGCAGGTCTTCATTGTGCTTCTTCTGCAGGTCGCCCAGCAGAATTGGCGAAGCGTAAATATTGTCGACCGGGATATCGAAGAAGCCCTGAATCTGGTCCGCGTGCAGATCCATGATCAGGACGCGCTCGACGCCGGCTTCTTCCAGCATGTTGGCGACCACCTTGGCCGAGATCGCGACGCGCGCCGAACGTGGGCGGCGGTCTTGACGGGCGTAACCGAAGTAAGGGATGGCGGCGGTGATACGGCCAGCGGAGGCGCGTTTCAGGGCGTCCACCATCAGGATCAGTTCCATCAGGTTGTCGTTGGTTGGCGCGCAGGTCGATTGCAGTACGAAGACGTCTTTACCGCGGACGTTTTCGTTAATCTCCACCATCACCTCGCCGTCCGAGAATTTCGAAACGTTGGCCTTGCCGAGGGGGATACCGAGATTTTTTGCAACTCCTTCTGCCAACGCGGGATTAGCGTTACCGGTAAAAACCATCAGGTTTTCGTAAGCCATGGGGATTCCAGAGAAGTTGTAGAAGATTCTTTGAAGAGCCAGCACAAGCAGCGCGGCACTGAAATAAAAGGAATGAGGCGCATCACGCGCCTCACTTTTTGCCCTACCTGGCCGGAGACACGCGCCTCGACGGTTCCAGATACAAACGAATGGCAGGGGAACAAGGATTCGAACCTTGGTATGCTGGAATCAAAATCCAGTGCCTTAACCAGCTTGGCGATTCCCCTACGCAACTGACTGCTTGTCGTTACAGGCCAGCATTATACTGGCTTTTTCACGCTTCGCAAAATCTTTTTTTGCCTTACTTTTGCCCTACAACCGCGCGCCGAGTATTTCATTCAGCGGATGCCGGTGCAATGCTTTGGCTTTCCAGGCCTGCCACCGCGCCGGCACTTTTGCAAGTACCGCGTCGGCGTCCGCCTCGGTTGCTACCGCACTGAACACACATGCACCTGAGCCAGTCATCCTGGCATCACCGTAAGCACCGAGCCATTCTACCGCTTCCGCTACCTGCGGGAATAACTTCGTGGCTACCTGTTGCAAGTCGTTCCTTCCAAACCCCAACGTGATGGAGTGGCTGGAAAAGTCCGTTATATTAACGACCGGCGTGCTCCTTGTCAAATGTTCTGAACCAAAAATTGCGGCGGTGGGCACCATCACGCCGGGTTCGATAACCACATACCAACATTCCGGCGCGCTCACCGGCTGCAGCGTCTCGCCCACGCCTTCGGCAAAGGCGGTCTCGCCGAAGATGAAGAAGGGGATGTCGGCGCCCAGCGGCAGGCCCAGGTCCATCAGCTCCTGCTTGTTCAGGCCGGCATTCCACAGCCGGTTCAAGGCCATCAGCGTGGTGGCGGCGTCGGACGAGCCGCCGCCGACGCCGCCACCCATCGGCAGCACCTTGTCGATGGCGATATCGACGCCGCGCGGCAAGGCGCCGGTGCGGCGCAGCACCTCGGCTTGCAACAGCCGGGCGGCGCGGATGATCAGATCGCTCTGCTCCGGCACGCCGGGCAGGTCGGTCACGCGGCGCAGCGCACTGTCGTCGCGCAGCGTAAAGTGCAGCGTGTCGCCGTGGTCGAGGATCTGGAACACGGTCTGCAGCAAGTGGTAGCCATCGGCACGGCGGCCGTTGACATGCAGGAAGAGATTAAGCTTGGCCGGGGCCGGGCAATTTTTCAGTTCGGTCATGGCCGGCATTTTACTGTTGCTGCGGGCGTATGACGATGCGGATCTGCATGTCATCGACCGCCTCGCCCAGCACGATGCGGGTGGCGTCGATGCGCTTCGGCCGCGGCACGGCGGCGGTCTCATCCTGCCAACTGACATACTCCAGCTTCCAGCCGTCGCGGGTGATGACATTGTCGTTGGCCGGCGAGGCGACGAAGCGCTTGCCGTCGCGGTCGGTGGCGTAGCCTTGCAGCCAGTCGCGCAAGCCGGAGACCGGCAGTGTCCAGCCCAGCGTTTGCGCGGTCAGCGTATCGAGGTCGGGCGCGGTTTGCGGCCGCTTGCCGCCTTCGGTCAGCGTGGCCGCGCGCGGCGTGACGTTGATGACCGCCACCGTTTGCCCGGTCGGCGAGATCAGGCTGACGTCGGTCGTGCTCTTCGTCTGCCGCCAGGTGAAGCTGCCGTTCAGCGGCTCGCGCTTGCCGTCGCGGGTATAGCTGATGAAGATGCCGCCGGCCAGTTCGATATTGTCCTGGTAGGCCGCGACGGCGGCGCTGGAGCGCGGCGCCGAGGCGGTGGTGGCGCAGCCGGACAGCGTGGCCAGCGTGGCGATGGCGGCGGCGATCAGTAGTGGTCTTATCATTTATAGGCTTTGGTTCAGGCGCGCCAGGGTGCTTTTCAGCGCGTCGTTTTTAGGATCTTTGCTGTGGGCTTCTTTCCACAGCTTTTGCGCGCCGGCGACATCGCCCTTGGCGAACAGCACTTCGCCGAGGTGGACGGCGATCTCGGGATCGTTGCGCACGGCGTAGGCGCGGCGCAGGTAGGATTCCGCTTCGTTCAGGTTGCCCATCCGGAACTGCACCCAGCCCATGCTGTCCATGATAAAGGGGTCGCCCGGCGCCATCTGCAGCGCCTTGTCGATCAGCGCATAGGCTTCCGGCAGACGCTCGTTGCGCTCGGCCAGCGAGTAGCCCAGCGCGTTGTAGGCGTGCTGGTTGTCCGGCGCGGCGATCATCACCTGGCGCAACGTTTTTTCCATCAGATCCACCTCGCCCAGCTTTTCCGCCACCAGCGCGAAGTCGTACAGCAGGTCGGGCTGGCCGGGATAGCGCTTGATGGCGTTCTCCAGCACGATGTAGGCGGCACGGTGGTCGCCGGCGTCGCGCAGCAGTTGGGCGTCGGTCTGGAACACTTGCGCCTGGTCGTCAGGATCGGACGGCTTCAGTTCCTCCAGCTGCTTGCGGGCCTCGTCCAGATTGCCTTTGCGGGCGGTCATTACGGCCATTTTCATGCGGGCGGCCAGGTAAATCTTTTCGTCGCTCTGGTCGATCTTTTCCAGCCACTTGTAGGCCGCGTCCAGATCGCCGCGCTGCTCGGCGATCTGCGCCAGGATGTGCAGCACCTTCGACGGATCGCGCTCGTCGTTCGGATGGTCCTGCAACACGCTGACGAAACGGCTGAAATACTTCTCGGCGCCCGGCAGGTCGTTGGCCTGCATGGCGATCACGCCCAGCGCGTACAACGTGGCGATATTGTCCGGCTGGTCCTTCAGCAGCAGTTCGAATTGCTTGCGCGCCGCATCCGGCTGCTTGTTGTCGGCCAGGATGCGGCCGTAGGCGGCGCGCACCTCGCTGGCTTTCGGGTAGGTGGCCAGGAAGCCTTGCAGCTGCTTGACGGCGCTATCGATGTCGCCGGACACCTGGGCGCTGGTCAGCGCGGCCAGCTCGGAGTCCGGTTTGATCGCCAGGGCCTTGGCGGCCTCCGCGCGGGCGCGGGCCTGGTCGCCCAGACCGAAAGCGCCCTGCGCCAGAATCAGATGCGGCTCCAGCATCGCGTCATACGGCATCAGCACGCGCTCCTGCAGCGTGAAGGCGGCATTCTTGTCCTTGGCGCGCAGCAGCATTTGCTGCATCTGGAACATCACCATCGGCCGCGCGGATGGCTGCGCCTTTTTCAGGCGCTGCTCGAACAGGGCTTCCGCTTCACTCAAATCGTCGGCGGTGACGGCGAAACCGAGGAACAACTGCGTCGCCTCGTCCGAGTCCGGCGCCAGCGCGCGCCACAGGCGGATCGCCGCCAGGCCCTCTTCCGGCTGCTTGGCGGTCAGCGCCATTTCGGCGGCGCGGCGCGCCAGACGCGGATCGCGGGTCTGCTGGGCCAGCGCCATCATGGTGATGTACGGGCCTTGCCAGTTGCCTTGCTTGAATTCCAGCTCGGCCTTGGTGATGCGGAACAGCAGGTCGCCCGTCAGCTCGGTGTTCGGCAGCGGCTCGTCGGACGGCGCCGGCGCCGGGGCGGCGGCGTCGGCGTCGGTCGCATCGGACGGCGAAGCCGGCGCGGCAGGCGTGGCGGGCCGCGACTCGGCGGCGGGCGCGTCCGGCTTCTGCGGCGCCGTAGCGCACGCCGACAGCAAGGCAGAGAGGGTTACAATGGCGAAAGCATTTTTCAAGAGCGGTTCCTGGTCAGCAAAGTACGGTCAGATTCTACGCCGATCGCAGCACGGGCGGAGTTTGACTAGTGTAACCAAATATTCCGCCACAGCCAGATTTGCCCACTCACCCAGACGACACAGATGCCAGAATTACCAGAAGTAGAAGTGACCCGGCGCGGCGTCGCGCCCCATATCGAAGACCGTATCGTGCGCAACGTGGTGCTGCGCCGCGCAGGCCTGCGCTGGCCCTTCCCGCCGGCGCTGCCGCAGCTTCTGGCCGGGCGCAAGGTGCTGCGCACCGGGCGTCGCGGCAAGTACCTGCTGGTGCATTTCGAGCACGGCACATTGATCATCCACCTCGGCATGTCCGGCCACCTGCGGGTAATGGCGCCCGGCCTGGCGCCGGAAAAGCACGACCATTTCGACCTGGAGGTCGAGGGAACGAACGGCCCGCAGGTGCTGCGCATGAAAGACCCGCGCCGCTTCGGCGCGGTGCTGTGGCATGACGCCGCCGACGGCGAACTGGAGCACCACGTGCTGCTGCGCGAGCTGGGCGTCGAACCATTGGAATCCGGCTTCAGCGGCAAATTGCTGTACGATCAGACGCGGCAGCGCAGCGCGCCGGTCAAGCAGGTGCTGCTGGCGGGCGATATCGTGGTCGGCGTGGGCAATATTTACGCATCGGAATCCCTGTTCCGCGCAGGCATCAATCCGAAGACGCCGGCCAAGCGCATCAGCCTGGCGCGCTACGAGAAGCTGGCGCAGGCGGTGCGCGAGATCCTGGCCGAAGCCATCATCCAGGGCGGCAGCACGCTGCGCGATTTTATTAGCGTCAACGGACAGTCCGGCTATTTCCAGCAGACGTATTTCGTCTATGATCGGGCTGGCGTGCCCTGCCGCGTGTGCGCGGCGCCGATACGCCAGATCAAGCAAGGCCAGCGCTCCACTTTCTATTGCGTCAATTGTCAGAAATGAGTTGCCAAACATAAGGGATAAGGGCCGGCAAATGATGGTCAGGGATTTTGAACAGTACAGCGCCTGGCGGCAGGGCGTGGTCACCGCGCTGAAGAACTATCAGACGTGGATGACGGCGGCTTCCCTGGCCGATGCCGCCCCCCTGCAGCGCATCGTGCGCACCCTGGCGCGGCTGGAGGACGACAAGCTGTCGGTGGCCTTCGTGGCCGAATTCTCGCGCGGCAAATCCGAACTGATCAACGCCATCTTCTTTGCCGAGTACGGCCAGCGCATCCTGCCGTCGGCGGCCGGCCGCACCACCATGTGCCCGACCGAGCTGCAATGGGACGCGCGTCTGGCGCCATCGATCCGGCTGCTGCCGATCGAGACGCGGGCCGACAACCTGTCCACCGGCGACTACCGCGACCAGCCGGCGGCGTGGACCGTGCTGCCGCTGAACCTGGACGCCGGCGCCGAAATGCACGAGGCCTTCAAGCAGGTCAGCAAGACGCGCCAGGTGACGGTCGAGGAAGCCAAGCGCTACGGCCTGTACGACGAGGACGATCCCGACCTGCCGGCCACGCTGGACGAGCACGGCATGGTGGAGATTTCACTGTGGCGCCATGCGATCATCAACTTCCCGCATCCGCTGCTGAAACAGGGGCTGGTGATCCTCGACACGCCGGGCCTGAACGCCATCGGCACCGAGCCGGAACTGACGCTGAACCTGATTCCGAACGCACACGCGGTGCTGTTCATCCTGGCCGCCGACACCGGCGTGACCCGGAGCGATATCGAAGTCTGGCGCAACCACATCGGCGCCGGCGCCGGCCGGCTGGTGGTGCTGAACAAGATCGACAGCATGTGGGACGAGCTGCGCAGCGAGGACGATGTCAACGCCGAGATCGCACGGCAGCAGGCCAATGTGGCGCACATGCTGTCGCTGGAGCCGGGCGCGGTGTTTCCGGTGTCGGCGCAGAAGGCGCTGGTGGGCAAGATCAACCAGGATATCGCGTTGCAGGCGCGCAGCCGCCTGCACGCGCTGGAGGACGCGCTGTTCAACGAGCTGATTCCGGCCAAGCAGCACATCGTGCGCAAGCAGTTGCGCGAGGAATTGCAGGCGCTGACCACGGCGCAGGTGGGCATGCTGAACACGCGGGCGCGCGGCATCGTCGAACAGTTGCACGAGCTGCGCAGCCTGCGCGGCAAGAACCAGAACGTCATCGCGCACATGATGCGCCGCATCGACGTCGAGAAGCGCGAGTTCGACGCCAGCCTGTTCAAGCTGCAGGCCACGCGCGCGGTGTTCACGCGCCTTTCGACCGAGCTGTACACCAGCATGGGCATGGACATCGTGCGCGACAATATCGAACTGGTGCGCGAGGAAATGCAGCGTGGCCGCTTCTTCCTCGGCGTGCGCGACGCGGTGCGCGGCTACTTCGAGCGCACCCGCGCCAACCTCGACGCGGCCGAGCGAAAAACCGGCGAGATCGCCGAGATGATGGGCGTGATGTATCGCCGCTTTGCGACCGAGCATGGGCTGACCTTGGCGCTGCCGATGCCGTTTTCGCTGGCGCGCTACCGCGAGGAACTGGCCGCCATCGAGGCGATTTATTACAAGACCTTCGGCACCGCCACGCTGATCACCACCAGCCGCGTGACGCTGATGGAGAAATTCTTCGACACCATCGCCTCGCGCGTGCGCGGCTGCTTCAAGTCGGCCAACAACGACGCGGAGGCGTGGCTGAAGGTGATCATGGCGCCGCTGGAGGCGCAGATCCGCCAGCACAAGGATCAGCTGAAGCAACGGCAGGCGTCGATCCAGCGCATTCACGACGCCACCGACAGCCTGGAGCAAAAGATAGAAGCCTTCGAACGCAGCCAGCGCGAGCTGGAAGCGCAGAAGGCCCGTTTGAATGAATTGGCCGATGCGATCCGCATCGCCATCGATGCGGAGTTGGTGGCGCTGGACGCCGCCGCCTAGATTTAGGAAAAGAATGAAAGTTGTAGCAGTAGAGAATTTTGCCGATCCCACGTTCTCGGCCGATCTGATCGGCTGGCAAAAAATCCACGGGCGCCACACGCTGCCGTGGCAAAACACCCGCGACGCCTATCTGGTGTGGCTGTCGGAAATCATGTTGCAGCAGACGCAGGTATCCGCGGTGCTGGGCTATTACGCGCGTTTCCTGGAACGCTTCCCCACGCTGCGCGACCTGGCCGCCGCGCCGGTCGAGGACGTGATGGCGCAGTGGAGCGGCCTCGGCTACTACACGCGGGCGCGCAATCTGCACAAGTGCGCGCAGCGGGTGGCGGCGGAGTATGACGGCGTGTTTCCGTCCGATCCCGTGCTGCTGGCGGAACTACCGGGCATCGGCCGTTCGACGGCGGCGGCGATCGCGGCGTTTTCCAGTGGTCGGCGCGCCGCCATCATGGATGGCAACGTCAAGCGCGTGTTTGCGCGGGTGTTCGGCATCGACACCTATCCGGGCGAGCGGAAGACCGAGGAAGCGATGTGGCGCCGGGCCGAGGCGCTGTTGCCGGAGGAAGGCATCGAGGCGTACACGCAGGGCTTGATGGACATGGGGGCGACGCTGTGCACGCGCAGCAGCCCGTCGTGCGAGCGCTGTCCGATGCAGCCGCGCTGCGTGGCCTTTGCCACCAGCCGCACCAAGGATCTGCCAGTGCGCAAGCCGAAGAAGGCCACGCCGGAAAGGCATGCGGTGATGCTGGCGATCGTCGATGACGGGCAGGTGCTGCTGGAGCAGCGTCCGCCGAGCGGCATCTGGGGTGGGCTGCTGTCGCTGCCGGAATTGGACGGCCATATGGCGACCGGGGAGGACGCGGCGCCGGCCGCGGATCACGACGCGTTGGCGCTGGCGGTGAGCCGGTTTGGCGAGATGGAGTCATACGAGCGGCTGTCGACGGTGACGCATGGGTTCACGCACTACAAGCTGCACATCGCGCCCTACCGGATCACGCTGGCGCGCCGGCAGATGCTGGCCGCGCAGAGCCACCACGTCTGGCTCGACGCCGCCGCCCTCCCCGACGCCGCGCTGCCGGCGCCGGTGAAGAAGCTGCTGCTGGAACTGCTGGGCAATCGAAGCGCGGCGCAGCAGCGCATGTTCTAAAGGTATTTGATGGCCGCCAGCACCAGCGCAGCCACGCTCAATTGCGAGGCGAACAGCCACTTGAGCAAGGTGGCTGTCGATTTATCGATTTGGGCATCCAGTTTTGCGATGCCGGTCTCGATCCTGGCATCCACCTGGGCGAAGCCAACGCGCACTTCGGTACGCAAGTCCGCAAATTCATCCCTGCGCACGTAATTGGAATGGATGACGGCAACGTCCGTTTCCAGTGTGCAGACCCGTTCACCGATATGCTCATCCATGATGCGTCACCTCAAGAGAAATAACGGGCTATCGCCAGCGCGATAGGGCCTACTCCATCATCGGCCGCGCATGGAGGCAGGTCAAGCTGAACGCTGGCGGAGGTTGAGACGGATCAGAGCTCGTCCAGCGAGAACAGGCGGCGGTGTTCGCGGATGGCGTAGCGGTCGGTCATGCCGGCGATGTAGTCGGCGATCTTGCGCGCCTGCTTGTGGATGTCGCCCGACGGCTCCTGGTAATCCGGCGGCAGCAACACCGGCTCGGCCATGAAGCTGTCGAACAGTTCGCGCACGATGCGGCTGGCTTTCACCCGCATGCGGTTGACCTTGTAGTGACGGTACAGATTGGCGTACAGGAAGCGCTTGAGCTCGGTCGCGTCCTTGCGCATGCCGTCCGAGAAGCGGATCAGCGGCGGCGCCGCGCGCACGTCGTCGATATGTTGCGGCGCCGCCTCGGCGATGCGCGCGCTCGACGTGACGATCAGATCGTCCGCCAGCGCGGTGATCAGGCGGCGCAGCGTTTCATAGATCGCCCGGCGGCCCGACAAGCCGGGATAAGCCTGCTGCACATCGCGCCACAGCCGGGCAAAAAAGTCCACCTGCTCCAGCTGCTCGATGGTGATCAGGCCGGAACGCAGGCCGTCATCGATGTCGTGGCTGTTGTAGGCGATCTCGTCGGCCAGATTGGTCAGCTGCGCCTCCAGCGACGGCTGGGTGCGGTCGATGAAGCGCTGCGCCACCGGCCCCAGCAGCTTGGCATTGTTCAGCGAGCAGTGCTTGAGGATGCCCTCGCGCGTCTCGAACATCAGGTTCAGGCCGTTCCACGCGCCGTAGTGCTCTTCCAGTTCATCGACCACGCGCAGGCTTTGCAGGTTGTGCTCGAAGCCGCCGTAATCATGCATGCACTCGTTGAGCACGTCCTGGCCGACATGGCCGAACGGCGTGTGGCCCAGATCATGCGCCAGCGAAATCGCCTCCACCAGATCCTCGTTCAACCGCAGGTTGCGCGCCAGCGAGCGGCCGATCTGCGCCACCTCCAGGCTGTGCGTCAGCCGGGTGCGGAACAGGTCGCCCTCGTGATTGAGGAACACCTGCGTCTTGTACTCCAGCCGGCGGAAGGCCGACGAGTGAATGATGCGGTCGCGGTCGCGCTGGAACTGGCTGCGCGACGCATGCGCCGTCTCCGCGTGAAGACGGCCGCGGCCGCCCTCGGAGTGGGCGGCATACGGGGCGAGGTAGTCTTCCGGCGCCATGCCGCTTACACGCAGGCGGCCAGCGTGGCCAGCAGCAGCTGGTGCGGCGCGTTGCTGATCTTCGGCGCCCCCAGCGGATGCATCAGGATGAACTTGATGGCGCCGCCCTCGTTCTTCTTGTCGACCTCCATCGCCTCCAGCCACTGGTCCACGCCCAGGTCCGGCGCTTTGACCGGCAGGCCGGCGGCGGCGATCAGCTTGCGCACGCGCGCCACGGTCTCGGCATCGATCAGGCCCATGCGGTGCGACAGATCGGCCGCCATCACCATGCCGCAGCCGACCGCCTCGCCGTGCAGCCAGGCGCCATAGCCCATGCCGGCCTCGATCGCGTGGCCGAAAGTGTGGCCGAAGTTGAGGATGGCGCGCAGGCCGCCCTCGCGCTCGTCCTGCCGCACCACGTCGGCCTTGATTTCGCACGAACGGGCGATCGCATACGCCAGCGCGCCCTTATCGCGCGCCATCAGTTTTTCAATATTCGCTTCGATCCACTCGAAGAACGCCAGATCGATCACCGCGCCGTACTTGATCACCTCGGCCAGGCCGGCCGACAGCTCGCGCGCCGGCAAGGTTTCCAGCGTCGAGGTGTCGGCGATCACCGCGCGCGGCTGGTAGAAGGCGCCGATCATGTTCTTGCCCAGCGGATGGTTGATGCCGGTCTTGCCACCCACCGACGAATCCACCTGCGACAGCAAGGTGGTCGGCACCTGGATGAAGTCGACGCCGCGCATATAGCTGGCGGCGGCGTAGCCGGTCAGGTCGCCGATGACGCCGCCGCCGAGCGCGATCAGCGTGGTCTTGCGGTCGGCCTTGTTTTCCAGCAGCGCATCGAAGATCCGCATCAGGCTGGACCAATTCTTGAACGCCTCGCCGTCCGGCAGGATCACGGTGGTCACTTGCTTGCCGGCATTGCGCAAGCCGGCCTCGACCCGCTCCAGGTACAGCGGCGCCACGGTGGTGTTGCTGACGATGGCGACCTTGCTGCCGTGCACATGGCGCGCCAGCGCGGCGCTGTCTTGCAGCAACGCCGGACCGATGGAAATCGGGTAGCTGCGCTCGCCCAGGTCTACGTTTAACAGAATGTTGGATTGTTCGTTCATCGATGGTTCGGCGTGAGTGGAACAGTTGGGTGCGGCCTCGCAGGCGCGCGTTTCCATCTGGTTCAAAATGGTCTGAACCATCGATTGTACGTTAGGACGGCCGGTATCGATGACCAGATCGGCGATTTCCAGGTACAAGGGATCGCGCACCACCATCAACTCTTCGAGCTTCTTGCGCGGATCGGCGGTTTGCAGCAGCGGCCGGTTCTTGTCGTGCGCGGTGCGCTGCAGAATGCTGTTGACCGAGGCGCGCAGGTAGATGACGGTGCCGCGCGCCTTCAGAAAGGCGCGGTTGTCGGCGTTCAGGATGGCGCCGCCGCCGGTGGCCAGCACGATGCCCTGCTGACCGGTCAAATCGCGGATGACCTCGGCCTCGCGCCGGCGGAAGCTCGCCTCGCCCTCGATTTCAAAGATCCACGGGATCGAGGCGCCGGTGCGCGCCTCGATCTCATGATCGGAATCTATAAAGTTCAGCCCCAGCTTGCGCGCCAGGATGCGGCCGATGGTGGTTTTTCCCGCCCCCATCAGGCCGACTAAAAACACATTTTGCATGCACGATCCAACTTATAACGGGTTACTGCACTGAGTCGACACCCCGTAAGGACTCGTCTTCCCCGGCGGGTTGACGTTCTGTGTAGAGTAATCGGTGCTTAATCCCATCAAGTGTACCAGAGAGGTGTAGCGGGACTCGGTGCCGCTGGCCTGGCCGCGGATCGTCAGGTTCACATCCAGCCAGTTGGCGCGGTCGCGCGGATACACCAGCGACACCACGGCGCGGCCGCCGGCGTCGGTGGTGGCCGCCGACGTGACCGTGACCGGGATGCCCGGCTGCAGCGTGCCGTTGCCGTTGAGGTCCTCGCCGGGGTCGAGAATGCCGTTGTTGTTGCTGTCCTCGTTGTCGCAGCGGGCGGCGATCACCGGCGCCCACGGCCCCGGCGGCGTGTAGTCCATGACACCCTTGTAGTACGACACCGGCAGCACCGAGGCGGTCACGTTCACGCCGGGCACGGCGTTGCCGGCGGCGTCGGTGACGATCACCACGTAGTCGGCCTGGTAGGTGGCCGCGCTCGGCGTGCCGATGGTGTTGCCGGTGCCGGCGCTGATGAACAGCGACTTCTGCGCCACCGTCAGGCGCGCGATCGCGGTGGCGCCCGGCACGTCTTTCAGTTGCGCGCGGATCTGCACGCCGTCGGTGGCGGTGGACGCGGTGCCGGCGACGAAGCTGGTGGTGGCGGCGCCATCGGCGACGGTCAGCACCTCGGACGGCTGCGTCAGCGCGCCACCGCTCGGATCGGCGATGATGGAGAACACCACGGCGGCGTTCTTGACCAGGTTGTTCTGCGCCGTGCCGTCGCGCACGATGGCGCGCAGCGTCGCCTGCTGGCTGGTGCTGCCGGCCGTGTTGGCGGCGACCACCGCCGGATCGGCCTGCAGCGTGATGGTCGACTGCGGCGTTACCGGCGCCACGAATTCCAGCTGGGTCTGCGCGGTCTGGCCGCCGGCGCTGGCGGTCAGCGTGGCCACGCCGGGGCCGGTGGCGTTCAGATAGGCGCTGGCGGCGCCGCCGGACAGGCTCAGCGCGCCGACCAGCGGCACGCCGCAGGCGGCGTCGCTGTACACCGTGCCGCGCGAGGTGCTGAGGGCGACGCTGGCGCCCGGCGCGCTGGTCACCGCCACCTGCTGGCAACCGCCGATGGCGGCCGAACCGATCACATTGCCGGCGCCATTCAGCACCCGCACCGCGAAAGCCGAGGAATTGATGGTCAGGCCGGTCGAAGCGATCTCGCCCATGGCGCGCACGGCGATCACGTCGGCCGTACCGCCGGAAGCGGCGTAGCTCAGCACCAGCTGGCCGCCGGCGTCGGTGATCGCCGCGCCGCCGCCCTTGACCGTCAGCGCGTTGGCGTTGGAACTGAAGGTGACCGGCCGGTTGCCCAGCGCGTTGCCGGCCGAGTCCACCAGCTTGACGGTGACGTCGGTGGTGGAGCCGATGTTGACGGTGGGGATGGTGTTGACCGTCAAGCGGTTGCCGCTGACGTTGACCACGATGCTCGCCGGGTTGGCCCCCGGCACGCTGGCGGTGACGCGAATGGCGCGCGTGGTCGGGTCGCCGCCGGTGCCGAGCCGCTCGGTGACGATGCCGGTGGCGCCGGTGACGCGGTTGGTCAGCGTCAGGCTGCCGGCGTCGGTGCCGAGGCTCACGGTCACGCCCGGCATCACGGTGTTGTTGGCATCGCGCACCAGCGCCGTCACCACCACCTCGTTGCCGGCGATGCCGGCCGAGGCCAGCGTGCCCTTGTCGCTGGTTAGCGTCAGCGTCGGCACGGCGCTCACCACCTTGACGGTGACACTGTTGGACCTGGCGCTGCCGGCGCTGGCGGTGATGCTGATGTCGCGCTGCGACGCGTCACCCTTGACGCTGAGCTTTTCCACCACCTGGCCGGCGCTGTTGGTCACCCGGTTGCTGCTGCTGATGGTGCCGGAACTGGCGCTGAAACTGACCGTCTCGTTGGCCAGCGCATTGCCGCCGGCGTCCTTGACGATGGCGGTCAGCGTCACCTCGGTGCCGTCCAGGCCGGACGAGGCGATGGTGGCGGCGCTGGCCGTCAGCGTCACCGTGGCGGCCTTGGACGGCGTCGCGCCATTGCTGGTGGCGCCGGGCGAACCGCCGCCACCGCCGCAGGCCGCCAACAGACCCGCACAGGCCAGCGTCGCCAGCCATCCCTTGAAGTTGTTCATCAAGCGCCTCCCTCCAGAATAAGTGCAGTCAGCGCGCCGTCGACTGGCGCTCCGTCACGATCTTCGGTGTGATAAAGACCAGCAGCTCGGTCTTGTCGTTGGTGCGTCGGTTGCTGCGGAACAGGTAGCCCAGCACCGGGATATCGCCCAGCAGCGGGACCTTGTCGGTGGTGTTGCGCTCGGTTTGCTGATAGATACCACCCAGCACCACGGTGCCGCCGTTGTCGACCATCACCTGGGTCTTGACGTGCTTGGTGTCGATGGCGAAGCCGGAACGGGTTTCCTGGCCGACGCTGTCCTTGTTGACGTCGACATCGATGACGACATTGCCGTCCGGCGTGATCTGCGGCGTCACTTCCAGCCGCAGATTGGCCTTGCGGAACTGGATCGACGTGGCGCCGCTGCTGGTGGCCACCTGGTAGGGCAGCTCGATGCCCTGCTCGATCAGCGCCACCGCCTTGTCAGCGGTGATCACACGCGGGCTGGAAATGATCTTGCCCTTGCCATCCTCCTCCAGCGCCGACAGTTCCAGGTTGAGGAAGCGGTTGGCCGCCGACGAGAACAGGCTGATCGCCAGGCTGCCGGCCTGCGCGCCGTTGATGTTGGCGGCCGGCAGATTGATGAACTGGGTGTTGTTGTAGCTGTTGTCGGAGACCGCCACCTGGCCGGTGGTCTGGCCGACGCCGGTCAGGTTACCGCCGATGGCGAAGCGGGTGTTGCCATTGCCGACCTGGTAGCCGGCATCGCCGCCGCGGATGGTGCGCATGTCGGAAAAGCCCAGCTTGGCGCCAAGATTGCGGGTGAAGGTGTCGCTGGCCTCGACGATGCGCGCCTCGATCAGCACCTGCCTGGTGGCGACGTCGGTCTTGGCGATCAGCCGGCGCACGTCCTCCAGCTTGGCGGCGATGTCGGTGACGAACAGCTGGTTGGTGCGCGGCTCGATGATGGCGCTGCCGCGCTTGGACAGGATGCGGTTGCGGGCGTCGCCCCCCTCCAGCCCGAACACGAGCTTGAAGGCCTCGGCCTTCTGGTAGTTGAGCTGGAAGATCTCGGACTTCAGCGGCTCCAGGTCGGCGATCTGCGCGCGTTGTTCCAGCTCCAGCTTTTCCTTGGTCAGCAATTCCTCCTTGGGCGCGATCCAGATCACCGTGCCGTTCTTGCGCATGTCCAGGCTTTTGGCTTGCAGGATCACATCCAGCGCCTGGTCCCACGGGACGTCGCGCAGGCGCAAGGTGAGGCTGCCGGCCACGCTGTCGCTGGTGATGATGTTGAGGCCGGAGATGTCGGCGATCGCCTGCAACGCCGCGCGCACTTCCACGTTCTGGAAATTGAAGGACAGCTTCTCGCCGCGATAACCCTGCGAGCCTTGCGTCAGCTTGTTCGGATCTTCCTTGAGCGGCTTGACCTCGACCACCAGTTGCGTGTCGCTTTGATAGACGCTCTGCTCCCACAGGCCGCGCGCCTCGATGGTCAGGCGCGTGTTCTCGCCCTGCGGCGCGGTGGTCACCAGCGCCACCGGCGTGCCGAAGTCGCCGACGTCCAGCCGGCGGCGCAGGCGTTCCGGCATCGCCGTGCGCAGAAAATCGACCACCACGCCGGTCGGCGTCTGCCGCACATCGACCGCCACCGGCTGGCTGGGCAGGTCGACCACCACCCGGCCCTCGCCGTTGGCGCCGCGCCGGAAATCGAGATCGCGCAGCTCGGGCCGGCCGGCCGGTGCCGGCGCCGCGCGCGCGACGGGCAGCCCGCTGGCGTCGACCGCCGTGGCCACGCCGCCGGAGCCGTCGATGGTCAGGATCACCGCCTTGCCGTCGATGGCGGTGGCGTAGTTCAGCGGGCGCTTCAGATTGAACACCAGCCGCGAGCGCTCGCCGGCCTGCACCAGGTTCACACCGCGCAGCTCGCCCAGGTTGAGCTGCAGCAGGTTATTGCCGGTGGCGTTGACGGTGGCGCCAAAGTCCAGCGCGATGCGCGCCGGATTGGCGATGGCAAAGCTGATCGGCGGCGCCAGTGGCGCCTCACGCAGCGCGATCTTGACGATGACGTTGGCGCCCTGCTGGCTGGCGGTGACCGATTCGATGGCGTTGGTCGCGGCTGGCTGGGCACGCGCGCCGCCAGCCACTTGCCCGGCGAGCGCCATGACCAGCAAAGCGGCCCAAACGGCGGCGGACCAGGCCCGCCGGGCCAGGGGATGAGCGGTCATTTGGAGGTCTCCTTGCTTTCCTGCAGTTCCAGCCGGGACATGCGTTCGACCCAGTCGCCGGTGGCGTCCTGGACGATTTCCCTGATGCTGACACTGTGCTCGCCGATGTGGGTGATGAGGCCGTCGTTCTGCCCCAGATGCTGCCCCTTGACCACCTGGTGCACGGCGCGGTCGACTTGCAGCACAGCGTAAATCACGCCGCTTTTCTCGATGGTGCCAACCATCTGGATGGTGTCCAGCGGATAGCTTTCCAGCAGTTCCTTGCGGCGCCGCGTGTCCGGACGGATGCCGTTGGCGCCGCCGCGCGCGCCCTGCCTCGCCAGTTCGGTCATCAGCTTGTCGGGGGTGAACGGGTCCGGCTGCTCCTGGCTGGCGTAGGCGAAGGGGATGAAGGTCTTGGGCTCGGCCAGCGGCGGCACCCGCACCTGCGTGCTGGCGTCCACCTGTTTCATCCAGGCGCGCACGGCCTGCACGTCGCTGTCGCCGCAGGCGGCCAGCAACAGCAAGGCCAGGGTGGCGGTCGGCGTTCTCATGATTTTTTCGCCGCCTTTTTCTTGTCGGCGGCGGCCTTGCGCTGAGCCGCCACTTCCTCCGGATCGAGGTAGCGGAAGGTCTTGGCCACCGCCTCCAGCGTCAGCGTGCCGTCCTTGCCGGTGGACAGCGCCAGGTTGTTGAGCGTAACGATGCGCGGCAGGTTGGCGATGTCGCCGGTGAAGGCGCCGATGTCGTGGTAGCGACCGGTGATCTTGATGTCGATCGGCAGCTCGGCGTAGTAATCCCGGATCACCACCTGCTGCGGCTTGAACAGGTCGAACTGCAAGCCGCGGCCGGCGCCGGCCTGGTTGATGTCGGTCAGCAACGAGGCCATCTCCGCCTTGCTGGGCAGTTGCTTCTGCAGACGTTCGACATAGCGGTCGACCTGGACCTTTTGTGCGCGCAACGCGTCCAGGTTGATCGCCTGCGCGGTCTTGAGCTTGTACTCTTCGCGCCAGCGGGTTTCGGCCAGCGCGCCGGCCTCCTGTTCCTCGAACTGCGCGCTCCAGTAGCCAAAGTAGCCGGCCACGCACACCGCCACCGCCACGCCGACGGCGCACAGCACCCGCGGCGCCAGCGGCCACTGGCCGGGATGGCGGCCGTGGAGGTCGAGGAACTGGCCGCGCAGCGCGTCCAGCCGCAGGCCGGGATTGCGGTTCGCAAGAGATGCCATCAGCTGCGCTCCCCGTGCTTGCCGGCGGTGGGCTGGTCGCGGTCGCGCGAACGCCTGATCATCACATTCAGGTTGAACTCGACCACCTTGGTGGCGGTCTTGCCCTGCCCCAGCGCGGTCGACTTCACTTCGATCAGCTCGGGCCGTTCCAGCCACGGCGACACGCCGGCCAGATTGCGCAACAGCTCGGACACCCGCTCCTGCGACTGCGCATAGCCGTTGACCGCGACCCGCTGCCCGTCCTGACGGAAGGCCTTCAGGTAGACGCCGGGCGGCGTCTGCTTGACCAGTTCATCGAGCAGGTAGACCGGCTGGTTGCGGTCGCCCTGCAAATCCTCGACCGCCTGCTGGCGCGCCTTGAGCGCCTCGATTTCCTGCTTCAGCGTGGCGATCTCGGCGATCTTTTTGTCCAGGCCGGAGATGGCGGTTTTCAGCTCCTGGTTGCGGGCGTCCTGAATGCCGATGGCGCGCGCGTTGTAGCCGCCCACCAGCAGCACGACGCCGACGCCGATCACGCCGCCCAGCGCCAGCAGCGCGTAGAAGGCCTGTCGCTTCTGCTTGCGCGTTTCCTCGCGGTGCGGGAGCAGGTTGATGCGGATCATCAGCCGAACCTCCGCAAGGCCAGGCCGCAGGCCACCAGATAGGCCGGCGCCTCCAGCCGCAACTGCGCCGCGCGCACCGAGGCACCGATCTGCATGCCGTCGAACGGCGAGATGACCGCGCTGGCGATGCGGGTGCGGCTGGCCACCAGCTCCAGCAGACCGGGCACCAGCGCGCAGCCGCCGGCCAGGAATAGTTGATCAACACGGCTGTAGGGGGTGGAGGTGTAGAAGAACTGGATGGCGCGGGTGATTTCCAGCGCGGCACTGTCCAGAAACGGCGTCAGCAGTTCGGCGTGGTAGTTGGCCGGCAGCTCGCCGGTCTTCTTGCGCGCCTCGGCTTCATCGAAGGACAGGCTGTAGGCGCGTCCGATGTCCTCGGTCAGTGTGTCACCGCCGAAGGGTTGCTCGCGCTCGTAGACGGCGGCGCCGTCGAGCAAGACCGAGATATGCGTGACCTGGGCGCCGATCTGGAACAGCGCAACGAGACGGCCGGCGCCGCCATCCGGCTGTTGCGCCACCACGCGCGCCAGCGCCGCGCGGGCGGCGTAGGATTCGATGTCCATCACGGTCGCCTTCAGGCCGGAGGCCTCGGCCACCGCCACCCGGTCCTCGACCTTCTCGCGGCGCGAGGCGGCCAGCATGACCTCGATATCGTCGGCGGCATTGGCGGCCGGGCCGATGACGTCGAAATCCAGGCTGACCTCGTCCAGCGCGAACGGGATGTACTGGCTGGCCTCGGACTCGACCTGGATTTCCAGCTGCTCTTCCGACATGCCGGCCGGCAGGATAATTTTCTTGGTAATCACCGACGCGGGCGGCATGCCCAGCGCGGCGTGGCGGGCGCGGGTGCCGCTTTTCTTCCACACCCGGCGCACGGTGTCGACCACCTGGTCCAGATTCTCGATATTGCCGTCGGTGACGGCGTTGCGCGGCAGCGGCTCGGCGGCGTAGCGCTCCAGCCGGTAGCCAGCGGCGCCCTTGCCGGCCGCCACCAGCTCCACCAGCCGCACGCTGGAGGTGGAGATGTCGAGGCCGACCAATGGCGGCTGGCGCTGGCCCAGCAAGCGCTTCAGGTCGATCATGCGAGTCCTCCGGCGCCCTGCTGGCCACCCGTGCTGCAACCCATTCGCATCGGAACTGTTTGCATAAAAGGAAACTCGCTAAAAACGGCGTTTTAGAGGGTTTATATCTGCCTGTACATTAAATCGCGGCAATTTAAGTGTAAAGGTATTTCTATTGTGCACAATTGCGCCGGTGTGCGGGTTTCACCACACTTGGGCACGGCCCCGGCTCGCTTATAATGGCCGCGACTATTAACCGAAAGATCGAACTGCATGACCTCCACTAATTCGGCCCCCCCAAGCCCATCGAAACCGCGCCCATCCGCCTCCCGTTTCTTCCTGCTGGCCGGCCTGTCCGTCGCCGGCCTGGGGGTGACCGGCGTGCTGCTGCTGGTGTTCGGTCTGGCTATCGCCTACCCCAACCTGCCCGAGATCGACACACTGACCGACTACCGGCCGAAAATGCCGCTGCGCATCTTCTCGGCCGACAATGTGCTGATCGGCGAGTTCGGCGAAGAGCGCCGCAACCTGGTGCGCATCAAGGACATCCCGGACGTGATGAAGAAAGCCGTGCTGGCGATCGAGGACGACCGCTTCTACGAGCACGGCGGCGTCGACTACACCGGCATCCTGCGCGCCACGCTGCACAACGCGGTCGGCAGCGGCGGCAAGCAGGGCGCCTCGACCATCACCCAGCAGGTGGCGCGCAACTTCTTCCTGTCCAGCGAACAAACGATCAAGCGCAAAGTCTACGAAATGCTGCTGGCGTGGAAGATCGAGAAGAATCTGAGCAAGGACCAGATTCTGGAGGTCTATATGAACCAGATCTACCTGGGCCAGCGCGCCTATGGTTTCTCGTCCGCCGCGCAAATCTACTTCGGTAAAAACCTGCGCGACATCAGCGTGGCCGAAGCCGCCATGCTGGCCGGCCTGCCGAAAGCGCCGTCGGCCTACAATCCGGTGGTCAACCCGAAACGCGCACGCACCCGCCAACAATACATCCTGCAGCGCATGCATGATTTGGGCTATATCAGTGACCAGCAGTACGAGGCGGCCAAGGCCGAGGATCTGAAGGTCAAGACCGACAGCAGCGAATTCGGCGTGCACGCCGAGTACGTGGCCGAGCTGGCGCGCCAGCTGGTCTACGAGCAGTTCAAGGAAGACACCTACACCCGTGGCCTGAACGTGTTCACCACCATCACCAAGGCCGACCAGGACGCCGCCTACCTGGCGCTGCGCAAGGGCGTCATGGATTACGAGCGCCGCCACGCCTATCGCGGCCCGGAGGCCTATATCGACATCCCGGCCAAGAAGGAAGAGGCCGACGACGCCATCGAAACCGTGCTGGCCGAGCATCCGGACAACGACGACCTGATGGCCGCCGTGGTGCTGTCGGCCACGCCGCAGCTGATCACCGCCGTCACCGCCTCGGGCGAGGAAATCAAGATCAGCGGCGGCGGCCTGGAGCAAGGCCGCTCGTGGCTGTCGGACAAGAACCCGCCGAACAAGCGCATCCGCCGTGGCGCGGTGATCCGCGTGCTGCAGGACGGCAAGGACTGGCTGGTGGCGCAGATGCCGGAAATCGAGGCGGCCTTCGTCTCGGCCAGCACCACCGACGGCGCGATCAAGGCCATGGTCGGCGGCTTCGACTACAACCGCAACAAGTTCAACCACGTGACCCAGGCCTGGCGCCAGCCGGGCTCGTCGTTCAAGCCGTTTATTTATTCGGCCTCGCTGGAGCGCGGCCTGTCGCCGGCCACCGTCATCAACGACGCGCCGATCTCGTTCGACGCCGGCCAGACCGGCGGCCAGGCATGGGAACCGAAGAACTACGACGGCAAGTACGAAGGGCCGATGACCATGCGCAAGGGCCTGACCAAGTCCAAGAACATGATCTCGATCCGCATCCTGCACCGCATCGGCGCCAAGTACGGCCAGGAATACGCCACCCGCTTCGGCTTTGACGCCGACAAGAATCCGCCCTACCTGACGCTGGCGCTGGGCGCGGGCAACGTCACGCCGCTGCAGATGGCCGGCGCCTACGCGGTGTTCGCCAACGGCGGCTACAAGGTCAGCCCGTACCTGATCTCGAAAGTGACTGACGCCGACGGCAAGATCCTGTCGCAAGCCCATCCCGACCTGGCCGGCGACGAGAAGAACCGCGTGATCGACGAGCGCAACGCCTTCCTGATGGATTCGATGCTGAAGGACGTGGTGCGCTACGGTACGGCCGCCAAGGCCAACGCGCTGGGCCGGCGCGACCTGGCCGGCAAGACCGGCACCACCAACGACTCGATCGACGCCTGGTTCGCCGGCTACCAGCCGAAGCTGGTGGGCATCGCCTGGATCGGCTACGACCAGCCGAAGAACCTGGGCAACCGCGAAACCGGCGGCGGCCTGGCGCTGCCGATCTGGATCAACTACATGCAAAAAGCGCTGAAGAGCATTCCGATCGAGGAACGCGCGGTGCCGGACGGCGTGATGCTGGTCGGTGACGAGTACTACTACACGGAAAATCCGCCGGGCATGGGGGTCAACAACCTCGACGCGCCGGGGCACGGCACCCCGGCCGAGGAAAAGGCCAAGGACGCCGTCAAGAACGAGCTGTTTTAAGCCTCGGGCGCCAGCACCACCGGCGCGCCGCCCTGCTTGGTGACTTCCGCCGACAGGGTGGCGAACAGCTCGGAGCCGTCGCGGGTGTTGCGCCACAGGCCGTCCTTCTGGCGGTAGTGATATCCGCCGGAACGCGAGGCCACCCACAGCTCCTGCATCGCCGCCTGGCTGTTGACGATGATCTTGCTGCCGTTGTCGATGAACTCGATTTCGAGCACGTTGCCGCTGCGGCTGCACTCGACATCGGTCATGTCGGCGTCGTTCAACCGGTCCAGGGCCGCCTCGATGGCGTTCAAGGTGGCTTCGGCTTGCGCCAGGAATTCTGATTCGCCCATGCTACACTCCAGTATCTGCACTTAATAATTCGTGATTCTATCGTGAAGTCCACTTTCCGTTTGATTATCGGCGCATCTACCCTGTGCCTGACCATATTGCTGAGCGGCTGCGGCCAACCCGGCCCGCTATACCTGCCCAAGCCTCCAGCGGCCAAGCCTGCCAAGAGCGGCAACGCCCCTGCCACGACTCCTGAAACCGCTGCCCCTCAACAATAAATCCTATGTCGCAATTTTCGTATCAAGACGGCGTGCTGCACGCCGAAGGTGTTTCGCTGAGCGTGATCGCCGAGCAGTTCGGCACGCCGACCTATGTGTACTCGAAGGCCGCGCTGCTGGCCAATTTCGCCGCCTACGCCGACGCCTGCCGCGGCCGCGACGCGCTGGTGTGCTACGCCATGAAGGCCAACTCCAACCTGGCCATCCTCGACCTGCTGGCGCGCCAGGGCGCCGGTTTCGACATCGTCTCCGGCGGCGAGCTGCTGCGGGTGCTGGCGGCCGGCGGCGATCCGCGCAAGGTGATCTTCTCCGGCGTCGGCAAGAGCGTCGACGAAATGCGCCTGGCGCTGAGCCACGACATCCTGTGCTTCAACGTCGAATCGATTCCCGAGCTGCACCGCCTGAACGAGGTGGCCGGCGCGCTGGGCAAGCAAGCCCGCATCTCGCTGCGCGTCAACCCGAACGTCGATCCGAAGACCCACCCGTACATCGCCACCGGCCTGAAGGCCAGCAAATTCGGCGTGGCGTTTGACGACGCGCTGGCCACCTACCGCGCCGCCGCCCAGCTGCCGCATCTGGACGTGGTCGGCATCGACTGCCACATCGGCTCGCAGTTGCTGGACGACGTGCCGCTGCTGGAGGCGCTGGACCGCCTGATCGAACTGATCGACCAGCTGGGCGCCGAAGGCATCGAACTGCACCATCTGGACATGGGCGGCGGCATCGGCATCGATTACCGCGAGCAAGGCGAAGCGCCGCCGGTGCCGGTGGGCGACTACCTGGAACGCGTGTTCGCGCGGGTGGACGCCTGGCGCGCCGCCCGCCACAACGGCAAGCCGATCAAGGTGATCTTCGAGCCGGGCCGTTCGATCGTCGGCGACACCGGCGTGCTGCTGACGCGCGTGGAATTCCTCAAGCATGGCGAAGAGAAGAACTTCTGCATCGTCGACGCGGCGATGAACGACATGGCGCGTCCGGCGCTGTACCAGGCCTGGATGGACATGCAGCCGGTGGTGCAAGACGGCGCCGAGGCGGCCGTGTACGACATCGTCGGGCCGATCTGCGAATCCGGCGACTGGCTGGCGCGCGACCGCGCGCTGGCGATCACGGCGGGCGAGCTGCTGGTGATGCACACCGCCGGCGCCTATGGCATGACGATGGCGTCCAACTACAACACCCGCGGCCGCGCGGCCGAAGTGATGGTCGACGGCGCCACGCCGCACCTGGTGCGCCAGCGCGAAAACCCGGCCGACCTGTACGCGCTGGAGTCCGTGCTGAAATAAAAAACGGTGTCAGGTCTGACAAAAGCACACGGGCTCAACTGCGTAGCAGTTGAGCCCGTGTGCTTTTGTCAGACCTGACACCGTTTTTACTTGCGGACGCGCCACCAGAGGCGCAGCAATAGCAGCGCGCCGAGCAGCGTGCCGAACAGGATGGGTTCGGTGAAGTTGTGCTTGCCCGCCTTCATCCACCAGAAGTGCAACACGGCCAGCGGCGCGATCACGTAGATCAGCCGGTGCAGCCATTGCCAGCGCTTGCCGCCCAGGCGCTTGATCATGCCGTTGGTGCTGGTCGCCGCCAGCGGAATCAGCAGGACGAAGGCGATGAAGCCGACCGTGATGAAGGGCCGCTTCAGCACGTCTTTCCACATCTCGGCCAGATCGAAGAAATGGTCGAACCACAGGAAGGTGATGAAGTGCAGCAGGCCGTAGAAGAAGGTGTACAGCCCCAGCATGCGGCGCAATTTGATCAGCCAGTTCCAGCCGCTCAGCCGCCGCAACGGCGTCACCGCCAGCGTGATGCTCAGGAAGTACAAGGTCCAGTCGCCCGTGCCGCGCGTGATGAATTCCAGCGGGTCGACCAGTTGGTCGGTCAGCGTCAGGTACACCATGCGCAGCAGGGGGATCAGCGCCGCGGCAAAGACGACGCCCTTCAGCCAGCTGACTTGCCGGGTCGTCAGCATCAGTAGAATTTCTTCAGGTCCATGCCGGCGTACAGCGAGGCGACGTCGTTATAGCCGTTGAACATCAGCGTCTTGCGCTTGCGCGACAGGAAGCCGTCTTCGCCGATGCGGCGCTCGGACGCCTGCGACCAGCGCGGGTGATCAACGCCCGGATGGACGTTCGAGTAGAAGCCGTATTCGTCCGGCGCCGACAAATTCCACGAGGTGCGCGGCTGCTCCTTGACGAAGCGGATCTTGACGATCGACTTGGCCGACTTGAAGCCGTATTTCCACGGCAGCACCATGCGCACCGGCGCGCCGTTCTGGTTCGGCAGCACTTCGCCGTACATGCCGAAGGTCAGCAGCGCCAGCGGGTGATTGGCTTCGTCGATGCGCAGGCCTTCGGTGTACGGCCATTGCAGCACGCGGCTGCCCACGCCGGGCATCTGCTGCTTGTCGGCCAGCGTGACAAATTCCACGTACCTGGCGTTGCCGGTCGGCTCGACTTTTTTGATGATCTCGGAGAACGAGTAGCCGATCCACGGAATCACCATCGACCAGCCCTCGACGCAGCGCAGGCGGTAGACGCGCTCCTCCAGCGGCGCCAGCTTCAGCAGCGCGTCGATGTCCAGCGTCATCGGCTTCTTGACCTCGCCTTCGATGGCGACCGTCCACGGCCGCGTCTTCAGCGTGCCGGCATACATCGCCGGCTCGCTCTTGTCGGTGCCGAACTCGTAAAAGTTGTTGTAGGTGGTGGCGTCCTTGAACGGCGTCTGCTTGTCGAGCGCCGAGAAGGCCGGGTTGAGCCTGGCCGGCAGCCTGGCGCCGCCGCCCTGCGCGAACGCTTCGCGCTGGGCCATCTCCAGCAGCGCGGCGCCGCCGACCGCGCCGAGGGCGATCTGCTTCATGAAGCCGCGGCGCGATTCGTACAGCGCGCGGGGCGTGATTTCCGAGGAGGTCGGCAGGTCGATGCCGTTGGGACTGCGCTTGATCAGCATGATGGCTCCGGTAGATTCGTATGGCTTACACCTTACACGAATCTACCGCGGCCAGTTTTAAACTTCTGTTTACAATTTACCGTAGGAGTGCAAGCCGGACAGGAACATGTTGACGCCCAGGAAAGCGAAGGTCGTCACCAGCAGCCCCACCAGCGCCCACCACGCCGCCGGACGGCCGCGCAGGCCGGTCATCAGGCGCATGTGCAGCCAGGCGGCGTAGTTGAGCCAGACGATCAGCGCCCAGGTCTCCTTCGGGTCCCACGACCAGTAGCCGCCCCACGCCTCGGCCGCCCACAGCGCGCCCAGGATGGTGGCGATGGTGAAGAAGGCGAAACCGGCCGAGATGGCCTTGTACATGACGTCGTCCAACACTTCTTCCGACGGCAGCCGGTCCTTCAGGTAGCCCGAGGTTTTCAGCAGGTAGGCCGAGGCGACCATGGCCGCCAGGGCAAAGTTGCCATAACCGATAAAGTTGGCCGGCACGTGGATCTTCATCCACCAGCTTTGCAGCGCCGGCAGCAGCGGCTGGATGTCGGCCGCGTTGCGCGAGGTGGTGTACCACATCAGGAAGCCGATCGCCGCCGAAATCACCAGCAGCACGAACGGGCCCATCTGGCGAGTGGCGTAACGCTGCTCGAAGTACAGGTAGAACATGGCGGTGATCAGCGAGAACAGGATGAACACTTCGTACAGGTTCGACACCGGAATGTGGCCGACGTCGGCGCCGATCAGGTAGGACTCGTACCAGCGCACCATCATGCCGGTCCAGCCGAGCACCACGGCGGCCCAGCTCAGCTTGGTGCCGAGGCTGGCGGCCGCGCCGGAACGGCCGATGAAGCCGATCCAGTAGAACACGGTGGAGATGACGAACATCACGCTCATCCACAACACCGCCGACTGGCTCGACAACATCATGCGCAGCCAGAATTTCTGCGAGCCGTTGTCCAATTGGCCGCCGTACATCGATACCGCCCACAGCGACAGCAGCGCGATCAGCGGCATCAGCCAGCGCACCGGCTTCCAGTGCCAGCCGAGCGCGGCGAAGGTCGGCGCGCTCAGCAGCAGGATGCCCTGCTCGTAGATGTCCATGTAATGGCCGTAGCGGTTCAGGCCGAAGATGGCGGCGGCCAGCAGCGCCAGCGCGAACAGCCAGTCGACCGCCGTCAGGCGCTTGAAGTAGCCGGGCGCCTGCTGATAGGTCTGCGTGGCTGGCTGGGATTGCATCAGTTCCATGGTTTTCTCCTGCTTATGCCGCCGATTGCGGCAGCTTTTCCTTCAGTGTTTCAAATTCCCGCTCAAAGTCCAGCGTTTTGCGCTGGGTGCTCATGGCCATCAGGGCGTCGGCGCCGCCGTTGGCGTCGTCCTTCAGCCAGATCCACAGGCGGCGTTCGCGGATGTAGAACATGGCGAACACGCCCAACACCAGGAACAGGCAGCCAAGATACACCACATTCTTGCCCGGCGAGCGGGTAATCTGGAAGACCGAGGCCTTGATCTCGGTAAATTCATCCAGTTGCAGGAACACCGGCGCGCCGTACAGCGCCACATCCGACAGCGCGTTGGTGGCCAGCTGCAGGAAGCGCGCGTGCCGCTCGTCCTCACTCACTGGCGCCAGGCCGTCCTTGGCGCGGGCGATCTGCCACAGGTCCCACAGGCTGCCGTTGAGGATCTTCATGAAGGCGTCGACGGTCTTCTCCTGCGCCTCGGCCGGCACCTTGGACAGGAACTGCGACACGGCCATGAAGCCGCCGCCCTGCTGGTTGCCGGCGAAGATGCTCAGGCTCTTGTCGGCCGAGGCCTGCAGCGTCTCGCGCATGGCGCTGTTGCTGGCATTGACGGTGGCGCGCTCGGCGTAGCGCGTGGCGGCGGCGCTGCGCAGTGCCGGATTTTGCAGCGCGGCGCGCAAGCGCATCCATTCGTTCAGGCCATGGGCGTCGTCGGCGGGAATGCGCAGATAGCTGTAGTTATCGGCGGGATTGGTGCGCATGCCGGCCAGGAACACGGTGGCGCCGTCGATGGTGACCGGCTGCATGTAGTTGTTGAACTCGCGCGCCTGGCCGGTCTTGTCGCGCAGCTTGTAGCTGACGCTCGGGCCGATGTTCTTCAGGTCCTTGTTGACCGCGTTCTTGCCGGCCGAGCCGGTGTGCTTGTCCAGGCTCTGCGCCAGTTCCTCCTGCAGGCTGCGGCCTTTCTTCACCGCGCGCGGGTCGTCGGTGGCGCCGACGTTCTCGACGTTGAACGGGCGGAAGCCGGTCCATTCGACCGTGTAGTCGTCATTCAGCTTGGTGGTGCCCTGCACCACGCCATCCATGTCGAAGCGCTGGTCCTCGCCGCCCAGCATGGCGTAGCCCTTGAGCTTGAGCTTGCTGCCGCCGTCTTCAAAGCTGGACTGGTAGATGGCCAGGCCGTTGACGATCAGCGGCTTGTTGACCTCGATCGTACCCTTGGTCACCTTGCCGGTGGCGTTGTCGCGCACCTCGACGTCGCTGGCGAACAGCTTGGGCATGCCGGTGCTGTAGAAATCGATGGTGAATTTTTTCAGGTCGATGGTGATCGGCAGTTCCTGGATCAGCACGCCGTCCGGGCGGGTCAGGATGGCGGTGTTGCTGGCCTGCCCTTCCGGGATCATGGTGTTGCCGCGGAAGGTGGGGTTGCCGATGCCGAGGCGGTGCTGCGGCGGCACCTGCGCGATCAGGCCGCTGCCGGTGAACGGCGTCTTGCCGAAGAACCATTCCTGCAGGCGGATCGGCACGTCCGAATCCAGCAGGCCGCCGATGCAGATCACCACGATCGACGCGTGGGCGAAGATGTAGCCGAACTTGTTGGCCGCGCCCTGCTTGGCGGCCACCAGCGTGCCGTGATCCTTCTCCACCAGCTTGACCTGGTAGCCGGCGTCCTTCAGCCGCGCCATGCTCTGCCGCGCCAGCGCCGCGCGCGACAGCGGCGAGCGCCACTGCGTCTTGTGATGGAAATTCAGCAGCGACTGCTCGCGCACGTTCTCGCGCCAGCTGCGCATGTCTTTCAACATCTTCGGCGCGTTGCGCACGATGCACAGCGAGGTCGAGATGACCAGCGCCGCCATCAGCAGCAGGAACCACCAGGCCGAGTACACGGTGTACAAGCCGACCTTGCGGAACACCTCGTACCAGAACGGGCCAAACTGGTTCAGATAGTTGGACGAGGCCTCGCCCTGCTTCATCACCGTGCCGATGACGGCGGCGATCGCGATCATCGCCAGCAGGGCGATGGCGAAACGCATGGACGAAATCAGTTCGACGATTTCGGCCACGAGGGGGCGGCGGGTTTTCAGCTCGATGCCGGTGGTGCTGGGGCTACTCATGCGGATTCAATCGGTGTAATTAATATCGGTGTAATTAATCATGGCAGGGATGGCAGGCGGGAGCATACCAACAAAAAGGGCAGCCTGCTCGCGCAGCCGCCCCTTGTTTATGCCTGGTCCGCAATCGCGTGATGCGATTTAATCAACTTTATTTCAGGCCTGCCACGTAATCCGCGACCGCCTTCATCTCTTCGTCGGACATGCGCTTGGCGATCGCGGCCATTTCCACGCTCTTGCGGGCGCCGGTTTTGAACAGACCCAGCTGCGCGACCGTGTAGTCCTGATGCTGACCCGACAGACGCGGATACTGGATCGGGATACCGGCGCCGTTGGCGCCGTGACAGCTGGCACAGGCCGGCACGCTCTTCTCGGCGATGCCGCCACGGTAGATCTTCTTGCCCAGCTCAACCGTATCCTTGTTCTTGGCGGCGCCCGGCGTCGGCTTCTGGGTCACCAGCCAGGCGGCGACGTTGTGCTTCTCCTCATCGCTCAACATCTTGGCGTAGGTGGTCATCACCGGCTGACTGCGGTCGGCGGTGGTGAAGTTCACCAGCTGCTTGTACAGATAGCCCTCGTGCTGACCGGCCAGCTTGGGGTTGACGGTGATGGTGGAATTGCCGCCGGCGCCATGGCAGGACACGCAGGCCGGCAGGCCACGGGCGGCGTCGCCGTCGGTGAACAGCGCGGCGCCTTTGGCGGCATCGATTTTCGGGGCGGCGGGTGGGGCGGCCTTCTTGTCTTCGGCATGGGCGGTGGCCGTTACGGCCAGCAAGGCGACGAGCAAGGATTTAACCAGCGGTGAGAACACACTATTCACACTATTCATTCAAGCACCCTTGGAGGAGTCTAAAAAGTTTTTGTATCGAGAGTGCCGGAGCAGCACTAAACCGTGCTAAGAGGCACCAGGTAACTACTCATTGTACAATAGCTTAAAAAAATACCTGCCTTAACGTGTTGCATTTTCCCCCACTTCCCCATGTCTAAACTCTGGCAAGCCCGCTTTTTCACTACCGTTAACCAATTACGCGACCTTCCCGACACCAGCGTGCCGGAAATCGCCTTCGCGGGCCGTTCCAATGCCGGTAAATCGACCGCCATTAACATTCTGTGCAACCAGAAGGGGCTGGCGTTCGCTTCCAAAACCCCTGGCCGCACCCAGCACATCAATTTCTTCTCGATCGGCGGCGCCCACGTGGCGCAGCACCGCAAGGACCCGACCATCGTCGATGAAATCCAGGCCCTGCTGGTCGACTTGCCGGGCTACGGCTACGCCGAGGTGTCCGGCTCGGCCAAGCTGCACTGGCAGCGCCTGCTGGGCGACTACGTGCAGCGCCGCGACCAGCTGGCCGCGCTGGTCCTGATCATGGATTCGCGCCGCCCGTTCACCGAGCTGGACGTGCAAATGCTGGAGTGGTTCGCCCCCACCGGCAAGCCTATTCATTGCATTTTGACGAAAGTTGATAAACTAAACCGGAATGAGTCCGTCAACGTGCTGCGCCAGGCCAAAGCCAAGCTGGAAAGCTACGTCGACGAAGACGGCGAAGGCTTCCCCTTCACCGTCCAACTGTTCTCCGCGCTCAAACGGGTCGGTATCGACGAGGCCAATGACAAAATCCTCGCGCTGTGCGGCCTGGCGGAAGACGCAGAGAACGCCCCCACACCCGATTTAGGAAGTGATAGCAATGAGTAAAGTTTCCGCCCAATTCCCCGCCATCCGCATGCGCCGCATGCGCCGCGATCCGTTCTCGCGCGCGCTGATGCGCGAAAACGTGGTCACGGCGGCGGACCTGATCTACCCGGTCTTCATCCTCGAAGGCACGCACCAGCGCGAGCCGGTGGCCTCGATGCCGGGCGTCGAGCGCGTGTCGGTCGATCTGTTGCTGAAGGTGGCCGAGGAATGCGTGACGCTGGGCATTCCGGTGCTGGCGCTGTTCCCGGTCATCGACGCGTCGAAGAAAACCGCCGACGGCGTGGAAGCGACCAATCCGGACGGCCTGGTGCCGCGCGCGGTGCGTGCGCTGAAGCAAGCCTTCCCCGAGCTGGGCATCCTGACCGATGTCGCGCTGGACCCGTACACCAGCCACGGCCAGGACGGCCTGATCGACGACAACGGCTACGTCATCAACGACGTCACCACCGCCATGCTGGTCCGCCAGGCGCTGTGCCACGCCGACGCCGGCGTCGACGTGGTGGCGCCGTCGGACATGATGGACGGCCGCATCGGCGCCATCCGCGCGGCGCTGGAGGAGGCCGGCCACATCCACACCCGCATCATGGCCTACTCGGCCAAGTACGCGTCGGCCTTCTACGGCCCGTTCCGCGACGCGGTCGGCTCGTCGGCCAACCTGGGCAAGGGCGACAAGAACCAGTACCAGATGGACCCGGCCAACGGCAACGAAGCGCTGCGCGAAGTGGGCCTGGACCTGGCCGAGGGCGCCGACATGGTGATGGTCAAGCCGGGCATGCCGTATCTGGACATCGTGCGCCGGGTCAAGGATGAATTCAAGGTGCCGACCTTCGCCTACCAGGTCAGCGGCGAGTACGCGATGCTCAAGGCGGCCGCGCAAAACGGCTGGCTGGACCACGACAAGGTGATGATGGAATCGATGTTGGCCTTCAAGCGCGCCGGCGCCGACGGCGTGCTGACCTACTTCGCCCTCGACATCGCCCGCAAACTCAAATAAGCCCCCCGTCCTTCCCGCGCGGGCGGGAAGGACGATCAGCGGCGCAGCGGGTTGTAGTAGTCCGGGAAGACTTCGCGCATCAGGAACTCGAACAGCGTCTTCTCGTCTTCCTTGCGCGCGCTCAGCGGCACGGTGCGGCCCAGGCGGCGCGATTCAAAGTCGAAATCGCCGGTCTTCTCGCTGCGGATGATCTTGATCATTTCCTTGATCGTCGCCGTTTCAATATCCTGCTCGGCGCCGCGCTCGACATTCACCTGCTTCAGCCAGTTGCGCTTGAAGTTGTTGTTGAAGCCGCGGAATTTGATCTCGGCGCTGTTGAAACTGATCTTCTTGACCGTGAACAGGCCGCCGCTTTCGTCGGCCGTCGCGGCGCTGTTGGCGCGCGCGATATTGGCCATCGCCACCCGCTTGGCGCGATCGCCTTCGCTCTCGGCCGCCGGGGTGGGCGGCGCCGGCGGATTCTGCGCTTCGCGCGCGGCGCGGCGCTTGGCGATCATTTCCGACATATCCTGCTCCGGCGGTGGCGGCGTCATCGTGGCCTGCACCGGCGGCACATAGGTTTCCAGTTTTTCACGCGGCGCCACAGCCGCCTTCCTGGCCTCGGACGGCTTGCGCGGCGGCTGCGTCTTCGGCTTGGCTTTCGGCGTGTCCGGCTTGGGTTGCTGCTTCGGCTTGCTCGGCTGCTTTTCCAGCGGGGCGATGTAGACCATCTGGCCGCCCTTGACCGTAGGCGGTTTCAGCGGCATCTTGTGGGCCGGCGCGAACAGGTAGTACAGCACGCCCAGCACATGCAGGCCGATCGAGATGCCGATGCCGATGCGGTTGTTCTTGGATTTGCGTTCCCAGGTGGCATAGCTGTCCTGCGCAACCGGCAGGCGCTGGCCGCAAGTCTCGCAGTAATCAGAGTGCGCAGAGAGGATGTGGGAATCGTGGTGCAAAATACCAACCTTGTGGAACGCGAGTCATCAAAATGGGGCCATAGTGCCAGAGTCCCGCTATTTTGGGAACCGCTCCCAATGCGATTACCACGGCATCAGGCTGTTCACTTTACAAGTTCCGGCTCTTTATGGGTGTTACTGTGTGTATCAATTTCTTTTCAGAGTATTAACGTTTTGTTGCGTGGCGCGCCGCGCGACGCTGGCCTGACACCATTCTAGCGGGCGTGGCGGCCCGGCTGTGTTGGGCGCCCCACACCGCCGGGCTTTCACATATTACGGATGCGTAAGAATGTCTCGGCTCGGCCCGCAACCGCCGCTTAATGCTGGTTCACCGCCTTCAGCGGCGCCGCCGGCGCGTGCTCGCGCGCCGGCGGTGCGATGGCGGCGTCGGCGGCGATGTCCTCGTCGCGCATCGGACCGCTGCCGCTGTACTTGTCGAGGAACAGGTAAATCACCGGCGTGATGTACAGCGTGATCACTTGCGAGAAGATCAGGCCGCCCACCACCGCCAAGCCCAGCGGCTGACGCAGCTCGGCGCCGGCGCCCAGGCCGAGCGCGATCGGCAGCGCGCCCATCAGCGCCGCCATGGTGGTCATCATGATCGGACGGAAGCGCAGGATACAGGCCTGGCGAATCGCCACCTCCGGCGTCAGCCCCTCCTTGCGCTGCGCGTGCAGCGCGAAGTCGATCATCATGATGGCGTTTTTCTTGACGATACCGATCAGCATCAGGATGCCGATGATGGCGATCATCGTCAGGTCCAGATTGAACAGCCGCAGCGTGATCAACGCCCCCACCGCCGCCGACGGCAAACCGGCCAGAATCGTCAGCGGGTGGATGTAGCTCTCGTACAGCACGCCCAGCAGCACATAGATGACGCCCAGTGCCGCGATGATCAGGATCAGCTGGCTGCCCTGCGAGCTCTGGAACACCGCCGCGTCGCCGCCGTAGTTGGTGATGATCGACGGCGGCAGACGCATGTCGGCGGCCCACTGGTCGATCTTGGCGGTGGCCGTGCCCAGCGGCACATCCGGCGCCAGGTTGAACGACAGCGTGATCGCCTGCAACTGGCCCTGGTGGTTGACGGCGGTCGGACCGATGGTGCGCTCAACCGTGGCAAAGCTGGACAGCTGCACCAGCTGGCCGCTCTTGTTGCGCACCGAGATGCGGGTCAACGCGCTGTCGAACTGGCGGTCGGCGTCGGCCGCCTCCAGGATCACGTAATAGCTGGCCGCCGGCGAATAAATGGTCGACACCTGGCGCTCGCCGAACGCGAGGTACAGCGCGGTGCGGATGTCGCCGATCGCCACGCCGAGGTTGTTGGCCTTGTCGCGGTCGATCTTCAGCGACGCCTGCAGGCCCTTGTTCTGCGAATCGCTGGTGACGTCGCGGAAATCCGGGTCGGCGCGCATGCGCTCCATGTATTTGTCGGCCCACTCGTTGAGCGCGCCGGGGCTGACCGATTGCAGCGTGTACTGATAGCGCGACTTCGACTGGCGGCCGCCCAGCTGCAGGTTCTGCACCGGGCTCAGGTAGACGGAGATGCCCGGCACCTGCTTGGTGGCCTTGCGCAGGCTGTCGAGCACTTGCGGCATCTTCTGGCGCTCGCCGCGCGGCTTGAGCACCAGGAACATGCGGCCGGTGTTGCCGCCGCCGACGAAGGAGGTCACGTCCTGCACATTGGGATCGTTGCGGATGACGGTCGCCACGCGCTCCTGCAAGGCCTGCAGCGAGGACGACGAAATATCTTCCGACGCCTCGGTGTTGACGCGGATCTGGCCCAGGTCCTCCTCCGGGAAGAAACCTTTCGGAATGGTGATGTACAGCACCGCCGTCAGCGCGAAGGTGCCCAGCGCCAGCACCAGCACAACGGCGCGGTGATGCAGCGCGGTGTCCAGCGTGCGGGCGTAGAAGTCGCGCAGCGCGCCGAAGCCGGCCTCGAACCAGCGGCCGATGAAGTTGCCCTTGTCGTGTTCCGGATCGATGGCGTCGGCCGGCAGCAGGCGGCTGGCCAGCATCGGCACCAGCATCAGCGACACCGCCGCCGACACCAGCACCGACAGCGCCACCACCACGGCGAATTCGTGGAACATCAGGCCGATCACGCCCGGCATGAAGAAGATCGGAATGAACACCGCCACCAGCGACACCGAAATCGAGACGATGGTGAAGCCCATCTCCTTGGAGCCGATCAGCGACGCCTCCAGCGGCCGCTTGCCCATCTCGATGTGGCGCACGATGTTTTCCAGCACCACGATGGCGTCGTCGACCACCAGGCCGACCGCCAGCGTGATGCCGAGCAGCGACACGTTGTCCAGCGAGTAGCCGAAGGCGTACAGCAGCGCCAGCGCGCCGAGCAGCGAAATCGGCATGGTGATGGCCGGAATAAAGGTCGCCGCCGCGCGCCGCAGGAACAGGAAGATCACCATCACCACCAGCGCCACCGTCAGCAGCAGCGTCAGGTTGACGTCGTGGATCGCCTCGCGGATCGACACCGAGCGGTCGTTGACCAGGTTGATGTTGATCGAGGCCGGCAACTGCGCCTTGAACTGCGGCAGCAGGCGGCGCACGCCGTCCACCACCTGCACCGTGTTGGCGTCCGGCTGGCGCTGCACCAGCAGCACGATCGAGCGCTCGCCGTTGTAGCTGCCGGCCGCCTTGATCGACTGGAAGCTGTCCTGCACCTCGGCCACGTCCTTCAGCCGCACCGGTTGGCCGTTGCGCTGGGCGATGATCAGCTCAGCGTAATCGGCGGCCTTCATCAGCTGGGCGTTGCCGGTGATGGTCAGCGTCTGCGCCGGCCCGTCGAGAATGCCCAGCGGCGTGTTGGCGTTGGCCGACTTGATCGCCTGCTGCAGCTCGTCCAGCGTCAGGTTGCGCGCGTTCATCAGGTCGGACTTGGCGCGGATGCGCACCGCGAAACGCTTCTGCCCGTTGACCGTCACCTGCGCCACGCCGGGCAGCGTCGACAGACTGGGGGCGATCAGGTTTTCCGCGTAATCATTCAGTTCCGACAGGCTCAGCGACGGCGAGTTCATCGTCATGAACAGCACCGGCGCGTCGGCCGGGTTGACCTTGCGGTACGACGGCAGGTCGGTCATTTCGATCGGCAACTGGCGCTGCGCGCGCAGCAGCGCCGCCTGCACATCGACCGCCGCCTCGTTGACGTTGATGCTCGGGTCGAACTCCAACGTCAACGAGGAATTGCCCAGCGTGTTGGTGGAGGTGATCAGCGACAGGCCGGCGATGGTGGAGAACTGCTTCTCCAGCGGCAACGCCACCGACGACGCCATGGTGTCGGGCGAGGCCCCCGGCAGGTCGGCCGAGACGTTGATCACTGGCGTGTTGTAGCTCGGCAGCGCCGCCACCGGAATGTAGAAATAGGCCAGCACGCCGGCCAGGATCAGCGTGGCCGACAGCAGCACCACCATCACCGGTCGGCGGATACACAGTTCGGAAAGGTTCATTGCTTAGCCTTTCTGTTTGGGGCCATCGGCCGGCTTGTCGGCGGCGGCGATGCGCACTTTGCCGCCCGGCCGCAGATTCTGCTTGCCGTCGACGATCACCTGCTCATCGCCGTTCAGGCCGGACACGGCGGCCTGCTCGCCAAAGGCGTACAGGCGCTTGATGGGGACCACTTTGGCGGACTGGTCCTTGTCCACCGCGTACACAAACGTGCCGCGCGTGTTGCTGATGATAGCGTTTTGCGGGATCACCGTGGCGTCCTTGAGGACCTGCGCGATCAGCCGGGTGTTGACGTACTGGCCCGGCCACAGCGCGGTGTCCTTGTTATCGAACTGCGCCTTGACGCGGATCACGCCGGCCACCGGATCGACCGTGTTGTCGATGAAGCTGAGCTTGCCGTTGACGGCCACGCTCGAATTGTCCAGCGTCGCCTGCACCGGCACCGCGCCGGCGCGCTGCGCCGCCATCAGGCCGGCCAGCGCGGTTTCCGGCAGCGTGAAGGCGACCGTGATCGGGTCCAGCTGGGTGACCGAGGTCAGCAAGGTGGTCATCTGCACCAGGCTGCCCGGATAGACGTTGATGGCGCCGACCCGGCCGTTCATCGGCGCGCGGATCGCGGTGTAGCTGGCGTCGACGCCGGCGGCGCGCGCGGCGGCGATGTCGGCCTGCAGCAGCGCCCGCGCCGAATCGACCTGCGACTTGAGCGTGTCGACCGCGCCCTGGGCGATGAATTTTTTCTCCAGCAATTCCAGCGCGCGCTGGTACTGGCGCTGGTAATCGGCCAGCGCGGCGCGGTCGCGTTCGACCTGCGCCTGCGCCTTGTCGAGGTTGGCGCGCTCGCTGCGGTCATCCAGCGTGAACATCAGCTCGCCGGATTTGACGAACTGCCCTTCCTGGATATGCACCTTGGCGATGGTGCTGGTGGTCTGCGGATGCAGGTCGACCGTACTGATCGGCGTGACCGTGCCGTTGGCCTGCAGCGTGACCGGCACATCCTGTGTTTTCGGCGCCACGATGCTGACGGTGGTCGGCCCTTGCGGCGCGTTGCCGTTCATTTTGCCGCCGGCCGGCGCATGACCGCCGCCGTGCAGGGCGTACCAGATGCCGCCACCCACAACGAGCGTCATGCCGACCAGGGATGCTATCGAAGATTTTTTCATTTTAATAATATTCTCAGCGTCGAAAAATATTGCCGCCGCGCATGGGCGAAATATTGTCGCATAGTATCCACAAGAAAAACCGCACCTGTCTTACCGGCGCACGCTTTTTTGCGCGGTGGCCGGGCGGGTCGGCGCATTGTTGGCCGGATCAGTGGCCGGCGTAGTACTCCGGCACCACCAGCGTCACTTCCAGGCCACCATCCTGATGGTTGGCCAAGGTGACGGCGGCACCATGTTGTTCGGCGATGTTGCGGGCGATCGTCAAGCCCAGCCCGGTACCGCCGGATTCGCGCGAGCGCGAGGTTTCGATCCGATAAAACGGCTCGAAGACCCGCGCCATCTGGTCCGGCGCTATGCCGGGACCGCCGTCGCGGATACGGATGCGCGCCGCGCCCGCCAGCCGCTCCACCGTCACATGGGCGTAGCGGCCGTACTTGACGGCGTTGTCGATCAGGTTGACCAGGCAGCGGCGGATCGCCAGCGGCCGGCCCATCAGCGCCATCGCCGCGCGGCCACGCAACTCGACCTGCTGGCCGACGTCGGTGGCGTCGCTGCACACGCTGTCGAGCAGCGCGTCGAGGTCCAGCGCCTGCATGGTCTCGGTCGAGTCCATGCTGCGCGCCAGGTCCAGTCCCTCCTTGACCATTTGCTGCATGGCCGACAGGTCGTCGATCAGCCGCTGCTTGAGCTCGTCGTCGTTGACCTTTTCCAGCCGCAGCCGCAGCCGCGTCAGCGGCGTCTGCAAATCGTGGGTGATGGCGGCCAGCATCTGCGTGCGCTGCGTGATGTGCTGGCGGATGCGCGCCTGCATGGCGTTGAAGGCGGCGCTGGCCTGGCGGATCTCGGCCGCGCCGCTCAGCACCACCGGCGGGTGGTTGATGTCGTTGCCGAGGTCCTTGGCCGCCTGCGCCAGCCGCTTGAGCGGACGCATCGACATGCGCGCCACCCAGTAGGCGAGGAAGGCGATCGACAGCAGGAACGGCGTCAGCGACAGCAGCTCGCTGTTGGTCGAGGCCGGCGCCTGGCGCGGCGGCAGCACCGACAGCTTGAGCAGCTGGCCGTCGAACAGGCGCACGTTCATGGTTTCGCAGGTGCCCTTCCATTGGCTGGAAGCGAACAGGGTGGCGGTCTGGCGCGGCTGGTCGCAGGCGGCCGGATGCTCGTCCAGCGGGGTCAGCTTGTAACGCTCGCCGAGGCGCTGCTGCAGCGCGCTGGAGAATTCGGTCGGCGGCAAGACCGGCGCCTGCCCGGCGTCGCTCCACTCCAGCTTGACGGTGCCGCGCGCGGCCGCCACCAGAAAGGTCGGGCGGGCGCTTTCCGGCATGACGTCGGCGGTGGTGATCAACTGCTCGGCGCGTTCGAGCGCGTGGAAATCGCGGTAGCGCTCCAGCGCGCGGGTGCGTTCGTTGACGGCCAGCCACTGGGTCAGCGCCGCCGAGGCGACGATGCCCAACAGCAGCACCAGAAACACGCGCCCGGTCATCGAGCCGACGAAGGTTTTCACGCTTGCGGCTCCACGCTGACCTGGCCGGCCAGCACGTAGCCGCCGTTGCGCACGGTCTTGATGATTTGCGGCATGCGCGCGTCCTCGCCCAGCTTCTGGCGCAGGCGACTGATCTGGATGTCGATCGAGCGGTCGAACGGATCGGCGTCGCGGCCTTGCGTCAGGTTCAGCAGCTGGTCACGGTTGAGCACGCGGTTCGGATGCTCCAGGAACACCTTCAGCAGGCGGAATTCCGCGCCCGACAGCATGATGACGATGCCGTCCGGATTGAGCAGATGGCGCGCGGTCAGGTCCAGTGTCCAGCCGGAGAATTTCATCTGTTGCGCCTTGTCGGCGCCGACGCCGACCGGCATGGCGTTGCTGCGGCGCAGAACGCTGCGGATGCGCGCCAGCAGCTCGCGCGGCTCGAACGGCTTCGGCAGGTAATCGTCGGCGCCCATCTCCAGGCCGAGGATGCGGTCCAGCGGCTCGTTGCGGGCGGTCAGCATGATCACCGGCAGTGTCGAGTGGGCGCGCAGCTTGCGGCACAGCGTCAGGCCGTCGTCGCCCGGCAGGTTCAGGTCGAGCACGACCAGTTCCGGCCGGCCCTCGTCCAGCAGTTTCCACATGGCGGTGCCATCGGCGGCGCACAGGGCGCGGTAGCCGTTCGATTCCAGGTAATCGGCCAGCAAGGTGCGGATGTCGCGATCATCGTCGACAATCAAGATAGTAGATGTTGGTTCCATGCCGTCATTATCCATTGAAGACCATGCGGCTATTGTATCGTCTTGTATATCGGCCTAGTTGGACTTGGTTGGACTTGGTTGAACCCGCTGCTTAACATCTGGATACAAAAACCGGCGTCGGCGCAACGTAAGAGCAACCTTCGGCGATCAAGATGGTTCCAACGCGGCACACTTGTGCGGCGATTGATGAACTCTCAACGATGAAGGAACGACCATGAACATCTTACGCAAAAGCATACTGATCGGTTTCACCGTACTGGGCATGGCCGCCGCGCACGCTCAGGAAACGCAGCCAGCACCGCAGGCGCATGGCGCCAAGCCACATCCGACCAGGGAGCAAATGCAGGCCAAGATGGCCGATATGTACGCCAAGCGCCAGGCGCGCCTGCATGATCTGCTGAAACTGACCACGCAACAGGAATCGGCCTGGGCCAACTATCAGGCCGCCATCAAGCCGGCGGCGTTCGACGGCCAGCGTCCCGAGCGCAAACCAATGAACCAGCTGACCGCGCCGGAGCGCCTGAACCTGGCGCTGGACATGACCAAGAAGCGTGTAGCGTTCCTGGAAACCCGCGTGAAAGCCGTGAGCGCCTTCTACAGCCAGTTGAATCCAGCGCAGCAGACGCTGTTCGATGAACACGGCCTGGCCAACCCGCGCGGCCACTGGAAACATCACGGCCATCGCGGCTGGGGTCGCGGCGAGCATCACGAAGGCTGGGGTGGCTCGGCCCCGCGTCAGGGCTGATCAGTTCAGCACGGACAGGGATGCGGCGAACTTCGCCGCATCCTGGAAGCCGATCACGCGCGAGTTCGGGATTTCCTTGCCTTGGCGGTCGAACAGGATGATGCCCGGCGGGCCGAACAGGCCGAAGCGTTTCAGCATCGCCTTGTCGTCGTCATCGTTGGCGGTGACGTCGACTTGCAGCAGCAGGGTGTTGGCCAGCCTGGCGCGCACGCCCGGATCGACAAAGGTCAGTTTTTCCATTTCCTTGCAGGACACGCACCAGTCGGCGTAGAAGTCCAGCATCACGGTTTTGCCGTTGGTCTGCGCCAGAACGGCGTCAAGTTGCTGCACGGTCTTGACGCGCTGGAAGGCCAGCGGCGCTTCGTGCGCGGCGTTCGCGCCGCCGAGGTGGGCCAATGGCGCCAGCGGATCGCGGCCACCGCTGACCACGCCGACTAGTTGCATGAGGCCCAGCACGGCGGCGATCAGGCCGACCGATTTGGCGATCCATTGCCCTTTGTTTAGCAGCAGATACATGCCGTAGCCGACCAGCAGCGCGGCCCAGCCCATCATCTGCACGGCGCCCGGCAAGACCGGCGACACCAGCCACCAACCGACCGCCAGCATCAGCACGCCAAAGAAGCGCTTGACGTTGTCCATCCACACGCCGGCTTTGGGCAGCAGCGTGCCGGCCGAAACGCCGACCAGCAACAGCGGCACACTCATGCCGACCGCCATGGCAAACAGCGCGGCGCCGCCAATAACCACGTCGCGCGACTGGCTGATGTAGACCAGCGCGGCCGCCAGCGGCGCGGCCACGCACGGGCCGACGATCAGCGCGGAAATCGCGCCCATGATGAACACGCCGGCCAGCTTGCCGGAGGCCTGACGATTGGACGCCGCGCTCAGCTTGCTTTGCAGCGCCGCCGGAACTTGCAGCTCGTAGAAGCCGAACATCGACAGCGACAGCAGCGCCATCAGCAGGGCGAACGCGCCGAGCACCCATGGATTTTGCAGCGCGCTGGCCAGGCCTTCGCCGGCCAGACCAGCGGCCACACCCAGCGCGGTGTAGACCAGCGCCATGCCCAGCGCATACGTCGCCGACAGCGCCAAGCCACGGCCGCGGGTGGTATTGGCGCCTTCGCCGACGATGATCGACGACAGGATAGGCACCATCGGCAGCACGCAGGGCGTGAACGACAGCCCCAGGCCCAGCAGGGCGAACAGCGGCAGGATCACCAGCAGCTTGCCGGATTTCAGAGCGGCCTCCAGGCGACCGGATTCGTTGACCGGCGCCGGCGCCGGCGCGACGGCGGCGGGGGCTGGCGGCACGATGTCGGTCGCGGTCGGGTTGGGGATGGTGTAAATCTTGACGCCCGGCGTCAGCGCGGCGGCCTTGCCGCCATTGACGCCCTCGTTGACGGCGCCCTGCCCTGCGGCGACCTTGGCGGGCGTGGCGGGCGGCGTCGCGGCCGCCTCAGAAGCGACTGTCGCGGCTGGAACGGCCGGGGCGGCGGCCGGAATCGGCACCGCGCCGCTGGCGGTCAGCGAAGCCTTGTAATCCTGCGGCGCGTAACACAGCCCCTTCTCGGAACATCCCTGCCCGCCCACCAGCAGCGTGAACGGCCCGTTGCCGTCCACCGCCAGCGTGATCGTCACGCTCTTGCGATAGGTCTCGACATCCTTGGCGAAGGTTTCGTCATAGTGCACCGTGCCCGGCGGGATTTGCGGCGCGCCCAGCTTGGCGCCCTGCGCGCTGAACTTGAAACGCTCGCGATACATGTAGTAGCCGTCGGCGATCTGGAACGTCACCTGCGCCGTGTGGCCATCCACCATGCGCGCCGAAAACTTGAACGCCTCCGACGGATCCAGGAATTCATCAGCGGCATGGGCGGGCTGCAACAGCAGCGCAATCAGCGCCAGCAGGGGCGCAAACAATCGGGCGAAACGGAGCATGACGGCTTTCTCTCAAGGGAACTGTTCGTTGGAGCAACCGCATAGTACACCGATGACGTTTTTCCCGCCTGAGCGCGGCCTTAAAAGCTTGATATATGCGAAACTTGTTTCTTTCATCGCAAGGAGTTCCAGCCCATGTCCCCTCGCCGTCCCCTGCTATTGACCATGCTCGCGTTGAGCGCGCTGAGCGCCCTGCCCGCCTGCGCGCAGGCGCCGGCCAAGGCCCTGAACGCCATTTCCGCCCAGGATCTGACCGCCCACATCCAAACCCTGGCCTCCGACGAATTCGAAGGCCGCGCCCCCGGCACGCCCGGCGAAGCCAAAACCGTCGCCTACCTGCGGCAGGAATTCAAGAAACTGGGTCTCAAGCCCGGCAATCCGGACGGCGGCTGGGTGCAGGCGGTGCCGATGCGCGGCCAGAAGCCGTCGCCGGACTTCAGTTACACCATCGGCGGCAAGCAAGTCGCGCTGAAGTTCGAGGACGATTTTGTCGCGCATTCGACCAGCCAGCCATCGACCGTCAACGTTAACAACTCGGAACTCGTCTTCGTCGGCTACGGCGTGCAGGCGCCGGAGTACGGCTGGGACGATTACAAGGGCGTCGATGTGCGCGGCAAAACCATCCTGATGCTGATTAACGACCCCGCCATCCCCGATCCGAACCATCCCGCCGAGCTGGACCCGAACATGTTCAAGGGCAAGGCCATGACCTACTACGGCCGCTGGACCTACAAATACGAAATCGCCGCCAAGCTGGGCGCGGCGGCGGCCATCATCATTCATGAAACCAAACCGGCCGCCTATCCATGGGACGTGGTGCGCAGCGGCGGCAACAGCGAACAGTTCAGCCTGCTGCGCGACGGCGACGATCCGGACGCGCCGGCGGTGCCGGGCTGGATTCAGCTGGACAAGGCCAAAGCGATGCTGGCCGCCGCCGGCTACGATTTCGACACGCTCAAAAAACAGGCGCTGAGCAAGGACTTCCGCCCGGTCAGCCTGAAAGGCACGGCCGATTTCAACGTGGCGAATATTTCGCGCACCGTGAATTCGAATAACGTGGTGGCGAAAATCGAAGGCAGCGATCCCAAACTAAAAAACGAGTATGTGATTTACAGCGCCCACTGGGACCATTTAGGCGTGGATGGCAAAACAGGCAAGATCTATTATGGCGCGCTGGATAACGCCTCCGGTGTTTCCGCATTACTGGAACTGGCGAAGGCATATAAAGCTCTGCCCAAAGCACCGAAGCGCTCGATCCTGTTTATCGCCACCACCGCCGAGGAGAAAGGTTTGCTCGGCGCGAAATATTATGCCGCACATCCGCTTTATCCGCTGAAAAACACGGTCGCCAATATCAATATCGATGGCATCAACGCCTGGGGCAAAACGCGACAGATAGAAAACGTCACCTCCGGCCATTCCAGCATCGATGGAATACTGGAAAAATACGCCAAAACGCAGGGCCGTTTAATGGAAAAAGATTCGCGTCCTGAATTGGGAAGTTTCTACCGCGCGGATCAATTGGAATTTGCGCGCGCCGGCGTGCCGGTTTTATATACCAAGGCGCGCAGCGGCTATTTGAATAAGCCGGATAACTACGCCACCGAAGTGGTGAATAACTATTTCACGCACGATTACCATCAGGTGACTGACAGCTTCCGCACCGACTGGGACTTCAGCGGCGGCGTACAAGATATCCAGCTGTTGTTCCAGGTCGGGCTGGATATTGCCCAGGGCGTCACGCCAACGTGGCATGCCGGCTCCGAGTTCAAAGCCGCCGGCGACCGCCGCCTGAAGTAATTCACGCTCAAAATTAGCGAGTACGTGCCAATTTCTGGCACGCACTCTGCATTAAGCCTCCGCCAAATCACCGGCGCGTCGCTCTGCCGTAACCACACGCGATGCGCGTTTGCGCCACCAGATGATCACGCCCGTCACGCTCAGCATCGCCACCACGACGCCCATTACCGACATCAGGATGCGGCCCGGCATTCCCAGGATGCGGCCCGAATGCAGCGGGAATTGCGCCTGCACAAAGATGTCCGCCGCCGTGCCTTTCCACGGCAGACGTTCACCCAGTAGCTTGCCGTTGGCGCCGTCATAATATAAATAAGCCGGACCAACGCCGCCGGCGCCGTGATCGTCACCTGGTTTATAGAAACTCACGCCATATACATTAAATGCGTTGGCATAGAAAACCGCGCCGACCGGCTCTTCCCATTTGCGCTGTGCGGCTTCCTGCGCCGCCGTTTCCACCACCACGGCATAACTCACTTTTGGCGTATGCAACTGATCTAATGGAGCCATGGGAATGGTATCGAAAGGCGTAGGCGTGACTTTGGATATTTTGCTCATGACCGGATAGAAAATCTCGCTATACAGATTCAGCGAGAATGCGGTAAAGGACAAAATAATCAGCAATCCCCAAGTCCATAAACTGAATGCGCGATGCAAATCGAAATTCAGTTTATTGCTGCCGCCCTTCCAGCGGACTTTCCAGGCGGGTTTCCAGCGTTGTAGCCATGGTTTGCTGGCCTCTTTACGGCGCAATGGCAGAGTCAGATAGAAACCAACAAAACTATCCACCACCCAGATCATCGCTATACCACCCATCAGCCATATACCCCAGCGGTCGATGCCCCATATTTCTGGAATATGCAGTGTGTAATGCAGGCGATACAGAAACGAGACAAACGTTTCCTTGGTAATCGGCCACACCGCGCCCCATTCCCGTTTGCCCAACTCGGCGCCACTAACCGGATCGATGAATATCTGGTTAAAACCAGGCTCGTACAGCTTGCCGGTGGCCGGGTTCAATCGTGGCGATACGCCAAAGGCGATCGCGTCACCCTTCTCGATCTGAATCGGAATGAAGGAGACGAGAATCTGCGGATAGCGCGCCTCGACCTGCCTGGCCAGCGCCAGTGACGGTTGCGGCGTGCCGGGCGTATGGGCTTCCATCAGGTGCGGGTTGAGCACGTCGTCCAGCTCGTGATCCCACGAGATGATGGCGCCGGTCACGCCGCTGATAAACAAAAACCCTGCGGTCAGCAGGCCGAGATATCGGTGTACCAAGGTCCAAAAGGCGCGCATGGGTCATCCTCAAAAATTGGCGTTGGCGTTAGAACTTGTATTTCAAGGTCAGCGAGGTGGTGCGCGGTGCGGCATAAGTAATGGCGCCATAGGCCGCAAACATGCCGAAGTGCTGCTTGTCGGTCGCGTTGGCCACGTTCAGCTGGGCCGACAGCTTGCTGCTGATGTCGTAGCGCGCCATCAGGTTCACCGTCGCAAAGCTGTCTTGGTTGATCAGCCCATGGTTGGCGGCGAAGTCCGGCGCATTCGGGTCGGTCGTGTAAGTCCGGCCTTCCCAGTTGACGCCGCCGCCCACGGTCAGCCGGCTCAGCTCGCCGGCAAAGTTATACGTGGTAAAGACACGGAGCAGCTTGCGCGGATAAATGCTGTTGAAATCGGCGCCAGTGGCGTCTTTGGCGCGGAAGATGCTGTAGCCGGCACTGGCGTTCCAGCCGCGTGCCAATTCACCGTTCAGCTCCAGCTCAAGGCCACGGCTGGTGGCGCCGTCCACACCCTTGTAGACCGGGTTGCCATCGGTGCCAAGGCCATCGGACTGCGCCAGATTGTCCTGCTTGATGTGAAACACACTCAGCGAGGCATTCACCTTGCCGTCGAGGTATTCGCCCTTGACGCCGACTTCGCCACTTTTGCCGGTGACCGGATCTAGCGTCTTGCCGCTCCTGCTCCGGTAATTCTGCGGCTGGAAGATGCTGGTGTAGCTGGCGTAGGCGGAGTAGGTATCGTTGATGTCATAGACCAGACCGCCATACGGCGTGATCTCGTTATCGTTCTTCAGCGCGTAGGCGGCGCTTCCAGTCTCCTGACCGGTTTTCTTGTAGTTGGTCACACGGGCGCCGACGATCAGTTTCAGTGGATCGGTGATCGACAAGCGCGCGACGCCGTACACGGCCTCCTGCCTGGTGACGCTGTCCGCGTAGCGGATGGCCGCGCCCCAGGTTGGCTCCGGATAGGCGGCGCCGTTCCAGTTGTTGTAATTGCCGATGTCGGCCAGCGCGCCTTCCGGACGGCGGTCAGAGGTGAAGTCCGCCTTGGAGTACATATAGCCGAACGCCGCTTCATGCTTGCGTCCGCCCAACTGGAACGGGCCGGAGACCTGCAGGTTGGCATTGGTCTGCTCGGTGCGGGTCAGATACGAGCCGGCGAACGGGGACAGGCCAACGCCGGTGGTGGCGTCGGCGTAGCCATACAGATAGAGCAGCTGCGAGTCGCCACGGCGGTCGCCGCGCGTGAGGCTGGCATCCAGTTTCCAGCCGTTGTCGAAGGTGTGCCGCAGATTGGCGAAAGCGTTGTTGTAGGAGTTGTTCCAGTGCGTCCAGCCGGCCGCCGCGGTCTTGGAGACGTCCCAGTTGGTCTGCTTGCCGTTGGTGTACCAGTACGACAGGCCGCCCCACATCGGGCTCTTGACGTTGTTTTCCTGACGGCTGAAGCCGACGTCCAGCACGGTGTTTGGCGTCAGGTCGGCTTCGACGGTGGCGTAGAGGGTCTTGCTCTTATTGCCCAGCAAGTTGACCCAGCTGTCGGCATCGGTATACTCGCCGACCACGCGGGCACGCACCGAGCCATCCTTGGTCAACGCGGTGGAGACGTCGGCTTGGGCGCGGCGCGCGTTCCAGTTGCCGATGCCGATCTCGGCGGAGCCGGTCAGTTCCCTCGCGGTCGCGCGCTTGCGCACCAGGTTGATGGCGGCCGACGGATTGCCGGCGCCGGTCATCAGGCCGGTGGCGCCGCGCACCACCTCCACCCGCTCGTACAGCGCCAGGCTGCTGGCCACTTCGCCCGAACTCCACGACTGCTCCCAGGTGGTCGGCACGCCGTCGATCTGCAGGTTGTCGATGTCGAAGCCGCGCGCGGTGAAGCCGGCGCGGTTGGTTTCATACTGGTTGACGGAAATGCCGACCACGTTGTTGACCACGTCGGTCACGGTTTGCAGACCCTGGTCTTGCATGCGCTGCTGCGTCACCACGCTGACCGACTGCGGCGTATCGCGCAGCGACAGGTCCAGCGGCGTGCCGCCCTTGGCTTTGGCGGCCGTATAGCTGGTCTCGCCCAGCTTCTGCGAGGTGACCTGCACCGTTGGCAACACCGCGCCGCCGTCGGCTTCCGCCTGCGCCAGCAACGGCAGGGCCAGACTGACCAGCACGGTCAGTCGCCTCATTTTCAACTGCTTATTCATCATTTCCCCAGTCGTGATACCCTCATCGAAACGGTAATGATAATGATTCGCATTTTTATGTCAATGGAATCTGACTAACAGACGAAAAAAAAGCCAGGCTAGGCCTGGCTCTTCAGTGCTACGGGACGACCGGCTGATTACTCAGCGGTTGGTGCGTCTTCGATGGCGGTGACTTCTGGACGGTCCAGCAGCTCAACGTAAGCCATTGGAGCGTTGTCGCCAACGCGGAAACCCATTTTCAGGATGCGCAGGTAGCCGCCATTACGGTTTGCAAAACGTGGGCCCAGTTCCGAGAACAGTTTGCCTACGATTTCGCGGTCGCGCAGACGGGCGAATGCCAGACGCTTGTTAGCCAGGGTGTCGGTCTTGCCCAGGGTCAGGATCGGCTCAACCACGCGGCGCAGTTCTTTGGCTTTTGGCAGCGTGGTTTTGATGGCTTCATGACGCAGCAGCGAAACGGTCATGTTGCGCAGCATTGCCAGACGGTGGGACGAGGTACGGTTCAGTTTACGGAGGCCGTGACGGTGACGCATGGTACTTCCTTTCGATGATGTTTAAATCCGAGTTCTTCGATCGCTCAACATGAGCGCGGACCGGTTTTAGTGATGAACGCTCCGGCGAAATGCCGGGGCGGTGGTGCAAAATTCTAATCAGTTGGCGCCAGGGCAGAACATCGCCAGGCGATGTCCAGCACTGTCACCAAGCTGTTTACTTTTCCAGACCTGCAGGCGGCCAGTTTTCCAGCTTCATGCCCAGGGTCAGGCCGCGCGAAGCCAGGACTTCCTTGATCTCGTTCAGGGACTTGCGGCCCAGATTCGGGGTCTTCAGCAGCTCGTTTTCCGAACGCTGGATCAGGTCGCCGATGTAGTAGATGTTTTCGGCTTTCAGGCAGTTGGCCGAACGCACGGTCAGCTCCAGGTCGTCCACTGGACGCAGCAGGATCGGATCGACCAGCGGAGCGCGCGATGGCGCTTCGGCGGCGGCTTCGGTGCCTTCCAGCGCGGCGAACACGTTCAGTTGGTCAACCAGCACGCGGGCCGACTGGCGGATCGCTTCTTCCGGCGAGATCACGCCGTTGGTTTCGATGTTGATGATCAGCTTGTCCAGGTCGGTACGCTGTTCCACACGAGCCGACTCAACGAAGTACGACACACGGCGCACTGGCGAGAACGACGCGTCCAGGATAATGCGGCCGATGGTTTTGTTGGTGTCTTCCGACAGGCGACGGACGTTGCCCGGCACATAGCCGCGGCCTTTTTCGACCTTGATCTGCATGTCCAGTTTGCCGCCGGCGGTCAGGTGGGCGATCACGTGGTTCGGGTTGATCAGTTCCACGTCGTGTGGCAGATCGATGTCCGAAGCCAGCACGGCGCCTTCGCCTTCTTTCTTCAGGGTCAGGGTGACGGAGTCACGGTTGTGCACTTTGAACACAACGCCCTTCAGGTTCAGCAGCAGGTCCACCACGTCTTCTTGCACGCCGTCCAGCGACGAGTACTCGTGCACCACGCCGGCGATCGTCACTTCGGTTGGCGCGTAGCCGACCATCGACGACAGCAGCACGCGACGCAGCGCGTTACCCAGGGTGTGGCCGTAGCCGCGTTCGAACGGCTCCATCACGACTTTGGCGTGACCGGCGCCCAGCGCCTCGACATCGATAATACGTGGTTTCAACAAACTGTTTTGCATGAAATGTCCTCTTCAATACCCTCGGCGCGTTAGGCCGATAAGGCTGATGGCATTAGTGAAAACGCCCGCTTGAAAAAGCGGGCGGGTTTTGATGCTACTTAGACTACAGATTAACGCGAGTACAGCTCGACGATCAGCGATTCGTTGACGTCGTTGGCGATTTCGTTACGCTCTGGCAGGGACTTGAAGGTGCCTTCCATTTTCTTGGCGTCAACCGATACCCAGGCTGGCATGCCGACTTGTTCAGCCAGCGACAGCGCTTCCACGATCCGCACTTGTTTCTTGGCTTTTTCGCGCACGGCGATGACGTCGCCGACTTTGACCGAGTACGAAGCGATGTTGACCACATTGCCGTTCACGGTGAAGGCTTTGTGCGATACCAGCTGACGTGCTTCAGCGCGGGTCGAACCGAAGCCCATGCGATAGGCGACGTTGTCCAGACGGGCTTCCAGCAGCTTCAGCAGGGTTTCGCCGGTGTTGCCCTTGCGGCGGTCGGCTTCGGCGAAGTAGCGACGGAACTGACGTTCCAGCACGCCGTACATACGTTTGACTTTTTGTTTTTCGCGCAGTTGGTTGCCGTAGTCCGAGGTACGGGCGCCCGACTTGACGCCGTGCTGACCTGGTTTGACGTCCAGTTTGCATTTGCTGTCCAGCGAGCGGCGGGCGCTTTTCAGGAACAGATCAGTGCCTTCACGGCGGGAGAGTTTTGCTTTTGGTCCGATATAACGTGCCACGGTGCTTTCCTTTTAAAATAATGACGTCCCAACCCACACGGGTGAACGCTAGTCTGGTCTGCGGCGAGCCAGACGGTGGCGGCATCTGCCATGGAGACAGACGACAATAGCCGGGCAGTATAGCCGTTCCCGGCTTCCTGCACCAGCTGAATTGTGTAACAGCACGACCGGGAAGTTACGAGAACTTCGCCGGTCACGCCATTAGATACGACGACGCTTTGGCGGGCGGCAGCCGTTGTGCGGAACTGGCGTCACGTCCTGGATCTCGGTGATCTTGATGCCCAGGTTGTTCAGCGCGCGCACTGCCGATTCACGGCCCGGGCCTGGGCCCTTGATGCGCACTTCCAGGTTCTTCACGCCGCATTCGATCGCGACTTTACCAGCGGCTTCAGCAGCAACCTGCGCCGCGAACGGGGTCGATTTACGCGAACCCTTGAAGCCAGCACCACCGGAGGTCGCCCACGACAGAGCGTTGCCCTGACGGTCGGTGATGGTGATGATGGTGTTGTTGAAGGAAGCGTGAACGTGCGCAATACCTTCGGCGACGTTCTTCTTGACCTTCTTGCGTACGCGAGCTGCTGCTGCGCTGCTTTGTTGCTTAGCCATGTGATTTCCCTAGATTATTTCTTGAGCGATTGAGCGGCTTTGCGCGGGCCCTTGCGGGTACGTGCATTGGTGCGGGTGCGTTGACCGCGGACCGGCAGGCCCTTACGGTGACGCATACCACGGTAGCAACCCAGATCCATCAAACGCTTGATGTTCATGGACAGTTCGCGACGCAGGTCGCCTTCGACGATGAATTTACCGACTTCATCGCGCAGCTTTTCCAGTTCGCTGTCGTCCAGATCTTTGACCTTTTTATTGGTCGCGATACCCGTTTGCGCGCAGATGAACTTCGCGCGTGGGCGGCCTACACCGTAGATGGCCGTCAGGCCGATAACGGTGTGCTGGTGATTTGGGATATTAACCCCTGCAATACGTGCCATTCGTTATTCCTCGATAAATAACGGTTATTAACCTTGACGCTGTTTATGACGTGGTTCGACGCAGATTACGCGAACAACGCCTTTGCGCTTGATGATCTTGCAGTTGCGGCAGATCCGCTTGACTGAGGCGTTAACTTTCATGATGAACTCTCTTCTAAGGTTCGATTATCTAAATTTACTTGGTCCGGAACACGATGCGGGCGCGGGACAGGTCGTAAGGTGTCAGTTCGACCGTCACCTTATCGCCAGGCAGGATGCGGATATAGTTCATCCGCATTTTACCTGAAATATGCCCCAGCACCACGTGGCCGTTTTCCAGCTTTACTCGAAATGTTGCATTAGGGAGATTTTCCAGGATCTCGCCCTGCATCTGTATGACGTCGTCTTTTGCCATTCGGTGTATTGAAACCGCGCTTATCGCGTCGGAATTCCGCCTTTGAAGTTTGCTTTGCGCAGCAGCGATTCATATTGCTGCGACATCACGTAGTTTTGTACTTGGGCCATGAAGTCCATGGTCACAACCACAATAATCAACAGAGAGGTACCACCAAAATAGAACGGTACCTTCCACTCGGCTTGCATGAATTCCGGCAACAAACACACCAAAGTGATGTAGAGGGCGCCAGCCAGTGTCAATCGGGTCAGAATCTTGTCGATGTAACGGGCAGTCTGCTCACCGGGACGAATCCCTGGCACAAAGGCCCCGCTCTTCTTCAAGTTATCCGCTGTTTCCTTGCTGTTGAAGACCAGCGCTGTATAGAAGAAACAGAAAAACACGATCGCAATGGCGTACAACAGTGCGTGGATGGGCTCGCCTGGCCCCATCGATGCAGCCAAATCTTTCAGGAACCGGACGACCGGGTTGGCCGTGTCGGCGCCCGTCGTGAACCAGCCCACGATCGTTGCCGGGAACAAGATAATCGACGAAGCGAAGATCGGTGGGATCACGCCGGCCATATTCAACTTCAATGGCAGGTGCGACGTTTGTCCACCGTAAATCTTGTTACCCACCTGACGTTTCGCATAGTTGACCAGGATCTTGCGTTGGCCACGTTCCACGAATACCACCAGGAACGTCACCGCCACCACCAGGATCATGATGATGATCGCCGACAGCGCGCCCATCTGACCGGTCGACACCGACTGGCCGAGGCCACCCAGCGCGCCCGGCAAGCCGGCCACGATACCTGCGAAGATGATGATCGAGATGCCATTACCGAGACCACGCTCGGTAATTTGCTCGCCCAACCACATCACGAACATGGTGCCGGTCAACAGCGTAACGACCGTCACGAAACGGAAGGCAATGCCTGGATCCAGCACCAGACCTTGCTGCGACTCCAGCGCGACGGCGATGCCGAACGCCTGGAACAGCGCCAGCACCACCGTGAAATACCGGGTGTACTGGGTGATCTTGCGACGGCCTGCCTCGCCCTCTTTTTTCAACGCTTCCATCTGCGGCGAGACGATCGACACCAACTGCATGATGATCGAGGCCGAGATGTAAGGCGTGATGCCGAGCGCAAACACCGTGAAGCGCGACAGCGCGCCACCGCTGAACATGTTCAACATGCCCAGGATGCCGCCCTCTTGCGACTTGAACAGCTCTGCCAATCGTACCGGATCGATCCCGGGAACCGGGATGTGAGCGCCGATACGATAAACCACCAATGCGCCAAGCAGGAACCAGAGCCGGCCCCAAGGGAAACCAGCCGCGGCACTTTTTGCCAATTGTGGATTAGTCGCCAATTTTCGCTCCGATCAGCTGTGTGCGGTTGCTCAGGCTACCGAGCCGCCGGCGGCTTCGATGGCGGCTTTCGCGCCAGCGGTCACTTTCAGGCCTTTGAGGTTCACCGCTTTGGTGATCTCGCCGGACAGAATGACGCGCACGTCGCGTGCCAGCACGCTCAGTACGCCAGCTTGCTTCAGCACCAGGATGTCGACGTCGCCAACGGCCAGGTTGTTCAGGTCGGACAGACGCACTTCAGCTTTGAAGGTGGCGTTGAGCGACTTGAAACCGCGCTTAGGCAGACGACGTTGCAGGGGCATCTGACCGCCTTCGAAGCCGACTTTGTGGAAGCCGCCCGAACGCGATTTTTGACCCTTGTGGCCGCGGCCCGCGGTTTTACCCAGGCCGGAGCCGATACCGCGGCCGACGCGACGCTTGTAGTGCTTGGCGCCTTCGGCTGGTTGAATGGTATTCAGTTCCATGATTTCTCCGTGAGTAAGCCGGGGCTTACGCAACTACTTTAACGAGATACGACACTTTGTTGATCATGCCGCGTACCGATGGGGTGTCTTGCAACTCGGCGACCGAGTTGACGCGACGCAGGCCCAGGCCACGCACGGTGGCGCGGTGGTCTTGACGCGTGCCGATCAGGCCCTTCACCAGTTGTACTTTGACGGTTTTCGTAGTCATGTCGTTCACCTTAACCCAGGATCTCTTCGACCGACTTGCCGCGTTTAGCAGCGATGTCGGCAGGAGTGTGCAGTTTGGCCAGACCGTCCAGCGTGGCGCGAACCAGGTTGTACGGGTTGCTCGAACCGGTCGATTTCGCGACCACGTCGGTCACGCCCATGACTTCGAAGATCGCGCGCATCGCGCCGCCAGCGATGACGCCGGTACCTGGTTTAGCAGGCGACATCATGACTTTCGAGGCGCCGTGGCGACCCAGGACGGTGTGGTGCAGCGTGCCGTTTTTCAGCGGTACTTTGATCAGGTTGCGACGGGCTTCTTCCATTGCCTTCTGCACACCGACTGGTACCTCTTTCGACTTGCCCTTGCCCATGCCGATGCGGCCATCGCCATCACCGACTACGGTCAGCGCGGCGAAACCCATGATACGACCACCCTTGACCACTTTGGTCACGCGGTTGATCGCGATCATTTTTTCGCGCATGCCATCATCCGGCTTGTCGCTTGCCATTTTTGCTTGCATTTTTGCCATGATCGTTCCTTAGAACTTCAGACCGGCTTCACGCGCGGCTTCAGCCAGCGCCTTCACACGGCCGTGATAACGGAAACCGGAACGGTCGAAGGCGACTTCGGTGATACCGGCTTTGAGTGCTTTTTCTGCTACGCGTTTGCCCACCAGTGCGGCGGCGGCGGCGTTGCCACCCTTGCCCGATTGGCCAGCCAGTTCGGCGCGCACTTCCGCTTCCGCGGTCGAGGCCGAAACCAGTACTTTGGCTTCCGGGCTGATCAGGTTTGCGTAGATGTGCAGGTTGGTGCGGTGAACCGACAGGCGGTTCACTTTCATCTGAGCAATCTTGATCCGGGTTTGACGTCCGCGACGCAGACGAGATTCTTTTTTATCCATCGTCAGCCCCTAATTACTTCTTCTTGGTTTCTTTGATCTTAACCACTTCGTCCGAATAACGGACGCCCTTGCCTTTGTAAGGCTCCGGAGCGCGGTAAGCACGAACTTCTGCGGCAACCTGACCCACCTTTTGACGATCGATGCCTTTGATGACGATCTCGGTCGGGGTGGCGGTGGTCACGGTCACGCCTTCTGGCATGGCGTGGACGACCGGGTGCGAGAAACCCAGCGACAGGTTCAGCTTGTCGCCGGCGGCCTGGGCTTTGTAGCCCACGCCGACCAGGTTCAGCTTTTTCTCGAAGCCCTTGGTCACACCGTTGACCATGTTGTTGACCAGCGCGCGCAGCGTGCCGGACATGGCGTTGGCTTCGCGGCTGTCGTTCGACGGCTCAAAGCTCAGGGTACCAGCGTTGTTTTCTACTTTAACCAGGCCGTTCAGGCTCTGGGTCAGGACGCCCAGCGGGCCCTTGACGGTGATCGCTTGTGCGGAGATGGCGACATCAGCGCCAGCTGGCACAGCGATTGGCATTTTAGCTACTCGGGACATGTCTTACTCCTTAGGCCACGTAGCAAATCACTTCGCCGCCGACACCGGTAGCGCGTGCTTTGCGGTCGGTCATGACGCCTTGTGGGGTCGATACAATCGCCACACCCAGACCATTCATTACCGAAGGGATTTCGTCTTTGCCTTTGTACACGCGCAGACCTGGACGCGATACACGCTCCAGACGCTCGATAACAGGACGGCCTACGTAGTACTTCAAACCGATTTTCAGTTCCGACTTGCCGCCATCTTCAGCGACTGCGAAATCTTCAATGTAACCCTCGTCCTTGAGGACGTTGGCAATCGCAATTTTGACTTTCGACGATGGCATGGCCACGGTCGTTTTTTGCACGCCCTGGGCGTTACGAATGCGGGTCAGCATATCGGCGATAGGATCGCTCATACTCATTGCTTATTCTCCTATTACCAGCTAGCTTTAGTCATACCCGGAATTTCACCACGCATGGCGAATTCACGGAGCTTGATACGGCCCAGACCGAATTTACGGAAGGTGCCGCGTGGACGACCGGTGACGGCGCAGCGGTTACGCTGGCGGGTCGGAGCCGAGTTACGTGGCAGCGCTTGCAGCTTCAGGCGCGCTTCGTAACGTTCTTCTTCCGATTTCGACTGGTCATCAATGATGGCCTTGAGCGAAGCGCGTTTGGCGGCGAATTTGTTCGCCAGGGCCACGCGTTTCGCTTCACGGTTAATCAGTGCGAGTTTTGCCATGATCTCTTAGTTCCTGAACGGGAATTTGAAGGCGGCGAGCAGAGCTTTCGCTTCGTCGTCGGTCTTAGCGGTGGTGGTGATCGAAATATTCATACCACGCAGCGCATCGATCTTGTCGTACTCGATCTCAGGGAAGATGATCTGCTCTTTCACACCGATGTTGTAATTGCCACGGCCGTCGAAGGCCTTGCCATTCACACCACGGAAGTCACGCACGCGCGGCAGCGCCACGGTGATGAAGCGGTCCAGGAACTCGTACATACGGGCGCCACGCAGGGTTACCATGGTGCCGATCGGGTAGCCTTCACGGATTTTGAAACCCGCGATGGCCTTACGTGCCTTGGTGGTCACTGGCTTCTGGCCAGCGATTTTGGTCAGGTCGCCAACAGCGTGCTCGAGGACCTTCTTGTCCGCAATCGCCTCACCCACACCCATGTTCAGGGTGATCTTGGTCAGACGCGGAACTTCCATCACCGACTTGTAACCGAATTTTTCGGTCAGGTCAGCGACGACTTTTTCTTTATAGAATTCTTGGAGACGTGCCATGATTTCTTAAGCCTTCACTACTTCGCCGGACGATTTGAAGACGCGGACTTTTTTGCCGTCGACATCTTTGAAACCAACCCGGTCTGCCTTGCCAGTCGCAGCGTTGAACAACGCGACGTTGGACACGTGAATCGGCATAGTCTTGTCGACGATACCACCTTGAACGCCAGTCATTGGGTTCGGCTTGGTCGCTTTTTTCGCGACGTTGACGCCTTCAACCACAACGTGTTCTGCGTCTACGCGACGCGAAACGACACCGCGTTTGCCCTTGTCTTTACCGGCCAGAACGATGACTTCGTCGTTTTTACGAATCTTATCCATTGCTGACTCCTTACAGTACTTCAGGTGCCAGGGACACGATCTTCATGAACTTTTCAGTGCGCAGCTCGCGCGTCACTGGTCCAAAGATACGCGTACCGATCGGTTCCAGCTTGGCGTTCAGCAGCACGGCGGCATTGCCGTCGAACTTCACCAGGGAACCGTCTTGGCGGCGAACACCTTTAGCGGTGCGCACTACCACGGCGTTATAAATTTCACCTTTTTTGACACGGCCGCGTGGCGCAGCAACCTTAACGGTCACCTTGATCACGTCGCCAATGCCAGCATAACGGCGCTTGGAGCCGCCCAATACCTTGATGCACATGACTTCCTTGGCACCGGTATTGTCGGCCACTTCGAGCCGGCTTTCAGTTTGAATCATAGTATTCTCTTTCCCAACTTAAGCCGAAGAATCCACACAATGCGGACCTAACGGTCAGTCTTGGTCCCGCCAGAGCGCTCATGCAGAGCCCACTGTTTGGGTGCTTGACCTTCGTACTGCTACTGACCGCACGGTTCAGCGTCTGTGGCCAGACACTTTGCGGCGTTACATGAACGAAGCCCGCAAGTATTACATACCTTTTGCGGGCTTGCAAGAACTAATTGAAAATCGCCGCCCAAACCACAGTCTGGGCGGCGCTGACTTCAATTAAACGATTTGTGCGGCTTGCACCACACGAGTCACGGTCCATGCCTTCGTTTTGGAGATCGGGCGACCTTCCACGATTTCCACCGTGTCACCGGCTTTCACCTGGTTGGTCTCGTCGTGCGCATGGTACTTGGCGCTACGAACGATGATCTTGCCATACAGAGGGTGTTTCACGTGACGTTCGATCAGAACGGTAACGGTCTTGTCCATCTTGTCGGACACAACTTTACCGATCAGCGTGCGCTTCAGCTTTACTTGCTCGGTCATTTTGCTTCCTTCGTGTTCAATACCGTTTTTACGCGTGCGATATCGCGACGTACCTTCTTGAGCTGCGAGGTGTTGCTCAGCTGTTGCGTCGCGATTTGCATACGCAGGCCGAATTGTGCCTTCAACAGGTCATTCAGCTCTTTTTGCAGAGCTACCTGGTCTTTGCCGCGGAGTTCAGATGCTTTCATAGTTCACTCCTGTTATTGACCAACTTGACGGACCACGAAGGTGGTCGCCAGTGGCAGTTTGGCAGCGGCCAGGCGGAATGCTTCGCGCGCCAGTTCTTCGCCTACGCCGTCCATTTCGTACAGGACTTTGCCCGGACGGATTTCAGCGACGTAGTACTCTGGATTACCTTTACCGTTACCCATACGGACTTCGGCCGGCTTGTTCGAGATCGGTTTGTCCGGGAACACGCGGATCCAGATACGACCGCCACGTTTGATGTGACGGGTCATGGCGCGACGTGCCGCCTCGATTTGGCGTGCCGTGATACGACCACGGGCAACTGCCTTCAGACCGAATTCGCCGAACGACACGTTGGTGCCGGCGCTGTGCGAAATGCCGGTGTTACGGCCTTTCTGCTCTTTACGATACTTTCTGCGTGCTGGTTGCAGCATGATTATTCTCCTGCTTTCTCGGCTGGCTTGGCAGCGCGGCGGGCGCCACCAGCACCGGCTGGACGCGGACGGCCAGCTGGTTTGCCGTCTTCACGACGTGGGCCACGTGGCTTTTTCTCGTCCGGCGGGGTATCGATGACTGGTGCGTCGCCGTTCGGCGCGCGGTCACCCTTGTAGACCCACACCTTGACACCGATAATGCCGTAGGTGGTCGAAGCTTCCGAAGTGCCGTAGTCGATGTCAGCGCGCAGCGTGTGCAGTGGCACACGGCCTTCGCGATACCATTCGGTACGGGCGATCTCGATGCCGTTCAGACGACCCGACGACATGATCTTGATGCCCAGGGCGCCCAGACGCATCGCGTTCTGCATCGCGCGTTTCATCGCGCGGCGGAACATGATCCTTTTTTCGAGCTGCTGAGCGATCGAGTCGGCGATCAGCTGCGAGTCGATTTCCGGCTTGCGGATTTCTTCGATATTGACGTGCACCGGCACGCCCATGATCTTGGTCAGCGCCGACTTCAGTACTTCGATGTCCTCGCCTTTTTTACCAATGACCACGCCTGGACGCGAGCTGTAGATGGTGAAACGCGCGTTCTTGGCTGGACGCTCGATGACGATGCGGCCGACCGAAGCGTTCTTCAGCTTGGCTTTCAGGTAGGTACGTGCTTTCAAGTCTTCGTTCAGCATGGCGGCAAAGTTACCATTGCCCGCATACCAACGCGAAGCCCAGTTACGGGTAACCGCCAGGCGGAAACCAGTTGGATGAATTTTCTGACCCATCGTGGCTCCTTAGTTGCCGACGGTCACATAAATGTGACACGATTGTTTCGAGATGCGATCGCCACGACCTTTTGCACGCGCGGTGAAGCGCTTCAGGATCGGGCCCTTTTCAACGTAGATCGTTTTCACGAACAGTTCGTCGATGTCGGCACCATCGTTGTGCTCGGCGTTGGCGATGGCCGACTCCAGCACTTTCTTGATGATGGTGGCGCCTTTTTTCGGGCTGAACTGCAGAATGTTCAGCGCGGCGTCAACTTTCTTGCCACGGATCAGGTCAGCAACCAGGCGGCCCTTTTGGTCCGACAGGCGCACGCCTTTGAGGATAGCTTTGGTTTCCATTATTTCTTCGCCTTCTTGTCAGCGGCATGGCCTTTGAACGTGCGGGTCAGCGCGAATTCGCCGAGCTTGTGACCTACCATGTTCTCGGAAACGTACACGGGCACGTGCAGCTTGCCGTTGTGAACAGCGATCGTCAGGCCGATGAAGTCAGGCATGATGGTCGAGCGACGGGACCAGGTTTTGATTGGCTTTTTGTCTTTGGTCGCTTGCGCGGCTTCGACTTTTTTCACCAGGTGGGCGTCACAGAACGGCCCTTTTTTCAATGAACGAGTCATGATTTATCCTTATTTCTTGCCGCGGCGCGAGACGATCATCGAAGAAGTGCGCTTGTTGCTGCGAGTCTTCTTACCCTTGGTCTGCTGGCCCCATGGCGACACTGGGTGACGACCAGCGGCGGTACGGCCCTCACCACCACCGTGCGGGTGGTCGATCGGGTTCATGACCACACCGCGAACGGTAGGACGCACACCGCGCCAACGCATGGCACCGGCTTTACCGATCTTGCGCAGGCTGTGTTCGGCATTGCCGACCTCACCCACGGTCGCGCGGCACTCGATGTGCACGCGACGGACTTCGCCCGAACGCAGACGCACCTGAGCGTAGGTGCCTTCACGGGCCATCAGCACGACGCCGGCGCCGGCGGTACGGGCCATCTGGGCACCCTTACCTGGCAGCATTTCGACGCAGTTCATCACGGTACCGACCGGGATGTTGCGGATCGGCAGGCAGTTGCCCGACTTGATCGGCGCTTCCGAACCGGTCATGACGGTGTCGCCCACCGCCATGCCCTTGGTGGCGATGATGTAGGTGCGCGCGCCATCGGCGTAGCACAGCAGCGCGATGTGCGCGGTGCGGTTTGGATCGTATTCGATACGTTCCACTTTCGCCGGGATGCCATCCTTGCTGTTACGCTTGAAGTCGATCACGCGGTAGTGCTGCTTGTGACCACCACCGATGTGGCGGGTGGTGATGTGACCGTTGTTGTTACGGCCAGCAGTTTTCGATTTTTTCTCAACCAGGGCTGCGAACGGACGACCTTTGAACAGGTCCGAGTTCACAACTTTCACCATGCCGCGACGGCCTGGGGAGGTTGGCTTCATCTTAACGAGTGCCATTATTTAGCCTCCTCGGTGAAATTGATTTCCTGGCCTGGTTTCAGGCACACGAAAGCACGCTTGGTGTGGTTGCGGCGGCCGATGTGGGCGCCCGAACGCTTTTGCTTGCCTTCGCGGTTCACGGTTTGCACCGATTCCACTTCGACTTTGAACAGCAGTTCAACGGCAGCCTTGATTTCTGGCTTGGTCGCGTCGGTGGTGACACGGAACACGATCTGCTCGTTCTTTTCCGCGACCATGGTGGCCTTCTCGGAAATCACTGGAGCAACCAGTACCTTCAGCAGGCGTTCTTCGCTAAATTTCAATGCGCTCATGCCAGCATCTCCTCAATCTTGGCCAATGCAGCTTTGGTGACCACGATCTTCTTGTAGAACACCAGGGACATTGGATCTGCGTGACGTGGTTCAACGACCAGAACGTTCGGCAGATTGCGCGAAGCCAGTTCCAGGTTTTCGTTGGCGACGTCGGTGATGATCAGTACCGATTCCAGGCCCATGCCGGTCAGCTTTTGCGACAGCAGCTTGGTTTTTGGCGCTTCGATCGCGAAATCTTCCACCACAACCAGGCGCTCTTCGCGGGCCAGTTGCGACAAGATTGAGCAGATACCGGCGCGGTACATCTTCTTGTTCACTTTGTGGGTAAAGTTCTCGTCAGGCGAGTTCGGGAAGATGCGACCACCGCCGCGCCACAGTGGCGACGACGACATACCAGCACGTGCGCGGCCGGTGCCTTTTTGGCGCCATGGCTTCTTGGTCGTGTGGTGGACTTCTTCACGGTCTTTTTGTTTACGGTTGCCGCTGCGCGCATTGGCTTGGTAAGCAACGACGATCTGGTGGATCAGGGCTTCGTTGTAGTCGCGACCGAAGACGGCATCGGCTGCGGCAACATTAGAGGCGGCTTGACCTTGAGCGTTCAAGAGCTTGAGTTCCATCGTTTAAGCTCCCTTCTTTGCTTTAACTTTGACAGCCGGCGAAACCACTACCTGGCCGTTTTTGGCGCCAGGGATCGCACCTTTGACCAGCAGCAGCTGGCGTTCGGCGTCGATACGGGCGATTTCGAGGTTCTGCACGGTCGTGGTGACATCACCCATGTGACCGGTCATGCGTTTACCAGGGAACACGCGGCCTGGATCTTGCGCCATACCAATCGAACCTGGAACGTTGTGCGAACGCGAGTTACCGTGGGTCTGACGACCCGAAGCGAAGTTGTGACGCTTGATGGTACCGGCGTAGCCTTTACCGATCGACACACCTTGCACGTCGACTTTTTGACCGACTTCGAACAGCGAAACGGCGACAACTTCGCCAGCTTTCAGTTCGGCGGCTTTAGCGGCGTCAACGCGGAACTCTTTCAGCAGAGTACCAGCTTCGACACCGGCTTTAGCGTGGTGACCAGCAACGGCTTTGGTCACGCGGGAAGCGCGACGTTGACCATATGCGACCTGAACTGCGGTGTAGCCGTCAGTTTCAGGAGTTTTGATTTGCGCAACACGGTTGTTCGATACGTCGACAACGGTGACCGGGATCGAGTCCCCGTCATCGGTGAAGATGCGCATCATGCCAACCTTGCGACCGAGGAGGCCAAGGCTCATTTTTTCTCCAATTCCCACCTACGATTGGGCGGGGATATGTTGAACTACAAAATAGTACGGACCATAAAAAAGACGAATCCATACCGAAGCCGGCTAGTGTATCTTGATTTGGGGCTTGACGCAACAACTTAGTACGAGGTATGTCAGTTTTTTGCGGCGCCCCGGCGGCCATCGCGGCGCCATGCCGCAAAGCCAGGCGCCATGCGGGCTGGCGCGCCGCCGGCGACCATCAGCGGGGGCGCGCGGCCAACCCTTGTAGCGCCGCCCGCAGCGCCTCGGCGTCGACCGGCTTGTGCAGCAGGATGGCGCCGCTGGCACGGGCCTCGCGCAGCCGCTCGGGCGCCGTGTCGCCGGTCAGGACGATGGCCGGCACGACCCGGCCCAGCTCGTCCTCGATGGTGGCCAGCACGTCGTTGCCGGTGCGCTGGTCGCGCAGGCGGAAATCGGTGATCACCAGATCGGGCAAAAAGTCCTGCAGCGCCGACCGCACCTCGTCGAGCGCCGACAGCGCCCGGCAATGGCAGCCCCAGCCCGACAAGATCTCGTTCAGCACCACGCGCGACAGATGGTCGTCGTCGACCACCAGCAGGCGCAGGCCGGCCAGTGACGGCCCCGTGCCCGGCGGGTCCGCCGACAGCACGCCGGTGGCTACGGCCGGCAGGTCGGCGCCGGGCAGCGGCACCCGAAACACCGAGCCGCGCGCCACCCGTGACGCCAGACTGATCCGCAGCCCCATGGCCGCCAGCAAGCCCTGGACGATGGCCAGGCCCAGTCCCAGGCCTTTTTGGCGGTCGCGCTCCGGGTTGGCCAGTTGGTGGAACTCGCGGAAGATGTCCGCATGCTGGGCGGCCGGGATGCCGATGCCGGTGTCCCACACCTCCAGCACCACGCCGTCGCCCCGGCGCCGGCAGGCGACCAGGACGCCGCCCCGCTCCGTATAGCGGAGGGCGTTGGCGATCAGGTTGCGCATGACCATTTCCAACAGCAAGGGATCGGCCAGGACGACGGCGTCGCTGTCGCGCGTGCGGTAGCGCAGGCGCTTGGCGCGCGCTTGCGGCGCAAATTCGCTGTCCAGCTTGCGCAGCAAGGCCTGGATCGCCACCGGCACCGGCTGGGCCACGATCACGCCGGCTTCGACACGGGAAAAGTCGAGCAGCGTGTTGAGCATTTCACGCGCCGCGCCGGCCGACGCGGCGACATGACCGACCAGTTCCGTCTGCTTGGCGCTCAAGTCGGTGCGGCCCAGCGCCACCAGGAACAGGCCGAGCGCGTGCATCGGCTGCCGCAAGTCATGGCTGGCGCAGGCCAGAAACACCGATTTCGCCCGGTTGGCCCGCTCCGCCTCCAGCCGCGCCTGGTCGGTGATGTCGGATTGCTGGCGCAGCTGCGCGATCAGCGCGTCGTTCTGGAAGCGCAGCTGGATCGAGCGCGCCGACACCTGATAATAGCTTTTCCGCACGCCCAGGATCAGCGTCATGAACAGGGCCGTGGCGAGGGCCAGATACACGTCGCCGACGCGCCACAGCACCACGCCGAGCGGCAAGACCCGCGACAGCACATAGCCAGTCACCACCGGCAGGCTGGGCGAGCAATACACCAGGCCGCCGGCGACGCTGCAGGCAATGGTGACTAAAAAATACAGCACGGTGGCCGGATAGCGGGGATCGATGAACCACCAGCCGCCGATGGCCCACAGCACGCCGAGCACAAAGAACAGCAGGATCATGGCGCCGGCATAGCGGCGCGCCTGGACCGCGCCGTTGCGCTGAGGGAAATAGGCGCGACCGTAATAGCCGATGCCGCACACCACGGTCATCGCCAGCGCCCAGCCAATGATGCCGTAGGCGCCGGTGGTCAGAATAATGCCGCCGGCCAGCATGGCCGCCGTCAGGATGGCCTTGCCAAAACCCTGATCGATCAGCTCCATCTGCGCCACCAGCATGGCCGGCGCGTCGAAGCGCGGCAGCCAGTGCCTCATGACTGCCGCACCAGACCGTCGCGCTGCGCCCGCAGCACGGCGGCGGTGCGGGTGGTCACGTCCAGATAAGCGAAGATGGCGGCGATATGCACGCGCACCGTGTTGTCGGACAAGGACATGGCGTGCGCGATCACCTTGTTGGAACTGCCCTGACACAGATGGCTCAGCACCTCCAGCTGGCGCGGCGTCAGCGCATGGCGGCGCTGGCGCGGCGGCGGCAACGCCGACGGAAAGCTGCGCTCGCCACGCAGGCAACTGGCGATGGCCGCTTCGATCTGCTCCACGCCGGCCGCCTTGGACAGAAAGCCCAGCACGCCCGGCGTGGCGGCGGCGCGCTCGATGGCCTGGCCGTCGTCGCCGGACACGATCAAGATCGGGGTTGACGGAAAATGCGTTTGCAGCACGCCCACGCCATCCAGGCCGTTCAGACCGGGCATGTGGATGTCGAGCAGGATCAGATCGATGGGACGCCCGCGGTGATGCCGTACCGCATCCATCACGGTATCGGCCTCCAGGATGGCGGCCACCCGTGGCGTGTCGGCCAGCACCAGGCGCAAGCCGCGGCGGAATAAAGTGTGGTCGTCTATCAGTAATAGCTGGACCGGCGACATCGACATGCTTTCCGCACCCTTCCCTGTGAGGCAGCGTTCCGGCGGGGCCGCGGAGCCGTCCTGCTCGCCGCGAGCATAGCACCACCGCCCGCCACCCGCCCAGCGCGGCATGGCCGCTCACGCTAGCGGTTCAGGCGATTCAGTACCTGGGCGCGCAGCGCGCGGGCGCCGGCCGCGTCCAGCGGCGCCAGCATGCCGCGCGCGGGCGGCGGGATGTGCGCCGCCTCGCCGCCGTCGCTGTCAAACACGTAATGGCGGAAGATTTCCTGCCACGCCGCGCGCTGCGCCGGCGGCAGGTCGCGCATGGTCAGCAGCGCCTGCAGCAGCGTGTTGAACGGCGTGTCCATGAACGCCGGCGACTGCCGCCACCAGTAGTTGATCAGGATGTTGAACGGCTCCAGGCCCTCCACCTGGTGCCACCACATGCTGGGAATGAACAGCGCGTCGCCCGGTTCCAGCACCGCCGACTGCGCATGCGCCAGCGCCTCGGCGTAGCGCGGGAAGCGCGCCAGGTCCGGCCGCCGCGGGTCGACCAGGCTGACCGATTGCCCGGCCGGCGTGAAATCCAGCGGGCCGATGTACAGGTTCCGCAACTGCGCCGGCGGGAACAGCGTGAAGCGGCGACGGCCGGCGGCCACGCAGGCCAGGTTGTCCGGCAAGTCATAGTGGGCCGGCACGCAGGTGCGGTTGCCGATCCAGATGCTGGCCAATGGATCACGCTCGCCGAAGTTGAGGTCGTTCTCGGCGCGCATGCCGGGCAGACAGGTGTCGACCGTGGTCGAGCCGACGTACAACGTGGGCGGCCGCGGATGGTCGAGGTGGGCGCGCAGCGCGTCCAGCACCTGATCGAAGCGCACCATCTGCGTGCTGAAATTGAAGTCGCTCAGGTCTTCGTTATAGAAGATCCGGCCGCCGGTCTCGGGCGGCGCCGAGGTGGCCAACACGGTGGCGTCGCGATGGAAGCGGCGCAGGTAGGCATCCGCCGCCAGCGGCGACTGGCGCGCGGCGCGCACCAGCGGCCAGTCGGCCACCAGCCCGCGCAGCAGCAGCGGCGTGGTGGACGTCAGTATCTCGTCGGGCAACGGCTGGCTGCCGTCGCCGCGCCATTGCAGGCTGCGTTCGCAGCCGATTTCAGCTATCGCTTGCACAATCGGACTTTCATGAAAAACAGGCCGTCGCGTGGGCGACAGCCTGTGAATTTACCGCCTCCGTCATTCCGGCGCAGGCCGGATTAACGCATCAGAACTTGTAGCGGGCTCCGACCATGTAACGCGGACCGGCTTGCGTCACATTCAACGTCGCCGCCTCGGTCCGGCCAAACTGGCGCTGGGTCGAGTTGGTCAGATTGATCGCCTCGACCTGGAAGCTCAGCCTGTCGTTGAAATTATACCCAATGCTGACGTCAGTCTGACCATAGGCGTCGGTATAGATCGGCGCGGCGCGATTGCTGGCGTCCACCGTCGCCGCCAGGAACTTGTCGCGCCAGTTGTACGCCACACGCACCGACCACTTGTCGTCCTCATAGATACCCACCAGGTTGGCCGAATTGCTCAAGCCCAAGATGGCAAACTGGTCATTGGTATTGGCGTTGTCGTACTTGGTTGGCGAGCTGACCCAGGTGTAGTTGGCCTGGACGCCGAAACCGCTGCGACCGAACATGTGCTGCACGTTCAGCTCGGCGCCCTTGACGGTGGCCGACTTCTGATTGGAGTACGTGGTCGTGACGAAGTTGACCAGCGGATCGGTCGGCAGGCCGGTGATGTTACCGTTCAGATTGCCGTCCGCCTTGACGCCGGTTTTCACCACGCCCGGCTGACCGTCGAAATTGCCGAGGATGTAATTGCGGATGCAATTGGTGTCCGCCGGCGCGCAGCCGCCGGTGCCGATGGCGGCGTTGTAGTAATTGCCGCCGACCGGCGTGTGCAGGTTATACAGCGGCTGCGAGATCAGCGATTGGCCGGCGTAGTTGTCCATCTTCTTGTGGAACAGGGCCACCGACATCAGGCTTTGCGGGCTGTAATACCATTCCCACGACAAGTCCAGATTTTTCGACTTGACCGGTTTCAGCGCCGGATTGCCGACCGAGGCCGTGCCGCCGGTGAAGTAGTTGACGATGGTGCCCAGCGACAAGCCGCCCTGCAACTGGTCGTAACGCGGGCGGCCGATGGTGGCGCCGGCGCCGGCGCGGATCTTCATGTCCGGACGCACGTCGAAGTCCAGGTTCAAGCTAGGCAACACGTTGGTGTACGACGCGTCCTGGGTGCTGTACGAGCTGCCGGCGAAGGTGATCGGCAGTTCGTTCTGCGAGCCCCACACCACGGCGGTGCCCGGCAATACCTGCGCCACCGAGGTGACCTTGGTGCGCTCGACGCGCACACCCACCGTCGAGCGGAACGGAATGGCGGTATCCCAGTCGGTGCCAAAGGACAGGTAACCGGAGCTGGATTTTTCCTTCAGCTCACGGTCGGTGTCGGCGCTGGCGAAGTTCGGCAGGTAGCCGGCGGCGTTGCCGGTGGCCTTGGCCGTGAGCGCGCGCAGGGTGGCGAAGTCGAAGGTGTACAGCGAGCCGAACAGCTCAGGCGCGTTGTGACCGTTCAGCTCCTTGAAGTAGGAGCCCAGCGGATTGGCCTGGAAGATGCTGGCCGGGTAGTCGGAAGCCTTGCTGGCGCCGCCCCAGGTATTGTTCTGCACGTTGGAGTAGGTCGAGCGGTTGGTCGAGTCGGTGTAGCTGACGCCAAAGTTCAGGTCCGACGCTTCCAGCAGCTTCAGGCTACCTTTGGCCTGGGCCTGGTTGACGGTGGCTTTCTGCCAGCTGTTGTGGAACCACGAACCAGCGGCCTGGATCGGCTGGTTGACCAGGTCGGCGGCCGGCATGCTCAGCACCGGCAATTCCTTGGTGAAGTCGATCTTGGTGGTGCCGCGGCTGAAGCTGGCGTTGGACAGATTGTTTTCGGTGCCGAACGGGCTGTCCGCGCCGGACTCGGCGGTCGAGTGGTGGGCGTCGAATTCCAGGCGCAGATCGGCCGATGCCTTCCAGACGGTGTTGAAGCCGATCGATTTATTCTTGGTCTTGGTGCCATAGTCGCCACCGATCACCGAGATATCCTGCGGCGCGTTATACACTTCCTGATAGGTCAGCGGCGCCACCACGTGGCCGCTCGGCCAGCTGCTGGTCGAGGTCGGCGTCTGGGCGAACCAAACGCTGAGTTCGTTACGCTTGGTGTGGATCTTTTGTTCCGAATAGGTCATGTCCAGCGTCGTGGTCAGTTCCTTGACCGGACGGAATTGCAGCACCAGCTGGCCGTTGGTGCGCTCGCGCTCGATGGCGTTGACGCTGTAGCCGAAGTTTTGCGGAATGATATACAGATCGTTCGGACCTGGACGGTTGGTGATGTTCTGCGAACCAGGCTCACCCGGTTGCGGCAGCGTTTCACCCGCCTTGACCTGGTTGCCGCGGTACGGGCCCTGATACGCATTGGCCAGGCCGGCGCGGTTGAAGCCGGAGTCGCGTTTCTGGTGACTGGCGCTGACGGCGACACCAAAGCGGCCGTCGGCGCTGGTGTTGCTGTAAATGCCGGAGACTTCCGGCGTCACGCTATCGCCCTTGAGCATGCCAGGCAGATGATCGTTGGACGTGTCTTTCAGCGCCTTGCCGCCGATGCTGGCGCGCATGCCCGGGTTGTCCAGCGGACGCGCGGTCATCACGTTGATGGTGGCGCCGATGCCGCCGGTCGGGCTGTCGGCGCGGCCGGTCTTGTACACCTGCAGCTGCGAGATCGCTTCCGACGCCAGGTTGGAGAAGTCGAACGAGCGGCCGGAAAGGTCGCTCAGGTCGGTGGTCGGCATCTGGCGGCCGTTCAGCAGCACCAGGTTGAAGTCCGGGCCCAGACCGCGCACGGTGACCTTCTGCCCTTCGCCGTTGCTACGGTCGATCGACACGCCTGAAATCCTTTGCAAGGATTCCGCCAGGTTGGTGTCGGGGAATTTACCGATATCGTCGGCAACAATGCCGTCGACGATGCCGTCGGCGTTGCGCTTCATGTTCATCGTCGACTGCAAGCTGGCGCGGATACCGGTCACGATCACAGAGGGAGCGCTGGTCATGCTGTCGGTCGAATTGCTGCTGGTGGCGTCCTGCGCGTGGGCCGCGGTGAACGTGGCGCAAGCGCCGGCGACCGCCAAACTAATCAGGCGGCGCTGGCGCGGCGGTTTTGAAAACGTTTTCATGAAAGTACGCACTTCATCTCCTTGTTTTGATTTATAGCTGAATCTGATACGGGATGCCGCGGAAAAGGATGGCGGCTTGGTGATTCGCGTGAGCGAGATCCAATTTACTTCATTAATATGACAAATTAGACAAGATAAGTATCGGAGAAACGTCTCCATTCGTCAATCGCCCGAACGAATTAGCCCATAGAATAGGCGCGCCAGCTGTTGTTTCCACGCACTTGGGGCGCGTCGTCGGGGTCTTCCATCAGGCACGTAGTCATTATGACAAGCTTGGTGTATCATCGCCGCACTCTCTTTTTGGAACACGTCCATGATCGTCGCCGGCGACCAGCAGTTACTCAAGCGACTCAACCGCATGGCGCTGGTGCGCCAGGTGGCCAGCACGCCCGGCTTGTCGCGCGCGGCGCTGGCGGACACGGTGGGCCTGACCAAATCGACCGTCAGCCTGCTGGTGCGCGCGCTGATCGACGAGGGCTGGCTGACCGAAAGCGACGCCCGCACCACCGGCGCGCTGGGCCGGCGGGCGACGCCGCTGCACCTCGACGGCAGCCGCCTGGCCTTGCTCGGCGCCGACCTCGGCATCGCCGCCGCGCGCATCGTCGCCACCAACCTGCTGGGCGAAGTGCTGGCCGAGCAGGAACTACCCTACGCCAGCGCGACCGACGCCAGCCACTGCATCGCCCAGATGGCGGCCGGCCTGGTGGCGTTGGCCACCGCCCCGGCGCTGGCCGGGCGCACCGTGCTGGGCGTGGGCGCCGGCCTGCACGGCGTGGTCGACGACGCCAGCGGCATGCTGCTGCACGCGCCGCACCAGGGCTGGCGCACTATCGACGTCGCCGGCCAGCTGCGCGCGCACTTCGCCGGCACGGCACTGGCCGGACTGCCGCTGTTCCTGCAGAACGAGGCGAACGTGGCGGCGCTGGCGGAACTGGAATTCTGCGGCGCGCGCGGCGCCGATCCGCTGATCTACCTGAGCATCAACTACGGCGTCGGCGCCGGCATCATCGTCAACGGCCGCCTGCTGACCGGCCTGTTCGGCTTCGCCGGCGAGGTCGGCCACACCATCCTGCAGCAAGGCGGCCCGCTGTGCTCGTGCGGGCGGCGTGGTTGCGCCGACGCGCTGATCGGCCTGCAGGCGCTGATGGATGAGGTGTACGGCAAGCGGCAACTGTCGACGCCTGAACTGCTGGAACAGTTGTTCAGGCAGGCCGACGCCGGCGACGCCCGCGCGGCGGCGGCCGTGGCGGCCGCCAGCCGCCATCTGGGCGTGCTGCTGAACAATTTGTGGGTGGCGTTCGACCCGATGTGCATCGTCATCGGCGGCGCCGCCTTGCGGCTGGGCGAGCGGCTGATCGCACCGGGCCGCGCGGTGCTGGACGAATGCGCCCTCGCCACCCAGCTGACCGCGCCGACGGTGCGCGCGCCGCGCTTCGGCGACAACGCCATCGCCATCGGTGGCGCCGCCATGGCGCGCCACTACCTGATGCATCCGTTCGACAGCCAGGATCCGGTGCGCCGCCACAGCGGCAAGCTCGGCGAACTGTCCCCTGCCCTCGCCGCCAGCCTGCACACCTGGAACTGAGCGGCGCTCATTCCGGCACGTGGATGCGCGCCTTGATGTGCTTGAGATGGGCGACGATGGTGAAGGTCATCATCACCAGCAGCGACCACGAACTCCATTTGCTGACGTGCACCACCGACCACGCGCCCAGCTGGTTCGGATAGCGCCACACGCCCCAGAAGGTGCTGATGTTTTCCGCCAGCCAGATGAAAAAGCCGATCAGCACAAAGGCCAGCAGCAGCGGCATCTGGCGCTCGCGGTCGAGCGGGCGGAAGATCACCGTGGTGCGCGCGTACAAGCCCAGCGCGGCGGCAGCCAGATACCAGCGGTAGTCGCCGATGTAGTGATGGGTGAAGAAATTGGCGTAGATCAGCAGCGCGATCAGCACCGCCATCCAGTACGGCGGATGGTGACGAATGCGCAGATCGAACAGCCGCCACGCCTGCACGATGTAGCTGCCGACGGCGGCGTACATAAAACCGGAGAACAGCGGTACGCCCCACAGCTTGGTGTAGGCGAAATCCGGATAGCTCCATGACTGGATGCTGCCCGACACCTTGAACGCCTCCAGCACAAAGCCGATCAGGTGGAACAGGCACACGGCCTTCAGCTCGTCCCAGGTTTCCAGCTTGGCCCAGACCATCCAGAGCTGGATGCCGACCGCCGCCAGCAGCAGCACATCGTAGCGCGGCAGGCCGAACAGGCCGGCGCGCGGCACCAGCAGCACGCTGGCGAAGAACAGCGCCACGAACAGACAGGCGCGCACCTCCTTGATACCGAAGTACAGGAATTCAACGGCGAAACGTCGCCAGCCGGGTTGGTCGTCGCGCGTCGAGGCGCTCAGCAGATGGGTGTCCAGAGAGGCAAGCATGGCGACAGACTCTAGCCGCTTCAGCCGCAAAAAACAATGGGGCCGGACGCTTGCACGTCCGGCCCCATCTCAGCGGGCGGCCACGGCCGCCGGCTTACAGTCGATTACTGCAGTTTGATTTCGACATCAACGCCAGCTGGCAGGTCCAGCTTCATCAGCGCGTCAACGGTCTTGTCGGTTGGGTCGACGATGTCCATCAGGCGCTGGTGGGTGCGGATTTCGAACTGGTCGCGCGAGGTTTTGTTGACGTGCGGCGAACGCAGAACGTCGAAACGCTGGATGCGGGTTGGCAGTGGGACTGGGCCTTTGACAACGGCGCCGGTGCGCTTAGCGGTGTCAACGATTTCCAGCGCCGACTGGTCGATCAGCTTGTAGTCGAAAGCTTTCAGGCGGATACGGATTTTTTGGTTTGGTGCGGTCATGATAATTCCCTCAAAGAGCGAACTGGCAACTTTGTAGCGCCAGCAATTTAAAAAGAACGAGTTTGCTACACAGGGGCGAGATGGTATCACACCATCCCGCCCCTGGTTCAATCCGGCTTAAAAATTAGGCCAGGATTTTCGCTACCACGCCGGCGCCAACGGTACGGCCGCCTTCGCGGATCGCGAAGCGCAGACCTTCTTCCATCGCGATCGGGTTGATCAGCTTAACGGTGATCGACACGTTGTCGCCTGGCAT
>NZ_WWCP01000002.1 GCF_009857505.1 Duganella lactea
GCTCAACTGGGAATGGATACGGCTCTTTCTTTTTGCGCGGTTTCTTGGTGGTCATCGTGTCGATCATGGAGCATCCCTTTCGGTATTATTTCATGACCCCGTTTCACACAGAAATTCTTACAGGCTCTGAACCCTGACATGCTGTTTCTCCAAATTCCGCGGGTTGCTTCGCCAGGAAATGTCGAGAAAATTATATAATTTAGCGGTGTTCTGTACAAATCAGTCTTGCTAGAAACTTAGGCTGACTATATTCTTCTTCACATCGCTTACTCGCCTTTCCAACACTGACCCTGTTTTTTTTCAATGGGATAATCAAAATTGAAAATCCCTTTAAGTTGGACACAGGCGTCGCTTTAGCGCACCCGCCGGGTGAAGTGCGGAGGGGAAGAAGCTGGCTGTGGTGCTGTAATGAATGATCGAAATGCCAGCCCGGACACCGCTACAAATGGCGCACTCATCCTCGTGGTCGATGACGAGCTTGATCTTTTATCCGCCTATGCCATGTTGTTAGAACACTTGGGTTATCGAATACGCACAGCGAGTAATGGCCGAGAAGCTTTGGCGTGTGCTTTACATGAGCGGCCCGATATTGTTGTGTCGGATTTTATGATGCCGATAATGGACGGAGCCCAATTGTGCAGAGAGTTACGCGCCAGTCCTGCGCTTAGTAGTATCCCATTCATACTTTGTAGCGCAGGAAGGCTACGCAACGATGTCCCGATTCCCTACGATACTTTTTTTCCCAAGCCTGTCTTGGTTGATCGACTGGTAAATGAAATCAATCGGCTTATCTCGCGCAGAGATGCTACCTAGTTGTAGTGCGTGCTTGATTCCATCGCCCTCGATCTACCGCTGCGCCTTGACTTTGCCCAGCTCTGGCTGACAAGCGTCGACCGCATTTATCTTGGGCTGTCCTGCGACGGCCCCATTAGACCGCGAGACTGCATCCACCAGACCAGTTCGTCGAACCAGTGGTCACTCGTCGTGCCTTTCTGCTTGAGATCGAACCCGTGCCCGCCGCGCTCATAGATGTGGAGTTCGGCTGCCACTCCCGCCTGCCGCCATGCGGCGTAGATTTGCATGGCATCGTTTGGCTGATACTCGTCATCGGATGCTGCAGCGATGAAGGCCGGTGACGCATTGGCTGGCACAGGTGTGCGTAGTCCGCCGTAAAGCAAGGCGACGAAATCGGGTCTCGATGCCTTGTCTCCGATGGCGAGGTCTGCTGCGAGAAAGGCTCCAGCGGAAAAGCCGATAAAGCCGACACGATTGGGGTTGACGCCCCATTCGTTCGCGCGTTGTCGCACTACCTTCATGGCGCGCGCGCCGTCCTCCAGAGCATTTTGTTCACCAGCAAAGCGCGGTATCTCAACGGAAGAGCCACTCTTCGCCCGCGCCATCAGGGTATCCATTTCCTTCATATGCACTTCCGGCATCTGCATCGAATCAGCGGCACTTCGGATCGTACGGTATTTGAGCACGAGCGCAGTGATGCCACGCTGAGCCAGTCGACGCGCAACCGCCGTGCCGCCGGCGTCGTAACCCAGTCCAACAAAACCGCCTCCGGGCGCGACGATCATGGCTGTGCCATTGGCCTGGCCGGGCGCGGGGCGGAACAGTTCCAGCGTGGGTTCGCTGACGTTGCGGATCATGGTGCCGTCCCCACTGTCTAACTGCTCCCGGATTTCCGGCACGCCTAGCGAGGCGATCATACCTTGAGGATAAAGCGGAATAATCATCGCCTCGACTGTCGATGTCTGTGCAGTAGCTGTCGCCGAAAGCAGTATCGCGGCGGCAACCAGGCTGACACTTCTGATGGAGCGGTTCATGAGCATTTTTCGGCTTTCAGAACTTGGTTTTGAGGGTAAGGAAGGCCGAACGCGGCTGGACTGGCATGACGAGTGGATTCCCGAAATACTGGTAGGTGTCAAACGAGCGCCGGCCAGCCAGATTAACGACTGAAGCCTGGATCGTAAACCGTCCGAGGTCGTAAGCAGCCTGAGCGTCGATCATGGCGTAACCAGGTACGCTCAACGTGTTGGGGAGCGTGATCTGGCGGGCACTGAGTGCAGTTACTCCCGCGCCAAAAGACAAACCTTTGGCCGCACCTTTAAGAATGCGGTAGTGTGCAGCGAGACGTCCGCTATTGCGAGGCACCCGGGTTAATTCGCTGCCCACCGGAATCGCATTATCCGCTGTCACCCGGGTGTTCGTGTGGGCATAATTGGCAAGCAGCGACAGCGCCGGCGTCGGCTCCCAAATCAGGTCGGCTTCCACTCCGCGCGCACGTTGCCGGCCAGTCTGGATATTGAACCCCACGTTGTTCGGATCCGCCGTGGCGACATTATCGCGACTCTGGTTGAAGACCGAGAAAGTGCCCGACAACCCGGCTGTCGGTAACGCCAGCTTTAGGCCGTAATCGATGTTACGGGAGGTCTCGGGTTTGGGCACTGCGACGCCAACGAAGCCAAATGCCGCGCGAAAGGCCGTCGCGTAACCTGCAAAGAGCGCGACGCCGGGAGCGATATCCAACGTTGCCCCGATCCTGGGCAAAACACGATGGTAAGAGTCATCATTGGCCACGCCGATATTGCTGGCTTCCTCGAATTTGAGTTGCGTATAGCGCAGCGCACCCGTCACATGTAGCCGGCCGTAGGTCGCCTGATCCTGCAGATAAAAGGCCATCGTTCGATAATGGTCTGTCTGCAGGTAGTTGACCGGCAATTGCGGCGTGTAGACCACGTCATAGACCGGCTTCGCCAAGTCGATCGTCCCTTCGGGCGTATTGCTCACGAATAGTCCCATATTGCTGGAGAAACGGGTCAAGTCGTAATCAAGACCTGCGAGGAAGGTATGCGTACCACCGAGCATTTCCACCTTCGCCTGCACGTTCGCGTCGAACGTCGCTTCCTTTGTGTCGGTGATCATCGTGATCGGAAGGATCGGGTAGACGGTGGGCGTGGCCGGGTCAGGCGCCATCATGTCTGGATCGACGAAGCTGCCATACTCCCGGATCGCGCTCTTGTAATAGCGGCCGCTGACGGTCAGCTTGACGTCATCGGAGAAGCGGTGGCGCAGCGTCGCCTGCCCCATGTGGTTGTTATTCGTGGTCAAAGGCTGTGCCAGCGGCGATCCAGGAAAGGCATTGCGGTCGATCTGTCCCGCCAGCGCCTGCCCGGCCGGCAGGCCCGAGTATTCGAGCTGACTCCGGTGATTGGACTGACCTTGAAGCAGCAGATCGGTCGCGGGATCGATCTGGAATGATAGACTGGGCTGCAACGACCAGCGTCGCCCATGAACCTGATCGATCCAGCTTTCGTTGTTCTGGTATTCGCCGGCAATCCTTGCGGCCACGCCAGGAGCCAGCGGTACGTTGATGTCACCGGAAGCGCCCTTGTCGGAATAGCTGCCAGCGCGCATCGCCAAGAAGCCGCCAAGCTTGTCGTTTGGCCGCTCGGATTCAATATTGATGACGCCGCCCAGCGGCGTGCCTAGACCGCCGCCGTAGAGGGTGGCGCTCGGCCCCTTGAGTACGTCAATCCGCTCTACGCCCACCAGGCTGGTCGGATCGAACGCCTGCTGGTTGCCTGCGTAGATCGGCAGACCGTCCAGATAGACCTCGGCAGGAAAGCCACGCACGAGCGGAGGAATCAATAGCTGCTCTTCGGAGCGCGTAGGAACCACGCCGGAAACATTGACCAGCGCCTCGCCCAAGGTGCGGCGGTCTTGGTCCTCGATCAGCGATCGAGTCAGTACTTGCACTGACTGCGGCACCTCGATCAGTGGCGTGTCGGTGCGCGTCGCCGCCGTTGCGCTCGGTACAGCGTAACGCTCGCGCCTTCCTGTTACGACAACCTGCTTCATGGTCCAGCTCGATACATCCTGTTTTTGATCGGGTGGCGTGCCACCATGATCGGTGGTTGCATCCAGAGCGGGCGAAAGGTCTGCGCCCGGAGCGGCGGCGCCTTCCGCGCGAACGTCAACGCTAGTGGCGAAGGCAGCGGCCACACAAATGCACATATACGTTTTTTTCATCTTATTTTCTGATTCATGTCGTTAGGCGCCATCATGTCGCCGGAGAAATTCAGGGTTGTCCTTGGTTTAGCGCGCTAAATAAATAGGTGAGCCGTTTCAAAAACGATAGGTGACCGTCAGCTGTGCTGACAGCGGCCGGCTAGGATCGAGCGTGTAGTTGAAGACACTTGCCGATCCGCCGGTGTAATACTTGCGATCGAATAGATTAATGACGTTCAACTGCGTCCGCCATGCGCCGCTTTGATACGACAACGAGGCGTCGGTGCGGACATAGCCGGGCAGCTTGTAGGTATTGGGGAGATTCGCTTCCCGTTCGCCGACGTAATAAATACCGGCGCCCACACCCAACCCTTTCAACGCTGCGCCCTGGAATTCGTAGGTATTCCAGACGCTTGCGTGGTGGCGCGGGACATTGGACAGTGCGTCACCGACCGGCAGGCTGTTGTCGCTCTTCACGAAGGCATCGGTATAGGTGTAAGCAGCGATAAGTTTCCATGCCGGCGTGATCGATCCCGCGATGTCGAATTCGACTCCCCGGCTTGCTTGCTTTCCAGTGAGTACCTGACGCGTCGGATCGAGGGGATCGCTGGCCAGAATATTGGTGCGCTTGAGGTCGAATGCCGCGAGGGTTGCGTTCAGGCGATTCTTAATCAATTCTTGCTTCAGGCCGACTTCAACCTGTTCGCCGAGCTCGGCGTCATACGTGCTAATGGTCACGCCGTGGGCGATATTGGGCGCGTGGCTGCGGCTCCAATCCGTGAACAACGCAGTACTGTCGGTCGGTTGCCAGACCAAGCCAATGCGTGGCGAGAAAGCATTCTGGCTGCCTCTGGCAACCTCTGATCCGCCCAGCAGCTCACGATTTTCAAACCGGTCGCCACGCAAGCCAATATGAAGTTTGACCTGCGACGTAACATCAATCAGATCCTGAACATACACCCCAAGGTCCTTGCCCTGGGCCTGATGGTAAGGGCCCGATGCCGAGGCAGCTACTAATGGGGAAACGTAGTTGGGGTTGAACAAGTCGAGCGTCAACTGCGATACCGCCGAGCCGGCGCCACCCTGTTCAAGGTAGCCATAGTCAATGCCGGCGAGTAGGGAATGTTTAAAGGCGCCAGTGGTGAAATTGCCGAGCAACTCGGCCTGCGCCGAATACTGCCTCGATGCTTCATTTGCGCCGCTATAAACCGAGACGTCGAGCAGGTTGCCGCCCGTGTACGAGCCGCTGTCCGGGAAGCTCTGTTGGGATAATTGGTGCGCATGGCTGTAATGTGCGGCGGCGCGCACCTTCCATTGAGCGTTCAGCGCGTGTTCGAATAGCAGCGTAGCAGCCTCGGTATCGTTTTTAGCAAAGTCGCCTGCCACGCCGGGATAGACGCCATCGCGCAGCCCAAAATACCGGGTGCGGGAAAGCGTCGCGTAATTTGGGAGGTTTGGGACCCCAAAATCAAAGCCATCACGATTCAGATGGTTGAATTCGGTGAGCAGCGTCAGCGAGGTTCCACGACCGTTATTCCAGCTGATCGCTGGTGCGATTGACCACGAATCGTAGCCCGCGTTATCGCGGAAGGTCGAGTTCTTTTCATATGCGCCGTTGAGGCGGACGCTCAGGCCGCTGTCGAGACCCTGATTGACATCAAGAGTCGAGCGGCGCAAGCCATAGCTGCCCAGTGTCAGACCCACTTCACCGAAGTTCTCCGGGCCCGGTCGCTTGGAAACAGTATTGACGTAGCCACCTACAGCGCCAACACCGCCGTAAAGCGCTCCGGCCGGACCCTTGAAGACCTCCACCTGCTCAATGTTTTGTACATCACGGAATGCCAGATAGCCGTAATTGCGGAAGCCGTCCCTCAGGCCGTTGTTTTCGCTAAAGCCGCGGATATTAAAAAACGTCGCGCCGTTGCCGCCGTAATTGGACTCAGCAAGCACGCCGCTGACATTATCGAGTAACTGGTCAGTGCGGGTAACGCCGCGGTCGCGTAAAACTTCGTGCGGAACGACCTGAATCGACGCAGGCAAATCTTTTAGTGGGATCGATGTGCGGCTGGTGCTTTCCGCAACTACAGCCTGATAGCCAGGATCAACATCGGCACGAACCAATACAGTGGGTAGCTCTTGAGGGGTGCTTGCGTCAGCAGACCAGGCGATCGAGACATTAGAAGAAAACGCGATACCGAGCGCGATTACGAGCGGGCGAACCTTGGTGCTTTTGCATTCAAATTTCATGGTGTAATCCGATTAATTATGTGTAGTTTGTGTATTGGATTGGCATTTTTCAGGCCGCGATGCCGGTCGGCCGCTGTTGAGATCAACACCAAAGGAAGCATCAGGGCGATTTCATTTGTGCAGGAGGACGGCGCATCTTCTCAATGAGGCTGTCGAACAGCAACACGGCCAGCATCGACGCCCCCAATAGCGGGAAGCAACAGCCCAGCACAACGGCGATTACCACTACGCCTTTGGCCAGCTGATCACCTTCCTTGCGCGCCGGCGCGGCCAACTTGCCGGTGGGACGGCGTTTCCACCAGGTGATGACTCCGCTGAAGCAAAGTGCGACTAGGGCCAAGCAGCCTGCAAGCATGACAATCAGGTTGGGCGTGCCATACTCGGCCCCCTGGTGCACGCTGACACCCCACTCGGTGATGCGGCCAATGGGGCCGATTTGGTTGGCGCCGATATCCATCAGCACCTTGCCGCTGTATTGGTCAATGTGTACTACTCGCTGGCCTGCAACTTGGCCTGGCGTGCGGATCGCGGAATAGACACCGCGAGGATCGCGCGGCAGCGCCAGACGGTAGCTGCCATCCATGCCAATGCGGGCAAGGTCGGCCAACACCGTATCGGGACCGACGACGACGGGATTGTTCAACACCGAATAGCTGCTGGCGCCATGGCCGGAATGGGCCATCGCTTTATGTTGCGCGTGCGGGTCGTCCGATGCCGGGACAGATTCCTGCTGCTGTGCCCAAGGCAACTCGCCAAGCTCGGCCGCTGGCAGCGTGGACTTGGGTACACCGCGCCACATGCCGTTGGGCACACCAAGATCGTGTGCGCTCAACCAGGCGTTAACGTTCTTGCCCCAGAACACGGACCACGGCATTCCTGTCAGCGCCAGAAACAAGATGACGACGCCCGCAAAAACGCCAGTGACGGCGTGGAGATCACGCCACCAGATCCTTCCGGCCGCCTTGGGACGAATAGACACCACGCCAGCAGTTCGTCCACGTGGCCACCACAGGTAAATTCCCGTCGCCATCAACACAATGATCCAGCCGGCCATGATCTCGATGACCACATTACCTGCGTCGCCGGCGATCGCCAACGAATGAACGTGCTTGACGATGGTCATGATGCGGTTGCTTTCGTCGATCGCGCCCGTAACGCGCCCCGTACCCGGATCAACAAACACCTGCAGCGTCGCGCCGTCAGGTCGGATGATGTCGACTTGCGCGTTGCGGCCACTGTCTGCCGGCGACGTGTATGCCTTGGGTTGTCCAGGATAGGCCATCAAGGCTTGGGCAATGATCCTCGTAGGCTGGAGACCTTGGACCTCGCTTGCCGCCGCTGGCCTGAGCATTTCGGACGAATAAACAATGTCGTCGATCTGCTTGTGAAATAGATATATGGCGCCTGTCACCGCAAGCGAAAAAATAAACGGCACACAAAGGACGCCGGCAAAGAAATGCCAACGCCAGATGCGGCGGTATAAGCCAGACGATCCAGCTGTGCTGTTGGGTACGTTTTCCGTACTCATAGTTTTACCTCAATAGTTAATGGCTTATCTGCGCCAGAGGAACGAGCTTCAGTGAGTGAGACGGCAGCGGCGGCAGGCTATAAGAGGCGAAGTAAAAAAACGCCAACGCTGCAAACGCAGCGGCGTTGAAGCAACGCAACGCCCGAAGGGCGAAGGCGAGCGAGTTCAGTGATTGGTTCATGGCAATCCTCGTTAAACAGGTTCAGATCGCCGCCAGATTTATGGCGGCATAATGCACCGGCAAACCGGGCATATACTGGAGCTGGAGATGTGACCGCATCAGCGCACGCGCGTGCTGCCGAGGGCTTGGTCAGGCGAGGAAGGGAGGTGCGCGCGGGTTGGCGGTAGACCACGCATGCAGGGAGTGCGGTGCGGCGTAAAACAGCGGTGGATAGATATCGCGACCGGAGTCGATGGCAAAGACAAGTGATGCAGAGCCCGTCAATGCAAACGTGCCGCCATGGGTGACGCAAAAAGCACAGTGCTCCATTCCATGTTTGGCTGTGGCCGGCTTTTTGCTACTTTCGGAGTCAGTAACTTTGACTACTTTGTAGCCATTGACCGTACAGATTTCCAAGGTGACCGCGGGGTCGGTTCGGGCGGCCAGCGCGTGCGAAATGGTCGGGGCGAGCGCACTGAACAAGATGGCCAGCATGGCAATCCAGATATGCAGTGTTTGTCGCTTTGCTGTTCTGATCATGCTGACATTATAGTAGAAAGTTCTTCCCGATTGACGTAAAACCAGGCTATAGGGCAATTTGTCCTAATATTCGTACCCATCGGCGACAGCCTTGTTCTCAATGCTCCTGGTCATGTTGCTGGTCTCCTTCCAATTTCACACCAGCTCAGTTAATCATCGCTCGGAAGTGACTGCGAATTCCTCACGCAATCCATAGAGTTTGCATGACCTGTATACGGGTCATTTCTGACCCATTTAGGGCCATTTTTGAGCTGGTCGAGCTCATAGGTGAGCCAGTATGGCTCAGGGATTTGAGCGAGGTTGACTTGGTGCTGATACTGGTGCAATGTTGCGCTTGTTTTAATGCCGTACATAGGATTCAAGCGACTCATCAACCAGTTCTTCCAGGAGCAACGCGCGATGGCCAGTATTGAACGAACCGCATATCCCAGATTTCCCCGTACGCTCACGCTCAAGGATTTGCAGACATCGTTCACGCCAAAGCCGGAAGAGTCAGAATGGGCTCAGAATTTCGGACGCGGGCAGGAAAGGCGACTGGCACTGTTGGTGCATTTAAAGTGCTTTCAGTTCCTGCGCCATTTTCCTCCGTTGGAGGCTATTCCGTCAGAAGTAGTCGAGCACGTCTCAGCAAGCCTTGGAATGCAGCCGGTCGGCAAGTTAATTTACCCCAAGGCCCATACCGCACTGTACCGGGATCATAAAACCATACGGACTTTCTTGGGTGTGAAGGCATACACGGACGCCCATACCCGCACGCTAACGATCGATATTGCACAAGAAGCAGCGGCGGTCGTCGATACCCGCGTGGACATCATAAACATCACTGTCGAAGAACTGGTGCGGCTCGGCCACGAACTGCCCAGTTTTGGGGAAGTCGATAAGATCGCTGAACAAGCGTACGCCGCTGCCGAATCGACATTGCATACCCGCGTCGCCCAGCGCCTCACACCTGAGCAGCGCAACTGGCTGGACCAATTACTCAAGACCGATTTGATTGCCAGGCGCTCAATGTATAACGAAATCAAGCGCTCCGCAAAAAAAGCATCGCGCAAACATCTGGATCTGGTGTTGGACCAGCTACGGTGGCTTGAGGAACTGCCAGGGTCAGACACGCTGGTCGCCGACATACCGGCGACCAAGCTGAAACACTTAGCGGATCGGGCCGCAGTCCTCGATGCTGGAGACATGAAAGACTTCAGGCCGGCAAAGCGCTACACGCTGATTTTGTGCTTGATCCGCCAGATGAGAGTTGGTGCGCGTGACGATATTGCGGAGATGTTCATCCGGCGCTTGAGCGCGATTCACAAGAGCGCCCGTGAGGAGTTGCTGGTGATTCAGGCCCGGCAGCGTGAGCTGAGCGAAGTTCTGGTCGCAACGCTGGAAAAGGTGGTTGAGATTCTGGCAGAAAAACTTGATGATGCGGATACGGGGCGGCGTATTCGAGAGCTATTGGCGCCGCATGGTTCGCTCGAAAAACTGCAGGCAGACTGCGAAGCGATCAGGGTTTGGGGATCAGGCAATCATTTGCCATTGCTGTGGAATACCTTTAAGTCATGGCGTTCTGCAATGTTTCAGATGGCGAAGGTACTGCAGTTCCACTCGGCTACGCAGGATCAATGTCTGCTCAACGCCCTGGCGGTCGTACTGCAAAACGAGCACAAGAAAGCGGAATGGATCGCCGACGATGTGGATCTTTCTTTTGCATCCGAGCGCTGGAAAAAACTAGTTCGCCGTTCTCATGGCTTGGGCAATCCAACTAACCGGCGCAATCTGGAAGTGTGTGTGTTTTCCCATCTGGCGAGCGACCTGCGCTGTGGTGATGTATGCATCGACGGCGCCGGGACATTTGCAGACTATCGTGAGCAATTGATGCCTTGGGCCGAGTGCCTCGAATTGCTTAATGCTTACTGTGAGCGCGTGGGCATCGCATCTGATGCTGATGCGTTTGTACAGCATCTACAAAAGCTGCTGTCCGACACCGCTGATCAGGTCGACAAGGAGTTCCCGCAGCATGCCGGCGACCTGTCAATCGGAGCAAACGGCGAACCGACGCTTAAGCGCACGACGGCGCGCGAGATCCCGGCATCGGCGATCGCACTACAGGCCGCCATTGAGAGCAGGATTGTGCCACGCAATCTGCTCGATATCTTGGCCAACATTGAACACTGGACAGGTTTCACACGCAACTTTGGGCCGCAGTCTGGTGACGACCCCAAGCTACGCAATGCCAAAGAGCGATACCTGCTAACGGCATTCGCAATGGGATGTAATCTTGGCCCGAATCAGGCAGCTCGCCATCTGTCCAACGGTGTGACGCCGCACCAGCTTTCGTACGTCAACCAGCGGCACATGAGCTTAGAACAGCTCGACAATGCCTGCCGTGATCTCACCGAGCTCTACCTGCGTTTAGATCTTCCTAAACTGTGGGGAGAAGGTAAGAAGGTGGCCGCTGACGGTACGCAGTACGATTTTTATGAGCAGAACCTACTCGTCGGCATGCACTTCAGGTACAGAAAAATGGGCGCCGTCGCATACCGCCACGTAGCTGACAACTACATTGCTTACTTCCGTAGTTTCATCCCGCCGGGCGTTCTAGAAGCAATCTACGTCATCGAGGGGTTGATGAAAGCAGGCTTGTCCGTGCATCCTGACACGGTGTATTCGGACACACACGGCCAATCAGAAGCGGTGTTCGCATTCACCTATCTGAATGGTATCCAGCTAATGCCGCGCATACGGAACTGGAAGGATTTGAAGTTCTATAAGGCCGACAAAGCCCACAAGTACAAACACATCGACCGGCTATTTACCGAAGTGATCGACTGGAAACTGATCAAAAACCACTGGAACGACCTGATGCAGGTCGCTATCTCGATTCAGCAAGGTCGGGTGTCCTCACCGATGCTGCTGCGCAAGCTAAGCCATGAAGGACGCCACAACAGGCTCTTTGCCGCGGCGCGAGAACTGGGCCGCGTTCTGCGCACGGTATATCTACTCAAATGGATCTCTCAGAAGGAGATGCGTCAGGAAGTCACTGCTACAACGAACAAGATCGAGTCCTATCACGCCTTTACCAAGTGGCTCGACTTCGGCGGTGACGTGATCGCAGAAAACGATCTGAACGAACAACAAAAGCGGGTTCGCTACATCGACCTGATCGCCTCAGCGGTCATACTACAAAATACCGTCGATATGATGCGCATACTTCAAGATATGGAAGCCGACGGCGAGCATGTTGACGTCAGTGAGGTTACATTTATGAGCCCATACGGGACCAACGGGGTCAAACGCTTTGGCAGTTATCATCTTGATTTGAAGCGTCCTCCAGAACCGTGGGTCAAAGAGTTGATGTTCCGACAGGCGGTCAAAAAGGCGAGGCAAGCGAGTGCCCCAAGTGGTGCCGCCGGCGCAGCAAAAGGGAAGAGTGTGTGAATAAACCAAACGAAACCGCCGAAACGCCATATGGTCGCCTCGACGTAGCAGCGCTGAACGCGGCGCAAGACTCATTCGATACCAGCAAGCTACTCCAGATGGTTGACGAACTTGACGCCGTATTGGTCGCAACAAGGAAAGAGGACGGACTGCGTGATATGTTGCTGCGCCTACACGGGATGGCGCACACCGTCATCAATGGCGCCGCGCTATCGGTGCCGGCAAATGAAGAGACGCTTCCAGAGTTGGCGTTTGATGTCGCATCAGAGGTGCTGGAGATCATTTCGACGCTGAGACGGTGGCAACCACATCTAGAAGTACTTGAGCGACTGGCCACTAGAAACTAATTTCGAAATTTGCATAAGGGGCTAGGTTTATATAACTACAGCACTTATGTGTCATTTCCACCTTTATCCCGGCACACCCTCCTGAATGGTACGAACCGAAAGCCCTGCTCCAGCGGCACCAAGCTACCAATTGCAGGAAACGGGAAGTGGAAGCCCCCCACTAAGGCATCATTGTCGAGCGTTTCAAGGAAATGATGTCGTACGCTCAGCGCGGACGCAGGGTCCATGTCAGTCGCGACGGACCACTCCGGATGGAGCGCAAACACAGCGGGCACATTAATCATGTCGCCGATATAATGGAAAGGCCGCGAACCATTACGAATGGTGTAGGTGGTGTGACCTGGGGTATGTCCATAAGCTGGTACCGATAAGATTCCGGGTGCTACTTCATGGCCTGGCTCGTAACGTATCAACATTGTGTCAGGCATACCGGTAAACACCCTTTGCGCCAATTCGAACGCAGTTTTACGTTCCGGGGCCGCTCGCATATTCGATGCACTCATCCAGAAATCGTACTCGCGCTGAGCCACCCAGACTTTGGCGTTGGGGTAGACAAACTCGCCAGCACGATTCCTCAGCCCGCTGATATGGTCCGGATGAAAATGAGTGATCAGCACGGTGTCGATATCTTCTGGCTTGAATCCTGCCGCCTTCAGACTATCGACTAATCCCCCCGTAGTTTCCCGCGGCGTGCCAAACTCACCAAGCCCCGTATCGAGCAGAATACGACGCCCTTCTGAAATGACAAGGAAACCGGTAAAGGGAAGTTCAACCTGAGTGGTGCTCAGCCCCAACTTATTCACTAAAGCCAACACCTCTTGAAATGGAGCATTGGACACGTATTGGTCGTTGAGTGGGAAGTGCGTCACGCCGTCATACAGTGCGACAACTTCTACATCGCCCAGACGAACCCGTCGAAATCGCTCTTTCTGTCCAATTTCTAACGCGGATAAAGGACGCGTCTGGGCGAATGCAAGCTGTTGTGAAAAAAGAGTGATGGCGCTGGTTGAGGCAATGCAGGCGAGCATTTCACGACGATTCATTTGATTAACTTTCAATGTGATAGTAAACGGAATGTTCTGTACATCTACACCGATAACTATAGTGCTGTCGGAAAAGTGCCGATAGATGAGAAAATAGTAAGAACCGTCTCAAATATAGAACAATGCCATGCAAATATCTAACCTAAATGACCTCGCCCTATTTGCTGCGATCGTAAAAGCTGGCTCCATCACCGCGGCGGCGAGCGCCACTGGGCAAACCAAATCGAAAATTAGTCGGCGGTTGGCCGTACTTGAGGAGCAACTCGGTTTGCGCCTTATACAACGCTCGACCAGGGCAGTCCATGTGACTGAAGTTGGCGCGGACTTCTTTAAGTATTGTGAAGCTATGCTTGAAGCGGCGCAGGGCGCGATGAATTTAGCGAAACAGGCGATTGAACAGCCTCGCGGTTTGGTCAGAGTCAGCACGCCGGCAGGTCTGGCCCATCTTTTTTTAGCCGATCTTCTTCCCGGATTTCTCTTAGAAAACCCCGAAGTGCAAGTTGCGCTGGAGCTGACCAATCGCCGCGTTGATTTAATTAGGGAAGGATTTGACATAGCGCTCCGGGTACGCACCCTACTGTCGGATTCTGAACTCATCCTGCGCAGCCTTGGTACCTCGCCGCAAGTCCTTGTGGCGAGTCCGGCATTTGCGGAAAAGCTTGGTTCAATTCATGAACCGTCAGTCTTGGATGGAGTCGTTGGTCTTGGGGCAAGTGAACACGATGGCATGTCTGCTTGGCTGGTAAAAGATGCCAAAGATAAAATTTATACTATTCCCTTTAAACCTGCGCTACGTGCTAGCTATGGCCCGCTTCTGATCCGAGCAGTCTTGCAAGGGGTAGGCGTAGCTCAACTGCCGCTCAACCTGTGCCACGAACATTTACAACGTAATGAATTAGTTCTTTTGCTTCCTAAGTTCCGCTTACCCGAGCATCAACTTCACTTGGTCTATGGTTCAAGCAAGGGCCTGTCGCCAGCCGTCAGAGTATTTGCCGATTACTTGGTCGAGCACCTCAGACCACAGTTAAAGCATGTTCAAGATGTATATAAGTCGATGTTAAATGAAACACCGGCGACCTTGATTGCTTGAGTCGGCATCCACTACCGTACTTCCTCGCCGATGCGCTGCAAAGTGGCGCCGTCAGTCAAGAAACTCCCCGCGAGTTGTGCTAACATCGCCGCAGAATGCATATGTCACAAACTAATCGGGCGATCGCGGCCATCATTATGTTGTTCAGCTTGCTGTTTGCTCAGCTGGCTGTTTCTGCATACGCCTGCCCGATGCCGGACAAGTCGCGCCAGGTTGCGATGGTTGGCATGGCTGGTATGCAGGGCTGCACGGACATGGGTATGGACAAGAGCAGCCCCGCCCTGTGTGCCGGGCACTGTGACACGGGCCACCAGTCGGCAGACACCCCCGGCGCGCCCGCCGTCCAGCCATTCGTGGCCTGCAACTTGGAAATCGTGCTCCCCGCCATCGAGCGCACCTACCTCTCGCTTGCGATCTCACTCGAATCTGTCCCGCTAACGCGCGCCACGGCTCCGCCTTTGGCCATTCAGCATTGCTGTTTCCGCATTTAATCCTCCAGAGCGCCTAGTTCGTCACCGCCTCGCCGTCCAGGCATGCGGTGTTGTTCATCGCATTCTGGAGATAATATGTCAGTCCCGTTTTCCGCGCACGCCGCTGCGCGAGTTTCCCGTCTTCGGCTGCTACCGAAGGCCGCGCTCATGCTTTCGTTCCTCGTCGCCGAGCATGGCGCACTGACGGCACCGCAGCCGCTGACACTCGGCGAGGCCCAGCAGCGGGCGGTCGCCCGCTCGCGTCAACTCGGCGCCCAAGACCAAGCCATCACTGCCGCCTACGAAATGGCGGTCGCCGCCGGCCAGCGCCCCGATCCGGTGCTGAAGGTGGGGATCGACAATTTGCCCGTCAGCGGTTCCGATCGTCTTAGCCTTGGCCACGACTTCATGACCATGCGCCGGATGGGCCTGTCGCAGGAGCTGACCGGTGCCGACAAGCTGCACTGGCGCTCCGTCCGCTATCAGATCGAAGGAGATAAGGCCCGGGCGCAAAAGGACGTCGCGCTGGCCGCCATCGAGCGCGACACCGCCATCGCCTGGCTGACGGTCTTCTACTCGGAGCAAATGGCCAGCGCAGTCGCCGCCCAGGTGACCGTGTCGCGCCAGGAAATTGCGGCCGCCGAGGCAGTCTACCGGGGTGGGCGCGGCAGCGCGGCCGATATCCTTGCGGCCCGATCTGCATTGCTCGCGCTCGATGACCGCGCCAGCGAGGTCCAGCGCCGCCAGCGTGCCGCCCACACCATGCTCGCCCGCTGGACTGGGGAAGATACCCCGGTGGCCGGCACACCGGATATCGAGCGTATTCGCTTGGACCCAGCCGCGCTCGACACCGATCTCGCCCTGCACCCTCAGATGGCCGTCCTGAACCAGCAGGCGGACCTCGCGCAAGCTGACGCCAATTTGGCCAGGGCGAATCAGCACACCGACTGGAGTGTCGAAGTCGCGTTCCAGCAGCGCGGATCTGTGTATTCGAACATGCTGTCGGTCGGTATTTCGGTGCCGCTACAGTGGGATAGGAAAAACCGACAGGACCGCGATCTGGCGGCCAAGCTTGCCCTGGTCGAGCAGACGAAGGCCGAGCGTGACGAGATGCTGCGCGAACATATCGCCGAGACACACAGCATGCTGATCGCCTGGCAGAGCGGCCAGGAGCGGATTGCCCGCTACACGCACGAATCGTTGCCGCTGGCCGCCGAACACAGCCAGGTAGTACTGGCCGCCTATCGCGCGGGGCAAGCGACGCTGGCCAACGTCCTGGCGGCGCGGCGCGGCGAGCTTGAACTGCGCCTTCAGTCGCTGGAAGTCGCGCTGGAGACAGCGCGCCTGTGGGCACAACTGAACTTCCTCTTTCCCGAGGGCGCAGCCGCACAGCACTCCGCCACCATCAACCATCAGGAAGCCAAATGAAGAACCAGAATATTGTCGCGGCGATCAGCGCTATGGTGATCGCGGCAGGCGGATACGGCGCCTACCGTTTCGGGGTGCGTCAAGGCCTGCAGTCGGTGCCGGAAAGTGGCGCCGCTGCGTCAGTCGCCGGCGACGCCGGCAAGAAGCCACTGTACTGGCACGACCCTATGGTCCCCGATCAAAAGTTCGACAAGCCCGGCAAGTCGCCCTTTATGGACATGCCGCTGGTGCCGGTCTACGCCGCCACCGGTGGCGATGACGGGGCCGTCATCGTCAGCCCGCGCGTCCAGCAGAACCTCGGCATTCGGACTGCCGTTGTCACTGTCGGCAGACTGCCATCCGCTATCGTCGCGGTCGGGAGCGTCGCGTACAACGACCGCGACGTTGCGCTGGTGCAGGCCCGCAGCAACGGGTTTATCGAACGCCTGTATGTCCGCGCCCCACTCGATCGGGTCAGACAGGGGCAGCCGCTGGCTGAGCTGTATGTACCCGACTGGATCGCAGCGCAGGAAGAATACCTGGCGACCCGCCGTCTGCAAGGTGGCGACACCGCACCGCTGGTCGACGGCGCCCGCCAGCGCATGCGTCTGGCCGGTATGACGGACCGGCAGATTCGGCTGGTCGAGTCGAGCGGCAAGGTGCATCGACGTCTCACCATTTCCGCGCCCGTCAGCGGCGTGGTCGCGGAGCTTGGCGCCCGCGAAGGCATGACCGTGACATCGGGCGCGCAACTGTTCCGCATCAACGGTCTTTCCACGGTGTGGGTGAATGCGGACGTGCCCGAGAACCTGGCGGCCAAAGTCCGGCCGGGCGATGCTGTCGAGGCGCGCTCGCCTGCCCTGCCGGGCGGCGTCTTCAAGGGCAAGGTCGGCGCGGTGTTGCCCGAGGTGGACGCCGCCACACGCACGTTGAAAGCCCGGATTGAACTGGCGAACCCTCGCGGACAACTGGTGCCCGGCATGTTCGCCACGATTACCTTCACCGCCACACGCGGCGCCGATGTGCTGCTAGTCCCGTCCGAGGCCGTGATCCAGACCGGCACGCGTAGCGTGGTCCTGCTGGCGCGGGAAGGTGGAAAGTTCCTGCCGGTCGACGTCGAACTTGGTGGCGAAGGCAATGGCCAGAGCGAGATCCGCAAGGGCCTGACCGCCGGGCAAAAAATTGTCCTGTCGGGCCAGTTCCTACTCGATTCCGAAGCCAGTCTGAAGGGAACAGCGACCCGCATGGGCGATTCCCAGTCCCCCGGATCGGCGCCGGAGGCGCCGCTCCATCACGGCCAGGGCAGGGTCGAGCATATCGGCAAGGACGAGGTGACGATTTCACATGGCCCGATCGCCACGCTGCAGTGGGGCGCGATGACCATGGGATTCAAGATGCCGCCGACAGGAATGCCCGGCAACGTCAGCGTGGGCGACCACGTGGCGTTCGACCTCAAGCCGCGATCGGACGGCGCCTTCGAGATTGTCACGATTTCGCCAGTCGGGCACGCGCCCGTCGCCAACGACAAGGCGATGGGCGACATGAAGATGCCTGCGGCGCCGACGGGAGCGCAACAATGATCGCGAAACTGATTCGCTGGTCGATCAGCAAACGCTTGCTGGTCCTGCTGGCCTCGGTGTTGATCGCCGGGTGGGGCGTCTGGTCGCTGGCGCGCACGCCGCTCGACGCGATCCCGGACCTGTCCGACGTGCAGGTCATCATCCGCACCACCTATCCGGGCCAGGCGCCACAGATCGTCGAAAATCAAGTGACCTATCCGCTGACCACCACCATGCTGTCGGTGCCCGGTGCGAAGACGGTGCGCGGCTATTCCTTCTTCGGCGACTCCTTCGTCTATATCCTGTTCGACGACGGCACCGATCCCTACTGGGCCAGGTCACGTGTGCTCGAATACCTGAATCAGGTGCAAGCGCGCCTGCCTGCGCAGGCTAAGACGGCGCTCGGCCCGGACGCAACCGGCGTCGGCTGGATCTACGAGTACGCGCTGGTCGATCGCAGTGGCAGACTTGACCTTTCGCAGCTACGCGCCTTGCACGACTGGTTCCTGAAGTTTGAGCTGAAGGCGGTGCCGAATGTCTCCGAGGTGGCCAGCGTGGGGGGGATGGTACGTCAGTACCAGATCGTGCTGGATCCCGACAAGCTGCGCGCCTATTCCATCCCCCATGGCAAGGTGATCGAGGCCGTGCAACGCGCCAACCAGGAAAGCGGCGGCGCGGTGCTGGAGCTGGGCGAAGCCGAATACATGGTTCGCGCGTCCGGCTACCTGCAGTCGCTGGACGACTTCCGGCAGATTCCGCTGATGACCACGGATGCTGGCGTGTCGGTGCGACTGGGCGATGTCGCTCGCGTGGCATTGGGGCCGGAGATGCGACGCGGTATCGCCGAACTGAACGGTGAAGGTGAAGTGGCCGGCGGCGTGATTGTCATGCGCTCCGGGAAGAACGCGCTGGACACCATCAATGCCGTCAAGGCCAAGCTGGACAAGTTGAAATCGGGCCTGCCCGCTGGTGTTGAAATCGTCCCCGTGTACGACCGTTCCAACCTGATCAAACGCGCGGTCGAGCATCTGGAGCACAAGCTGATCGAGGAATTCATCGTCGTCGCGGTGGTCTGTGCGATCTTCCTGTTCCATCTCCGCTCGGCGCTGGTGGCAATCGTATCGCTGCCATTGGGGATACTGATCGCCTACATCGTGCTGTCCTACCAGGGGGTGAATGCCAACATCATGTCATTGGGCGGCATCGCCATCGCCATCGGCGCCATGGTCGACGCGGCAGTCGTGATGATTGAGAACGCCCACCGGCATATCGAGGCTTGGCATCACGCCTATCCTGGCCGGAAGCTGGCCGGGGAGGCCCGGTGGACGGTGATTGGCGACGCGGCGGCCGAAGTCGGCCCGGCGTTGTTCTTTTCGCTGCTCATCATCGTGCTCTCCTTCATCCCGGTGTTCACGCTGGAGGCGCAGGAGGGACGCCTGTTCGCGCCGCTGGTATTTACCAAGACCTACGCGATGGCGGCGGCGGCCGGCTTGGCAGTGACGCTGATTCCCGTGTTAATGGGCTACCTAATCAGGGGGAACATACCAGCCGAACAGAAAAATCCGCTGAACCGATGGCTGATCGCGCTTTATAGGCCGCTGCTGGAAATCGTGCTTCGCCATCCCAAAACCACGCTGGTGGCGGCGGCACTGGTCGCGCTGGCGACGCTATGGCCGATGTCGCGCCTGGGCGGTGAGTTCATGCCGCCGCTGGATGAGGGGGACCTGCTGTACATGCCCTCGGCGTTGCCGGGCATCGGCGCCGGCAAGGTCGCGCAGCTGCTGCAGCAGTCCGACCGCCTGATCAAGACGGTGCCCGAGGTCCAAACCGTGTTCGGCAAGGCCGGCCGCGCTGAATCCGCTACCGATCCAGCGCCGTTAGAGATGTTCGAGACGACAATCCAGCTCAAGCCGCGCGAACAATGGCGGCCCGGCATGACCACCGACCAGCTGGTCCAAGAACTGGACCGCATCGTCAAGCTGCCTGGGCTGTCCAATATCTGGGTGCCGCCGATCCGCAACCGGATCGACATGCTGGCCACCGGGATTAAGAGCCCGGTTGGCATCAAGGTGGCCGGCACGAGCCTGCAGCAAATCGACCGCATCACCGGGGCAATTGAGCGGGTTGTCAAGCGTGTACCCGGCGTGTCGTCGGCCCTGGCCGAACGCCTCAACGGCGGGCGCTACGTCGAGATTCATATCGACCGCGACGCAGCGGCGCGCTATGGCTTGAATATCGCCGACGTGCAAAGTATCGTGTCGAGCGCCATCGGTGGCGACAACATCGGCGCAACGGTCGAGGGCCTGCAACGCTTTCCGATCAATGTGCGTTATCCGCGCGAGGTGCGCGACTCGGTAGAGAAACTGCGCGAGCTGCCGGTGTTGACCGAGCGCGGCGCGCAGATTCGGCTTGGCGATGTGGCCACGATCCGGATTGATGACGGTCCGCCCATGATCAAGAGCGAAAATGCGCGCTTGTCCGGCTGGGTGTACGTCGATATCCGGGGCCGGGATCTCAGCTCCGCAGTGCGTGAGATGCAGCAACTTGTCGCCAAGGACGTCGCGCTTCCGGCCGGCTACTCGGTGTCCTGGTCCGGGCAATTCGAATACCTGGAGCGCGCGACCGCCAAGCTCAAAGTTGTCGTGCCCATGACGTTGGTGATCATCTTCGTGCTGTTATATCTGACCTTCACGCGGATCGACGAAGCGTCGCTGATCATGGCGACGCTGCCGTTCGCGCTGGCGGGCGGCATCTGGCTGCTCTGGGCACTGGGACATAATCTGTCGGTCGCAAGCGGCGTTGGATTCATCGCCTTAGCGGGTGTGTCGGCCGAATTCGGTGTGATCATGCTGATGTATCTGAAACAGGCCTGGGAAGCGCGCCTGATGCAGGGCGCAGCCGGCGAAGCTGACCTGCTTGACGCCATACGCGAAGGCGCCGTGTTGCGTGTGCGGCCGAAGGCCATGACGGTCGCCGTGATCATCGCCGGCCTGTTGCCGGTCATGATCGGATCCGGAACGGGCTCCGAGCTCATGCAGCGTATCGCGGCGCCGATGGTGGGCGGCATGATCACCGCGCCGCTACTGTCGATGTTCGTCGTGCCGGCGCTCTACCTGCTGTTACGGCGCAGGTCAATCCGCGCTAGTCGCTAACCTCGACAACCCGGCTGTTGAGCGGCTGGATTGGGCGCGCATTCATTGTATAAAGCTTGCGAAACGCGGACAGCTGTTGCTTAGAAATCTCGGCGGTTTGCTTCAGTACCTGCCACCGGACGCCATCGCTGCATGGCGGTGTCGTCAAGGAGCCCATAAATTTAAAATAGCTGTGATCGGCCGGCAATAACTCCCCAGGATTCATATTCGCCAATGCGAGAAGTTTGCCTTCGGTGGGCAGCGCGGTGAACATTGGCGCCAACGCTTGATTCCTGCGTCCCTCCTTGAACAGCAGCGCGACGACCGACAGCTTGCCATCGAAGCCCTTGTGAACGAAGTGCGCCACCAGCGGGTAACGCACGCCGTTGACCGATTCTTCGCTGGGGGTGTGGAAGTGGAACTGCAGCAAATGGCCGACATCCTCGCCGACTTTCAGTCGTGTTCCCGGCCGCAGGATTGACTTGCACCGTGTGGCCATTGTTGATCACCTCAGCAGTCCCGGCGGCGTAGCTAAATTCCAGCGCAGCTAGTGGCGCCTTCTTTGCCGCACGCACGTCGATGTTAATCGGCGATTGTTCCTGACTCAGCCGGCAGGCCGCGTTGGCTTTATCGAGATCCGCCCCATGGCCAAACGCCGCAGTGTTTGCCTGGCAGGCGCGCTGATATGATCAATATGCGCGTTAAATACCAAATTCATCAAATATGATATTTCCGTGCGGCAATTCACTATAACAAAAAACGTGAATTCAGTTTCAAAATTATGTGATGCTGAACGATCTGGGGTCTTGGATGTCGCTTAATAGAGACGGCAGAGACGGTAGAGCGCACCTACACGTGGGATAGGACATCGCGCTGCGAAAGCGTTGGCTCATCGATTCGACAGGCCCAAAAGGCGCCGCGCTGTAAGCGCCCTCTCAAGCCGCTTTGGCAGCGCTTCAATGTTGATCGGTTTGGTCAAATAATCGTCAAAGCCGGCAGCAGCGCCGCGCGCCACATCCCCCGGCATTGCAAATGCGGTGACCGCGATAATCGGCATTGAATGGAATTCGGCATTCGCACGCAACTTTCGTAGTATCGTGTACCCATCAATATCGGGGAGTTCCACGTCGACCAGCAGCAGGGCCGGACGGTGCCGCTCGACCTCCTGCAAGCCCAAAATGCCGTTGGGCGCCCCAATCACGCGATAACCCAGACTACCGAGTAATACCAGCAGCAGATCCAGATTGGCGGGCGCGTCGTCGATCACAACGATAGTTTCCCCGTTCATGGTGATCGACTTCCTGCGCCGTGCGCCAATGTCGGCGGTACCCACTTCGGCAAGACGGCATAAAATACACTGCCCGTGCCGGGCGAACTACTCACGCCAACGTGGCCGCCTTGCGCTTCGACGAGTTTGCGAGTCAATGACAACCCCAGGCCACTGCCTTGGCATGACGACTGCGCGTTATTGCCAACCTGCCGGAATTCCTGGAACAACAGCGGCAACTCCTCGCTACCGATCCCGACGCCGCTGTCGTGCACCTCCAGCCTGATGTGGTCGGGACCGTCGACGCGGGTGTGGATCGATGCGTAGCCGCCGGCCGGCGTGAACTTGATCGCGTTGGACAGGAAGTTGTACAGAATTTGCTTGAAGCGCAGTACATCGATATAGAATTCATCCAATGTATCGTCGCGCACAACGGTGACCGAGATCGATTTCTCCCGCATCAACGTTCCGCAAATGTCTACCACCTCAGCGACCAGCGCCGAAATGCTAGCACGTTCATACCTGAACTCCATCTTGCCGGACTCGATCTTGGCCATGTCGAGGATGTCGTTGATGAGGTTCAACAGGTGCTTGCCGCTGGTGCAGATGTGCTCAACGCACTTTTGATAATCACGTGAATGGGGCATGACTATGCCCGTGCGCAGCATCTCGCCAAACCCGATCACCGCGTTAAGTGGTGTGCGCAACTCATGCGACATGCTGGCGATGAACTGGCTCTTGGCGCGGTTCACTTCTTGCATCTGAGCATTTTCCCTCTGCAGTTGCTCGCTACGCGCCATCTGCACGGCGGCGTCGCGCCGGGCGATCGCGTAGTCGATTGCCCGCCGCACGTTATCGGACAGCACCCGGTCCTTGCAGAGATAGTCCTGGGCACCGGCCGCAATGCATGCCATAGCCATCTGTTCGTCATTACCTGTGAGCACCACGATCGGTAAGTCACGATGGTGCAAGCGCACCTGCTCAACACAAACAACGCCCTTGCCGTCAGGAAGCCCTAAATCGAGCAGCACGACATCGAGCGCCAGACGATTAAGCAGGCCCAGCGCCTGTCCCAAACTGGTCGCGTAGACCAACTCGACGGTACTGCCTGCACTGAACGTCAACGTTTCCTCAATCAGCGCGGCATCGGCGGGATTGTCTTCTACGACCAGCACCTTCAGCGGCGCATCAAGCTCATTGCTCATGGCAGTTTCACCAAGGTGAACCAAAAATTCTCCACCGAACGCACTATCGACTGGAAAGCTTCCAAGCCAACCGGTTTGGTCAGATAGCAATTGGCGCCGACATCATAGCTCTTCACAATATCGAGCTCGGCGTCCGAGGACGTCAGAACAACGACCGGGATCGCACGCAACTCGGCCTGCTGTTTGATCTCGGCTAACACCTCCCTGCCACTGATCTTCGGAAGATTCAGGTCGAGGAATATCAGATCGGGCAACGCATAATCGGCATACGGTGGCTCGCGACGGAGCATTTGCAATGCCTGCTGACCATCGATCGCCACCGTGATGTCGATGCGGACCTTGCTCGCTTCTAGCGTATCCCGTGTCAACTCGACATCACCGGGATTGTCTTCCACCAACAAGGCGCGAAATAGACGTCTCATTACCTCCCCCTTCGGATCAGGCACGCAAAGTAAAATGGAAGGTAGCGCCGGCGCCCAGCGCCGAGTCGACCCAGATACGACCGCCGTGGCGCTCGACAATACGCTTGGCAATGGCCAGGCCGATGCCACTGCCCTCATAGCGTCCGAGTTCGTGCAGCCGCTGGAACATCTGGAAGACCTTGTCTGCAAACGCCGTGTCCAGGCCTATGCCGTTGTCGCTCACTGAAAACTGCCAACTCGTTTCATCGATCGGCTGGGCCTCGATACGCAGATGCAAAGGTGTCTCTGAACGAAATTTGATCGCGTTACCGATCAGGTTCTGAAATAGCTGCCGCATCTGCCCTTCATCCACCGTCAGTGACGGCAGAACCCCCACATCGACGCGTGCGTCGCAATGCTGCAGTGGCGCCTCCAGTAGGTGCAGGACGCCTTCGACGACTTTTTGCATCGCAGTCCGCACCTTGGGCTTGCCTTGGCTGCCCACGCGCGAATATTGTAGTAAGTCAGCGACCAAGCGTTGCATGCGCTTGGCGCCATCATTGGCAAAATGCAAATACTTATCTGCCTTGGCATCCAACTGTCCTTGATAGCGCTGGGAGAGCAATTCCGTGAAGTTGGCCACCATTCGCAAAGGTTCCTGGAGATCGTGCGAAGCGACGTAGGCGAATTGCTCTAAGTCGGCATTGCTGCGCCGGAGATCGTTTTCTACGCGCTTACGTTCGCTGATGTCGATGATGCAGGCCAACGTGGCGCCACCGTCCAGGCCCTCGATAGGATTCAAGCCAATTTCAACCGGTATTTCGACGCCATCGCTGCGCCGCGCGAATAATGCCCGCTCGGCGCCCATCGGACGCGTCGATGGGGAGCGATGGAAACCGGCGACCATCGCTGGGTGCTGTGCTCGATAGCGCTCGGGTAACAGGATCTCAAGCGGTTTACCGATGAGATCTTGGCGGTCATAGCCAAACACCTCTTCGGCCTTGCGGTTGATAAAAGTGATGTTACGCTGTTGGTCGATGACCAGCATGGCATTGGGCGACGATTCGACGATGTGGCGAAAGCGCTGTTCAGCCTGGCGTATCCTGCTAATGTCAATGACACTCGCCAACACCAGCTGACCTTCGGCGGCATCGATCGGGGTGAGCCCGATTTCAAGGGGAAATTCCGTGCCGTCGCTACGGCGTCCATTCAACTCCCGCCCCACTCCCATCGGCCGGGCGCTGGGGTTCGACAGGAAAGCCTGTCGTAGCGCGGGATGCGCCGCGCGCAGCCGTTCCGGTATCAGTATTTCCACCTTAGCGCCGAGTAACTGGCGGCGCGGGTAGCCAAACAAGACCTCCGCGGCGGCATTAATAAGCAGTATCTCGCCCTGCTGATTAAGTAACAATAACGCACTCGGCGAACACTCAACCAAATGTCGGAAGAGGCCACTATTGCTGTCCACCGCATGCACCTCGGGCGACAATGGTGCCGCGAAGGAGTTGCTCATGAATGTCGCTCCATCAATTTAGGTGGAAAACACACTCATGGTCTACTTCGTATGGCATGAGTTACCAGAACAGAGAGGTTGCAGTCGAAGCGCCGCGCTCCGACCATGTTGCCACATCAGCGTGGCTGCCGGCAATCAGTATCCCTCTTCGGCCGATAAGGTTGTGGCTTTATTGATAATCTACGGCTAACGGTTTCAACCGTCCGAAGTGCCAGCGCTGCCGTACAGCACCGTACTACTCTTTGGCATAGCCCTTGATCTCCTGTTTTTTTTTTGGCGTGGTGCGCATCGGCGAAGGGTGTCGATCATTCGCTATTCCAGCAACGCTGTGATGGCCAGCGGCGTGCCGCTGGTGATCACTTGCCCGACCTCCGGCAACGCAGCGAAGCGATAGCCGATCACGCGGAAGTTTTGCACCGCGTCGCCGCTGAAGGCCGGGCCCTCCTTGGGTGCAAGAGCCATCAACGCGCCATCGGCCGCTTGAAACCGTACCTGCACCGCTTCGCCGCGCCTATAAATAAACTGGACGCCGGCGCAGCTCTTGCCTTGGTCTTCGCCGGCATAGCGCAGATAGGCCAGCAGTTGATCACACGCGGTGCGCAAATCAGCTGAGGAATAAATGCCATCAGGCCGCGTGACGATGGACACCCAGGGCCCGGCGCTGAACTGCCCTGCTTTGCGGCTGACCACCAGTTCCGCATTGTCGTCGTAGGCCGCTCTGGAAAACGGGAAGGTGGCGCGGCCGAGCGCATCGAGCGTCAGCGATGTTTGCGTGGTTTTAGTGGTCAACGTTAGCCGCACGCCGTCCAGCGTAACGTTCTTGTCGCGCGGACGAAGACGATAGTGGTTTTGCAAAAACTGTTTGGGCTTGCCGTACTTTTCAAACCAGATCATCTGACGGTAAGCATCGCGATAGGCGATCCAGTCGCTGTCCTCCTGCGCCCAGGCGAAGGAAGACAGCAAGGTGAAACAGAGCAGGATCGCCGGGCGCATCGTCAGAACCGGTACGCCAGGCCGGTTGACCAGGTGGTAAAGGTGCGCCGGTCAACGATAGGACTGTCCGCCGGCTGGCTGCCCAGGCGGGACGCGGTGACGCCACTGGTGAGCAGCCATTTGCTGCTCAGTGCCCAGTTCCAGTTGGCGCCAACCGACAGCGCCGCCATGCCGCCATCCGGACGATAATCGCGCACGCCCCCCCGGTCGCGGCGCACTTCATAGCGCTCGCGCATGACGGAATCGCTGGCCAGCGCCACGCTGGCGAACAATGACAAGGCGTGGTGCGGCGCAAGTCCGGTCCAGCTTTGCTGCACGCCCGCCTCGCCACGGAAGCCGTGCGCGCTGGTGTCGTAGACCATGCTGGTGCGCAGCCGCGCATCGTCACCGAGGTAATAGTTAAAGAAGCCGCCGGCGTCGGGCGAGCCGCTGATGGGGGGTGAGCCACGCAGGCGACGACTGTCGTTCGGATCGCGTGAGTTGGTCGACATCAGCAACGGCCCATATTCCACGCCGGCCGTTTGTGACAGATGCAGCCCGGCGACACCACCGGACGAAACGAAGATGCCGTTACTCCATTCAACCTGTAACAATGGCCGCAGCAGTACCGGACGCGCTTCGCCGGCTTGCGCCGCATTGCCGGTCACAAGCCCTGCCCCCAGATACATATCGCGGCTACCGTCCGGCATCATTGGCGTATGGTCGTCGGCATATACTACGCCGCACAACGGCAGCAGCATCAGAGGGAGTAGCGGGTTCATGTTGTCCTTAAAAACCGACCTTGACGCCGAGCGATAACTTGTCCATCGTCGCCTTCAGGCCTTGCTGTTTCAATTGATCCGTGTGCTCCAGCTCCAGTTGCAGCGCCACATCCTTGCCAACCATATAGGCGATGCCCACGCCCAGATACACGCCGGTCTTGTGCACCGTATCCCCCGCCGATTGCGACGTGTTGCCCAATGACGCCTTGAAGCGCCCTTGCCCCACCCCCAGCTTGCCGTACAACGACCAGTTGTCGTCCAACCGCCAGGTGGTGCGCACCGCCAGATAGCCCATGCTGGTGCGGGTCTTGATCTGATAGCCCGGTTTCAGATCGAACACGCTATTGCCGCTCTGGTCGCGATAACCGCCTTCCAGCGCCCACGATGGCGACAACACGTAGCCCACGAATACGCCGGCGGAGAGCATGCGCTGATTGGCGCTGCGCTCCACGGAGGTGACGCCATCGCCATATTTAAGATGGCCTTTGCTGCCCTGGTTGATGTTCGCGCCCAGATAAAAATCTTCAGCATGCGCCAGCGAGCTTGCGGCAACGACGATCAGGGTGGGGCACAAAAATTTTTTCATGTCAGATTCCGGTTGAAGTAAGAGCCTCCATGGTAGGGAGCTTGCCGACCGTAATCCGCCGCGATCTGTCGCAGAATTGTCCTCAATTTGTAAGGCGCATTTGTATAAAAAGTGTACGCAGTTGTACTGGATTGTCGAACATGCCACTTTCTGCGCGTCCTCCACTACAATGGTGCTCCAAACAGGAGATGCGATGCAGCGTGTAATGCTGGTGGAAGACGATGCGCGGTTGGCCGCGCTGGTGAAGGAATACCTCGACGGCTACGACTATCAGGTCGATATGGTCTGCCGTGGCGACCTTGCGCTGGAACGCTTCCGCGACACGCAGCCCGACCTGGTCATCCTCGATCTGACGCTGCCCGGCATCGATGGCCTGGTGGTGTGTCGCCAGTTACGCCAGTTGAGCGCTGTTCCTATCCTGATTCTCACCGCGCGCGAAGACAGTTTCGACGAGGTGTCCGGCCTTGAACAGGGCGCCGACGATTACGTCAACAAGCCGGTGCAGCCGCGCGTGCTGCTGGCACGCCTGCGCGCCTTGCAGCGGCGCGGCGCCAGCATGGGCAGCAGCGATATCGTCATCGGCCAGCTGCGCATCTCGCGCGAGAACCGCACCGTCCAATGGCGCGCGCAGGAAGTGTCGATGAACAGCGCGGAATTCAAGCTGTTCCTGATCCTTGCCGACGCCGCCGGCAAAGTCATGTCGCGTAACGATATCCTGGTCAAGATGCGCGGCATCGAGTTCGATGGGCTGGACCGCAGCATCGACAACTGCGTCTCGCGCCTGCGCCGCAAGTTCGGCGATCAAGGCGCCGATCGCATCAAAACCGTCTGGGGCGAAGGTTATCTGTTCAGCCCTTCGGCCTGGGAATGAATCGCCTGTTCCGGCGCTTCGCGCTGCTGGTGCTGCTGGCGATGACGCTGGCCAGCGCCGTCATTTACCTGACATTCCGTCTGCTGTTCGGCGATCCGTTGGAGCAGATCGCGCGCCGCCAGGCCGCCGGCCAGATCTTCCTGCTGGAGCAGTACATCGACCAAGCGCCGGCAGACGAATGGCTGCCACGCCTGAACAAGGTACGTGAAGTGTCCGAGGTCACGCTGGAACTCCAGCCGTTGCGCGCCACGCTGTCCTCCCTGCCCTCGCGCCAGCATGAGGCGCTACTGCGCGGCGAGTTGGTGATCGACGTCGCCGGCAAAGCTTATTACCGCCGCGTCGACACCACGGGTACGCGCTATATCGGCAGCGATGAAGACGTGATTCACGCCGGGCATCTGCCCATCGACATCGGCGAAGCGCTCGGCATGGAGGCGATCCGCTTCGCGGTCATCGCGCTCTTCCTGCTGGTGCCGATCGGCTGGTGGTCGCGCAGACACTGGCGCGGCCTGCAAGCGCTGTCGAAGATGGCCGATGATTTCGGACACGGCAATCTGTCCGCCCGCGCCGACGTGGCGCGCAGCGCCAGCATCGCGCCGCTGGCCGGCCGCATCAACGAGATGGCGGACCGTATCGCCGCCCTGCTGGAAGCGCGCAAGCATTTGCTGCACGCTGTGTCGCACGAACTGCGCACACCGATCGCGCGGCTGGAGTTCGGCATGGAGCTGCTGCGCGAGCGTCACGCTGGCGACGATGAAGCGTTGCAGCGCCGGCTGCAAGCCATGCTCGCCGATGTCGAGGAACTGAAAGCGCTGGTCGAGGAGCTGTTAAGCCTCAATCAACTCGATCACGCCGAGGCGATGCCGCGGCAAGCGTTTGCGCCAACGCCACTGCTGCGCGCCTGCACGCCGCCGCAAGGCGCGCACGAATTCAACGCCAGTATCGCCGACGACCTGGGCGAGCTGCATGGCGATGCACGTTTGCTGGCGCGTGCCATCAACAACCTGCTGGGCAACGCCGCCAAGTACGCGCAATCCCGCATCACGCTGACCGCCACGCGCGGCGAGCAACTGCACATCGTCGTTGAAGACGATGGTCCCGGCATTCCCGCGGACGCGCGGGCGCAGGTGTTTGAGCCTTTCTACCGTCTGACGCGCCAAGCCGATCATGCGGCAGGAGGTTACGGCCTGGGTCTGGCCATCGCCGCGCGCGCCATCCGCTTGCATGGCGGCGACATTCTTATTGATGCATCACCGCTGGGCGGCGCACGGTTCACCGTTTCAATCTAGCTCCTTCATATTTATCATAACGCGTTACGACAAATAGGCTCTTGTGCGACAGTTTGCACTGAACATATAATAATGAGAATTATTCTCATGTATTCAAGGTGATCTTGCATGCCGGCCTCCGATATCATTACGCAACCACAGCTGCATACGCTGTATGCGGATCATCACGGCTGGCTGCAAGCGTGGCTGCGCAAGAAGCTGGGCTGCGTCTTCACCGCTGAAGACTTGACGCAGGATACATTTCTGCGTCTGCTGCTTCGTCCCCGACAGCTGGACGAAAAGCAAAATCCGCGCGCCTATCTGACCACCATTGCCAAGGGCCTGATGGTCGATCATTGGCGGCGCGCGGAAATTGAAGGTGTCTGGCTGGCCGCCATGATGGAGCTGCCCGGCGCCACGCATCCATCGGCCGAATACCAGGCCATCATTGTGGAAACGCTGATGGAGGTCGACCGCATCCTCGCCAATCTGGCGGAAAAGCCGCGCGCTGCCTTTCTGCTGGCGCACTTGCACGATCTGACCTACGCCGAGATCGGCGCGCGGCTCCAGGTCTCGGAGCGGATGGTCAAGAAGTACATGGCCCAGGCCATGTTGCATTGCCTGTCGGCCGGCGCCTCGTTCCGCGCGGCGCAGCCATGAACGCCGCCCACGACGCCATCCCCTTCGCCACGCTGGAGCAGGCCGCCGAATGGTACGCCGTGTTACGGTCCGGCAAAGTGGCGGACGAGGAACGCCGTCGCTGGGCAGCATGGCTGGCGGCGGATGACGCCAACCGTCAGGCGTGGGCGCGGGTGGAGAGCATCGGTCAGGGCGTTTCTTTCGCTAAAGATGCGCCGGAGGCCGCCAGTTCGGCCCTGGTCGCGGCCAATCAACTGCGCCAGCGCCGCAAGATGCTCAAGACGCTGACCTTGGCGGCGATCACCGGCGGGCTTGGCTGGCAACTGTCGCGTCAGGACGAGTTGCGCGCAACCATCGCCGGGCTGATGGCGACGCATCGCACCGGCGTTGGCGAGAGCAACCGTCTGCGGCTGGCCGACGGCACGCAACTCTGGCTCAACACCCACACCGCCGTGGACGACCGTTACGACGCCAAACAGCGTCAGTTGGTCCTGCATCATGGTGAAATTCTGATCGAAACCCATACGGACGCGCAGCAGCCGTCCCGCCCTTTCGTGGTTCACAGCCGGCAAGGCAGCATGCGCGCGCTGGGCACGCGTTTTGAGGTGCGTCAGTTTGATGATCACACGCGGCTGGGCGTCAGCGAAGGGCGCGTCGAGGTAATGCCATTGGGCGCGTCGTCGCCGCACATCATCGAGGCCGGCCAGGAAGTGCGCTTTTCGCGTCACGCCATTTCGCCGGCCGACCGGTTACCGCCCGCGCGACAGGCATGGACGCATGGCATGCTGATCGCCCAGGATTTGCCACTGGCGCAGTTTCTGGCCGAATTGTCGCGCTACCGCCATGGCCATCTGGGCTGCGATCCGGCGGTGGCCGATCTGCGGGTCGTTGGCGGCTTCCCGCTGCGCGACACCGATCAGGCGCTGGCCATGCTGGAGGCGGCGCTGCCGGTGCGGGCACATGCGGTGATGCCGTGGTGGGTGACGGTCAAGCCGTGGCAAAAATAATCGCACCTTCCGGTTCCCTTTTTCGCGCGTTGCACGGAAAGCAGAGTGAAGACAGCTTTTTCCTCATTTCCGAAAGTTTCCATGACATTCAATCTGACTCAGAAGGCCCTGGCCGCGATGCTGGCCGCCGCCCTCCCCGCCCTGGCCGTGGCCGCCGAGGCCGTGCCGCGCGCCTACAACATTCCGGCCGGGCCGCTCAACGCCGTGATCGCGCGCTTTTCCGCCGAATCCGGCGTATTTGTCGCCGCCGATGGCGCGCTGACCAATGGTAAAAACAGCCCTGGCCTGGCGGGCACGCTGACACCGCAGGAGGCGCTGAACCGCCTGCTGGCCGGCAGCCGTCTGCAAGCCGTTGCGCAGGGCGGCGGCTACGTGCTGAAGGAGAGCGCGGCGCCGGCGACCGTGCAGCGCCCCGATGCCGCGCTGGCGCTGCCGGAAGTGCAGGTCCGGGGCGAGCGCGAGACCGCGCTCGGCCACGTAGACGGCTATGTGGCGCGCCGCAGCGCCACCGCCACCAAGACCAACATCCGCCTGATCGAAAACCCACAGTCGGTGTCGGTGATCACGGCCGACGAGCTTGCCGACCGCAAGGTCGAATCGCTGGACGAGGCGCTACGCTACACCGCCGGCGTCACGCCCAATATGAAACCATGGTCGGTGGACGAGTTTTCCATGTTGCGCGGCTTTGAGCTGGGCACCGCCGGCATTTTTCGCGATGGCCTGCTGACCTCGGGCCGCGCCTACGCGGCGCCGATCGAGCCATACGGCCTGGAGCGTCTGGAAGTGCTGCGCGGCCCGGCCTCGGTGCTGTACGGCCAGTCGCCGCCGGGCGGCATGATCAACGCCGTCTCGAAGCGCCCTTCGGCCACCGCCGTGCATGAAATCGGCGTTGAATATGGCAGCTACGACCGCAAACAGGTCAAGGCCGACCTGGGCGGTGCGCTGGACCAGAATGGCGAGTGGACTTACCGCCTCACCATGCTGGGCCGCAATTCCGGCACGCGTATTGACCTCGACCGTGACAACCGTCTGTACGTCGCCCCGGCGCTGACCTGGCGGCCGGACGCCGCCACCTCGCTGACGCTGCTGGCGCAGTATCAGAAGGATAACCAGTCCTATGTGTGGCCGAATCAGCTTCAGAATCCTGGTGCACAGGGGCAGCCGTCACCCAGCGTCAACCTGGGCGGTCGGGACAACCGATGGAACCGCGAAAATCACACCTTCGGCTATGAATTCGAGCATCGGTTCAACGACACGTGGCAGATTCAGCAAAATCTGCGCTACACCGAACTGAAGCGCGATGAGACCAACGTCTTCCCGCGCGTGTTGCAGGCCGACGGTCGTTCCATGACGCGGCTGTTCTATCCGCGCAACTCGGCCTGGCGCGGACTACAGACCGATACCCGTGTGCAGGCGACGTTCAAGACCGGCGCGCTGGCGCACAATGTGCTGATCGGCTTCGATTATGCGGACAACAAGACCACCGACAGCTTCCCCTACAGCATCACGCCGATGCCTAATCTCGATCTGTACAACCCGGTGTACGGCGACCAGCAGACGGCGGTGCCGTCGCCATCGCCGCGCTATGAACTGTATCCACTGAAGCAGAAAGGCCTGTATCTACAAGACCAGTTGGCCTGGGATAAATGGGTGGTGACCGCCGGCGTGCGCCGTGACCGCGCGGATAACGAGAACACCCGCGTGCTGCCGGCGGCCGGCACCGCCACGCAAACGTACAGCCAGTCCGCCAGCAAGACCACCAGGCGCCTGGGCGGCGTCTACCTGTTTGAATCCGGTTGGGCGCCGTATGTCAGCTACTCGACCTCGTTTTCGCCGGAGATTGGCCGTGACATTAACGGCGAACTGCTCCAACCGTCCACCGGACGGCAGCTGGAGGCCGGCCTGCGCTATCAGCCGGACCATGGCAACGTCAGCTACACCGCGTCGGTGTTTAACCTGACGCGCAAGAACGTGACCACCGCCGCCACGCAGGACCCGAATTCGCTGGTGCAAAGCGGCGAAGTCCGCTCCCGGGGGCTGGAACTGGAGGCGCGCGCCGACATCCTGCGCAATCTCAGCATTGTGGCGCAATACACTTATCTGGACAGCGAGATCACCCAAAGTAACAACGGCGATCGCGGCCTGGCGCAGATGGGGGCCGTCAAGCATAGCGCATCGGTCTGGGCCAAGTACAGCCACAAGCTCAACGATACCGCGCTCGGCTACGCCGGCCTGGGCGTGCGCTACTTCGGCAAGGCGCGCTCGTCCATGGACTATGGCAATAGCAACCTGACCAATCCGTCGCTGGGGATGGTCGATGCCGCCTTCGGCGTCGAGCAAGGGCCATGGCGCTACTCCGTCAACTTCAATAACCTGTTCGACAAGCAGGTGCTGCTCGATTGCGATGGCAAACTCTGCTATCGCAACGCCGAGCGCACCGTCAACGTCAGCGCAAGTTATCGCTTCTGATGGGCGGCCTGCCGGCGGCGGCACGATGTTTTTACTTTTGTTGCCCAAGGCAGGCTAAAATTATCGTCACGCGTTACCTTAAAAGGAAACCATGAAACAAGCGGACGATAATCAAACACTGGAATTGGACATGGCCGGCGCCAGGCGCGGTCGCGGCCGGCCGGCCACCGGCAATGCGATGAGCAGCGCCGAGCGGCAAAAAGCCTATCGCGACCGCAAGCGCGAGGAAAAGCACGCCATCGTCACTTCCCGTAACGCGTCACAGGAAATGCCGCCGGATGATGGCTCCCCGCGCCGCCTCATCGCCGAGCTGGACAAAGCGCACAAAACCGTCGAAGCACTGCGCCGCGAAAATGCCTTGTTGGCCGCAGAACTGGCGGCAAGCAAACGCGCCTATGCCGACTTGGCAAAACGTCTAAAAACGTAACGCGTTACGCATAATTTCAGCGCATCAAGTCCTGCAGGTCCCTGCGAATGGAACGGGACTCGGACGCGGTGCCATACCCGACGCGACCCATGTACACCGCACGTTCAACTTCGCCGCCCAGCAGCTGGCGCAAATCATGCCGCAGCGCCTCGGCCTCGGCCACCACGGCGATGTCCGTCGTAAAGCGCACACCGTCGCGCAGGTAGGCGCTGAAGATCAGTGGTGTCAGTTCCGGCTGCATCATCAGACCCAGACTGGTCAGCGTCAGCCACAGCCGCTGTACCGCGCGGCCGGCGTCAACGTAATCGTCGATGCCTTGCGGGGGCTGGGCGGCGCGCAGCACATAGTGCGCGGCACAGGCCAGGCCTGGCAGCAAATCCATCTGCAGGCGCGGCGCCCAGGTGCCCATCAGCGCGTTCATCCTGCGCATGCGTTCCCAGCTGTGCATGCCCCAGCGCATCAGCTTGACCGTTATGGCGTCCACGCCGAGCGCGCCGGCCGGCACCTTGTCCTTGCTGCGCAGATTGTCCCAGTCGATGATGTCGCGGTGCACGGTGAACGCTTCCGGCATCGTCAGCCGCACGCGGGCGTTGCGGTACATCAGGCGGGCGGCGGCGGCGCGCGCGGGCCCCTCCAGCCATTGCAGCGTGTAGCCCGGTCCCAGCGCCGCCTCCAGTGCCTGCCTGTGCTCGGGCAGCAGCGGCTGCCGGCTCAGTGGCCGGCGCTGCACCGAGCGCTGCTCGATAACATCGATCAACGGGCTGCGCGCCAGCGCCGGATCGGCGTCGAAACGCACCTCGAACACTGGTTCCTGCTCGCTGCCGCCGCGTTTCACCACCGGCCGCAGTTGATGCGCGGTCGCGGCGATGGCCATGGTCTCCAGCAGCGCGCCGTAGGACACCTGGCTGGCGTGACCGCGCAGGTCGTACACCACGTGGTCGCGGGTGTCGCGGCAATGCACCGCCACTTCCAGCGGACCGCGCCGCTCGAAACGCCACGGCTGGGTGTTGTCGCCGCTGGGCGCCCAGCGCGCCAGCGACAGGATGTCGGCCAACGGATCGGCGTTCATGATGGCTTGAATGTCTTGCTGTACATTTTTACCCCCATCGAAATGGCCAGGCGGTGCAGCGGATGCTGGTTGCCGCCCGGCCGCCAGGTATGCACCAGCTTGTTGAGATAGGCGTCGAAGTGCAGGCCGTGCGGCGCCGCCAGCACCTTGCCGCGGCCGATGAACAGTTTCAGCGCGGTGGTGGCCGCCATGCCCGCGCATAGGTTGATCGCCATGATGGTGGACGGGCCACGTCGCTCGGCCAGATTGATCGCCGACGGCACCACCAGGTAGCCGCGGTGCAGACCGGCTGGCGCCAGGCCGACCATGAAGCGCACGGCTTTTTCCAATTCGGGCCGCTCGCCCCACTGGAAGTAGTCCTCGAAACTCATCCGCCCAGGCAGGAAGCTCAGCGTGGCGGCGCCCATGCCCAGCGGCGCCGCCGTGGTCGATGGAATGCCGCGCTCGGCACACGCGGCGAAAGTGCGCTGGCGGGCGTCGAAGGCGAAGAAGTCCAGGCTGTCCAGATACAGGTCGACGCCGCTCAGGAACCGCGGCAGGTTGTCCGCATTGACGCCGTCGGGGAACATCTCGATGTCCGCCTCGGGATTGATGTCGCGCACCATGCGCGCGATCACCTCGACCTTGGGCTGATCCAGCGTGCTCATGTTTGCGCCCACCTGGCGGTTGAAGTTGACCACGTCAAAAGTGTCGAAGTCGGCCAGGTGGAATTTACCGACGCCGAGCCGCGCCAGCGTGGTGGCGTGGATACCGCCGACCCCGCCACCGCCGGCGATGGCCACGCGTTTGCCGCGCAGGATGGCTTGCTCCTGTGGCGTGACCCAGCCGATGTTGCGGGAGAACGCCTGGTCGTAGGAAAAGCGCGACATGGATGGCACCTCATTGCGTTGGTGTCGGCAGAATATCAGAAATCGATGCGGTGACGGCGCATGCCTGGCAGGTTGTGTAGCGCGCGCCACAGCATCTGCGTCACATCGGCCCAGAGCGGGCCGGGATCGCGCCAGTCATGCACGTAGTAGCGGGTGCCGGGCCGCGCGAAATCGATCAGGTAGCTGGCGAACTCAGCAGCGCCACCGCGCCGGCCCAGCACGCGCAGCAGGCGACGCGTTTCCGGCAGCATGAAGCGGCAACGCAGGCCGGCGCGGTAAGGCGTCTGCCACACCGGCCGGTGCAGGCCGTGTAACTGATAGAGCAGCCACGGAAAGGCGGCGCCGGCATGGCAGGCCAGCGGCAGGCTGCCCCAGAAGCGCCCGTTGACCTCCATTAGCGCCGACTGGCCGGTGACTGGATCGTGCCGGTACTCGACCATGGCCACGCCTTCCCATCGCAATGCCCGCAGTAATGCGACCGAGCGACGCATTTGCTCCATGTGCTGCGACAGCGGCAGCGACTGGCAGACGGTCGATACGCCCCCCTCGGGCGGCCACTCATGCAGGCGGCGATGCTGGAACAGGTAGTGCGGCTGGCCGTCGCGCATCAGGATGAACTGGCCCAGGCCGTAGCCGGCGCAGTATTCCTGCACCAGCGGATAGAGCCCTGCAGCCTGATACGGCCGCAGGTAGGCCAGCAACGCAGCGGCATCGGCGCAGTAGTGCACCTTGTCCAACAACAGTCCAGCTTGCTTTAGCGGCGGCGCCACGCCGTTCGGATCGGCCCATTTCAGTACCACTGGATAGCGCAGCTTGCCGACCTCGGCGGTGGCGTGTTCCAGCGAAGCGGGCTGCAGCGTGCGCGGCACATGTATGCCCACCCGCTCGGCCACTGCGTAGGTTGCGGTTTTGTCCAACACCAGCGCCATGGCCTCGGCTGAAGCGAACAGCAGGCGGTAGCCCTGCAAGTGGGCGCGCTCGGCGTTGAGCGCGTTGATATCGGTTTCCGAGATGGCGAACAGGCAGGCCTCGCCGATTTCTTCGTACAATTGTCGCAGTTGGGCAACGACGCCGGCCGTGCCGTCACCGGCGCGGAGCAGGCCACGCTTCAGATAGCGCGACCGCAAGCCGAGGGCCTCCGCGCTGCGCGCGATGCCGTACACCGGCACGCCGCGCCGGCCAAGATCTCGGATGATGGCCAATCCAATTGGCGTGTCGATGCCCAGCACCACGGCGGGTAGCAGATTGTCAGGCATGATCTTTGGAGGCTGTCGCCACCAGTCCTCCAGGCGGCGTTCCGCTGGTCATCAAGCGCAACAGAAGCGCCCTCATCAGGCCGCGCCAGTAGCGGCGGCGGCCTTCCGTCACGCTGCCGATCGCCACAATGGCAGCCAATGTAGCCGTCATGGTGGCGAGGTAGAACCAGGGCTGATTAGGATCACCATTAAACAAGGCGGCAAAGAACTGCAACAGCGGCTGGTGCAGGATGTACGCGCTGAAGGTGTAGCCGGCCAGCAGGCGTATCCCCGGTTCCGCCCACAGCAGCGGTTTTCCGACATATGGCGCAATCGCACGCATGCCGACGAAATTGCACGCCACGATCAACGCCAGCAGGTAATCAGTGAGGAAGAATTTGGAGAACGCCATCTGGTGATGCAGCGCCGAACCGATCAGTTGCCGCAGCCACGCGCTGGCGGTCTCGGTCATGCCGGAGAAATGAAAAAGTCCGTAGGCGGGCAACGAGCAAGCGAACAGCGCCGCACCGATGGCCGGGCTGATGTTTTTCAAGCGCTGCCAGCGTTGCAGCAGCACGCCCAGCGCCCACACCGGCGCCAGCACCATGATCTTGGGGCCGAGCAGCAGCGCGACCGCGCTCGCCCAGTACCAGCGCGCCGGTCCGCGCACAAAGGCGAGGATCGCAAACAGCACGTAGTACCAGAACTCGTAGCACAATGACCAGTAAGGCACGTTGGAGAATGACATGATGGACGCCAGCCATACCTCGTTAAGGAAACTCAGGCTGGTGGCGATACGCAGCGCCGCCCAGCCGTGGGTGGTGGTGCCTTGATAAAACTGCGGCCCCAGCGCTTGACCGGCCAGATCCAGCAGCGGCGTCAGCAGTACGGCGGGAATGGCCAGCGCGTAAAAACGCGACAGCCGGCTGGCCCAATATTCCAGCGGTGTATTTTCACGCTGCTGCGCGATGTGGGCGATGACATAGCCTGACAGCACAAAAAACACCATCACCGCCGCGTGACCGTGCTGGCTGAAAGGCAGCTTCGCGCTGGTCAGCAGGCGCAGATTGGAGTGATACAGGATCACCGCGCCGGCCGCCAGCACACGCACGAGATCTAGATAGAGGGAAAATTCGCGTCTCATCGCCTTGCTCCCGCTGTCTGCGGGCCGCGTCCGGCCTGCGGCACAACGCGTTGCAGAGCAAATACGGCTTCGCGCAAGCTGCAGAAACACTGGTCGAAATAGGCGTCGCTGAGGGTGAAGGGATCGTGCAGATGCGGCTGGCGCGGTGTGCACCACAGGCCCAGCAGCGCCACCTCGACATCGTCGCGCGCGCCGAAGCGGTGGCGCAGCGCGCGCGCTTGCCACAGTTCCATCACCAGAAACAGGTCGCCCGGCCGCACCTCGAAGTCGCTCAGATTGATGGCGCGGTGCGCCGTCAGGTCGTAGCCCTGGCGGCGGGCGGCCCGCAGCGCGCTGTCCGGCGTGCTGGCGCCGGTGGTGGTGGACAGGCCGAGCGATGCCGTTGCCATGTCCAACCGAATCGCCACTTGCTGGGCGAAAGCGCTGCGGCAGATGTTGCCCAGACAGACAAACACCACCCGCCGCACGCGCTGCGGATGACGCAGTTGGTACGGTTCCAGCCGCCCCGCAGCCAGTGCCAGCCGCGCCAACAGGCTGCGTACCGCGCCGCGCCAGGTACCGTGACGGCGGTCGATCCAGCCGGTCAGTCGCCGCAGAGGATGCCAGCTCATGCCTGGACTCCCTGCGCCAGCCGCCAGGTACCATAGCGGTCGTACAGCAGTTGGCTGGCAAGCCGACCGGCGCTGCGCCAGGCCGGACTGTGCAGCAAGGGATTGGCATCCGATACGGCTGTCAGCGGTTGTGCGGCGGCCACCGCCATGCCGCAGGCCTGATACTGTCCGCGATGCGCGCCGAGGTAATCGCACAGACCGCGCAGCCGGTTCTGATTGAGCGCATGCGTGCGCAGCACGTCGAAGTCGCCGTTGCGGCTCTGCACGTATTCAAACGGATGGGTCAGTAGCACCACCTGCTCCAGCCCGACCGCGCGTACGCGTTCCAGCAGCGCGATGGTTTGGCCCAGGCCGGTGCCGGAAACGGTCAAGGTTTTCAGATGTGGCCTGAACAGGCGCCAGTCGCTGAAAGTCAGCACCGGGCATTCCAGCACGCCATGACGCAAATGGCGACCGGCATACAGGCGATATTCCTCCAGCCCACTATCGTAAATCGCCAGCCCGACGTTGGAGGCGTAAGGAATGCCCACCTTGGCCAGGACCGCGTACAGCGCGTTATCGTGTTGCATATTGCCTGCTCGAAAAACCTGCGGCGGCGCCAAACCCCAGTCGGCAAAAGCCGACAATCCCTGGCGCAGCAGCGCGCCGGTCGAGGCCGGATCGCGGCCGACGAACTCGTCCTGGCGCGGCTGTCGCCCTACCCGTTCGCGCCAATCGGGATGCTGGAATACCGCCCAGCACGGATGCAGATGTAATTGCACTTCATGGCCAGCGTCGGCGATGCGTCGCGCCAGTGGCCCCATTGGATCGGCGGCGCCGAAGTAGTGGCGTTGCAGCGTCTCGACAAAGAACGTCGCTTGTAAGCCGTTCCGTTGGAGGCAGTCGAGCATGAAATCCAGTCCTTGCGAGCGGCCATTGATGGCGCAGCGGACCATGGCGTCGCCGACCGGACGACGGGCCGCGTCGGTGAATGCTCCGCCAATGCTGAACTCGGTATCTATGGTCAGGCAGACAAGCATGATCGGTCCTCGACGCCAGTACGGCAACAACATAAGGTAGTACGTGGCAATTTGGACAGTTTGAGCCGGCGCAAAGTTAGGCGCGGAACAGGAGCGAACGGGGCACTTTATCGTCAAACTGATGCCTGGACATAAACTCGGCGGAGCGCACACATGGTAATGCCGCAACGCGCGGTGCTGATGATCGCCTTCCACTACCCGCCGATGCGTGGTAGTAGCGGCGTTCAACGCACGCTGAAATTCTCGCAATACCTGCCCGCGCTGAACTGGCAGCCGGTGGTGCTAACGGCGCACCCGCGCGCCTATGGCAATCCGGGCGACGATCAGTTGGGCGAGATTCCGTCCAGCGTGCTGGTATGCCGCGCCTTTGCGCTGGACGCGGCGCGACATCTGTCCTGGCGCGGCCGCTATCCTGGCTGGCTAGCCTTGCCGGACCGCTGGGTGAGCTGGCTGATCGGCGCGCTGCCCGCAGCGATGATGCTGCTGCGCCAGCACCGGCCACAGGTAATTTGGTCGACCTATCCGATCGCCACCGCGCATCTGATCGGCTACGCGCTGCACCGCCTGACCGGCCTGCCATGGATCGCCGACCTGCGCGACCCGATGACCGACGAGGGCTATCCGGAACACCCGCTGACCCGCCGTTGCTATCTGTGGATAGAACGCCTGACGGTGGAACATTGCACACTGGCTGTCTGCACCACGTCGGGCGCGGTTCAGGCCTACCGTCAACGCTTCCCGGCATTGCCGCCGACGCGCTTTCGGCTGATCGAGAACGGATACGATGAAGAGAACTTCGCCGAGGCCGCCGCTACGGCCGCGCCGCCGGCCAAGGACAGCGGACGTCCGCTGGTCCTGCTGCACAGCGGCGTGATCTATCCGTCCGAGCGCGATCCGGCGCCGATGCTGGACGCGCTGCGCGCCTTGCACGAACGCGACGCGATCAGCGCGGCCACATTGCGGGTAGTGCTGCGCGCAACCGGACACGACGCCAGCATCAAGCCTTTGATTGCCGCGCGCGGCCTGCAAGAGATCGTGGTTCTAGCCCCGCACCTGCCCTACCGCGCCGCGCTGGCCGAGATGTTGTCAGCGGACGGTTTGTTAATACTGCAAGCGGCCAATTGCAATCACCAGGTACCGGCCAAGCTCTATGAATACCTGCGCGCTGGCCGCCCCATTCTAGCGCTGACCGACGCCGCCGGCGACACCGCCACCACGTTGCGCGCGGCCGGCATCGACACCATCGCGCCGCTGGATGACCGAGCCGGCATTGAGGACGGCCTGCTGCGCTTCCTGCCCCTGCTGGGCAACGGTAACGCGCCGCTGGCCGACAAGGCGGCGCTCGCCGCGCACTCGCGCCAGGCGCGCAGCGTGGCGCTGGCGGCGTTGCTGAACGAAGTGATCAGTGCACGCTGATGGACGCTAGCCGATGAGCCACAACGCCCGCACACTGGCAGCGCTGCCGCCAGCGATTCTGCTAGGCGTGCTGCTGGCCGATTACCCATTCCAGCCGCTGACGGCGACTGTGCTGACAGGGATCTACTGCGCGCTGCTGTACTGGCGTCCGCAACTGTGGCTGCTGCTGGTGCCGGCCGCGCTGCCTTGGCTGGATCTGTCGCCATGGAGCGGCCGCTTTTACATCGACGAGCTGGACTTGATGCTGCTGGCAACGCTGACGGTGGGTTATTGGCGGCTGGCGGCCAAGCCGCACGACAGCAGGCTACCCAGCGCCGCCGCCACGCTGTTGGCAATGATCGCCATTTTTACCAGCGTCGCCGCGTGGCGCGGACTGCAACCGCTAACGGCGCCCGACTTGAACAGCTACGCCAACTACCTCAGTCCCTACAGCAGCCTGCGCGCGGCCAAGGGAACACTGTGGGCACTGCTATTGCTGCCGCTGCTGCGACGCGCCGGCGGAACGGCCGGCATCGCCGCCAAGCTGGTGCCCGGCATGCTGCTGGGCTTGCTATTCACCGGCATGGCGGTGATGACGGAGCGCGCCCTGTTCCCCGGCATGCTGAATTTCTCCAGCGACTACCGCCCCACCGCGCCGTTCGCCAGCATGCACACCGGTGGCGCCGCGCTGGACGCCTATCTGGCCATGAGCTTCCCGTTTGTCGCCTGGTGGCTGCTGCGGCCTGCGCGCCTTTGGCAGACGGCGGCCGCGCTGGTCTTGCTGCTGATCGGCCTGTTCACCGGCTTTACGCTGTTCTCGCGTGACGTCTGGTTGGCCTACGGTGCATCGGCGGCGGTACTGGCCGTGCTGCACGCCGGACCGCAACTGGCCACCGGCCGTCTGCGCGCGTCCAGCGTGGCCGCCTTGGCGACGGTGATGGCGCTGCTGTGCGTCCTGCTGACCGCGGCATTTACCAGCGGCGGCTACCGCGCACTGGGGACCTTGCTCGTGGTGTGGGCCGCCACGCTAGTGCTGGGCGGTCTGCGACATCAGCCGATCTCGCCACGCTACGCGGCTGGGGCGGCAGTGCTGCTCAGCTTCACGGCGACGGCAGCCTTCATGCTGCTGCGAGCCGATGGCCTGTCGGGTTGGCTCAAAGGGCCATATTTCGCCTTCCTTTTGACGGCGGCTTGCTGCGCCAGCGCCCTTCTGTTGGCCGCTGTCGGACCATTGCGTTGGCGGATGGGCGCGCACGCCGCGGCGCTCGGCGCGTTCGCTCCACTGCTCGGGTGCGCCGTGCTGGTGGCCTGGCACTGGGGCGGTGCTTCCGCAGCACACTCAACAGTCTTGGCGGTGCTGCCGGCAGTGGCACTGCTATGCGTGCGACCAATGTGGAGAATTGATCGCGCCACCATCAGCCTTGGCTGCACTGCGGCGGCGGTGCTGGCGGTGGCCATCCCCATCCTCGGCAGCGCCTACATGGAAGAAAGAATGAGCACCGTAAAGCGTGACTGGGAACATCGCCTGCGCCACTGGGACGAGGCGCTGCACATGATGCCGGACAACTGGGACAGCCGTCTGCTGGGCGTGGGGCTGGCGCGCTATCCGGCCATCTACTACTGGCACAACCGGCTGGGCGAACAGCCCGGCAGCTACGGCTACGAGTCCGAAGCCGACGGCAACCGCTACCTGCGTCTGCTGCCGCCCCAGCACCCTCGCGGCTACGCCGATCCGCTGCGTCACCTGCAACTGGTGCCGCTCACGCCAAACACGTCTTACCTGCTGGCATTCGAAGCGCGCAGCGCCGCCAAAAACACGCATCTGACGGTGGCCTTGTGCCGACGCTGGCTGCTGTATCCGCAAGATTGCGTGACGCCGGCCACGCTGTCCAGGTTAGCGCGCAATGAATGGGGCCACTATCAGTTCATGGTGAATAGTGGCAGCCTCGGAAGCCGCACGCCGGCCCTGGTGCAGCTGGAACTGGCCACTTACGGCCCACCGGCGGCGATCGATGTCGACAACATCAGCCTGCGCGGGACAGACGGTGTGGAACGGGTACGCAACGGCGGCTTCACGCAAGGCCACGACGGCTGGTTCTTTAGCAGCGACCGTGACCACCTTCCGTGGCACATCAAGAACCTCTACGTGCACACCTACTTTGAACAGGGTTGGCTGGGTTTGGCCGCACTGGCGCTGCTGTTGTCGTACAGCGGCTGGCGGCTGGCGGCGCGCGCCTGGGCCGGCAAGGAAGGCGCGGCGGTCTACCTGGCGGCGCTGTGCGGCGCGCTGGTGGTGGGCATGTTCGACAGCCTGTTCGACGTGCCGCGCCTGACGTTGCTGTTTTTCCTGCTGTTGGGCGCGGCGCTGTTAAACGACCGCACCACGGTCTAGCCCTCTGCGTCTTCGTCACGCTGCTGGATCAGAAATGCCTGGTGCGACGACACCGCTAAGCCCGATGGTTGACCAATGCCGGCTCGGCAGGCGCGTCGCTGGATGATTCTTTGAAGCTGCGGAGTAGTCGATTAATCATGATTTTTATGCTCGCACATGTCTGCGCTATGAGCGGAAGCGTACAGTAATCGTGCGCGGCTCGGGCTATCGTCGGCCCTAATTACAAGGAGCGCATCATGATCCTCTGGATAACCTTGGCCGTGCTGGCCGCCATTACGATCGTCCTCGCTGCCGCGCCGCTGCGCCGGCGCTGGATTACCCCGCCGATCTATGCGCTGTTCAAGCGCATTCTGCCGCCGATGTCCGACACCGAGCGCGATGCGCTGGAAGCTGGCACCACCTGGTGGGACGCCGATCTGTTCTCCGGCAAGCCGGACTGGAAAAAATTCCTGCAACTGCGCCGTCCGGCGCTGACGACCGAAGAACAAGCCTTCATGGACAACGAAGTGCGGCAGCTGTGCGAACTAGTCGATGACTGGGAAGCCACCCAGGTCTGGCCAGGGCTACCGGCCGCCGCCTGGCGGTTTGCCCGCGACAAGGGATTCCTCGGCATGATCATTCCCAAGCACTATGGCGGCAAGGCTTTCTCGGCGTACATGCACTCGCAAGTCGTGATGGCGCTGTCGACGCGTTGCTCGGCGCTGGCGGTGCAGGTGATGGTGCCCAATTCGCTCGGCCCCGCCGAACTGCTGCTGCACTATGGCACCGACCAGCAAAAAAACTATTACCTGCCACGCCTGGCCAAGGGCGAAGAAATCCCCTGCTTCGCGCTGACCAGCCCCTATGCCGGCTCGGATGCGGCCGCCATTCCGGACACCGGCATCGTCTGCATGGGGCGCCATGAGGGCCGTGAAACGCTGGGGCTGCGCATCAGCTGGAACAAGCGCTACATCACGCTGGGGCCGATCGCCACGCTGCTCGGCCTGGCATTCCGCGTGGAAGATCCAGACGGCTTGCTGCCACCGGACGCAAAACCCGGCATCACCTGCGCGCTGATTCCCACTAATCATCCGGGCGTGGTGATCGGCCGCCGCCACTGGCCGCTGAACGCGGTGTTCCAGAACGGTCCGACCAGCGGCCAGGACGTGTTCATCCCGATGGAATGGATCATCGGCGGCCCGCAGCAAATCGGCAAAGGCTGGCGCATGCTGATGGAATGCCTGGCGGCCGGCCGCGCCATCTCGCTGCCATCGGCCAGTGTCGGCACGGCCAAGCTGGCGGTACGCGGCACTAGCGCCTATTGCGCCATCCGCCGCCAGTTCAACACCGCCATCGGCAAGTTCGAGGGCGTGCAGGAAGCGCTGGCGCGCATGGGTGCCAATTTGTACATGATGGATGCGGCGCGGCGGCTGTCGGCGCTGGCGGTGGACTTGGGCGAAAAGCCGGCGGTGATCTCGGCCATCGCCAAATACCATGTGACCGAGCGCGGCCGCGAGGTGGTCAATGACGGCATGGACATTCTTGGCGGCAAAGGGATCTGCATGGGGCCGTCCAACTTCCTCGGGCGCGCCTACCAGCAGATTCCGATCGCCATCACGGTCGAAGGCGCCAACATCCTGACCCGCTGCCTGATCATTTTCGGCCAGGGCGCGATCCGTGCGCATCCCTACGTGCTGAAAGAAATGCGTTCCACCGCCGACAGCGACCAGCAACGTGGCCTGCATGATTTTGACGCGGCGTTCTTCGGCCATCTGCGCTTCACGGTTGGCAACGCGGTGCGCGCACTGTGGTACAGCCTGACCGGTGGCGTCGCGGCGCCCGCCCCCGCCGGGATCGCTCCCGAGATGCAGCAGCACTACCGCGCCGTCGGCCGCCTGTCGACCGTGTTTGCGCTGATGACCGACGTGTCCATGTTCACGCTCGGCGGCGACCTGAAGCGCCGCGAACGGATCTCGTCACGGCTCGGCGATGCATTGTCGATGTTGTACTTGATCAGCGCAACGCTCAAACGTTTCGAGGACGAAGGCCGACCAGAGGAGGATGCGGCCTACGTGCACTGGTCGGTCCAGGACGCGCTGTGCCAGGCACAAGATGCTCTCGATGGCGTGCTGGCCAACTTCCCGAGCCGCATCGCGGCGGTGCTGACGCGGCTGCTGACCTTCCCGTTGGGCTTGCCCTACTCGCCGCCATCGGACGCGCTCGGCGCGGCAATCGCCACCGCCATGCAAACCCATGGCAGCGCCCGCGAGCGCCTGCTGGCCGGCAGTTTCCTGGCCGACGACCTGCGCGATCCGGTGGCGTGCGGCGAACTGGCGTTCGGCTTGCTGGCGTTTGTCGACAGTATCGAGCGGCGCCTGAAACCAGCGATCAAGGACGGCAAGCTGCCACCGATCCCGCAAAGCCTGCCGTTGATGGAGGCCTGGATCGCCAACGCCGCTGCCCAGGGCCTGGTGACGCCGGAGGAACGCCGTGCCATATCCGACTTCGCCCGCTATACCGACCTGTCAGTCCATGTGGATGATTTCCCGCCGGATTTGGGCGCATCGGCCGACGCCGCCAAGCGCAGGCAGATGACGCAGCAACCCGCGGAAATTGCGGTCTGAGTTAAGACTATGGGGCGGCGTCGCCCCAGTCGATAAATAGCGTCATGTCCGGGTTGCGTTTCCACAGCTTAATGGGACAAATCTCATAGGTGTTCAGGACCGACCTCGCGAATTCCGCTGGATAATCGAAGTGTCCATCGCCTTGCACGATGTGCATGGCGAAGTTGCAAGCCAGAATAGACATTTCATGATCGCCTATGCTGCCTGAATTCTGAAAATAGAATTCATAGTCTGACCGGTTAATGCGGGTACTGGTCAGGCGCGTGGTGATAAAGCGCGGAATCTGCAGGAACTCGTTCAGGTGATGCACGCGGTAGATCACCGGATCATAATTAGGTGGCAATGGCGAAGGTTTTTTCGCCGCGAGATAGCTCCAGTTTGTAATCGGCGATGAATCAAATACGTAGGCCGCCTCTATATCTGTCGACAGATAGGCGATCTGCTGGGCGATTCCACCACCCAAGGAGTGACCTGTCACCAGAATGCGAATATTGGGCTGCTCCTTGCGGATATGCCGTACCAACGGAACGATGGCCTCCCGGGCATACCTGTATTCGCCCGGATCGATGGCGAAGATCGCCGCAAGATTCGACGACCAGTCGCGCACGCGTTGGTAGAGGTTGTAGTTTTCCGTGCCACGAATGGCAATCACGGCGATGTCTGGCTCAGATTGCCCTGGCGGCTTATGCGCGTAAGTCTCGAAGTAAAGACCGTGCTTGTCGTAGCACGAGACAATTTTCGTATCCGCGTCCTTATCGTAAGCCTTGATAACCATACGAGACCAGCCACTTCCATCAGCGCGCGTTGGCATGCCGAAGGTGTCCTCCTCGCCGTCGAGATGGCGGCAAGCGAGGAGATTCCGCGTTTCTTCAGGCAGATCTGTCCGATATACGACCTTCGAAAACAGCGCCATCAGGGCAAACTTCCTGATGTTCTCTTCGAACGCATCGCCTGTTTGTATTTGCGGCGCCGGTATCACCAGGGCGCTGGTTTTTGTGGGCACGCGTTTTTGCGTGTTGATCCACCCTTCAGTGGTCACCAACACGCCGCAACCGTTGAGTAACGGTAGCAGCAACACCATCAGGCCCGCGATTTTGAGGCTCATTTCTTCACCACACGGGTCAGAGCCAGCGCATCGTCGCAAGTGAAGGGGTATGAAATCGTTTTTACTTCGCCGAAGATACGCATCGGTGCGTTGCCGTGGCTGCGGCGCTCCGATACGCTGGAATGGAACACGGCCTGCTCGCCCGGCGCGCGGTCTTCACACACGCTTTTGTAGTTGCCGTATTGATCCCCCATCGACCAGTGCGCGACGTCCAGCGCGTTGGCGGTGAAGGCTGTTCTGGCTGTTTTGAGCGTGTAGTCTTTGAGCAGATTGTCGAGCATCCAGTTCAACGAGATATCGGACAATCCTCGCGCATCGTTGTAGCCTCCGCCGACATCGGCGTGCGCACCTGGGAACCATAGTGGTCAGCTCGGGATTAATCGCATCACACAGCAGGATGGGCCTGAACTTCGAGCGCTTCTCATCAACGGATACCGCGTGGGCGATGTAGTGAATTGGCGGATAAGAGCCGGACTTATAGCGGTCGCCGTCCGTGGAATTCTTCTCTTCCTTGCATTTGCCAAACTTCTTCAATGAAGAGCCGGGCACGGTATCCCACAACCCGAGGAAATTGACTTCCACGCCTTGCACTTCCAGATTCAAAGTGCGTTTGATCTCATCCGCGAGCAAGGGGCGGTCGCCGCTTTTCCAAGTCTTCCATTGCTGGAGATAGTCATCGTCATCTTTAGACTTCACCAAAGAAAGGATTTTTTTGCCTGAGCCAGGGGATGCCTTGGGAATACCCGCGTATGAGAGCAGCCCCGCCAATGCCCTTGCCTCATGGGCTCCCCGGCTGAATCCGAAGATGAAAACCTTGTCGCCTGCACGATAATTATCCGTGATGAATTGATATCCGGTCAAAATGCGGGGCTGCATGCCGTATCCCAGCGCCGCTTCCAATACCTGCTGGGCGCTGGCGCCTGCCGTTGCCACACCCTCGATATAAATGCTGGCCGTTGCGGTATTGTCGTCCTGCGAGATCAGCTTGAACGTTCGGTAAACATTTGTGCCTGAGGCTGATTCGTTTGCTGTGCCATCCATGAAAACAAAGATGTTGCGGGCTTGTGTGGTATTTGCGGACGCCAGATGCGATTCCGCATTGACGGTGCTCGCACATCCGGACAGTAACTGACACAACAACACCAAGGCGCTAACTGTTTGCACGATGCTTTTCATCATCACCTCCATCCAAAGCCTACTAGTTGAAAATTATCGAATAGATAATTTTCAACTCATCATAGTACGACTTTGATCTGCGGGCAAAAAAATTGTGATTATTGCTACTTGGAAGTAAATAATTAATTTACGTTTTGCAGCGCTTGCAGTTCCTCCTCGGTAAAACCCGCTTGGCGGCGGGCCGCCAGGTTGAACGGGCCACGCGGCGTGGGGGCGTTGTACTGGCGCGCCAGCTCGGCGTAGGTGGGCATTAGCGCCAGGCCGCGCTGGCGGCACAGGTAGCCGTACCAGCGGTTGCCGATCTCCACATGGCCGATTTCGTCGCGCAGGATGATGTCCAGGATCGCGGCCGCGGCCTTGTCGCCGGCCTGGAACAGTTTGGCGCGCAGCGGCGGATTGGCGTCCAGACCGCGCGCTTCCAGCGTGCGCGGCACCAGCGCCATGCGCGCCAGTACATCGCCGCAGGTTTTCTCGACCATCTCCCACAGACTGTCGTGGGCGATGAAATCGCCGTAGCGGTAACCCAATGTTTGCAGATGGTCCTGCAGCAGCGCAAAGTGATACGCCTCTTCCCTGGCCACTTGCAGCCAGTCGGTGTAGTACTCGGCCGGCAAGCCGGGAAAGCGCCAGATGGCGTCCAGCGCCAGGTTGATGGCGTTGAATTCGATGTGCGCCAGCGCGTGGATCAGCATGGCGCGCCCTTCCGGCGTGTTCATTGCGCGGCGGCCGACCTGTAGCGGCGGCACCAATTCTGGCCGGTCCGGGCGGCCGGGAATCGCCGCCGACGAGCTCAGCAACGCCCGCGCATCCGCCACGCATTCGCCTTGCTGCGATGCGTCCGCCATCGCATACACCGCCGCCACCTTGGCGGCCGGATCGCGCCCAAGCAGGCAATGCAACGCGCGGGCGCGGAGTTCTTCTGGTGCTGCCATGCCTATCCTTCCAATTTCACGAGGGCGACAGTTTAACACTTGGTTCTTGCTGAACTAATCTCTGTCCTACACCCACACCGCACGCGCGCCTATACCTCAACCGTCGCCCCGGCAGCATGATTAGGTCTGTCACCGCGCCGTCTGGCGCGGGATCTGATTAATCACTATCTGGAGACCATCATGAGCTACCTCGACCGCGACACCTATGGCATCTATCGCAGCGACAACTATGTCGATACCGACAATACGGGCCCTGGCCCGCGCCTGATGGGCGCCGACACCCTGATCGGCGAAGACGTCTACAACCGCCAGGACGAAGACCTGGGCGACATCAAGGAAATCATGCTCGACATCCGTACCGGCCAGGTGGCCTACGCGGTGTTGTCGTTCGGCGGCTGGATGGGCATGGGCGACAAGCTGTTCGCCGTGCCGTGGCAGGCGCTGCAACTGGACACCATCAACCAGCGCTTCCTGCTGGACGTATCCAAGGATCACCTGAAAAACGCCCCCGGCTTTGACAAGGACAACTGGCCCGACATGGCCAGCACCGAGTTCAACACCGAACTGCACAGCTTCTACGGCACCCAGCAGAACGTTGCCGGCGGCGTTACCTCGACCGGCAGCGTGATGGGCACCGGCACCGGCACCGGCAGCCTGCAAAGCGATCCGGGCTACGGCAGCACCACCGGCGGCGGCAACCTGTCGCGTTAATGCGGGCGTAACGACGCCGGGCCACCCGCCCGGCGTTTTTTGCACCAATATCGGGCATTCTCATTGGCACACTTCTTGATAGAAGAGTAAATGTGCCAAACAGGGAATGTTCGATATGCCAAAATTCTTCAATGAAATGACTGTGGACGGCCTGGCCCACACCGCCAGCGCCGAAGTCCGTGAGCACTACCGGGAGTTTTGCGGTTGGCTGCAACGCCAGTCCGCCGATACCATCGAGCGCAAGCGCGCCGAGGCCGACCTGACCTTCCGCCGCGTCGGCATCACCTTCGCCGTCTACGGCGACGATGCCGGCACCGAGCGCCTGATTCCGTTCGATACCATCCCGCGCATCATCCCGGCGGCGGAGTGGAAACAGCTGCAAACCGGGCTGATCCAGCGCGTCAAGGCGCTGAACATGTTCATCCATGATATTTATCACGATCAGAACATCATCAAGGCCGGCATCATTCCCGCCGAGCAGATCTACCAGAACGCGCAGTACCGGCCGGAGATGCAGGGCATTAATGTCGCCTCCGACATCTACGCCCACATCGCCGGGGTCGACATCGTGCGGGCCGGCCAAGGCGAGTTCTACGTGCTGGAAGACAATCTGCGCGTGCCGTCCGGCGTGTCCTACATGCTGGAAAACCGCAAAATGATGATGCGGCTCTTTCCCGAACTGTTCGCCCGCAACAAGATCGCGCCGGTCGACCATTATCCCGACATGCTGCTCGATAACCTGCGCTCGGTGGCGCCGATGGGCATCAATGACCCGACCGTGGTGGTGATGACGCCCGGCATGTACAACTCAGCCTATTTCGAACACGCCTTCCTGGCGCAGCAGATGGGCGTGGAGTTGGTCGAGGGCAAGGATTTGTTTGTCAACGAAAACACCGTATTCATGCGCACCACGCGCGGCCCGAAACGGGTGGACGTGATCTATCGCCGCCTGGACGATGATTTCCTCGATCCGCTGGCGTTCCGTGCCGACTCATCATTGGGCGTGCCGGGCTTGCTGTCGGTCTACCGCGCCGGCCGCGTGACGCTGGCCAACGCCATCGGCACCGGGGTGGCCGATGACAAGTCGATCTATCCGTATGTGCCGGACATGATCAAGTTCTATCTGTCGGAAGAACCCGTGCTGAACAACGTGCCGACCTACCAGTGCCGCAAGAAGGAAGATCTGGCCTACACGCTGGCCAACCTGCCGCAACTGGTGGTCAAGGAAGTGCACGGCGCCGGCGGCTACGGCATGCTGGTCGGGCCGGCCTCGACCAAGGCGCAGATCGAAGACTTCCGCCAGCGTCTGATCGCGCGGCCGGACGGCTACATCGCCCAGCCGACGCTGGCCCTGTCGGCCTGCCCGACCTATGTCGAGAACGGCATCGCGCCGCGCCACATCGACCTGCGGCCGTTCGTCCTGTCCGGCAAAACGATTTCCATGGCGCCCGGCGGCCTGACCCGCGTGGCGCTGCAGGAAGGCTCGCTGGTGGTCAATTCGTCGCAGGGCGGCGGCACCAAAGATACTTGGATATTGGAGAAATAAATCATGCTGAGCCGAACCGCAGACCATTTGTTCTGGATGGCGCGCTACACCGAGCGCGCCGAAAACACCGCGCGCATGCTCGATGTCAACGTGCAAACCTCGATGTTGCCGCAGTCCGACGAGGAAAACGCCCAGGGCTGGCGCGCCCTGCTCGGTATCTCCGAGCTGCAATACGCGTTCAATCAGAAGTACCAGTCGCTGGAAGGCCGCGAGGTCATCGATTTTATGGTGCGCGATCCGGACAATACCTCGTCGATCGTCGCCTGTCTGACACAGGCGCGCGAAAACGCCCGCGCCGTGCGCGGCACGCTGACCACCGAGGTGTGGGAAATCCAGAACCAGACCTGGCTGGACATGCAGCGCCGCCTCAAGAGCGATCTGCTGGAAACCGATCCCAGCAAATTCTTCGAGTGGGTCAAGTACCGCTCCCACCTGTCGCGCGGCGTCACGCTGGGCACCATGTTGCGCGACGAGGCGGTGCACTTCATCCGCCTCGGCACCTTCCTGGAGCGCGCCGACAACACCGCCCGCATCCTCGACGTGAAGTACCACGGCGGCGCGGCGGAAAGCGGCGAGAGCATGAGCCAGCGCGATTTTTATTACTGGGGCGCGATGCTGCGCTCGGTGTCCGGCTTTGAAATCTACCGCAAGGTCTACCGCGACGTCATCACGCCGGCGCGTATCGCCGAGCTGCTGATGCTGCGCGCCGACATGCCGCGCTCGCTACTGGCCTGCATGGACGAGGTGGTGCAGAACTTGCGCGCGGTACGCAACGACGTGTCGGCCGATACCGAACGCTTCGCCGGCCGCCTGCGCGCCCAGCTGGAGTTCGCCAAAATCGACGATATCCTGGCGGACGGCCTGCATGACACGCTGACCCGCTTTCTGGCCGACATCTACGAACTGGGCAACCGCGTCAGCCGCGATTTCCTGGTGCCGCTGGCGGCGTAAGCGAAAGGACTCCCATGCAACTGTCGATACGGCACGAAACCCGCTATACCTACACGCTGCCGCTGGCCTACACCATCCAGCAGCTGCACCTGACGCCGCGGGTCGAGCCGCAGCAGCATGTGCTGTCCTGGAACCTGTCCACGCCCGGCCACGTGCACGCCTACGCCGACGCTTACGGCAACCAGTCGCACACGATGACCATGACCGTGCCGCATCAGACGCTGGCCATTGTGGCCAGCGGCATCGTCAAAACGGTGGCGCCGGACCGGGGCCGCATCGTCGCCGACGCGCTGTCGCCGCTGATCTTTACCGTGCCGACGCGGCTGACGGAGGCCACGCCGGGCATTCTGGAACTGGCGGCGTCCTGCTTGCCGGACAGCAAGGCCATGACCCGTGACCTGATGTGTCTGGCCGAGCACATCTTTGGTGCGGTCCGGTATCAAAGCGGTGCGACGGCGGTGTCCACCACCGCCAGCGACGCGCTCGCCCTGGGCCAGGGCGTGTGCCAGGACCATGCCCACCTGTTTCTGGCCTGCTGCCATGCGCATGGCATTCCGGCGCGCTACGTGTCCGGCTACATCGATCCCGGCAACACCGGCCACGCCGCCAGCCACGCCTGGGTCGACGCCTGGGCGGAGGACCGTGATTACACCGGCTGGGTCAGCATCGACGTGACCCACGCGCGGCAGATGACGGACGCCTATTGCCGCCTGGCCATCGGCCGCGATTATGACGGCGCGGCGCCGGTGCGCGGCATGCGGCGCGGCGGCGGCGCCGAGTCGCTGAGCGTGGATGTTCAGATCGTGCCGCAGTGAGCAGTGTAAAATAACGGTACTTCTAATCAATACTTGTAAACATGACTTACTGTGTGGGCATGCGCCTGAATGCCGGGCTGGTGTTTTTATCGGATTCGCGGACCAATGCGGGCGTGGATCAGGTCGGCACGTTCCGCAAGATGAGCGTGTTTGAACTGGCCGGTGACCGCGCGATGGTCATGATGACGGCTGGCAACCTGTCGATATCGCAATCGATCCGCCAACTGGTGACCGAGCTGAAGACCGAGGACGGTCACAGCATCTGGACCGTGCCCAGCATGTACGAGGCGGCGCGCATCCTCGGCGAGGCCGTGCGCCAGGTGCATGAGCGCGACGCCAAGGGCTTGGCGGACTTCGGCATCGAGTTCAACGTCAGCATTATTTTTGGCGGCCAGATCAAGGGCGAGCGTTGCCGCCTGTTCCAGATCTACTCGGCCGGCAATTTCATCGAGTCGCATGACGAGAACACCTATTTCCAGATCGGCGAGGCCAAATATGGCAAGCCCATCATCGACCGCGTGGTCAGCCCGGCCACCTCGCTCGACGATGCCGCCAAGTGCGCGCTGATTTCGATGGACTCCACACTGCGCTCGAATGTCTCGGTCGGCCTGCCGCTGGACCTGCTGGTGTATGAAAGCGACAAACTGGCGGTCAGTCATTTTGTAACAATTGATGAACGCAACGAGTATTTCCAGATGATCCGCAACACCTGGGGCCAGCAGCTGAAGACGGTTTTCGAGGGGCTGGAGGCGCCGCTATGGAATGCCGCGCCGGAGACACCGGGCAATGTGTTACATTCGGCCAACACCAACAGCAAGCCGGTGCGGGTAGCGCCGCCGTCCGGCGTGACGGCGCCGATGGCGTCGCCGCTACCGCTGCAGACCTTGTCGCAGCAATTTCACGATGGGCAGCAGTAAGCGGCCATCGCATGTGATAGGATAAAGACAACCTGTCCTGGAGTTCTGCATGAGTGAAGAAAGCATCTTCTCGGTCGATACGCTGGTGAAGTACATGGGCAATGACGACAAAGCCCTGGGCATTGTCGCCAAAATCGTGCGCGATGCCTGCGCGCCCGGTCTGGAACCGTTCGAACAGGCCGGCGCCGCCCTGCGGGAAGGCCGGCTGGACGACGCCGGCAAGATCTTCCACAGCGTGCGCGGTTCAATCGGCGCGCTGGGCGCCAAACGCCTCGTCAGCGCCTCGCTGAAGCTGGAGCAAGCCATCGCCGAACAGCGCGGCGACGCCATCCCTTCCCTGTTTGCCGCATTGGAATCCGAATACCAGCTAGTCTTGCGTGACGCGCAAGATTGGCTGCAACGCAACACACCGGCCGCCGGCTGATCTCCCCACCTTGTTTGACGATTGGTGCAATGTGCGGTTTGCTGCGTTGCACCGCGCAGCGCCGCAGCGCAACAGCTTTGCTCCCTAACGAATGGTTACAATTGTTACCCGCAATTGTCCACTCAATACAAGTTGCCAAAAATCTTCATGCTACTATCCGCAGGACTTGCAGCAGGAGCACGTCAAAAACCGTGCGTGCGCCACTATTTACAGCAATTTTGTAGAATTCGGATGCATGAGTTTCATGATGAATGTTATTGCGTAAGTGACAATTTGCCCAAACGCAAGTATAATGGTGCATCGCATCGAGAATCCGCAGAATCAGTGTGGCGGCTTTAATCTAAGGTAAATTATTTATGGAATTATTCAACAAGTCTGGTGTATTGATATCGGCACTGCTCGTCAGCGTCGGCGCTTTGATCGCTTGCCAGGCTCAAGAAGATGCCATCCCTTCGTCGACGGTGATCGAAGCTGCGGCCATGCAAATGGGCCCGGCCGGTCAGCCAGCCGCCGAGCGCCGCCTGCAGGAATGGGCGGACCAAGGCTCGCCGGTGGCCCAGCGCGAGTTGGCGCTGCGCTACCTGTCCCACCCGGACAAGCGCCGCGAAGCCCTGCAACTGTTCGAGCGCGCCGCCAGCGCGGGCGATGCTCAGGCGGCTGTCGGCCTGGTCGGCATGGAGCGTGAAGGCGTGGCCATCACCGGCGGCACCGCCTTGAACGCCGGCCGCATCATCAAGGAAGCGGCAACCGCCAATTACATTGCCCGCTGAGTTGATTCCACGCTAAGCGACTAAGCCGCCCACCGTTCAGGTGCCGCGGCTTTTTTCTTATGAGCCGCTTGTAGTGCTGGCGGCATTTGTGGAAGTTCCGTTTTTTCGTTTGAGGCAGATCATCTGAGCCATCCGCCGAGCACCGATACTCCTAGTTTGCGGAGGAAAGGCGACGATGGATAACGCGGCACATACCCAAGCGCAGGAAGAGTTTCGTGACCAGTTGCGGGCCTTCACACGGCAGCACCACGCCGGCCACTGGAGCGGCAGTCTGGCCGACTTCATGGAGCAGGTTTTACCGGCGGCGCCGGCGCAGTTCGCGCGCAGCTCGCACCAGTATATCTGGGACATGCTGCGCTGGAGCGGCAAGGAAGGCGATGATGGCAAGCTGCGCTGCGCACTGTTTGCCGACGAGCTGTTCGGCATCGACGACGCGTTGGCTCGGGTGGCCGACTACTTCAAGGCCGCCGCCGCCGGCTCGGAAGTCGGCCGGCGCCTGCTGTTGCTGCTGGGACCACCATCGGGCGGCAAATCGACACTGGTGATCCGATTAAAGCGCGGCCTGGAGGAATACAGCTACACCGACGCCGGCGCCATGTACGGCATCGCCGGCTGCCCGGTACGGGAATCGCCGGCTGCCCGGTACGGGAATCGCCGCTGCATCTGGTGCCGCACACCCTGCGCGCCGGGTTCCGAGACAGTTATGGTGTCGACATTACTGGCGAACTGTGTCCGCATTGCCGCGCGCGGCTGGAGCATGAACTGGGCGGCGACTTCCTGCGCATGCCGGTCGAGCGCATCTTCATTTCCGAAGCCGGACGCAGCGCCATCGGCACCTACGCGCCGCACGATCCAAATACCGCCGACGTGGCCGATCTGGTCGGCTCGGTCGATCTGTCGCGGGTGGCGGAGTTCGGTGACGAGGGCGATCCGCGCGCCTGGTCGTGGTCCGGCACGGTGTACGCGGCCAGCCGCAGTCTGCTCGAAATGATCGAGATCCTCAAGGTCAAACGCGAGTTCCTCTACCTGTTGCTGACGCTGACGCAGGAAAAGAATGTCAAGGTCGCCCGCTTTCCGCTGATCTATCTCGATGAGACCATCCTGGCGCACACCAATCTTGCCGAGTTCCGCAAGTTTTTGCAGGAAAGCGAGAACGAGGGCCTGCTGGACCGCATGGTCATCGTGCAGGTGCCCTACACGCTCAGCTACCGCGAGGAGGCGCGCATTTACCGCAAGCTGATCCTGTCGGCGCCGGCCTTCCGCGACGTCCACCTCGATCCACACGTGCTGCATGCGGCAGCCGTCTTCGCCGTGCTGAGCCGGCTGCACGAGGGCGAGGAGCGCGATGCCGATCTCGCCAAGCGGGTGCGCCTTCACGGCGGCGAGGAAGTCGATGGCGTTCACCAGGCGGAAGCGCTACGCGTGCGCAACAAGGAAAAGGCACCCGACGAAGGCTTGTCCGGCGTATCGCCGCGCTTTGTCATCAACGGCCTGTCGCACGCGATCATCCAGTCCGAGCGCCACAGCATCAGCACCATGGACTTGCTGCTGGCGCTGAAGGATGCGATCGAGAGCGATGCGCGCATCGAGTCCGCCCGCAAGCGGCGCTGGATCGATTATCTGGTGCTGACCCGCAAGGAGTTCTACAACCGCTGGGTCAAGGAGGATGTGCACAAGGCGCTGTTCGTGTCCTTCGAGCAGGAGGTCGCCGACCTGCTGGACAAATACCTGGACGAGGTGGAAGCCATGCTCGACAACCGCCAGGTCAAGGACCCGATCACCAATGAGGAGCGTCGCCCGGACGAGCGCTTCCTGCGCGCGGTAGAGGAAAAAATCCACATTTCCGACTCCGGCAAGCAATCGTTCCGCCAGGAAGTGGTGCGCAAGGCGATGAGCGCCTACAAGCGTGGCGAGCGCTTCGGCCTGGGCAGCCACGCGCAATTGCGGGACGCCCTGCAACACTATCTGTTTGAGCAGCGGCGCGACGTGCTGCGGCTGGTCAGCTCCTCCAAGCGGCCCGACGACGAGGTGCGGGCCAAGATTTCCGCCGTCGAGCAACGCCTGGTGGACGAATACGGCTACGACCGCCATGGCGCGCGCGAAGCGCTGAACTACGTCACCACCTTGCTGGCACAGGAGTGATATGCGCACCGACTGGTACGACCTGTTCTCACGCGGCGCCCGCGACTGGCTGCGCCACAACGACAAGGTGCGCGACGCGGTCCGCGCGCACCTGCCGGACGCCATCTCATCGCCGGACCTGATGACCGGCAATGGCCAGCGTGGCGTGCAGGTGCCGGTCAAGTTGCTGGAGCATGCGCGCTTTCGCCTGTCCGACGACTATGCGCACGCCGGCGCCGGCCAGGGACCGGGCCAGCCGGGCGACATCCTGCGTTCACCCTACTTCGATGACGACGACAAAGGCGCCGGCAACGACAGCGGCGCCATGACACTGCTGATGGAGTTTGCCATCGACGACATCATGGACTGGTTATGGGAAGACCTGGCGCTACCGCAACTGGAACCGCGCGGCAACGCCACGCTCGACGACACCGACATGGTGCGCGCCGGCTGGGACAAGCGCGGCGCCCGCTCCAGGCTGGACCGCCGCCGCACCGTCAAGGAAGCCGTCAAACGGCGCGCCGTGCAAGCGGCACCGGCCGCCTTCACCAACGACGATCTGCGTTTCCACCAGCTGGTGCGACAGCCCAAGCCGAGCTGCAACGCGGTGGTGTTTTTCATGCTGGACGTTTCCAGCAGCATGACCACCGCCGAGCGCCGGCTGGCCAAAACGTTTTTCTTTCTCGCGCTGCAAGGCTTGCGCCGCAAATACCAGCGCATCGACATCCGTTTTCTTGCCCACGCCGCCGAGGCCTGGGAATTTAACGAAGGCGATTTCTTCGAAGCCAGCGGCATGGGCGGCACGATGGCGTCCACCGGTTTCAAGCTGACGCTGGAATTGCTGGGACAGCGCTACGCCCCGGCCGGCTGGAACAGCTACCTTTTCTATGCCTCGGATGGCGACAATTTCTCGGAAGACCGCGGCAGCGCCAAGCTGCTGCTGGGGACCCTGGCGCAGCAAGTCAACTACCTGGGCTACGTGGAAACCTTGCCGGGCATGCCGCGTATTCAGGAAACCGAAATGAGCCGTCTGTGGAGAGAAGGCGAAAGTCAGGGGTGGCCGATGTCCACCGTGGTGCTGACCAGCGGCGACGATGTGTTCACCGCCATCCGCCAGTTCCTGATCCGTCAGGCGCAAACATGAACCTCGACGACTACACCGAACAGCTGCAGCCATTGGCCGCAAGCCTGGGGCTGGATTACTATCCGGTCGATTTCGAACTGGTGCCGCAGAACTTCATGCTGGAGATCGCCGTCTACGGCATGCCGGTGCGCATGCATCACTGGTCGTTCGGTCTGCGCTACATTCATCAACTGCTGCATCAGAACATGGGACACTCGCGCATCTTCGAGGTGATGTTTCCCGGCAATCCCTGCCGCGCCTACATGATGGACCGCAATTCGCTGGCGGAAAACGCGCTGGTGACCGCCCATGTGATCGGCCACGCCGACTTCGTCAAGCGCAACGAGCTGTTCGCCCGCTTCATGCGCATGGCCGGCGGCCATATCCTGGAACAGAGCGCCGCCCGCGCCCACAATCTGGAGAACGCACTGTTACGCCACGGCCAGCAAGCGGTCGAAACCGTGCTGGACGCGGCGCTGGCGCTGGAGCCGCACATCGACGTGCATCAGCGCTTGTACCGGCCGCCCTACTCCGCGCCACCGCAAGACCAGCCGCCACCACCGCGGCAGGACGCCTTCCGCCAGCGCTACCACCAGTTACCCGGCGAGCCGACGCCCATTCCCGCCGCTCCCAGCCGGCGCGCGATACCGCCGCATCCAGAGCAGGATTTACTGTGGTTCATCGCCCACTACGCGCCGGAACTGCAGGACTGGGAGCGCGACATCTTCCTGGCCGTGCGTGAGGAAGCCTTCTACTTCTTCCCCGTCCACGCGTGCCAGATCATGAACGAGGGCTGGGCCTCCTACTGGCACGCGCGGCTGCTGCGCGAGGCCGATTTCCTGCCGCATGAGCTGTACCTGCAAGCGCTGCGCGCTCATTCCGACGTGGTGCGGCCCTACGACAACGAACAGCAGTTGGCGCTGTCCATCAATCCCTACCACCTGGGATTTTGCATCTGGGAAGACATCATCGAGCGCGAAGGCATTGAGGCGGCGCGCCGCGTCTGCGCCGAAGAGGATGATTTCGGCTTCATCCGCAATTATCTGAGCCCGGCATTGGCGGACAAGCTCGATCTGTTCAGCTACCAGGAACGCAAGGACGGCGAAACCCGCGTGCTGAGCCGCGACATCCATGAGGTACGCGAAGCCATACTCGCCCCCAAGTACAATTACGGCGCGCCGTGCATTGTGGTCGAACAGATGAACGATGATTTCAGCCTGGTGCTGCGCCACGATCATGCCCGTGACGGCCGCGGGCTGGACCTGGCGCAGTCCGAGCAGGTGATGCATTACGTGGCGCGCGTCTGGCGCCGGCCGATGACGCTGCGCACCGTGGACTTTCGAGGGGCGCCGCGCTCGGTCGAAGTCAAACCGGCAGATTCTGCTCGTACCAGCGCAAAGCCTGCCTGAGACCACGCCGCAGATCGTGGGTCGGCACGTAGCCCAGCAGACTCGTTGCCTTGGCGATGTCGGCCTGCGAATGGCGCACGTCGCCAGGCCTGGACGGCGCGTACTGCGGCTGATAGTCGCGCAGATGCGCATGCCGCTCGACCAGCAGCTCGTGCAGCAGCAGGTACAACTCGTTGAGGCTGGTCCGCGCGTTCAGCGCCACGTTGTAGACCTGATTGACCGCGGCCGGCTTAACGGTCATGGTCGCCAGCAAATTGGCCTGCACGGCGTTGGCCACGTAGCAAAAATCACGGCTGGTCTCGCCATCGCCGTTGATCACCAGTTGCCGCTTGCCGATCATGGCCGCGATCCATTGCGGAATCACGGCGGCATAGGCGCCGTTGGCGTCCTGGCGCGGACCGAACACGTTGAAATAGCGCAGGCCGATGGTTTCCAGGCCGTAGCAACGCGCGTAGACGCCGGCGTACAGCTCATTGACGTACTTGGTCAGCGCATACGGCGACAAGGCGCAGCCGATATGCTGTTCCTGCTTCGGCAGTCCCGGATGGTCGCCATAGGTGGCGCTGGAGGCGGCGTACACCACGCGCCGGACGCCGGCATGGCGGGCCGCCTCGAACACGTTCAGTTGGCCGGTGATGTTGATGTCGTTGCACAGCAAGGGATCGTCCAGCGAGCGGCCGACCGAGCCTAGCGCCGCCTGATGCAGCACGTAATCGGCGCGGTCGCATGCCTGGCGGCAGACAGCCATGTCGCGTACGTCCCCTTCGATCAGCTCGAAACTGCGCCAGGCGCCGGGACCGACCAGCTCGCACACTTGGTCCAGATTGTGCCGATAGCCGGTGAGGAAGTTGTCCACGCCCACCACGCGCTGGCCCAGCTCCAGCAGCGATTGCAGCAGGTTGGAACCGATAAAGCCCGCCACGCCGGTGATCACCCAGCGATATTGCGCATTCTGCAGATGCTCGCGCACCAGTTGATAGGCGCAGGTGTCGGACGTGCCGTTTTCGTAGTCGCTCATCACAGCCTCCATACGCTCAGACCGCTCTCGCGCAGCGGCGTGGGATCAAATTGCGACTTGAGGTCGATGAAGCAGCCGCCAGGCGCGACTTTCGTCAGCATCTGCGACAGCGGCCGCGCCATCAGTTCGCGGTGCGCGACGGCGCAGATCAGGGCTTCCGCAGCGGGCAGGTCTTCCCATGCCGCCAGTTGCACCCCGTATTCGTGCAAGGCCTCGTCGGCATCGGCGACGGGATCGTGCACGTGAACGTGCAGGCCGTAGGATTCCAGCTCGTGGATCAGGTCGGCCACCTTGGAATTGCGCAGGTCCGGACAGTTCTCCTTGAAGCTCAAGCCCAGCACATTTTGCAGCGCATCCTCCACCGACGCGCCATAGCGGTAGCGTACCTGCGCCAGGCCGGTGATGCCAGGCTTGATCCCATGCCGCACGTTGTAATACGCAATTTGCTCGCACAACTGCTCGACGAAATACGCCCGCTCCGGCCGCGGCCCGACAAAACTCATCTCGCCCTTGAACACATTCAGCATCTGCGGCAGTTCGTCGATGCGCAGCTTGCGTATCCAGTGCCCGACCGCAGTCACTCGCGGATCGTCCTGCTCTGCCCATTTCGGCCGGCCATCGCGCTCCGCATCCTGGCGCATGCTGCGGAATTTCAGTACCTTAAACAGACGCATATCGCGGCCTACCCGCTCCTGCCGGTAAAACACCGGACCTCCGTCCTCGATCTTGATCGCCAGCGCGGTGAACAGCATCACCGGCGCCGCCAGTACAACGATGGCGGCGCTGGCCAACAGGTCGAACAGCCGCTTGACGGTGGCGCGCAACAGGCTCTGATCGAAGCCGCCGCCAAAAATCAGATAGCTGGGCTGCAGCGAATCCACCCGGATCTGACAGGCTTCGCGTTCAAAGAAGCTGGCGGCGTCGGTCACCGGTACGCCGCCCAGCGCGCACTCCAGCAACTGGCGCACCGGGAAGGCGCCGTTGCGGCGATCGCTCACCGTCACCACGATTTCGTCGGCGGCGTAGCGCCGCGCCAACGTAAGCAGCGGCAGGTCGGCGGGCAGCAACATGGCGGGCGGCACCGCCCGCATCTCCCCCTGCACCGGCACGAAGCCCACCACGCGAAATGGATGAAAACCGGCGCTGCTGCCGGCAAGCGCCAGGCATTCTCGCGCGAGGGCGCCATCGCCGACGATAATCAGGCGCTGTTCCAGCATGCTCGATTGCGCCGAGGTGAACACCACCAGCCGCGCCAGCAGCACGGCGCCGCCGCTCAGCAGAAACACCATGCTGCCCGGCCGTCCCAGTTGCATCGCCGGCAACAGCACCGCCAGCAAATGCATCAGACAAAATCCCAGCACGAAGGACGGCATGATGCGCAGGCAAGTGCTTTTGATATGTTCACGCGATTGATCGTGCTGATACATGCCCAAGGTGCCCATGCTGAACACCATCACCAGCGCAAACGCCAACGCCGGCAGATACAGCTGGCTCTGGTTCGACAACCACAACGGCGCGCTGGCGACCGCGGCGGCAAGCAGAATACATAGCTCCAGCAGCAACAGCATGAAGGCTATCTTCGACACATAATGATGAAAGATCCTGATCACGATACGCTCCCAAAAAGGAGCTTTCATGATGCGCAAGCGCTGCAACGCCACTTTGAGCCTACACAACCGTCACGCAATCCCCGTCGTCAGAAGGGCTTTTTATGACGGAACTGTGACAAATGGACTATAGTCATGGTTCATTTACCTTCGAGTAACGACGTAATCATGAAATTTGATGTTGCAATTGTCGGCAGCGGCTTGGCCGGCCTGTCAGTCGCCCTGCATCTGGCAGAGACGCGTACCGTAGCGATTATTTCCAAACGTGCCCTGAAGGACGGCGCCAGCAACTGGGCCCAGGGCGGCATCGCCGCCGTGCTGGACTCCGGTGACAGCCACAACCAGCACATCGACGACACGCTGATCGCCGGCGGCGGCCTGTGTGACGAAGGCGCCACCCGCTACATCGTCGAGCATGGCCGCGAAGCGATCGAATGGCTGATCGAGCAAGGCGTGCCGTTTACCCGCGACGAATCGGCGGAACTGGGCTTTCACCTGACCCGCGAGGGCGGCCACAGCCAGCGCCGCATCATCCACGCCGCCGACGCCACCGGCAACGCGGTGCAGACCACGCTGGAAGAAAAAGTGCGCGCCCACCCGAACATCACCCTGTTCGAACACCATTGCGCCATCGACCTGATTACCTCGGACAAAGTCCACCCGGCAAAGAAAAACGCCCAGCCGAAGTGCTACGGCCTGTATGTACAGGACGAGAAGACCGGCCAGGTGCACACCTTTGCGGCCGAACACACGGTGATGTGTACCGGTGGCGCCGGCAAAGTGTACCTGTACACCACCAATCCAGACACCGCCAGCGGCGACGGCATCGCCATGGCCTGGCGCGCCGGCTGCCGCGTGTCGAACATGGAATTCATCCAGTTCCACCCGACCTGCCTGTATCACCCCTACGCCAAGTCCTTCCTGATCACCGAGGCCATTCGCGGCGAAGGCGGCTTGCTCAAACTGCCGCCGGAAGCCGGCGCCGCCGCCGGCCAGCGCTTCATGCTGGCGCATGACGAGCGCGCCGAACTGGCGCCGCGCGACGTGGTGGCGCGCGCCATCGACTTTGAGATCAAAAAGCGCGGTCTGGATTACGTCCACCTGGACATCAGCCACAAGTCCGCCGAATTCCTGATCGAGCACTTCCCGACCATTTACGCCCGCTGCATGGAGCTGGGCATCGACATCACCAAGGAACCGATTCCGGTGGTGCCGGCCGCGCACTACACCTGCGGCGGCGTGGTCACCGACATGCACGGCCGCACCGACCTGCCCGGCCTGTACGCGGTGGGCGAAACCGCCTGCACCGGCCTGCACGGCGCCAACCGCCTGGCCAGCAACTCGCTGCTGGAATGCGTGGTGATCGGCCGCGCCTGCGCGCTGGACATCACCGCCAAGGAAAAAGGCGAAGTGCCTTATCTGCCGGACTGGGACGAAAGCCGCGTCAGCGACGCCGACGAGGAAGTCGTCATCTCGCACAACTGGGATGAGCTGCGCCGTTTCATGTGGAATTACGTCGGCATCGTGCGCACCACCAAGCGCCTGGAGCGCGCCCAGCACCGCATCACGATGCTGAAGGAAGAAATCGACGAGTACTACCGCAACTTCCGCGTCACGCACGATCTGCTGGAGTTGCGCAACCTGGTCGACGTGGCGAGCCTGATCGTCAGCAGCGCCCTGCTGCGCCGTGAAAGCCGCGGCCTGCACTTCAGCCGCGATTATCCGGAAACGCTGGCCAAGGCCTTGCCGACCATCCTCACGCCGCCGGCACGAAAATGATCGCGGTCCGCCACGCCACGCACGCCGACATTCCCGCCATGGAGGCGCTGATCGCGCGCTCCGGCATTGAATTGAGCGCGGGTTTTTACACGCCCGAGCAGGCGCAAGCGGTAACGCGTTACGTGTTTGGCGTGGACACCCAACTGGTGGCGGATCAGACCTACTTCGTCATCGAGAAAGATGGCCGGCTGGCGGCATGTGGCGGCTGGAGCAAACGCAGCACGCTATTCGGCGCCGACCGCACCAAGCAAGGCGCCGATCCGCTGCTGGACCCGGCCACCGAGCCGGCGCGCATCCGCGCGTTCTTCGTCGAGCCATCGGCGGCGCGACAAGGCCTGGGTCGCATGCTGCTGCAACACTGCACCGAGGCTGCCGCCGCCGGCGGCTTTCACACGCTGGAACTGGCAGCCACCATGCCCGGTGTGCCACTGTACACCGCCTGCGGGTTCGAGGTCGTTGAACCGATCGAAATCACTTTGCAAGGCGACGTCAAAGTCCCGCTATCGAAAATGCGCAAGTCGATCAAGGCGGTATAGCGCCATTGCGGCGCGCCAGCTTTTGCAGCTCGCCATTCTTCTTCATCTCCAATAACATCTGATCCATCTGCGCCGTCAGCTCGGGGTAACGCGGCGTAAGCGGAAAAGTGAAGTAGGCTTGCTGTACATCGATCAGCGGCGCCAGCGCCATTACCTTGTCCTGCAGGCCCAGCGCCGTCAACGCCGGTTCGGTATCGCGCCGGTTGGAGGCAAACAGTTCGACATGGCCGCGTTCCAGCATGCGCAAGCCGTTGGCCACTGTATTGGTCACACTGATCAGCAGTTGCGGTGCGGCGCGGGCGAATGCCGGACCATAGCTCCAGCCGTTGATGACGGCGATGCGCCGCCCTTCCAGCAACGCATAGTCTCCCTGCCAAAGCGGCAAGCCGTCGATACGCCCGTAAAACGCCAGTTCATCGCGGAAGAAATCCTGCTGGCTGTAGCGCATGACCCGCTGCCGTTCAGGCGTCTTGTATGCCGCCGCCAGTATGTCGGCCTGGCCGCCGGCGACCACTTCCAGCGCACGGCGCCACGGATAAATCTGGAAACGGACCTGATAGCCGTGGCGTTGCGCCAGCAGCCGGATTAACTCCACCGCCATGCCGGAGAACTCGCCGTTGTCGTTGCGCTCGAAGATGCCTTCGTTGCGGGTGCCGGCGGCCACCAGCTCGCGCACCGCTGGTGGGCGTGCAAATGACAAAAACGGCAGCGCGCTCAGCGCCATGCCGCATAGGCCAGTCAAATACAACCGACGTGCATTCCGCAAGCGGTCCTCCTCTGCCGGGAATCCGGCGTCCTTCGTTTTATTCTACGCGGCTTAGCCGACGATGCGCAAAGAATAATCGGTGGCCCGAATGTCCTTGGTCAGGCTGCCGATGGAGATGCGGTCGACGCCCGTTTCCGCAATCGCGCGCACGGTATCGAAGTTGATGCCGCCGGAAGCCTCCAGCAACGCGCGACCGGTGTTCAGCGTCACCGCCTCGCGCATCATATCGGTGCTGAAGTTATCCAGCAGGATCGAGACGGCGCCGGCATCCAGTGCTTCCTTCAGCTCATCGAGCGATTCCACCTCCACCTGGATGGACACACCCTTGTTCAGCGCCTTGGCCGCCAGCACCGCATTGGTGATGCCGCCCGCCGCCGCGATATGGTTTTCCTTGATCAGGATGCCGTCGTACAGCGCCAGGCGCTGATTCTGACCGCCACCCACGCGCACCGCGTACTTCTGCGCCAGGCGCAGACCCGGCAAGGTCTTGCGGGTGTCGAGAATCGCGGCGCGGGTGCCGGCGATAACGTCCACGTACTTGCGGGTGGCTGTGGCCACGCCGGACAGCAGCTGCATGAAATTGAGGGCGCCGCGTTCCGCCGTCAGCAGCGCGCGCGCCGGGCCTTCGATGGTGCAGACCACGCTGTCGGCCTTCATCAAATCGCCTTCCGCATACCGCCAACCGACTTCGATCCCGGCCTGCATGCAGTTCATCACGCCTTCAAACCACGGCGCGCCGCATAGCACCGCGTCTTCGCGCACGATCACGCGCGCCTTGGCGCGACCGCCTTCCGGCACCAGCAGGCCGGTCAGGTCGCCACTGCCCACGTCTTCCAGCAACGCGGCCAACAGATTGGCCTCGAAAGCCGACTTCAATGCGTCATCAAACGGCGCGAATTTGTTGATCAGAGTACTCATGCCGGACCGATTCCCGAAAACAGTTGTGCTTCTTGCGCCAGATCCGGACCTGGCTGCACCTTGGCTTTTCTGGCCGCAGCGAAGTCCAGCATGCGGGTGATCGAGGTCACCGCCTGCTTGCCGACTTCCGCATCGACGAAGACTTCATTGGCAGCGCTGATCGCCGGGCTGTCGATATTCTCCAGCAGGTCGGCCAGATTCTGCAGGCCGTTCATCGCCATCCATGGGCAGTGCGCGCAGCTCTTGCAGGTGGCGCTGTTGCCGGCGGTCGGCGCGACGATGAAGCGCTTGTTCGGCGCGGCGGCCTGCATCTTGTGCAGAATGCCGTTGTCGGTGGCGACGATGAAGGTGTCGGCGTCCATCGTCACGGCGGCGTTGATGATCTGCGTGGTCGAGCCGACGACATCGGCCAGCGCCACCACATTGGCCGGCGACTCCGGGTGCACCAGCACCTTGGCGTCCGGATACTGCGCCTTCAGCAGGTCCAGCTCAACGCCCTTGAATTCATCATGCACCAGGCAGGAGCCCTGCCACAGCAGCATGTCGGCGCCGGTCTGCTTCTGGATGTAGGAGCCCAGATGCTTGTCCGGCGCCCACAGAATTTTCTTGCCCTGCTCGTGCAGGTGCTTGACGATCTCCAGGCCGATCGACGACGTTACCATCCAGTCGGCGCGCGCCTTGACGGCGGCACTGGTGTTGGCATACACCACCACCGTGCGGTCCGGATGCTGATCGCAAAAGGCGGTGAATTCATCGGCCGGGCAGCCCAGATCCAGCGAGCAGGTGGCGTCCAGGTCCGGCATCAGGATGCGTTTTTCCGGGCTCAGAATCTTGGCGGTTTCGCCCATGAAGCGCACGCCGGCGACGATCAGCGTTTTGGCCGGATGATCGCGGCCGAAGCGCGCCATCTCCAGCGAGTCGGAAACGCAGCCACCGGTTTCCTCAGCCAGATCCTGCAGATCGGCGTCCACGTAGTAGTGCGACACCAGAACCGCCTGCTTTTCCTTCAGCAGGCGCTTGATACGTTCCTTGAGTTCCACGCGCTGTTCGGCGCTGGGAGTCGCTGGCGTGCGCGCCCACGCATGGGCAACGCAGCTGGCGCCGTCTTGTGGATGCTCATACTCGACGGGTTTGATCTCGATGGCTTGCATGGTGGTTTAATCGATGCCTTGGCTGGTCAGATAATCCTCGTAGCCGCCGCGGAAATCGACGACTTCATTGTCTTTGATCTCGATGATGCGGGTCGCCAGCGACGACACGAATTCACGGTCGTGCGAAACGAAGACCAGCGTGCCGGCGTATTTGTCCAGCGCGATGTTGAGCGACTCGATCGATTCCATGTCCATGTGGTTGGTCGGTTCGTCCAGCAGCAGCACGTTGTGACGGCCCAGCATCAGCTTACCGTACATCATGCGGCCCTTCTCACCGCCGGACAGCACGGTGACCGACTTCTTCACCTCGTCGCCGCCGAACAGCAGCCGGCCGAGGATCGAGCGCACCGCCTGATCATCGTCGCCCTCCTTGGTCCACTTGCCCATCCAGTCGGTCAGCGTAATCTCTTTGGCGAAATCCTCAGTCGGGTCTTGCGGCATGTAGCCGACGTTGGCGTTTTCCGCCCACTTGACGGTACCGTGATCCGCGTTCAGACCGGTGATGTCCTCGCCGCCGATGCAGCGCAGCAGCGTGGTCTTACCGGCGCCGTTGGCGCCGATGATGGCAATGCGCTCGCCCGCTTCCACCATGATGCTGAAGTTATTGAACAGTGTGCGGTCGTATTTTTTGCTCAGGCCTTCGGTCTCCACCGCCAGGCGGTGCAGCTTCTTCTCGCCTTCGAAGCGCACGAACGGATAGGCGCGCGACGATGGTTTGATATCTTCCACCTTGATCTTGTCGATCATCTTGGCGCGCGACGTCGCCTGACGGGCCTTGGACTTGTTGGCCGAGAAGCGGCGCACGAAGTCCTGCAGTTCGGCGACTTTCTCTTTCGCCTTGGCGTTGTTGGCCAGCTGCTGGTTACGCGCCTGGGTCGATGCCAGCATGTAGTCGTCGTAGTTGCCCGGATAGATCTTCAGCGTGCCGTAGTCCATGTCCGCCACGTGGGTGCACACCTGATTCAGGAAGTGGCGATCGTGGGAGATGATGATCATGGTGGAGTTGCGCTCGTTGAGCACATCTTCCAGCCAGCGGATGGTGTTGATGTCCAGGTTATTGGTCGGTTCGTCGAGCAGCAGGATGTCCGGATTCGAGAACAGCGCCTGCGCCAGCAGCACGCGCAGTTTCCAGCCCGGCGAGACGGCGCTCATCGGCCCCTGGTGCAGGTCGATGGCGATGCCCACGCCCAGCAGCAGCTCACCGGCGCGCGATTCGGCGGTGTAGCCGTCGTACTCGGACACTTTGCCTTCCAGGTCGGCGGCGCGCATGTAGTCGTCGTCGGTGGCGTCCGGGTTGGCGTAAATCGCGTCGCGTTCGGAAATGGCGGCCCACATCTCGGTGTGACCCATCATGACCACGTCCAGCACGCGCATTTCCTCATAGGCGAACTGGTCCTGGCGCAGCTTACCCAGACGCTCGTTCACATCCAGCATCACGTTGCCGGCCGACGGTTCGAGGTCGCCGCCGAGGATTTTCATGAAAGTGGACTTGCCACAACCGTTGGCGCCGATCAGGCCATAACGGTTGCCATCGCCGAACTTGACGGAGATGTTTTCAAACAACGGCTTGGCGCCGAATTGCATCGTGATGTTTGCTGTAGAGAGCATTGTGGAATTGGACCTTGCAGAATGGGTATAGCGGAAAGGCGAGATTATACAGTACACCAGGCGCTTTGCGTGTTATGCCATACAAAACAAGCACTTACACCAATTGAACCACCTCAGGCCCTGATCACCCAGCCCTCCCCAAGGGCTGACTACAACGTCGGATAGTCGCTGATGGTCAGCTCGAAAGCACGCTCGCCGGAAACCAGATGCGCCAGACCGCCATACGGCAGCGTCGCCCGCTCCTTGATGTGACCGAACGGCAGGCCGGTGAGCACCGGCATCGGCAGCCGCTCGCGCAAATAGGCCACCATCGCCTCGAAGTCGTAACCATTGTCCATCGGATTCAGCTTGTAGGCGGAGAAGTCGCCCAGCACCAGCGCCCGCTGGCCGTCCAGCGCGCCGGCGTAGAACAGTTGCAGCACCATGCGTTCCACACGGTACGGATGCTCGCCGACATCCTCGATGAAGCAGATGCCATCCTCCAGCACATGAAAATACGGTGTGCCGAGCAGGCTGACCATCATCGCCAGATTGCCGCCCCACAGCCGGCCGCTGACATTGACCAGCGGGTTATCCGTCCCGCCCTCCGCCACCGCGCCGCGCACCGCGTGCGTCGGTCCACGCAGACAATCCCAGAACTGGCGCAAGGTGTACTCCACCGGCTCCGGACGAATGAAGTCATCGCAGATCATAGGCCCGGCGAAACTGATCCGGCCGGTCTGCTTCATCAACGGCATCTGAAAGGCGGTGAAGTCGCTGTAGCCGACAAACAGCTTGCCGCTGTCGGCCATCTTGTGAAAATCGATCATCGGCAGCAGGCGCGACATGCCGTAGGAGCCGCGCAGCGCGATCACCAGCTGGACCTGCGGATCGGACGCCGCCGCGTTCAGTTGCGCCAGACGCCACGCGTCGGTGCCGCCGAAGCGCTGGAATTTCTTGTCGTCGTCGTAATAGTTGTGAACCCGGAAGCCCTGCCGCTCCAGCCGTTGCACGCCTTGCAGGAAAGCGTCGTTGTCAGGCGGGCGGCCGCTGGGCGCCGCAATCGCGATACCGATAGTCGAAGTGCTCACAATATCTCTGTCAGTGATGTGTGCCGCTGCCCGCGCGATGCGCCGTCAGCGGAGGAAGGTCCGGCGTCATATTACCGCGCAGGTGCTGGTCCAGCAAGGCCAGCAGACGTTCGGTCAGTTGCGCCGGCAAATCGTGGCCCATGCCCTCGATGATATGCAGGCGCGCGCCCGGTATCGCCTGCGCGGTATCGATGCCGCACGCCACCGGGACCAGCGGATCGGCCGCGCCATGGATCACCAGCGCCGGACAACGGATCTTGCGCAGCAGCGGCGTGCGGTCGCCACTCGCGACAATGGCCAACAGCTGGCGCACCATGCCGTCCGGGCTGACACTGCGGTCGAGCGCTCGCTCGATGGCGGCACGCAGCGCGCGTTCCGGCGTCGGGAAAGACGGGCTGCCGATCAGCCGGAAGATCGCCACACCCCGCTCCACCACCTCGTGACGGTTAGCGGGATAGGCGGGCGGCCGCATCAGCGCCATGCGCGCCGCCGGCGTCGGGCCGGGCAAACCGCGCCGGCCGCTGCTGGACATGATGGAAGTCAGGCTGAGCGTGCGCCCCGCGAAGCGCGACGCGAATATCTGGGCGATCATGCCGCCCATCGACATGCCGATGATGTGCGCCCGGTCGATGCCGAGCGCATCGAGCAAGCCGGCGGCATCGTCCGCCATATCGTTGAGCGTGTAAGGAACAGCCTGCTTCCAGCCCAGCAGCGATTTCAGATACGCCCGCCACAGGCTCGGCTTTTTGTGATGATGAAGTTTGGTGGACAGCCCAATATCCCGGTTGTCGAAGCGAATCACGTAGTAGCCCTGCTCAACCAGCCCATCCACCAGATCCCGCGGCCAGGCGATCAACTGCATCCCCAGCCCCATGATCAGCAGCACCGGCGGATCATGCGGATTACCACTGGTTTCGTAGGCAATCGTGATGCCGTTTGCATGCGCGGTAGCCAAAGCGAGGTCCCTCCATCCCATTCAAATACTTGGGATCGAGCATACCACTTTTACTCCGGCACGGCGCGTCTGGCTGCCGCGAGCGCGGCGCGGCGCGCGGCGAAAAACTGCTTCAGCATGGCGCCGCACTCGTCGGCCAGCACGCCGCCTTCGATTTCCGTGTGATGATTGAGTTGCGCCTGCTCGAACAGATTCACCACGGAGCCGCAAGCGCCGGTTTTCGGGTCGGCGGCGCCGAACACCACTTTCGCCAGGCGCGCATGCATCATCGCGCCCGAGCACATGACGCACGGTTCCAGCGTCACATACAGTTCACAGCCGGGCAAGCGATAGTTACCCAATTTCGCCGCCGCCGCGCGCAGCGCGACGATTTCCGCATGCGCGGTCGGATCGTGCTTGCCGATCGGCTGGTTGCAGCCGACGGCGATCACCTCGCCATCCTTGACGACCACGGCGCCGACCGGCACCTCGCCCAGGTTCCACGCCTGTTGCGCCTGTTCCAGCGCCAGGCGCATGTAGGCGTCAGACGCCATCGGTGATTTCTGCCCAGCAGTTCGGCGTTTCGTGCAGCACCAGCTTGTGCAAGTGCAGACCGGTGCCGTAGCGGTCTTTGTAGGCCGCCTTCAGAATGCCGAAGGCCACCTGCGCCAGGTTTTCCACGGTCGGAATGCGGTCGATGACCACGGTTTTGTGGTCGGGCAACGTCGCCAGGAATTCACGTACGGCATGGTCCTTCTCGTAGACGATGAATGCGTGGTCCCAAACGTCGACCAGGTGTTCCTTGGCCAGCGCCTTGATGTCCGAGAAGTCCATGATCATGCCGTTGTCGGAGTTGCCTTCAACGTCGATGATATTGCCGGTCAGCGTGATTTCCAGCGTGTAGCGGTGGCCGTGCAGATTGCGGCACTGGCTCTTGTGGTCGGGGATGCGGTGGCCGGCGTCGAATTCCAGCTTGCGGGTAATGGTCAGCATGAGGTAAAGCCTAAATTCAAGGTATCTGTAAAAGTTTGTGGGTTTGCAAGCTCAGCTTCCACTTCGGGTTGCGCTTGCAGGTGTCGATGGCCAGCTTGGTATTGAACTCGGCCAGCGGGCCGTCCATCGCCTGAACAAAGAAATTCTCGAAATCCAGCTGTTCGTAGACGGACAAATCCTGATTCGTCTGCGGAATCACCACCTTGATCTCGCTGCCCTTCTTCACCACCAGTTCCGAGCCCATCTTCGGGCTGACGCAGATCCAGTCGACGCCTTCCGGCACCGGCAGCGTGCCATTGGTTTCGATGGCGATGGTGAAGCCGACCGCGTGCATGGCGTCGATCAGCGGCGCATCCAGCTGCAGCAGCGGCTCGCCGCCGGTGAACACCACATACTTGCTGGCGGTATAACTCTCCGGCCACAGCGCGTTGATGGTCGCGGCCAGTTCCTCCGGCGATTTGAACTTGCCGCCGCCTTCGCCGTCGGTGCCGACAAAGTCGGTGTCGCAGAACTGGCAGATGGCGCTGGCGCGGTCGCTTTCACGGCCGGTCCACAGGTTGCAGCCGGCGAAGCGGCAAAACACCGCCGGACGGCCAGCGTGGGCGCCCTCCCCCTGCAACGTGTAGAAAATCTCTTTGATGCTGTAAGTCACGATAGTTCCTGATAGGACAACCCTCGATTATATCTCACGCCACACATTTCCGGAAAGCAGCAACAGAAGTTGACTTTCCACAATGCTTTCACCAGGTCAGCGAGCTAAGGTAGCTCGTGGGTCCATCCTGGGAGGTACATCATGCGCTACGCCCCGCCCCTGCTTGAAATCGACGTCATTGGCGCCTGCGCCGGCCTGCTGGTGTGCGCCGCCGCCCTGTGGCTGTGGTGGCGACAGTGCCTGGTCATGCAGCACGAACTGACCGAAGCGCGTCAGCAGATCGCGCGCCTCGCCGCCAGCCAGCAATCGTTGCGCGATGCCGAGCGACGCCGCATCGCGCGCGACCTGCATGACGATCTCGGCCAGCACTTGCTGGCGCTCGGCCTGGAGGCCGGCACACTGGCCCGTCAGCATCCGGCCCTGCGCCCGCAACTGGCGCGGATGGAGGAACGGCAGCAGCAAGCCACCCGCGCCATGCGCTCCATTGTCCACGATTTACATGCCGAAGCGCTGGAATCCGGTCTGGAAGGCGCGGTCCAGCAACAAATTGCCGAATTTACCCAACTGAGCGGCATCCGCTGCCGGCTTGACGCCGCGCCGGGCGCCTTCGCCGCCACGCCCAGTGGCGGCATGGACAACGTGGTCTACCGCGTGCTGCAGGAATCGCTGAGCAATATCGTGCGTCACGCGCAGGCATCCGAAGTGTGCGTCGCCTTCTGTCGCCAGGGCCGCAGCATCAATCTCACGGTGCGTGACAACGGCGTCGGTCTGCCGCGGCAGCAAGCCCTCGACGGCGGACGTCGCCGACACGGCCTGCGCGGCATCGCCCAGCGCGTCGCCGAGGCCGGCGGCCGGTTCGACATCGCCAGCACGCCCGGCGCCGGCACCGCCCTCAGCATGTCCTTTCCTCTTCCCTGATAACGACCAAGGCCCGCCATGACAGGAACACCCAAAATTCAGCACCTGATGGAGTTTTCGCAGGCAGACCAGCAGCACGGCTTCGCCCTCAAGCTGATGGAATTGCTGGTGATACCCACCTTCGTCCTCGACCTCGCTGGCAAGGTCATCATCTGGAACCGCGCCTGTGAGCGGCTGACCGGCACGGCGGCGTGGGAAGTGCTGGGCACCGCGGACCACTGGAAAAGCTTCTACCACGAGCAACGCCCGACGCTGGCCGATCTGGTGATCCAGGGCGACGCCACCGACCTGCATCGACTGTTCCGCCAGCACGGCCGGCGCAGCGATGCCGACCACAACCTGTGCGCGGAAAACTGGTGCGACATGCCGCGCATCGGCCGCAGCCGCTACCTGGCGGCCGACGCCAGCCCGATCTTCGACAGCCACGGCAAGCTGGTGGCGGTGGCGGAAACGCTGCGCGACATCACCGACGAGAAACGCGCGCAGGTGGCGCTGGAACAGCTGGCCACGCGTGACGGCCTGACCGGCCTGGCCAACCGCCGCTGCTTCGACGACACGCTGAACGCCGAATGGCAGCGCGCGCTGCGCAACCCGCAGCCGCTGTCGCTGCTGATGGTGGACGTGGACAATTTCAAGCAATACAACGACGCCTACGGCCATCTCGGCGGCGACGAGTGCCTGCAACGCATCGCCAGCGCGGTGGCGAGCGAGATGCGCACCAACGACCTGGTGGCGCGTTATGGCGGCGAGGAATTCGCGGTGATCCTGCCGAACCAGTCATTGAAAGGCGCGGCCATCGTGGCCGAGCGCATCCGCTGCCGGGTCGAGCAATTACGGCTGCCCAACCTGGGCTGCGAACAGCATGTGGTGACGGTGAGTATCGGCGCGGCGACCGCCCTGGCCGCGCCGGAAACCGATCCCAGCCAGCTGGTGGCGACGGCCGATTCGGCGCTGTACCGCGCCAAGCACATGGGCCGCAACCGCATCAGCCTGCCGGGCGCGTCGTCTTAGCCCGTGTAGGGTGTGTAGGAAATGCCAGCGCCGATCACCTGCGCCATCATGCCGGCGTACTCCGGCGACTCCGAAAATCCGGTCAGCACTTCGCTGCGCGTGGCGCTACCACTCGCCATCGCCGCTTCCCAGTACTGCAAGCCGGCCGCATCCGGCGCGCGGTGCAGCACGTTGCTGTACAGCGCGGTCAGAAAAGCCGTGTTGGCGGGGTTGGCACCATATAAGGCGGTGAACTCGGGGCTACTGATGAAGTCCTCGGCAATCCGATTCAGGCTAATGCCCTGGTCTATCGCGCTTATCCAGTAGCCCATGCCAACCTTCTCCGGCGCGCGGTTGAGCACGGCACCGTACAGCCGATAGATCGAGCCGGCACCGCTTAGCGTGTCCAGCGCGACCATGCCATCGGCAAACTTCAGCCGCTCGACGCCCGTCAGGAAGTCGCTGCCATTCGTTTCAGCAAGGTCGGTGAGCGTGACCGCCGAACCGCTCGAAGCCAGCTTGTAGCCGCTTTCGTTACCGCTCAGCACCAGCGTGTCGCGGCCGGGACCGCCGGAGATGAGCTGATTGCCGGCGGTGGCGCTGAACACATCGTTATTGTCCGAGCCGACCAGCAGCGAAGCGTAGTTGGACAGTTGGATGGCGGTATCGCTGAACTGCAGCTTGCTGATGCCGGTCAGCGTGTCGACGCCCTCGCCGCTGACGCTCAAATTGCCCAAGGTGCCGCCCAGCAGGTAACTCGACAGCACCTTAGACAGCACCACGGTGTCCGAACCGCCTTTGCCGGTGACCCGATCGCTGCCTGCGCCGAGATAAATCACGTCGTTGCCGGCGCCGCCGATGATGACGTTGCCGGCCGCATTGGCATAAATGGTCGCGCCGCCGCTACCGGCGATCGCGCGCTCGATGGTGACGTTGTAGGCGATCGAGATATTGTTGTAGCCGGGCGCGGTGGAACTGAAGGTGCCGGCATTGAGGTTGATGAGGGTGGAGCCGGTGGTTGCCGAGAAGTCCAGGGTGTCGGTGCCGCCGGCATCCCAAATGGTTTGCAGCGCCGAGCCATTGACAAAGCGATAGGTGTCGCTGCCGGTGTGATAGCTCATGTTGGCGCCATACAGATACTGCATGGCCTGGATGTCGTACAACATCGGCGTGCTGCCATACAATCCGTTCAGCTTGTAGCCGGCGCCCTGGTGATACGACATCTGCGTATAGTCGAGGTTGTCCGTGGCGCTCGGCAGGAACGGTCCATCGACCTGGCCACCGGTCGAATCGTAGTCACCCGGGTGCTTCAGACCCAGCGTATGGCCCAGCTCGTGGATCAGCACCGACAAGCCAAACGTGCCTGCCGTGAAATTCGCATTTTCCCGCACCGTGTTATTCAAATACAGCGGCGTTGAGTAATGGCGACCATCGGGCAAGTAAGCATAGCCGCTGCTGCTCTGGCCCTGGTCATTGGTGCCCAGCTCGATATCGCCGCCGGACGCCACCTCCCGGAACGTGATGTTTGCCACGGCGGCCCAAGCCGCCATCGCCGTGCGCACGCCCGCCATCTGAATTGCCGTCATCGGCGCGAAACCGTTCGCATCGTCCGTCGAGGCACTGGCTGGCACGGCGGTCAGGAAACTGTAAGTCAAAATGACGGCCTGGCCCGCTTGGGCATTCCAGCTGGAATACACCAGCGCATCGATCGAATTATTTCCAGTGGTGAGGCTCATGGCGCAATCTGCACGGTGAAAAACGTAGATGCAGAATAGCATCATTCATCACGGCACCACTCGCTGCCCAGGCAAAAAAGTGCCTAGCAGCAACGCCCTACTCGAATGGATTGGCAACGATGGTGTTGGCGGCCGGCGGCAGCCGAGCCGGCAGGGACTGGGCTTCCAGTTTGGCCACCACGTCCACCAGCAACTGACCCAGCGCGCGGGCGTCCGCCAGGCCGGCCTGGTCGGCGGTGAGGTCGATATCACCGCTGATGGTGATGCGGTCCAGGCGGTTCTCAATCATCAGCCCGCCGATGTGCAGCACGTCCGATTCGTTCTTGTAGGGAATAAATTTGCTCATTTCTTCTCCTTGCGTTGTCGCACGTTAGGCAGGCGCAGCACCACCGCCTTTTGCGCCGGCGTCAACGATGGCAACAAGTTGATGCCGACCTTCTCTTCCAGTTGGGCGATGCTCAAGGTTTCATATTGCGCATCGGCGCGGTTGGCGATAAAGAACGCGGCGCCGGCGCCCTGACGCGGGCTGTACACCAGTTTATACAAATGCGTCGGCACCAGCACATTGCCGACTTTCTGCAGATTGCCACCGATGAAGGCCGGACCGGTAATGACATACAAGTCACCCTCCTTTTGCGCCATCTTGCGCACCACGCCCTCGATACCGGCCCAGATATGGCGGTTGACCTCGGCATCCTGCGGGACCATATTGGCCAGCGTAAAACTCTCGTGCTGGGAGGTCCGGTCCGGCATGTCGCCGTTCGGCGCCATGTGGCCACGGTCGAAGCCGCTACGGGCGTAATCGGCCAGTTCGGCGCGGGCCTGGGCCGGCAAGCGCGATTCCGGGTGGAAGGAGTTCTCCCGCGACAGATTCTTCGCCGATGCAAGGTTTTGCGCGGTCAGATGTTCGGCCGACCACAGTGGCGTGCGAGTAATGCCCGAGTGCATGACGCCGAACACCTCGTAGCACAGCTCGGTGGTGGCGGCCGTCATTTTGGTATTGCTGATTTCGGGCAGGCGGCCATCGACATAGTGGGCCGGGCATTCGCCGGCGGCGGCGAGGCTGGCGGCGAACAGGCCGCAAGCCAGTGTGGTAAGCGCCACGGCGCGCTGGATCCGATACATAATTTCCTGGGGCAAAAAAAGGTCGCCGCATTCTAGCGAAACCCCAGGCAAACAAAAAGGGCTTGCGTTCAATCGAACACCAGCCCTTCCGAACATCCAGCCCTACCAAGGCAATGTTTTTGTTGCATATTGCTTAAAGCTTATTGCAAGTATACAGCATGTGACGACAGCTTCGCAAGCGGATTGCAGTGGGCAAGCGGACTGTGGCATGGCGACAGCGCGCATTGTGACGGCAGGTCGGGTGTGACATACTCAACGCCACCGCAGACCACCTGACGCACCATGCCCTTTCTTGCAACGTTACCGCGTAGCCTCAAATTTCGCATGACCGCCGTTGTGGTGATGCTGGTTCTGACCGCCACGCTGGTGGTCACGCTGGCCGCGCTGCTGCTGGCGGAACGCGACATGCGCGCCGTCATCGGCAACCAGCAGTACGCGCAGCTGTCCGCCGCCGCCGCGCAGGTTGACGCGCAACTGGCGGCGCACAAGACACTGCTGGCCAGCCTGGCCGACACTATCCCGTTCGGCGCCGGCGAAGATCCAGCGGTGTTGCAAGCCTTTGTCGCGCGCCATCCGGTGGCACGCGGCGCGTTCGACAGTCTGCACGTTTTCACCCGCCACGGCACGCTGCTGCATACGCAAGGCGACCGCGCCGAAGCGACGCCGGCGATCAATCCGCGCCGCCGCGCCTTGCTCGAAAACGCGCTGGCCAGCGGCAACGCCACCATCGCGCCGCCCGATACCAGTATATTGACCGGTCAGCCGTCGATCACCATCCTTCAGCCAGTGCCGGATGCGCGCGGCCACACCGCCATGCTACTGGGCGGCAGCATCGGCCTGACCAACGCCGCCCTGCTCGAACAGATTGCGGTACAAAAGCCTGGCAAGACTGGCTTCATGTTTATCATGACCAAAGATGGCATTCTGCTGCATCATCCGGACCAGAAACGGCTGCTGGAGCACATCAACGCCCATGGTGACCACGACCGCGCCACCGACATGGCGCTGCGCGGCTTCGAGGGCTGGACCGAGGCCGTCAACCAGGATGGCAGCGAAGGCATTTACGCCTACAAGCATCTGCGGCAGGCCGACTGGATCATCGGCGCGCGCTTCCCGGTGGACGAGGCCTTCGCGCCGATGATCCAGATGCGCAGGCACGCCATGCTGGCCGCCGCCCTCTTTGCCGCCGTCGCCGGCCTGGTGGCCTGGCTGGCAATCCGCACGCTGCTGCGGCCATTCGACCGGCTGCACCGCAATATCAGCGCCATCCGCGCCGGCGCCGCCGGCATCGGTGCGCTGCAACTACACCGCGCCGACGAAATCGGCGAATTGAGTAACGCCTTTCATGAGCTGATGGCCGAGCGCGAAAGCGCCCAGAAGGCCATCCGCGACAGCGAATCCCTGATCAGCAGCATTCTGGAGTACGCGCCCGATCCCTTCGTTAGTTGCGATAACAGCGGCATTGTCACCAAATGGAATGGCGCCGCCGAACACACCTTCGGCTACGCGCGCGAGGAAGCGCTCGGCCGCGACATCGCCGATCTGATCGTGCCGCCATCCCAGCGCCATGCCCACCGCACCGGCATGCTGTACTTCGCACGCGGCGGCGCCTCCCAGATGATCAATTCCCGCGTGCGCATGAGCGCCATGCACAAGGACGGCCACGAGATTCCAGTCGAACTGTCGCTTGGCGCCCTGCGCCACGACGGCGCCCACCATGTCACCGCCTTCCTGCATGACATCACCGAGCGGGTCCTGTACGAACGCCAGATCGCCGACAGCGAAAGACGCCTGCGCACCGTCGCCGACGCCGTTCCGGCCTTGATCGCCTACATCGACCGCGACCTGCGCTACCGCTTCAGCAACGAGCATTTCCGCACGCTGCTGGGACACGATCCGCGCAAGATGCAGGGCAAGACCGTGTTCGAAGTGTTGGGTCCCGGGTTTGCCGGCAGCCTGGCGCAGCACAGCCAGGCCGCATTGCGCGGCCAGCGCGTGCACTACGAACGCGAAGGCATACACAATGGCGCCATGTACCAGATGATGGGCGACCTGGTGCCGGATATCGGCGCCGATGGCACCGTCTGTGGTTTCTACATGATGGCGCTGGATATCACCGAGCGCAAAAACGCCGAGCTACGGCAAGCCGCCAGCGAAAAGCGCCTCAAGCTGCTGACCGACAACCTGCCGGTGCTGATCGCCTATCTGGACCGCGAGCGCAAGTTCCAGTTCCTGAACGCGACCTTCCAGCACTGGTTCGGCCTCGCTCCGCAACCGTTGATTGGTCACCACGTGGTCACAGGCGTCGGCGCGGACCACTACTACACGGCGGAGCCGTACCTGGACCGCGCCTACCGCGGCGAGATGGTGACCTATGAACTGAGCGCGCGCGTCGGCGATAGCATGCGCACGCTGGAGACGACCTTCGTGCCCGAACTGGGGCCGGACGGCGATGTACTGGGTATCTACTCGCTGACGCACGACACCACGCGCATGAAGGAGATCGAGGAACGGCTAAACCAACTGGCGCGCACCGACAGCCTGACCGGCATCGCCAACCGGCTGATGTTCGAGGAAGTGCTGCACGTGGCGATCATGCGCGCGGGACGCGGCTACAAGCAGCTGGCGCTGGCCTATCTGGATATCGACTGCTTCAAGGAGATCAACGACACGCGCGGCCACGGCGCCGGCGATCAGGTGCTAAAGGAGTTTGCCGCGCGCCTGACTGCCAGCGTGCGCGCCTCCGACACGGTGGCGCGACTGGCCGGCGATGAATTCGTCATCGTCTTCGAACAGGTGCCGAATGCCGAGGAAGCGGCGCGGCTGGCGGACAAGATCGCCGCAGCCGTGCGGCCGCCTTTCACGCTGCAGGAACAAACACTGCGCGTCACCACCAGCATGGGCATCGCCCTGCACGATGGCGGCGCTGAATCGGCGGCGCAACTGGTGGCGCGCGCCGATGGCGCGCTATATGCGGCCAAGCGCAATGGCCGCGATCAATACGTGATCGCCGATTAAGCCGGCACGCCGCTGGCCAGCGGATTCGGCACCGGATCGGCCACGCGGCGCAGGATATTGCGGTCGCGGTGATGGAATTCTTCCTCGCCGCGCAGCAGCATCACGGTATCCTCCTCGTATCCCCAGGTGCCGTCATCATTGATGGTGACCTTGATGCGGTACTCGGTGGTCTTGAAGCCGAACTCCAGGAACGGGTTGGAACGGATACCGTAGGTATCGGACTCCAGTCGCGCCACCAGCTCAAACTCCTTGGCGTCCGGCGCCACCACGGCGGACGCCATGGCAATCTGGCCGCGCGGTATGCCCAGCGTCTGGATCACGGTCTTGGTTTTCGGCTCCCACAGCCAGTAGCCAACCTGCTCGTGATAGGTCTTGACGTTATCCGGCTTGTTCACGATGATCAGGTAGCGCAGGCCGTAGAACAGCTGCGGGCCATTTGTCACCGGGTCGATCGGATACAGTTCGATACGCTCAACGTAGGCCTGCTTGCGCGCGCCATCGGCCTTCGGCTTGATATCCAGGCCGCGTTCACCTTTCCAGATGCCGGCCATCGGCGCCAGCGGGCCAAGGTTGTTGAGGGTATTGACATCGATGGGATGCGGTTCGGTGTAGATATCGCTGGAAAACTCGGTCATGCCTGATCCTGTGAATAAGGTGCCATAATTAGGGTGCCATATTATAAGGGCGCTTTTTGCGTCACCATATATTTTTGTGGCCGCGGCAGCGCTGGCGATCCTGGTCATCCATGATATTCTTCGGCCTCGATGTATTCGCAGGAGCGCGCCCATGCCGTCACTTAATCACTACTTCAAGCTCTCGGAGCACGGCACGAACGTCCGCACAGAGGTCGTCGCCGGGGTGACCACCTTCCTGACGATGGCCTACATCATCTTCGTCAATCCCGCCATTCTCGGCGAGGCCGGCGTGCCGAAAGACGCCGTCTTCGTCGCCACCTGCCTCGCCGCGGCGCTGGGCACCATCATCATGGGCGTGTACGCCAACTACCCGATTGGCATGGCGCCCGGCATGGGACTCAACGCCTACTTCGCCTATGCCGTGGTGCTGGGCATGGGCGTGCCGTGGCAGACCGCATTGGGCGCGGTGTTCATCTCCGGCTGCCTGTTCATTGTGGTCAGCGTGTTCAAGGTGCGCGAGCATATCGTCAACGGCATACCGCATTCTCTGCGGGTGGCGATTACCGTGGGCCTGGGGCTGTTCCTGGCGCTGATCGCCATGAAGAGCGCCGGCCTCGTGGTCGCCAGTCCGGAAACGCTGGTGCGCGTGGGGGACATGCACAACCCGCACACCATCATGGCGATCTTCGGCTTCATGCTGATCGTCACACTGGACCGGCTGAAGGTGCCGGGCGCGCTGTTGATCGGCATCGTCGCGGTAACGGCGCTGAGCTTCTTCTTCGGCGGGAATACCTTCCACGGCTTTGTCTCGCTGCCGCCGTCGATCACGCCGACGCTGCTCCAGCTGGACCTGAGCGGCGCGGTGCATATGGGCCTGTTCAACGTGGTGCTGGTGTTCTTCCTGGTCGAACTGTTCGACGCCACCGGCACGCTGATGGGCGTCGCGTCGCGCGCCGGCCTGCTGGTGAATGGCCGCATGCAGCGGCTCAACAAGGCCCTGCTGGCCGACAGCTGCGCCATCGTCGCCGGCTCGGTGCTGGGTACGTCGAGCACCACCGCCTATCTGGAAAGCGCGGCGGGCGTGCAGGCCGGCGGCCGCACCGGCCTCACGGCGCTGGTGGTGGCCGCGCTGTTCCTGGCCGCCCTGTTCTTCGCGCCGATTGCCGGCGTGGTGCCGGCCTACGCCACGGCGCCGGCGCTGCTGTTCGTCGCCTGCCTGATGCTGCGCGACCTGATTGACGTCGACTGGAGCGACACCACCGAAAGCGTGCCCGCCGCGATCACCGCGCTGGTGATCCCCTTCACCTACTCCATCGCGCACGGCATCGCCTTCGGCTTCATCACCTACGCCGGACTCAAGCTGCTGACAGGCCAGGCGCGCCAGGTCAAGCCGGTGGTGTGGATGATCGCCATCGTCTTCCTGATCAAATACAGCTACGTCGCCGCCTGACGCAGGCCGTTGTTGACCACCAGCGTCGGCATCTCGCGGATCGGCAGCACGCCGATCAGGTTATGCAGCCGCATGCGGCATAACGTCAGAATATCTTCCTCCGGCGCCGACAGCCGCATTTGCACCTCCACACCATACGGCGTGGCGGTGGTGCGCAGCGCGCGCAGCTCAATATCCAAACGGCGCACGACCTGCAACGCAGCCTCCAGTGTGGCGATAGCGGCATCCGGCTCGATGCAGAAACGGTAGCTTTTTTGAGTGGTGTCCATGCTGCTAGCATAGCCAGAAACACGAAAAATAGGCTTCCTGTATTAACGGGAATTTCGCCAATTCATAGTAGAATATCCTGCATTAATAAAAATATCTGGAATATCTCTCCTTAACCCTATGGAAATCGACGAACTGGATCGCCGTATCCTGCGCGAATTGCGCAAAGACGGCCGCCTGAGTAACACCAAGCTGGCCGAGAAAGTCGGCCTCTCCACCACGCCATGCTGGAACCGTGTGCGCGCACTGGAGGAAGGCGGCATGATCGAAGGCTACACGGCGCTGGTCAGCCAAACGGGGCTCGGCTATCCGGACACCGTGATCATCGAAGTGACGCTGGACCGCCACGACGACGACATCTTCGAGAAATTCGGCGAAGCGCTGGCCAAGCTGCCGGAGGTAATGGAGGCCTACCTGCTCACCGGCGATTACGATTACCTGATCAAGGTGGCGGTGGCCGGCACCGCCGGCTACGAGGAATTCCTGCGCAAAAAACTCTACAAACTGCCGGGCCTCAAACATAGCCGCTCCACCTTCGTGCTGCGCTGCCTGAAGCGCGCCCACTCGGTCGAACCCTGACGATGGTTTCTTGCGGCCACTGCATGCCTGCTGTAGAATCAACGCGAATGAATCTCATTCTCAAGCCATGACAGAATGGCGATCATCAGGGAACGCTGAATTATGAGTTATGCCATCAACTTTTTAAGCGCGCTGGGATTGTGCTTTGCCGGCATGGCCGCGCTGTCACTGGCGATCGACCGCCACCACCGCCAGGCATATGGCGACGACGCGCCAGTGCGCAAGCGCCACCTGCTGCGGACCGCCGGCACGGCCATGCTGGCGTTGGCGATTGCGCCGTGCGTGGCATTGTGGAGCGCCGGCGCCGGCTTCGTCGCATGGGCCGGCATGCTGACCGTCGGCGCGCTGCTGGCCGCCGTGATGCTACCCTACTGGCCGCGCCGCGTCGCACCGCTGGCCGCAAGTGCCGGAGCGCTAAGCCTCACGGGCCTGGCCGGCCTCGCGCTCAACTGACGGCCGCAGGCACCCCAGTCCTTCGAGCGTCCGCTGCACCGCCTCGTCCAGCGGCGTATGCGGTTCGCTGCCCAGTACTGCCAACAAGCGTGCATTCGACAGCCGTACCGGCTGGCGCCACAGATAGCGCATCTCGCGCAGTTCGCGGAACACGGTCACGAACGGTGCCGCCACCGTCGTCAGCCACCACGGGAAGGCGCCAGCGCGCAGTTCCGGCTTGCCCACCACCCGCGCAATCGCACCCGTCATCTGCAAGCCGTCCGCATCCCAATATCCTTGCATCGCGTACCTGGCGAATACCGGCAACACGTCACCGCGCTCCACCAGTCGCACCATCGTTTCCGCCACATCGGGCAGATACGCCCACTGATGACCAATTCCCGGCGCACCCGGATTACTGATCGACGTCACCGGCTTGCCAGGCTTGACCAGCCCCTGCGCAAACCAGCTATTGCCGGCCCTCGGCCCAAAAAAATCGCCGCAACGGACGATCAGCACCGGCAATCCGCAATCCTTCAGCCGGCGCTCCATCTCCACCCGAATCGCCCCCTTGCGCGTGACGGGCCGCTGCGGCGCATCTTCGGCGATAAACGGAAAGACATCCGGCCCGTAGTTGTAGACGGTACCCGGCAACAGAATGCGGGCGCCTGACGCACGCGCCGCTGCGATGGTGTTGTCCAGCATCGGCAGCACCAGCTTGCCCCAGTTGCGATAGCCCGGCGGATTCACCGCATGCACGATCAGTTGCACGCCATGCGCCGCCCGCAGCACGTCGTCGCGATTCATCGCGTCGCCAACGATCCAGTCCAGGCCATCACCGCGCCGCTGCCCGCGATGCAGCGCCTTCACGCGCCAGCCCCGCGCCACCAGCAGACGCGCCACCTCGCCGCCCACGCCGCCCGTCGCACCCAATACCAATGCTGTTTGTTCCATGTCCGCTCCTTGAAGTTGATGGAAGCAGTGTGCCGGACCGACAGCTAAAAGAAAATTACCGAAAACTGCATAGCCGCTATACAATTTCGCATGACCGAACCAAACTGGGACCTCTACCGATCATTCCTCGCCGTGCTGCGGGAAGGCTCACTTTCCGGCGCGGCGCGCTCGCTCGGCCTGACGCAGCCAACGGTCGGCCGCCATATCGAGGCGCTGGAACAAGCGCTTGGTTTGTCGCTATTCATCCGCTCCCAGGCCGGATTCCTTGCGACCGATGCCGCCCACGCGCTGCAACCCTATGCGGAAACACTCGCCTCCACCTCCGCCGCGCTGCTGCGCGCCGCCTCCGGCATGGGCCATGAAGATACGCAGATCAACGGGGTGGTGCGCGTCACCGCCAGCGAAGTGGTGAGCGTGGAAGTGCTGCCGCCGATACTGGCCTGGCTACGCGACCGGCATCCCGGCATCACGATTGAACTGGCGGTCTCCAACCGCATCGAGAACCTGCTGCGGCGGGATGCCGACATCGCCGTGCGCATGCAGCGCCCGGAGCAGGACGTGCTGGTGGCACGCCGCATCGGCGATATCGAGCTGGGATTCCATGCAAGACGTGATTATCTGGCGCGCCACGGCACACCGCACACCTGGGAGCAACTGGCGCGGCACACGCTGATCGGCATCGACAAGGAGAACGCCTTCACCCGCAAGCTGCAACCGCTGCTCGGCGATTTATCGGCCAGCGCCTACGCGATCCGCAGCGATAGTGACCTGGTCCACCTGGCGTCGATCCGCGCGGGGCTCGGCATCGGCATTTGTCAGGTGCGTCTGGCGCAACGCAATCCGGAACTGGTGCGCATCGCGCCCGACCTGCTCAACATCGCCCTCGACACCTGGCTCGCCATGCACGAAAACCTGCGCAGCAATCCCGCCTGCGCGGCCGTCTACACCGCGCTGGCGGCGGGACTGGACGACTACATCAGCGGGAGCTGAGCAGGCGCCGCTGCTTGTCCTCTTCGTCGCGCAGCAGCAAGGCTTGGCGCGCCATTTGCAAGGTGGCGACGTCCGTGCTGACGCTCTTGCGCGCCGCAGGACGCGGCAAATCGGCCCAACGGCTGCGCGGCGCCGGCGATACTGTCGCCGGCAGCGTGGTCTGCTCCACATACGCCTCCGCGCGGCTGCCCTGCGGACACGCGGTATCTGTCAGCGTCACCTGGCCATCGGCGTCCACGCATTTGTTGACCGTGGCGCCGGCCACGCCAGTCATCGCGGCCAGTACCGCGCACAGGATAAGTTTCATGATCATGCACCTCCGACAAGAGCCTCCATCGTGCCACTTGTCACAGGCGCGGTCTGTACGGTCGCACACGCCAAAGTGCGGCATTCTCACTCATTCTCACTCTATGTCGGGTACAATAACTCCTTCTTTCCGTATCGTGATACGCGGTGTCGTCGTGCGGCATCGCTCCATCTGCCTATGAAATCTCTCCTTATCGTTACCGCGCTGGCGGCAGGCCACAGCTACGCAGCAGCGGCAGATTCGCTAGACCCAGTCAACGCCAACGGCTGGAACACGTCCGCCGAATTGGGCGCCATTTCCACCTCCGGCAACACAGTCGGCACCTCGGTGACCGGCAAGATCGACGCCAAACATGAAACGGCGAAGTGGAGCAATGAATACGTCCTCGCTGGCTACTTCAAGGACGAGGAAGTCACCAACGCCGACGGCGACAAGGTACGCGAGCGCTCGGCGCAGCGCTACTCGGCGTCGGCCAAAGCCGGCTACAAGCTGCTGAGCGATGACCACGACAAGCTGTTCGCACTCGCCACCCATGTCGACGACCGCTTCGGCGCCTACACCCGCTATTCGACCATCGGCATCGGTTATGGCACCCAGACCTACCAGTCGGACACCCACACGCTGGACGTGGAAATCGGTCCTGGCTACTTCCGCGGCGTGCGCACCGAAAACAATGTGCAAACCGTGGAAACCGGCGGCACCATCCGCGGCGCGGCGCTGCTGAAGTGGAAACTGAGCGACAACGCGCAATTCAGCCAGAACCTGATCGTCGAGCGCGGCACCGACAACACGCACTCGATCGCGGAAACGGCGCTCCGCACCAAAATCAACAGCACCATGCAGATGAAGGCTGCCTTCAACGTCCGCAACGACACCAACGTCCCCGCCGACAAGAAGAACACCGACACGCAAACGTCGGTCACTTTGGTTTATTCTTTCTAACTTCGCCCACGATCCAATGAACACACCCCGCACTCTCGGTACGCCCCTGTCCCCAACCGCCACCAAAGTCATGCTGCTCGGCTCCGGTGAACTCGGCAAGGAAGTCATCATCGCGCTGCAGCGCCTGGGCGTGGAAGTGATCGCGGTGGACCGCTACCCGAACGCGCCCGGCCACCAGGTCGCGCACCGCGCCCACGTCATCAACATGACCGACGGCGACGCGCTGGCCGCGCTGATCGCACAGGAAAAGCCGGACCTGGTGGTGCCGGAGATCGAAGCCATCGCCACCGACAAACTGGCGGAACTGGAAGCCGCCGGCAAGATCACCTGCATCCCGACCGCGCGCGCCGCGCAGCTGACCATGAACCGCGAAGGCATCCGCCGCCTGGCCGCCGAAACGCTCGGCCTGGCCACCTCGCCATACCACTTCGCCAGCAGTCTGGAAGAACTGGAAGCCGGCGCCGCCGCTGTCGGTTTCCCGTGCGTGGTGAAACCGGTGATGTCGTCGTCGGGCAAAGGTCAGTCGAAAGTGGATTCCGCCGCCGATGTGAAAGCGGCATGGGACTACGCCGCCGCCGGCAGCCGTGTTGACTCGGGCCGCGTGATCGTCGAAGGCTTCATCGATTTCGACTACGAAATCACCCTGCTGACCGTGCGTTCGCTGGGCGAGGACGGCAAGGTCATTACGCAGTTCTGCGATCCTATCGGTCACGTTCAGGTGCAAGGCGACTACGTGGAATCTTGGCAGCCGTGCCGCATGGACCCGGTGGCGCTGGAACGCGCGCGCGACATCGCCGGCAAAGTCACCGGTGACCTTGGCGGCCTGGGGCTGTTCGGCGTGGAGCTGTTCGTCAAGGACGATATGGTCTGGTTCTCGGAAGTGAGCCCGCGCCCGCACGATACCGGCATGGTGACCATGGCCACCCAGGCGCAAAGCGAATTCGAACTGCACGCCAAGGCGATTCTCGGCCTGCCGGTCAATGTGGCGCTGAAGGCGCCGGGTGCTTCGGCGGTCATCTACGGCCAGCACGAAGCGGCGGGCATCGCCTTTGAAGGTGTGGCCGACGCGCTGCGCGTGCCGAATACCGATATCCGCCTGTTCGGCAAGCCCGAATCGTTCGCCCGCCGCCGCATGGGCGTGGCGCTGACGACCGCCGACGATGTCGACACCGCCCGGGTGAACGCCAAGCTGGCGGCGTCCAAGGTCAAGCCGGTCATCGTCAAGTAAGCGGATTTACCTCCGCGTCACATCCCCCGGAACAGGTCGACGTAGTTACGGCTGACGACCAGTTGTTCCGGGCGGCCCTTCAGCTGCACCATCAAGCGCCCGCGAAAATCCTGCTTCGTGCCGGCCACGTGGCGGGCGGCGACGATCACACTGCGGTGTATCTGCCAGAACCGCTGTTCATCGAGCTGCTCGCGCAGCTTGCTGATCGGCGTGCGGATCAGACTCTCGCCGTCCTCCACGAACACGCTGGTGTACTTGTCATTACTCTGGAAGTAGATCACGTCATCGATCGGAATCAGCCGTGTTTCGTCGCCGTGCGTGGCGCGTATCCACTGCAATGGCGCCGACACCGGGGCCGGCGCGGGAGCGGCAATGGCCGCGCCGCCCGCCAGTTGCGCCAGCAACGCCTGTAATGCGGCCGCCGGCACGGCGCCCTCGCCCGCCGCAGGCTTCAACCGTGCCTTCAGTTTCGCGACAGTCTTCTCCAGCCGTTCCAGATTCGCTGGTTTCAGCAAGTAATCCACCGCCGCATGCTCGAACGCTTCGACCGCGTACTGGTCATACGCGGTGACGAAGACGATATGCGGCGGCTTCGGACTATCGACCAATTTGGCGGCGACATCAAGACCGGTCAGGCCGGGCATGCGGATATCGAGGAATGCCACCTCCGGCGCCTCATCATCGATCATGCGCAGCGCTTCAAGGCCGTTGGCGGCGCGGGCGACCACGCGCAACTCCGGCCAAACGGTTTTCAGCTGGCTTTCAAGGTATTCGCGCAGATGGGCTTCATCATCTGCGATCAGGGCACGGACGGTATCGATGTTGGACTCGCATTCAAAGGCAGCATCAGGCGAACCGTCATGCCGCAGGGGTTATTTTCTAATAATTCTACCTTGGCGGAAGGGCCGTATAAACTGCGCAAGCGCTCGCGCAGATTGCTCAGCCCCACGCCGCCGCCAGGCTTGCGCGGCGCGTTCTCGTTCAGGCCAGCGCCGGTGTCGCTGATGCGCACCGCCACATGCTCGCCTTCGATGCGGGCGCTGACGACGATCTCACCTCCTTCCACCTTCGGTTCAAGGCCATGTGCGATGGCGTTTTCCACCACCGGCTGGAGCAGCATCGGCGCAATGCGAAAATGGCGCAACTCATCCGGCACGTCGATGCGATAGCGCAGGCGCTCGCCCATGCGCACCGCCAGCACGTCCAGATAAGCGGCGATCAGTGTCGACTCCGAGGCGAGCGTCACTTCGTCGCTGCGGCTCGCCGCCAGGCTGGCGCGCAGATAATCGATGAAGCGCTCCAGCATGTTCTGCGCCCTGGCCGGCTGTGGGCCGATCAGACTGACCACATTGGCCAGCGTGTTATACAGGAAGTGCGGCTCGATCTGCGCCTGCAAGGCCCGCAGCCGCGCCTCGGCCAACATGCGCGCGCTGGCGGCGGCGAACTCCTTCTGCTGTGCTTCGGCCACGGCCAGCGCGGCGCGCCGCTCTGCGGCTTTGCGCACCAGGTACATCAGGAACGCCACGATGGCCGCAACAATCAGTGCCTGCATCAGTATTCCCGGATGCTTAAGCACCTTGATCGGATCAACGCCCTTCCAGATCAGGTTACCCACGCTGATGCCAAACAGCACACTGATGCTCATCAACGTCATGCTGAACAGGAGACGCGGCAGCCCGCGCGCGCGGCTCGGCCAACCGCTCAGCAAGTGGTTCGCGACGACCAAGCCACCGTGGATCATGGCGCCGATCAGCAAGGACATGATCAATATCGGCCATAGATGTTCAGTCACCGGGAGGCTCTCTGGTCCGAACAGCATCGACATGCCGGTGAACGGCAGCGCCATGAGGCAGCTCCAGATCACGGTGTACAGGATGTCGTGCGGCCACGCTTGCGGCCAGCGGCGGAAAAACGGGATCAGTTCCAGCGGGTGCGCCCGCTGAGGCGCGCAATTTTGTTCAGTCATGCTTGAAAGTTACCATGAAAGCAAACCGGCGCGCGATAAGGCAGCCGCGCCAACGCCAATGGGCCGGCCTTGATGTTGTGCGCATCAAACACCGTCAGCACGCTCTGAGCGCGGCGCGTGTCTTGCGCCACGCCGACCACATAGCCATCGGTCTCCGAACGCGCGCCGCGACGCGGCACCAGCACATGCTCCTCGACCTGCCAGCCGGTGCCGAAGGCGTAGCCATCGACCTTGCCGGTGTCGGTGTCGATCAGATTCACGCTATCGAGTATCAGTTCGCGTCCGCTGGCGCCCAGCACCAGCAGCTTGCGATGGCGCGCCGAGACCACCTGCGGCATCACGCGCGGGAATTCGCTCACGCCGAACAACCGCGCTTCACGCGCCACGCCACTGGCGTAATCGAGCGTGATCTGCACCGTGCTGGCGGGATTATCGGCCACCATGCGGGCGGCGCCGCGCATTGGCAAGCCGACTTTGCGCAAGGCGTCGCCTTCATGCAGGACCGCGTCCAGCCGCGTGCAGGCGCCGTCCTCGTAGGCATTCCCCAGATGAAAAACCGAACGCGCCGGCAATTCAAAGACCTGGCGCAGCGCCAGCGTGTCCTTGGAAATCACCACCGCGCGCAGCGGACGACGATCCCCCGCCCAGTGCAGGCGATCCGCGAAACTGGTGTCCGGTTCCGAGCCCAGATCATACGGCGAGACCAGGAAAATCAGATGACGGCCGCTGACCACAAAGTCGTGGACCATATTCAATTGCGGCACGGGCAGCCCGGCGGTGCGCGTGACCTCGCCCTGTGCGTTGAGGCGGTAGATGATCAACTGGTTCGCACCCGGCGCGCTGCCGAAGTTCCACAGGCCGCCATCCGGGTCCATCTTGGGATGGGCCGAAAACGGCATCGCCTTCAGGTCCTTGCGCCAGGTCTTGATGCCTCGGATGGCCAGGGTGTCCGGGTCCAACTCGGTGGCCGAGCCGCCTTCCCACAGCGCATAAACGCGGCCATCCAGCGGCAGCAGGTTGGTGTTCGCGACATTGATCGCGTCATTATTCTTGACGCCCTTGCGGTCTATATAAGTGCCAAAGGCTGGATACAGAAATTTTCCGGCATTGCTCTCTTCAATAAACTTTTGCGTGACGACGAAGCGGCCGATGTGGCTTACCTTGCCGTCGCGGATCTGCCAGCGCTGCGCAAAGCCGTCGCCATCGAACCAGTGGTGATAACGTTCGCCCCCCAGTTCAAAGCGTCCCGGCCCGTTGCGGTAAAAAACGCCATTCAGGTCCTTGGGCAGATGGCCCAGCACGGTGGCCTCGCCGGCCACGTCGCCGGTATGATCGGCATACGTCAGCAGACGCGCGTTGCACTCCAGCGCGGCGTGAAAACTCTGGTAAGTCAGGTTGTCGGCCAGCGCGGAGGTGGACGCGAGGCCCAGTGCCGCAACGCTCAGGAATTGACGGCGATTGCTCATGACGGTCACCTCAGCGCAGGTTGACGGTGGCGGTGGCGCCGGCTTCCGGCAGCACGATGCGCGCGTCCTCGTAGCGCGGCGCACCACGCTTGCCCATGGCGTTATTGCTGAAACCATAGTCCTCGGTGGGAATGCCCATCATATTGAGGTCCATTTTGCCGTTGTTGTTGGCATCGTGGTAGACCGCGAAAGCATAGTCACCGGCCGGCAAGTCAGACACCTTCAGCTCCACCGTGCCCTGGCGCGCCGGCGCGGCGGTGGCGCCCACCGGCTTGGCGAGGAAGGTCTCGGCCGAGTTGTAGATAGCCACCTTGACGTCGCCATCCACGCTGGCCACACCGTCAACACGGATAGTCAGGTCGGCGGCGTGGGATGGCAAGGCGGCGGCAAACAGCAAGGCGATGATCAAACGGTACATGGTGTGCTCCTGGGTGGATGAAAGTGTGATGCCACTTTATCCAGGCGCCAGGGCCGCCGGGCCGCCGTGCGACCAACTACCGCTGGCCGGCGCGAAGTGCATCCCAGTGGCGCGAAATGATGTCCAGCATCTGCTCCACGTCCAGCGGTTTGGCGATAAAGTCGTTCATGCCGGCCGCCATGCACTGATCCTGTTCGGATTTCATCACGCCCGCCGTCATGGCCAGCACCGGCAGTGTGAGACCCAGCGCATGGCGGATCTGGCGCGTGGCCTCGTAGCCATCCATCACCGGCATCTGCACGTCCATCAGCACAATATCGTAGTCGCTGGCGCGCTCGCGCAGGCGCTCCACCGCCAATTGACCGTTTTCGGCCATGTCCACCAGCGCCCCCGCGTGCTCCAGCATGCCGCGCGCCACCACCTGATTCAACGGGTGGTCCTCGACCAGCAGCAGACGCAGTCCTTGCAGGCGTGGCGTCGCCTGCACTGGCGGAGGCGCCTCGACCACCGGCGCCGACATCACCCAACCCTCGGCGGTCGATTGCTGGAAGGCCGGATGCTCCACTTCAGCGCCTTCCTCGGCCACCGCCAACGGCAGCGTGACTACAAACTCGCTACCCGCGCCAGGCGTGCTGCACACCGTGATGCCACCGCCCATCAACTCCGCCAGGCGCCGGCAGATCGCCAGCCCCAGGCCGGTGCCGCCGAAGCGGCGCGTGGTCGAGGCGTCGGCCTGATGAAACGCCGAGAACAAGCGCGCCTGCTGCACCGCGTCCATGCCGATGCCGGTGTCGCGCACCGCAAAGCGCACACGCGCCATCCCGCGCTGCACCGCGCCATCCAGTTGCACGCGCAACCTCACGCTGCCATGCTCCGTGAACTTGACCGCGTTGCCCACCAGATTAATCAGAATCTGCTGCAGCCGCATCGCGTCGCCCACCAGCACCGCCGGCACGCCGTCATCGGCGCCGACATCGAGCGTGATGCCACGGGAATTCGCGTGTACCGTCATCACGTTGGACACCGCGTCCAGCACCTCGGCCAACATGAAGGTCCGCGGCGCCAATTCCATGCGTCCGGCCTCGATCTTGGAAAAGTCCAGTACATCATTCAGGATGCCCAACAGGCCCTGGCCGGATGAACGTATCATGCCCACATATTCCTTCTGCGTTTGAGTCAAAGGGGTATTTTCCAGCAAGTAGGCCACGCCCAGCACCGCGTTCATCGGCGTGCGGATTTCGTGACTCATATTGGCGACAAACTCGCTCTTGGCGCGGCTGGCGGCTTCCGCACGTTGCTCGTTCTGCTTGCGGTCCGTGATGTTCATGGCGGTCAGGTAGAAGCCTATCACCTTGCCATCCTGCGCCATGTCCGGCACCAGATCGACCAGGAAGTGACGCACACCCTCGGCGCCGGGAAAGTCGCGTTCGAACTGCAAGCGACGGCCGGCCAGCGCTGAACGCAACTCGTCCAACCACGGATCGGCTTGAGGGCCAAACACCTCGCTGACGGTTTTCCCCAACATCGACTCGGTATCAAACCCGAATTGGCTGCGATAATAGGCGTTAACGAAACGGTAGCGCAATTCATGGTCCAGGTAAGCGATCAGCAGCGGCAAGGTATCGGCCAGCACGCGGGCGCGCCGCCGACTTTCCTCGACACGCTGCTGCGCCTCTTCGCGACCGGCTTTCTGACGGGCGTTGCTCATCAGGGACAGCAGGCCGACCAGCGCGGCGAAGACCACCGACACGGCAACGATCACGGTATCGTTGGAAGGCAGAGACAAGGTTAACTCGCTGTGAACAGAATGAGAAAATATAACCCGTCAGGGCGCCGAATGCCAAACCAATATGACAATATTTACGTTATAGTGGTTCATCGTTGACAACCACAGATTACCGCCATGCGCGCGTTTGTGCTGCTTACACTGTGCTACGCAATGACAGCCCACGCCAGTCTGATGCTGGCGTTCGCGCATACCAACGCGACGCCGGTCTGGCCGCCGTCGGGCATCGCCTTCGCCGCGCTGCTGGTGATGGGCTACCGCGCCTGGCCGGCGATCTTCGCCGGCGCCCTGATCGCCAACCTCACCACCTTCCATGCCAACGGCGTCACGCTGGACGGCAGCGCGATCATCGCGTCGCTGTGCATCGCCTTCGGCAACGTGCTGGAGGCACTGTCCGGTGTATGGCTGGTGCGGCGCTACTTCGACGTCAAGGGCCCCATCGGCCAGCAGCAGAACGTCTATAAATTCGCGGTGGTGGCGATGGCCATGTGCGCGGTCGGCGCCGGCATCGGCAGCACCACCATGGTGCTCAGCGGCTTGGCGCCGCAGGCGGCCCACGGCGTCATCGCGCTGACCTGGTGGATTGGCGACACCACGGGCGTGCTGCTGTTCGGGCCCGCCATCGTGGTCTGGTGCGTGCGGCGTCCGCCGCGCTGGAACTGGCGCGGCGGCCTGAGAATCGGCGCCGCGCTGGCAATGCTGGTGGCGCTGTCGTATCTGGTGTTCGGCCGCCGCTACACGTCCGACGATGGCCTCGGATGGCTGCCCTACCTGTTTGTGCTGGCCATCGCCTGGTCTTCCCACCGTTATGGTTTGCGCGGCGCCAGCACGGTATGCATCATCACCGCCGGCGCGGCGGTGATGGGCACCATCAATGGACGCGGGCCGTTTGCGGTCGGCACGCTGAACGATGCGCTGATCGCGCTGGCCAGCTTCATCATGCTGTGCAGCCTGATCGCCATGGTGCTGAGCGCCGACGCCAGTGAGCGCAAGCGTGCCGGTGACGACGCGGTCAACTACAGCGCGGCGCAGTGGGCCACGCTGCTGATCGGCGTCGGCCTGACGGTGGCGGTGTGGCATCTGCTGGCGGCCAGCACCGAACGCCGCGCGCAAGAGCAGTTCGCGGCCGAATGCGAAGACATCGCCATGCGCATCGCGCGCCGCATGACGCTCTACGAATCGGGCCTGCGGGGCGCGCAGGCGCTGTTCAAGGCGCAGGAAAATCCCACCCGCGACCAATGGCGCGACTTTGCCGAGGCCATGGATCTGCCGCACAACTTCCCCGGCGTGATGGCCTTGGGCTACGCCACAGTGCTGCGTCCCGAGCAGCGCGCGGCCGCCGAGAAAGAGATCCGCTACCAGGGCTACGAGGACTTTCACATCTGGAGCAATCACCAGGGCGACGATCCGGGGATGTCGGCGGTGGTGATGTACATCGAACCATTCTCCGGCCGCAATCTGCGCGCCTTCGGCTATGACATGATGTCGGAGCCCACGCGCCGCGTGGCGCTGACGCAGGCGGCGATCAGCGGTACGCCAACGGTCAGCGCCAAGGTGGTGCTGGTGCAGGACGAACTAAGCGCCACCCTGCCTGGCTTCCTGATGTACTTCCCGGTGTACCGCAAGCAAGCGCATCTCGCGGCGGAGGCCACGCCGGAGCAGCGCATCGCGGCGCTGCAGGGCTTCGCCTACAGCCCGATACGCGCCGACGAATTAATGCGCGATCTGCTCGGCCCCGTCGATCGCACGGTGCGGATGGAGATCTTCGACGGCAAGGCCACCACGCCGGCGGCGCTGCTGTTTGCCAGCGAACCAACGCAGGCCGATCCGCGGCAATATCCCAACCCTTACCAACGCACCATGCCGCTGCCGCTGATGCATCATCAGTGGACGCTGCGTTTCGCCTCGCAGCCAGCGTTTGAAGACGCGATCGACCGGCAGAAATCGCACATCGTGCTGCTGGCCGGTGTGATTATCAGCCTGCTGTTCTTCGGCGTGGTGCGCGCACTGACGGCGCGCCAGGCCTACGCCACCGCGCTGGCCAAACAGATGACCGGCGCGCTGCGCAAGTCGGAAAGCTCGCTGATCGCCGCGCGCGACCAGGCGGAGGCGGCCAGCCACGCCAAGAGCGAGTTTGTCGCCAACATGAGTCATGAAATCCGTACGCCGCTCAACGCGGTGCTGGGCATGGCGCATTTGCTGGGCAATACCGCGCTGTCCGCCGAGCAGCAGAAATATGTCGAGATGATCCGCTCGTCCGGCAACTCGCTGCTCAGCATCCTGAACGACGTGTTGGACTTTTCCAAAATCGAAGCCGGCCGCATGGAGCTGGCGCCGGCGCCCTTCCAGCTGACCGCCATGCTGGAAGCGGTCGCCACCATCATGACCGTCAACGCCGGCGAAAAGGATCTGGAACTGGCGATCGGCGTCGAGCCGGGCGTGCCGCAGTCGCTGGTGGGCGACGGTCACCGCTTGCAGCAGGTGCTGGTCAACCTGGTGGGCAACGCCATCAAGTTCACTGAAAAAGGCGCGGTGTCGGTGCTGGTGGAACTGGCCGACGCGCCGGCCACGCTGCGCTTCACAGTGCGCGACAGCGGCATCGGCATCCCGGCCGATCGTGTGACGCAGCTGTTCGCGCCCTTCTCGCAGGCCGACGCCTCGATGACGCGCCGCTTCGGCGGCACCGGCCTTGGTCTGGCCATTTCGCGCCGCATCGCCGCGCTGATGGGCGGCGCCATCGACGTCCGCAGCACACCGGGCGTCGGCAGTGAATTCATGCTCATGGTGCCGCTGCAAGTCGGCGCGGAAGCGGTGCACGAGCGTTTGGGAAGCGTGCAGCACTTGCTGGTGGTGGACGACGACGCCACCAGCGCCGACTACCTGTGCCGCAGCATCGCCGCGCGCGGCTGGACCTGCGACAGCGCCAGCACCGGCGAACAGGCACTGGCGCTGCTGCGCCGTGCGAACGCCCGCCATGACGCCGTGCTGGTGGACTGGGACATGCCAGGCATGTCCGGCCTGGCCACCATGCAGGCCATCCGCGCCGACGCCGCCATCGCCAAGGCGCCGGTGCTGCTGATGATCAGCGCATTCGGCCAGGGCAAGCTGCTGCACACCGACGGCGCGCAGGCCGCCGACGCCGTGCTGCTCAAACCCGTCACCGTCACCCGCCTGGCCGAAGCGCTACAACAGGCGCACGCCCAAGACGCCACGCCGGCGGCTGACAGCGACGCCGGCCAGCGCCTTGACGGCGTGCGCATCCTGCTGGTCGAGGACAACCCGGTCAACCAGCTCGTCGCCAGCACCATGCTGGGCCACGCCGGCGCGCTGATCGAAACGGTGGACAACGGCCGCGCCGCCGTCGAGCATCTGCGCGGCGAAGCGCACCGCTACGATCTGGTGCTGATGGATGTACAGATGCCGGAGATGGACGGCTTCGAAGCCACCACCATCATCCGCAACGAGCTGGGACTGCGTCTGCCGGTGCTGGCCATGACCGCCGGCGTCATGGCGTCCGAACGCGAACATTGCATCGCCTGCGGCATGAACGACTTCATCGCCAAGCCAATCGACGTTGAAGAAATGCTGCGCGCCATCGCCCGCAACCTCCCGCCCCCACAGCGCGCCGCCACCATCGGTTAGGATTTTCGCCACGTGTGCAAGCGGCCCGGATTTAATGTAGTATTCTATATATACCTTTTAGGACGAACGTCATGAAAACCATTCCCGATAGCGCGGTCTTCTACAAAAGCACCGCCGTTTTTACCCAGGACACGGTGCCCGCCGCGCTCCAACAAGGCCATACCACCGCCGGCGACGTATGGGCGCGCATCCGCGTCCTCGAAGGCAGCCTGCGATACCGCATCACCGATCCGTGCGTGCCACCGGAAGAGGTGCTGCTAACGCCCGATCATCCCGGCGTGGTGGAACCGCGTATCGAACATCAGGTCCAGGTGGTCGGGCCGGTGCGTTTTCAACTGGACTTCCACCGCTAACTAACCTTCGATCACCAGCGGATCGCGCAAGCGCTTGCGCGAGTTGCGCGCGTGCGGCACCCAGGCGTGGGTTTGCCAGCGGCGCCACATGATCAAGCCGCGTATCCATTCGTCGGCGGCGTAGGCGATCCACACGCCAGGCAGGCCCCAGCCCAGCACCACGCCCAGCAACCAACTGCCGCCGGCCAGCACGAATAGCATCGAGAACGCGCCCGCCATCACCGGGAAGCGGGCGTCGCCGGCCGCGCGCAGGGCGTTGATCACCACCAGATTGAAGGTGCGGCCCGGTTCCAGCACCACCGTGATCCACAGCAGCGTGGCGCCGGCGGCCAGGATCTCCTGATCCTGCGTGAACCAGCCTAGCAGCCATCGACCCAGCAACGCCGCGCTGGCGGCGATCAGCACGCAAACCACCAGCCCACGCGCCAGCGCGCGCTTGACGACGCGATGCGCCTCGCGCAACTGACCGGCGCCGATCAGATAACCCACGACGATTTCCACCGCCAGCCCGGTGGCGATACTGAACATCATCACGCCGCCCATCAATTGCAGCACGTAGGCCTGCGTCGCCAGCGCCCTGGCGCCCAGTTCCGCCGCCGTCGCCACGCTGACCATGAAGGCCAGGCGCCAGGCGATGTTCTCCGCCGCTCCCGGCAGGCCGATATGCAGCACCGCCGCCAGCTCGCGCCGCGGCAGCCGCCACCAGTCCGCGCGCACCAGCGTGATGCCGAGGTGGATACGCCACATCAGCAAATGCAGCGCCAACCCGAGCATGCGGCTGACCGCCAGCGCCAGCGCGTAGCCCGGCAGCCCGAGCGCCGGCAGCGCCCCCCAGCCGTACATCAACGGCAGCGCAAGCAGCAGATGGCTGACGTGCATGATGACCAGCACCACCAGCGTGTCGCGCGTGCGCAGGTGTGCGCGCATCACACCGGCCATCGACGCGTTCCAGGCGTCGAACAGCATCGCCGGCCCGAGCGCGATCAGCAAGGGCGCGGCCAGCGGGAACACCTCGGCCGGCGTATTCAACAGATGCAGCAGGCCATGCGAGCCGGCCATCGCAATCAGGCCGGTGGCGACGCCCAGCCAGGTGCTGGCGCCGACCACGGCGCGCGCCACCTTGTTGGCCGCCTCGCGCTGACCGCCGCCCAAGTTTTGCGTGACCACCACGCTGACGCCCGCACCGATGATGCGGAACAGGATGAACAGCGCCGCCGACACCTGGCTGGCGATGGCAAACGCGCCGCCCGCCTGGTCCGAGATGCGCGACGCCAGCGCGGTGCCGATAATGCTGGAGGCGATCGCCAGGCCCAGTTCCACCAACAGGGGCCAGGCGAGGTTGAACATCGGAGGCGTGCGGACAGTGGTTCTGGCAACGGGCATAAAAAAAGGAGGGGTCCACTAAAGGACCGTATTTTATAACACGCGATACGCCTGGCTGGCGGGAATGGTGAAGCGCACCAGCGTGCCGCCTTGTTTGTCCCGGCGCGCGATATTCAGATTGCCGCCCATGCGCTGCAACCGTTCGCGCATGCCGACGATCCCGAAATGGCCGGTCTTGCCGGCGCCGGCCAGCGCGCCGTCGATACCCACGCCATCGTCGATAACCTGCCCCACCACCTGGTCGTCGTCGAATTGCAAGTGCACCTGGATCTGGCTTGCCTGCGCGTGCCGCGCGCTATTCAGCACCGCCTCGCGCACCACGCAGATAATCTCCTCGACCGTCGTTGCGGTGACGCGTCCAGCGCAGCCTTCGACGACAAACTCCAGTTTCTGCGCAATGTCGGGCGCCATGCCGGCGATCATGCGCCGCAATTCACCGGTCCAGTCATCCTCCAGATTAACGCTGCGCAGTCCCATCACCTCGTCGCGGGTTTCCTGCACCAGTTGCTGGGCGTGGTCCAGCACCGCCTCGATCTTCGCTTGCAGTTCCGGCTCCCTGGTCAGTTTGGACTGCACTAGATGAAACTGCATCATCAGCGCCTGCACCGCCTGCAGCAGGTTGTCATGCAACGAACGGACGATGCGGCCGCGCTCCTGCAACGTGGCATGCCACTGTCCTTCCGCGTAATCGAGGGCGCGCGCCTTGACGATGGCCACGCGCCAGCGGTACAAGCGCCAGGCCGTCAGCGCCAGCAACAGCCCACACACCGCCCGGAACCACGCGGTCTGCCAGAACGCCGGGGCGATGGTGAACACCAGTTCCGCGCCCTGCAGATTCCAAACGCCGTCCTCATTGGCGGCAATCACCTGAAAGCTGTATTTGCCCGGCGCCAGATTGGTGTAATGCGCGGCGCGCTCCTGCTGGATTTCGCGCCACTCCCGGTCAACGCCATCGAGCCGGTACTTGATGCGTACCCGCTCCGGGATCGACAACGACGGCGCGGTAAAGCCGATATCCACGGCGGTGGTCAGCTCCGGCAGCACCGTCCCGCTGACCGGGGGATATTGCCTGTCCGGCGTGGCAAGCGAGCGAATCAGCACATCAGGCGGACGGGGATTGCGGCGTATCGTGTCCGGGTCCGCCCACCCGACCTGTAACATCGTCGCGTAGTAGACGCGGCCTTCGCCGTCGAGCGCCAGCGATGGCAGCGGTCTGGTGGGCGAGGCCACGCCGCGCACGCCGTCTTCAAAATTGAACAATTCCGTCTCCAGGACCGTCCGCGGCGCGTGCCAAAACTTTTCCAGCCCGCCAGCCGACAGCACGTGCAAGCCCTCGTCGCCATGCATCCACAGCCGGCCCGCGTGGTCGAGCACCATGCCGGTGACGCGTTGCACCGGCTGCGCTCGACGGAACTGCATCATTTGCACACCTTGCGGCGCCACCCAGGCCACCCCGGCATCGCCGCTGATCAGCAACCGGCCGCCGATCTCCAGCATGCTTAACACGTTGCCGATCTGGAGCTTGAGCCGTGCCGAGACCAGGTCCATGCCATCGGGCGTCAGCAGTCCCAGCCGGCTATCGGTAAAGCCGACCCAGGTTCGGCCGGCGCCATCCGTCAGCATGCTGATCGGCGTCGCGTCCTTGAGATGCGCGGCCCGCTGGTCCTGCGTCCAAACACCCTGATCGAACCGCCATAGACCATTGCGCATGATCGACACCAGCAACGTACCGCCCGCCTCCCTGGCCAGCGCCTGGATACCGAACTGATTCTGCAGTTGCGCCGGCAGCGGCCAGCGCCGCTCGCTGTTTTGGTTAAACTCCCATAGCTCGCTTTCGGTGCCGAGCCACACCTGCCCCGGCGATACGCGCAGCGAGACATTCGGCGAGATCAATTGGGTTGCCTGCACCGTGCCGTCGGATTTCAGGCGTTGCATCGTGTCACGGGCGCCGCCGATCCACATTTCGTCCCCGATGCCGCGTTGGACGAACCAGAGCCAATCTTGCATTTTAATGTGATGGAAACGCTGAAGCCGCAAGCGTTGCACCGCCGCCGTCCTGGCCTCCCACAGATTACCTTCGCGATCCAGCAGCGCTAAAAAAGGCAAGTTGCCCAACGCCGCCACCGCGTCATAAAAGGGGGGATAAAACTCGGTCTCTCGCCAGCGCCCGTCGGCGTCCTGCACCAGCTGGCCCAGCCCACCGTCGCGTGCGCCCAACAAGATGCGCGCCGGACCTTGGACCAGGCTCGCATAACGCCGGGGTTCACCGAGCGGCAACAGCTCAATCCGACCGGAGCGTTCGATATTGGCGAATTCACCGCTCTCCAGCTTGACACGGAGCACGCCATTGACGGATGAGATGGTCGATGACGGATTGATCCTGGCGACCAGGGAAAATTGATCCGTCGCGTTATCGAACGCATACAGACCGGTGCCCAGCTGGGCCCACAGTGTGCCGCTGCGATCGATGGCGATGATGCTGGGGGTTTTCTTCGGAAAACTTCGGGTACCGAGCGCTTGCCACGTCTGGCCCCGCAGCGCGACGATGGCCGTCGAGGTACAGGCATACAAATGCCCCTGCGCGTCGCTGATGATTTGCTGGGTGGAACCCAGCGGAAAATCTGTCCCCGGCCGGAAGTGTCGCACGCCCTGCGGTGAAAACAGGCTGACGCCGCCGAACTTGTAGCCCACCGCCAAGCCATTATCGGGCAAAGCCAGCACCGATAAGGTATTCGACGAGACCAGCGCGTGGCCAAACACTTCGGTCTCGCGGCGAAATGTCACGCCGTCAAAGCTGTACAGCCCCGTCAGCGACGAAAAGGCTTACCGAAGGCAGTTCACTCCCTCTATCGTAGTATTTTTCAATCGCTACGGGCGGAAGCAACGTTTTAGTCCAGGAAGTCCGCAAACTCCTTCTGCGAATAGCCCTTGAGCTTTTGCCAGGGCAAATCACGCGTCAGGCCCGGCTGCACGGTGATGTCCACGCGGTTGACGAAGGTGCCGGCCTTGTCGCCGCTCTCGATGGCCAGCGGGATCTGGCGCTGGTCATCCCACAGCACACGCTCGAACAGGCCCTTGTCCTCGCGCTCGCGCCAGCGGGCGCCGGCCACGGCCGAAGGGCGCGACGACAGCGGCATGGTCTTCAGCCGCTTGCTGTCCAGCAGATAGTAGGCGTGATCCCAGGAACCGTCGAAGCTGACGTTGCCGTATTCGGACGGCGGGATCGCCACCACGTCCTTGTCGTGGGCATCGATGAATTCGATGCGGGTCTTGCCGCCCTCCTGCACCACATGGCGCGCCAGCACCACATGGTTGAAGTGCTTGTGCGCGCCCGGCTGGTCGTCGTGGTGTTCGGCGGCGTGGGCCGGCAGCACGCGCATGGTCCAGACATGGCCGGCGCGGCGCAGCATCGTATCTTCGTAGCGCGCCTCGCGGGTCACGCCTTCGGGCGTGATCACCTTGCTGTAGTATGCGATTTTCAAGTCCAGATCGGTGGCGGAAGCGCAAACAGCCACGCTCAGCGTGGCGGCAAACAGAAACAGATTTTTCATACAACTCTTCAAGTAAAAAGGGAGCGGGTCTGTCCCGCTCCCCCAGATCATCAGAAGCCGAAGGCCGATTTCAGCAGGCTGAACACCTTGGTGTTGTCCAGCGTGCCTTTGAACGGCTTCGCGCCGGCGCCGGTGGCAAACAGCTTCACATCGCCGCCGCCGTGGGTCTCGCTGGCCAGGCGCACGCCGGTTTCCTGCAGATAGTTATCCGCCAGTACCTTGGTGCTGTCCAGGCTCACGCGGGTGTTCGGACGGTTCGGGCCGTTACCGAACACCAGCGTAGTGTAGGTGTTGCCGTCGGCATCCTTGCTGGGCTGGTTGTCGCGGTAGCCACGATTGATGTCCAGAATCGGATTGCCGCGCTTGCCGTAGCCGTTGAACGCCAGCGTGTGGTCATGGTCGGCGGTGACGATGATCAGCGTGTTGGCCAGCGTCGGGTCGGTCAGCTTGGCCTTGTCCAGCGCGGCCTTGATGGCATCGTCAAACGCGATGGTGTCGGTCAGCGCGCGCTTGGCGTTGGTGCCGTGCAGCGCGTGGTCGATCCGGCCGCCTTCCACCATCAGGAAGTAACCGTTGCTGTTCGACGCCAGCAGGTCCATCGCCTTGACCGTCATCTCAGCCAGGCTCGGCTGGGTCGCGCCCTCGCCCAGTGGCGGCGTGGCGGTGCGGTCCAGTTCGTATTCCAGATGGCTCTTGGTGCTGTACAGGCCGATGAACTTCTTGCCGGCGGTGGCCGCGCTCATCTCGGTCTTGCTGGCGGCCACGGTGTAGCCCTTGGCCGCCAATTCGGTCAGCAGGTTGCGACCATCGGCGCGGCCGGCGGTGTTGGTGGCGCTGTACGGCGTGAAGTGGTTGCGGCCGCCGCCCATCAGCACATCAACACCGTCGCCCAGCGCGGTATTGAAGCCGGCGCCGCCCGGCACCAGTTGCGCCGCGATCTGGTACTGCGCGTTGCGGTTGCAGATGTGCGACCAGGCCGTGGCCGGCGTGGCGTGGGTCAGCTCGGTGGTGGTCACCGTGCCGACCGCTTTGCCCTTGGCCTTGGCCAGTTCCAGAATGGTCGTGGCGCTGGTACCGTTGCCGGCGGCGCAGTTGTTCACGCCCAGGTTGCCGTTGACGTCCTTGCCCGGATTGGTGGCGACGGTTTCCGGCGACATCGAGATGACTTCGTTATTCATCTTCACGCCGGTCATGTAGGCGGCCATCGATGGTGCGCTGTCGGTGGTCTGCGCATCGTTCGAGTAGGTCTTGATGCGGGCGGTGCGCTCCAGCGTGTCCATGGTCAGGCTGCCCGCTTCGCCGTATTTGTAGATGCGCGAGGCGGTGATGGTCGACGGCCCCATGCCATCGCCAAGGAAGAAAATGATGTTCTTGGCTTCACCGGCGGCGTAGGCGGCCTGGGTGAAGGACAGCGCCAGCGCGGCGGCGACGAGAGTACGTTTCATGTGTGGTTCCGTTCTTAAAGTATGACTCACAGGCCAGCTGCGTTTTTCACCAGCGTGAACACCTTGGTGTTGTCGATGGTGCCGGTGAAGGTCTCGGCGCCCTTGCCGATGGCGCCCAGGAAGACATCGGTGCCGCCGTGGGTTTCACCGCCGGCGCCCATGCGGATCACCGCTTCCTGATGGTAGGTGCTGGCGCCGGTGACGCTCTCGTCCAGCGAGGCCTGGCTGGTACGGCTGCCCTGCACACGGTTTTCACCGTTGCCGAAACCGATGATCGGATACGGCGCGCCGTCCAGATCCTTGTCGGCCGCGCCGGTGACATAGTTCTTCACCACGCCCAGCACGCCGGCGCTGGCGGCGGTGGTCTTGCCGGTGCGCTTGGCGTAGCCGTTCAGCACCAAGGTGTGGTCATGGTCGGCGGTGACGACGATCAGCGTGTTGGCCAGCGTCGGATCGGTCAGCTTGGCCTTGGCGATGGCGGCCTTGATGGCGTTGTCGAAGGCCACGGTGTCCTGCAGCGCTTTCTTGGCGGTGGTTTCGTGCAGCGCATGGTCGATGCGGCCGCCTTCGACCATCAGGAAGTAACCCTTGCTGTTACGCGACAACACATCCATGGCCTTGGTGGTCATGTCGGCCAGGCTGGGCTCCTTGGCCGGATCGCGGTCCAGGTCGTAGCTCATGTGGCTGGAGGTGAACAGGCCCAGCAGCTTGTCGGTCTTGGTGCCATCGATGGCGCTGAACTCGGTGGCGTTGCTGGCGTAGGCGTAGTTTTTGGCCTTCAGCTCGGCGATCAGGTCGCGGCCGTCGGCGCGCTTGCCGCCATCCTTGACCGGTTTGAAGAACTGGCTGCCGCCGCCCATCAGTACATCCAGGCCGGTGGTGCCCAGCGCGCTGTTGTAGCCGGCGCCGCCCGGCACGGCGGCCGCGGCGATGTCGTTTTCCAGATCGCGGTGGCAGATGTGCGCATAGGTCGCGGCCGGCGTGGCGTGGGTCACGCGCGCGGTGCTGACCACGCCAGTGCCGAGGCCGGCGGTCTTGGCCAGTTCCAGCAGCGTGGTGGCGGCGGTGCCGTTGTTGGTGCCGCAGTTATTGCCCAGCTTGTTGCCGGCGGCATCGGTGATCGGATCGATGGCGTTGGTGTTCTGCGACATCGAGATCACTTCGTTGTTCATTTTCACGCCGGTCATGTACGCGGCCATCGACGGCGCGCTGTCGGTCACCTGGGCGTCGTTGGAGAAGGTTTTAACGAAGGCGGTTTCCGGCAGCGTGTCCATGGTCAGCTCGCCGTCCTCGCCGACCGCGTAGATGCGGGCGGCGGTCATGGTGGTCAGGCCCATGCCATCGCCGAGGAAGAAGATCACATTCTTCGGCGCGGCCGCGACCGGTGGCGTGGTGGTGGCGGGCGTATTATTGTCGCTGCTGCTGCAAGCGGCCAGGAAGGCGGCGCTCAATGCAGCGATCAGAAGAGACTTACGGTTCATGTCGTCAATCCAACTTGTTATAGAGATTTGCAAGATAACAATTCTTTATGACAAGACTATGACCACAGCAACTTTCATCTCAGCATATTCAGCTTAGGCATATGGTTGCGAATACGTGTAAGATTGCCATCCTGTCTGAAAAGCAACATCACAAATGCATCAACCACTTGAATTACTGCCAAAAATGCAGAGCCAGCGGTTGGTTCTCCGAGAAATGGCGGATGACGACGCCGCCGCCCTGCTCGCCATCTATGGCGATCCGCTGGCCATGCAATATACCGACGAGGCGCCGTTTCCCGATCTGGCCACCGTCAGCGTCATGCTTGCCAGTGTCCGCAAGCTGCTGGCGAGCGGCGAATCGCTGGAGTGGGCCATCATTGAGCGCGATACGCATCAACTGATCGGCACGTGCGGCCTGCACAGCTTCGATGGCGGGCAGGCCGAGGTCGGCTGCCTGCTGAAGCAAACCGCCTGGGGCCAAGGCTACATGGCCGAGGCGATCACTTTGCTGACACGATACGCCAGGGACGATTTGCGGCTGACCGAGCTGATCGCAGACGTCGCGCCCGCCAACGAGCGGGCACAACGCCTTTTCCATAAACTCGGCTATCTGCCGGATAGCGCCAGCCTGCTGCGTAACGTTTTACGTTGAAGCCCTCCGCCGCCGATGGCGGCCCGAAGAAGCTGGTGATGTGATCGAATTCGGCATCGCTGGTCTGGAACGCGTGGATTTGCCGGCGGCTATTTTCCCGCAGATCAGGTGCAACATGGAACGCTCCTTAAAAAATGCCGAGGGCGGCGCTCCAAATAGAAAAGCCGCCTCTCAGGCGGCGTCTACGATGGAAGTTAAGCCGCCACAGGAATAATGGCGGTAATAATCGAAAGTGGCGGCATCTTGCTCATCATTTCAGCGTCACAGAATTCGCCACTGGCGTCAAGCGGCGTATCGCAACGCGCTTGCGGCCGGCATCGGCAGCGACGCACGGGCTGGCATCGGCTGGACGCGGGCCGAGTCCAGTTTGAACGCCCCGACCAGTTGCGCCAGTTCACGCGCCTGCGCTTGCATGGCGGCGGCGGCGGCGGCGGCCTCTTCAACCAGGGCGGCGTTCTGCTGGGTCACACCGTCGATGTCGACGATGGCCGTGTTGACTTGCTGAATACCGTGCTCCTGTTCGCTGCTGGCCGCGCTGATCGAACCCATGATGGCGGTGACCTTTTGCACGCTGTCGACAATATCGGTCATTGTGGCGCCGGCCGTCTCGGCCAGTTCGGCGCCGCTGGCCACACGATCGGCCGAGTCGTTGATCAGCTTCTTGATTTCCTTGGCCGCCTCGGCCGAACGCTGCGCCAGATTGCGCACCTCGCCCGCCACCACCGCAAAGCCGCGCCCCTGCTCGCCGGCGCGCGCCGCCTCCACCGCCGCGTTCAAAGCCAGCAGATTGGTCTGGAACGCGATGCCATCGATCACGCTGGTGATGTCGACAATCTTGTGCGCATAGTCGTTGATGCTGGCCATGGTGCGTACCACTTCCGCGACCACCGCCCCGCCCTTGCACGCCACGTCGGAGGCCGACTTGGCCAGTTGGTTCGCCCGGCGGGCGTTGCCGCTGTTCTGCTTGACCGCCGACGTCAACTCGTCCATCGCCGACGCCGTCTCTTCCAGCGCGCCCGCCTGGTGCTCGGTGCGGCGCGACAGATCCATATTGCCATTGGCGATCTCGCGCGACGCCAGATCAATCGCCAGCGCGCCGTCGCGCACACGGCCGACGGTATCGGCCAGCCGCGCCGTCATGTGGCTGAGCGCATCGAACAGCTTGCCGATCTCGTCACTGCGGCCATGCGTGATCACGGCGCGCAGCTCGCCGCCGGCCACCTGTTCGGCCAGCGCCACCGCCTGCGTCAGCGGCCGGACGATGCTGCGCGTCAGCATCCACGCCAGCAACACGCCCAGCGCCAGCGTGCCCAAGCCAAAACCGATCAGCAACGCTCGGCTGCCAAGGTACTGGCTTTCCGACGCGGCCGCCAGCGCCTTGGCCTGCTGGGTCTGATATGCCAGCAATTTATCCAGCGCGCCCGAATAAGCCTTGAACACGCCCGGCCACTGGCGGTCCAGCAGATCGCCGACCTCCTGCACGCGGCCGCTGTCCTTGAATTTGAATAGCGTGGCGCGCAGCGCCATGAAGGCCGCCTTCCTGGTCGCTACCGCGCGCAGCAGTTCGGCCTCCTCGCCGCTGGTCGGCATGGCCGTCAGCTGACGCTCCATGTCGGCCGCCAGCTTGTCGCCGGCGGTCAGTTGGGCCTGGAACAGATCCGCCACCTCCAGGCTGTCGCTGCGGCCGATCGAGATCGCCCGCAGTCCATTTAATTCGGTCACGCCCAGCAGTTCGGAGGTGAGCTGCTGCCGCGCCAGCTTCTCATGAACCAGGTTGGACGCGGTATCGTTGGCCGATTGCAGCCGCCACAGCGACACCAGCGACATGCAGGCCATCAGAAACAATAACACTGCGAACGATGCCATCACACGCATGCCGGTATTTAGTTGGGGTAATTTCATAGCTGTATAAAGTGAGTAAAAATACGCCCTCCAGGCGAATTCTCACCAATCTACACACCGAATATGACATCGAAGTTACCGCAAGGCAACCACGTAGAAATATTTTCCGTTAAACAATATGTAATGATGTCGTAACAATTGCCTTGTAGTATGAAATGCTCAGTGTTGATAAAGGTTTCCGACCGTGGAGTTCAATGCCTCTCGTTTGCACCTGCCCCGCTTTCGCTTGTCCGTTGCGGCAGACCTGTGCGTGGAGACGATCTCGGTCGTGTCCGACACCACCAACTTCGCGGTGCTGGCGCTGTTCACCGAACGCCGCGACCTGATGAGCCTGCCCGTCGTCGAGATGGACCGGCCGATCGGCCTGATCAGCCGCAACATCTTCATGTCGCAGATGTCCAAACCCTTCTATCACGAGCTGTACGGCAAGAAGAGCTGCATCGCCTTCATGGACAAGGAGCCGCTGATCGTCGACGCCAACGTCAGCATCGAGGCGTTGACCTTCCGCGCGGTGGAATCGGGCGAGAAGACGCTGGCCGATGGATTTATCGTAACGCGTGACGGCACTCTGGCCGGCGTGGGCTTCGGCCTGCAGTTGATGAACGTGGTGGCCAATATGCAGGCCGAGAAAAATCGCCAGATCATGCACAGCATCGACTACGCCAGCGTGATTCAGCGCTCGCTGCTGCGGCCATCGGATCTGGCGCTGTCCAACGCGCTGGACGACGCCCACCTCGAATGGCAGCCGCGCGACGTGGTCGGCGGCGACTTCTATCACTTCGCCAAATACGACGACGGCTGGTTCGCCGCCATCGCCGACTGCACCGGCCACGGCGTACCGGGCGCGTTCATGACGCTGATTTCCTCTTCCACACTGGCGCAGGCCTTGCAGCAACTGGGCCCGCGCGATCCATCGCTATTGATCGCCGAAGTCAATCGCGGCGTCAAGCGCCTGCTGGGTCAGGTCGAAGGCGATGGCCAGGCCGAGTCCAACGATGGTCTGGACGCGGCGTTCCTGTGGTTCGACAGCGCCACGCGCCAGCTGCACTTTGCCGGCGCCAAGCTGCCGCTGTTCCAGCTCGATCCCGATCAGCAGGCGGTGCAGACGGTCGATGGCGAGCGCATGGGCGTGGGCTACATCGACACGCCGATGGACTACCGCTGGACCAATAAAATCATCCACATCCCGGAGGGCAGCCTGCTGTTGCTGACCACCGACGGCTTGATCGACCAGATCGGCGGCGCCAAGGATATCGCCTACGGCAAGCGCCGCATGCGCGATGTGCTGCTGGCGCGACGCACCGAATGCGCGCGCCACGTGGCACAGGCCATGCTGGACGACCACCAGGCGTGGCAAGGCGTGCAGCCGCGCCGCGACGACCTGACCTTTTTCTGCCTACGCCCGTAAGGAGCATCACTTGTTGTACGAAGAATTCAGCGATTTTTATGAGGTGGCCCGCAAGCGCCACATCATCTTTTTCTACATGGGCTACTTCTCGCAGCCGGTGGTGGCGGCCATTTCGGAAACCATCCGCGCGCGGCTCGACACGGCCGGCGCGGCCGGGCCAACGCGGCGCAGAATCTTCTCGTCGTTTGTGGAAATGTCGCAGAACATCATGCACTATTCGTCGGACACGCTGACGCCGGACGACGACGCCGAACACCAGATGCGCCGGGGCTCATTCTGCATCGGCATGAAGGATGACAGCTTCTTCCTGCTGTGCGCCAATCCGGTCGACAGCCTGAATGTGGAGCGCATCCGCAGCCGCCTCGATCCGCTGCACACCATGACCATGGAAGAGATCAAGCTGGCCTACAAGAAGGCGCTGCGCGAGGAAACGCCGGCCGACAGCAAGGGCGCGGGTCTGGGCTTCCTGACCATGGCGCGCGATGCCAGCGAACCACTGGAATTCGAGTTCGTGCCGGATGAGCACCAGCCGCAATCCACGGTGTTCTGCATCAAAGCGATTATCTGACGACATACCGAGAACTATAATGGAACCAATGTTTATCGCCGCTTCGCCCACCTCGCCGGAAATCGACTTCCGCTTCGCGCAGCACACGCTGTCGATCAAGGGCGAGTCCTATCCCGAAAACGCCGCCGCCTTCTACGGCCCGGTCATCGCCCGCGTGCAGGCTTACCTGGACAGCTGCGACGAGGCCGAGATCACCGTCCACGTCTCGCTGGCCTACTTCAACAGCTCCAGCACCAAGATGCTGTTCACCTTTTTCGACGCGCTGAACAAGGCCGCGCTGGCCGGCAACCAGGTGCGCCTGAACTGGTATCACGATGAAGACGACGACACCATCCTCGAATTCGGCCAGGAACTGCGGGACGATTTCGGCGCGCTCGATTTCCATGACCATGCAGTGAGCAACTGATGCCCCCCAAGGCCGACGCCGACTTGTTTGCGCAGGAAAGCGCCGCACTGGCCCAGGCCAAGGCGGCCCACGCCGATCCGCGCGCCGACGCCCGCGCCGCCTTGGCCGACATGATAGGCCACTACGAGCGCCTGATGCGCGAGAGCCGCCGGCTGATCCGCCGCAGCGATCGCGCGGAGCTGGACATGAATCAGATGAACCGCCAGCTGCACGAACTGGCGCAGCAACTGGAATACCGTGCCACCCACGATCCACTCAGCGGCGCATTGAACCGGGCGGCGGTCATCGACCAGGCCAGCGCCTGCCTGCAACAAGAGGACATGGCGCTGATCGTGCTGGACATCGATCACTTCAAATGGATTAACGACGATTTCGGCCACCCGGCCGGCGACACCGTCATCAAGACGGTGGTCAGCTGCCTGCGCAAGCTGCTGGGGTCCGATGCGGCTGTGGGCCGGGTGGGCGGTGAAGAGTTTTCGGTCATCTGGCCGACCGCCGATGCGGAGGAAGCGCGCGAAGTGGCCGGCCATATCTGCGACGCCATCGCCGACCAGGTCTTCGGCGCGCCGATCAACCGCCAGATCACGGCCAGCGTCGGCGTCAGCTGGAACCCGCGGGGCACCTGCTTTGAACTGGCCTACAGCCGCGCCGACGAGGCGCTGTACGCGGCCAAGCGCGCGGGGCGCAACTGCGTGAAAATACATTCGCAGTTGCCGCTTCCGGTCACGCCGCCACCAGCGCCTTCAGACGCGTCAACTCCTTGCCATTAGCCTTGCAGATGGCGCGGAAGGCCGCGCCGATGCGTTCATCGCCGCCCGCCGAGCGCCAGAAGGCGATCGCCGCGTCGGCGGCAGCCAGCCAGTCTTCGCGCTCCGCCGGCAACGGCAGCACCGGCATGAATTCCCGCTGCGGCAGCTCGACACCGCGCGCCGGCGCGTACAACATCGGCAGCATATCGTAGGCCGGCGCCAGTGCCAGCGGCGGTTGGCCGTCTTCGCCAGGCACGAAGGCCAGATTCCCTTCATGCATGTCGGTGTTGGCGATCAACCGGCCGAAATGCCACAGGCGATTGATCGCCGAATGCGTGGCGACGCCGATGTGGCGCTCCGCCAGCATGCGCGCCGCCGCCCTGCTCCAGTTCTCACCGGCCATGCCGAATAAGGCGGCATCGATTGCCGCCCAGGTGCAGACCGCCGAGCGGCCAAATTCACCGTGGCGGTCAAAGCGCTCCACCTCCAGGAAGGTCCGTTTGTCGGCGCGGACAATGCGGCTGCGCGCGGCGGGCAGTCGCAGTTCCTTCATGATCGTCTCCAGCGCCAGATGTTCGCACACCAGCAAATCCGACCAGCGCTGCACGCCCGGCGTGCCATCGTTTCCGGAGAATTTGACGATGACGTGCGCACGTTCGCCGTCATGCTCGCGGAAGGCGGTAAATTTCGGGAATTCCCCGCCGGCTGAAGATCCGGCATCGCCGGCCTGCATCGCGGCCGCGGCAAGTGGTGGATACGAGGCCTGCGCCGACACGGCATGGCCCTGGCGCACGGTCTCCAGGTGACGCCGATAGGCCGCCTCGCCGATGATGTAGTTGCCAGCGCTGTCGGCGCCCAGGTTGGCCAGCACATAGAGGATATCGTCCTCAGGCCACTTTTCCGGATCTGGCCCCACTTGCAGCAGCCCGGCGTAATTGCGTGCGAAATTACGGCCCAGGAAACCCTGAGGACGCATATCATCCAACGGATACGGCAAGCCGGGGAACCAGCCATCCCGCATCTCGGGCGCCAGTGGCCATGGCCATTCAAACGGTTCCGCATAACGCAGCGCGCAGCCGGCGGGATAGATGGGATCAAGCGTGGCTATCTGCTCGCCACGCCCATCGCGGTCGACGCGATAGATCGGCAGCGACTCGGTGCTGCCGCGCAGCGGACGGCGCGCCGCATAACTGGTACGGCGCGCGGCGCCGCGCACCACCACCTGATCCCCCAGCGCGCGCACCATGCGCATCATGGTGGCGCGGCTGAGCGTCGGACGGCTTTTTTGCAGCTGTAGCAGCAGGTCGGCGCCGGATAGCACGCGCGCCAGCCGGAGCCTATGCAGGATATCAGTCATATGAAACGCTTAATGAAACGCTTAATGAAACGATTTTATTAGACCAAATATAGCATATTCAATGACTTACCAGCATTATATCCGCAGTGGTGAAACGATTATTGCACCGGAGTGAGCAACGGTTGGCCGGCGAAATGGGCGCGCAGGTTATCGACCACCAGCTGGCCCATGGCGTGGCGCGTCTCGACCGTCAGACTGGCGACGTGCGGCGTCAGCACCACATTGCCCAGCGCGCGCAGCGCGGCCGGCACGCGCGGTTCGTCGGCAAAAACGTCCAGCGCGGCGCAGCCCAGTGTGCGCTCGCGCAGCGCCACGATCAGCGCCGCCTCGTCCACCAGCGAGCCGCGCGCGATATTCACCAGCGTGCCCTGCGGTCCAAGCGCCGCCAGCACGTCAGCGTTCACCACGTGATGCGTGGCCGGGCCGCCCGGCGCCGCCACCACCAGATAGTCGCTGGACTGCGCCAACGCCAGCAGCGACTCCGCGCGCGGCGCTTTCACGCCTTCGATGGCGCGTGGCTGGAAGTACTGAATCCGCATGCCGAACGCCTCGGCGCGCGCCGCGATCGCCTGGCCGATGCGGCCAAAACCGAACACGCCGCACACCTTGCCGCGCAAAGCGCGGGCGGTCGCAATCGGCTTGCCCGCCTCCCAGGAACCATCGCGCACAAACGCATCCAGGGCCGGCAGGCGGCGCGCGGCGGACAGCAGCAGCGTCAGCGCCAGGTCGGCCACGTCGTCGGTCAGCACGCCGGGCGTGTTGGTGACGGCGATGCCGCGCGCGCGGGTCGCGTCGAGGTCCACCGCGTCGGTGCCGATACCGTTGACGGCGACGATTTCCACCTTGGGCAGCCGCGCCAGCAGATCGGCCTTGATGCCGATGGCGCCGGTGGTCAGCACGCCGCGCACCGCCGGTGCCACGCCGGCCAGCCAGGCCTCCTGCGGCTGGCGCGGCTGCTGCCACAGATGATGACAATGAAAATACTGCTCCAACTGCGCCATCACATCGGCCGACGGGCTGGCCGCCATTACTAATATCTCGGGTTTCATAACACTACCTAAGCTGGTTTGCATGTGGCGATTGTACAAGTGATGTGGATTTCCTGTTGCCGGTCGTAGACTTTCAGTCGGCATTTCCGTATGCTTGAACGATCACGCCAAGGAGCGCGCCCTGATTTGAAAGCCCACGCCCCACCCCATCACCTTCTGGCCGCCGCGCGCCACTGGTTGCGCGCGGCCATCGTCACGCTGGCCGCCTGGCTGGCGGTCTGCGGCCCCGCCCTTGCGGGCAACGGGCGCTGGGACAATCTCGCCACGCCGCTGTTCGAACACCTCGGCGTGGAACAGGGCATGCCGCACGCCGCCGGCATGGCGCTGGCGCAGGATGGCGACGGCTATATCTGGGTCGGCACGCAGGGTGGCTTGGCGCGCTGGGACGGTTACCGGGTGCGCAAATATCACTACAACGCCGCCGATCCGGCCAGCGTGCCGGGCGACTTTATCCAGGTGCTGCATGTCGATGTCGCCGGCCGCCTGTGGATAGGCACCGCCGCCGGCGGCCTGGCCATGTACGACAAACATACCGAGCACTTTGTGCGCCCCGTCGATGAACTGACGCGCGGCCAGGTCAGCGCCATCGCCAGCGACGGCAAGGGCAATCTGTGGATCGGCACCGCCGACGGCCTGAAATTCTACGACCCCGTCAACCGCACCATCCGCCGCTACAGCCACGAAGACACGCCCGGTCTGGCCGACAACCAGATCCGAGCCTTGCTGATGGACCGTGGCGGCACGCTGTGGATCGGCACCGCCACCGGCCTGTCGCGCATGCGTCCGGGCGCCGCCATCGCCGCCGTTCCGGTGCTCGGCGGTGGCCCTGGCGGCTGGCGCGACAGCGTGCTGGCGCTGGGCGAAAACAGCCGCGGACAGATCGCCTTCGGCACGCTGAGGAGCGGCATCGGCATCGTCGATAGCGGCGCCGCCACCGGCCGTATCGCCGCGCTGCACGGCGTCACCGACGTCGAGGCCAACATGGTGCTAGCGGTAGTGGAAACCGCGCCCGGCGTCTGGTGGGCCACCACCTACGGCGGCGGCATCATCGAATACCGCGCCGAGCCCGGCCGGAGCGCCCGTATCCAGCACCAGCCGGCGGTATCGTTCAGCCTCAGTCACGACCGCGCCGCCGCACTGCTGCGCGACCGCAGCGGCATGATCTGGGTCACCACCGAGCGCGGCGTCGATATCTACGATCCGCACACCGAGGCGATCGACTCCGTGTTCGGCGCCGTCGGCGCGCTGGAAGCCGGCGTCTCCACGCTGATGACCGACAGCCGAGGCGACGTCTGGATCGGTCTTGCCGACCAGGGTATCGACATCGTTAAGCCGGACGGCGCGCGCCGCGCCGCGCTGCGTCCCGATCCGCACAAGCCGGACAACGCCCTGCCCAAGCGCGTGATCCTGACGCTGGCCGAAGCCAGCCCCGGAGAAGCCTGGATCGGCACCCAACTGGGACTGTATCGGACCAACCGCAACGGCCACGCCGTGCAGCGCGTGCCGCTGCCGCAGGGGAATCCATATCCACGGGTCGGCACCATCCTGGCACGCCAGGGCGAGCTATGGCTGGGCACTTTCGAGGGTCTGCTGCGCTACAACCCCGCCACCGGCACGGTGGTGCGCTACGTCCAGGGGCCGCAGGAAAGCGGCGGCCTGACGGACAGCCGCATCCACGCGGTGGTGGCGGACGGCGACGGCGCCTTGTGGGTTGCCACCCGCAACGGCTTGAACCGGCTCGATCCGGACAGCGGCAAGACGGAACAGATCAAGGCCAACCCCGCCAAGCCGGACGCGCTGTCGGAGGCGATGGTCAGCTCACTGGAGATCGACCGGCGCGGACGGCTGTGGGTCGGCACCAACGGCGGCGGCATCTGCGTGATGACCGGACGCGACACGCTGGGCGAGCCGGTATTTGAACGGATCGGCGTCGCCTCGGGCCTGGGCACGAACACCATCATGGCGCTGCAATCGGACGCCGCGGGGCGCATCTGGGCGGCCACCTCGGAGAGCATCTCGGTAATCGACTCGGTGACCTTGCGCGCCCGCGCGCTGAGCCGCGCCGACGGCCTGCCCTTCCGCACCTTCTTCATCGGCGCCAGCACGGTGAGCCCGGAAGGCGATCTGATTTTCGGCTCCACCTCCGGCATGGCGGTGGTGTATGCGGAGCGCGTGATCGACTGGACCTATCGTCCGCCACTGGTCATCAGCGAGGTCAGGCTGGACCAGCGACGCATCACGCCGGCCGAGCTTACCAGCAAGGACGGGCCGACGCTGGTGATACCACCGGAGAGCCTGAGCCTGGAAGTGGAACTGGCGGCGCTCGACTATTCGGCGCCGCAGCGCAACCGCTACGCCTATCTGCTGGAAGGCTTCGACCAGCGCTGGGTCGAAACCGACGCCACCCGCCGCATCGCCACCTACACCCACCTGCCGCCCGGACATTATGTGCTGCGCATGCGCGGCAGTAACCGCGACGGCCTGTGGAACGCCGACGAACTGACGTTGCGCGTGGTCGTGCTGCCGGCCTGGCACCAGACCTGGTGGGCGCGGCTGGGTTACGCGGTCATCTTCTGCGCGCTGACCTGGGCGCTGATCCGCTGGCGCGTGCAGCGCCTGCAACGCGAGCAGGAAGCCTTGCAGGCGCTGGTCTACTCGCGCACCCGGCACCTGGAAAAGCTCAACGCCATCGTCAAATCGATCAACGAACAGGTGGACTTCGACGCCCTGCTGCACACCATGCTGCAAGAGTCGACCGCGATCAAGGGGATCGACTCGGCGCTGGCGCTGGTGCGGGATTACGGCACCGACACCTTCACCCTGCGCGCGGCCTGGGGGCGCATCGACGCCAGCGCCGACGCCTACCATATCGAACTGCGCCAGGCGGAGCAGTGCTACGCGCCGGCCGACGGCATGATCGCGCCGGACATCTTCGAAGTGCACCATCCGCACTCGCTGCCGGGCGACGTCTGCGCGCTGCTGTCGGTGCGGGTGGTGATCGACGGCCAGGTCGAAGGCTACCTGATTTTCGAGAACTACCAGTACCAGACCGCCTTCGACCCAAGCGACCTGGATCTGCTCAAGGCCCTGAAGGAGCCGTTCACCTCCGCCTACCTGAAGGCGCGCGCCATCCGCATGATCGAAAAGGCGCGCGAGAACGCGGAGGCGGCCACGCTGGCGAAGAGCGAATTCCTGGCCAACATCAGCCACGAAATCCGCACCCCGATGAACGCCATCCTCGGCTTCGCCGGCCTGGGTACGCACCTTGACCTGCCGCCGCAGCCGCTGGACTACTTCCGCAAAATCAGCCGCGCCGGCCAAAGCCTGCTACAGATCATCAACGACGTGCTGGACTTCTCCAAGATCGAATCGGGCAAGCTGGAACTGGAAGCGCTGCCCTTCGACCTGCCGGATACGCTGGACCAGGTCGCCGACCTGTTCGCATGGCGCGCCGCCGAACGCGGACTGGAACTGGTGATCGGCGCGACGCCGGAGGTGCCATGCAACCTGCTGGGCGACCCGCTGCGGCTGGGGCAAATCCTGGTCAACCTGATGGGCAACGCGCTCAAATTCACCGCCCGCGGCCACATCGAACTGCGGGTGGAGGTGGACGCCTCCAGCCCGGCCATCACGCCGGGCGGACCGCTGGTGCTGCGCTTCACGGTGGAGGACACGGGCCTGGGCATCAGCGCAGAACAGCAGGCGCGCCTGTTCCAGGCGTTCGCCCAGGCCGACGCCAGCACCACGCGGCTGTACGGCGGCACGGGCCTCGGTCTCGCCATCTCGCAGCAACTGGTGCGCAAGATGGGCGGCGAGATCCAGGTCGACAGCGAACCGGGGGTCGGCAGCAGCTTCAGTTTCACGGTGCAGCTGCAGGCGGCGGCCGAGCAGTCGCCGCGCGTGCTACCGGTGCCGGCGACCGTGCAAGGCAAGCGTATCCTGGTGGTGGACGACAGCGACGCCACGCGCCATATGCTGAAAATCCAGCTCGGCATGCTGGGCTTGAAAGCGCGCGCCGTACCCTCGGGTGCGGCGGCGGTGGCGGCGATGCAGCTCGATCCCTACGACGTGCTGCTGATCGACGCCGACATGCCCGATGTCGACGGCATCGACACCCTGCGCCGCATCGCCACCGACGCCGAACTGGCGTCCGTGCCTGCGGTGCTGATGGTGACCGCCTACGCACGCGAGCATCATACTGAAGTCATCGAGCAGACCCGCGTCACCCCCTTCATCGACAAGCCGGCCAGTCCGCAGCAACTGCGTAACGTCGTCCTGACGGCGCTCGGGCTGGAGACGGCGCAGCAGAGCGCCACGCTGATCACGACACCATCGCTAGCGATCCAGCGCATCCGCGGCGCCCGGGTGCTGGTGGTCGACGACAACACGATCAACCAGCAAGTGGCCAGCGATATCCTGCAACGGGCCGGCGTGCACGCCGACGTCGCCAGCAGCGGCGAACAAGCCGCGCGCGCGGTCGACGCCAACCACTACGACGCGGTGCTGATGGACATCCAGATGCCGGACATGGACGGCTACCAGGCCACGGCGCTGATCCGCAACAACGAACGGCACGCCGCGCTGCCGATCATCGCCATGACCGCGCACGCGGTGGCCGGCTACCGCGAGCGCTGTCTCAACATGGGCATGAACGACTACGTGACCAAGCCGATCGACCCGGACACGCTGTACGCGGTGCTGGCGACGTGGGTGCTGGCGGACGCCGGCCGCGCGGCGACAGCCGACGCCATCGACGCCCAAACGGCCAGCGCCCGCGCCGCCGCCAACAGCGGCGCGCCGGTCAAGCCCCGCGCCGGCATCGACACCCAGGCCGCGATCGACCGGCTGGGCGGCCACGACGCGCTGCTGTCACAGCTACTCAACCTGTTCGCGCAGGACTTCGCAGCGACCCTGCCGCGGATTCAGGACGCCATCAACGCCGGCGATCTGCCGCAAGCGGCCGAGCTGGTGCACAAGATCCGCGGCGCGGCGGGCAACCTCTGCGCCAACGAGCTGCTGCGCGCCGCCACCGCGCTGGAAGAGCGCCTGCGGGCGGAGCCGCAGGCGCTGGCCGACCTGCTGCAAGCGTTCGCGCACGAATTCAACATCGTCATGACCAGCGCCCGCACAGAACCCCGGTGTCAGGTCTGACATTCGCACACGGGCTCAACTGCGTAGCAGTTGAGCCCGTGTGCGAATGTCAGACCTGACACCGTTTTTTACTTGACCCGCTGCTTCTCCAGCTTGCGCGCCAGCGTGCGGCGGTGCATGCCGAGGCGGCGCGCCGCTTCGGAAATGTTGAAGTCGGTCTCGGCCAGCACCGCGTGGATGTGCTCCCACTCCAGCGTCTTCACCGACGTCGCGCGCCCGGTCAGCTCCAGCTCGGCCGCGCCGGCCACGTGCTCGAACGCCGCTTCGATGTCGTCCGTATTGGACGGTTTGGCCAGGTATTGGCACGCGCCCAGCTTGATCGCTTCCACCGCCGTGTTGATGCTGGCGAATCCGGTCAGCACCACGATCAGCATCTCGGGATCGTGCTCGTGCAGCATCTGCACGCACGCCAGCCCGGATGAGTTGCCTTTGAGTTTCAGGTCCACCACCGCGTAGCCGGGTGCGTTGTCAACCAGCAGCGCGCTGGCGTCGTCGACGTTTTCCGCCAGCAGCACCTGGTAGCCCCTGCGCTCGAAAGAACGCCCCAGGGTGCGGGCAAAGGCGGCGTCGTCTTCGACCAGCAGCAGTACTCGCTCTTCTATTGTCATTGTGATTCCGATTTGATTTCGATGGCCGACAACGGCAGCGTCAGGCGCACCATCGCCCCGCCCTTTCCCAGGTTGGTCGGCGTGACTTCGCCACCCAGCGTGCGCGCCACGTTCACCACCAGGAACAAGCCGAGTCCACCACCGGCGCGGCCTTTGCTGGAGTTGTAGGGCTTGCCGAATTCCGCCAGTATACCGGGCGCGAAGCCAGGTCCGTTGTCCGTTACCTGTAGCACCAGCGTGCCGCCTTCGATGCTGGCCTCCATCCGCAACCATTGCGGCGACGCTTCCAGCGCGTTGTCGAGCACATTGCAGATCATTTGCTTGAGCGTGGAATCGGACACCACGGGCAAGTCCAGCGTGATGCGGTTGTCAAACTCAAACCGCACCACCGGCCGCCCGATGCGCCATTCCGCCACCACTTCGTCAAGGAAGGTGTTGATGGTGGTGGCGGCCGACGATTCGCCGCGCGCCTCGCCGGCCGACATCAAGATGCCGCTGACGATGCTCTTGCAGCGCTGTAGCTGCGTCTGCATTTCGGCGATTTCTTCCAGCAGCACCGGGTTGCCCTTGAATTCGGGCATGCGCTTCCAGTCGCCGAGGATCACCGCCAGCGTCGCCAGCGGCGTGCCCAGCTCATGCGCCGCGCCCGACGCCAGCAAGCCCATGCGCACGATGTGTTCCTCCTCGGCCGCCCGCTGCCGCAGATCCGACAGCGCCGCCGCGCTGCTGCGCATGTTCTGCATGATGCGCGTGATGAAAATCACCAGCAGCGCCGCGTCCAGGATGAAGCACACCAGCATCCCCTGCACATACAGGCTGAAGATCCCGAGCGCGTGGTCCTGCGGCAGCGGCAGCGGTTCGGAGAACAGCGCCAGGCCGGCGATACAGGCGCCGGTGACGATCACGATGGTCCACGTCGACCAGCGCTCCAGCAGCACCGCGCCCAGAATCACGTGCAGCAGGTATAAAAAGACAAACGGATTGGTGGCGCCGCCGGTCAGGTACAGCTGCGCCGTCAGGATGGCGATGTCCACCGTCAACGCCAGCAGCAGCTCGCTGTTGGAGACTTCCTGATTTTCCTGCCAGCGCAAAATGCTGGCGACGTTGAAGGCGATCAGGCAGGCCAGCATATTGAGCATGGCCGGCATCGGCAGTTGCACGCCCAGCAGGATGGACGCGGTGGCGATGGTGGTGATCTGCCCGATCACGGCGATCCAGCGCAGCTGGATCAGCTGCTGCATGTTCTTGTGGCCGACCGCGTGGGTGATGGTGCTGGCGGAAGCGTTCGCCGACGCCAGCGGTTCGACCACCGGCAGCCGCACGCGGCCGCCGTCGTCGGCATTAGGATGTTTGTTTGCGCGCATCTCGGATGACCCATACCGTCGCGGCGGCCACCATCAGGGCCAGCGCGTACCAGGTGATAGCATAAACCAAATGGTTGTTGACGAAGGAAATGACCGTCAATCCGCCCGTCGGCTGCTCACCCGCCACCGGTCCCGCGGCCCGCGCCGTGGGCGCGTCGGCGTCGACAAAGTATGGCGCCACCTTCGCTTGGCCGAGGCCACGCGCCTGCGCGATCGCCTGCACGTCGCGCGTGTACCAGTAGTTGCGCGCCGGTTCGTTCTGGCGCAAGCGGCCCGCAACCTCGGTCATGCGCAGCAGGCCGCTGACGCGGACCACCGGACCGGACGCGGTAGCGCCCGCACACGCGTCGGCCGTCATGGCGGCCGGCGCCGGCTGCGGTTTCCAGCCGCTGACACCGGCCGGAATGAAGCCGCGGTTGATCATGACGATGCCGCCGTCCGGCGTGCACAGCGGCGTCACCACCCAGTAGCCGATGCCGCGTTCCAGCGAGGCCAGCACCTGCGTGGTGGCGCCGTCCAGCAGCACGCCACGCAGTTCGACACGCCGATAATCGTCGTTCTCCGCGCTCAGTTGCGGCCATTGTGCCACCGGCGGCGCCGGCAGCGGCGCGCCGTGCACGCGCTGGTCGACCCGTTCGATCAGCGCCAGTTTCCATTGCAACCGCAAGACTTGCCACGTTCCTAAAGCAAAAAACCCCGCGAACATCACCCCGGCCGCGAGGGCCAGGATGACGCGCAGGGCGCGGGAACGGTGGCGCTTAAGTGCGCCGTCCGTCATTGCATGTCTTGCATGTTATGAACATCGTTGCCCATCGACGGCATCATGTTCTTGTTCATGTGGTACATGACCCAGATCGAACCGGCCAGCACGATGACCAGCAGCACGACGGTGAACACGGTCGACAGCATCGACCAGCCGCCTTCGACCTTGTTGTTCATGTGCAGGAAGTAGACCATGTGGACCACGACCTGTACCGCCGCGAAGGCCAGCACAACGATGGCGGTGGTGCTCGACTTGTCGAATACCTTGGCCATCACCAGCCAGAACGGGATCGCGGTCAGAATCACCGACAGGATGAAACCGATGGCGTAATCCTTCAGGCTGCCGTGGTTTTCATCGTCGTGGCCATGGCCGTGGTGATCATGCTCAGAGTGGTTGTGTGGTGCGCTCATGGCAGGACTCCCATCAGATAGACAAAGGTAAAGACGCCGATCCAGATCACGTCCAGGAAGTGCCAGAACATCGACAGGCACATCATGCGACGCTTGTTCTCAGGGGTCAGGCCGTGTTTCTTCAGCTGGAACACCAGGGTCACCAGCCAGATGGTACCGAAGGTCACGTGCAGACCGTGGGTGCCGACCAGCGCGAAGAACGAGCTCAGGAACGCGCTGCGCTGCGGACCGGCGCCTTCGTGGATCAGGTGCAGGAACTCGTACATCTCCAGATACAGGAACGCCAGGCCGAACACGCCGGTGACCAGCAGCCAGCCGATGGTCGCCTTCAGGTTCTTGCGCTGCGAGGCGATCATGGCGAAGCCATAGGTGATCGACGACAGCAGCAGGAAGCCGGTGTTGATGGCCACCAGGCTGAGGTCGAACAGTTCCGCGCCCGACGGGCCGCCCGCATAGCTGCGGCCCAGGACTGCGTAAGTAGCGAACAGGCCGGCGAACAGCAGGCAGTCGCTCATCAGGTAGATCCAGAAGCCCAGCAGCGTGCCGTTTTCCGGATGATGGTCACGCACGTAGTAACGCGCGCTTGGGTCGGCGCTCAGGGCGCCGTTTGCGTTAATTTCAGACATGGCTTTCCAGGAAACGAGTATGCGCGTCTTCGGTACGAGTCACTTCATCGGCTTTGATGTAGTAATCGCGCTTGTAGTTAAAGGTGTGAACGATGATCGCACCAATCATGACCGCGAAGGCCACGGCGGCCGGGATCCACATCTGCCAGACCATGGCGAAGCCGAACACGAACGACAGCGCCGAGATGACGAAGCCGGCACCGGTGTTTTTCGGCATGTGGATGTCGACGAAGCCTTTCAGCGGACGCTGGTACTGGTTGGCTTTCATGTCCGCCCAGCTGTCGCTGTCGTGCACCACCGGGGTGAACGCGAAGTTGTAGTCCGGCGGTGGCGACGAGGTGGCCCACTCCAGCGTGCGGCCTTCCCATGGGTCGCCGGTGACGTCGCGCAGTTTCTCGCGGTCTTTCCAGCTCAGGAACAGCTGCAGGATGAAGGCGCCGATACCGCCGGCGATAATCACCGCGCCGATGGCGGCGACCACGAAGTAGATCTGCAGCGATGGATCATCGAAGTGGTTCATGCGACGGGTCACGCCCATGAAGCCCATGATGTACAGCGGGGTGAACGCCACCCAGAAGCCCACCAGCCAGCACCAGAACGACACCTTACCCCAGAACTCGTTCAGCTTGTAGCCGAAGGCTTTCGGGAACCAGTAATTGATACCGGCGAACAGACCGAACACCACGCCACCGATAATCACGTTGTGGAAGTGGGCGATCAGGAACAGCGAGTTGTGCAGCACGAAGTCGGCTGGCGGCACGGCCAGCATCACGCCGGTCATACCGCCGATGACGAAGGTCAGCATGAAGCCCACGGTCCACATCATCGGCACGGTGAAGCGAATGCGGCCTTTGTACATGGTGAACAGCCAGTTGAAGATCTTGGCGCCGGTCGGGATCGAGATGATCATCGTGGTGATGCCGAAGAACGAGTTGACGCTGGCGCCGGAACCCATGGTGAAGAAGTGGTGCAGCCATACCAGGTAGGACAGCACGGTGATCACGACGGTCGCGTACACCATCGAGGTGTAGCCGAACAGACGCTTGCCCGAGAAGGTCGAAACGATTTCCGAGAACACGCCGAACACCGGCAGGATCAGGATGTAGACCTCTGGGTGGCCCCAGATCCAGATCAGGTTGACGTACAACATCGGGTTACCACCCAGTTCGGTGGTGAAGAAGTTGAAGCCGGCGATACGGTCCAGCGACAGCAGCGCCAGCGTGATGGTCAGGATCGGGAAGGTGGCGACGATCAGCGCGTTGGTGCACAGCGCGGTCCAGGTGAAGACCGGCATCTTCATCATCGACATGCCAGGCGCGCGCATCTTGACGATGGTGGCGATCAGGTTGACACCGGACAGCGTGGTGCCCACCCCGGCCACCTGCAGCGACCAGATGTAGTAGTCCACCCCGACATCCGGCGAGGCCGCGATACCCGACAGCGGCGGGAACGCCAGCCAGCCGGTCTTGCCGAATTCGCCGACGAACAGCGACACCATGGTCAGCATCGCGCCGAAGGTGGTCATCCAGAACGAGAAGTTGTTCAGGAACGGGAACGACACGTCGCGCGCGCCGATTTGCAGCGGCACCACGTAGTTCATCAGACCGGTCACCAGCGGCATGGCCACGAAGAAAATCATGATCGTGCCGTGGGCGGTGAACACCTGGTCGTAGTGGTGCGGCGGCAGGAAGCCAGGGTTGTCGCCGAAAGCGATGGCCTGCTGCGCGCGCATCATCAGCGCGTCGGCGAAGCCGCGCAGCAGCATGATGATACCGAGCACCATGTACATGATGCCGATTTTCTTGTGGTCGATGGAGGTGATCCAGTCGCGCCACAACGGGCCCCACAAGCGGAATTTAAACATGACGGCCAGCAGCGCGAGGCCGCCGATCGCCACCATGGCGAAGGTACCGATCAGGATAGGCTCGTGGTATGGAATTGCTTCCAGCGACAGCCGTCCGAAGATCAGATTGGTCAGGTTCAGATCAGACATGGTCATTCTTTACGGGTAGGTTGAGCGGTTGCGGCGACCTCGGTCGGCTCGCACACCTCGTCTTTAGGCAGCTTCTGCGTGGCCACCGCAGCCTTGATGCGGTTGGCATCCTGGTGCATCTGGACATTCATGCAGACTTTGCCGTCGGCGACGCAACGGTTCAGGATGCGGCTGTACAGGTCGGCATCGACGGTACCGAAGTGCATGATCGGGTGCTTGATGGTCGGCTTGTCCAGCGCCAGGAACTCAGTGCGGTCCAGCTTGGCGGTGGAGGCCTTGGTCTTGGCGACCCAGGCGTCGAAGTCGCCCTGCGACACGCCGTGGTACTTGAAGCGCATCTGCGAGAAACCAGCGCCGCTGTAGTTGGCCGAGAAGCCGTCGTACACGCCCACCTTGTTCATCACCGCGTTCAGCTGCGTTTCCATGCTAGGCATGGTGTAGACCATACCGGCCAGCGCCGGAATGTAGAACGCGTTCATCACGGTCGTCGAGGTCATGTGGAAGCGCACCGGCACATCGATCGGCGTCACCAGCTCATTGACGGTGGCGATGCCCTGCTCCGGATAAATGAACATCCATTTCCAGTCCATCGATACCACTTGCACTTCCAGCGGCTTGACGTGCGGCGCCAGCGGACGATTTTCATCGATGCGGCTCAGCGGACGGTAAGGATCGAGCAAGTGGGTGTAAATCCACGTGATCAGGCCCAGCACGATGATGATCAGCAGCGGCGCGCCCCAGATCAACAGTTCGAGCTTGGTCGAGTGGTCCCAGTCCGGCTTGTATTCGGCGGCGGTATTTGACTTTCTATAGCGCCAAGCGAACAGACAGATCAGGAACATGACGGGTACGATGATCAACAGCATCAACAACGTTGACACAACTACAAGATGTGCCTGTTGCGCTGCGATATCTCCGGACGGATTCAGCACGACCGTATCGCAGCCAGCGAGCCACAGTAACGGTGCGAGGAGCAATCCACGACGAACGATAGGAGGAATCATGCGGTAATTTAGATTACAGATTATTGGGAACATGCTACTGTACTCACGACGGACTGTTCTTGCCATTGGACACTTTGTCCTACCCGCCTGGACACCCCCGTGATAACAATCAATTAACACGAGACAAAGAGACTATGGCTAATACGACTTCTATCAATGATGTCCAGGCCGCTCAGGCTGGCGTCCACGCACATCAACATCAAACGAGCCCAGGCGCACGCAGCATCAATGCCAGGGATGGGCATATCTCCCCCGGAGAAATCGCGATCGGTGTGGTTATCGGTCGCGCCTCCGAGTACTTCGACTTCTTTGTCTACGCGATTGCATCAGCCTTGGTGTTCCCGTCGGTATTCTTTCCTTACGACAGCAGGCTTGACGGCACACTATACGCCTTTGCGATTTTCGCGCTTGCGTTTATTGCGCGACCGATCGGAACTGTCGCATTTATGGCAATTCAACATCGCTTCACGCGTGAAACCAAGCTGACGCTGGCGCTGATGATCATGGGGGTTTCCACCGCCGGCATCGCCTTCCTTCCGGACTATGCCAGTTTGGGGACCACGTCGATTGTGTTCCTGGCTCTATTGCGGGTCGGACAGGGTATCGCCCAAGGGGGCTCCTGGGACGGCCTGCCGTCGCTGCTGGCGCTGAACGCGCCCGAGCACAAGCGCGGCTGGTACGCCATGCTGGGCCAGTTGGGCGCGCCGATCGGCTTCGTCATCGCCGCCGGCCTGTTCTCCTACCTGATGGCCAACCTGAACTCGCTGGACTTCCTTGAGTGGGGCTGGCGCTTCCCGTTCTACGTGGCCTTCGCCATCAACGTGGTGGCGCTGTTCGCCCGCCTGCGCCTGGTGACCACGCATGAATACTCGCACCTGCTGGACGAACACCAGCTCGATCCGGTGCCGGTCGGTGAACTGCTCAGCTCGCAGACGCGCAACATCATCATCGGCGCGCTCGCCGCGCTGGCCAGCTACGCGCTGTTCCACCTGGTGACGGTGTTCCCGCTGTCATGGATCACGCTGACCTCGCAGCGCTCGATCGCCGGCTTCCTGCAGGTGCAGATGGTGGGCGTGACGCTGATGGCGATTGCCATCATCATCTCCGGCTACCTGGCGGACCGCGTCGGCCGCCGCCACACGCTGGGCACGCTGGCGACACTGATCGGCATCTTCAGCCTGTTCGTGCCGTTCCTGATTGGCAACGGCGAAACCAGCCAGGACGCCTTCATCCTGATCGGCTTCACGCTGCTGGGCCTGTCCTACGGCCAGGCCTCGGGCGCGGTGACGGCGCAGTTCCCGCAGCGTTTCCGCTACACCGGCGCGGCGCTGACCAGCGATGTGGCGTGGCTGATCGGCGCCGGGTTCGCGCCGCTGGTCGCCCTGGGCCTGTCGTCGCACTTCGGTCTGGCGTATGCCGGCGTGTATCTGCTGTCCGGCGCCGTCGCCTCGCTGGCCGCGCTGAGCATCAACCGCGCGTGGAATATTCGCGATAACTAAACCGCTCTACCGCCCCGGCCGCGCAACGCCGCCGGGGCGTTTTTAGCAAATGTGGCATGGCCACAACAGCCTCCCCCGACCTTGTCCGGGCCGACTCAAGGCCGATGGGCTTGTGTGCAGGTGCATCATGAATCGACCTCCCTCGCCCCAATTCAGAACGCTTGCCAGCCATCGGCGCCAACCGCTTTGGCGCTGGCGACACCGACCGCTAGCCGCTTGACGCCCGCACGCGAGGCTGACGGCTTCGATACTGGCGCCGGCCGCGTCGCCGCGCCATCCGCCAGCTTGAACACATCGACCGCCCGCGCCAGATGCAGCGCCTGCTGCTGCATGGACTCGGCCGCCGCCGCCGACTGCTCGACCAACGCCGCGTTCTGCTGCGTCACCTGATCCATCTGGGCGATCGCCTGGTTGATCTGCTCGATGCCGACGTTCTGCTCCTGGCTGGCCAGCGCGATCTCGGTCATGATATCGGTCACGCGCCTGACGCTATCGACGATCTCGCCCATGGTGGTCCCGGCCTGATCCACCAGCTTGGCGCCGGCGTCCACCTTAACCACCGAGTCGTCGATCAGCGCCTTGATTTCCTTGGCGGCCGCCGCCGAACGCTGCGCCAGCGTGCGCACCTCCGAAGCCACCACCGCGAAGCCGCGCCCCTGTTCGCCGGCGCGCGCCGCCTCGACCGCCGCGTTGAGCGCCAGAATATTGGTCTGGAACGCGATGCCGTCGATCACGCTGATGATGTCGACAATCCGGCGTGACGAGTCGTTAATCGAGCCCATCGTCTCCACCACCTGCGACACCACGTGGCCGCCGCGCAGCGCCACCTCGGACGCCGACTGCGCCAGCCCATTCGCCTGGCGCGCGTTGTCCGCGCTCTGCTTGACGGTCGAGGTCAGCTCTTCCATCGACGAGGCGGTCTCTTCCAGCGAACTGGCCTGTTCCTCGGTGCGCGACGACAAATCCTGGTTGCCGCTGGCGATCTCGCGCGAGGCGGTACCGATGGTGTCGGTGCCGGCCCGCACCTGGCCGACGATCGCCGCCAGACTGGTCGTCATCGTCTGCAACGCGGTCAGCAATTGACTGGCCTCGTCGCGCCCGTGCACCGCGACGTGACGCGTCAGGTCGCCCGCCGCCACCGCCTGCGCCACCATGACAGCGTTATCAATCGGCTGGGTGATCGAGCGGGTGATCAACACGGCCAGCGTGGCCGCCAGCGCGGCGGCGAGCAGCGTGGCGCCGATCAGGAAACGCACGGCGAACGCATAGTCGTCATGAATTTCGTTCACCATCTCGGCGTTCTGCTTTTCCTGCAGGGCAATCAGCTCATTCACCAATGCAAACGTGCCATCCTGCTGCTTTTGTACCGAACTGAGCAGGAAGGCGGGCGCGTCGGCAGCCTTGCCGTCATTGACCAGCACTTGCACCTGGCCGAGCAGGCGCAGCGTTTCCGGCGCCAGCGTCTGCAACTGTCCATACAGCTGCTTGCCTTGTTGGTCGCCGATCAGCGCGCCGAGGCGCTCCATGCTGGCGTTGAAATTCTTTTGCGCGCCATCGATGCGGCGCTGCATCTTGCCCCGCATCTCCGGGTCGGGATACAGAATGTAGTTGCGTACCGAACGGGCGACCAGATTCAGCTCCGACTGCAGTGTGTTGGACAGCTTGATCTTGGCATTGTTTTCATTGACCACCACATCCATGCGCAACCGGGCCTCGGCCAATGCCGACCAGCCGATATAAGCAATCACCAACAACAACGCCAACATCGCGCCGAACGCCAACCGCAGGCGGACGCCTATTTTTAAGTTATTCATTAGCCTGCACCCGAGCAAAGAGAGCAAGTTTAATTACATTAATAAACATTAACAAGCCTCAATTACTATTGCCGTTGCGCAAATGCAGCAAAATCCAGTCATCAGGCGGTCACAATTGATCGGTACAGTCGACTTCCATTTTTATAGCATCGCCGCGCCCTTTCTTTTGACCTCAGGAATCCCATGCAATTAAACCAACACGACCTGCTGGAGCGCGTACAGCGCGAGCTGACCGACAGCTACGACGAAGAACTGGAGATGGAGCTGGAAGACCGCGAAATCGACCCGCTGACCCAGCAAGTTGTCGAGCGCGAGCGCAGTGCCGAGGCCAAGGAGGAGCGCCGCCTGTACTTCCGCGAGCTGTTCCGCCTGCAGGCCGAGCTGGTCAAGCTGCAGGACTGGGTGGTGCACACCGGCCACAAAGTGGTCATCATCTTTGAAGGCCGCGACGCCGCCGGCAAGGGCGGCGTGATCAAGCGCATCGTCCAGCGGCTGAATCCGCGCGTGTGCCGCGTGGCCGCGCTGCCGGCGCCGAACAACCGCGAACGCACGCAGTGGTATTTCCAGCGCTATGTCTCGCACCTGCCGGCGGCCGGCGAAATCGTGCTGTTCGACCGCAGCTGGTACAACCGCGCCGGCGTCGAGCGTGTCATGGGCTTCTGCTCCGACGAGCAATACGAAGAGTTCTTCCAGACCGTGCCCGAGTTCGAGCGCATGCTGGCGCGTTCCGGCATTCAGGTCATCAAATACTGGTTCTCGATCTCCGACGAAGAACAGAACGCGCGCTTCCTCGGCCGCATCCACGATCCGCTGAAGCAGTGGAAACTGAGCCCGATGGACCTGGAATCGCGCCGCCGCTGGGAGGAATACACACGCGCCAAGGAAGTCATGCTGGAACGCACCCACATTCCGGAAGCGCCATGGTGGGTGGTACAAGGCGTGGACAAGAAAAAGGCCAGGCTCAACTGCATCCACCACCTGCTGGGACAGATGCCCTACGAGGAAATCCCGCACCCGGCCATCGAACTGCCGGAGCGCGAATATCACGACGACTATGTGCGTCGTCCGGTGCCACAGGAAATCATCGTGCCGGAAGTGTATTAATCGGCAATTTACTGCTAAGCTACCAACCTTGCCAACTTAAAAACAAGGTTAGTCTTGAATCTGCTTTGCCTCCGCGGCCTTGCGACGCTGCTCATCAATATTGCGTGGCTGGCGCCAAGCCATGCCGGCGTGCGCGAGACCGCCGACATCAACCGCATCCTCCGCTCAGTCAGCGACGGCCGCTGCGACGAAGCGATCCCGTACCTCGCCGAGCGGCTGCAATCGAAACAACCCGAGCTGCAACTGCTGGCTGGCAGCATGTATGACCAAGGCAGTTGCGTGGAACGCAACTGGGAAAAAGCCACGCAGCTTTACCAACAGGCTGCGCTGGGCGGGATGAGCGACGACGCGTTGCCACGCCTGGTGTCGATCGACGCCGTCGGCTATCGCGACCCGGCCGCCGCGCTGTGGTGGGCAGCACAGCGCCCAGCCATGCACCGTCCTCCCGACAGCAGGGAAATCGATATGAGCACCGCGCCGTCAGAGGACGAAGACCCGTTCCTGCGCTATCTGTGGGCTACCGGTGTGATAGTGTTGAAGGAATTTGGCGCGCCGCCGGCGCAGATCCCGTCATGGGATACAAAAAATACCATCCATATCGCGCGCGCCATCTATTCGCCGAATATGTTGGAATTCATCACCGTTTCCCCTTAAGTTTAGGCACCGATGAACATTGACGATAGCCAGAGCGGCACGAGAAAAGCCATCGGATTGGGCGCCATCACGCCCATCCTGCGCTGTTTCGACGAGGCCAAGACGCGCGAGTTCTTCCTCGACTTTCTGGGGTTCCAGGTGGACTGGGAACACCGCTTCGAGGACGGACTGCCGCTGTACATGCAGGTCTCCAGGGATGGCTGTGTGCTGCATCTGTCGGAGCACCACGGCGACTGCTCGCCCGGCGCCGCCCTCCGCATCACCACCAGCGACGTCGACGCCTATCAGCGGGAGCTGATCGCCAAGCAATATAAAAACGCCCGCCCCGGCGTTGAAGAAGTGCCGTGGGGCGGACGCGAGATGACCGTCAGAGATCCATCCGGCAACCGGCTGGTGTTCGTCAACCGCCAGCCGGAAATTCCCGACTGATCAAAACAGAGGAAAGCAGACTGCGTACAGTCATCTTGGTGGCTCCATGGGTAGCATCGGCAGAGGCTCCACCTTAGGCCATTTGCCGGCGCTCTTCTGTTGGGCAGGGCATATAGGACAACCATTAACCCATAAGGGGAGATTCTGTTGCGCCACAATTGGACTAGGATGGTGTCACCAATCACTCAACCGGAAAGGACTATCATGCTCATCGATCTGACAGGTAAAACCGCCATCGTCACCGGCTCCACGCGCGGCATCGGCTACGCCATCGCGGCCGGGCTGGCCGGCGCCGGCGCCACCGTGGTCATCACCGGCCGCCAGCAGGCGGACGTCGACCGCGCGCTGACCAGGCTGCGCGACAGCATCCCCGGCGCGCAAGTGCGCGGCGTGGCGGCGGATCTGGGCAATGCCGAAGGCTTCGCCGTCCTGACCAAGGCCGAACCGGTGGCGGACATTCTGATCAACAACGTCGGCATCTTCCAGCTGCAACCCTTTGCCGAGATTCCGGACGAGGAATGGACCCGCTTCTTCGAGGTCAACATCATGTCCGGCGTGCGCGCCAGCCGCGCCTACCTGCCCGGCATGCAGCACAAGAACTGGGGCCGCATCGTCTTCATCTCGTCCGAATCCGGGCTGAATATTCCGGCGGACATGATCCACTACGGCTTCACCAAGACCGGCTACCTGGCCATCTCGCGCGGCCTCGCCAAGAGCCTGGCCGGCACTGGCATCACGGTCAACGCGGTATTGCCCGGCCCCACCTTGTCGGAAGGCGTGCAGCATCTGGTGGCGCCGGATGGCGATCACGCGGCGGCCGAGCGCGAGGCCAATGCCTTCGTCAGGCAGCACCGCGCCACCTCCATCATCCAGCGCGTGGCAACGCCGGAGGAAGTGGCGAGCATGGTGGTCTACGTCTGTTCGCCGCAGGCGTCGGCCACCACCGGCGCCGCCCTGCGCGTCGATGGCGGCGTGGTCGACACCATCGCCTGAACGGTTCAGGACTCCCAGAAGCCGCGCTTGAGCGCAATTGTGACCGCGTGCGTGCGGTCGCGGGCACGCAGCTTGGCGAGTATGCTTTTCATGTAGGACTTGATGGTGTCCTCCTTCAGGCCCAGCTCGCCGGCGGCGCGCTGATTTGAGTGGCCGGTCGCCACCAGCTTCAGCACATCGACCTCGCGCCGGGTCAACGGCTCCATCGTCAACACCGTGGGCAGATTGCGCGACACGTCCGCCGGCAGGCGGCTGTCACCACGGTGCACGCTCAACACATAATCCAGCAGTTCCGTGCGCGCCATGTTTTTCAGCAGATACCCGCCGGCCCCGGCCTTCAGGCCACGGTAGATGTGCGCGTCGCCGCTGAAGGTGGTGAGGATGATGATGCGCGCCCGCGGGTTGATGCGGCGGATCGCGCTGATCGCCTCGATCCCGCCCAGGCCCGGCATTTGCAAATCCATCAGCGTGATGTCCGGCTGGTGCTGACGGAACAGCGCCACCGCCGTGTCGCCATCACCCGCTTCGGCCACGACGGCAATGCGCGGACTGTGCGACAGCACCGCCGCGATGCCGCTGCGCATCAAAGGATGATCGTCAGCGATCATTACCGTAATCAATCCCGTACTTTGGTCGGACATCTTGCCCCTCCTTAAGCCACGCGGCCAGTGTAGCACCGCCTGTCGCCGGCGCAGCCACCCTATCGGGTGTAGTGCGTCGCCCCACCCTCTCCTACGATGGCGGCACGAACCCTTCAAGGAGATGTGAGATGAAAATTTCGTTTATCAGAACCCTGTGCAGCGGCCTTCTGATCCTGCTGACACTGCACGCGCCGGCCCGTGCGCAGGCGCCGAAGAGCGACTTCGCCGACGTCAATGGCGTGCGCCTGCACTACCTGTCGGCCGGCAAGGGCGACCCGGTCATCCTGCTGCACGGCTACACCCAGTCCAGCCACATGTGGCTGCCGCTGATCGCTGCGCTGGCCAAGGACCATCTGGTGATCGCGCCGGATCTGCGCGGCTTTGGTCAGTCCGCCACGCCGGCCGGCCCGTACACCAAGTCGGTGATGGCGCAGGATGTGCACGCGCTGGCGACCGGCCTGGGCATCAAGTCGGCCAAGGTGGTCGGGCACGACATCGGCCTGATGGTGGCCTACGCCTACGCCGCCCAGTATCCACAAGAGGTGAACCGGATCGCGCTGCTGGACGCCTTCCTGCCCGGCGTTGGCAACTGGCGCGCTGTATGGCTGCTGCGCGACCTGTGGCACTTCCACTTCTACGGCGAAACGCCGCTGGCGCTGGTGGCGGGGCGCGAGCGCATCTACTTTGAACATTTCTGGAACGACTTCGCCGCCGACAAAACCAAGTCGCTCAGCGAGGCCGACCGCCAGTTCTACACAGCCGAATATGCCCGCCCCGGCCACATGCGCGCCGGCTTCGAAGTGTTCCGCGCATTCGAGAAGGACGCCGCCGAATTCGCTGTCTACGCGCAACGGCCGCTGGACATTCCGATGCTGGTGCTCACCGGCGAGAAGGCTTCGGGCACGGTGCTGATCGACCAGGCTAAGCTGGTCGACACCAAGGTCGAAGGCGTCGTCATCCAAGGCAAAGGCCACTGGCTGATGGAAGAAGCCACCGCCGACGTCGTGCCCAAGCTCGTGCAATTTCTACAATAAACCGCGCGACTGGCGATAGAATGTGTGGGTTCCCACCACACATTCTGAATCATGGCGGCAGGTCGTTTCCTTCTCAAATTGCTGCTGTTGATCGGCGTCGCGCCGGCCTACGCCGTGCCTGTGCCCGCACCCGCGCCGATCACGATGCACCACACCAGCTGGACGGCCCGCGAGGGCGCGCCCCAGATGGTGATCGCCATGGCGCAGACGCCCGATGGCTGGCTATGGCTGGGCAGTAACAATGGACTGTTCCGCTTCGATGGTGTGCGCTTCGAGCGTTACGCCGAGCCGGGCCGCCAACTGGCCGCCAGCGGCATCGCCACGCTGACCGCCTTCGCCGATGGCGCGCTCTGGATCGGCTACCGCTACGGCGGCGTCAGCGTGCTGACCGATCAAACCCTACGTCACTACGGCGACACCGAAGGCCTGCCGGCCAGCGGCGCCGTCTGGGGCCTGGAGCGCGACGGCGACAACCGGCTGTGGGCCGCCACCGCCAATGGCTTGTTCCATCTCGACGGCCAGCGCTGGCGCGAAGCGAGCCAGACGTTTTCGGTGCCGATGACCTCCTATAAAACGCTGATGCGCGACCGCACCGGCAACCTCTGGGCGCAAGGCAATCAAGGCGTGTTCCGGCTGGCGCCGGGGGCACATCACTTTCGCAAAATGAGCCGCGACAGCGGCAATGGCGTGGTGGCGCAAACGCCGGATGGCAGCGTCTGGAGTTGGGACGCGCCGCAGGGGCGGCTGCTACGCCTCACCACCCCGGCCAACGGCGCGGCGCCGCCCAGCTGGCGGGTCCAGGGCGATGCGGCCAGCCTGCTGTTCGACAGCCGGGGCGACATTTGGGTCGGCCGCATGGGTGGCGTCGAACACCATACACCACGGGGCGTGCAGCAAAGCGGCCCGGCGCAGGGACTCAGCGGGCGCTGGGTGGCCGCGATCTTCGAGGACCGCGAAGGCAGCATCTGGACTTCCACCGCCACCGGCATCGACCGATTCCGCCGCAAGCGTGTTGCCGCCGTGCCGCTGGCGGTGGAAACCGACGTCAATCCGCTGGCCGCCGACGACGCCGGCGTGTGGGTCGGCCGCTTCCACTACACCCGCTCGCGCGATGGCGGCTTCAGCGCGCAACCAGCATGGCACGCCACCGCGGCCGGCTGGAGCACCGATCCGATCGGCGTTTATCGCGATCCGGCCGGCCCGCTATGGTGGTCCGCTTACGGCGAACTATGGCGAAAACACGGCCCGCGGCTGCGCCGCTTCGCCCTGCCCTCCAAGAACGACATGATCGGCAGCATGGCCAGCGACAGCGCCGGCCATCTGTGGGCAAGCATGCTGGAGCGCGGACTGTACCGGCTGAACACCGACGGCGTCTGGGAATCCATGGACACGGTGGTCGGCATGCCGGCGGACACACCGCGCGTGTTGGCCAGTTCGCCGCAACAAGGCCTGTGGCTGGGCTATCCGCGTAACCGCGCGGTGCAGTGGCTGGATGGCCGCTGGCGCCACTACGGCCCGGCCGATGGGTTGAAGGTCGGCATGATCGAGGCCGTGCATCTGCACGGCGAGCATGTGTGGGTTGGCGGTGAAAACGGCGTCGCGCTGCGCCGCGACGGCAAGTTCGTCAGTGTCGGCGGCATCGACGGCGTGGCGTTCGAGGGGGTGTCCGGCATGGTGGAGCTGAGTAACGGCGACCTGTGGCTCAATGCCGCCAACGGCATGTTTCACATTCCGGCGACGGAAATCGCGCGGCTGGCCGACACGCCGGGCTATCGCGTGCGCTACGAGCGCCTCGACAGCCTGGACGGTCTGGTGGGCAATGCCCCGGTACGCATGCCGGTGCCCTCGATGATCCAGGCCGCCGACGGCGAGTTGTGGCTGGCCACCACCACCGGCGTGTTCCGGCTGGACCCGTCACGGCAGCACAAGTTCGGGCCGGCGCCGGCGGTGCAGATCCGCGCCGCCGGCCAGCCCGGCCAACTGATGCCGGCGGTGAACGGCTTGCGCTTGCCGGAAGGCAGCACCACCCTGCAGATCGATTACACCGCATTGGCGCTGGCCATGCCGGAACGCGTCGCCTTCCGCTACCGGCTCAATGGCGTCGACACGCAATGGCAGCACGTCGGCGCGCGACGCACCGCCTATTACAACAACCTCGGGCCGGGCGACTACCGCTTCAGCGTGCAGGCGACCAACTACAATGGCGAATGGAGCGCGCAGGCGAGCACGCTGACTTTCAGCATCGCGCCGTCCGTCGTGCAAAGCCGCTGGTTCAAGGCCTTGTGCGCGCTGGCGCCGCTGAGCGCTTGCTGGCTGCTGTATCGCTGGCGCTTGCGCAATTACGCGACGCAGGTCTCGGCGCGGCTACAGGAGCGCACCAGGGAGCGCGAGCGCATCGCGCGCGAGCTGCACGACACGGTGCTGCAGTCGGTGCAGGGCATGATCCTGCAGGTGCATGCGGCGGTGCTCGGCCTGTCGTCGCGCGAGCCGGCGCGGGTGCGGATCGAAGCGGCGCTGCAGCAGGCCGACGATGCGCTGCTGGAGGGCCGCGATCGCGTGCGCGACCTGCGCACCGGCGAGGCGGATGAACAAGACCTGGCTGCCGCGCTGCGCAGCGCGGGCGCCAAGTTGCGCGTGCCGGACGCCGCGCCCATCGACGTGCAACTCACCGGCCAGCCACGCCGACTGCATACACTGATTTACGACGAGCTGCTGGCGATTGCGACGGAGGCCATCGCCAACGCCTGCCGCCACGCGCAGGCGGACCACATCACCGCCCGGCTGCACTACGACGCGCGCGAGCTTCGGCTCAGCATACGCGATGACGGCGGCGGCATCCCGACCGACGTGCAGGCCGCCGGAGGACGCCACAATCACTGGGGCATCCGCGGCATGCACGAACGGGCGGAGCGGATCAAGGCACGCCTCAAGCTGCACAGCAACGCCGGCGCCGGCACCGAATGGCGCCTGACCTTGGCCTATCAATACGCGGTGTGCGAATAAGAATAGTATGGCCGCTAAGCCTCGCCGTTGACCAGGTACCCGGAAATCACCTCGGTCAGGTGCGCGGCCTTCTTCAAATTGGCCTTGTTGGACACCATCAGGGACACCACCAGCGCCTCGATCACCGCCACGGCGGCCACGCCGCTGCTCGACAAGACCATGTGGGCGCTGCTGGCGTACAGCACATGGTCCGCCATGCCCGCCATCGGCGCCGACGGCGTATCGGTGATCGCCACCACGCCGGTGCCGCGGTTGCGTGCCAACTGCGCCAGGCGCATCACGTCGGCCGCATAGCGCGGGAACGAGAACGTCACCAGCACATCGCCTCGCCCCATGTGCACCAGGTGGCCGGCGGCGACGCCGGTGCCGCCCGCCCCGGCCATCACCACCACATGCTGGCAAAACGGTTGCAGATGCATCGCCAGCATCGCCGCGTAGGTGGAGGACAGGCCCATTCCCAGCACGTAGACGGTGCGCGCGCGGGTGATCTTGCGCGCCACCGCGTCCAGCTCCTGCTGCGTCAGCGCGCCGCGGGTGGCCGCCAGGTTGACGCGCGCGGACTCCAAGCAGGCGTCGCCCGGCGCCACAGCGCCCTTTCGTTGGGTGATGGAGTTGCGCAGCTTCTCCACTGGCTGCATGGCGGTGTGCATGGTCTCGGCCAGCGCGCTGCGCATGCTGCCGTAGCTGGCGAAACCGATGTCGCGCGCGAAGCGGCTGATGGTGGCGGTGGAGACTTTGCAGCCTTCCGCCATCTCTTCGATCTTCAAGGCGGTGCCGCGCATCGGGTTGCGCATCAGGTATTCGGCGATGCTGCGATGCGAGGCCGAGCCGCCGGCGCGCACGCCGGCGAGCACCTGCCCCAGTGCGGATTCAACAAATGCGACGTCCGCCGCCAGCGCTTTTCCAGATGTCATGCCGCACTCGTTTTTTATTGATACCAGGGGCGCGTGATCTTCAGCGGGCGCACGTCCATGCGCAGATTGAGGATGGTGTAGGCGTCGGCGGTGGCCGATTCGTAGCCGACACTCTCGGCATCGCGGGTCAGCTTGAATTCAAAGCCCAGGTCTTCGCGCGGATCGCCCGGTGCCGCCGTGGCGATGCCAATCGCCGTGTCGCGCGCGTTGTTGATCAGCTTTTCCATCATCACCAGCACCGTGTTGTGGCCCAGCATATCGGCCGAATACACCTGTTCATTGAGGAACGGACTGGCCGGGTCGAGCTTGCCACCGGCCTTGTCGGCGGACGGCGTGTACTGGCGCGTCAACAGGTTGTAACGGTCGCCGTGATCGAGATAGCTGATGCGCGCGTTCGACAGGTTGAAGTCCTTCTCCTGGCTATTGGTACTGGCCAGCGACAGGTCCAGCAACAGCGCGCCCTGATAGCCGACCACTTCCACCTCACGCTTGCCGTTGACGATAATCGCCGTATTCTCATCGATGCCAAGCCCCTGCTTGTAACCCTTCTTCAGCATCGCCGGCAGCATGCGCGCGAAGCGGCCCCGCGCCAGCAGGTGCTGGTCGACGAACAAGTCCTTGCCAACGAAGCCCAGCCCCGGCGCCAGCTCCTGGCCATCGTTGACGCCGACACTCAGGGTGCCCAGCACCGTCTTGGCTTCGTAATACATGGTGCTGCTCATGATGGCCGCGCCGGCGCTGCTGCCGCCGATCACCCCACCCTTTTGATACACATCCCAGATCGCTTGCAGCACGGCGGTGCGGCTGCCGTCCGGGCGCACCAGCGCCTTGGTGATCAGGCCCTGGTCACCGCCCGAGAAATAGACGCCGCCCGCCTCGCGGATGGATTTGGCCAGCGTTTCATCTTCCGCGTCGCGCGTGTAATCGCGGCCCTTAAGGCGTACCGCCACCGGCACGGCGAAGGCTTGCGCGCCGTATTTGTTCAGGATCGCGACCAGGTTGGTGCCGGAGCGCTGCGGGTTGCCGGCGGCGCTGGGCATGACGGCGATGCGGGCGCCCTTGCCGCCGGCCAGTTCGACCAGCCGTCCCCACACGTCGGCGTTGTCGGCCCGCACCGCGCCGCCGGCGATCAGCAGATTACCCTTGGGGGGCGCCTCGGCCGCGTGTGAAACCAGCACCACGAACGACACCAACGATGCGCACAACACGCGCATGGCTTTTGCAAAACTCGTCATACGATATCCCTGTCTTTGATAAGGGCCGCCCTGATTCGCGGCGGCGCAACTGTTCCCCGCCATTATAAATCCTGAGGCCGCATGCCAGCGGCGCATCGCGCAGATTATAATTTATGCGATTCTGACAAGGAGGCCGCATGACCGACCGCCGCATCTTCCTCCACCGCGCCGCCGCCAGCCCGCGCGACCGGCGCCCGCTGATCATCGACGCCTTGGGCGGCATCGACAATATGAATCTGCCGTCAAGCCGGCGTGAGGATGTGGCCAACGACTTCGGCATCGACACCCGCTCGATGTCCGACGCCAAGGCCTCCGGCCTGACCGCCTTCAACATGCGTGCGCATTATCCAGTTGACCTACAACGCGCCGAACCAGTTGGGCGACGGCGCCATGGTGCCCACCAACCGGGGCCTGACGCCGTTCGGCCATGACGTGGTGGCGGAGCTGAACCGCCACCGTGTCGTGGTGGACTTGAGTCACAGCGGCGAGCAAATCTGCCTCGACGCCACGGCCGCCTCCAAGGCGCCGGTCATGATCACCCACACCGGATGCCGGGCCGTCACCGACCTGCCGCGCAACAAGAGCGACAAGGAACTGCGGCGCGTGGCGGACCAAGGCGGCTTTGTCGGCATCTACTTCATGCCCTTCCTCGCCACCGGGCGCCAGCCGACGGCGGAGGACCTGATCCGCCACATCGAACACGCCATCGACATCTGCGGTGAAGACCATGTGGGCATCGGCACCGATGGCAGCGTGACGCAGATCGACCACATGGCCGACTACCTGAAAGAGCTGGAAGACGAAGTGCGCCAGCGCCGCGCCGCCGGCATCAGCGCGCCGGGAGAGCGGCCGGATATCGTGCCCTTCCTGCCAGACCTGATGGGCGTGGACAAATTCCGGCGGCTGGCCGACCTGCTGGCCCGGCGTGGCCACAACAGCGGCCGGATCGAAAAAATCCTCGGCACGAACTTCCTGCGCGTGGCCGATTCAGTATGGGCATAAAAGAAGTTGAAGCCTGCCCACAAGTTTGTGCGAAAATTAATTTTTCCAATCTCACACAGGGAAGCAGATGAGTGAGCTTAAGCGCGGCCTGAAAAGCCGGCACATTCAGTTGATCGCGCTGGGCGGCGCCATCGGCACCGGCCTGTTCCTCGGCATCGCGCAGACGATCCAGATGGCCGGACCGTCGGTGTTGCTGGGCTACGGCGTGGCCGGCCTGATCGCCTTTTTCATCATGCGCCAGCTGGGCGAGATGGTGGTGGACGAGCCGGTGGCCGGCTCCTTCAGCCACTTCGCCGACAAATACTGCGGGCACTGGGCCGGCTTCATGGCGGGCTGGAATTACTGGGTGCTGTATGTGCTGGTCAGCATGGCCGAGCTGTCGGCGGTCGGCATCTACGTCCAGTACTGGTGGCCGGCGGTACCGACCTGGGTGTCGGCGCTGGTGTTCTTCGCCATCATCAACGCCATCAGCCTGTTCAACGTCAAGGCCTTCGGCGAGATGGAATTCTGGTTCGCCATCATTAAAGTGCTGGCCATTGTCGGCATGATCCTGTTCGGCGCCTACCTGCTGGTGTCCGGCGACGCCGGCCCGCAAGCCAGCGTCGCCAACCTGTGGCGGCACGGCGGTTTCTTCCCCAACGGCGTCGGCGGCCTGGTGATGGCGATGGCGGTGATCATGTTCTCCTTTGGCGGACTGGAACTGATCGGCATCACCGCCGCCGAGGCGGACAACCCGTCGCAGTCCATCCCCAAGGCCACCAACCAGGCCATCTACCGCATTCTGCTCTTCTACATCGGCGCGCTGGCCATCCTGCTGTCGCTGTACCCATGGCAGAAGGTGGTCACCAGCGGCAGCCCGTTCGTGCTGATCTTCCATGCGCTGAACAGCAATATGGTGGCGCACGCGCTCAACCTGGTGGTGCTGACGGCCGCGCTGTCGGTTTACAACAGCGGCGTGTACTCCAACACGCGCATGCTGTACGGCCTGGCCAAACAAGGCAACGCGCCGAAGGCGCTGCTGAAGGTCAACGCGCGCGGCGTGCCGTTGACGGCGCTCGGCGTGTCGGCGCTGGCCACCGGCGTCTGCGTGGCGGTCAACTACTTCATGCCGGCCAGAGCGTTCGGCTTTTTGATGGGGCTCGTGGTGTCGGCGCTGATCATCAACTGGGGCTTGATCAGCTGGATACACCTGCGCTTCCGCGCGCAGAAAAAGGCCAACGGCCAGGCCACGCAATTCCGCAGCCTGGGCTACCCGCTGACCAACTACCTGTGCCTGATCTTCCTGGCCGCCATTCTGGTGGTGATGTACCTGACGCCCGATCTGCAACTGTCGGTGTACCTGATCCCGGTCTGGCTGGCGGTGCTGGCCATCGGCTACAAGCTGGGCGTCAGGCGCTAGGCTGATTGCTGCGCGTGGCGGCGCGGATCAGTTCCAGCGACACCTTGGGCTGACGGTACGCCGTCAGCAGGCCGTTGGTTTCCTGGAAGGTGTCGGCGACCGCGATGCGGAAAGCCGTGCAGCGTCAGGATGCGGCCACCGGGGGACGGCGCTCATCGTCGAAGGCGAAGTCCCAGCCACCGTTCAGGGACTGCCATGCGTCGCGCACCAGCTGCGGACGCGGCTATTCACCTGGCTCATGCGTTACCTCACTTTGGGCGATTCCATGCCCGCGCATGGTAGCAAGTGCGGCGGCATGGCGCCGCTCAATTCCGAGCGGCATTGAACTGGAAAGCTGGCCGATCATGGGGGCACTATAATTCGGACCATGCCCACCCGACGTGGACTGGCGTACAGACGCGCCGCGCATCTGCCGTTATCATCATGCTGCCCCACGTTTCCGAGGACTTTGCCATGCCGACGCACGCAACCACAACACCCCGGCCCTTGCGGCTGCCCGCATTAGCTGGCTGGCTGGTGCTGACTTTTCTCTTTGCCGCCATCGGCGCGTTCGCCTCGTCGCAGGCCGCCGGGTTTTATCAACAGCTGAACCGTCCCGAATGGGCGCCGCCGCCCTGGCTGTTCGGGCCGGCGTGGACGGTGCTCTATCTGCTAATGGCGGTCGCCGCATGGCGCGTGCAGCGCGCCGCGCCGCCAACCGGCGCGCGCCCTGAGCTAACGCTGTATGTGGTGCAGCTGGTGGCCAACGCGCTGTGGACCTGGCTGTTCTTCGGCTGGCATCTGGGCGCGGTGGCGTTTGTCGAAATCCTGGTGCTGTGGCTATTGATCGCCGCCACCACCCGCGCCTTCTGGCGGCGTGATCGCTGGGCCGGACTAATCTTGGTGCCCTACATCGCCTGGGTCAGTTTCGCCACCTGTCTTTGCTACAGCATCTGGCAACGCAATCCCGGGCTGCTGTGAAGCCTCAAGCGATGCGGCGCACGGCGAAGTGCTCCACCTTCTGGCGTGACTGCGTGGTGCGGAACCCGAAGTAACCGCCGCCCAGCAGCGGGCCGGGAGCGTTGAAAAACTCCTTGTCGTCCACAAACAAGCGGGTGCCACGCGCATCGACCACAATGCGGACCCGATACGCGTGGCCGGCTTTCAGCAGGTACTCAGGCGCCGTGTAATCCTGCAGCAGATTCCGCGCACCGCTACCGTCGTAATAGCGGAAGCGCGAAGTGCTGTTGGTGTTGCCGCCGATGCCGGCGTAGAAAAGTTTGAGCTTGTCATACGCTTCCAGTTTGCCGGACTGCGTGAAACCCTGTGGCAGCTGCGCCTCCCAGAAGAAGTTCAGATCCGACAGGCGGCCGTCCGCCAGCACCGTGCGGGTGAAGCTGATTTCGTAGTGGCCGAGCAGTTGTTGGCGCAGCCACACCGTCAAACCACGATCCGCATGCAGCACCAGCGCGCCGCGCTCCACATACGCCGCCGTGGTGTTGCCGGCTTCCGCCTCCACCGCCCAAGTCTGCGGATCGAAGCGCTGAAAATCGTCCCGCGCCAGCACGGCGTTGCCAGCCTGCGCTTCCAGCGCCAGCATGCCCATCGCACCGAGTCCCCATTGGGCGACGGCGTTGGTGGATAGCGTCGGCGCCTCTTCGACCTCGTTCAGCACCAGCGGCGGTTTTACGCGGCGCGATGCCAGGTCCTTGTCTTTCAGCCCCGCGCGGCCTTCATGAAACTGCGCCCATGCACGTTTCAGCATGGCGTTGTCTTGCTGCTGCACGGCGGCGTAAGCCAGCAGGCGGGCGTGCCCCTGGCCCAGATTGAGCTTGCCCAGATCCTTGCCCAGTTCCGCTTTCTGTTCTTCGGCGCTCGCGCTGTACAGCCGGCAGTAGCGCAACCACGCCTCGCGGAAAGCCGCTTGCGGCACCGTGCGTATCAATTCGCTGGCGATTTCCGGCAGGCCGAAAACGGCGCTCAGATGCGAGACGCTGACCTTTTTATCCGGATCGGGCAGGAAGACGCCGGTACGCAAGTCCATCACGCCGCCACCGGCGAGGAAACCCAATGGTCGCGCGGCGATGCTGGCCATGCTGTTTAGCAGTTTGTCACGATACTTCGGCTGCCCGCCGCGCTCCCATTCGGTGAACCAGGCCGCCGCCACCGCGCCCCAGTCGGTGCCGAAGCCCACGCTGGCATGGTGTTCCGGGTCCTGCTCCGGCGCTTGCTGGCCGATCTTGCGGGCCGGGAGAATGGTGCGCAGTCGCTCGACCGCGTCCACCTGCTCGCGCAGCAGATCGCCGGTGCGCTCGTCGGCGCTCAAGTAGTAGAAGAAGCGGCGGTTGATGGCGGTGGAGACGCGCAACTGCTTGGCGCTGTCGCCCCAGTGCTGGACGCCGTGGCGCGTGCCGAGCGGACTGAATGGCCCGATATGATGTACATCGACCTCGCCGGTGTGACGGGTCATAGCCTCGGCGACGCGGAACGCATCGGCGCGTCCGCTGTGCAGGTAATAGTGCCACAGCCAGATCTCGGTGCTGAGTTCCGAGTTATCCCAGGCGAAGCCGCCAACATCGTAGCGCCAGACGTGACGCTGCTGGTCGTAGCTGTGCATCACATCGCCGTAATCCCAGAAGCCGTACCAGCGCCGGTCTTCGATCTGCTGGCGGTAGAAATCAAAGGCCCAGGCCAATTGTTGATCGAGCCTGGTCGGCTGAGAGGCGACTGGATGCCAGTATTCGCTGAACACTCCGGCGCTGTGCAATCGCTGCGGCGACGCGGTCAGCAGCGGCGGTGACTGCATGCGCTGGCTGATGGCCACCAGTTGTTCGTGCGTTGGCGTCGCGGGCAACAGCTGCAGTTCCAGTTCGCTGGTGCGGGCCACGCCGTATGGCGTGCCGAAGCCCGGCTCATAATCCTCGTAAGTGATATCGAGCGCGTCGCGCTGTTTGGCATGATCGGTTTCGCCCATGCCGTCGTGATAAAAGCGCAGATCCATGGCCTGAGCCTTCGGAGCCCAAAGCCAAAGCGTGACCGTGGCCTGGCTGGTTTCGGCGCCCTGAATGTCGATTTGTCCGGGATAGCTCTGCCAGAAATTACGGATACCGAACGCGATACCGCCCTCCGGCGCGCCGAGATAGCCGACACCGGCGGCGCGCTGGCCGCTGGCGGCATGAATCCAGCCGTGGCCTGGGCTGGTGCGCTTGTTGATGCTGTAGCCATCCGGATGCGATTGCAGCAGCGTGTAGCTGCCAAAGGCGGGAATGTAGCGCAGATTCTTGCTGACATTGGCCGGCATGCTGTCCGCCGTCACGGCGCGGCCTTGCAGTTGCGCTTCCGCCGCCGCACCGCCGTCACGGCGCAGACCGGTGAGGCCTTGCACCGCCTCCGCAAACACCCCGCCGTTGGCGCCGACGAAACGGATATAGCGATCATGCAGCGGCCCTGCCAACGGCACATTGAAACGCAGGCCGACGCCCCGGATGAAGGCTTGCCGCGGATCGGCGTCGTACACCAGCGTGTGCACCACGCGGATCGCGTCCGAGTTTTTGTAGAAGTACAGGCGCACGGTGAACGGCAGCAGCGTGCCGCCATCGGCATGCTTGTGCGTGCCGGTGACGCGCACCACGGCGCGCTGCGGTCCGTTCTGCTCCAGCGTGGCCGTGGCGATGGTGCTGTCGAACGCCTTTCGCCCGGCCGCGTTGTCCTCATCCTCCGCCGCACCCTCCACGAGCAGCACCAACCGCCCATCCTGCAACATCTGCTTGCCCGCCCGCTTCACGGCCGTCAACAAGATAGCGCCCTGCCGCACCACCGAGCATTGCAACGGCCCCGTATCGACAACAATCGCGCCGTCACGCTCCAGCGCCAGCATGCCGGCGGACGACGATGCGCCGTTGGGCACCGCGCGCCCGGTAGCGTCGAGCAGCGGATGCAGCGTGTAGCCATTCGCCGGCGCGACGCCACCGGCGTCAGGCGCCAGTGCGTGCGCCGACCACTTCAGCGAGCCATCCGGCCAATAGGCCAGCGGCCACGATTGCACCGCACGTCCATCCGGCCCCAGTTCGAACCTCGCGTCGCCGGGCACGCGCCCTTGCGGCCATGGCACACCCCAGGTCACCCCCTGAAAGCTGGCAGGCACGCCTTCCAGCCAGTGCAGCCCCGTCTCGCCTGGTCCCGCCGAAGACGCGGCCGAATCGCGCGTCGTCGCGGCGGCCGCCACGCCGGTGTCGCTCAGTCCCGCAGCGCCCCCCGTCAACAATGCCGCGAACTTGAAGAACTGCCGACGTTCAAGCGATGCACTCATGCTGCCAAGCTCCCTGGTAGTTGTACTGGACTGCCGACAGTACCATAGATGCAAAGCACCGCGTGCTCACAAAAATGAGCAATCAGCCGCCGTCACATCGATGCACTGACGGTCACGTGCCGCGCCAGGGTAGTGAACATCTGCTCCACGTCGATCGGCTTGGCGATGAAATCGTCCATGCCCGCCTCCGTGCACTGTTCGCGCTCGGAGGCCATCACGCCAGCCGTCATGGCAATCACCGGCAGCGCCAATCCCAGCTCGCCGCGAATGATGCGGGTGGCGCTGAAACCATCCATCACCGGCATCTGCACGTCCATCAGCACCACGTCGTAGCCGGCATCCGCGCGCAACAGGTTCACCGCCACCTGGCCATTGTCGGCCACCGTTACCGAGGCGCGCGCCTGTTCCAGTATGCCTTTGGCGACGTTCTGGTTGATCGGATTGTCTTCGACCAGCAGAATGCGCACGCCATCGAGCATCGGCGTTTGCGGCGCCTCGGGCACGCCGCCATCCTCACGGCCCGGCGCCAACGCGGTCTGCACCGCGTCGAACAGGCTGGAAGCGGTGACGGGTTTGGTGAGGAAGGCGGCGCCGGCTTCCGCCATGTTCTGTACCAGCTTGCCGCGACCGTAGGCGTTGACCATGCAGATCACCGGCACCGGCGCCAGTTGCTGGACCGCGCGCATGGTGGCCATGCCATCCATGCCCGGCATCCAACTATCGACCAGCACCACGTCGTACCGCGTGCCGGCGCGCAGCCGTTCAAGCGCTTCTTCGCCGGAGGCGGCGCAGTCGCTGGTCCAGTGCCAGGCGCGTATCGTCTTGCTGAGGAAGTTGCGGCTGGTGCGGTTATCGTCCACCACCAGCACGTGCAGCTTATTGCCGGAAGGTGTCTCGACCTCGCCGCCATCCTTGAACGCCAGCGTGAACTGGAACTCACTGCCCTTGCCTGGTTCGCTGGTCACCTGGATGGTCCCGCCCAGCATCTCGATCAGATTTTTGGAGATGGTCAGTCCCAGTCCGGTGCCGCCGAAGCGCCGGGTGAACGACAGGTCGCCCTGCATGAATGGCGAGAACAGGCGGGCCAGCTGCTTTTCATTCATGCCGATACCGGTGTCGCGGACGCAGAAGCGCAGCGTCAGCGGCTCGCCGCCAACGCGCTGCACCAGCACGGACACTTCGCCGCGCTCGGTGAACTTGATCGCATTGCCGGCCAGGTTGACCAGCACCTGCTGCAGCCGCAGCGCGTCGCCACACAGCACACGCGGCACATCGGGATCGACGCCGATGCACAGTTCCAGATCCTTCTCGCCGGCGCTGACGCTCATGATGCTCGCCAGCGAGTGCATCACATCATCGAGCTTGAAACGCACCGGATGCAGTTCCACTTTCCCCGCCTGCATCTTGGAAAAATCCAGAATGTCGTTCAGGATACCCAGCAGCGACTGGCCCGACGCGCGGATCATTTCCAGATAACGCTTCTGCTCCGGCGACAGCCTGGTGGTGCCCAGCAGGTGCGCCATGCCCAGCACCGCGTTCATCGGCGTGCGCAGCTCGTGGCTCATGTTGGCGACGAAGGCATCCTTGGCGGCATCCGCCAGTTCCACCGAACGGTTTAGCCGGCGCGCATACCCCCACGCCAGGCAGAAACCCGCCACCAGCAGTGTCGTCACGAACAGGCCGATCCACTTGACCGACGCCGCCATCTCGGACCAGACCACGCTGCGCGGCACGCCGATCACCACCGACCAGCCACTGGCTGGCGATCGGCTGTACATCGAATACACCGGCATCCCCTCCAGCGTCACCGCCTCCACTGCCGCCTCGTGGCGCGACGGCATCTGCGCCAACAGCGACGGTGCGGCTTTTTGGCCGACGTGCTTTTCAGGGTCCAGCGTGCGCGCCACGATCACGCCGCGCTGATCGAGGATGGCCGCGACACGGTCTGGCGGCAGCCGCTGCTCATTGAGCACATTGCCCATCTTTTCGGGCACGAAGCCGACCGAGATCACATACTTCACCTGATCGCCACGCAGCACCGGCGCGTGGATCGCCACCAGCGGACGTTTCAACGCGCCGCCGATGAACACATCGGAGACCACCGGTTTGCCGGTCTCAAAGACCTTGCGGATGCGATCCGCGCTACCGGGATCGGACAGCCGCTGGCCAAAGGGCCGAAGGGTATTCAGCAATTGGACCGAATGACGGTCGCTGAGCACAAAATTAATACCGGGGAATTCAGGTCGCAGGGACTTGTTGGCCTCCGCATAAAAGGCAGCGAAGTCGCCGCGGTCAAGACTGGGCGAATTGGCCAGCGCCAGCGCCACGGTGATGCCGGTGTTGAGATCGCGCTCCACCGCCTGGGCCGCGGCACGCGCCATGATCAGCGTATCGAGCTTGATCTGGTCACGCTCACGTTCAACGAAGTGCGCGGTCAGCAGCGCAAATCCCACCACGGCTGGCAAGGCGCAGACCCACACCAGACTATAGATTTGCACCTTGATCGACGGCCTGCCTCGCGCCATGAAAGTCATCCTCGTGCCTTTACATGGTAGATGACTTTATCACAACTTCAGCCGCGCGCCCAACTGTATTGTGGCGGCGATGTTGCGCGCCGCGCCACGCACGTTGACAGCGGCGGCGGCCAGCGCCTCCTCCACCGTGCAAGGACGGCTGACCGAGCCGAATACCGCATCGATGCCGTGTTCGTGCACCGCCGCCGCGTTGACGCCGAGCGCACCGCCGATGGCGATCACCGGCTTGCCGTGGCGCCGCGCCACACGCGCCACGCCGATCGGCGTTTTTCCGTTGACGGTCTGGCCGTCGATGCGGCCCTCGCCGGTGATCACCAGATCCGCGTCGGCCACGGCCGCATCCAGGCCGACAGCGTCGGCCACAATCTCGCTACCAGGACGCAAGCTGCCACCGAGGAAAACCAGCATGGCCGCGCCGATGCCGCCGCCGGCGCCGGCACCCGGCACGTCCGCCACCTGCTTGCCGAGGTCCCGCGCGATGACGTCGGCGTAGTGGCGCAGATTCTCATCCAGCCGCGCCACCATGTCCGGCGTGGCGCCTTTCTGCGGGCCGAAGATGGCGGAGGCGCCCTGCGGGCCGACCAGCGGGTTGTCGACATCACAGGCCACCTCGAACACGCAGTCGCCGATACGCGCGTCGAGGCCGGACAGCTCGATGCGGTCCAAATGATTCAGCGCACCGCCGCCGGGCGGCAGGTCGGCGCCGCCGGCGTCGAGCAAACGGCCACCCAGCGCGTGCAGCATGCCAGCGCCGCCGTCGTTGGTGGCGCTGCCGCCGATGCCCAGCACGAAGCGGCGCGCGCCGGCGTTCAGCGCGTTCATGATCAACTCACCCGTGCCGAAGCTGGTGGTGTGCAGCGGATTGCGCTGCGATGGCGGCACCAGTTCCAGGCCGCTGGCGGCGGCCATCTCGATCACCGCCGTCCGGCCATCGCCCATCAGCCCATAGAAAGCCGGCACCGGCGCGCCGAGCGGACCGGTGACACGCAGCGCCACCAGCTTGCCGCCGCTGGCGTCGATCATGGCCTGCACCGTACCCTCGCCGCCGTCCGCCACCGGCAGCTTGCGGTAGTCGGCATCGGGGAATATGTCGCGGAAACCGGCCTCGATCTGGTTGGCCACGGCCATCGCCGTCAGGCTCTCCTTGAACGAATCGGGTGCTATGACTATTTTCATCTGATGCTCTTAGCGGTTGACCAGTTTCGCGGGAATGCGCAATACCAGTATCGCACCAAGCAGCAGTACGCTGGACAAGATATACAAGGCGGCATCGGTGCTGTTGGTCGCGTCCTTGATCCAGCCGACCAGGAACGGGCTGACGAAGCCGGCGATCTGGCCCAGCGAATTAATCAGCGCCAGGCCGGCGGCAGCGGCGGCGCTGCCGAGGAAGGCCGCGGGCAGAGACCAGAACTGCGACAAGGCCGCCAGCGCGCCCATGGTCGCCATGCTCAGGCCCACCATGACGATCAAGGCGTTGCTGGAGAAATTGGCCGCCATCAGCAAGCCAATCAGGCCCATGACCATCGGCAGCGAGACGTGCAGGCGGCGCTCATGATGCTGGTCCGCCGAACGGCCGGCCCACACCATGAACACGGCGGCCAGCAGATAAGGCACGGCGCTCAGCCAGCCCACCGTGACGGCGCTTTCAAAGCCCAGCGACTTGATAATCGACGGCAGCCAGAAGTTGATCGCGTAGACACCCATCTGGATGCAGAAGTAGATCACGCCCAGCATCCACACGCTGCCGTTGCGCAACACGGCGCCGAAGGAATCGCCGGTGGTGCTGACGGCGGCGCGCTGCTGCTCATCGGCCAGCAGCGCGGCCTGCATCGCCGATTTCTCTTCAGCGCTCAGCCATTTTGCTTCGGCGATGCCATCGTTCAGGTAGAAGTACACGCCCACGCCCAGCAGCACGGTCGGCAGGCCTTGCAGCAGGAACAGCCACTGCCAACCCATCATGCCGCCCTGGCCGGCGGAAAAGTGCGACAGCATCCAGCCGGACAGCGGGCCGCCGATCAAGCCGGAAATCGGAATCGCCGACATGAACAGCGCCATCACGTTGCCGCGCTTTTGGGTCGGGAACCAGTGAGTGAAGTACAGCACCATGCCAGGGAAGAAACCGGCTTCCGCCACGCCGGTGAAAAAGCGCAGCACATAGAACGACGTCGGCGTGGTCACGAACAGCATGCAGGCGGACAGCCCGCCCCACGCGATCATCATCACCGAAATCCAGCGGCGCGCGCCGATTTTATGCAGAATCAGGTTACTCGGCACACCGCTCAGCACATAGCCGATGAAGAAGATGCCGGCGCCTAAGCCGTAAACGGTATTGCTCAATTTGAGCGCGTCGAGCATCTCCAGCTTGGCAAAGCCGACGTTCACGCGGTCGAGATAATTGAACAGGTAGCAAACGAAGATGAACGGGATCAGGTGCCAACTGGCCTTTTTATAGGCGCCGTCGAGTATGGACATGCTTGTCTCCAGAGTTTTGTAGTGAATATCCGGGATTATCTGGAATGGGTCACAAAAAAGCATCGGCCGGACGCCAGAATATGGGCGTCTCGCGCCCTACTTTCTTGTGCAAATGCCCTAAAATAACGGATATGGACATTTTAAGCACGGCACTGGCGCAGGATATCGTTACCCGCACCATGCGCATCATCCCCTACAACGTCAACGTCATGGACGCCAACGGCAGCATCATCGCCAGCGGCAATGCCGCCCGGCTGGGCGAGCTGCACGCCGGCGCCCTGCTGGCGCTGGCCAAGAAACTGACGGTGGAAATCGACGAAGCCAGCGCGCGCAACCTGCACGGTGCGCAGCCCGGCATCAATCTGCCGCTGACCGTGCACGGCCGGTTGTGCGGTGCGGTAGGCCTGAGCGGCGCGCCCGCCGAAGTGCGCCAATTCGGTGAACTGGTACGCCTCACCGCAGAAATGATCCTTGAACAAGCACAGTTGGCCGGCGAGCTGCAACGCGATTCGCGCTACCGCGAAGCCTTTGTCCTGAACCTGATCAACGCCGATCATGCCGCCGACCAGGCGGACCTGAACGCATGGGCGCACCGGCTCGGCGTCAGCTTCACGCAGCCGCATAACGTGTATGTGCTGGAACTGGACGATGGCGACACCGCGCCAGCGCATCTGCAAGGCCTGCAACCGCGCCTGCAAGCCCGCCTGCCCTCGGCGCTGACTGCCGCCGCCGGCCCGCGGGAACTGGTGATCCTGGACTTTGAGGATCACCAACAGCACGCCCTCGCTACGCTGCTGCGCGAGACCTGCCCGCAGCCACACACGCTCACCATGGGCATCGCGCTGCAAGGCATCGCCGGCGTGGCCACCTCCTACCAGAGCGCCAGGACCGCCGCCCGCGTGGCCCGCGCGCGCGACGGCAAGCGTAGTGGTCAGCGCCTGTACAGTTACTACGACCACGCGTTGCCTGTACTGCTCTCCGGCCTGAACACCGGCTGGCAAGGCGCGCAGCTGCGCGCGCCCATCGAAAAACTCGGCAAGAACAAGGATATGCTGCAGCGCACACTGGAAGTCTGGTTCGCCCAAGACGGCCATCCCGCCGCCACGGCGGAAGCCTTGCACATCCACCGCAACACGCTGGATTACCGCCTGCGCCGCATCGGCGACATCACCGGCCTGGATCTGGCGCGGCTGGAAGACCGCTTTATGCTCTACATTTCCGTGCTCTTGTCCAGCCCCTGATCGTAGGCGGCACACATAAAACAACAAGTTCGGCATTGCTGAAAACATGCTGTATTATTCCCGCTTGCCCAAAAAGCAGCCCACCAGGCCCGCCTTGGGTTACACGATAAAACACAAAAAAGCACTGGAGCTATTTTGAGCCTTTTTAGAACGAAGAATCTGGATGACATGATCGCCAATGCCCGCAAGCCGGGCGGCCTGGCGAAGGTACTTGGTCCTTTCGACCTGATCTTGATGGGCATCGGCGCCATCGTCGGCACAGGCATCTTCGTGCTGACCGGTACCGGCGCCGTCACCGCCGGTCCGGCGCTGACGCTGTCCTTTGTCGTGGCGGCGCTGGCCTGCTGCTTCGCCGCGCTGTGCTACGCTGAATTCGCCTCCACCGTTCCGGTGGCCGGCTCCATCTACACCTACTCCTACGCCACGCTGGGCGAACTGGCCGCGTGGATGATCGGCTGGGACCTGCTGCTGGAATACGGCCTGGCCACATCGGCCGTATCGGTCGGCTGGTCCGGTTACTTCCAGTCGCTGCTGTCCGGCTTCGACTGGCATCTGCCGGTCGCGCTGACCGCCGCCCCCGGCGCCATGCCCGGTGTGGACACGCTGATCAACCTGCCGGCGCTGTGCATCATGCTGCTGCTGACCGCGATGCTGAGCATCGGCGTGCGCGAGTCGGCTCGCCTCAACAACGTCATGGTGGTCATCAAGATCGGCGTGGTGCTGCTCTTTATCGCCGTCGGCGCCCGCCACGTCACGCCGGCCAACTGGACGCCCTTCATGCCCTACGGGATCAACGGCATGCTGAGCGCCTCGGCGCTGGTGTTCTTCGCCTTCATCGGTTTCGACGCCGTGACCTCGGCGGCGGAAGAAGTCAAACGTCCGGAGCGCGATCTGCCGATCGGCATCATCGGCTCGCTGGCCGGCTGCACGGTGCTGTATGTGATCGTCTCGGCGATCATGACCGGCATCGTGCCGTACAAGGAATTCCTCGGCGTCGACCACCCGGTCACGCTGGCGCTGCAACGCGCCGGTGAAAACTGGTTCGCCGGCTTCGTCGACCTGGGCGCGATCCTCGGCATGACCACCGTGATCCTGGTGATGGCCTATGGCCAGACCCGCATCATCTACGCCATGTCGCGCGACGGCCTGCTGCCGCAACGCCTGTCGAAAGTGCATCCGCGCTTCCAGACGCCGTTCCTCGCCACCTGGATCGTTGGTATCGTGTTCGGCCTGATGGCCGCCTTCGTGCCGCTGAACATTCTGAGTGAACTGGTCAACATCGGCACGCTGGCCGCATTCACGCTGGTGTCGGTCGCCGTGGTCATCCTGCGCAAAAAGCGCCCGGACCTGCCGCGTGCCTTCCGTTGCCCTGGCGTGCCGGTGATTCCGGCGCTGGCGGTCATCTTCTGCGTCACGCTGATGGCTTACCTGAGCTGGCACACCTGGGTCGCCTTCGGCATCTGGATGGCGATCGGCCTGGTGATCTACTTCACCTACGCGCGCAAACGCTCGTTGCTGAACTGAGCGTCCGGCCCGCGTCACGCGGGCTGGAATTTCTTGCGGTACGCCGCCGGCAACAGTCCGACCCGCTGCTGAAACAGGCGGCGGAAAGAGTTGCTGTCGGCATAGCCGACTTTGAAGGTAATGCTGTCAAGGCTCATGCGGGTGGACTCCAACAAGTGCTTGGCCTTTTCCAGGCGCAGCGTTATCAGCTCCATGGCCGCGCTGGCGCCGCCGCTGGTCATCAGGCGATTGTCCTCACACAGGTTCTGACGCTCGTCCATGCGCACGTCGGGATAGCGCTTGCGGAACAGCTCTGCAAACGCCCAATGCGTGGTGGCGCTGGCGGCCGCACACTGGTCGGCAAACAGTAAAGTGATGTGCATGGCGGATTTCGCATGAAAAAAGTCATTTCCGCACCTACCTTAACAGAATCCTATCGTCTATAGTGGTGGCGATACTCTACTCACCAACACACAATGAATCTCTGGTTCCGACTGATCTGGATGCTGTTGAAGCGTCCATGGCGCAAGCCTGTGGACCCGTTTTCCACCACCGTCGTGCACATGCGCGTATGGCCGCTGGACCTGGACCTGAACCGCCACATCACCAACGGCCGCTATTTCACGCTGGCCGACATCGGCCGCATGGACTACGTACTGAAGACAGGCGCCTTCCGCATCGCGCTGCGTCGCAAGGCGGTTCCCATCGTCGGTGACGCCTGGGGCAAGTTCCGCCGCGAATTAAAACTGTTCGAGACGTTTGAAATCCACACCCGCATGCTGGGCTGGGACGAAAAATGGAGCTTCCTCGAACACCGCTTCATCAAGGATGGCCGCGTGGCCGGCGTGGTGTTGATGCGCGGCGTGTTCCGCTCGTCCACCGGCACGGTGCCGCCGGTCGACATCGTGCGCGACCTCGGTGTGCCGGAACAGTCGCCACCACTGCCCGCATGGCTGACGGCGTGGTCGCAGAGCTGCGACGGCATGAGCGCGCAGCTACGCGAAGAGGAAGCCCCAATCCTACGCTAAATTACGCTCAATCCGAGTTCGCGCAGGAAGCCGGCCGCTTGCGCATGGGAGATGGTGGCGCCCTTGAACACGCCGGCCTCCGTCAGCTTCACGCCTTCGATATCGGCCAAGCGCAGATCGGCGCCCTGGAACTTGGCCAGTTTCAGCACCGCGTTGCGCAGGCTGCCGCCTTCAAACACGGCATCCCGAAAATCACAGCCGGACAGATAGGCGTCTGAAAAATCCAGCGCCTTCAGCTCTGCCTTGCGGAACGAAAAACCGCGCAGGTCCGCGCCGATCAGCAGGCATTCTTCAAAATGAATCCCCAGATGGGCCACCTCTTCAAAGCCCGCGCCGGTCAGCTTGCAACCATGGAAGGCCGCCGACGCCAGCTTGGCGCGGCGCCATTTGGTGTTATTCAGATCGCAGCCATCGAAGCGCGCGTCCACCGCGTCGACCGATTCCAGATCGGCGCCGCCGGCGCGGCAGCGCAACCACTGCGAACGCGCCAGCTTGCAGGCGAACAGCGTGGTGCCGGCGAAGGTGCAGCGTTCAAACACCACGCCTTGCAAATCAAGGCGGGACAAATCCTCGTCATCAAAAGCACAGCTGTCAAAACGGCGCACGCCTTGCGCCACATGCTCTTCCAGCTCGGCACGCGACAGCGCCACCGAGGAAACGGCGTTGGTATTCACATCACTCATCGTTTCAGATTATCGTCGTAGTGCCGGCGAGTATAACCGGTCCAGGGTGCCCTACCCAACAGACTTCACGGACAAACTCTCGTAATCTGTGGCGCATGATGAAAAAATACCGCCCGCCGGAACGAGCCATCCCATGAGCGCCAACCAATGGTTCCTGCTGATTGGTCTGCTGATGCTGGCACGCGGCCTGGCCGCGAGCACCATTGCACGTTCGCCGTTCACCTCCGCCATCGTCTACCTCGGCGCGGGCCTGCTGATGGGGCCGAGCTGCCTCAACCTGTTCCACTTCGATCCCTTCAAGGCATCCGGCCCGCTGGAGATGCTGGCCGAGATCGCGCTGCTGATATCGCTGTTCTCCGCCGGGATCAAGATGCCGGTGCCGTTCTCGCTGTCGCGCTGGAACGCGCCGCTGCGCCTGGCCTGGCTGTCGATGGCGCTGACGGTGGGACTGGTCGCCCTCTTCTGTTACTACGTCCTGCATCTGCCGGCCGGCGCCGCCGTGCTGCTGGGCGGCATACTGGCGCCCACCGATCCGGTGCTGGCCACCGACGTGCAGGTGCGCCATGCCGGCGACAAGGATGAACTGCGCTTCAATCTGACCTGCGAAGCGGGCATGAACGACGGCAGCGCCTTTCCCTTCGTGCTGCTGGGCCTCGGCATGCTGCACATGGGCGAAGCCGGCGACCATTACTGGCGCTGGTTGCTGGTGGATGTGATCTGGGCCAGCGCCGCCGCCGTGGCGGTGGGCGTGGCGGCCGGCGCCGGCCTGGCGCGACTGGGCTGGCGCCTGCGCATACTGGCGACGCGCCACGAAATCATGGACGACTTGGTGGGACTGGGCCTGATCGCCGTGGTCTTCGGCGTGAGCAGCCTGATCAAGGCGTCCGGCTTCCTCGCCGTGTTTTTCGCCGCCGTGGCGCTGCGGCAGACGGAATTGCAACTGGCAGGCGCCCCCAAGGACCGCCAAGGCCTGCGCGAGCCGGAACTGTCCAAGTCGCAAGCGGCGCAAGCCAGCGAGAACAAGGACGTGCCGCTGGTGGTCAGCGCGGAAGCGCTGGTATTCAAGGAACACCTGGAGCGCCTGTCCGAGCTGACGCTGGTGCTGCTGTTGGGCGGTATGATCTCGCTGCGCGAACTGCCCTACGAAACCATCGGCGTGGCGGCCTTCCTGTTCGTCGTGGCGCGCCCGCTGTCGGTCTACGTAGGACTGATCGGCAGCGGCACAGGCAAGCGTATGCGGGCCATGATCGGCTGGTTCGGCGTGCGCGGCATCGGCTCGATCTTCTATCTGGTCTATGCTATCCAGGCCGGCCTGCCGCCAAACATGAGCAAGCAGTTGACCGGCATCGCGCTCGGCGTGATCATGCTATCGATACTGGTGCACGGCTTCAGTGTGAAGCCGCTGATCGACTCGCGATAAGCGCGACGATCGCCGTGCCGGCATCGGTGGTGCTGGCGGTGCCGCCCATGTCCGGCGTGCGCGGGCCGTCCACCAGGCAGTGCTCAATCGCGGCCACGACCGCGTCGTGCGCGTCGGCGTGACCGAGGAAGTCCAGCATCATCGCGCCGCACCAGATCATGGCGATCGGGTTGGCGATATTGCGGCCATAGATGTCAGGCGCCGAGCCGTGCACCGGTTCGAACAGCGACGGGAAGGTGCGCTCCGGATTCAGGTTGGCCGACGGCGCAATTCATGACTGCTCCCTTCATGGAAAGCCACAGCATAAACTCTTAGCCGTCGTTTATCATTCATCAGAATCGGAACAAATGCTGGGCGTGCGGCTGTTTCACCGCACCACACGGCGCGTCATCGTCAGCGAGGACGGCGAAAAAGTCTACGCCCACGCTATGACCATCCTGGAGAATCCCGACCGCCTGCTGCACGAGGTGGCGGAACGACGCGCGGTGCCGCGTGGCCTGCTGCGCATCAGCAGCAGTTTCGGCTTTGGCCGCAATGTGGTCGCGCCGGTGGCGGCGCGGCTGGTCGCCGCGCATCCGACGCTGCAAGTCCGCTTTGAGGTGTTCGACCGCCTGGTCGACATTGTGGCGGAAGGCTTCGACCTCGACGTGCGTATCGGCGACGAGATCGCGCCGCACCTGATCGCCCGCAAGCTGATGGCCAACCACCGCATGCTGTGCGCCTCGCCGGACTATCTGAAACAGCACGGCACACCACGCAGCCTGCAGGAACTGGCGGGCCACAACTGCCTGGTGATCAAGGAGCGCGACTTGCCGTTCGGCGTCTGGTCGCTGCGCGCCGGCGGCGGCAAGGAAGAATCGGTGAAGGTGACCGGATCGTTATCGTCCAATCACGGCGAGATCGCATTGCAATGGGCGGTGGCAGGCGCCGGCATCGTGCTGCGCTCGCACTGGGACGCCAAACCGCACCTGGACAGTGGCGACCTTGTACCGGTACTATCCCAATACACCCAGAGCGCCAACGTCTGGGCGGTCTACCCGCAACGGCTTGCGGGTTCGGCCAAGGTGCGTGTGTGTGTTGAATTCATGGAGCGGCAACTGGCTCAGAAATAGCGCACCCAGGCCATGCTGGTGCGGCGCTTGAAGTCGCCGAAGGCCCGGCACGGCCAGTACAATAGCGGAACCAGCACGGCGCTCATGACCCAGAGCTGCCACACATGGTCGAATTCATAGTGCTGGCCATAGTTCGGCCCAAACCAGGCCAGGGCCGCCGTCTTCAGGCCAAGCAGCACATACAGATGCAGCAGGTAATAGAACATCGGCGCGCCGCCAAAGGTAGCGCTGGCGCGCAGGAACCAGTTATCGTGCCGCTCCAGCCACGCCAGCAGTAGCAAGCAAACGCCCAGTGTCAACAACAGGAAAGCCAGAGACGGCGGGTACTTGGTGACGTTCAGGAACGACATCACGGTATGCAGCGCGTCGGCGCCACGCTGCCAGGGCAGGGTTTCGCCGTAGATGTTAAAGCCGCGCAGCACCGCCAGCAGCGCCAGTGCGATGACGCCGGTGCGTAGCAACAGCTTGCGGCGCTGCTCCGGCGCGGTGGCCGATGCGTACCACGGACCGATCGCATAGCCCAGCGCAATCACGCCGAACCACGGCAGCAGCGGGTAACTGCTGCGGATCTTCAAGCCTTCCACATCCAGGAAGCCGCGGTCATGCAGGATGGTCCAGGCGTTGTAGCCGAATTCACCCGGTTGGAACGAGATCGGCGTCAGCAGGTTATGACCGAAGACCACCAGCAAACCAAACGCGATCAGCACACCGCGCGGCAGCCGGTGCAGCACCGACAACACGATCATCGACATGCCGATGGCCCAGATCACCTGCAGATAAGTGATGGCCGGCGGTATCTGCCCGGCCCATGCCACGCCAACCACGCAAATCTCCAGAACGATCAGGAACAGCCCGCGTTTGAACAGAAAACCGGCCGGCGAACGCGGTCCCGATGATGGATGCGCGTACAGCCAGGCCGACAGGCCGGTCAGGAACACAAACACCGGCGCGCAAAAATGCGCCAGCACCCGGCCGAAGAACAACCCCGGCTCGGTTTCCGCCAAGTTCATCGGATCGTTGACCGGGAAGCGCATGAAGAACGATTCGCGCACATGGTCCAGCATCATGATCATCATCACCAGGCCGCGCATCACATCAATCGAGGCCACGCGCGCGCCGCGTGCACTCACTACGCTCATAACTTGTACTCGACTTTCAAGGTCACGCGGCGGTCTTCGCCGGGCGCCACCCAGACTTGCTGGTAAGAGCTGGCGTAGTACACCTTGTTGAACAGATTATCGATATCCAGCGAAATGCGCAGCTTCTTCGACGGCGAGTACGACGACACCAGCTTGGCCGTGGTGTACGCCGGCAGTTTGAAGGTGCTGCTGATCGCCACATCGCCATTGCGTTCGCCGACGTAGTTGGCGCCGCCGCCGAACGAGGCGCGCGCGCCGCCGTCCAGGCCAAACTCCTGCACCAGCATCACGTTCGCCGCCTGCTTAGGCACATTGGCCAGCCGGCCGCCGACGGCCAGCACGTTATCGCGCAGCACCTTGGCGTCGGTGTAGGCATACGAGAGCGACAGTTGCAGCTTGCGCGCGATCTCGCCCGCCACGTCCAGCTCCACGCCCTTGCTGCCGACTTCACCGGCGGCCAGCGAAAAGTTGGTGTCGAGCGGATTCAGTGTCAGCACGTTTTTCTTCTTGATCGAATACACGGCCAGCGTGCTGCTGACCTTCCCGTCAGCGCTATCGAACTTCACGCCCGCCTCGTAGGCGCGGCTGGTCTCGGCCGGGAACGATTCGTTATTGATGCCGATGCCGCTGTTCGGACGGAACGACTTGCCAGCCGACGCGTACAGCGACACCTGCTTGTCCGGCTGATAGACAATGCCCGCGCGCGGGCTGGTGGCCTCCAGCGTCTGATGATTCTGCTGGCCGGCGCGATTGTAGTTGGTGATGGTCTGACGATAGCCGTCGCGACGCACGCCCAGCAGCGCCTTCCAGTGCTCACTCAGATCGATCTGGTCCTGCGCGTAGACGGCGGTCTGCCACTGCTGCTCGCGGGTGTTGATCGACGCACCGAGCACGGTCGGCTGCGGGCCGCCATAGACCGGCGCATAGATGTCGATCGCATACGGCGCGGCAGCGTTGGGGCTCTTGCGCAGTTGCAGGCGGTCGTCGATGAAGCGGTAGCCGTCCACGCCCACCAGCACATGGTGCGCGCCTATCTTGCCCAACAACTCCACGCGCCCCGACCAGTCCTGCGCCGAAAAATCGCGATACCGGCGCTGGCGCCACAGCGTGCGGCCATCCGCCTGCAGCGTCGACGCCTCGGTCGAGAAGCCCACCATCTGGCTGTCGCGGTATGACAGGCCGCTTTGCAACGACCAGCCATTGCTGAAGTCATGTTGCAGGAACAGTTGATGCCCGGTCGACTTGACCTTCACCGGGCCGTCCGCAGGCTCGCCGAGGAAGCGCGAATTCGGTATCAATCCCAGCACGCTCTTGACCGCCACCACGCCGCGGTCGAAATACGCCTGCTGCTCGAACGCTTCCAGCTCATATGACAGCGTGGTGTTCTCCGCCAGCCGCCAGATCACCGACGGCGACACCATATGCCGCTTGGTCGACAGCGTATCGCGATAGCTGTCGCCCTTTTCATAGGCGGCGTTCAGGCGGTAGGCCACGGTGTCGCTCAAAGGCCCGGTCAGATCGGCCGTCGTGCGCCACGTATCGTGCGAGGACAGCGACTGACTCAAGGTATAGGAAGGCTGGAACAGCGGCTTCTTGGTGGTGATATTGATAATCCCCCCCGGCTCGCCACGACCGTACAGCGCCGCCGCCGGACCTTTCAGAATCTCGACGCTGCCGACATTGACGCTGTCGCGCAGACCATTGTAGCCACGGCTGGAGCTGAAGCCGTTGATCAGCAAATCGGAACCGTAATTGGGATCGCCGGTGAAGCCGCGCACCGCGTAGGCATCCCACACGCCGCCGAAATTGCTCTGCCGCGAAATGCCGCTGCCCATGTCCAGCGCGTCGGCGATGCGGTTCACGCCGGCGTCCTGCAGCATGTCGGCGGTCAGCACGCGGGCGCTTTGCGGCAGGTCTTTCAAGTCGGTCTCGGTCTTGGTCGCGCCGGTGGCGGACAAGCTGCGGTAAGGCTGGCGTGCGCCGACAATCTCGACGACATCGTCCGCCAGGGCCACCAAGGGATAAGCGGCGGCGATGCACACCGCCAGGCGCGAAAAACGTACTACCGACATGAATACTCCAATACTCTGTTAATAAATGCAAGTCGGCTGCATTATACACAAATGCAAGTCTATTGCATTATTTTATGGTGACCATGGCAGTCTTGGCCACTATGTGCGGCAACACACGGCGCGGCGACGCCATGGTACCGCGCGTTGAACACGCTGGCAAAAATACCGTACTATGGGCACTCAGGACGTAGCCAGCCCTTCGCCGCCACGCATTTCTCCGTCGTGCAACCGGCCGAAGGCGGCCGCAAAGGAATTCTCTCCATGACTCCCCCCGTAATCACCGCGCCAGCGCAACCGTCCGACGACAACATCAACGGCCAGCGCAGCGTGGCGGTGCGCCAGCACGGCCCGTGGTGGCGACGCTTCCTCAGCTTTATCGGCCCCGGCTACCTGGTCGCGGTCGGCTACATGGACCCCGGCAACTGGGCCACCGACCTGGCCGGCGGCGCCGCCCACGGTTACGCGCTGCTATGGATCATCGCCCTGTCCAGCTGCATGGCGATGCTGCTGCAAGTGCTGACCGCCCGTCTCGGCATCGTCGCCCAGGCCGACCTGGCGCAACTGTGCCGCCGCCACGCCTCGAAACGCTCGGCCTTTTGCCAGTGGCTGTTGTGCGAAATCGCCATCTGCGCCTGCGACCTGGCCGAAGTGATCGGCACGGCCATCGCGCTCAAGCTGCTGTTCGGCATTCCGCTGAGCTACGGCGTGATTCTGACCGCGCTCGACGTGTTCGCCATCCTGTGGCTGCAACAGCGCGGCTTCCGCTACCTGGAGGCCTTTGTCATCGCCCTGCTGGGCGTGATCTTCGTCTGCTTCGGCATCAACCTGGCGCTGGCGCAGCCAGAATGGCGCGCCGTGGCCGCCGGCCTGCTGCCATCGACGCAGACGGTGACCGATCCCGGCATGCTGTACCTCGCCATCGGCATCATCGGCGCCACCGTCATGCCGCACAATCTGTACCTGCACTCGTCCACCGTGCAGACGCGCCGCTTCAACACCAGCGACGAGGGCAAGCGCGAAGCCATCGCCTTCGCCACCGCCGACGTCGTCGGCGCGCTGGCGCTGGCCTGCCTGGTCAACGGCGCCATCCTGATCACCTCGGCGGCGGTGTTCCACAGCACCGGCAACGCCCATGTGGCCGAGCTGGAGGAAGCCTACCAGTTGCTCGGCCCGCTGACCGGCGCCGGCGTGGCCAGCATCCTGTTCGGCGTGGCGCTGCTGGCGGCCGGCCTCAGCTCGTCGGTGACGGCCACGCTGGCCGGACAGATTGTCATGCAGGGCTTCGTCCAGATCAATATGCCGCCATGGGCGCGGCGCCTGATCACCCGCTCGGTGGCCATCGTGCCGGCGCTGGCCGTCACGCTGATTTATGGCGACCGTGGCGTCACCAGCCTGCTCTTGTTGAGTCAGGTTATCCTCAGCATGCAGCTGCCGTTCGCCATGTGGCCGCTGATCCGCTACGCCAGCGACCGCACCATCATGGGCGGCTTCGCCACGCCGCGCGCCATCACCTGGCTGGCGTGGAGCATGATGGCGGTCATCGTCGCGCTGAACACGATCATGATCAGCCGCGCGCTGGCGGCGTGACGCCTGGCGCTGTCAACTAGCCAGCGCAATAATTTATCCGGAGAAATTTGATCCAGATCATAAAAATAGTTGAAGAGCTTTGATAGCCTGACATTGGACATCACAAGGAGCTCATCATGACTTATAAAACGATACTGGTTCATGCCGACCTCTCGCCGCACGCCGCGTCGCGCTACGCGCTGGCCTGCCAGGTCGCCCTTGCCCACGAGGCGCACCTGGTCGGCGCCGCCTTCACCGGGCTGGCGCAGGACGCCGCGCGCAACGCCGCCTTCGCCTACGGCGCGGTGCTGGCGGCGGTCGACATCGAGTCGGTCACCGCCGCCAGCCGCCAGGCGCTGGAACACTTCACCACCAAGGCCGACGCCGCCGGCGTCGCCGGCGAGCGCCGCCTCAGCGACGACGATTCCGAAACCGGCATGGTGCTGCAAGCGCGCTACGCCGACCTGCTGGTGTTGAGCCAGAGCGATCCCGAGCTGACCGGCCCGGACATCCTGTACAAGCTGCCGGAACACCTGGCGCTGCACAGCGGCCGGCCGGTGCTGCTGGTGCCCTACGCCGGCCGCTACGCCCACATCGACCAGCACGCGCTGGTGGCCTGGGACGGCAGCCGCGCCGCCACCCGCGCCGTCACCGACGCGCTGCCGCTGCTGCGCCGCACGCAACGCGTTACGCTGGCGGTGTTCAACGCCCAGACCCAATACGGCACCCACGGCGAAAATCCGGGCGCCGACATCGCGCTGTACCTGGCGCGCCATGGCGTCAAGGTCGAAGTCACCCAGCAGCACACGCCGGTCGGCCTGGACCTCGGCAACGCGCTGCTGTCGCTGGCGGCCGACATCGGCGCCGACCTGCTGGTGATGGGCGCCTACGGCCATCAACGCTGGCGCGAGATCGTGCTGGGCGGCGTGACGCGCACCGTGCTGCAGTCGATGACGCTGCCGGTGCTGATGGCGCATTGAGCGGGGTGGCATGGGGATCGATTCTTACCGCAGCAACTGCGAGCGCTGCATCCACACGCACTTGTGCGAAGGCACCGCCGCCAACGAGCAGATCGCCGGCCACCGGCTGCGCGTGCGCCGTCACGACAGCCTGTACCGGGTCGGCGAGTCGCCCGGCAACCGGATCTACTGCATCCGCTCCGGCAGCTTCAAGCTGGTGATGCAGCGTCCCGGCGACGCGGAGCAGGTGATCGCCTTCGCCATGGCGCCGGATTTTTTGGGACTCAACACGCTGGGCGCGGCCGGTCACACGGCCAGCGCGGTGGCGCTGGAGGATAGCGAAGTGTGCGTCATCGATTGGGATCGCCAGGCCTTTCGCGGCCGCCGGCAGCCGATGCAGCGCAACGGCCTGCACGCGCTGCTGGCCGGCGAGATCCGCCGCGCCCAGCAGGCCACGCTGCTGTTGCACCACACCCATTCGCGCCAGCGGATGGCCGATCTGGTGCTCAACCTGTCGCAGGCGTATCACAGCAACGGCTATTCGGCGCGCCGCTTCCGGCTGCCGATGTCGCGCTGCGATATCGCCAGCTACATCGGCGTCAGCGCCGAATGCGTCAGCCGCCTGATCGACCAGTTCCGCCGCAAGGGCATGCTGCAACTGCACCGGCGCGACCTCACTTTGCTGGACCCGGACGCGCTGCAACGCACCGCCGCCGGTGTGGAGAATTAATATGGCTAACCGACTTCGCCTGGTCACCGGCAGCGTGGCCGACCACATCCGCCGCTGCCAGGCCTGCCCCCTCAACGCGCTGTGCCTGGACGAGGCGCCACCCGGATCGCTGCCGCCGCAGCAACCGTGCCTGGAGCAGCGCTGCGTGCAATTGCACGGCGGCGAGCACCTGTTCCGCGTGTCGGACACGGTGGACCAGCAACTGCACATCCTCCGCAAGGGCGACATCAAGCTGTACCAGCACGGCCGCGAAGGCGGCCAGCACATCATCGAGTTCCTCGGACCGGGCGCCTGGATCGGCCTGGAGTCGCTGAACGAGGAGCGGCGCCATGCCGGCGCCGTGGCGCTGACCGATTGCGAAATCGCCAGCGTGCCGTATGCGATGCTGACCGCGCTGCTGGACCGGCAGCCGCGCAGCGCCGAGGCCTTCGGCCACCTGCTGAGCTGCACCATCGCCCGCCACCAACAGCACGCGGCCATGCTGCGCAGCACCTCGGCGGCGCAGCGGGTGGCGCAATTTCTGCTGCAACGGCTGGAGCAGGCGCACGGCTACGCCAAGGCGACGTTGCCGATGTCGCGCCAGGATATCGCCGACTATCTGGGATTGACCTCGTCCACCGTCAGCCGCTGCCTCAGCGCGTTGCGCCGCCGTGGATGGCTGAGCATGGGCCAGCGCGCCTTCACACTGCCCGGCCGCGCCGATGTCGAACGGGTGGCGGCGGGCGCGCCGCTGGCACTGGACGACGCGGTGACTAGCTGAGGTGGGGAATCGGCCGGCGGCGCGGCGTCAGGCGCGCCGCCGGCACATCGTCCTGACCGGCCGGCGCGCCCTGCGGCCGGCCGGCCATCTGCAAGGCGATCGCCAGCGCGGTGTCGGCGGTGGCCAGGTGCACCTGGAACCACGGCGAAATCAGCGCCGCCACCTTGCGCCCGGCCGCGATGTCGCCCGGCGCCAGACCGTGCAGCGTGGCCAGCACCCGCGCGTGCTGCTCGCGGTGGCTGCGGATGGCCGGATAGTCGATCGCCTCCATCAACTGCTCCTCGACCCGGAAATCGTCCTCCAGGCAGGAAACCAGCAGTGCCAGATTGTCTTCAAACTCCGCGTCCGGGCCGGCCAGCAGCACGTTGATCTGCTCGGCCAGCGCCTGGTGCGCCTCATCAAACAAGGGTATGCCGAGCACCATGTCGGCGCTCAATGCGTGGGTATCCATGACTCTCTCCTGTGTGCCATTGTGTGTCATTGTGTGTCATTGACTGGCATTAGCCACCTCTACTATGCCCATGCCTGATTGGCAAATCCTTGATCCAGGTCAAGCAGAAACCATTTGCCGCAGCGCCGCAAAAACCGCCGCGATTGGCGTATAGTGTGGGCTGCGAATCATTGCCGAGAACGTATCATGGACCTGCATTACCTTAGCCCGCTGTTTGCGCCGAAATCCATCGTGGTGTTTGCCGGTCCGCCGGACCAGCCCGAGCGCCAGACGGCCTACGGTCGCAGCGTCTGCGGCCAGTTGCGCGACGGCGGCTACGAAGGCGCCCTGACCTTCCTCGACGTCAGCATGACCGGCACCCTGGCCGACCTGGTGCAGTCGCGCGCCGACCTGGCGCTGATCGCCCTGCCGCACGACGAGCTGGCGTTCGCGCTGGAGGTGGCCGGCCGCATTCAGTGCAAATCGGCGTTGATCGTCTCCTCCGGCGTGTCACCGACGCTGGCGGAGGAACTGCAGTCGATCGCCCGCAAGCATGGCCTGCACCTGCTCGGCCCCAACAGCCTGGGCTTCCAGCGTCCGCGCCTCAATCTCAACGCCGGCGTCGCCGGCAAGCTGGCGCAAAGCGGCAGCCTGGCGCTGATCTCGCAGTCCGGCGCGCTGACCTCGGCCATTCTGGACTGGGCCGGCAGCAACTCGGTCGGCCTGTCGGCGGTGGTGTCGCTCGGCCCCAACACGGCGGTGGACCTGGCGCAGACACTGGACTTCCTGGCCACCGATCCGGCCACCGAAAGCATCGTCATCTACATGGAAGGCATCACCGACGCGCGCCGCTTCCTGTCGGCGCTGCGCGGCACGGCCAACACCAAGCCGGTGGTCATCATCAAGTCCGGCAACGCGGCGGCCTCGTCGCGCGCGGCCGCCACCCACTCCGGCATGCTGATCGGCAGCGACGAGGTGTTCGACGCCGCGCTGCGGCGCACCGGCGCGGTCCGCGTGTCGACTTTCGTGCAGCTGTTCTCGGCCGCCAAGTGCCTGGCCTCGCGCTATCGCCCGGTGGGTCCGCGGCTGGCCGTCATCAGCAACGGCGGCGGTCCCGGCGTGCTGGCGGCCGACTGGCTGGGCAAACTGGGGCTGCAACTGGCGCGCCCCGGCGACGACACCGCCAAAACACTGGGCAGCGAACTGCCGCCGCACGCCACGCTGACCGACCTGGTCGATCTGTCCGAGGAAGCCGGCGCCGCGCACTACGCCGCCGCCATCCGCGCGTGCGCCGCCGATCCGCAGGTGGACGGCCTGCTGGCGATCTACTCGCCCAAGCTGGACGGCGACCCGCTGGCGGTCGCGCAGGGTGTGACCGACGCCGCCAAGGGCCTCGGCAAGCCGCTGCTGGCGTGCTGGATGGGCGACGAGCGCGTGGCGCCGGCGCGCCACCTGATCGCCCAATCAGGTCTCGCCAACTTCCGCACGCCGGAGGCGGCGGTGGACGGCTTCGGCAACATCGCCGCGTTTTATCAGAACCAGCAGCTGATGCAGCAAACGCCGCCGCCGCTGTCGCAACTGGCCAAGCCCGACCTGGACGGCGCCCGCCGCTTGGTCGAAAGCGTGCTGGCCGAGCGCCGCAGCGTGCTGACCGAGATGGAATCGAAAGCGCTGCTGGCGGCCTTCCACATCCCGATCACGCCAACCATGCCGGCCCGCAGCGCCGCCGAGGCGCAGCTGATCGCCGCCCAGCTGGGTTACCCGGTGGCGCTGAAAATCGATTCGCCGGACATCGCCCACAAATCCGACGTGCAGGGCGTGGTGCTCAACGTCGCCGACGCCGGCGCCCTGAGCGCCGCCTATGGCGACATGCTGGTCAATGTGCGCCGCTTGCAACCGGCGGCGACCATCAACGGTGTCACCGTGCAGCGCATGGCGGGCAAGCGCAATGGCCGCGAGCTGTATATCGGCGTCGCCAGCGATCCGTTGTTTGGCCCGGTGATCGGCTTCGGCGCAGGCGGCACCATGGTCGAACTGCTGAATGACCGCGCGGTCGAACTGCCGCCGCTGAATCCCTTCCTGGCGCAGCGCCTGATCGACCGCGCGCGGGTCGCCGCCACGCTGGGCGAATGGCGCGGCGCGCCGGCGGTCGACCACCAGGCGATCGAACACATTCTGCTGCGGGTCTCGGAGATGGTGTGCGAACTGCCGCAGCTGCGCGAGCTGGACATCAACCCGCTGATCGTCGACCAGTTCGGCGTGCTGGCGGTCGATGCGCGCGTGGTGGTGGGCGTGGCGCCGCCGTCGGCGCAGCGCTACGACCAGTTGGCCATCATGCCGTACCCGGCCAACTACGCCAGCGTGTGGCCGATGCGCGGCGGCGGCGAGTACACGCTGCGACCGGTGCAGCCGACCGACGCCGACATGCTGCAGGCGCTGGTGCGCGGCCTGTCCGACCAGTCGCGCTACAACCGCTTCGCCTCGTCGCTGCGCGAACTGTCGGCGCCAATGCTGGCGCGCTATTCGCTGATCGACTACGACCGCGAAATGGCGCTGGTGGCCGTGCTGACCACCCGCAGCGCCGACGATGACGGCAGCTTCAGCGAAACCGAACAAATCATCGGCGTCTCGCGCTACATCGCCAACCCGGACCGCAGCAGCTGCGAGTTCTCGCTGCTGGTGGATGACAAGTTCAGCGGCCAGGGGCTGGGCACACGCCTGATGCTGGAAATCATGGACGTCGCCCGTGATCGCGGCCTGAGTGAAACCGTCGGCCTGGTGCTGCGCAAGAACCGCCCAATGCTGAAACTGATGGCCAGCCTGGGCTTCCAGATCCGGCCCTACGAAGACGCCCCCGAGTTCCAGCTGTGCAGCAAAGCCCTATAAACTAAGGCAGCATGCGGGTCAGCACATCATCCTTGCGCACGCGATGATGAAACAGCGCCGCCGCGATATGCAGCACCACCACGCCCCAGGCGATCCATTTGCCGACGAAGTGGTGCACCACATCGATCGGCGCCTCAAACGCCTCCCAGGTCAGGCCATAGTGCGAGGAGATCCACTCGAAGGCCGCCGTGTCACGGAAACTCGGAATGGAGAACAGTCCGAAATCGGTCGGCGCTCCGGTACCAATGTAGCCGGTCAGCGGCATCAGAATCAGCAGACCATACAGCCCCCAGTGCGCCGCATGCGCCAACCTGTGCTCCAGCGCCGAACCTGGCGGATCATCCGGCTGCACATCCAGCAAGCGCCACACCAATCGCGGCAGCACCAGCGCCCCGACCAGCACACCCAGCACCCAATGGATATTCAGCACCGGCAGCGCATCCGGCGACTCGTCATCCATAAACCAGATCACGTAGTACACCACGATATAGGCGCCGATAAAAGCGGCGGCGCTGGTCCAGTGAAAGAACTTGGCCAGCGCGCCAAAGCGTTGCGCGGAATTTTTCAGTTGCATCGTCGTTTCCAGTCATTGATGTTGATTCAGCGCGCCAGCAGCCCATCCAGCAGCTTGTCGAGCGCGTCCAGCGACACCGCCAGCCGCTCCGGCGGATCGCTATCCGGTTCGGCGATCCAGAACGACGCCTCCGTGACCGCGCCGTACAGCATGCGCGCCGCCACACCGGCGTGCACCGGCGCCACCGTGCCGTCTTCCATCAGCGCCCGCAACGCCGCCTCCAGCGAGGCCACGCCGGTGTCCTGATTCCGCTGTGGCACATCGCCAAACACGGCGCGGGCGTCCTGCAGGATGATGCGGCGGTTTTCCGGCACCAGCGCCAGCTCCAGATAGGCGCGGCAACGGCGGCGAAAGCCTTCCCACGGCGTCGGCGCGGCGTCGGCAATTTCCTGCAGGCGCCGCGCCAGTTCGCCTTCCATCTGATCGATGACGGCGACCAGCAATTTTTCCTTGCTGCCGAAATGGTGATACAAGGCGCCACGGGTCAGGCCAACAGAGCCGGTGATGTCATCCATCCAGGCATGGGCGTAGCCATGTTCGGCAAATGCCACGCGCGCGGCGGCAATCAGCTTGGCGCGGGTTTCTTCCACCATTTGGCTGCGGCTGCGGCGGGTCATCATTAGTCCTTTTTTTCACATACGCGGCGTATGTTAGTTAACTATATGAGCTCTGTCAATTTTCCGCCCTCTCCATAAAACCTACACATTTCCGCCACAAAACCTGCAAATCTGAACCGTAAGCTGCGGTTTTCTATGCTCGCGGGAAAGACTATGCAACTCAAGAACTGGCCTGTACTGCTGGCCGCACTGGCGCTGGCAGCCTGCTCCAAAGGACCGCAACCGGCCGAGGAGGACACCCCGCCGCCGGCAGTGACGGTGATCGCGCTCAAACCGGCGCCGGTAACGCTCAACGATGACCTGCCGGGCCGCGTCGCGGCCTACCGCACCGCCGATATCCGTCCGCAGGTCGGTGGCATTGTGCTGCGTCGCCTGTTCGAGCAAGGCACCGAGGTGCGCGCCGGGCAACCACTGTTCCAGTTGAATCCCGCGCCGCTGAAAGCGGAATTCGACACCGCCGCCGCCGCCCTGCAGCACGCGCAAGCGACCCACGTTCGCGCCAGCCGCCAGGCCGAACGCCTGCGACCACTGATCGACGCCGACGCCATCAGCCACCAGGCCTATGACGATGCCGTCTCCGACCGCGACCTGGCCGCCGCCAATGTCGCCCAGGCCAAGGCCACGCTGGAGCGCAAGCGCCTCGACCTGGCGTTTGCCACCGTGCAGGCGACGATCAGTGGCCGCATCGGCCAGGAGCTGGTGTCGGAGGGCGCCTTGGTCGGCCAGTCGGACGCCAACCCGATGGCGCGCATCCTGCAAATCGACAAGGTGTACGTGGACGTGCGCCAGCCGGCCTCGATGCTCGCCTCGCTGCATGCGGTGCGCCAACCAGGCAAGCAGCGGGCCGAGATTTTGTCGGCCGACGGCCAGCCGTACAAGCTGGACGCCAAGGTGCTGTTCGCCGACCTGAACGTCGATGCCGGCACCGGCGACGCCACCATCCGCATCCTGGTTGAGAACCCGGAACGGGCGCTGTTGCCGGGCATGTTCGTGCGCGCCCGCCTGGCCCGCGCCGCGCCGGACGACGCGCTGCTGGTGCCGCAACAGGCGGTGCAGCGCCGCCCCGATGGCCAGGCCAGCGTGTGGACGCTGGATAAAACCGGCAAGGCCAGCCAGCGCTCCGTCACCGTCGGTGACGTCATCAATCATCAATACCTGGTGCGCAGCGGTCTGGCCGCCGGCGACACGCTGGTGGTGGAAGGCCAGGAACGCCTGAAGGAAGGCCTGCACGCCAAACCGATGCCGTGGAAGACGCCGAGCCGGATGTCGGCCGCCGCAGGCCACGCCGCAAAATGATAAGGACTGTCTAGATGTCTCAATTTTTCATACGCCGCCCCGTGTTCGCGTGGGTGGTGGCGATCTTCATCATCCTGTTTGGACTGATCGCCTTGCCCAACCTGCCCATCGCGCGCTTCCCGTCGGTGGCGCCGCCGAGCGTGTCGATTTACGCCAGCTATCCGGGCGCCTCGCCGCAGACGATGAACGAGGCGGTGGTCAGCCTGATCGAGCGCGAGCTGTCGGGCGTGAAGAACCTGCTGTACTTTGAATCGTCGACCGACACTTCGGGTTCGGCCTCGGTCAGCGTCACCTTCAAGCCGGGCACCGATCCGGAAATGGCGCAGGTGGATGTGCAAAACCGCCTGAAGGCGATCGAACCGCGCCTGCCGCAAACGGTGCGCCAGAGCGGCGTGACGGTGGAGTCGTCGTCGTCCAGCTTCCTGATGATTATCAGCGTGAACTCGACCAAGGGCCACAGCGAGGAGGAACTGGGCGATTACCTGGCCCGCAACGTGGTGGAGGAACTGCGCCGCGTGCCCGGTGTCGGCCGCGTGCAGTTGTTCGGCGCCGAGCGGGCGATGCGGGTCTGGATCGATCCGGCCAAGCTGGTGGCGCACAATATTTCGATGGGCGACGTCACCAACGCCATCGCCCAGCAGAACGTGCAGATCGCGCCGGGCCGGGTCGGCGATACACCATCCGTCGCCGGCCAGCGCGTGACCACGCCGCTGACGGTGCAGGGCCAGTTGCGCTCGCCGGAGGAATTCGCCGCCATCGTGCTGCGCGCCGGACGCGATGGTTCCAGCGTCACGCTGGGCGACGTCGCCCGCGTGGAACTGGGCGCGCGCGACTACACCTTCAAGGCGCGGGAAAACGGCAAGACCACCTCGGGCGCGTCAATCTCGATGTCGCCGGGCGCCAACGCGGTGAAGACCGCGAAGCTGATCCGCGAACGCATGGACGAACTGGCGAAGTCGATGCCGCGCGGGATGGAGTACACCATCCCCTTCGATACCGCGCCGTTCGTGAAGGTCTCGATTGAAAAAGTGGTCAGCACGCTGATCGAGGCGATGGTGCTGGTGTTCCTGGTGATGTATCTGTTCCTGCAAAAGGTACGCTACACCGTGATTCCCGCCATCCTGGCGCCGATCGCGCTGCTGGGCACTTTTGCGGTGATGGCGGTGGCGGGATATTCGATCAACGTGCTGACCATGTTCGGCATGGTGCTGGCGATCGGCATCATCGTTGACGATGCGATTGTGGTGGTGGAGGCGGTTGAACGGCTGATGGCCACCGAAGGACTGTCGCCGAAAGCGGCCACGCAGCGCGCCATGCGCGAGATCAGCGGCGCGGTGATCGGCATCACCGTGGTGCTGACGGCGGTATTCATTCCGATGGCGCTGGCCTCCGGCTCGGTGGGCGTGATCTATCGCCAGTTCACGGTGGCGATGGCGGTGTCCATCCTGTTCTCGGCCTTCCTGGCGCTGACCTTGACACCGGCGCTGTGCGCGACGTTGCTGAAGCCTGTCGGCCCGGAGGATCATGAGAAGAAAGGCTTCTTCCGCTGGTTCGACCGCCAGTTCGACGCGCTGACCGCGCGCTACACGGCAAGCACCACCGCCCTGCTGAAGCGCGGCGGCCGCATGCTGGCGCTGTACGCGGTGATCGTGGCCGCCGTCGGCTATGGCATGTCGGTCTGGCCATCGTCCTTCATGCCGGAGGAGGATCAGGGCTACATCATGACCTCGTTCCAGCTGCCATCCGATGCGACCATGGAGCGCACGCTGGAGGTGATCAAGCAGTATGAGCAGCATGTGGCCAGCCGTCCGGGCATAGAGGTGAACCAATCGCTGATCGGCTGGAGTTTCTCCGGCTCCGGCCCGAACGCGGCCATGGCCTTCACCATGCTCAAGGACTGGGACCAGCGCAACGGCGCCACCGCGCAGGAGGAAGTGACCAAGGCGACGGAAGCCATGGCCAGCACCAAGGAAGGCACGATCATGGTCGTGATGCCGCCGGCGATCGATGAACTGGGCAGTTCGTCCGGCTTCTCGCTGCGCCTGCAGGATCGCGCCGGGCTCGGCATCGCCGCGCTGCAGGCGGCGCAGGACCAGTTGCTGACGCTGGCCGCCAAGAGCAAGCTGCTGGAAGGCGTGTATCCGGACGCTCTGCCGCCGGGGAACACCATCCGTCTGGAGATTGACCGCCGCAAGGCCGAGGCCTTGGGCGTGTCGTTCACGGCGGTCAGCGACATGCTGGTCGGCGCCACCGGCTCCAGCTATGTCAACGACTTCCCGAACCACGGCCGCATGCAGCAGGTGATCGTGCAGGCCGAGGCGTCGGCACGCATGCAGCTTGACGATGTGCTGGCGCTGCGCATCCGCAACAGCGCCGGTGGCATGGTGGCCCTGAGCGAGATTGTGCAACCGGTATGGCAGCAAACGCCATTGCAGCTGGTGCGCTACAACGGCTATCTGTCGGCGCGCATCAGCGGCAACGCGGCGGCGGGCGTGTCCAGCGGCGCGGCGATGCAGGAGATGGAGCGGCTGGTGGCGCAACTGCCGGCCGGCTTCGGCTTGGCATGGACCGGCCAGTCGCTGCAGGAACGCGCCTCGGCGGCGCAAGCGCCGATGTTGATGGCCCTGTCGATGCTGGTGGTGTTCCTGGTGCTGGCGGCGCTGTATGAAAGCTGGTCGATCCCGGTGTCGGTGATGCTGGTGGTGCCGCTTGGCCTGCTCGGCGCGCTGCTGGCGGTGATGGTGCGCGGCCTGCCGAACGATGTGTTCTTCAAGGTGGGCATGATCACGATTATCGGTCTGTCGGCCAAGAACGCGATTCTGATCGTCGAATATGCGCGGCAGCTGCATGACGAGGGCAAGGGGCTGGTGGAAGCGGCGATTGAGGCGGCGCGCCTGCGCTTGCGGCCGATTCTGATGACCTCCCTCGCCTTCACGCTGGGCGTGGTGCCGCTGATGCTGGCGTCGGGCGCGAGCGCGGAAACGCAGCACGCGATCGGCACCGGCGTGTTCGGCGGTATGGTCGCGGCGACGGTGTTGGCGATTTTCTTTGTGCCGGTGTTCTTCGTGGTCGTTGTCGGCGGCGCGGAACGGCTGGGCAAGTTACGTAAAGGAGCAAAACAATGCGAGCAATAATTGCGATGTCGGCCCTGCTGCTGGCCGGCTGCTCGTTGAATCCGCCGCTGAGCAAACCGGCCTTGCCGGTGCCGGCGGCATACCACGACGCAACCGGTGACAACAGCGCATCGGCCGCCACGCTGCCGGACTGGCGCCAGATGCTGGCCGATCCGGCTTTGCAACGCCTGGTCGAACTGGCGCTGGAGAACAACCGCGACCTGCGCGAGGCGGCGTTGAACGTGGCCGCCGTTCAGGCGCAGTATCGTATCCAGGACGCAGCCCGCCTGCCCGCGCTGGACGCCACCGGCGGCGGCACGCGCCAGCGCGCCTCGTCGGCCGACGCGCCGAACGGCGCCGTCACCCAGCAGACCAGCGCCGGACTGGCCGTCAACGCCTTCGAGCTGGACTTCTTCGGCCGCCTGCGCTCGCAGTCGGAGGCGGCGTTTGCCCGCTATCTGGCCTCGGTGGAAGGCCAGCGCACCGCGCGCCTGGCGTTGATCGCCGCCGTCGCCGACGCCTACCTCGAACTGCGTCTGGCCGAAGAACAGGCGGCGCTGACCGAACGCACATTGGCCGACTGGCGCCTGGCGCTGTCGTTGACGGAACGGCTGCACGGCGCCCGACAGCGCAACGGCCTGGATGTGGCCCAGGCCGCCGGCCAGGTCGCCACCGCCGAAGCCGACCTACACGCCCGCGACCGCGCGCGGCGCCTGGCCCGCAACAACCTCGAACTGCTGCTCGGCTTGCCGGTCCCGCAAGCGCTGCCCGCCGGCCTGCCGCTGGCGCAGCAACCGGTGATGACCACCCTGCCCGCCGGCCTGCCGTCCGAGCTGCTGACGCGGCGTCCGGACATCATGCAGGCCGAACAGGCGCTGGTCGCCGCCAACGCCGAAATCGGCGCCGCCCGCGCCGCCTTCTTCCCGCGCGTGTCGCTGACCGCGCAACTGGGCTTGGGCAGCGCCGAGATGGGTAGCCTCTTCCAGAGCGGCAACCGCAGCTGGTCGTTCGCGCCGCAGATCACGCAGCCGATCTTCCAGGGCGGCCGGCTGCGCGCAGAACTCAAACTGACCGAAGTCCGCAATCACCTCGCCGTGGTGCAGTACGAACGCGCGATCCAGACCGCGTTCCGCGAAGTCAACGACGCGCTGGCCAGCAACCAGACCTACCAGCGCCAGATCGTCGCCCAGCAGCGCGTGGTGGACGCCGCCGCGCTGCGCGAACGCCTGTCGAACCTGCGCTACGGCGCCGGCCAGGACAGCCGTCTGGAACTGCTGGACGCGCAGCGCCAGGCCTACGCCGCGCAAAGCGCGCTGCTGGACCTGCGCCGCGACCACTTCAAATCGGCGATCGCGCTGTACAAGGCGCTGGGCGGAGGCGTGAGCTGATGCAGTATCATGTCAACATGAATACCGAACTGCCCGCCAACGAGCAGGCCTTGGTGCTGGTGGCCGAAGACGAATCGGAAATCGCCCAGATCCTGATGGCCTATCTGTCGCGCGCCGGCCTGCGCGTGGCGCACGCGCCGGACGGCCGCCGCGCGCTGGAAATGCACCTCATGCTCAAGCCGGACCTGGTGCTGCTGGATGTGCAAATGCCGCAGCTGGACGGCTGGGCCGCGCTGTCGCAAATCCGCCAGCGCGGTAACACCGCCGTCATCATGCTGACCGCGATGGACCAGGACATCGACAAGCTGACCGGTCTGCGCATCGGCGCCGACGACTACGTGGTCAAACCCTTCAACCCGGCCGAGGTGGTGGCGCGGGTGCAAGCCGTGCTGCGCCGAACCGCCGGCCAGCAAGGCGCGCAGACCAGCAAGCAGTTGCGCGCCGAAGGCCTGGAGGTCGATCTGGAACACTACGAGGCCGCCGTCTGCATCGACGGCCAGCCACGCCAACTGCTATCGCTGACGCTGACCGAATTCCGCCTGCTGGCCCACATGCTGCGCGCGCCCAAGCGCGTGTTCAGCCGCGCCGAATTGCTGGCCGCCTGCCTGCCGGAAGGCGAAACGCTGGAACGCACGGTCGACAGCCACCTGAGCAAACTGCGCAAGAAAGTCGAAGCGGCCGGCCTCGCCGGGCTGCTGGAGAGCGTGCGCGGCGTCGGCTACCGGCTCGGGAGCGCGACATGAAACTGAACGCCGGCATCAGCCGCCAGATCTCGCTGTCGATGTCGCTGGTGGCGCTGGGCATCATCCTGCTGGTGCAGATCAGTTCCTATGCGCTGTACTCCTACCTGATCCGCAATTCACCGGAATTCATGGCCGGCGATCCGACGGACCTGACACCGACGCGCGAGGAAGTGATCTGGCTGGTCGTCACCACCTTTATCTCGGTGGTGATCGCGGTGCTGGCGGCCAGCAAGCTGTCGCGCCGTATTCTGGCGCCGCTCAACTCCGTGGCCGAAAGCCTGCGCCAGGTGGCGCAAGGCGACCTGACCGCGCGCGCCACCAAATACGACCACGCCATGGGCGAAGCGGCGCAACTGGTGGCCGACTTCAACCACATGGCCGAACGGCTGCAAAATATGGAGCAGGAGCGTGTGTTCTGGAACGCCGCCATCGCGCACGAGCTGCGCACGCCGGTGACCATTCTGCGCGGCCGCTTGCAGGGCATTACCGACGGCGTGTTCGTGCCCGACCAGGCGCAATTCCGCAATCTGCTGACCCATGTCGAAGGACTCGGGCGGCTGATCGAAGACCTGCGCATGGTGGCGCTGGCTGAAAGCGGCCACCTCGGCCTGCAGAAAGTGCGCGCCAGCCTGGCCGGTGAAATCGAAACCGTGGTGCAGTTGGCGGCGCCGTGGCTGCAGGTGGCCGGCTTCTCGCTGGAACTCGACCTGACGTCGCAAGCGGTGATGAGCGACCCGATGCGCATCCGCCAAGCGTTGCTGGCCTTGCTTGAGAACGTGCGCAAGCATGCCACGCCCGGTCTGGTGCGTGTCAGCAGCGTCGTGGCCGGCGGCGCCTACCGTCTGCGCGTCGAAGACCAGGGGCCGGGTATCGATCCCGCGATGGCAGACCGGGTGTTCGACGCCTTCCAGCGCGGCGGCCAGTCGCCGCAGTCGGGCAGCAGCGGCAGCGGGCTGGGTCTGGCGGTGGTCAGAGCGATCGCCGTCGCCCATGGTGGCGAGGCGTTGTGCCGTCAGTCCAAGCTGGGCGGCACGCTGTTTGAATTAAAGTTGCCGCTGGGCTGACGTCGCGCCCCGGCGCGGCATGGACCAGTGTCGATCCGAAAACAAGGGGACGCTGTACGGCGACTAAGCGATACCCCGTCGTTCCGACGAAAGTCGGAATGACGGGGAATGGGCTAGCGCGCCACCGGGGGCAGCTTGTAGCGCTGCTCGCGATATAGGATCGACGGCAACACCACGTGCGACATGGCTTTATCGACCTGCTCAGTGCTCGGCGCGCCGCCCGTGGTCAACACGCCGGTCGCCGCTTCATAATGCCCCAGCAACGGCGTCTGGTTCGGGCGCAGGATCGTCGCCGACGAGCCTTCCAGCCACGCAAAGTAATTGTCGAACTGAATCAGCGCCCGGCCCGGCGTTTGGCTATCCCTGGCCAGATCGCGACCGATCATCGGATGCTCGCTGGCGATCCCCATCAGCGACAGCAGCGTCGGGCCCAGATCCACCTGGCTGGCGATGGTCGGTATGCTTTTCGGCTGGATATCCGCCCCCAGAATCAAGCCCGGAATATGGAACTTCTTGATCGGCACCAGACTGTCGCCATACACGCGGTTGTCATGGTCGGCCACGATCAGGAACACCGTATCCTTCCAGTAAGCCTGCTTCTTGGCCTCGGCGATGAAACGGCCCAGCGCATAGTCGGCGTATTTGACCGCGTTGTTAACGGTCTGCTTCTCGGCGTCATGCAGCTCGATGCGGCCGTCCGGGAACTGGAAAGGCTCGTGGTTGGACGACGAGAAAATCAGGCTGAAGAACGGCTTACCCGAGTCATGCAGCATCTTCAGCCGCTCCAGCGACTTGTCGAACAAGTCCTCATCCGACGCGCCCCAACTGCCGACGAACTTCGGATTCGGCATGTCCTGGCGGTCCACCACTTTCTGGAAGCCATTGCCGGTGAAGAAGCCGCGCATATTGTCGAAGTGCGCCTCGCCGCCATAGACGAACTCCGTGTGATAGCCCTGCCGGCCCAAGCCCGCCGCCAGCGTATAGAAGTTCTGCTGCGACAGCGACAGCTTGACCACACTACGCGCCGGCGTGGGCGGATAACCGGCCACCACCGCCTCGATGCCGCGCACCGACCGCGTGCCGGTGGCGTACAGCTGCTCGAACCACCAGCCTTCCGACTTCAGCTTTTCCAGCTCCGGCGTCACCGGCAAACCGCCCAGCGATTTGACGAAGGTGGCGCCCAGGCTCTCCTCCAGCACAATGACCAGATTCAGCGGACGCGCGCGTTGCACCGCCGGCGTCTGCTTGTGCAGCGTCGGCAACTCCGCCGAGGTGAACTGCTGATCACGCAGCCACGGCGCGCTCTTCACCACCTCAAACACTTTTTCGCGCGGATACTTGCCATAGATTTCGGACGAATTGGCCTCGTGGCTCATGGCCGCCCACGCGTCGAGCACCGACCACGGCGAGTTGATGATCAGCGAATTGACCATCGCGTCGCCCGTCAGCGCGAACAGCGCCGGATTGGCCGGACGGTGCGCCAGCGTCGAGCGGATCTGCAACGCCACCAGCAATACCAGTACCGGCCACAGCAGCAACAACTTGACCGAACCGATGGCGCGGATCTCCACCGAGGCCGCCTTCAGCAGCTTGTAGATGCCGGTCCCCAGCAGCACGGTCGCCGCCACGCCCAGCAGCAACGCAATGCGGAAGCCGTTCCACAGCGTCGACATCACCTCTTGCGGATACGACAGGTACTCGATGAACAGGCGATTCGGCCGCACGTCGTACTGCATGATGAACTGCGGCGTCGACACTTCCATGAACACGATGAAGATCAGCGCAAACGTGCCCCACACGACATTGAAGCCCTTCCACAGCCCCAGGGTTTTCCGGTGGGCCAGGAACGGCGCCAGCAGCATCGGCACGGCGATCAGATAACCGAGCATGATCAGGTCGGCGCGCACGCCCTGCACCATGATCCGCAACGGGATGCCGGTGGCCGCCACGCGCTCCCACTGCCACAGCACCAGACCGGCGCGCGACAGCGAGAAAATCAGCACCCCTAGCAACAGCAATTGCAACAGACCGGCGAACGGACCGGCCCACAGGGTCAGCCCGGCCAGCCGGCCAGCGATCTTGCTCAACCCGCTTTCAGGGCGGCGGAACATCATTCAGCCCCGAAGCCTGGGTGGCTGGCGATATAGGCGCCGGCACCGGCGCCGGCGCTGAGCATCCAGCCGATCAGCAGCAGGAACATCAGCATCATGCAGAACAGCGTCGAGATGCGACGGCCATCGGCGTTGTTCTGGAACACCGGCGGCTTGCCGTAGTTGACGCCGAAGAAGTAGGCGGCCACCACCGTCACCAGATAGTGCACGGCGCCGAACACCTCGCCCAGTTCGCCCTTGCGCGGATGGTCGACCAGCAGGTGCGACAGCGCCACCACGGCGATGTAGATCAGCGAGGCCGACAGCGGCGGCAGATACAGGCCGAATTTCTCGACAAAGTCGCGGATGGCCGGACGTTTCTTGGCCAGCAGCGGCAGGATCACGTTATGGGTGATGCCAACAACCGCGATAATCTTCAGCAGCACCGCTTTATGCAGACTGCTCTTGCCCAGCGCCAGATTGTGCAGATTGGTCTCGCCCTGGCGGTTATTTTGCAGGAAGAACTCCGGCGGAATGATGTGCAGCACGCGCTGGAACCAGCTCACCTCTTCCATCGCCGCCAACCCCACCAGCGCGCTCAGGCCGACAAAGGCCAGCAGTTGCAGGTTGATCTTCGGCTCACGCTGCCATTGCTCCACGGCCAGGAAGGCCAGCAGACCGGACAAGAAGACGAAGCACAGGAACTGCATCCATTCCACGATACCATCCTCCACCAGCAGGCGCCACAGCGCGGCCTGGTCGTGGGCAAAGGCAATCGCCAGCACCAGCACAAAAACGTTGATGAAGACGCCGACCGCAATCACCGGATGGATGTACCACTTCTTCTCTAGCATGAATCACTCCCTTGTTTATGTGCTAATTATTTATATCGTTAAGTCACTCGATACCGCCGGCTCGCGGGCGCAGCAGTTCTGGCGCCGCGTTCAGGTCGTCGAGCGGGCGCGCCACGCTGCCGGCCTTGCGGCGCAAATACTGACGACGCGCGGCCACGACAACCGAGCCTAGCGCCCAGGCCCACAGCAGCGGATCGAGCAGCGCATCCCACAGGTTGCCGGTCGGCAGGCGCAGCAACGAGAACAGCAGCACGGCGGTCAGCAGCGCGGCGCCGCCGGCGCCAAAGCGCAGCCAGATCGCCGCCACGCCGGCCAGCGCCGCCGCAATGGCCAGCACGGCGGCGGCATCGGCGTCGAAGCCGCGGTAATACAGTCCCAGCGCCAGCACGCCGAACGCATCCAGATACAGCACCACGCCGAGCAGGCTCAGCAGCAAGGCGAAGGCCGGGTGCAGCAGGAAATCGACCGGTTTGGCGGTCCAGCGGGCGCACAGCGCCACCAGGCTATAGCCGGCCAGCAAGCCGCTCGGATACTGGAACACCAGCGTCAGCCAGTGGGCCGGCGAGGCAGCGCCCGGCAACACCATCACCAGCGCCACCGTGCCGGCGACGATCAGCTTGGTGCGCTGGGCCAGCGCCGGAAACAGCTTGGGCAACAGCGACGGCAGCACCGACAGCAGCATCGACGCCGCGATCAGCGTCCACGCCAGACGCGCGTATATGATCTGCAGAGACAGCTCGGGCAAACTCATGGCAAGTCCTTGACCGGTTGAATTTTCAGGCGGTGGTGGGCGATTGCCCGCCGCTGATAGGTGTAGGTGATATGCAGCTCGTCGCCCAGCTGATACATGGCCGGATACGAGAACTCGTCACCCGGCTGGCCGCTGACGATGTCTGTCATGTCTTTCCAGCGATGGCCGTCGAGCGACTGCGACAGCGACAGCGTGCTGCGCGCCGTTTCGCTGTTGGTACCATTGTTACGCAGCATCAGCAGGCTGCCACTGTCCAGTCGCAGCACCGCCAGCGACGTGCCCAGATTGCTGATCGAGGTCGGGCCCATATCCTCCCAAGTCACGCCGGAATCATGGCTGACCGCCTGCTGCACCATCGAACGGCTCTTGTTGGCATCGCGCATCCAGGCGCGGATTTCCGTGTTGGACACCGGCACCAGCGTCGGCTGCAGCGAGCGGGTGCGCTCGCCAATGCGGGTCAGGCGCTGCGGATCGCCATTGGCGTCGAAGGTCACCAGCATTGGATACTTGTGGCCGATCTCGAAATACACCGGTAACCACCAACCGCCGCCATCCAGCCCGACCGGCGACGACCGCACCAGCACGCTGGTATTGAACACCGGCGACATCGGCAACACGCGGCGCACCTTGAACGTCGCGCCCTCGTCGGTTGATTGCAGCTGCACCACGCGCGACGCCGCCCAGCCGCCCAGGCCGGTGGCCACGACATACAGATGGATCGTGCCATCGTCGCCGGTCCAGGCGACCGGATTGCCGATGCGGCGCACGCCATGGCCGAGCGCGGCGCCCAGCGACTCGCGGCTGGCCACCACCCAGTTATCGCTCCAGCGGCCATTCGACCAGCGTGACGCGTAGACCTGCACGTCCGGCCCGCTCTCGCGGCTGCCGGCCCACCAGAAAGAAATCAGATCGCCATGCGGCAATTCCGCCAGCGCGCTGGCGTGCGCCGACGGCACGCCCTTGGGCATCGGAATAATGGCGCGGGAGAGTTCGGTCAGCGTCACCGGCACCGGGGCGGCGGTGCTGACCGGGTCCGGTTTGGCGTGGTGCCGCGCCGCGCGCGACCAGCGCACGCCTTCGGCGGTCGCCACGGTGGCGACAATGGCAATACATGCCAGCACGACCAGTTTGGATGGTCGCTGTAAAAGTGGGCGAAAAACTCCCATTCCGTCTCCAGAAATCGGGACATGGAAGCCTGCTCGGTGATTCCCTTGCCCAAAAATTAAGTCACTCCCCAGTCGGCACACAGCTTGTGGCTGCTGCTGAGCACGGACGAAGTCGGTATCCTACAGTAAAAGCCGGGCAAAATGTAGGCGAGTTAGCGGGTACAACTATTGCGCTTGGCGCAATGGCATGCCAAGATGACATCCCACTTGTTTTCGTAATGACAGGCAAAGAGCGCATGTATCAGCAACCACCGGACGCCCCCGATCCGCGCAAACCGCCGCCGTACTCGCCGGGGCATAAAAATCATCTGGCAGACGACCGGGCTGTTGAAGAGACTTTCCGCCAGCCGGCGCGCGGATCGGTGTTGCTGTTGGCGGCGCTATTCGGCTGCGTCGCACTGGGGTTATTTATAACGCACGGCGTGTCGACATCGACGGCGGTCGTGGTGGCGTCCTTCGCCGCGATGCTGGCCATACCGGGATATTTCGCCACCCGAGACCGTAGCCTTCCGCCCAGCCGTACCGAGACAACAGCCGCAACCTGCTGGTTATGGTTCAGACGCGCGCTGTGCTGGGGACTGGCACTGGCGCTGCTTGTTGGCGCCGGTGTACCCGCCCTTTTCGCGGGCCATATTGGCAGGACGCTCGCCGTGTTGGTGTTCAGCGCCTTTCTTGCCTATGTCGGGTGGTTCGGCCGCGCCCACACCAACATCAGCTTCCGCGACGATATCAACGCCCACCACCGCAACAAAGAACGCTACAAATGGCGTTTATGAAACTGCGCTCTGTGGTGCCATCCAGACCAGTTTCCACCGGTGACCGTTCAGATCTTCAAAACTCTGATCTTGGCAATCCGGGCATCAACCCCTTGCGGCTCTCGCAAGCAAGGCAAATGATTACCTCGTTGCCTCCTTCGCCCGGACCTTCGATAATAATCCCCATCGCTTCTTGATTTGCGACATTTTTTTGCACGCACGCACAAGCTAGACTGGTTGCCGCGCGCGGCGCGCCTCTTGCATGCCGCCCCACCATAGGAAGCCCCGCATGCTTGCAGACCCCAGGGAGTTGGACCGTACCGCCGGCACCATGATGCCGGCGGCGGCAGACATCGAGCAGCGCCTGCTGTTTCTGGAGGTCACGCCGGACGACATCCGGCTGCTGCGCGAGATCCATCCGCTGCTGCTACCGCGCCTGCCCGAAGTCATCGCCGGCTTTTACCGCCATCTGCTGGCCATGCCGGTGCTGCGCCTGCTGCTGCGCGATCCGGTGGTGCTGGACCGGCTGCATCATCTGCAAGGCAAATACTTCCAGACGCTGACGGCCGGCGACTACGGCACCGAGTATGTGCGCCATCGATTGCGGGTCGGTCTGGCGCATCAGCGCATCGGCCTGGCGCCGGAGTGGTACATCGGCGCCTACCGCAAATATCTGGGCGACCTCGGCCCGGTCCTGCAGGAACTGCTGACAGACCGCCCCGCCCTGTTCCTGCCGACCTACAACGCGCTGATGAAAATCGCCAGCTTCGACATGGGCCTGGCGCTCGACACCTACATCCAGGCCAGCCGCCAGCAACTGCGTGACAGCGAGGCCCGCTTCCGCGCCGCGTTCGGTCAGGCGGCGGTCGGCCTGGCGCAGTTGTCGGCGGAAGGCCGCTGGCTGCGCGTCAACCGCAAGCTGCAGGATATTGTCGGCTACAGCGAGGAGGAACTGCGCGCCATGCATCTGTCGGACTTGACGGCGCCGGAAGATGGGCACACCGACGCGCCGCTGCTGCGCGCGCTGGCCGACGGCGAACTGGAAACCTCGTCCCGCGAGCGCCGCTACCTGCGCAAGGATGGCAAGCAGGTCTGGGTCAAGACCACTTTCACCAATATGCAGCCGGACGGCAGCGCCGCCGCGCTGGTGGCGGTCATCGAGGATATTTCCCAGCGCAAGCGCTTCGAGGAGGAGCTGATGCACCTGGCCCGGCACGACGCGCTGACCGGCCTGGCCAACCGCACCTTGTTGCTCGACCGGGTGTCGCAAGCCATCGCCCAGGCCCGCCGCAGCGGCAACCAGGTGGCGATGTTGTTTCTCGACCTGGACCGGTTCAAGACCATCAACGACAGTCTCGGCCACGACGCCGGCGACAGCGTGGTGGTGGAGGTCGGCCGCCGCCTCAAACAGGCGGTGCGCGACGCCGACACGGTGGCCCGCTTCGGCGGCGATGAGTTCGTCGTGCTGCTGCCCGAGCTGCCGCATGAACATATCGCCGCCGCGCTGGCGCAGAAAATCCTTACCGCGCTGTTCCAGCCGATGCTGATTCAGGGCCACGAGCTGGCGCCGGCCTGCAGCGTGGGCATCAGCCTGTTCCCGCGCGACGGCACCGACGGCAAGACGCTGCTGAGAAACGCCGACGCTGCGCTGTATCAGGCCAAGGCGCTGGGGCGAGGCAATTATCAGTTTTATTCCGAGGAGATGAACGCCCGCACGCTGGACCGGCTGACGCTGGAAAGCGGCCTGCGTCACGCGGTCGAGCGCGGCGAGCTGCAACTGAAGTATCAGCCGCAGATCGAACTGGCCAGCGGCCACATCGTCGGCGCCGAGGCGCTGCTGCGCTGGTATCCGGCGGGGCAAGACCTGGTGATGCCGGACGCCTTCATCACCATCGCCGAGGAAACCGGGCTAATCGTCCCCATCGGCGAATGGGTGCTGCGCACCGCCTGCGCGCAGCAGGTGGCGTGGCGCCGCGCCGGCCTGCCGGCCTTGCGCATGGCGGTCAACCTGTCGGCGCGCCAGTTCCGCCAGCCCGGACTGGACGCGATGGTGGCGCGCGTGCTGGCGGACACCGGCTGCCACGCCGACGCGCTGGAACTGGAGATCACCGAGTCGGTGCTGATGGACCGCGCCGACGCCGCCGCCGTCACGCTGCAACGGCTGAGCGACATGGGTGTGCAGTTGGCCATCGACGACTTCGGCACCGGTTATTCCAGCCTGTCCTATCTGAAGCGTTTCCCGATCAACGCGCTGAAGATCGACCGCTCCTTCGTCAGCGATATCTCATCCGACGCCGACGATGGCGCCATCGCCGGCGCCGTCATCGCGCTGGCCCACAGCATGGGCCTGACCGTGGTGGCCGAGGGCGTGGAGACACGCCAGCAACACGACTTCCTGCGCCAGCTCAATTGCGACCTGGCCCAGGGTTTTTACTTCAGCCAGCCGCTGCCGGCGGCCGCGCTGGAACACATACTTATTGATGGAGAAGCAAAGAGATGATGCTGCACATTCCCGGCGTGCTGACGCCCGAACAAGTGAGCCTGATGCGGCAACGGCTGCGCGACGCCGACTGGATCGACGGCCGCGCCACCGTCGGCGGCCAGGGCGTCAAGGTCAAGAGCAACCAGCAGTTGGCCGAAAATTCACCGCTGGCCAACGAGCTGGGCCAAGTGGTGCTGGACGCGCTGGCGCGCAATCCGCTGTTCTTCTCGGCGGCGCTGCCGCTGCGTACCTGCCCGCCGATGTTCAACCGCTATGCCGGCGGCGGCACCTACGGCAACCATGTCGACGGCGCGATGCGCCGCATGGCGCTCGACGGCCAGTGGATGCGCACCGACGTCTCGTCCACCCTGTTCCTGACCGATCCGGACGAGTACGAGGGCGGCGAGTTGGTGGTGGAAGACACCTACGGCACGCACGAGGTCAAGCTGCCGGCGGGCGACCTGATCGTCTATCCATCGACCAGCATCCACCGGGTGGAGCCGGTCACGCGCGGCGCCCGCGTCTGCTCGTTCTTCTGGACCCAGAGCATGATCCGCGACGACCAGCGACGCGGCATGCTGCTCGACCTCGACCGCAACATCCAGTCGCTGCGCGCCCGTCTCGGCGATTGCGAGGAGCTGGTCAACCTCACCGGCCACTACCACAACCTGCTGCGCCAATGGAGCGAGGCCTGAGCCACCCAGCGTCCGCAGCCCGCCAAGGGATAGCGCCGATGAAGCGGTTTTAGTACAGCACCACTGAGCGGATCGATTCGCCGCTCTTCATCAGGTCGAAGCCCTGGTTGATGTCTTCCAGCTTCAGGCGGTGGGTGATCAGGTCGTCGATGTTGAGCTTGCCTTCCATGTACCAGTCGACGATCTTCGGCACGTCGGTGCGGCCACGGGCGCCGCCGAACGCCGACCCCTTCCATTCGCGGCCGGTGACCAGCTGGAACGGCCGGGTCGAGATTTCCTGCCCCGCCGCCGCCACGCCGATGATGAACGACTGGCCCCAGCCCTTGTGCGTGCATTCCAGCGCCTCGCGCATCAGCTTGGTGTTGCCGACGCACTCGAAGCTGTAGTCGGCGCCGCCGTCGGTCAGCTGGACGATGGCGTCCACCACATTGTCCACCTCGTTGGGATTGATGAAGTGGGTCATGCCGAACTTGCGGCCCATCGCTTCACGCGCCGGATTGATGTCGATGCCGATGATCTTGTCGGCACCGACCATCCTGGCCGCCTGAATCACGTTCAGGCCGATGCCGCCCAGGCCGAACACCACCACATTGGCGCCCGCCTCCACCTTGGCCGAGAACAGCACCGCGCCCACGCCGGTGGTCACGCCGCAGCCGATGTAGCACACCTTGTCGAACGGCGCGTCCGAACGGATCTTGGCCAGCGCGATCTCCGGCACAACGATGTAGTTGGAGAAGGTCGAGGTGCCCATGTAGTGAAACAGCGGCTTGCCGTCGAGCGAGAAACGGCTGGTCGCGTCCGGCATCAGGCCGCGCCCCTGGGTCGAGCGGATCGCCTGGCACAGATTGGTCTTGCGCGACAGGCAGAACTTGCACTGGCGGCATTCCGGCGTGTACAGCGGAATGACGTGATCGTCCTTTTTCAGCGTGGTTACGCCGGGACCGACGTCCACCACCACACCGGCGCCCTCGTGGCCCAGAATGGCAGGGAACAGGCCTTCCGGATCGGCGCCGGACAGCGTGTAGTAATCGGTGTGACAAATGCCGGTGGCTTTCAGCTCGACCAGCACCTCGCCTTGGCGCGGGCCGGCCAGGTCGACTTCCTCAATGGTCAGCGGCGCGCCGGCGCGCCATGCTACTGCTGCTTTGGTTTTCATGCGTGCTCCCGTAACAAGATGGCGGCATTGTGCCGGCCGCCGCCCGGCGCGTGGGCGCCCGCGCATCAGAATGGCAGGAATTGGTACAATAATGACCGGATTTTCCTGACTGCCCTATGAACTTATCTGCACCCCAGCCGCCGATCACGGTCGATATCGTGGTCTATCCGGGCTTCAAAGCGATGGAGGCCATCGGACCGATGTCGGTCTTCGAGTACGCCAACCTGCACTTGCAACGGCGCGGCAAGACGGCCGGCTACGATGTCCGCATCGCCTCCCACAAAACCGGCCTGGTCCGTTCCGACACCCTGATGGCGCTGGAGGCGACCAAGGCGCTCAATCCACTGGCGCTGCCGGACAACGCGATCATCGTCGGCGCCCGCCATATCCGCCAGGCGATGGAGGACAGCGCCGCCATCACGGCCTGGGTGGCCGCCGTGGCGCCGCGCATCCAGCGGCTGACGGCGCTGTGCTCGGGCGCGTTTTTCCTCGCCGCCGCCGGTGTCTTGGACGGCAAGCGCGCCACCACCCACTGGAGCGTGGCCGAACGCCTGCAGGCCGAGTATCCGGCGATCGAGGTCGATGCCAACGCTATCTTCATCCGTGCCGACAATGTGTGGACCTCGGCCGGCGTCACCGCCGGCATCGACCTGGCGCTGGCGCTGGTGGAGGAAGACTTCGGACGCGATCTGGCGCTGGAAGTGGCCACCGAAATGGTGGTCTACCTGAAGCGTCCCGGCGGGCAGTCGCAATTCAGCGCGCATTTGCGCAGCGAGCGCACCGCGCGGCCGAATATCCGCGAACTGCAAAACTGGATACTGGACCATCTGCACGAACGCCTGTCGGTGTCGCAACTGGCGCAGAAAGCGATGATGAGCGAACGCCACTTCGCCCGCGTGTTCCAGCAGGAAGTGGGCCTGAGCGTGCAGGAATTCATCGAGATGTGCCGCTTCGAGCGGGCCACGCAATTGCTGGCCGACCTAGCGCTGGCGCTGAAGACGGTCGCCGCGCGCGCTTGCTTCACCGACGAGGCGCACATGCGCCGCGTCTTCATGAAAAAACTGGGCATTACGCCCAAAGTCTATCGCGAGCGCTTCGCCACCACCGGCGCTTAGCGCAGGCCGGCGACGCTCATCTCACTGGCCGGCGGATCGACGTAGCGCTGCTGGATCGCCGGCACCTCTTCCAGATTGGCCAGCAACGCATCGACGCAGGCCGGGTCGAACTGGCCGCCCTTCTGCTCCTGCAGGTAGGCGACGGCGCGTGCCAGCTCCCAGCCCTGCTTGTAGGGTCGGGACGAGGTCAACGCGTCGAACACGTCCGCCACCGCGACGATCCGGCCATACAGTGGAATCGCCTCGCCGGCCAGGCCGTTCGGATAACCGCCGCCGTCGTAACGCTCGTGGTGGCTGATGGCGATCGTGGCGCCGGCCTGCAGCAACGGCGACTCGCTGCCTTCGAGGATGGCGGCACCGATCCGAGGGTGGTGCTGCATGACCGCGCGTTCGCTGTCGGTCAGCGGTCCCGGCTTGAGCAGGATGGCGTCCGGAATGCCGACCTTGCCGATATCGTGCATCGGCGCGGCGTCGGCGATCAGGTCGCACTCGGCGGCGTCCAGCCCGAGCGTGGCGGCGATCAGCCGCGAGTAGGCCGCCATGCGCTGCAGATGGCTGCCGGTGTCGCTGTCGCGGAACTCGGCCGCGCGCGACAGCCGGTAAATCGCCTCGTGCTCGCGGGCGACGATGGCGGCGGTGGCCTTGGCGACCGCCTCGGCCAGCGTGTCGGCGCGCGCCGCCAGTTGCAGCTGCGCCTGACGCAGCGCCAGCAGATTGCCGATGCGGACGTTGAACTCGATGCTGTTGACCGGCTTGGTGAGAAAATCGTTGGCGCTCAGGCGCAGCGCCTCGTGCCGCACGCTGGACTCGGTGTCGCCGGTGACCATCACCACCGGCACGTCACGCGCGCCGGGCAGCGCGCGGAAGCGGCGCAGGAACTCTAACCCGTCAATGCCGGGCATCATGTAGTCCACCACCACCAGGTCAGGCATGCTGGTCTCGCACAACGCCAGCGCCGCGCCGACATCGGCCATGGGCAACGGCGTCGCTGTGTCCAGCATGCTCAGCATATGGCAGAACAGGTCCAGGTTCATCTGGGTGTCATCTACGACCAGCACGTTCATCACACTTCTCCGAGGGTCACCAAACAGTCATAGTCAGATTATGCCGCAAAACGGCCGCCGCCAACGGTGAGTGTTTCCTTTCGCCAATCCGACCGCCCGGTGCTACAAGCCCTGGAACGCCACCGTCAGCATGTGCCGCACGATGTCGTCGTCGCTCATCTTGCTGAACTTGCTCAGAAACTCGACCGCCGGATCGCAGGTGCGCGCGTAGTAACTGAACAGAATCACATCGCTCGGCAGGCTGGCGTTGAGCAAGCCCTCCTTCTGCCCCTGCTTGACCAGCGCCTCCAGCATGCGATTCAGCTTGACCACGCGCAGCATGTACTTGACGTTGCGCATCAGCATGTCCCGCACATGCGGGCTGGTCGACGGCAAGAACGGCAGGCCGCCGCCCAGCCGCACCCGCAGCGCCCAGGTCAGCAGCGCCGACAATTTCTGCACCGGCCCCAGCGACGCGTCCATCGCCGTCACCTGGTCGATCGCGCCGTCCAGCAGGCGGATCATGGCCTCGCCTACCAGCTCCTCCTTGGACTTGAAATGCTTGTAAAGGCTGGGCTTGGAGATGCCAACCGCGCCGGCCACATCGTCCATGGTCATCAGGTCATAGCCCTTACTGCTCAACACGGTCGTGGTGGCGTCGAGAATGGCGCTCTCACGCAACTTGAACGCCTGATCCTTGAAACTGAATTTTGAAAGAATACTCATTGGTAAATTTTAGCTACTAATCAGTAGCATTTCTGATTTGTTGGTAGTAATATTAGCATATCGGTAGATCAACAGCACTATATCCATGCAAACACGCAAACGCATTGCCGTCATCGGCGCCGGCATTTCCGGCCTGGCCGCCGCCTATTTCCTGCAACGCCGCCACGACGTGGTGCTGTTCGAGGCCGGACCATATCTGGGCGGTCACGCCAACACGGTGGACATCGAAGTCGAGGGGCAGCGTTGCGCGGTCGATACCGGCTTTCTGGTCTACAACGAAAAAACCTATCCCAACCTGATCGCGCTGCTCGATGAGCTGGGCGTGGCAAACATCGCCAGCGACATGTCGTTCGGTGTCTCGATGGATGACGGCGCGCTCGAATGGGCCGGCACCAACCTCGACACCGTGTTCGCCCAGCGCCGCCGGCTCGCCTCGCCGTCCTTCCTGCGCATGCTGCGCGACATCCTGCATTTTAATCGCCGCGCCGAGGCGTTTCTGGCGCAAAGCCAGAGCGACGGCGCGACGCTGGGTGAACTGCTGGCGCGTCAAGGCTACGGCAAGCTGTTCCGCGACGCCTATCTGCTGCCGATGGCGGCCGCCATCTGGTCCAGTTCGCCGCGCGACATTCTCGGCTTTCCAGCCGCGACCTTCTTGCGCTTCTGCCTCAATCACGCGCTGCTGCAGGTCAACAACCGGCCGCGATGGCGTACCGTGCGTGGCGGTTCGCGTCACTATGTGCAGGCCATCGCCGCCACGCTGGCCGATTACCGCCTGAACACGCCGGTTGGCGGACTGCGCCGCGTGGATGGCAAGGTGCTGGTGGCGACCGCCACGCAAACCGAAGCGTTCGACGAAGTGGTGCTGGCCACCCACGCGCCCACCACGCTGGCGCTGATGGCAGACGCCAGCGCCGACGAGCGCGCCATTCTGGGCGCCGTGCGCTACCAGCCCAACACCGCCTGGCTGCACACCGATGCGCGCCTGATGCCGCAACGGCGCAAAGTCTGGTCGGCCTGGAATTATTTATCCTCCCACCAATCGGACGGCAGCCGTCCGGTATGCGTCAGCTATTGGCTGAACCAGCTGCAAAGCCTGCCGTTCAGCACGCCGGTGGTGGTGACGCTGAATCCGCCATCGCCCCCGGCGGCGGACAAGGTGCTGGCGCGGTTTGAGTACGACCATCCGATCATGGACCAGCCGGCCATCGACGCGCAGCAAGCACTAAGCGGTATCCAGGGCCAGGGCGGTCTGTGGTACGCCGGCGCCTGGACCGGCTACGGTTTCCACGAGGACGGCCTCAAATCCGCGCTGCGCATCGCCGCCGCCTTCGACACCTCCCCAGCCTGGGCTTCGCTGCCATGAAGCCGCAGGCGCCCGCGCAACTGATCCACGCGCGCGTGATGCATGCGCGGCTGAGGCCGGTACTGCACCGCTTCGTGTATCCGGTGTTTTATGTCCGCGTGAACCTGGCGCGGCTGGACGCGTGCCAGTCCGTCTGGTTCGGCATCGACCGCCGCCGGCCACTGTCGCTGCGCACGCGCGACTACGGCGCGCGCGACGGTTCCAGCCTGGAGCACTGGATGCGAGCGCTGCTGGCCACGTACGGCATTCCGGCCGAGGGCGAGATCTGGCTGCAAACGTTTCCACGGGTGTTCGGCTACGTGTTCAATCCTGTCAGCTTCTGGCATTGCCACGACCGTGACGGCCACCTGTGCGCCGTGCTGGCCGAGGTCAACAACACCTTTGGCGAAACCCACCGCTACCTGCTGCAACTGAGCGAAGACGGCCGCGGCGCCTGCCGCAAGCAGATGCATGTATCGCCGTTTTGCGAGACCAGCGGTGACTACCGCTTCCGTTTCCGCCCGAGCGACACGCGCCCGCACACCGCCATCGATTACCACGACCAGCAGGGCCTGCTGATCCGCACAGCGCTGACCGGCCATGTGCAGCCGCTGTCGCGCCGCGCCGCCGCTGGCGCGCTGCTGCGCTACCCGCTGCTCGGCCTCGGCGTCGTGTTCCGCATCCATAGTCAGGCGCTGCGCCTGTGGCTGAAGGGCGTGCCCTTCTTCCGCAAACCGCCGCGCACCCTTCCCCACACTACCGTTCACGAGGAGCCGCTTCAATGAGCCAAACGCTGTCGACCACTCTCCAGGCCGCCCCCGCCGCCGCGCGGGTGTTCCTGAATCTGCTTGGCCGCATCGGCACAGGTCACCTGGAACTGATCACGCCCGACCACACGCGCATGGTGTTCGGCAACGCCCGTGTCGGCCCCGGCGCCACGCTGGAGATCCGCGACTGGCGCGCATGCGGCCGCATTCTGCGCGCCGGCGACATCGGCCTGGCCGACGCCTGGGCCGCCGGCTGGATCACCAGTCCGGACCTGGTGGACCTGCTGCGGCTGGCGATCCGCAACGAGGCGGCGCTGGAGCCGGCGCTGTTCGGCGGCGTGCTGGCGCGCTGCTGGTATCGCCTGCGTCACTGGTTGCGGCCGAACACGCGCAGCGGCAGCCGGCGCAATATTCATCAGCACTACGATATCGGCAACGATTTTTACCGTTTGTGGCTGGACCCGAGCTGGACGTATTCGGCGGCCCTGTTCGACGGTGATTATCAGCAGCCTCTGCAACAGGCGCAGCAGCGCAAGTATCAGCGCATCATCGACACGCTGGGCCTGCGCGCCGGCGACCGGGTGCTGGAAATCGGTTGCGGCTGGGGCGGCTTTGCCGAGCAGGCCGCGCGCCAGGGCATCCAGGTCCATGGCCTGACGATTTCACCATCGCAGCTGGAGATCGCCCGCCAACGCATCGACGCCGCCGGCCTGGGCGCGCTGGCGCAACTGGAATTGCGCGATTACCGCGACATCGACGGCAGCTACGACGCGGTGGTGTCGATCGAGATGTTCGAGGCCGTCGGCAAGCGCTACTGGCCCGAGTATTTCAGCACGGTGGCATCGCGCCTGAAACCGGGCGGCCAGGCGCTGGTGCAATCGATCACCATCGATGCGCGTCACTTCGAGCGCTATCGCGCCACGGCGGACTTTATTCAGGAGTACATTTTCCCCGGCGGCATGCTGCCCAGCATCGAGCGCTTCGAGCGCGGCGCCGCGCGCGCCGGGTTGCGTCCGGTCGCACACCATGCTTTCGGCCCCGACTACGCCGAAACCCTGCGCCGCTGGCGCAGCGCCTATCACGCGGCCGACGCGCAGGTCAGCGCGCTCGGCCTGGACACCCACTTCATGCGCATCTGGGACCTGTATTTTGCCTACTGTGAAGCCGCATTTGACGAGGGCCGTACCGATGTCGTCCAATTCCATTTGCACAAGTCCTGAGCGCCGGCGCGTGCTGTGCGCCGCGCTGCTGCTGGCCTGCATCGGACCCCGCGCCCAAGCCGCCGCTGCGGACTGGCGTGCCATGGTGCCGCAGGCGCAAGCACTGGGTGGCGGCGACCTGACCTGGTTCGGGCTGCGCATCTACCGCGCCACCCTGTGGTCGGCCAGCAAGCCGTTCGACGCCACCCAGCCGTTTGCGCTGCAACTGCGTTATTACCGCGGCATCAGCCGTCAGCGGCTGGTCGATACCAGCATCGATGAAATCCGACGCCTCAGCGACGCGCCGATCGCCGACGCCACGCTGAAACGTTGGCAAGCGCTGCTGATGTCGGCCTTCGTCGATGTCGGCGAAGGCGATGAGCTGATCGGCGTTTATCTGCCGGGGCGCGGCATGCAATTGTACGACCGCGAGCGCCTGCTGGCCGAGCTGGATGACGAGGCGTTGGCGCGCGCCTTCTTCGACATCTGGCTCAATCCGCAGAGCCGCGACCAGAAGTTGCGTCAGCGCCTGATGGGAGCGCAGCCATGAGCAATGCCGCCTACGGCTTGCTGGGTGCGCCGCTGGCCATGGCGGCGCTGCCGCTGTTCGTGCAGTTGCCGGCTTACTACGCATCGCATCTGGGCATGGCGCTGGGCCCGCTGGGCATGGTGCTGTTCATCGCGCGCGGCATCGATATGCTGCAAGATCCGCTACTGGGCCACTTGCTGGATCGCAGGCCAGCACAGCATCGCCGCTGGATGACGCTCGGCGCCGTGGTGCTGGTGCTGGCGTTTGCCGCGTTGTGGTTGCCGCCGGTCGGCATCGGCGCCGGCGCGCTCAGTCTTTGGATCGCGCTGATGCTGGTGCTGGCTTACGGTGCGCACAGCCTGATCAACATCGCCTACCTGACATGGGGATCGCAACTACATGGCCCACTGGGCGCCGCCGCCTGGCGCGAAGCCTTGGGGTTGGCAGGCATGATGGCGGCCAGTCTCGCGCCAGCCGCCATCCTCGGCGGCGATACCGCACAGGTCCGGCCGCTGCTGGCGCTTTACAGCATGGCCTTCGGACTGCTGATGGTCTCGGCCATGTGGGCGCTGCTTCGCCACGCGCCACAGGTGGCTACCCCGACGAGCATACAAACACAGGGCTGGCGCGACACGCTGCGTGAACTGGCAGGCAATCGTCCGGTGCGGGCGCTGCTGCTGCCCTACTTTCTGAATGCGCTGTCGGTCGCCATCCCGGCCACGCTGGCACTGTTCTACATCGCCGACCAGTTGGGCGCGCCGCAGTTGTCAGGCGTGTTCCTGGCGTGCTATTTCGGCGCGGCCGCTTGCGGATTGCCGGTCTGGGCCAGGCTGGCCCATACCCACGGCGCGCTGCGCTGCTGGCGCGCCGGCATGTTGCTGGCGGTGGCCGGCTTCTGCGGGGCCGCCTTGCTCGGCAGCGGCGACCTCGTGCCCTACGCGGCGGTCTGCATCGCCGCCGGCGCGGCGCTGGGCGCCGACCTGGCCTTGCCACCGGTCCTGCTGGGACGGCTGCTGGGCCAACGTGCCGGTGCCGGTTTCGGCCTGTTCACGCTGCTGGGCAAACTGGCGCTGGCCATCGCCGGCCTGACGCTGCCGCTGCTGTCGTGGCTGGATTACCGTCCCGGTCAGGGCGGCGGCGTCAGCCTGGTGCTGGCCTACGCCGTCCTGCCCTGTCTGATCAAATTACTGGCGATGGCGGCATTGAGCCGCTGCACCGAAACCCTGGGGAGCAACACATGAAAATACTAGTCAACGTCATGCTGGCCGTGCTGCTGGCCGGCTGCGCCGGTCCGGACGTCCAGCAGTACAAGACGGTCTCACCAACGCTCGATCCGGCCGAGTACTTCACCGGCGTCACCGACGCCTGGGGCATGTTCCAGAAGCGCGACGGCGAAGTGACGAAACGCTTCCACGTCGTCATCACCGGCACCCAGCAGCAAGGCGTGCTGACACTGGACGAGCGCTTCCGCTACGACGACGGCACCACGCAACAGCGCGTCTGGCGTCTGGTCAACGATGGCCAGGGGCGTTGGCGCGGCACCGCCGCCGACGTCGAGGGCGAAGCGCAAGGCACCGCCGCCGGCAACGCGCTGCGCTGGCAATACACGCTGTTGCTGCCGGTTGACGGCACCACGTATGCGATGCAATTCGATGACTGGATGTTCCTGATCGACCGCTGCACCATGATCAACCGCGCCAGCATGCGCAAATTCGGCATCGAATTCGGCCAGGTCACGCTGACGTTCCGGAGGCGCGCATGCAACCCTTGAACACGCCCGTGCGCGACTGGACCGGATTGCGCGTATGGGTCATCGGCGCGTCGAGCGGCATCGGCGCCGCGCTGGCGCAGGAGGCGCTGCAGGCCGGCGCGCGCGTGGCGCTGTCGGCGCGGCGTGCCGAGCGTTTGCAATCGGTGGCCGACGCGCATCCGCAAGCGCTGGTGGCGGCCTTCGACATCCTCGACCAGCAGGCCTGGCAGCAGCGCCACGAGCAGATTTCTGCTGAATTTGGGGGTGTGGACCTGATCGTCTTCTGCGCCGCCGAATATCGTCCCGAGCGCAGCTGGGAGATCGACGCCGGCCGCGCCGCCCACACGCTGCAAACCAATCTGGGCAGCGTCTACACCGGCCTGACGACGGTGCTGCCCGCCATGCTGGAACGCGGCAACGGCCGCATCGCCATCGTCGCCAGCGTGGCCGGCTACTTCGGCCTGCCCAACGCCAGCGTCTACGGACCGAGCAAGGCGGCGCTGATCAACCTGGCCGAACTGCTGTACGTCGATCTGCGCCCGCGCGGCATCAGCGTCCACCTGATCAATCCCGGCTTCGTGCAGACACCGCTGACCGCCAAGAACGAATTCAGCATGCCGGCGCTGCAAACGCCACAGGCGGCGGCGCGCGCCATCCGCGACGGCATTTCGTCGGGACGGTTTGAAATCCACTTCCCGCGCCGCTTCACGCTGGCGCTCAAGCTGGTACGCTGGCTGCCCTACCGGCTGCGTTTTCCGCTGATAGCACGACTGGTACGCACATGACGACATCATTAGCCCCCCTGCTCGCCTGGTACGCGACGCTGACGCCGCAGAGCGTCGGCCACGCGCGCCAGTTTTACGCCGCCGACGCACAGTTCCGCGATCCGTTCAACGACGTGCGCGGCGTGTCGGCCATCGAGGCCGTGCTGCACCATATGTTCACGCACAGCGACCATCCGCACTTCATCATTGGCGAGCGCATCGTGCAGGGACAGCAGGCCTTCGTGACCTGGACCTTTGTCTGCACGTTGCGCGGCGTCACCTATGAGGTGGTGGGCGGCACCCACTTCCGCTTCAACGACCAGGGTCTGGTCACGCTGCACCGCGATTACTGGGACGCGGCCGAAGAACTGCTGCAAAAGCTGCCGCTGGTCGGCGCGCCGATCCGCTGGCTGCGCCGCCGCTTCGCCGTGCCGACGCCCTAATCCGCCTCGGCCACCAGCGCCGGCGACGCCGCGAGTGCTTCAAGCGCCGTCTGCTCGCCGTGTCATAAAGTTGCAACAATACTTCGATAATATTTGAATTGTCGTAGCTTTTTGCAATAGAATACTTCCATAATCATTGAATGATGGAATAGTCTGATGGATACCAAAGATGTTCTGGCCGCCTTGGCCGCGATCGCGCAGGAGAGCCGCCTGGCGGTATTTCGCCTGTTAGTGCAGGTTGGGCCAGCTGGCATGGCCGCCAGCAAGATCGCCGAGCATCTTGATGTCGCACCATCATCGCTGTCGTTTCACCTGAAGGAGCTCACGCACGCCAGGCTTATCACCTCGCGCGCTGAAGGCCGCTTCATCATCTACTCGGCCGATGTGGCGGTGATGAACGGTGTGATCGGCTACCTGACGGAAAACTGCTGCGGTGGTATTCCATGTGGCCCAGCAAGCTGCGGCACCACCCCTACCGCCCATTAATACGGAGAATTCCCATGCAAGACAAGGTCTACAACGTTCTGTTCCTGTGTACTGGTAACTCGGCGCGCAGCATCATGGCTGAAGCACTCGTCACGACGATGGGCCAAGGCCGCTTCAAAGGCTACTCGGCCGGCAGCCAGCCTAACGGCGCTGTCAACCCGTTGGCCATCGAGCAGGTGGCGGCCACCGGCTATCCGGTCGCTGGCCTGCGCAGCAAAAGCTGGGACGAATTCGGTGCGCCTGACGCGCCGCAAATGGACTTCATTTTCACCGTCTGCGACAACGCTGCCGGCGAGACTTGCCCCTACTGGCCTGGCCATCCAATGTCGGCGCACTGGGGCTTCGAAGATCCGGCGGCGGTCACGGGAACGGACGAAGAGAAGCGCGAGGCATTTCACCGCATCTTCCGCCAGATCATGGCCCGTATGAGCATCTTTGTCAGCCTGCCGCTGCACATGCTGGAGAAGAACGCGATCCAGCACGAAATCCACACCATCGGCGCCACGCCGGTTTAATCAGCGGCACGGCTCTGCATGCCGTGGCCAGCAAGGGCATCAAGATTTCGTCGGGCCTGGACTCACCATGGAGAAGACAACAATGGAAAAGATCACTGATCTGCCCAATATCAATCCTGCGCAGCTCGATATGCCGACGATGGAGCAACTCAACGCTGCCGCCGGCCTGCATCATCCGCCGCGCATCCTGATGCTTTACGGTTCACTCCGGGAGCGGTCCTTCAGCCGCTACCTTACCGAAGAGGCCGCACGCATACTGGAGCACTTCGGCGCCGAGGTGAGGATCTTCAATCCAATGGAGCTGCCCATGGTCGGTAGCGTCTCGGAAGACCATCCCAAGGTCATTGAGCTGCGAGCGCTATGCCTGTGGTCTGAGGGCCAGGTCTGGTGTAGCCCAGAACGCCACGGCACCGTCACCGCGGTCATGAAAAACCAGATTGACTGGATACCGCTCGAAATGGGCGCGATTCGGCCAAGCCAGGGACGCACCCTGGCGGTAATGCAGGTCTGCGGCGGCTCACAGTCTTTCAACGTGGTCAATACGCTGCGTCTGCTCGGCCGCTGGATGCGCATGTTTACCATCCCGAACCAGTCCTCTGTGCCGATGGCCTATAATGAATTCGACGAGGCCGGTCGCATGCGCCCATCCGGCTACTATGATCGCGTGGTCGACGTCATGGAGGAGTTGTTCAAGATGACGCTACTGCTGCGTGGCCGGGCTGATTACCTTACCGACCGTTACAGCGAGCGCAATGAGCGTTCGATGAAGGCGATTACCCAGACGATCCAGAAAATATGAGCGATCCAGCCAAAGCCGTTATGACTATTCGAGATGCAGCAGTAGGTGATGCCAAGGTGGTCGCTGACATTTACAACTATTACATCCTCAATACGACGATCACCTTCGAAGAACAGGCTGTCACTGACACGGACATGGCCCAGCGTATTGCAGATGTCCAGGGCGCCGGACTACCTTGGTTGGTGGTGGAGTCCGATGGTGAAGTGGCGGGTTATGCCTACGCCACAAAATGGCGGGTGCGCCATGCCTATCGTTTCTCGGTTGAGAGTACGGTCTATCTGGCGCCAGCGCTGTCCGGCAAAGGCTTGGGCAGAGCGTTATATAGTGAACTGCTATTACGCTTGGCCAAGAGTGGGTACCACCTGGTTATCGGTGGCATAGCGCTGCCTAACGCCGCCAGTATCGCATTGCACGAGAAGATGGGATTTGAGAAGGTCGCCCAATTCCGTGAGGTCGGCTTCAAATTTGATCGTTGGCTTGACGTGGGATATTGGGAAAAACACCTCGGCACAAATCAGCCGAAAAAGGCAAGGTAGAAGATCGCCAAGAATCTGCCGCGCGCCATTCGGATGCTTTACAATCGCTCGCACGACCAAGCAACGAGAGCAAAATGACCGAGCACCCTCACTACAGCGCTGAGGAAAAACGCAAACGCGTGTTTGCGATTATCAGCGCCTCCTCCGGCAATCTGGTGGAATGGTTCGACTTCTACGTCTACTCCTTCGCCTCGATTTACTTCGCCAGCCAGTTCTTCCCCAGCGGAAACCCCACCGCCGAATTCCTCAAGTCCGCCGCCGTGTTCGCGGTCGGCTTCCTGATGCGACCGGTTGGCGGCTGGCTGTTCGGGCGCATCGCCGACCGCGTCGGCCGCAAGAAATCGATGGTGATTTCGGTGCTGATGATGTGCGCAGGTTCGCTGGCGATCGCCGTGCTGCCGACCTACGCCAGCATCGGCGTGGCCGCCCCCATCCTGCTGCTGATCATCCGCATGTTCCAGGGTCTGTCGGTGGGCGGCGAGTACGGCACCACCGCCACCTACATGAGCGAGGTGGCGCTGCGCGGCAAGCGCGGTTTCTTCTCGTCGTTCCAGTACGTGACGCTGATCGGCGGCCAGTTGCTGGCGGTGCTCACCATCGTCATCCTGGAGCAGTTCCTCACCGAACCCGAGCTGAAGGCCTGGGGCTGGCGCATTCCCTTCGTCATCGGCGCGATCGCCGCCGTGGTGTCGCTGATGCTGCGCCGCTCGCTGCACGAGACCGGCAAGGCCGAGAACATGCAGAACAAGGATGCCGGCACGCTGGCCGGCATCTTCAAGCACCACCGCGCCGCCTTCATCACCGTGCTGGGCTACACGGCCGGCGGCTCGCTGATCTTCTACACCTTCACCACCTACATGCAGAAGTACCTGGTCAACACCGCCGGCATGCCGGTCAAGACCGCCAGCGTGGTGATGACCGGCGCGCTGTTCCTCTACATGTGCATGCAGCCGCTGTTCGGCATGCTGGCCGACCGCATCGGCCGCCGCCACTCGATGATGCTGTTCGGCGCCTTGGGCGCGCTGGCCACCTACCCGATTCTGGCCATTCTGCGCGGCAACAACAATCCGGTGTTCGCGTTCGCGCTGATCACGCTGGCCTTGGCCATTGTCAGCCTGTACACGTCGATCAGCGGGCTGGTGAAGGCCGAGATGTTCCCGGCAGAAGTGCGCGCGCTGGGCGTGGGTCTGTCGTATGCGATCGCCAACGCGATTTTTGGCGGCTCGGCCGAGTTCGTCGGCTTGGCCTTCAAAAACCTTGGCCATGAAAATTGGTTCTTCGTCTACGTCACCGTGATGATGCTGGTCGCCTTCCTGTTCAGTCTGCGCTTGCCGAAAACGCCTTCTTACCTGCATACCGACCATTGACCGGTGTAGGCGGAGGTTGCGCTAACATCGTGTTCATTGCACAATGTTGGAATGAGACACGATGCCCTCCTCCGCCATGCAGTGGTGCTCGCCTGCGCGCTGACCGCCGCCGGCACGGCCATTGCGGCCGGCACGGGTGGGCAACAATCGTTTGCGCCGGCCTACTTCAGCCAATTTCAGGCCAGCAGCGCCATGGACATGGCGAGCCGGCTGCCGGGGTTTGTCTTCGACGGCGGTAATCCGTCGCGCGGCGCCGCCGGCAATGTGCTCATCAACGGCAAGCGCCCCACTTCCAAAACCGATGCGCTCAGCGATGTGCTGGGCCGCATTCCGGCCGCCGCCGTCGAGCGCATCGATGTCATCAATGGTGGCGCGGGCGGCATCGATATGCAGGGCCACGCCACGGTGGCCAACTTCATCCTCAAGCCAATCGACCTGGTGTCCGCCTCGGTCACGGCCGCCAGCTATGCGACGACGGACGGCGCGTTGCAGCCGGGGCTGGATGGCAACTACAACCTGAAGCGCGGCGACCGCAGCATCAATATTGCGCTGGGCTGGCGCCGCGCGCCGGATACCGGCCAGGGACGCGGCCAGCGCACCACCCGCTATGCCGACCAGGCACAGCCGGCGCGGCTGTCACTGGACAGTGACGGCCTGACCGAGAGTCAAACCGTCAAGGTGAATTACGCGCAAGCGCTGCTGGGTGGCGACGTGAGCTGGAACGGCGGCTACAATCCTTGGACCTACCAGTCGCAATCGCGGCAGGCGGCGGAAACCCTGGCGCTGGCCAGCAACGACAACGTTGGCCGCACATTGGAGCAAGGCCTGGCCTACACGCGCGACCTGTGGCCGGGCGCCAGCATCGACCTGAAAGCGCTGTACCGCAGCTCCGACTTCACCGGCGATGCGGCCTACACGGCAGGCGGCGTCACCTCCCATTCGGTCACAACCAACACCGCCAGCGAACAGATTCTCACCGGGCAGCTTACCTGGCAGGCGCTCGATGGCGTCGTCTTTCGCGGCGGCGTGGAACGGGCGATCAACGCCAACGACAGCGTCAACACCTGGCAAGCCAACGCGCAAGCCGCCGTGCAACCGGGCGTGAGCGCATCGGCGCACGAATCGCGCCTCGAAGGCCAATTATCGTCGGCGTGGCAGGTGGACAGTGCGCTCAGCGCCGAAGCCGGCGTGAAACTCGCCCAGTCCAGCCTGAGCACCAGCGCCAACCAGGCGGACGGCAAGTCCTACGTCTATCCCAAGCCGCGTCTGCGCTTGTCGCTGTCGCCGGCCGCTGCGTTGCAACTGCGTCTGCGTGTCGAGCGCGAAGTGAGCCAGCTGAACTTCGGCGACGCCGCCGCTTATTTCGGCATGGCCGACAAGTCCTTGCGGGCGGACTATCCGGATCTGGTGCCGGCCAAGACCTGGCTGTGCGAAGGCGCGGTCGAATACCGCTTCTGGGATCGCGGCGCCGCCATCCTGAGCTATACCCAGGCGCACATCAGCGATGTCATCGATCGCATGCCGATCCGCGTCGCGTCCGCCACTTACGACGCGGCCGGCAATATCGGCGACGCCAGCGCCGACAGCGTCAGCGGCATGCTGAACTTGCCGACCGACAGCTGGTCGCTGCCGCAGGGGCTGCTCAAGCTGTCGACCACGTGGCGCGCATCCAGCGTCACCGATCCAACCACGCAGGCCGCGCGCCGGCTGTCGGGCGAGCAGCCGTTGTCGTGGCGGGTGGAATTCTCGCAGGACTTGCCGGAGCAGCGCACGGCCTGGGGCTTTTCGGTCGATAACGGCTGGAGCAACGACAGCTGGCAGGTTGGCGAGCGCGACACCAGCAGCGGCAGTGGCTGGGCGCGGGCCTACGTCAACTACCGGCCGGCCGCCAACATGCTGGTCACGCTGGAGCTGAACAACCTGGCCAGCCGCAACATCAGCTACGACCGCCAGCACTACGCCGGCGGCGACCGTTACGCCAGCAACGTCGACTTCTACGAGCACAACCTCACGCGCACCCAGCCGTTCGCCATGCTGCGACTGCGGCACGACTGGTAAATCACTCTTTGCGCTGGCCGATGATAAGCCTGACTGGCGTCCGGATGCCTATCAGCGCCAGGCGTTGGGAACGGTGATGGCATTTCACTTTGCCCATGCCAAGCTGCAGGACTATGCAGACCGGACGGATGAGTTGATGGCCTCGCACCACCCTTTTGCACTGGTCACGTTGGCGCATCTGCGCACGCAGCAGGCTGGCCATGACGTGGGTCGCCTGTACGGCGCCAAATGGCAACTGACAAAACTACTGTACCAACATCGTTGGAGCAAGGCGCGCATAATTGTGCTGTTGGCAGGAAAGAAGGTGCGCTGGAGATACTGGAACGCCAACTGACACACCGCTTCGGACCGCTGCCAAAAGCCGCCCGGAATAAACTGGCCAAAGCCACTCTGGATCGGCTGAGAGCATGGAGCGACAGACTGCCGGAGGCAGAGTCGCTGAAACAACTCCTCGAATAAGCCCAATTTGACAAGATCCGTATGACGTCTATCTCGTGCGGCAGGACGGCAACGCCACCGTCTACCCGCATTACGGTCCCAGGTAACAGTCAAAGATCGCCGTCGATGTTCAGACAGGCCTTGAGCGCGGCAACCACCAGCGCGTGATCATCCGGGCCCGGCAGGCCGGTCACGGTGGCGGTGCCAACGCGGCCGACGCCTTTGATGATCAGCGGGAACGAGCCGCCATGGGCGGCATAGTCGCGCATGTCCAGCCCAGGCAGATTGTCGTAGTTGCCGCCACTGTTCCTGACCTCGTTGTGGGTGTAGAACGAGCTGTGCCCGGTGCGATTGACCAGATTGCTCTTGCGGCGTATCCAGTTGGCATGGTCGGCGGTCATGCCGTCCATGCCAAAGTAAAACAGCATCAACCCGTCGCGCGTGATGTTGACCGCCACTTTCTTGTTGGCCGCGCGCGCCAGTTCGATGACCTTGGTGCCCAGCGCAAAGGCCGTGTCGTTATTGAAGCTGTCGAACTGCAGCACCTGCTCCTGTCGCGCCAGCGTGGCCAGGTCAACCGCCGTCTCGGCCTGCGCCACGCTCGAACTGCCGAGCATCATCAGCACGGCGATCCGCAGTGCGGCAAAGGGATGGATGGTCATACGGTCTCCGTGTTGTGTTATAGGCGAGATTCTACTTGCGCCAAGATAACGTGTCACGCCACGTGCTGGCCGGTGTCAAGCCAACGCCAAACTAAGCCAGCAGATGCGGACCGATCTCCCTGACCGACTTGACGCCGGTCAGCACCATATTGGTCCGCATATCTTTTTCCAGTATCGCCAGCAACTGCTCGACCGCCGCCTGGCCGCCGACCGCCAGCGCATACACGAACGCGCGACCCAGCAACACCCCATCGGCGCCCAGCGCCAGCAGACGGAACACGTCGGTGCCGGTGCGTGCGCCGCCGTCGGCGAAGATGGTCATCTTGTCCTTGACCGCCGCCGCGATGGCCGGCAGCGCCGTGGCGGTGGACAAGGCGCCGTCCAGCTGACGACCGCCATGGTTGGAGACCACGATGCCGTTGGCGCCGAACGCCAGGGCGTCGCGCGCGTCGTCCGCTTCGAGGATGCCCTTGATGATCATCGGGCCCTGCCACTCATCGCGTATCCACTGCAAATCCTTCCAGCCGATGGCCGGATCGAAATTGGCGCCCAGCCAGCCGATGTAATCCTCCAGCTCGGTCGGACTGCCGCGATAGGCCGAGATATTGCCGAGGTCATGCGGACGTCCCATCAAGCCCACGTCCCAAGCCCAGCGCGGGTGGGTCATCGCCTGCAGGATGCGGCGCTGCGCGCCGTAGGGGCCGCTCATGCCGCTGTGCGCGTCGCGGTAGCGCGCGCCCGGCACCGGCATATCGACCGTGAACACCAGCGTGCTGGCGCCGAGCGCCTTGGCGCGTTGCAGCACGTCGCGCATGAAGCCGCGGTCTTTCAGCACATACAGCTGGAACCATAGCGGCTGGTCGATCGCCTGCGCCACCTCGGCCAGCGGGCACACCGACACGGTGGACTGAATGAAGGGAATGCCTCGCTTGGTGGCGGCGCGCGCCGCCTGCACCTCGCCGCGCCGCGCATACATGCCGGTCAGGCCGACCGGCGCCAAGGCCATCGGCAGCGCCTGGCGCCGGCCAAACCACTCGGTGGACAGATCCAGTTGCTCGGAACCTTGCAGCACGCGCTGGCGCAGCTTGATTTGCTGCAGGTCGTCGACGTTGGCGCGCAGCGTCTGCTCGGCGCCGGCGCCGCCGTCAAGATAGTGAAACAGGAATGGCGGCAGCTTGCGCCGCGCCGCCTCGCGAAAATCGGTTGCGGAGGAAATGATCATTATCGAATGGCATCGAAAACAAATAGGCGACCAGTCTATCACCGCGCAGCCATGCAATCGGAAAGCGCATCGATACAATCACTTTCCTGAGCGGATGGGCCAACACGCCATGGCCGGGCGCACAAAAAAAAATTGGCTCCCGAAGGAGCCAATCACTTTAGACCTGCACCGAGTCCGCCACGGCGCGGAACTCTTCGATCTGGTCGAAGTTCATGTAGCGGTAAATATCGGCGGCGTTCTTGTCGATGACGCCGATCTGCGACATGTACTCTTCCTTGGTCGGGATGCGGCCCAGGACCGAGCACACCGCCGCCAGTTCCGCCGAACCCAGGTACACATTGGTTTCGATGCCCAGACGGTTCGGGAAGTTACGGGTCGAGGTCGACATGACGGTCGCCCCCTTGCGGATCTGTGCCTGGTTACCCATGCACAGCGAGCAGCCCGGCATTTCCATGCGCGCACCGGTGCGGCCCAGCGTGCCGTAGTGGCCTTCGGCGGTCAGCTGTTGCGCGTCCATCTTGGTCGGCGGCGCGATCCACAGGCGCACCGGGATATCCGACTTGCCTTCCAAGACTTTCGAGGCGGCGCGGAAGTGACCGATATTGGTCATGCACGAGCCAACGAACACGTCGTCGATCTGGGCGCCGGCCACGTCGGCCAGGGTTTTGACATCGTCCGGATCGTTCGGGCAGGCCACGATCGGCTCGTGGATGTCGGCCAGGTCGATTTCGATGACGGCGGCGTATTCGGCATCCGCATCCGGGGCCAGCAGTTCTGGATTGGCCAGCCAGGCTTCCATCGACTTGATGCGGCGCTCCAGCGTGCGCTTGTCCAGGTAGCCGTTGGCGATCATCCACTTCATCAGCGTGATGTTCGAGGTCATGTACTCGATGATCGGCGCTTTATCCAGGTGCACGGTGCAACCGGCGGCCGAACGTTCGGCCGACGCGTCGGACAGTTCGAATGCTTGCTCAACCTTCAGGTTCGGCAGGCCTTCGATTTCCAGGATACGGCCGGAGAAGATGTTCTTCTTGCCTTTCTTGTCGACCGTCAGCATGCCTTGGCGAATCGCGTACAGCGGAATCGCGTTGACCAGGTCGCGCAGCGTGACGCCGGGCTGCATTTCGCCTTTGAAGCGCACCAGTACCGATTCCGGCATGTCCAGCGGCATCACGCCGGTGGCGGCGGCAAACGCCACCAGGCCGGAACCCGCCGGGAACGAGATACCGATCGGGAAACGGGTGTGCGAGTCGCCGCCGGTGCCGACGGTGTCCGGCATCAGCAGGCGGTTCAGCCACGAGTGGATCACGCCGTCGCCCGGACGCAGCGCCACGCCGCCACGGTTTTCGATGAAGGTTGGCAGTTCGCGGTGCATCTTGACGTCCACCACTTTCGGATACGCGGCGGTGTGGCAGAACGATTGCATCACCAGGTCGGCCGAGAAGCCCAGGCAAGCCAGGTCTTTCAGCTCGTCGCGGGTCATCGGGCCGGTGGTGTCTTGCGAGCCGACGGTGGTCATCTTCGGTTCGCAGTAGGTGCCTGGGCGGATGCCCTTGCCGTCCGGCAGACCACAAGCGCGGCCAACCATTTTCTGCGCCAGCGAGTAGCCTTTGCCGGTGTCGGCCGGGTTTTGCGGCAGGCGGAACAGGTCCGACGCCGGCAGGCCCAGCGACTCACGCGCCTTGGCGGTCAGGCCGCGGCCGATGATCAGCGGAATACGGCCGCCGGCGCGCACTTCGTCGAACAGCACGTCGGATTTGACCTTGAATTCAGCGATCACATTGCCGTTTTTCAGCGCCTTGCCTTCGTAGGGACGCAGTTCGATGACGTCGCCCATGTCCATCTGCGTCACGTCCAGCTCGATCGGCAGCGCACCGGCGTCTTCCATCGTGTTGTAGAAGATCGGCGCGATCTTGGTGCCCAGGCACACGCCGCCGAAACGCTTGTTCGGGATGAACGGGATGTCTTCGCCGGTGAACCACAGCACCGAGTTGGTGGCGGATTTACGCGAGGAACCGGTACCGACCACGTCGCCGACGTAGGCCACCAGGTTGCCCTTGGCTTTCAGCGCCTCGATCTGTTTCAGCGGGCCGATTTTGCCCGGCTCTTCAGGATTGATGCCTGGACGCGGGTTTTTCAGCATCGCCAGCGCGTGCATCGGGATGTCGGGACGGGTGGTCGCGTCCGGGGCCGGCGACAGATCGTCGGTGTTGGTTTCGCCGGAGACCTTGAACACAGTCAGGGTCAGGCTTTGCGGCACTTCAGGACGCGAGGTGAACCACTCGGCGTCGGCCCACGATTGCAGCACGCCCTTGGCGCGGGCATTGCCTTGGTCGGCCAGTTCCTTGACGTCGTGGAAGTAGTCGAACATCAGCAGGGTTTTCTTCAGGCCTTCGGCGGCCACATCGCCCACCACGTCATCGGCCAGCAGATCGATCATCGGCTTGATGTTGAAACCACCCAGCATCGTGCCCAGCAGCTGGGTGGCCAGCTCGCGCGACACCAGCGGTGAGCTTTCCAAGCCCTTGGCAACGGCGGTCAGGAAGGCCGCCTTAACCTTGGCGGCATCGTCCACGCCGGCCGGCACGCGGTTGGTGATCAGGTCGACCAGGAAGTGTTCCTCGCCGGCTGGCGGATTCTTCAGGAGTTCGACCAGATCGGCGGTCTGGGCGGACGACAGCGGCAGCGGAGGGATACCAAGGGATGCACGTTCGGCAACGTGAGCGCGATAAGCAGCTAGCATGAGAGTTCTCGTCAGGTTGATTGCAGGGCAGGCAATGATCGACCGCCTGTACTGAGCGCTATTGTACACCAACAAGTCTTATATAAGACATATAACATGAGACACCGCAGATTTTTTGCCACACCGATACAAATATAGCCGATTACGACCTCGCTGCCCACAAGCAGTCAACTTGTTGAGCAATGCTGAGCGGCATGGGAATTCAGCGCTGCCATGGGTTCAAATAGTTACCTGATTCATAAAAATAATGCGTCCGGGCGGCGGAAATGCGCCGGCCAAGCATCTTATCAGGGAGACATTCGAGAGACGCCTATGGAATCTGAAACCATTGAATGGGTCACATCCAATTTTCTGCCCTTCGAGGCCGAGCTGCGGCGGCAGTTGCGCCGGGTCTGCGCCGGTCCGGCGGAAATCGACGATGTGATCCAGGAAGCCTATTACAAGGTGCTGACCATGACCGACCTGGCCCATGTGCGCCAGCCCAGGGCTTTTCTGCTGACCATGGCCCGCAACATCGTGCTGATGCGCATGCGCCGCGACGCCATCGTCCACATCGAGGCGGTGGCCAATCTGGAGGACCTGAATATCGAGGACAGCGCGCCGACACCGGAACGCCTGGTGCTGGCCCGCGCCGAATTGAAATGGGTGCTGGGCCTGATGGCCAACCTGCCCGGCCGCTGCCGCGACATCTTCCACGCGCGCCGCATCGACGGCCTGTCGCAGCAGGAAACCGCGAGCAGCCTCGGCATCAGCGAGAGCGTGGTGGAGAAGGAAACCGTCAAGGGCATCAAACTGATTCAGAAAATGATCGCCGAAGTTGGCATCGGCGAGCTGCGGGCGCCGCCCGCCCGGCAGCGCAAGCAAGCGGCGGCAAGGACCCATCATGGCCACGATTGACGACCAGGCCGCCAGCTGGATGGTGCGCCGCACCGGTCGCGGCCTGAACGCCCGCGAGCAGCGGCAATTCGACGCCTGGCTGGCGGCGGACATCCGCCACCAGGGCGCCTATCTGCGCGCGCTCGCCATCGACAACGCGCTGGGCCACGCCACGGTGCAGGAAAACCTGCGTCCGCGTCCGGACGGCCAGCATCAGCAGCAGCAGCGTCGGCAGCCGCCGCGTGCCTGGTCACGCCTGCCCCGCTTTGGCGCCCTGGCCGCCGGCCTGGCGCTGGTCTGCGGACTGCTGTTGCACGCCATCGGCAACAACGAGCTGGTCACCGCCAAGGGCGAAATGCGCCAGTTCCCGCTGGCCGACACCTCGGTGGCCAGCCTGAACAGCGCCAGCAAGGTGGCGGTCGAGCTGACCGACACGGCGCGCCGCGTCAACCTGAAACAGGGTGAGGCCTGGTTCAAGGTGGCCAAGGACCAGCGCAAGCCCTTCATCGTGTCGGCCGGCGCGGTGCGGATCAAGGCGGTCGGCACCGCGTTCGCCGTGCGCCGCTACCCGCAGGGCGCCGAGGTACTGGTCACCGAGGGCGTGGTCGAGGTATGGAGCAATAAGGGCGGCCCCAAGCGCCTGCTGCTGTCACAGGGCGAGCGCGCCTTCGTGCCGGAACTGGCCAGCGAGATGCACGCCAGCCGCCAACCGGCGGAGATCGCCCGCCGGTTGGCCTGGCGCTCCGGCAAACTGGTGTTCATCAACCAGACGCTGGCCGAGGCGGTGGCCGACTTCAACCGCTACAGCCCGCGCAAGCTGGTCATCGCCGACCCGTCGCTGTACGGCGTCGCCTTCATCGGCCAGTACGCGGCCGACGCGCCGGAGGTGTTCGCCAAGGATGTCTGCGCCTATCTGAATGTGCCGCTGCAGATCACCGCCGACGCCATCCTGATCGGCGCCGCCCGCCCCGGATTCCGTGGCAATAAATCAAGTTGATGATTATTCCCCGCTTCGCCGGCGCCCGCCGGCGGATCGCCACCTCGCCAAGCATCGTATCCATGACAGGGCAACATAGCCCTGCGGGTAAATCGGAGGAGACGCGTGAACGCACACGGATGCCACATTGCCGCGGCAGTGGTGCTGGCCGGATTGACCTGGTCCCAGCCCGCCGCCGCCGGCGAGAGCCGCAAGCCATTCCATATTCCGCGCGGGCCGGCCACCACGGCCATCGCGGAATTCGTCCGGCAGGCCGATGTCAACCTGCTGGCCTCGACGCGCCAGCTGGACGGCATCACCACCAACGAGGTGAATGGCACATTCGTCATCAGCGACGCGCTGGACAGGCTGCTGGCCAACACCGGCATCATCAGCCGCATCAGCGATAACGGCAGCGTGTTCATCATGGCGCCAGCATCCCCTCCGGGTAATCAATCAACCAGTGAGACCACTTTGATGGATGAGGCGATGAAGCTAGAGAACAATCCGCTGCAACGAACCAGCCTGTGTTGCGCCGTGTCGGCGGCCATGCTGCTGGTCGGCGCCCAGGCGCTGCCGGCGCAGGCGCAATCGGCGCCACAGGACCAGGCCGGCCAACCGCAAGACCAGGCCGTGACCTCGGTGCGCGTGGTCGGCGCCCGCCAATCGGAACAGGACGCCATCCGCAAGAAGAAGGACGCCGACACCGCGCAGGATTCGATCATCGCCGAGGATGTCGGCGCCTTCCCCGACCGCAACGTGGCCGACGCCATCTCGCGCGTCGCCGGCGTGGCGGTCGACCGCGGCAACTTCGGCGAGGGCATTTCGATCTCGATCCGTGGCAACGGCCCCGAGCTGACGCGGGTGGAACTGGACGGCCAGGGCGTGCAGCAGGCCGGCGGTACCGACATGCTGGGTGGCATCGGCGCCGGGGTCGACTCGGCCGGCGGCCGTGGCGTCGAAATGCGCCAGCTGTCGTCGGACCTGATCAAGAGCGTCGATGTGATCAAGGGCTCGACCGCCGACATGACCGAGGGCTCGCTCGGCGGCGGCGTGCGCATCCAGACCCGCAACGGCCTCGATTTCAAAAAGGATTATCTGTCGGTGCGCGCGGCCGGCCAGCAAAATTCGCTGAACAAGAAAGTCAATCCCAACCTCAACCTGGTGGGCGTCAAGAAGCTGATGGATGACCGTCTGGGCGTACTGGTCAACCTGTCGCGCAGCCGCGTCGAGCAGGAGGCGCACGCCATCAACCAGGGCGGCGCCAATGCCGCGGTCGGGCAGTTCCGGCCGCTCGATTTCGACAACTCGCCGCAGAAAACCTTCAGCTTCCAGCCCCAGACCGTCAAGCTCGACGATGATCGCTCGACCACCCCGCTGCTGGTGTCCAATCTGGCGGCCGGCGGCACCCTCAACGCCGCCACGCCGCAGGAAATCGTCACCAAATCGGCGGCCGCGCAAAGCAAGGCCGAGTGCTATGCCGCGTTTCCGATGTTCACGCCGGCGCAGGAAGCGGCCCTTGCCGGCGGCAACAACCGCACCAACGCCATCAACCAGCGGCAGCTGGAATTGCTGACCTGCCTGGGCCAGTGGAACGACTGGGTCAACAGCCCGACCCGCCACAATGTGCAGCGCTGGAACGACGACCGCAGCAGCGGCGACATCCGCTTCGACTTCAAGGTCGACAACCATCTCAGCGTCTACTTCAAGCACAGCCGCAGCAGCGGCAAAGTGGTCAACATCAACTCCGACATGGGCTATGGCGGCATCGCGCTGAACCCGGCGGTGAACGCCAGCGTCAACGGTCCCAACGGCTATTTCGGCCCGGCGGCCACCGAGACCGCGCTGAACACGCGCGCACCCAACGGCGCCTCGGCGGTACGCAATGTGATCCCGGCGTCCGGCTACTTCCTGTACCCGGACGCCGGCTGGCGAGGCGGCGGCCTGATCAACGGCACGGTGGCCAACGTCGATCCGAATTCGGTCAGGGTGGACGCCAACCACCACGTCACCGGCTACACCATCGCCGATGGCGCCTACAACGTCGAAACCACCCGCCTCGACATGGAAACCAGTTCGCGCTACAGCCAGGCCGGCGCCAACTACAAGAACCGCTGGCTGCGCGCGGAGCTGCTGCTGGGCGACGCCAGCTCCCGCTTCAGCCGCTACGAAAAGCGCGCCGGCATTGGCGGCTACACCGGGCCGGTGCAGGTGTCGGTGCTGCCCAACGGCATCTGGAACTACGCGCTGACCAACGCCTTCGACGTCAACAACCCGGACAACTACTTCCGCCTGCGCCCGCAGGCAGCGGCGGCGGCCTTCGCCGGCAACGCCTTCAGTCCGGCCACGCCGGCCTACACCAGCGCGCAGCTGCCGTTGGTCGATCCGGCGCGCACGCTGTCGCTGCAAAACGCGCGCATCAATGAATCGTTCGAGAAAACGGCCAAGCTGGACCTGAGTCTCAACACCGGCGACTTTACCAACGGCCACCTGCCGCAGATCAAGGTCGGCTACAACCGCCGCAAGAGCGGCTACAGCGCCTGGGGCACCGGCGGCTACACCCCGCAGGAGGCGAGCGGCGACTGGGGCAAGGCCAACTACGTTCCCGGCATCTACGTGCCGAACAAGAACCTGCGCACCACCTACCAGGTGTGCGAAAACACGCCTGGCTCGCTGGGGCCGGGCGGCAAGCCCTGCGCCTACGGCTATACGCCCAGCCCCGATCCGCGCGCCGCGCTGGGCGGCACGATCGTCATCAATCCCGACCAGTTCCGCGAACTGGTCAAGCAAGCCTACACCGTGCAGCCGAGCGCGCAGTTCTATGGCGGCGACCCCAACCGCCCGGCCGGCCTGGTGGAGGGCTGGACCGAGATCGACATCAACAAACTGTATTCGATCCTGGGCGTGCCGAACTACAACCTTGACTGCATCAAGCGCTGCGTCGGCAGCGACGGCAAGCTGTACCAGCAGCCCTTGAACCAGATCACCGAAACCGTGGATGCCGGCTACGTCCGCGCCGACTTCGACCTCGACCACGTGCCGTTCAGCACCCGTCCGCTGCCGTTCGGCGCCCAGTTCGACGGCAACGTCGGCGTGCGCGCGGTCAAGACGCGGGTGGTGGGCACCGGTCAGCTGACCTTCCAGTCCAAGGTCAAGAACAGCAATTACCGGCCGGACGATCCCAACAACGAGGCCGGCGTCACCACATCCACCTACCGCCGCGACACCTCGATCAGCGCCGTCAGCACCGACTATCTGCCATCGGCCAACGTCAACCTGTGGCTGCTGGAGCGCAAGCTGGTGACGCGCTACAGCTGGGGCAAGACGGTGGCGCGGCCGGCCGCCGGCCGCCTGATCCCCGGCGGGACCTGTGTGTTCGACGAGCGCTTCCTCGACCAGACCGACGGCGACGGCACGCCGCGCGACCAGGTGTGCAGCGGCGTGATGGGCAATCCGGAACTCAAGCCGCTGACCAACCACAACACCAACATCTCGCTGGAGTGGTATCCGGGCCGCAACAACGTGCTGGCGGCCGCCGTCTACAAGCAAACCGGCGTGATCGGCGCGCCAACGCTGGTGGAAACGGTCAACGGCGCCAACCTGTTCGCCGGCTCCGGCGAGGTCGACAGCCAGACCGGCAAGCCGCTGTCGGACATGGCCTTCAACTATCGCCGCTACACCAACCAGTTGCCGAGCATCCGCCGCGGCTTCGAACTGTCCGGCAAGACCGCGCTGACCTTCCTGCCGTGGTACTTCCGCAACCTGGGCATCGACGCCAACTACACGCGCAACAAGTCGGAACTGACCGGCACCGTGGTGCGCGACCCGATCAGCGGCTCGATCATGCCGGTGGCCGGCGAGCCGCACCACTCGTGGAACGCCTCGCTGTGGTATGACGACGGCAAGCTGAACGCGCGGGTGGCGGTGCAATTCGTGGCCGAGAAATTCCAGTGCATCTCCGGCTGCAACTCGACCGCCGTCAACAACTACCCGATCGAAGGACTGACCACCGTGCGGCCACCGGCCTACGCCCCGGCGGCGCCGATGTTCCGCATCGGCACCCGCTATGTGGACGCCAAGATCGGCTACCGCCTCACCAAGTACATGGAACTGTTCATCGAGGGGCGCAACCTGGGCCGCATTCATACCGGCACCACCACCGGCGGCTACTCGCAATTCGCCGACGGCACGCCGAACGTCTACACCGATGGCTACGCCGGCGCCAGCTACATGGCCGGCGTGAATTTCAAGTTCGAGTAGGACGCTCTCCCCACCGGTGTTAGCCATGCCGGTGTTTGCCGGAGGCCGCGTGCCTCCGGTCTTTTTTGGACCGATCACACGCTTGATTAAATGCGGCCAACCGTTGACACCGCCACCCCGGATTATCGATACTCGTCGGCAGCCCATCCACTATGACCTACGCACCGCACATGGCCCTCCCACACGCGCTCGCCCTCTCTCTCTCCCTGCTGCTGGTGTCCGCCAGCGTTGCCGCCGCCCCACCCCGCCAGATTGAAAAACTGGACCGGGGCGTGGTGGCGATCCACACCGACCACGGCAACTTCATCAGCTGGCGCGCGCTGGGCGACGAGCCGGCCACGCTGGCGTTCAATCTGTACCGCGACGGCGTCAAACTGAACGCGCAGCCGCTGACGCTCACCAACTACAGCGACGCGGCCGGCGCCGCCAGCGCCCGCTACACGGTGCGCGCCGTGCGCGACAACACCGAGGTGGCTGGCGACGACGCCCGGCCAGTATCCACCTGGGCCCGGCCCTACCTGCGCGTGCCGCTGAAAAAACCGGCCGATGGCGTCACGCCGGACGGCCAGGCGTATCACTATGTGGTCAACGACGGCTCGGCCGCCGACCTCGATGGCGACGGTCAATACGAGCTGCTGGTCAAATGGCAGCCGAGCAACGCGCATGACAATGCGCATCGCGGCTACACCGGCCCGACGCTGCTGGACGCCTACAAGCTCGACGGCACTCTGCTGTGGCGCATCGACCTCGGACGCAACATCCGCGCCGGCGCCCACTACACCACCTATCTGGCCTACGACTTCGACGGCGACGGTCGCGCCGAGGTGATGATGAAAACCGCCGACGGCACGCGCGACGGCGCCGGCACCGTCATCGGCGACGCCGCCGCCGACTACCGCAACCAGGACGGCTACGTACTGGCCGGCCCGGAATTCCTCACCGTCTTCGACGGCAGGACCGGCGCCGCGCTGGCCACCACCGGCTACACGCCGCCGCGCGGCGCGGTCGAGGCCTGGGGCGACAAATACGGCAACCGGGTCGACCGCTTCCTCGGGGGCGTCGCCTATCTGGACAGCGCCCGCCCCAGCGCGGTGTTCACGCGCGGCTACTACACGCGCGCCGTGCTGAGCGCCTGGGACTGGCGCGACGGCAAACTGACCCAGCGCTGGCTGTTCGACAGCGACACGCCCGGCAACGGCGGCGCCGCCGGCCAGGGCGCGCACTGGATGGCGGTGGCCGACGTCAACGGCGACGGCCGCGACGACCTGGTCTACGGCGCCGCCACCATCGGCAGCGATGGCAAGCTACTGTACAGCACCGGCCTGTGCCACGGCGACGCGCTGCACGTCGGCAAGCATCAACCCGGCCAGCCGGGCCTGCAAGTCTTCATGGTCCACGAAAGCCCGTCCTGCTATCGCGGCCACGGCGTGGAAATGCACGACGCCGCCACCGGCCGCATCCTGTGGAGCGCGGACGGCGGCGGCACCGACGTCGGTCGCGGCGTCTGCATGGACATCGATCCGGCCTATCCGGGCAACGAATGCTGGGCCAGCACCGGCGGCCTGATGGCATCGGACGGCCGGCAGATTTCGCCGCTGCGGCCACGCGCGGTCAACTTCGGCCTGTGGTGGGACGGCGACCTGCTGCGTGAAACGCTGGACGGCACGCGCATCGCCAAATGGCAGCCGCGGACGCAGCAACTCACGTTGCTGCTGGATGGTGCCAACTTTGGCGCCGCGTCCAACAACGGCACCAAGGCCACGCCGGTGCTGTCGGCCGACCTGTTCGGCGACTGGCGCGAGGAAGTGGTGTGGCGCAGCGCCACCGACGACGCGCTGCTGGTGTTCAGCACCACCGCGCCGACCACTCACCGTCTGCCGACGCTGATGCACGACACCCAGTACCGGGTGCAGGTGGCGGCGCAAAACGCCGGCTACAACCAGCCGCCGCACCCGAGCTTCTTCCTCGGCGAAGGCATGACACTGCCCACCGTTCAGGAAGCGCGGCCCAAATAAGCGCGCCAGCCGCCGAACGCCGTGATGTCCTCGGCGTCGGCCAGCGCGGCCGGCTCGCAGATGAAGCCTTTCACCCAAGTGCCGTCCGCCAGTTCCAGCGAACCGATGCCCAGCGGCTGCGGAATCTCCGCCACAAACTCGCCGAAGCGGCGCAGCGGCAATTCCCACACCTCGATCTCGATCGCGGCCCCCTGCTCCAGCACCCGCGCCAGCCCCGGCTTGGGCGGCGTGGTGTTGCGCAGCGCGTACAAGCGGTAATGCGGCGTCGTCCGCGTGGCGGCCACCTGGCGCGCGCCGCGTTCGACCAGTTGCCAGTTCAGCGGCTGGCCTTGCAGATGCGCGCCGACCACGGCCAGCCGCACCGTCGGCTCATTGAACGGCAATGGCTCAAACGCCACCTGCTGCGCCTCGCCACCTTCCAACAACGCCTGCGCGGCGGCAGCCAAGGCCTGGTCCGCGCCGCCGGCGCCGATCAGCGTCACGCCGGCCGGCAAGCCGTCCGCGCGCCCCTTGCCCGGCACGGCCAGCGCCGCCATGTCGAAGAAGTTGACAAAGTTGGTGTAATAGCCGAGGCGCGAATTCTGCACCACCGGCTGTTCCAGCACGGCGTCGATACGCGGCATGGTCGGCGTGGTCGGCACCAGCAGAAAATCATAGTCCGCCAGCGCCTCCTCGGCCGCGCGGCGCAGTTCCGCCAGCCGGTACTGTCCCTTGAACGCGTCCAGCGCGCTGTAGTCGTGGCCCTGACCGACGATGCCCGCCACCACCGGATGCACCGCCTCCGGCTGTTCGGCCAACAGCGGGCCGCTGGCCTCCAGCCGCTCGGCCACCCACGGCCCTTGGTACAGCAAGGCCGCCGCGTCGCGGAACGGCGCATAGTCGATCGTGCCGACGGTGCACTCCGGGCGGGCGCGCAACGCGTCCAGCGTCGCCGCAAACGCCTGCTCGGCTGCGGCGTCGCCAAAGAACTCCAGCTGCGCCGGCACCGCGATGCGGAAACCGCGCCGCCGCACACCGCGCATCTCGATTTGGCGCGAATAGGCATCCTCACGATCATAGCCGCCGGCCACGCTCAGCACCTGCCAGCTGTCCGCCACCGTCAGCGCGAACACCGACACGCAATCGAGCGTGCGGCACGCCGGCACCACGCCGCGCGTGCTGATCAGGCCCGGCGTCGGCTTCAGTCCGACGATGTTGTTCAAGCCGGCCGGCACGCGTCCGGAGCCGGCGGTGTCCGTGCCCAGCGCAAAGCTGACCAGTCCCAGCGCCACCGCCACGGCGGAACCGGAACTGGAGCCGCCGGAGACATAGTCCTCGTCGATGGCATTGCGCACCACGCCATACGGCGAGCGCGTGCCGACCAGCCCAGTCGCAAACTGATCCAGATTGGTCTTGCCGATCAGGATGGCGCCGGCCGCCTGCAAGCGCTCCACCACCGTCGCCGAGCGCCGCGGCGTGTAGGCGAAGGCGGGACAGGCCGCCGTGGTCGGCATGCCGGCGACGTCGATATTGTCCTTGACGGCGAACGGCACGCCAAACAGCGGCAACCGCGCCAGCACGTCGGCGCCTTCGCTGGCCAGCAACGCATCCAGCTGGCTCGCGGTCTGGCGCAACGCCCCCGCATCGACGCGGCTGATCCAGACTTCATCGCGCCCGCTGGCGGCGATCCGCGCCAGCACCTGCTCGACGCACTGCGCCGGCGTCAGCGAACGCGCACGGTAAGCGGCGTGCAAAGCATTGATTTCCATCGTGCGCTCCTTAGAATCCATAACTGAGGGTGCCGCTGACGCGGCTGTCCTGCGACACGCCAAAGCGGTTGTCGCCGCCGATCAAGCCCTGCAAGCCCCAGGTAAAGCCGCTGTTGCCGATCGGCTGGGTGAAGCCGATCACCAGATGGCGGAAGCCGGACGACTTCGGCGTGCCGCCGGCGAAGCAGCCGTTGACGAGGAAGCTGGTACCGGCGCCGCAGGCCAGGCCGGCGAAGGTGTCGGTGGACCCCAGGTAGCGGCCCTCCTTCTTGTACGTGTAGTAGCCCAGCGACGCGGTGAACGTGATGTCGGCCGGCAGCGGCTGGGTGTAGTTCAGCGTCCAGTAGGTATCGCCCTTGTTGCCCCAGATGACATCTTTCAGCAGGGTTTGCGCGGCGGCGCTGAACGGACCATAGCTGATGCCCAGCTTGGTCTCGAACGCGTTCGAGTTTGTGCCGTTGAGGTAATAGTAGCCGGTCAGGCCCAGCGTGTAACCGACTTCGCCCAGCTTGCCGTTGTAGCCGCCATAAAAGTCGTTTTCGACCGACTTGTCATGCTGGAAGTCGGTGATGCTGCGGTCGGCATACGACTTGCCCAACTGGCGGTACGAATAGTTGATCTGCGAGGCCCAGTAGCCGGCGTAGAAACCATCCGGATGCGTCCAGTCCGCGCCCCACTGCAACACCGGGTGTTCCGATTCCGGCGCGTCGGCGTTGGCATTGCCGGTGCCCGGCTTGCTCGGGCCATAGGTGCTGCTGATGCCGCGCAGGATATATTTGCTGGTCAGGTCGACGTGGCCGGTCAGCGTCGCGTCGTCCGCCAGGGCCGCGCCCGCGAGCAAACTCAGAATGGCTGCCGAGGTAATTGCCTTCATCTTCATGCTGTTCTCCGTTTCAAGGTTGTTGAATGTTAAATACCGCGACATGCTGCCCTGCCGCCACCGCCCTGCCCTCGCCCACCAGCCACTCGGCCACGGTGCCGTCGCAGGTGGCCTTGAGGGCGATTTCCATCTTCATCGACTCCAGGATCGCCAGCGTGTCGCCCTCGCGCACCTGGGTGCCGGCCGGCGCCACGATCTGCCACACACTGCCTGGCACCACCGCCGACAGGTAGCGGCTGCCCGCTGGCAGCTCGGCCTCGCCGGCTTCCACGCCACCGGCCTCCTCGGCGCTCCAGTCGGCCTGGCCGCTGACGCGCCAACGCTCGCGCTCCGCCTCGAACGCGGTCTGCTGCCGCTGCTTGAAGCGGGCAATCGAATCGGCCTCGCGCCGCAGGAAGGCGTTGTAATCGGCCAGCGAGAAGGTGGTGTCCTCGATGCGGACGTCGAAACGCCCCAGCGGGAAGTCGCGCCGATGCTCCAGCAACTGCTCCTCGCTGACTTCGTAGAAGCGGATCTGGTCGAAGAAGCGCAGCAGCCACGGCTTGTTGTCACGGAAGCTGGCGGTCTGGCGATAGCGGTTCCACATCTGCACCGTGCGGCCGACGAACTGGTAGCCGCCCGGTCCTTCCATGCCATACACGCACAGGTAGGCGCCGCCGATGCCGACCGCGTTTTCCGGCGTCCAGGTGCGCGCCGGGTTGTACTTGGTGGTCACCAGGCGGTGACGCGGATCGACCGGCGTGGCCACCGGCGCGCCCAGATAAACGTCGCCGAGGCCGAGCACCATGTAGCTGGCGTTAAACACCACGTCGTAAACATCCTGAACGCTATCCAGGCCATTGACGCGCTGAATGAATTCGATATTGCTCGGGCACCATGGCGCGCCGGGGCGGACCGTGGTTTCATACTTCTGGATCGCCAGCCGGGTTTGCGTGTCGTTCCACGCCAGCGGCAGATGGACGATGCGCGATGGCACCACCATGTCCTCCACCGGCCCCTGCGCCACCACCAAAGCGCCGAGACGCGCCATCAGCGCGGCGGCCGGCAGCCGGCGGTGGTCGAAGTGGACCTGCAACGAGCGTATGCCCGGCGTCAGGTCGATCACGCCGGTCAAGCGCGCCTCCTCCAGCGCCAGCATCAGCGCGTGGATGCGGAAGCGCAAGTTGATATCCAGTACCTGCTCGCCGAATTCCACCAGCAGATAGTCGTCGCCGGCGCGGCGGAACACCACCGGCGTGCCGTCCGCCAGCCGCGCACTGCCGGCGACGGCGGGCTGCGACTGGCCGGCCGCCGTCGCCGGCGGCGTCCACCGCGGCTGCGCGGTCGCGGTCTGCTCGAACACCTGCTCCAGCGCGTCGCGCAGCGCCGCCGCTTCCTCCTGCGAAACGCGCACGAAACGCACCGTGTCGCCCGGCTTGAGCTGCCCCATCTTCCACAAATCGGCCGAGACGATCACCGCCGGGCAGACAAAGCCGCCCAGGCTTGGGCCGTCCGGCCCAAGGATCACCGGCATGTCACCGGTGAAATCGATCGAGCCGATCGCATAGGCGTTGTCGTGGATATTGGACGGATGCAGCCCGGCCTCGCCGCCATCGGTGCGCGCCCATTGCGGCTTCGGCCCGACCAGGCGCACGCCGGTGCGGCTGGAGTTGAAGTGCACCTGCCAGTCGGTGCCGAAGAACATCGCCACATCGTCGTCCGAGAAAAAGTCCGGCGCGCCGTGCGGGCCGTAGTGGACCGCGATGTCCCAGTGATGCGCATAGGCCGGCAGCGCGGCCGCCGGCAAGGCGCACGGCAACGCCGTCGCCGGTTTGAGCTTGAGCATGTCGCCGGCGCGCAGCGCCCGCCCGCCATGGCCGCCGAACTGCCCCAGCGTGAAGGTGGCGCGGCTGCCCAGATATTGCGGCACATCCAGTCCGCCGGCGAAGGCCACGTAAGCCCGCACGCCGGCGCCGCGTGCGCCGTCAAAGCGCAGGATCTCGCCGGCGCCGATATGATGCAGCGACCAATTGGCCAGCTCGCGCCGCTCGCTCGGCGTGCTGACGAAGGCACCCAGGTCGGCGCCCGCCAACGCCACCGTGCAGGCGGTGTTGAAGCGCAGCGTGGCGCCCTGCAATGTCATTTCCAGCGTCGCCGCGCCAGCGTCATTGCCCAGCAAATGGTTGGCGACGCGGTGCGCGTACGAATCCATCGGCCCCGATGGCGGGATGCCAACCGCCCACAGGCCCATGCGGCCCGGATAATCCTGCACCGTGGTCTGGATGCCGCCGTCCAGCACCTCCACGGTGTCGGGCCGGAAGTCCATCGCGGCCAGCATCTGCGTGATCTGACGGCCGGCGGCGAACTCGCCATAACCCAGAATCCGTGCCAGATACGACAGATTAGTCTCGATGCCGTCGATGCGGGTGTGCTTCAGCGCGGCCGACAGCCGGGCCACCGAATCCGCGCGGCTATCGGTCTTGACGATGAGCTTGACCAGCAGCGGATCGTAATACGGGCTGACGGTGATGCCGCGCTCCACCCAGGTGTCCACCCGCAGGCCGGGCGCGAACTCGACCGCCGTCAACACGCCGGACGATGGCTGGAAATCGCGCGCCGGGTCTTCCGCGTAGACCCGCAGTTGCATCGCGTGGCCGTGCGCGATCAGTTGGTCCTGCGCCGGCAGCGCGAAACCGCCGGCCGCCGCGCGGATCATCCATTCCACCAGATCGACGCCGAACACCTCCTCGGTCACGCCATGCTCGACCTGCAGCCGGGTGTTCACCTCCAGGAAATAGAAGGCGCCGGTATCGGCGTCCAGCACGTACTCCACCGTGCCAGCGGACAGGTAGCCGAGCGACTTGCCCAGCCGCACGGCGGTGGCGGCCAATGCCTGGCGCGTGCCATCCGTCAAGCCAGGCGCCGGCGTTTCCTCGATCACCTTCTGGTTGCGGCGCTGCACCGAGCAATCGCGCTCGCCCAGCGACACCACCTGGCCGGCGCCGTCGCCGAAAATCTGCACTTCGACGTGGCGCGCGCGCTGCACGAACTTTTCCAGATAGATGCCGCTGTTCTTGAAGTTGTTCTCGGACAGATGGCGCACCGACGCGTAGGCCGATGTCAGGTCGTTGGCGTCATGGCACAGGCGCATGCCGATGCCGCCGCCGCCGGCGGTACTCTTCAGCATCACCGGGAAGCCGATACGCTGCGCGGCGGCCTGCGCTTGCGCCACGCTGTCCAGCAGGCCGGTGCCCGGCAGCAGCGGCACGTCGGCCCGTTGCGCCAGTTCGCGCGCCGTGTGTTTCAGCCCGAAGGCGCGCATCTGTGCCGGCGTCGGGCCGATGAAGACGATGCCGTGCGCGGCGCAGGCTTCGGCGAACGCCGCGTTCTCGCTCATGAAGCCGTAGCCCGGATGAATCGCCTGCGCGCCGGTGCGGCGGGCCGCCTCCAGCACCTTGTCGGCCTGCAGATAGCTCTCCGCCGCCGGCGCCGGGCCAACGCATACCGCCTCGTCCGCCAAACGCACGTGCAGCGACTCCAAATCGGCTTCCGAGTAAATCGCCACGGTGCGGATGCCAAGGCGGCGCGCGGTACGGATCACGCGGCAGGCGATCTCGCCACGGTTGGCAATCAGGATTTTTTCAAACATGGTGTTCCTCTTTAGCGTCCCAGATCACAAAGCGCACCGGAGTCGGGTTGTAGGCATTGCATGGGTTGTTGAGTTGCGGGCAGTTGGAGACCAGTACCCAGACATCCATTTCGGCGCGCAGTTCGACGTACTTGCCGGGCGCCGACAGACCGTCCTCGAAGGTCAGCTTGCCGTCCTCGGTCACCGGAACGTTCATGAAGAAATTGACATTCGGCACCAAGTCGCGCTTGCCCAGGCCGATGTCGGCGTGGGCCAGTGCCAGCAGGTAGTTATCACGGCAGCTGTGCATGAACTTCTTCTGATGCGCATACCGCACCGTGTTGCTCTCGGCCGCGCAGGCGCCACCCAGCGTGTCATGGCGGCCGCAAGTGTCGGCGACGATGGTCAGCATCGGACGGCCACGGTTGGAATACAGCACCGAGCCGGTCGACAGGTAGATGCCGCCCTGGCGCAGCAGCGTGTCGGTGACGCTGTAGCTTTCCTCGTTATCGTCGGCGTTGTAGAAGATGGTGTCGACCGCCTGGTTGCCCTCCAGGTCGACGATGCGCATGGTCTGGCCGTGTTTCAGCTGGTGCAGCCATGGCTCGCCGGCCGGCAGATAGGTGTCGGACAACGCGTGCGCCGCGTCCAGCGTGCTTTCGCTCAGCGTGTGCATGATGTCTCCTTAGCGATAAATGATGTCGGTGTTCTGGAAGCCGCGGCCATTCTCCGGGCAGGACAGGCGGCAGGCGTCGTCCATGCCGGCCGGACCGGAATCCCACGCCACCAGCGCCACCTTGCCGGGCGCGTAGTCGGCGCGCGGATCGAGCGGATGCGGCGCGGTCGAGATCAGCACCAGCGTGTCCATTTCGCAGCGCAGTTCGACGAAGTCGCCGGCCTTCGTGTGTTGCGGCACGAAGCGCAGCGCGCCGTCGCCGTCCACCACCACCTTGGAGAACAGGTTCACGCCGGGCACGAAGTCGCGCAGGCCCAGGCCCCATTTGCCCATTTCAACCAGCAGGCTGTCCTTGCCGTTGCGGTACATGGCGTTGCGGTGCTCCTGATAGCGCTGCACGCCATGGCGGCGCAGCACCATGTCGGCGTCCGACACGCCGCACAGCGGGTCGTGCCAGCCGACCGTGTCGCGGCTGATCGAGGCCAGGATGCGGCCCATGTCCGAATACAGCACATGGCCGGCGGTCAGATGGGCGGTGTGTTGCGCCTTCAGTGTATCGGGGATATTCAGGCGTTCGAGGCGCTCGTCGGCGCGGTACAGCAGCACCGAGGCGTTGGCGCCGCCGTCGACGTCGATCAAGCGCAGCGTGGTGCCGCGCCGCGCGCGGTAGGACCAGTGCGCGCCACCGGGGAAACGTTCGGTCCACAGCACGCGGGCGGGATCGAGATCGGGCGCCAGCGCGGCGGCGTGGGCGGTGGCTTCGTGGTCGAATGCGTTCATCGGGCATTCCTTTCTTCTGATGCGGTACGGGTCAGTTTTTCGAGTTGTTCAAGGTCGGTGCGCACGCCGGAGGTCGCGCGGATGCGCTGCAGGATGTGGCGCTTCAGTTGCAGGAACTCGGGCGCCAGCTTCAGGTCCTGGTCGCGCCGCGCGCCGAACGGCACCTCGACGATGGCGTCGATGCGGCCGGGATGCGGCGCCATCACCACCACGCGCTGGCCGAGGTAGATCGCCTCCTCCACATCGTGGGTGACGAACACCACCGTGGTCTTTTCCAGCTGGTAGACGTGGCGGATCAGGTCGTGCATCACTTCCCGGGTTTGCGCGTCGAGTGCGCCGAACGGCTCGTCCATCAGCAGCACATCGGGCCGCGACATCAGCGCGCGGGCGATCGCCACGCGCTGCTGCATGCCGCCCGACAGCTGCGCCGGATACGCGTCGACCACATGGCGCAGTCCCATCAGGTCGATCAGCGCGTCGGCACGGCCGCTGGCCACTTCGATCTCGCTGCTGCTGCTGGCGCGCTGGTGCGCCAGGCGGCGGCAAAAGCGGATATTCGCGCTGACGCTCAGCCACGGATACAGGCTGTAGCTCTGGAACACCATGGCGCGGTCCGGCCCCGGACCGTCGACATCCTTGCCGTTGCAATGGATGGTGCCATCCGCGTATTCCTCCAGGCCGGCGATGGTGCGCAGCAGCGTCGACTTGCCGCAGCCTGAGGCGCCGACCAGCGTGACGAACTCGCCGGGGGCGATGTCCAGGTCCACCTGCTGCAACGCCAGGGTGCGCGCCTTCCCGCGGCCGTAGTATTTATCCAGGCCGCATACGGCAATCTTGGGTGTCATGCTTATCCTCTCAGGTGATACCAGGGGAAACAACGCCGGTGCAGCCAGCGGAAGCCCTGATCGGTCAGCAGCCCGATCAGGGCAATCAGCAGGATGCCGGTGAAGATGCGGTCGGTCTGCAGGAAGCGCTGCGCCTTCAGGATGGCAAAGCCCAGCCCCGAATTGGCGGCCACCAGTTCGGCCACCACCAGATAGGTCCACGCCAGGCACATGGCCGAGCGCAGCGTAGTCAACATGGCCGGCTTGGCCGCCGGAATCAGCACATGCCGGATGATCTCCTCGTTGCTGGCGCCCATGGTGCGCGCCGCCTCGACCGGCGCGGCCGGCACCCGCACCACGTCCTCGGCGATCATCAGCACCATCTGGAAGAACACGCCGACCCAGATGACGGCGATCTTGGCGCTCTCGTCAATGCCGACCCACAGCATGATCAGCGGAATGAAGGCCACCGCTGGCAGATAGCGCGAGAACTCGGTCAGCGGCTCCAGCAGCGCGCGCACCGGCGCGCAGGTGGCGATCAGCACGCCGAGCGGCACAGCGATCACCGCCGACAGCAGAAAGCCGCCCAGCACGCGGCTGATGCTGACCAGGATGTCGCCCACCAGTTCGCCCTCGCCATACCAGTCGGCGACCTGCGCGGCCACCTGCCATGGTGGCGGCAAGAACACCGGATCGGCCCAGCCTTCCACCGAGATCAGCAGCCATGCCAGCAGCGGCACGGCGAAGCCGACACAGGCCAGCAGCAGGCGCAGGCGTCCACTCAGCTCGCCGTGCACCGCCCACGGCGAGCGCCGGTTGCGCACGCGCTTGGGCTGGGCCGACAGTTCGTTGCGCATCGGCTTCATTTTTTCAGCGCGTCTTGCAGCAGCGAGGCGTCGATGCCGGTGCTGTAGTCCACCGGCCCGTTAATCAGCTTGTTCTCGCTGAGGAAGCGGTAGATAACCGGCGCGGAAGACAACAGCGATTCCGGCGCCGACGGCGTGAAGGCGGCGGTGTTTTCCTTGGCGCCGAAGAAGCGGGTGCCCGGCAGGAACACCTTGTATTCAGCCGGCTTCAGGCCCACCACTTTCGCCATGACCTTCACCGCCTCGTCCGGATGCGAGCGGATATAGGCCTCGGCATCGAACCATGCGCGAATCATGCCGACCAGTTCCTGACGCTTGCGCTGGTCGCGCAGCGCCTTGCCGTTGGCGACCAGCAGGTCGGGAATCAGTCCCGGCATGTCGCGCGAGGTGAACAGCGCCCGCCCCTTGCCGCTGCCTTCGATTTTGCTGACCCACGGATTCCACACCACCGCCGCATCCACGCGGCCGGCCATGAAGGCCGCCGCCGCATCGCCGGCCGACAGGTTGATAACGTTGACATCCTTGATCGACATACCGTTCTTGGACAGCGCGGTGGCCAGCACGAAGTGCGAAATGCTGTACTGCTCCAGCGCGATACGCTTGCCCTTGAGCTCGGCGAATGAGCGGATCTTCGGCGTGACCATCAGCGCGTCGTTGCCGGCGGAGTTGTCGTTCACCAGCACCGCCTTGATATCGACCTTCTTCGCCAGCGGCGCCATGGTGTCGGACCAGGTTTGCGAGTTGGCGTCCAGGCGGCCGGCCGACAGCGCGGCGACCGAATCGGTGTAATTGCCGAACCAGACCAGCTTGACATCGGCGCCGTGCTGCTTGAAGTAGCCTTGCTGCTCCGCGACATACCAGGCCACCCAGCCCGGCCAGTCGGACAGGCCGACCTTGATTTCCGCGCGCGCCGGAGCGGCGCAAGCGATACTGAAAGCTGCCAACGTGAGCAGCGAGCGACGAAGAATGCTGTGGTAGAGGGAGATGCGCATGTAGGAGCTCCATTCGGTTGGACAAAAACGGGAGGTGAGCGATCACATGGCGTAATCGTTCTCCCGGGCTTTTATCCCTCCGTGTAGCTCCCGCCGCGTAGCGGCTGGAACCGGCGGCTCTCGGACCAGCGCTGTGCGTACACAGCCGGAACCCTAGCCACCATCTCAAGATGTGCGCGACCGACGTCGGCTCACCTCTCGTTGGTATCTAGTGCAGCAAAAGCTGTGCCAGCCTTTTTCAGGCATTTTCGCGGCGCTTTGGCAGGTGGCGGCACTTCAGTGGTGCGGCAAGGCACCAGATGCGTGCAAACTGATCGTCATGCTGATTACATGCGCAAGGGGAATTGACACGCCATGACGGAATTCAGATACTCAAAATTCGCCATGTGGAGACACCCCATTGAACCAGATGAAACCGATGCTGCTGGCCTTGATGCTGGCGGGCGCAGTATTGCCGGCGCACGCCGCCGACTCCTGGCATTTCAGCTTCGACGCGGCGCGGCCATCCGCCGGCGGCACCGTGGTGGCGCCGGACATGCAATACAACCGCGCGCGCGGTTTCGGCTTCGAGTCCGGCGCGACGGTGCGCGCGGAAGCCGACGGCAAGCGCGGCGCCTACCTGACCAGCGACCAACCGTTCTTCTTCTCCGCCGATCTGCCGGAAGGCAACTACAACGTCACGGTCACGCTGGGTGGCGCGCAGGCCGCCACCACCACCGTCAAGGCCGAGCTGCGCCGGCTGATGCTGGAACAGGTGGCCACCGCGCCCGGCGCCAGCGTCATCCGTAGCTTCACCGTCAATCTCCGCACGCCACGCATTCCCGCCGTGGCCGGCGTGGCGGCGGGCAAGGTAGATCTCAAGGAACCGCGCGAGACCGTGCAGGAAGCCTGGGCCTGGGATCGGCGCCTGACGCTGGAATTCAATGGCGATCATCCGGCCATCCGCGCCATCGACATCACACCGGCGCAGGTGCCGACGCTGTTCCTGCTGGGCGACTCCACCGTCTGCGACCAGCCCGGCGAGCCGTACAACAGCTGGGGGCAGATGCTGCCGCGCTTCCTCAAGCCAGGGATCGCCGTCGCCAACCATGGCGAATCCGGCGAAACCTATCGCGACGCGCTGGCGCGCCGCCGGCTCGACAAGATCCTCAGCGCCATGCGCCACGGCGACACGGTGCTGATGCAGTTCGGCCACAATGACCAGAAGCAGATCAAGGACGGCAAAGGCGGCCCGTTCACCACCTACAAGGAAGAGATCCGCACCCACGTGGCCGCCATTCGCGCGCATGGCGGCGTGCCGGTCATCATTTCGCCGATGGAACGCCGCCGGTTCGACGGCCACGGCAAGGTCGTGCCATCGCTGATCGATTATGCCGACGCCGCGCGCCAGGTGGCGGATGAATTGAAGGTCGCCTTCATCGACCTGAACGCGATGAGCAAGCCGTTTTACGAAGCACTGGGGCCGGCATTATCGCAGCGCGCCTTCGCCGAGCCCGAACCAGGCCGTATCGACAATACCCACCACAGCAACTACGGCAGTTATGAGTTGGCGCAGGCCGTGCTGACGGGAATGCGCCAGGCCGGCGTGCCGGCCGCCGCTTTCATCGCCGACGGCTACGGCCACTTCGACCCGAGCCGCCCCGACCCGGTGACCGCGTTCGCCGTGCCGCCCAGCCCGCGTTTCAGTAATGAGACGCCGCTGGGCGACGATAACGTCGGCACTGCGGGCCGCCGATGAATGGCGCCAAATAAGGCCGGCTAGCGCCAGCCGCGAATCACGTCGAACACCTGCTGCGGCGTGATCGCCAGCATGCAGCCGCACTGGGCCGGATCGGCGCAGTTGCCGCAGCCTTGCGGCCGCACCAGATTGGTGGCGCGCTCGCCCAGCGCGGCCCAGCGCGCCGGATCGATCGGCTTGAGCGGCGGGAACAGGCCAACCACCGGACGGCCCAGCGCGGCGGCCAAATGCAGCGGGCCGGTGCCGCTGGCGACCAGGCCGTCGCAACCGCCGATCAGCGCGGTGAAGGCCGCCAGATCGAGCTTGCCGCACAGGTTTTCCACGTTCGGCAAGGCCAGCAGTTCTGGCGCCTGCTCGGCCAGCAACTGCCCTTCCGACGGACTGCCGGTGACCAGCACGCGCACGCCCGGATCGTCGGCCAGCATGCGTGCCAGTTCGGTGTAGTGGGCCAGCGGCCATTCGCGGCCATTGCCGTTGGACTTGGGATGCAGGATCAGTTTGAATTGCGGGCCGGCCAGCACGGCGTCGGCGGCCGGATGGCGTGGCGTGTTCAGGCCATACAGCTTCCAGATCTCGCCCAGCGGCGGCTCGTAGTCCACGCCCAGCGGCAGCAGCAGCTTGAAGCTCAGTTGCGCCTCGTGCAGACGCTTCAACGGACTGCTGAAATTGACCAGGCGATTACAGGTGAGCCAGTGGTACAGGCGGCGCGCGCTGCCGACCCGGCGGCCGATGCCGGCGCGGCGCGCGGCGTAAGCCAGTTCGCGCCGCGGGAAGGCGAACAACACGGTGTCGCAACCGGTCTGACGCAGGCTGGCCGCCACGTCCTTGCCCAGCTCCTCGACCGTCAGCACCCGGTCCACATGGCGGCACTGCGCCACCACGGCCGCCGCGTACAGCCGGCACAGGAACACAATTTCCGCCTGCGGATACAGTTGCTTCAGATAGCCGGCCAGCGGCAGCGTCAGCACCACGTCACCGATGTTGTCGGTGCGGGTGATGAGGATGCGGCGTGGCGTCGGCGCGCGGTGGCGCACCGCCAGGCACAGGCCGATCAGGCTGCACACCATCATCACGTAAAACACCTTCGGCATCATCAGCCAGAACATCGCCTCGGTCAGGCCAAAGCCGATGAAGGCGGTCACCAGCACCAGCCCGGCCAGCGCCAGGCTGTGCTGGCCCTGATCCGGGCGCCGCAGTTCGCTGGTGAAGTAGCGCAGCGGCGCCAGATACATCATCAGCAGCAGCGAGGCGTCCAGCAGGCCGCCGGTGGCCAGGCAATGCAGCAGGTCATTTTGGGCGCTGCTGAAGGTCAGCGCCGGCGACGGTTGCAGGCGGCCGGCGGCGGCCAGCGCGTGCAGCGCGGCGTCAAAATTGTCACGCCCGACACCCAGCCATGGATGCTCGACGAACATCATCCACGCGGCGCGCCACAACTCCAGCCGGATCGAGACCGAGGTGCTGGCGATGCCGCCGTTGAGGTAAGCCTGCATGTCGCTGTACACCAGTTCAGCATGCCGCGCCACGCCGGTGGCGGGGATCACGCAGGCGAGGACCATCGTCGCCAGCACCAGCGCCAGGATGGTATAGATGCGGCGGCCATACAGACGACGGCCATAGGTCAGCAACGGCACCAGCACCAGCGGCAACGGCAGCGCCAGCCAGCTGCCGCGCGCGCCGGACAGCACCGAAGCCAGCAAGCCCGACACCAACGCCGCCACCGGCAGCCATTTCAGCTTGTCCAGCCGATGGTCGCGGAACACCGCCAGGCCGCAAGCGGCCATCAGGCCCGAGGCCAACGCCAGGTCGCCGAAGGTGATTTCGTGATGGGTGAAGCCGACCGCGCGCGTCATTTCGCCACTGAACACCTGCCAGCTGGCCACCGCCGCCGACACCATCGTGGTGATGCACAGGCCCAGCCAGAAGTAGCGGATGCGCGGCCGCAGAAAGTACATGACGCCGATGCAGCTGAGGCCGAGCAACAGCCGCGCCGGTCCGTCCAGCGTGCGCAGCGGCTGATGATCCAGCACCAGCCGCAGCAGCGAAATCAGGAAGTAGAGGAAAAACGCCAGCGTCACTTCGCGCAGCTCGCCCCATTGTTGCAGATGGGCGCGCACCACGGCGGGCAGATAGCGCAGGAACACCAGCAGGATGAGGCACTGCACCAGTCCCAACCCACTCTTGCTGGTCAGCGCCAGCGCGGGTAAGGCAAACAGCAAAATCGAGGACAGGGGACTGCCGCGCTCGGGAACGAGCGCGGAGGAGCTGGCATTAGTCATTGGCAAGTCGGCGGAAAAAAGTAAGCCCGGGGCGGTTTACTTTTCATTATATAGCAGAGGCAACATTGTGCGCATCCGCCCTCCACCGCCGAAACTATCCCGCCACAGTACTGGGCGTCGCCGCCTGGCGGCTGCTGTATTGGCGATACAGGTAAAGCGTCGCCATCAGGCTGCAGACGGCGGCGAAGGTCAGCCACCAGCCCGGCGAGGCCTTGTCGCCGGACTTGTCGATCAGCGTGGTGGCGATGGCCGGCGTGAAGCCGCCGAAGATCGCCGTCGCCAGACTATAGGCCAGCGAGAAGCCGGTGGTGCGCACCTCGACCGGCATGACTTCGGTCAGCGCCACGACCATCGCGCCGTTGAAGCTGGCGTACACGAACGACAGCCACAGCTCGACCGTCAGCATACGGCCGAAGCTCGGCGCCTGCACCAGCCAGTGCAGCGCCGGGTAAGCGGTCAGCGCGGCCAGCAGCGCAAAGCACAGCAGCAAGGGGCGACGGCCGATCCGGTCCGACAGCGAACCCATCACCGGCAACCAGAAGAAGTTCGACAGGCCGACACACAGCGTCACGATCAGGCTGTCGGTCGTGCTGAGCTTGAGCACCGCCTTGCCGAAGGTCGGCGTGTAGATGGTGATCAGGTAGAACGACACGGTGGTCAGCGCCACCAGCATGGTGCCGGCCAGCACCAGCCCCCAGTTGTTCAGCATCGAACGCAGAATGGTGCGCAGGTCGGGACGGTGCTTGCGGCGCTGGAATTCCTCGGTTTCCTGCAGCGTGCGGCGGATGACGAACAGGATCGGCACGATCATGCAGCCGATGAAGAACGGAATGCGCCAGCCCCACTCGCTCATCTGCGCCGGGCTGAAGTACTGATTCAGGCCGTAGCCCAGGCCGGCGGCGGCGATGATCGCCACCTGCTGGCTGGCCGACTGCCAGCTGACATAGAAGCCCTTGTTGCCGGGCGTGGCCATTTCCGACAGGTAGACCGACACGCCGCCGAGTTCGGCACCGGCGGAAAAGCCCTGCAGCAGGCGGCCGATCAGCACCAGCGCCGGCGCCAGCAGGCCGATGGTGGCGTAGCCGGGCACGCAGGCGATCAGGATGGTGCCCAGCGCCATCAGCCCGAGCGTGACGATCAGACCCCGGCGGCGGCCGACCCGGTCGACATAGGCGCCGAGGATCACCGCGCCCAGCGGACGCATCAGGAAACCGGCGCCGAAAGTCATCAGCGTCATCATCAGCGAGGTGACCTCGTTATCGGAAGGGAAGAAGGTCTGCGAGATGGCGGTGGCGTAGAAACCGAACAGGAAGAAGTCGAACATCTCCATGAAATTGCCGCTGGTAACACGCAGCACCATGCCTGCGCGCGAGGGCGAGGCTTTAGAAATGGCAGTCATTTGAGTCTCTTTTCTGCCGCACGGCGGCGGCATTGGAATGGAAAAAACTTATTGGCCGGGCAGCGGGTCCATGCCGCTGGCGACCACCGCGGGCAGAGCCTGCGGCGAAGCGAGGAATTTAATCAGCTTGCGGCCGGCCTCCGGATGCTTGGCGGCGAACGGCACACCGGCGGCGAAGCGGGTCACGCTCTGCACCGCCTCCGGCAGACGCCCGACCAGTTGCACACCGGCCACCGGCTTCAGTTCGCTGACCTGCTGGAAGCCCAGCGCATAGCGGCCTTGCGCCACCAGTTGCCCGACCGGGGTTTTCTCCACCATATGCGCCTTCGGCTTGACGGCCGCCTCGATATCGAGCTTTTTCAGCAGTTCGCGCTCGATGTAGACGCCGCTGGCGCTGTCGGAATAGGCGATCGACTCGGCCTGCAGCATGGCTTGCTTGAGCGCGTCGACGGTGGAGATGTCCGGCGCGTAGGCGCCGGCGCGCACCACCATGCCGATACGGGAATCGGCCAGGTCGGTGCGGCTGGCCGGATCGACCACGCCTTGTGCGATCAGCCGGTCCAGCGCGTAGCCGACCATGATGACGACGTCGGCCGGCTCGCCGCGCGCCAGCCGGTTCGGGATCGATTGCGGCGACTCGCCCATCGACGGCCCCCAGGCGGTGCTGAGGGTGTCGCCACTGCTGCGTTCATACTCGGGCTGCAATGCCTTGTAGGCGGCTGAGAAGCCGCCCGAATTCATGACCTGTACTGGTTCGGCGTGGACGGCGGGAATGCTGAGTACGCAGGCCAGCGACAGCCAGGATGCGCGATATGAAGGCACTTTCATGGGGGGATCTCCTACTAATCAGATGTTCTTATATCCCCATTATCAGAAGTCGGTTTGATAAAGTAAAATGCAAAGATTCTTGCGATTGATGCGCCAAACACATCAATCATGTCCATCAAACGCGCGCCAGCGCCGCCTTCAGCTCCTCGTACAAATGCTGCGCGGCCGGCGCGAAAATGCGGCCGGTACGACGGATCACGCCCAGCGTGCGCACGATGCCGGGCGCCTTCAGCGGCACCGCCCGCAGCCTGGCCGCGTCCGGCATCGCCATCTGCGGCACCACCGCCACGCCCAGCCCGGCGGCCACCAGCTCGATCAGCGTCGACACATGGCGCACCTCGATGTACGACTGCGGCCGCCACTCGGACGGCGCCATCGCATCGTCGAGCACCTTGCGGTTGCCGCTCGACTTGGCCACCGTCATGTAGGGATAGCGGCCGATGTCCTCCCAGCTGACCGCGCGCTTGCCGGCCAGCGGATGCGACGGCGGACAGGCCAGCACGAACTGCTCGCGGATCACCGGCTCGAAATCGATGCCGGGCGCGCCGGCGCCCAGGAAGTTGATGCCGAAATCAGCGTCGCCACGCGCCACCATCGTCAGCACCTCGTGCGCGCCCTCGTCGGCCACGCGGATGCGGATGCCCGGCAAGGCGGCGTTGAAGCGCTGCAGGATGGGCGGCAGCACGTGGTGCGCCACCGACGGCACGCAGGCGATGGTCACCTGGCCGAAGTGGGTCAGCGAAATATCACTGATCTTGTGCAGCGAGCGTTCCACATTCTCCAGAATCTCGACCGCCTTGAGGAAGAACTCGCGCCCGACCAGCGTCAGCGCCACGCGCCGCGTACTGCGCTCGAACAGTTGCACATTGAGCGCCTCTTCCAGCTTGGCGATGCGCCGCGACAGCGCCGGCTGCGACAAATGCAGCGCCTGCGCCGCCGCGCGGAAACCGCCCTTGTCGACCACCGCGACCATCGCTTGCAGATCGCTCAGGTCGAAGCGCAATTGATGCATGCGGCCACCCGGAACAGCGCCGGGCGCCGGTATGTTGGTTGTAGTCATGTCCGCAGTGTACCGTAAGGCGCCGCCCCGCCGCCGCCAGCGCTTGACCTACACAAAATTTCGGATATCCACAATAGTCTAAATCAAGTAATCTACACTATGATCCCGCCGAGACAATTGCACCAAGGCAAATGTGTGCCGCCACCCCACGTGCATGAAGAGCAACATTGCCTGCCATTGAGCGCTGCGCCAGCACCGCTATACTTTTCATTAAGAGGATAATTTTCATGAGTCAACCAAACAACAATGCGTCCGTGGACGCCAAAGGCAAGCGCTTCTCCCGGCGCAAGTTCATTGGCGCGGCAGTCGGCGCCGCGGCCGTATGGGGTGGCTACTCGGCGCTGTTCGGCGGCCAGTTCCGCGCCGACAAGGCCGACCGCAAGGTTGACGTGCTGCTGATCGGCGGCGGCATCATGAGCGCGACGCTGGGTGTCTACCTGGCCGAACTGGAACCGGGTTGGACCTTCGAGGTGTTCGAGCGTCTGGACAAGGTGGCCGAAGAAAGCTCCAACGGCTGGAACAACGCCGGCACCGGCCACTCGGCGCTCTGCGAACTGAACTACACGCCGATGGACGACCAGGGCAAAGTGCAGATCAGCAAGGCGGTCGAGATCAACGAGAGTTTCCAGATTTCGCGCCAGTTCTGGTCGCACCAGGTGCGCAAGGGCGTGCTGGGCAATCCGCGCGACTTCATCAATTCGACGCCGCACATGAACCTGGTGTTCGGCACGGAAAACCGCGAGTTCATCCGCAAGCGTGTCGAGGCGCTGAAGGCCTCGCCGCTGTTCGCCGGCATGGAAATGAGCACCGACCCGGTCAAGATCAAGGAATGGATTCCGATCATGATGGAAGGCCGCAAGGCCGATGACGTGGTCACCGCCACGCGCTCGCCGCTGGGCACCGACGTCAACCTGGGCGCGATCACCCGCCAGTTCTACCAGCACCTCGGCGAACGCGCCGGCGTCAAGATTTCGACCGGCTATGAAGTGCGCTCGATCACCCGCAACGACGACGGCAGCTGGCGCGTGTCGGCGTTCGACATCAACGACAAATCCAAGATCCAGACGGTGGACGCGGGCCGCATCTTCATCGGCGCCGGCGGCGCGGCGCTGCCGCTGCTGCAGTTGTCGGGCATTCCCGAGGCGAAGCAGTATGGCGGCTTCCCGGTCGGCGGCGAATTCCTGGTCACCGAGAATCCGGAAGTGACCTCGCGCCACCTGGCCAAGGTGTACGGCCTGGCCGATACCGGCTCGCCACCGATGTCGGTGCCGCACCTGGATACCCGCGTGCTGGATGGCAAAACCGTGCTGCTGTTCGGCCCGTTCGCCACCTGGTCCAGCAAGTATCTGAAGAACGGTTCCTACTTCGATATCGCGAAGGCGACGACGCCGTCCAACATCATTCCGCAGCTGCAGGTCGGCATGCACGAATTCGCGCTGGTGAAATATCTGGCGCAACAGCTGGAACTGTCGAAGGAAGAGAAAATGGCGGCGCTGCGCCACTACATGCCCGAGGCCAAGGACGGCGACTGGCGCCTGTGGCAGGCCGGCCAGCGGGTGCAGATCATCAAGAACATCCCAGGCCAGGGCGGCGTGCTGAAGCTGGGCACCGAGGTCGTGGTGTCGGCGGACCGTTCGGTGTCGGCGCTGCTGGGCGCCTCGCCGGGCGGCTCGACCTCGCCGGCGATCATGCTGTCGCTACTGGAAAAAGTCTTCCCGGACCGCATCAAGACGTCCGCCTGGCAGGACAAGATCCGCGAGATCGTGCCGACCTACGGCAAAAAGCTCAATGAGCATCCGGAGTTGCTGGCTAACGAATGGGCCACCACCGCCGAAACGCTGCAACTGACGATCGCCTCGCCAAGCCTGGACAACTTCGTGCCGGCTGGTGCCACCACCGAGAAGCCAGGCGTGGTGAAAAAAGTACCTGATATGGCGTTGTAAAACTCAGGATTTGGCCGCCAGCGCCTGTTCGATCCAGCTATCGAACAGCGGCTGGTGGTATTTGATCCAGCCCGCCACATGGCGGGCGATGTCTTCCTGCGTATTCTCGCCATCGCGCATGCGCTCGTTTTGGGCGTTGATGTCGGCGATCGGCAAGCGCATCACCTCAAACAGCCGGACCGCCGCCGGATTCTTCTCCGCCCACGCGCGGTTGACCACAATGCGCGTCGTGCTCACCGCGAAACCATAGTCGCTGCCGTCGTCAAGCTTGGTGTTGGCGTGATCCGGCGTCGACGAGAACGGCACCTGCAGCCACACCACATCCTTGCCCGGCACCAGCACCCCGCTGACCCAGTACGGCGTCCACGTGTAATACAGGATGGGCTCGCCGCGCTTGTAGCGGCCGATGGTGTCGGCCATCAGCGCCGCGTAGCTGCCCTGCACATGCTTGACCGTCCCGCGCAGCTGGTAGGCATCCAGATGGTTTTCGATCATGGCCTCGCAGCCCCAGCCCGGATTGCAGCCGGTCAGGTCGGCCTTGCCGTCGCCGTCGTGATCGAACAGCTTGGCCAGGCCGGGATCGCGCAACTGCTCGATATTGCGGATGTTGTAGCGATCGGCCGTGGCCTTGTCGATCAGATAGCCTTGCGCGGCCGGACCGGCATACGCGCCAACGCGTATCAGCTTGGCGTCGCCGCCGGCGTGCTCGTAATAGTCCTTGTGCAGCGGGTCCCAGTGCACCGCGAGGAAGGTCGCGTCACCATTGGCGACGGCGATGTGCGCGGTCGGGTATTCGACTTCCTTGATCGGCTGCGGCTCATAGCCCAGCTTTTCCAGCGCGCGATCCACCAGCATGGTCTGGAAGGTTTCCTCGGCAAGCGAGCTTTGCAGCGCTTGCACCTTGACGCCCTTGCCGGGCAGCCCGGCCGCCGGCGTCTGCGCCATGGCGAGACCGGTGGTCAGCGCCAGCACGGCCAGCGCCAGCGCGACGATCCAATGCCGCTTGCGTTGCGACTTGTACGTCGCCTTAAATTGTTTGATCCTATCCATCGGGTTCCTTTCTTGTTATTGTGTGGTGAGAGGTTTGGCGGGGGCGGCGGTTTCACCGTGCGCCGCGCCACGGCGCACCAGCCGCAGCACGATACCCACCGGGCCGGTTTGATACCAATGGCGCACGCCGCGACGCGGCTGGCCCATCGCCTGCGTCAGACGGTCCAGCGTGATGGCCAGCAGCACGATGCCCAGGCCGCCGACGGTGGCCAGGCCCATGTCCAGACGGCCGATACCGCGCAGCACCATCTGGCCGAGACCGCCCACCGCGATCATCGAGGCGATCACCACCATCGACAGCGACAGCATCAGCGACTGGTTGATGCCGGCCATGATGGACGGCATGGCCAGCGGCAACTGCACGCGGCTCAGCAACTGCCACGGCGAGGCGCCATAGGCGCGCGCCGCCTCGATCAGATCAGGACGCACCTGACGGATGCCCAGGTTGGTCAGGCGCACCAGCGGCGGCAGCGCGAAGATGATGGTCACGATCACGCCCGGTGCGTTGCCGATACCAAACAGCATTACCACCGGCACCAGATACACAAAGGCGGGCGTGGTCTGCATGGCGTCCAGCAGCGGACGCAGGATGTTTTGCGCGCGGTCGCTGCTGGCCAGGAAGATCCCCAGCGGCAGGCCGATCAGCAGGCAGAAGGCAAGCGAAGTCAGCACCAGCGACAGCGTGACCATCGCCTCCGGCCACACGCCCAGCGCCGACACGACCAGCAGCGCCGCCACGGTGCCGACGGCCAGCGCGCGGCTGGTGAACTGCCAGGCCAGCAGGCCGATGATGGCGATCAGCGTCATCGATGGCACCGCCATCAGCAAGTCGCCGACGCCGGTCAGCGTGGCGTCGATCGGCGCGCGCACGGTCTGGAAGAAGGGACGAAAATGCGCGACCACCCAGCCCAGCCCCTGATTGATCCAGGATTCCAGCGGCAGGCCGCCATCCATGATGTGCTGCAGGCCGCTGGCGTGCTCGGGCGCCGCGGCAGGCTTGGCGGCGTCCAGCCACGAGGTGTCGCTTGGCGGCGTCGGCAGCCAGGGGTTGGTCTGGGCGACGGGTTCCGCCGTCGCTTCCGCTGTGGTTACGGCATTCGGATTCATGCGTGTCCTTTCTGTTTTTGTGGTTCAGCGATGGGCGGCGTATTCGGGTCGAGGAACTTCAGCAACGTGGTGCGGCTGATGGCGCCGTGGAAGCTGCCGTCGTTGGCCACTACCGGGACGGCGTAAGGCAATTGCGCCACCTGGCCGAGCAGGCCGGCGACCGGCGCGTCCACATTGATCGACCGCACCTCCGGCAGGAAGGCGTGCGCCAGTCCCAACGGACCGGTATGGCCGTCCAGCGCGCTGCGCAGCGAATCGGCCGACACCACGCCGAGGAACTTGCGTTTCGGATCAACCACGTAACCGTAGCTGCGGTCCTGATCCTCCAGCATCGACAGTGCCGCCCGGGCGCCACGGGTCGGCGACTCCGACACCACGATCTGGCTCTTGCGGGCGATATCGCCGGCCTTGAACACCGCCGCCGCATCCACCCCGCGCACAAAGCTGCGGACGTAATCGTTGGCGGGCTTGCGCAGGATTTCTTCCGGCGTGCCCACTTGCACCACGTGACCATCTTTCATGATCGCGATGCGGTCGCCGATGCGCATGGCCTCGTCGAGGTCGTGCGAAATGAAGACGATGGTGCGGCGCTTGATCTGCTGCAGGCGCAGGATTTCCGACTGCATTTCAGTGCGCATGATCGGATCGAGCGCGGAAAACGCCTCGTCCATCAGCAAGATCGACGGATCGCAGGCCAGCGCGCGCGCCAGGCCCACCCGCTGCTGCATGCCGCCGGACAGTTCATCGGGATAGCTGCCGGCGTAGGCGGCCAAGCCGACCTGCTCCAGCGCCTGGCGGGCCTGCTCGTGACGCTCGGCCTTCGACATGCCGGCCAGTTCCATGCCAAAGGCGGTGTTGTCGAGCACGGTCAGTTGCGGCAGCAGCGCGAACGACTGGAACACCATGCTGATGTCCTTGCGGCGCAGCGCGCGCAGTTGCGCGTCGGGCAGCGTGTTGATGTCGTTGCCGTCGATCAGGATGCGGCCGTCGGTCGGCTCGATCAGCCGGTTCAACATGCGCACCAGCGTCGATTTACCCGAGCCGGACAGACCCATGATGACGAACACCTCGCCTGCATCAATGGTCAGGGTGGCGTCGAACACGCCGATGGTGCAGCCGGTCTTGGCCAGAATGTCTTGCTTGCTGGCGCCCTGGCGGACGAGCGCCAGCGCCTCTTCAGGCTGATCGCCGAAGACTTTGAAGACATGGTCGATAATAATTTGTTTAGCCACGTTGTGGTTCTCCTTCGATTTGACGAATGGATTGAGACCCGGCCGGCCGCAGGCTGGCGATGGGAATCAGCGAACCCTGTCGGCGCTGCCATGGCGCGATCGGGCGCGCGCAAGTGGCGGACAGGGTAGACACGAATGACCGGCAGGCGTGCCGGCCTATACCAAAGTGTCGTGTGCGTGCTAAAAGAGGCTGGGTCGCAGGACTTTTAGCCACGCATGGAAAGCGCGGACGCAAGGCCCGCTTCAGAGGTGCTACTGACGACGTTTGTTGTAAATTTACATCAATTATACCGTAAAATTACGGGGAAGTCTAATAGCTTTCTGAATTGAAATGTGCTAGCTACGTTCGTTGGCGCACATATCACGCCCTGCGCCGCCATACTGCTTTCGGTATCGATCACCCCTAAAAAGTGATCAGCTTCGCGGCGCGGTCGTCATAACATTGTCAAAACCAATATCTGGAGACACAATGCAAATCACGTATCGTCGGCGCCGACTGCTGGCGCTCGCCTCGCTGTGCCTGTTGACCACGACCCTGCCGCCGCTCGCGCGGGCCGCCGACGCCCCCGGCGCCAACCCCATCATCCGCGACAAGTTCACCGCCGACCCGGCGCCGCTGGTGGTCGGCGACACCCTGTACCTGTACGTCGGCCACGACGAGGCGCAGCGCGACCAGATGTTCAATATGCGCGAGTGGCTGGTCTACTCCACCAAGGACATGCGCACCTGGACCCCGCACGGGCCGATCATGAACGTCAAGGACTTCAAATGGGCCAAGGCCGACGCCTGGGCCTCGCAAACGATTGAAAAGAACGGCAAGTTCTACTTCTACGCGGCGGTCGAGCACGACGCCACCCATCCGGGCAAGGCCATCGCGGTGGCCGTCTCGGACAAGCCGACCGGCCCCTTCGTCGACGCGCGCGGCGCGGCGCTGGTGACCAACCAGATGACGCCGAAAGGCACGCACAGCTGGGAGGACATCGATCCGACCGTCTTCACCGACGATGACGGCACCACCTGGCTGGCGTGGGGTAATCGCCAGTGCTACATCGCCAAGCTGAAGCCCAATATGATCGAGCTGGACGGCCCGATCCAGGAGATCACCCCGCCCCACTTCGAGGAAGGCCCGTGGCTGCACAAGCGCGGCAATATGTACTATCTGACCTACGCATCGCTGGACCGTGGCACGCAGCGCGACGAACACGTTTCCTATTCGACCGCGCCTTCGATCACCGGCCCGTGGACGTATCGCGGCCTGCTGACCGGCTCCGGCAAGTACAGCTTCACGATCCATCCCGGCATCGTCCAGTTCAAGGACAACTGGTATCTGTTCCTGCACAACGCCACGCTGGCGATCGGCGACATGAACGGCGCCATCGGCCGCCGCGCGGTCACGGTGGAACATCTTCAATACAACGCCGACGGCACCATGAAGCCGGTGGTGCAAACCAGCGCCGGTGTCACGCTGCCGCCGCCGGCGCAATGAGCGAAAGGCACGGAGTCCTTATGCAAAGCAAAATCAAACTGATGCCGGCGCTGCTGATGTGCGCCTTTCTCGGCCAGGCCGCGACCGCGGCGACATCGGCCGCCACCGGCGACCCGCTGGCGCCGAGCGCGCGCTGGAGCGCCTACAGCATCGGCCGCGCGGCCACGCCGCCGATGGGCTGGAGCAGCTGGAACGCTTTCGGCACCGATATCGACGAGGCCAAGGTGCTCGGTTCGGCGCAGCGCATCGTCGACAGCGGCCTGGCCGCCAAGGGCTACCGCTACATCAATATCGATGACGGCTGGGCCATCCGGCGCCAGCAGACAGACGGCCGCCTGATCATCCGTCCCGACCGCTTCCCCTCCTCCACCAGCGACCAGCGCAGCAGCTTCCGTCCGTTCACCGACAAGCTGCACGCGATGGGCCTTAAGGCGGGCATCTACTCCGACCTGGGTCGCAACACCTGCTCGCAGGCGTACTCGCCCGACAAGACCGACCTGCCGCAAGGCAGCGTGGCGGAACGCGAGGTGGGCCTGTACGGCCATATCGATCAGGACATCGCGCTGTACTTCGCTGACTGGGGCTTCGACTTCATCAAGGTGGACGGCTGCGGCTTGCGCGCCTATGGCGCCAACAGTCCCAAGGTGCGCGCCGGCGAATTCCGCGCGCTGCCGCCGGTGCTCGACCTGCAATCGGTCAACCGCTCCGACATCGCGGCGGTGCAGGCGGAGTTCAAGGAGATCAACGCGGCACTGCTGCGCCACAACCCCGACGGCGATTTCCTGCTGTCGCTGTGCGTGTGGGGCGCCGCCAATGTGCGCGCCTGGGGCAAGGACTACGGCAGCCTGTCGCGCACCAGCGATGACATCACGCCCGCCTGGACCCGCATGCTGACCAATTTCGACAGCGCGGTGCGGCGCGAACTGTATGCCCATCCGGGCAGCTGGAACGATCCCGACATGCTGTTCATCGGCAAAGGCGATTTCGACGCCGGCCACCTGACCGAGGCGCGTTCACACTTCACGCTGTGGGCCATGCTCAACGCGCCGCTGATGCTGGGCGCCGACCTGCGCAGCACGGCGCCGGCGCTGATGGAGATCGTCGGCAACGCCGACATCATCGCGCTGAACCAGGACCCGGCCGGCAACCAGGCCACGCTGGCCTATGACGCCGACGACCTCGCCATCCTGGTCAAGCAGCTGGACTCGGGCGACAAGGCGGTGGCCATCTTCAACCGCGGACTGGCCCCGATCGACGCCGACCTGACCGCCGAGCACCTCAAATTACGCAAGGACGCGCCGGTCACGCTGACCGATCTGTGGGCCAAGGCCGACAGCACCTTCACCGGCGCCACCAAGCTGCGTGTGGCGCCGCGCGAGACGCGCGTGTTCCGCGTCCATGGCGAGCGAACGCTGGCGCATGGCGTGTACTTGTCGGAACAGCCGGGCAGCGTGAATCCGGCGGTCGATGGCGTGACCCGGCCGCAACCCGATCCGTCCATCTTCCGTTCGTCGGCCGGCTGGTCGGGCACCAAGGGCGCCGGCGAGCGGCCGATGTATGCCGGCTGGGGCGGCGCGCGCGCCGACAGCACGCCGTATGGTCAGACGCTGCACATCGGCGGCGCCGGCTACGCGGCAGGTGTCGGCGTGCTGGCCAACTCGCGGCTGGAGGTGCGGAACAAGGGCTATGGCCGCCTGACGGCCGAGGTCGGTGTGGACGATTCCGCGCGCGATCGCAATGGCGCGGTGACCTTCATGATCTATGGCGACGGCAAGCTGCTGTCGCGCAGCAAGCCGCTGCGCTGGGGCCAGCCGGCCCAGCCGCTGAGCGCCAACGTGCAGGGCGTGAAGATCGTTGAACTGGTGGCGCGCAGCACGGCGGGCGACAACGAGCAGTTACCTGTCTCGTGGGGCAACGCCGCGCTGCTGTCACCAGGTCATTAAAGCCAACGGCAACGCCTCACGGCGTTTCCGCAGCCTGCACATATGGCCCGATCACCACGCCGACAAAGCCCTTGGCCTTCTGCGTGGACAGGAAGGTCACGTCGACATCGGACTGCAGCGAGCGCAGCTGACCACCGCTGCGGTAGCTGTAGGCCGAGCGGCCACCGTGCATCTCCATGATCAACTCCACCCGCGCATCGCTGACCGGAGCGGAAGCCAGCAAGGTCTCCTTGCCCGCCTCGGTCTTATACAGCACCACCGATGGCTTGCCCTGTAGCTGACTGACGCCGAGGAAGACATAGGCGGCGTCGTTCTGCATCGCCACCAGGCCGGCGCGCTCGCCATCGTGCCGTGGCGCGTAGTTCACCACGGTCGAGACGATCGCGTCGTGATGCTGTTGACGACGGCCGATGAAGGCCGGCACGCCGGCCAGATCGCCCAGCGGCTGGCCCGAGGTCAGCACCAGCGCGCCCTGCTCCACCTTGTAGAACGGCGTGCGCGGCGTGCGCACGCCGATCCAGGCCGGCGACAACGGCCGGTCGAACTCGTCCACGTAGCTGAAGTTGCCGTTCATCGGCGGCGTCGCCGCCGCTTGCGCGGGCAACTTCGGCTTGGGCAGCGTGTACGGCACGGTCTTGCCCTGCTCCAGGATCATCGGCCAGCCGTCGCGCCACTGCACCGGCAGCAGGAAGGTGTCGCGGCCGATGTTGTACATATTGCCGGGATACGGCCGCGTGGCCAGGAACACCGCCCACCAGTCGCCGTTCTGGGTCTGCACGAACTTGGCGTGACCGGCGGTGGTGACCGGATTGGGGCGCTTGGGATCGAGGTCGCGCTGGGTCAGGATCGGATTGACCGGCCCCGGCAGATAAGGGCCGCGAATGTCGCGCGAACGGAACACGACCTCGGAGTGGTTATCCCCGGTGCCACCCTCGGCGCAGATCAGGTAGTAATAGCCGTCTTTCTTCAGCAGATGCGGACCTTCGATCCAGATCGGATTGGCGGCCGGCTTGACGCCGCCGTCGACGATCACCTGCGGCTTGCCTTTCAGCTGCAGCGTGGCTGGATCGAGCTCGGTCAGGTAGATGGCGCGGTGGCCGTCGTAGCGCGGCGTGCCTTGCGGCGCGTCGTTGTGGACGATCCAGGCCTTGCCCTCATCCCAGAAGATCGACGGATCGATCCCGTTCAGCCCCTTGACCGTCACCGGCTTGGACCAGGGTCCGGCCGGATTGGTGGCGGTGATGATGAAGTTGTTGACCTCCCCCACGCAGGCGGCGCAGGTGGTGATGATGTAGTACACGCCGTCATGGTGGGAGATGTCCGGCGCGTAAATGCCTTGCGAGCCGCGCCGGCCGCTGAAGTCGACCTGCTCCGGCCGGTCCAGCGCGTTGCCGATCTGGGTCCACGTCACCAGATCCCTGGAATGCATCAGCGGCAGTCCGGGGAAATTGGTGAACGAGGAATTGACCAGGTAGTAGTCGTCGCCGACCCGCGTCACGGACGGGTCCGGGAAGTAGCCGGCCAGGATCGGGTTGACGAACTCCCCCGGCTTGGGCGACGCCGGCTCCAATGCCTTGCCGGCGTAACTGTAATGCTCAAAGCGCGCGCTGGTGGTGGCTGCCTGGGCAGCCACGCTCAGCGAACACAGAGCGGTCAGCAATGTGATCGAATATTTCATCGTGTCGTGTGAGCTCCGGTCATTAGAAGTTCATGCGCACGCCAACGCGGTAGGTGCGCCCCACCGAGTCGTACAGCGCCGGATTGAGGCCCAGACTGAGATTAGTCTGCGGCACCATCACCGGCGCGCGGTCGGCCAGATTGTCGATCTTGAAGTAGCCGCTGACCTGCTTCGAGAAGCTGTAGTTGCCACCGAAGTCGATGTAGAACGCGCCCGGCATGTGGTTGTCGTAAATGGTCGGGTGCGCCGCGGTGGATACCGGGCAGTTGGTCTGGCACTCGATGTACTCGTTGTTGAACACACCGGAGCTGATCCAGCGCTGGCTCAGGTTCAGACCCAGCTTGCCGCTGGCCAGGCCGTCCCACGACTGCGTCAGCATTACTTTCCACTTCGGCGTGGCGCCCGTCATGGCGCCGGCGCCTTCGCTCGGCGTGGTGCCTGGCACGCCAGGGTCGGAGATCGAGTGGATCATGCGCGTCGCCAGACCGCGCAGCGTGACGCTGCCCGGCAGGCCGAAGTCGCTCATGTTTTTACGATAGGCCGTCTCGAAGTCGACACCGCGGGTGTGCAGCGAGGCGAAGTTGAAGCTCTGCGCCAGCACATAATTGGTGCCCGCGGAGCCGTTGATCGACACCGCCGAGCAGACCTGCTGGTTGCCGCCGTAGCACAGGTCGACTTCCTGCTGCGGATTCAACGAGTTGATCACGTTCTGGACCTTGATGTCGTAGTAATCGACCGAGAAGTTGAAGTTACGCGCCCAGCTCGGCTGGCTCAGCACCACGCCGAAGGAATTGTTGCGCGCCACTTCCGGCTTCAGCGCCGGGTTGCCGACGTTGCGCTGCTGGATCTGGATCGATTGACCCTGGTTGTTGTTGACGGCCTGATTGGTGACCGTCATCGCCGCGTACAGCTCGGACAGATTCGGCGCCCGCACGTCGCTCGACGAGACCGCGCGCAGGCGCAGGCCATCGATCGGCGTCTGCCAGGTGGCGCCGAGCTTCCAGGCGCGCGCCTTGCCGGCGGTGCTGTACTTCTCTTCGCGGTCGGCGATGTTCAGATTGGCCTCGCCCCAGGTGGCCGACTTCAGGAAGGGAATATTGAGCTCAACATAAGCTTCCTTGACGTTGAACGCGCCCTTGCCGTTGTGGTAGTTGCCGGCGAACCAGTTGTCGCCGGTGACCGACAGCGTCGGGTCGGCCGGATACTCGGGACGGTAAGGCGATTCGACCGCCGCGCCGGCACCGTAAGGGTCGCCAAACACCGAGTATTCCTCACGCCGCCATTCGGCGCCGAACGCCACCGAAATCGGGCCGGCCCAGCCTTGCGCCAGCTCGCCATTGATGTTAGCGCTAACAACATTTTGCGTCGAGTCGGTGTGTTGCAAGGGACCGTTGGTCGGCGCGATGTAGTTCCAGCCGGCGATATTGATCGGGTTGTCGCCGAAAATATTGATCGGCTGGCAGCCGGCCGCGCGCGCCGCCGCACTACGGCAGACGATCTGGCCATTGGCATCGCGGACCGCATCGATGGCGAAGTTATAGCGCGGGTTGAGCGTGATGTCCTTGACCTGGATGACGGTCTTGTTCTCGCCATGCTCGGCATAAGCGTCATACGACCATTCCTTGCTGAACATCTGGAACTTGCCGTTGGCGCCCAGCACCACGCGACGCTGGGTCCGGGTTGGGTGCACGTTGATGTTGGATGGGAACTCGGCATTCGCGGTACCGACCGACATCACGCCACTTGGGTAGCCCGAGGCGCAGCCCGCGGCGACCGAAGCCGGCAGATAGGCGTTGTCGCAGCGGATGGACAGATTGCCCTGCTTGGCCGCGCCCGGATTTGGCGAGAAGGCCGAGGTGACCTGCGCCCAGTTGCCGGTGACATAGATTTCATTGTCCGCGTCCAGATCCCACGACACACGGGTGTAAGCGACCTGACGCTTGAAGTTCATCGCCAGATTGGTGCCGGCGCCAACGCTGCCGGAACGGTCGCCGCCGATACAGAAGTTACCGACGCAATCGGTGCCGTACTGGAACGGATAGGGCGTGCCGCCGGGGCCGAAGGCCGTGCCGCGCAGCGGGCCGTTGGTGATCAGGCCATACTTGGCGTACTGGATGTGCTGGGCGTTGACGATGCTGCGGTAGCGCGGTGCGCCAGCCGCCTGCATGTCCTTGGTCGATTCCTGCAGCGCCGGATTGTTGTACCAGGTGCGGCCGCCCGCGCCCACTTCACCGAAGCCGGGCGAATCGATACCGTTCTGCTTGCTGAACTCACCGCTCAACGTGACATGCAGACGGTCGTCGGCGAAGCCCTTGCCCCAGGCCGCCTGTACGGTGGCGCCCTTGTCGTCGTGGTACTTGGTCATGCCGCCGGAGAGATTGGTCTTGAAGCCGGTGAACTTCTTGTCGGTGATGAAGTTGACCACACCGCCGATGGCGTCCGAACCGTAGGAGGCCGACGCGCCGCCGGTCACCACGTCCACGCGCTTGACCAGCAATTGCGGGAACTGGCTGACGTCGGTCACGCCGGTCACGTTGGCGCCGACCACGCGCTGGCCATCGAGCAGCGTCAGGGTGCGCAGCGTGCCGAGGCCGCGCAGCGACAGCGACGACAAGCCCTGGATGCCGCTGGAGGTGCTGAAGGTATTGGTGGTGCGGCCGGTGCTGCCCTGCAACGCAGGCAGTTCGGTCAGCGCATCGAAAATATTCGGTTTGGCCACCTTGTCGAGGTCGGCGGAGGTCAGCGAGGTGGTCGGCGTCGGCTGGGTGAAGCCGCGCGCGGCGATGCGCGAACCGGACACGGTCACGGTTTTAACCGCCTCTTCGGGTTCCGGCGTGGCGGGCGCGGCGGGTGTTTCGGCTGGTGCTTGCTGGGCATAGCCCGGCATCGCCAGCATGCCGCAGGCGCTGGCCACGGCAAGATTAAGCATGGTGCGCTTGACTGGTTTTTTCATTACGTCTCCTGTTTTTTTAATAAAAAATCATCCGTGGATTAAGGCAACTGCTATTGATTATGTGTGCACCTCCTGGTTATGGCGCGCGCCATCGCTGACGGGTTGCTATTGGAAAGACAGATCGGATCGGGGGAGTCAGCGGCTGCGCCTGACGGCATGTAGCGAAATGGCGGCCCAAAGCGCCGCAGCCTTTGTCCGCATCATCCCGCATTGATTGTCCCCTATGTGACCCTGTTGGCGGGTCTTATCATTTCGCATGTCGGCCCTTCATGTTAGCCTCGCAAAAAATGTTTGCGGTAACATTTCATTAGCAATGTAGCCCCTGCATTAGCAATGAGCCAATTACTTTTTTGTCGCGACTGATATCCATTTCGATATCGCAGAATCCGCACTTCCACCGAGACGGCCCGCCAGCCCGTCATCCAATCTACACGATTCGCCAACGTTGTTTGCACATTCATTGCCTACGCTTCCGATATTGACCGCCATCAGGCATGAAATTACCGGATTTACCACAATGAACACTAGAAACTACGACGCTTGGCTGACCAGACCAACCATGGACGCCGACTGGCCGACGATTACCGTCCGCTCGGGCGCCAAGGATTTTATCGGCTTACCCAAGTTGCGCGAAACCATCAAACTGTGCATGCGGGCGTGGCTGCATCGGCATGCGACACGTGATTGGCTGGCCGTGCTCAACTCCCAAGCGTGGATCCGGGCGCTGGTTGTCGCCCGCCCCCGGCTGGTATGCAAAATATACCGGCCGTATCTCAGCAACGCGTTTTCACCCGCACGGCGAGTGACTTTGCTGGCCGGGCACTATCGTTTCGTGCAGCAGCTGGGGCTGGAAAAACTGATTCTGCACGCCGCCTACAAGCCGGTGGATCTGGCTAGCGTGACCGGCAAGACAGGCGACGCGTATCGTGTGGTGCTGCGGGCAGTCGAGCCGATGGAGCGCGAGGGCGAACTGGTGCTGCAACTGCTCAAGGAAGACACGCTGGTGTACTCGTGCGCGTTCACCTTTTTCGTCGAACAGCAGCGGATGGTGCTGGGAATCGGCTGCATGCAAGGTCCGCAGTGCGGCGTCGGTCTGCAACTGATACGCGAGGCGACCCGCGAACTGCACGGTCTGCGCCCGAAGCACCTGATGATCAGACTACTGGAAGCGCTGGGCGCGCAGCTCAATTGCGCGGCCTTGCGCCTGGTGGGCAACAACAACCGCGTCGTACACCGGGCGCGGCAACAGGGCAAGGTGCACGCCGACTACGACACCTTCTGGCAGGAATGCGGCGCGACTGCGCGCGCGGATGGCGATTTTGAACTGATCTGCGCGCCACTGAGCGCCCCTGATTTTCAGGCGCTGCCATCGAACAAGCGTTCGGCGGCGCGCAAACGCCATGAGGCCGTATGCAACGTCACCGACATGATGATCATGAAATTGCTACCCGACCAGACTGTCGCTTGGCAAGGCCCAGACAAGCGCCGCGACAAAACCGGCGCATAGCATGAACATGCGCGCGCATCGTCTGGGCAGCGAAGCGGCGCTGGCGGCGATGGGCCGGCCCGCGCGGCGTGGCCACATCCGTGTCAATGCCGGCGCCACGGCGAGCACCAGCAGCATCGTCAACCACATGGCGATCACCATCGCCGCCATGAACTGCCGGTAAATTTCCCCGACCGCGCTGGAGGCCAGCGCGATCATCGGGATGAACATGGCGCTCAAGACGAGCATGGTGGCACAGGTGGTTCGGCTGAAATCCCTCATGGCGGACGCCAGCGCTTGCTCGGAACCAGCATGCTGCGCGGCGTCCATGGCAACGCCCCCATCATCAGATCGTACTGCAACAGTTTGCTGAACGACTTGCGGCTGCGAGGCCCGCGCACTTGTGATGGCCGCTATAGCACCCAGCGCCATACAGATCATTGATTTCACGATATTGCCTCCAGTTGCTTGGGTTTCACTTTGCGACGCGGAAGTACGATAAAAATCCACGACACTATCAGCGCCAGAGTAAGCAGCAGGCCAGCGGCGTCCATGACCGCTGAAATCCGATGGGCCAGCACCTGGCTGTCATGAGCGCCGATAGGTGCTGCGCCGGCAAAGACCAGCACCAGCAAGCCGAGTCCCAATGCTCCGCCAAGCTGATGGGCAACGTTAACCAAGCCCGAGGCAGCCCCGGCGTCATCGCGAGCGACTCCAGCCACTCCGGCGGCAGTCAAAGGGCCTAGTAGCAAACCTTGGCCCAGTCCGATTAATAGCATCGGCGGCACAACACTCGTCCAATAGCTCGCTCCGGCATCGGCCCGCCCTAGCCAAAGCAATCCAGCAACGCCCAGCGACAAGCCCGCCAGAATGAGTGAGCCGTTGCCAACGCGCCGCGCTAGCCTGGGTGCGCCCATCGCCGCGACGAAGTTGGGCAGCGTTACCGGCAGGAAGGCGAGGCCCGCCTGCAAGGGCCGCATATGCAGCACGCCCTGCAGGAACTGCGTGGAGAAAAACCAGAAGCCCACGGCGCCGCCGAGGAAGAGCATGCGCGCCAGATAGGCACCCGCGCGTTCGCGGTTTGCCAGCAAACGCAACGGCAGGATGGGCTGGCTGATGCGGCGCTCGATCAGGACAAATACTGCTGTCAAGATGACGCCACCGAACAGCGCCGACTGCGCCAAGGTGTCATGCCAACCAGCCTCGGCGGCACGCACGAGTCCATAGACCAGTGCCGTCATCCCCATGGTCGAGCAAATTGCACCGCCCACGTCGAAGCGGCCAGGACGCATTGGCGGCTCGACGATGTGCCGTCTGGCGACAACGATCAGCAACAGGCCGATGGGGAGATTGATAAAGAAGCCGGCGCGCCACGAAACCAGATCAGCAAACAGGCCGCCCAGTACCAGGCCCAGCGTTGCCCCGACGCCTGCCGCTGCGGCGTACATCGACAGTGCGCGATTGCGCTCGGGTCCTTCAGCAAAGTGGGTAGACAACAACGCCAGCGTGGACGGTGCCAGCACCGCTGCCCCAACGCCCTGGATTGCGCGGGCTGTGAGCAGCCAGCCAGCCGACTGCGCTATCCCAATCGCCATCGACGCCAGCGTAAACAAGGATAGGCCCGCAATGAACATGCGACGCCGCCCCAGGATATCGCCGGCACGCGCGCCAAGCAATAGCAACCCACCAAACGTCAGCGTATAAGCATTGGTTATCCATGAGAGTTGAGCGGCACTAAAACCGAGGCTGGCCTGAATGCGCGGCAGTCCAGTGATGACGATGGAAATATCGACCACAATCATCAGGTAGCTGGCTACGATGATTGCCAACACTGTGTTGGCGTTTTGCGCCTGTGAATCGGGCATAGCGTTACTCATGGCCAGCGCTCAGATGTCGAGCTTGCGCTCGGACATCCACTTGACGACAGCCGGATCACGGTGCGAAAAGAAGCTGCTCGTGTTGGTGTCGAGCGCCTGGATGCGGTCCATATCGGTCTGATCCAACGCGAAGTCAAAGATCGCGATGTTCTCGGCCATGCGCTCCTTGCGCACCGACTTCGCCAACGACACTATGCCACGCTGCATCAGCCATCGCAGCACTAACTGGCCAACCGTTTTACCGTGATGCGAGGCGATGGCCAGCAATGCTTCGTTCTGGAGCAGGCCATTACGCCCTTCCGCGAACGGCGCCCAGGCTTCGGCTTGTACGCCAATCTCCTTCATGAAAGCGGCACTCTCCGCCTGCTGCTGGAAAGGGTTGGCCTCGACCTGGTTGACTGCGGGCGAAATCTCATTGAACGCCAAGATGTCCATCAAGCGGTCCGGGTGGAAATTGCTGACGCCGATTGCGCGAACCTTCCCGGCACGGTAGGCGTCTTCCATCGCACGCCAAGAACCATGCACGTCGCCAAAGGGTTGATGAATCAGATAGAGGTCCAGATAGTCGAGCTGCAAGCGACGCAGCGACTTCTCGATGGCCTGCTGCGTGCGTTCGTAGCCCGTATCTTGGACCCAGAGCTTGCTAGTTACGAAGAGCTCTTCGCGCGGAACGCCGCTTGCACGAAGTCCCTTACCGACCGCCTCTTCATTCATATAGGAGGCAGCGGTGTCGATGAGCCTGTGTAGCCCGTTTCTATGGCGTCGACGACGCTCCGCTGACATTCATTGGCGTCTGCAATCTGGAAAACGCCGTAACCAACGACAGGCATTTGAATTTTGTTGTTCAGGGTGACGAAGTTCATGGGCCGATCCTTTCGATGTTTGTCGGGATTCACTTTAGACAAAGCACTGACATCTGAATAGTGACAATTCGATTGATTTATCCGCATCAAATTGATGATAATCATCGAGGGAGGCACTACTTATGGCTATCAACGAACTTCGGTCCATCACGACCTTCATCAAGGCAGCAGAATTGGGCAGCCTGCGCAAGGCGGCGCAGGACCTCGGAATCAGCCCGCAGGCAGCAAGCAAGGCACTCGCTCAACTGGAGTCTCACCTGGACGCCAGGCTATTTCACCGCACGACGCGTGTGATGTCCTTGACCGATGCTGGGCAGCGATTGCTTGAAGATGTGCAGCCGGCCGTACTCAGTATGCAGCGTGCACTGTTGAACGCCCGCACGGCAAAGGACGAGTTCGCCGGTCCTTTGCGAATTGCTGGCCCTCGGACCACGTTCCAGCCGCTTCTCTGGCGGCTGGTTGAGGAATTCTGTGAAATTCATCCGGGTATTCAGCCGGATGTCCTGCTCGAAGATCGTGTCGGCAACTGGGTGGAAGACCGCGTCGATGTTGGGTTCCGCTTGGGGGCATCGCCCCACGAAGGCGTTATCGCTCGGCGGCTGTTTCCGCTGCAGATGGTCATTTGTGGCGCGCCAAGCTACTTCGCGCAGCACGGGGCGCCACAAACGCTGGCTGCGCTGGCACAGCATCGCTGCAGCGCGTTCCGGCATCCAGGGACCGGTAAAGTCGTACCGTGGCATGTAAAGCTCGGTGAGCAGACAGTAGATCAGCCGGTCGTACCGGCGATCTGCAGCAACGACGAGTTGTTCGAACTTCAGGCTGTGCTTGCGGGCAAGGCACTTGGGCAACTCGCGGGAGTCACGGCGGCACCATACATCCGCACAGGACAATTGATTCCAATCCTGCTCGATCACATGCCTGACTTCGCGAGCTATTTCGTCTATTTTGGCAGCAAGACCTCGCAGCCAGCACGCACCCGGGCATTCATTGACCTGGCGGTTCAACGCCTTGCTAATAATTCGGATTACGTGCTTAGCACAGAGGAATTAGTGCTCAGCTCAAGCGCGGGCAAAACAAAATCTAAGGTTTAGATACCATATCGTAACTGCCGACCATGACATGGAATCGCTAAATCCTTCCTGCTCGTGCAGGTCCCATGCCATGAAAAATGCCATTGACGATGCAGGAAGGCTCATCAATGGCATCAGTTTAACCCAATAAAATCAATGAGTTAGAATGCAACCTCACTCCCACTCGATGGTAGCAGGTGGTTTTCCGGAAATATCGTAGACGACACGATTAATTCCTCGGACCTCATTGATGACCCTATTAGAAACCCGGCCCAGCAACTCATGCGGCAGGTGCGCCCAGTGCGCGGTCATGAAGTCCTGCGTCTGCACGGCGCGCAGCGCCACCACGTACTCGTAGGTGCGGCCATCGCCCATCACGCCGACCGACTTCACCGGCAGGAACACGGCAAACGCCTGCGAGGTCGCTTCGTACCAGTTCTTCGGCACGGCGTCCTGGTCGAAGCCAGGCACCACGGTCGGTACGTAGGGGGTATTGCGCAGCTCTTCGATGAAGATGGCGTCGGCCTGGCGCAGCAGGTCGGCGTATTCCTTCTTCACTTCACCCAAGATGCGCACGCCCAGGCCCGGACCTGGGAACGGATGACGGTAAACCATGTCATGCGGCAGGCCCAGCGCCACGCCCAGCTTGCGCACCTCGTCCTTGAACAGTTCGCGCAGCGGCTCCAGCAGCGACAGCTTCATGTGCTCCGGCAAGCCGCCGACGTTGTGGTGCGACTTGATGGTCTGGCCTTTCTTGCCCTTGCCGGCCGATTCGATCACATCCGGATAGATGGTGCCCTGCGCCAGCCATTTGGCGTTGACCAGCTTGCCCGACTCGCGGTCGAACACCTCGACGAATTCGCGACCGATGATCTTGCGCTTCTGCTCCGGATCGGCAACACCGGCCAGGTGGCCCATGAACTGGTCCTCGGCATCGATGCGGATCACTTTGACGCCCAGGTTCTTGGCGAACATGTCCATGACCATCTTGCCTTCGTTCAAACGCAGCAGGCCGTGATCGACGAACACGCAGGTCAGCTGGTCGCCGATGGCGCGGTGGATCAGCGCCGCCGCCACCGACGAATCAACGCCGCCCGACAGGCCCAGAATCACCTCATCGGTGCCGACCTGCGCGCGGATTTTCTCGACTGCTTCCGAGATGTAGTCAGGCATGTTCCAGTCCGACTTGCAGCCGCAGATTTCGTGCACGAAGCGGCTCAGCATGACCTTGCCCTGCACCGTGTGGGTCACCTCCGGGTGCCATTGCACACCGTAGAATTTTTTCTCTTCGTTGGCCATCGCCGCGATCGGGCACGACGGCGTATCGCCCATCAGCACGAAGCCCGGTGGCATGTCCAGCACCTTGTCGCCATGGCTCATCCAGACTTTCTGCATGCCGTGGCCTTCGTCGGTGACGAAGTCGACAATGCCGTCCAGCAGCTTGGTGTGGTTGCGCGCGCGCACCTCGGCGTAGCCGAACTCACGCACCTTGCCGTTCTCGACCTTGCCGCCCAGTTGCGCGGCCATGGTCTGCATGCCGTAGCAGATGCCCAGCACCGGCACGCCCAGGTCGAACACGGCGGCCGGCGCGCGCGGTGCGTCGCCTTCCAGCGTGGAGCTGTGGCTGCCCGACAGGATCACGCCGGCGGCGCCGTAGTTGCGCACGAATTCGTCGCTGACGTCATACGGATACACTTCCGAGAACACGCCGGCGTCGCGCACGCGGCGCGCGATCAGCTGGGTCACTTGGGAGCCGAAATCGAGAATGAGGATTTTAGAGTGCATGGAGTTTGAACGAGTTGGATAACTATAGAAAAACGCCGGCGTGGGCCGCCGGCGTTTGCAAGGGAGTTAGTCGCCGGAACGGTAGTTCGGCGCTTCCTTGGTGATTTGCACATCGTGCACGTGCGATTCGCGCATGCCGGCCGAGGTGATCTCGACGAACTCGGCTTTGTTGCGCAGCTCTTCGATGGTGGCGCAGCCGCAGTAACCCATCGACTGGCGCACGCCGCCCACCAGCTGGAAGATGATCGCCAGCACCGAGCCTTTGTAAGCCACGCGGCCTTCGATACCTTCCGGCACGAACTTGTCGGCCTTCATGGTGGCGTCCTGGAAGTAGCGGTCGGCCGAACCGTCCGACATCGCGCCCAGCGAGCCCATGCCGCGATACGATTTGTACGAGCGGCCCTGATACAGGATCACTTCGCCCGGCGCCTCTTCGGTGCCGGCAAACATCGAGCCCATCATCACGGTCGACGCGCCGGCGGCCAGCGCCTTCGAAATGTCGCCCGAGAAGCGGATGCCGCCGTCGGCGATACAGGGCACGCCGGTGCCTTCCAGCGCCTCGGCCACATTGGAGATCGCGGTGATCTGCGGCACGCCAACACCGGCGACGATACGCGTGGTGCAGATCGAGCCAGGACCGATGCCGACCTTGACCGCGTCCGCGCCGTACTCCACCAGCGCCTTGGCGGCGGCGGCGGTAGCGATGTTGCCGCCGATGACGTCCACATGCGGATACTTGGTCTTGATCCATTTCACGCGGTCGAGAATGCCTTGCGAGTGGCCGTGGGCGGTGTCCACCACCAGCACATCAACGCCGGCGGCGACCAGCAGGTCGATCCGCTCTTCATCCTTGGCGCCGACGCCGACGGCGGCGCCGACCAGCAGCTTGCCTTGCGAGTCTTTCGACGCCAGCGGGTGTTCGGTCGACTTCTGGATATCCTTGACGGTAATCAGGCCCTTCAGTTCGAAGGCGTCATTGACCACCAGCACGCGCTCCAGGCGGTGCTTGTTCATCAGGCGCTTGGCTTCGGTGGTGTCGGCGTCTTCGTTGACGACCACCAGCTTGTCGCGCGGGGTCATCTTGGCGCGCACTTCGGCGTCCAGCTCCTGTTCGAAACGCAGGTCGCGGTTGGTGATGATGCCGACCACTTCCTTGCCTTCGACGACAGGGAAGCCGGAAATGCCATATTGCTCGGTCAGCTTGATGACGTCGCGGATCTTCATGGTCGGCGGGATGGTGATCGGATCACGCAGCACGCCGGCCTCGAAGCGCTTGACGCGCGCCACTTCACGGGCCTGATCTTTCGGATTCAGGTTTTTGTGGATAATGCCAATACCGCCCTCTTGCGCCATGGCGATCGCCAGGCGGGCCTCGGTGACCGTGTCCATCGCTGCCGACAGCAGAGGAATGTTCAGGCTGATATTGCGAGTCAGACGGGTTTTGAGGGACGTATCCGCTGGAAGAACGTTGGAGTACGCTGGGACGAGCAGCACGTCATCGAATGTGAGTGCTTTTTGGAGTAGACGCATAGCATTTCCTATAGGCGCAAAAGCAGATTATACAGAAATTGCCTATGTTTGTCAGCAACTTCCCCAAACTACCGGAGACACAATAGAAATAAGGCTTACTTCAAATGGCGTTTGTTTGGGGTGGTTTGGAAAAGTCTGGATTTTCGCCCATTTTTCGCCCAAATTTCGCCCACGCTTTTAAGCTAAATCGAAGGTACAGCAACAACAAAAGTTGCCATTATCACACTCGCCAAGCCAGCTGTCGAAGTTTGTGCTTATATGTTTGACTTCCTGCGACACCACCCGACCAAGCTGATGCAGGCATGGGAGTAGCCGGCGCCGCTGCAGAAGAAGAAATCCACACTGATCACGCCGCCCCTAGGTACGCAGATGGGATTGCTATAAATAACCTTTGATCGACAAACCGCAACGATGGCCCCTCATGAGAGATCTAGACGGGCAATTTTCAACAACTTCGAGAACGCTACCGTTCCGGAAATCGGGTCCAACGCTTTCAGAAAAATCTGACTACGCATGATTATATCGGCTGGCTGAAATAGCCAATCATCGTCGTCTATGCGTTTAGCAACGTCAGAATGACGTTGTTTGAAGTCGGGAGCGTTCCTATCTAACTGAACCAGCATATTGGAACCTGCAGCCGCCTTCGCCACAAGGGCTTGAGCTTTAAAAGAAAATGCATCCTCACGCGTGCGCGCGAGCCCAGCCCAATTGTGGAAAAACTGATCGACTAACCTGAACTCATCAGGATTTAATTCACCAACAAAGAGATGTTTATACTTCGCCCAAGTATTGTCAGGCCAGATAACCTTAAACCATGATTGGGGCGTATCGTGCGTTTTCACGCCTTCAACTGCTGATTCCGCGTTCCTTATATCGAGCACAATTATCTTTGCCGCACTCTCCAACTCGTTGGATCTACCGAGTGCATATACTAGCAGTGCAATATACCCAACGGCCGCTGTAACTACACCTGCGACTCGGTCGCCTGGAACCTTGCAAAACTCAAATAGCGTGAAGAGCACGCCAAACAACGCAAGATAATACGCCGTCAGTCTTAATATCTTCATGATCTGTTCTGATCTAACCAAGGTTGCTTATATTAGCACGGTGCAACACCTAATTTAGACACCCGGCTACGATCGCCTCTAGCGCCTCCTCATACTTTCGACCTTGCGGCCAATCCCTGGCCAGCGCCAAGACCTTCTCGCCATCCGACGCGCTGGGCGCCAGCTTCTCCACGGCGTAGTCGGGCCGCGCCGGCACGTCACCCGGCTTCACGCAGAACACGGGAACCGGCACGTCCACGCGCTGAGTCACCGGCGCCGGCGTGGCGGCGCAGCCGGCCAGCAGCACCATCGCCACCAATCCTGCCAAATTGGTAAATTTGAAGGGTTTCTGGTTCATCGCACGCTCTCCAGCATCTTGTTCACGTAGGGCATCGCCTCAACGCAGGTCGTCGGCCGCGCGCCGGCCAGCTGCGCCAGCGCCTGCTCATAGCGCCGGCCGCTGACCTCGGCGGCCTGCCGGGCGGTGGCGCCGCGAGCCTCGGCGGCCTTGGCCTGCTCGTGCCACATCACGATCGCGCGGTTCTGCGCATCAACGCCGGCGCGCAACTCTGCGGTGACGCCCTGCTCCGCCCTCAGGTCGGCCAGCGCCTTGTCGCGCGCGGCCGCCGCCGACCACCACAGTGCGCCGCCGGCGCCACCGCCGGCCAGCAGGATGGTCAACAGCACCAGCGCGGCGATCCTCCAGATCTGGCCGGCCAAGGCGCCGCCAGCAATTTTGGTCACATCCATATCAGCTCCAATCGGGTAGCGGCACGGTCTGCCCGGCCAGCGCATGCGTGCAATCGCCGAGGAACTGGATCATGCCGTCGGTGACGAATGAGTGACAGATGCCGCACTTGAACGGTGAATTGCGGCCGGTGCGCTCTTCGTAGTTGCACCAGCACTCCATTTTGTCGCCATCAATGTGGTGCCCATTTCGAGCCAGTACCGACTGCGCGAACGTCGGGCGAACCGGGTCGCCGTTGTAGTCCCAGACCGGACGCTGGTGGCCGTCCGCCGCCGGCCCGATCGGCAGCACATGGATCTCGCCGCAGCCCGGGCACTCGAATGCGACCTGGTTGTCGCTCATGGTGCAGATCTTCACGCGCGCGCGCATGCCAGCACCCGCTGCGCGACGCTGAACAGTGCCAAGCGCTCAGCCAGCCCGTTCGTACCGCCATTGATTCGCCGCGTCACCCGCACCTGGTCGCCGGCGTCGGCCAGCTCGTTGAGCCCGTGAGTGCGCCAGAACCACGCCGCCGATCGGCAGGCATTCACAGGCTGTTCCAGCAGCTCAGGCTGCGCCAACAGGTCTAGGCCGAGCGCGGCGCCGCACGCGGCGTAGTTCGTGCGGCCGGTGATCTGGATCAGGCCGCGCCCTTTGTAGCGCTGCCCGTCACCGTCGGCCTGTGGTGTGTTGCCCAGCCGGGCGGCCAGCGTGCCGGTGTCGTATGCGGCGCCGCTGGCCAGCTCGCGCACGAATTGAAGTTGCCCGGATTCGTGCCCAATCTGCGCCAGGAACGACGCAGCACGCGCCGGGGTGTTGATGCCGAACTCGGCCATGGCGGCGTTCAGCGGCGCCAGGTAGGCGGCGATGCGGCGCTGACCTGCCTGCGGCATGATCTGCTGAAGTTGGTTGGCGGTGATCACAGCGCACCTCGCACGTCTTTGACGATTTCTGCGGCATCGTGCGCGATCTCGCCAATGTCCTTGTCGCGCCGGCGATCCAGCCAGCGGATAACGCCGCCGATCAGCCACCACGCTGGCAGGCCGGCCAGCACCATCACCGGACCGGCGATGAACAGCACGCCCAGCGCGGGGTCGGCTCCGTACAGCACGGTCACCGATCGCGCCGAGTCAAACAACGTCGGCCACCAGCTGTGCAACGCCATGACCGCAAACGGGCCAAAGATGCCGCTGGCGGCGATGGTGCTGGTCAGGCGCAGGAACGCCTCGCGCAGCGTGCGCGGCCACATGAACAGGAACACGAGCGCTGTGGCGGCGGCGCCCGCCAGCACCGGCACGCCGAAGATTTTGATGAGCGCGGCGCCGCCGGCGGTGGTGGTTTCGATTGCAGGCATGGTTTCTTTCATGGCGAGAGAGTCCGCCGAAGCGGATCGGGAAAATAGCACCGGCGCGCCGGCTACAGGGAGTTGGCTTGAATGAACAGCGCCGTCAGGTCTAGATTGAAGTGCGCGGCAGCCGCAATCACCAGTTGGTTGTCGATCCGGAACGTGGTCGCCTCTTCGTACTCGATCAGCGCCAGGCCGCGCGCAGTCTCGTCCTGCATCTCGTTGATGAACGCGAGCACGTCTGTGCGCGAGACCCCGTTCAGATACAGCGCTTGAAGACCCTGGCGCCGCGTCACTTCTTCCGGCACCTGCACTGGCGCGGCCGGCGTCGTGAACGTGCCTGCGGCTTCGTCGTAGTAATCGCCGATCTGGCCGCCCAGATCGGCATCCAACAGGCCGGGGAACACGTCGAGGTCTTCCACCTCAATGGTATTGGCTACTCGGCCATTCTCGATAATATGAGCCCGCATTAGATGTTCCCCCTAACAATGATGCGCCCGCGTGCGCCAGCGCCTGATGTAGAGACAAAGCCACTGTTGGCCTTACATCCACCACCACCACCTCCGGGCTCTACCCCTGCCTGGGACGCCTGATTTGAAGCCATGGGCACACCAGCGCTACCCGGAAGATTTGCGTCTCCACCTTTACCACCGTAGATAGAAGTACCACCGTACGAGGTATATTGCGTAGTGGCAGGACCGCCGGCACTGCCGCCGCCAGCCCCGCTTTTATGGGTATCCCCTCCGGGCACCGGGTTGTTAGTGCCGCTGTAACTAGCGATGCCCCCACTGATGGTGAGTTGTGCACCAAATGGGGACGACGCCGTGGATAGTGCTGTAGCGAAATTGGTGGAACCTGCCAGTGCAGTTCCTCCAACACCTCCATTGGCAGTAGCGTATGTGCCGAACGTTGTACTGCCGCCTTGGTTGCCGTTCGACAGTTGAGAACCAGAAGCCCCGACAGCAAGCCCGCCTGCGCCTACAGTGGTGGTCACATCTGGGCTGACACTCAAAATATCGGCAACAGGAATAGTAGTAAGAATATAACTGCCGCCTGTTCCGCCAGTGGCAAAGGCTGCACTCGCGTACGCCGTAGCTGCACCACTACCACCGCCACCCCACAGCTCCAGGGTGAGACTGGTGTAGCCGGGCGGGGTCCTGAAGGAGCCCGAGGTCACGATAGTCTTTTGGAACGACACTTCGACAATCGATTTAAGCGTAAGGCTCACCTGATCCTTCATGAACAGGCGCGTCTCTCCGGTGTACATGATCCAGTTCGTGCGGTCGTCCGAAGCTGGGATGGTGATATCGCCGCTACCGCTATTCCGGATCCAGACTGACCAGCTCGCGGGAAGGTTGGCCAGATTGTCGAAAGTCTGCGTGAAAGTGCCACTGGTGATGTCGATGAATTTCCCGGTGTCGGACCGCGTCAGCATGACGTTGGCCGTGCGCGTGACATACGTAGCACCGCCGATCACCGGCGCACCATCCGCTTTGAAGATCGACACGTCCATCTTGGTACTGGTTTCGGCAAAAATCTCCAGCCGGTCGCCGACCGTGGTCGTGTAATCCACGCCGCCAGGCAGCACCAGGTTTGCGCCATTGATCAGCGGCGTAGCGGCGGCGGCAATCAGCGTGAACTTGGCGCCAGGCTGCGGTGACTCACCGAGGCTGACAACAGCCGTCGCGCCGACCAGCGTTGCGGAATTGCCGTCAGCGGCCCAAATGTTGATCGTGGCAGCAGCGGTGATGTTCGCAGCCTTCCGCTCGACCAACTGTCCGGTCAGGCTGCCGCCGTTCACGCCGCCAGTCAAACCTTGGATGCCCTGTTTGCCTTGCTGTCCACCCGGCCCAATGACCCAGTCCGCTCGCGTGCCAGCACCCTCGACGCCATCGACCATCACCGTCAGGGCAGTGCCGACATAGCTCTTCACCGTGCCGAACATGCGGATGCCAGGTGCGCCCTTGCTGGTGATGGCCACGACCTCGCCCTCCGGGAACTGCTTGCCGCCGCCGATGACGAACACTTTGTCGCCGGTGCCGGCCGCAATCGAGGTCGCACTGGTCGCCGTCAGGCTGGTGGCGGCGACAGCGGCAGCGGTGGCGCTGTTTTGCGCAGCGGTTGCGGAGCTGGCGGCGGCCGTGGCGCTGTTCGACGACGCCAGAGCATAGCCGCCTGCATCTGATGCGGCCTGCTGGGCGGCCGCACGGTGGCCCGACGCCTGGGTGGCGCTGGTGGCTGCGGCTTGGGCATTGCTGTCGGTTGCGGCGGCCAGCGTCTGCACGGCCAGCGCATTCGCATATACGTTGTCGCCAAGTGCGTTCATCTGGATGCCGAACGGACCTTGCGCCGCCGCAAAAGCATCCGCTTCGGGGTCGAAGTCATCCGGCCGATCAATGGAGGGTGCCACCGGCAAAGCGTCCGCATGGACTGGAGCAGTAATGGCCATTACATCTCCTCCACTTGCAGGGTGATGACGCCGTAGTCAAAGCCTTTCAGGTTCAAGCTGAACTCCTTGTGAATGCCAAAAATGAATAGGGGCTCGAACCAGTCGAGCGTGAAGTCGTCGAGGCCGGACCAGATGGCCGGGCGGCCGTTCAGCTGTTCGCGCAGCTTCATGATCTGGCTGGTCAGCGACTTGTCGAACCACACCTGCAGGTCGACCTTCGGCACCGACCGCTCCGGATCGAGCGACAGGTTGCCGAACTTGTCGCGCTCGACGTTCGAGAAGTTGAGGTGATCCGATGTCGCCTCATATTGCGCATCGCCGATGTAGACGGCGTTGCCGATGATGATGCCGCCCACCGCGCGCCGGCCAGCGGCGGGCTTGCTGACGGTCACGGAGATGCGCGAATTGCGATACGGCGGCAGGTCGTAGTACTGCACGCTGGTGCGGCTTTCAAACGAGCCGAAATACCAGGCTTTCCAGCCGCGGCTTTTCCGCTTGCTGAGGTTTGCTGTGACCGAATACTTCTCCACTCCGCCGACCGTTTGCTTGATGGTGATAGTTCGCGCATCGAGTCCTATCACAGCAATCGTGTTTGCGCGATCGGTCAGCTGGATCTCCTGCACGATATCGACCGGCGCCTCGGCCTGGGTGTTGCGCAGATCATCGAAGGCCGCCCACTTGTTGGTCGGCATCTTGAGGTCAAGCCAGGCTGTGCCGGTCGCAAGCGGCTGATTGAGATTCGGGCCATCGATCCGCGACTCGTATACCAGATGAGCAACAGGATCGATCACCCGATCATTCAATGCGTAGGTTCGCGTGGGGTCGTAGACCGAGTAAGTCGTGCCGATGTTCTGCCACCACGTAGGGCTGGTCGCCGGCGCGTGGCCGGCATTCGCAGCTTGCAGCGATTTCCAGACCGTGATCAAACCACCGACGACCCCGGTGCTTGCGGTGGCGCCCAGGGCATACGTCGTGTCCATCGCGTGCATTGCCGGTGGCGCCTCCACCAGCGTGCTGCTGACCAGCATTGCGTCGGTGACTGTGATTGGAACGGTTACTCTCATGCGGTCGCTTCCTCTTTGGTGGATGCGTAGATCCGATCATTACGAATGACACGCTTGAACAGGCCCGTGCTGGTTTCGCTGCTATTGGCCGTGCGTTCGCCGGCGGCTCGCAACTGCGCCATTTCGCGGCGCATTTCTCGCATCTCCGCAAGCAGCTCGCTGTTGTCACCTCCGCCGCGCAGCATCGACGCCGTTTGCGTGGCGTTGAAAATACGCGACGGGCCGGTCGCCTCCAACTCCGGACCGTTCTCGCCCACGATACGTAGGCCGCCCAGGTGAAGACCACCGGTGGCGAACCCGGGAATTCCATGCAGCTTTTTGTATTCCTCGCTATCCATGAAACCGGCACGGATTTGCTCAAGCGTCTGCCCTGCGGCAAGCGCTTGCTCCCAAGCGTTCACGCCGGCGGCGTCGCCGGCGCGCCCCAGAAGAGTTCGATAGAGCTCTTGAATCTTGGCCTCGTCAGAATTTGCGATGGCGCCGACTACGTTGACACCCTTCGCCGCCTCAGACTTCCAGTAATCAATCTCGCTTGCCGTTGCATCTCGACCAAGATATTGCTTGTAGGCGTCTGCTGTAGTCGCACCGGCGTTGGCCACCGGGTTGGCAGAAGCGGCCTTGAGAGAAGCGGCGAGCGCGGCAAGCGCCTCCGGGATCGAAGCGACGCCCGCGCGAATGCCGTTGAGCGTATCGACCTGCGACTTAGCCTGATCCAGCATGGCGTCGAGCCTGACCAGCTCTTTTTTGTGAGCCTCGTCCAATGCGGTCTTCTGGTCCTTGATCGCCTTCAGCGTCAACTGCTCGGTCGACAGCTGGGCATCGCTGAAGACAGCCAGGCCAGCAACGTTGTTCCTCGTGGTGTACAGATCGCGCTGGTAGTCGAGATACGAGCCGAACTGGCCGGTCGCGTCCTTGCTCACAGTGGACAGCGCCTTTTTCAGGCTGTCGGCGTCCGGCAGCGGGCCGCCGGCCTTAGCAATGGCCAGCGCTGCGGCGATCTGCGCTTGTGCGGCCTGGCGCTCGGCTTTTTCCTGTCCGGGGACCTGCATGCCATCCAAGGTTGAGTGCAATGCATCCGACAGGCTTTGCAGATTTGAGACGGAGCCACTCACCTTATCGAGGCTCACCTGGAGACCATCTGCCGCCGACTGGTAGATGGCTGCCAGCGCATCCTTTTCGCGCCCGATCGCGGATTGGAGGTCGCCGTAGGCATTCGACACAGCATCGATGAGCGCCTTTGCCATCGCTGCCTGCGCGGCCGTCGCGGCCGCTTCCGCTGCCGCAACCGCTTTCAGCGCCGCCAAGCGGTCGTATAGCGCGACCGTGCTGGCCGCCATCCCGGCGGTCTCCATCGCACGCACCTGCTCGGCCGACATGCTTGCCTTGAGGATGGCATCGATCTGCTGCTGGTAGCCGGCATTCGTGTTCGCCAGCGCTTGCGCGGCCGCCTGCTCCTCCTTCAGCGCGGACAGGCGGTCGTAGAGCGCGACGGTGGACGCGGCCATGCCGGCAGTCTCAAGAGCTCGCACCGCCGCCTCACCCTCGCGCGCCGCCAGCAGTTGATCGATTTGGTGCTGGTAATTCGCGTTGGTGCTGGCCAGCGCCTCGGCGGCAGCGGCGGCCGTCTCGATGGCATCCTTGGCGGCCTGGGCAGCCTGCACCTGGTCGTACAGTGCCTGGTTGTGGCTGTCGATCGCAGAGCGCGCCTTGGCTGCCAGCTGTTCCTGCGTCATGATCAGCTCGTCGAGCTTGCTCTGCAGGTCGGTGCGCTCGTCGGCGATTTCTTGCTCTGATTTGGTCAAGTCGACCGTGGCGGCATGGGTTTTCGCAAACGCTTCGGACAGAGCCAGGAGTGCAGCGTACTGCTGCGCACCTGCTTCGGTCGCCAACGCACCGGAGTTGGCGATGCCCAGCACGTACTCCTTGAACTTGTCGCGGGTGTCTAGGCTTTGCAGACCCATCGCCGCCAGCTGGTCAGTGACGTATTTCTGCACCGGCGCAAGGCGTTCAGCCTGCGTCAGGAAGTTATCATTGAAGCCACTCTGCTGACTGGCCAGCTTATCAATGCCCCCGGTAAGCTCTATGAGACGCTCGCGAGCGGCGATGCTGGCTAAGCCGGTTTGGCCGAACGTGGCGCCGCTGGACGCAAGGATGGCGTCGAGGTTTGCATAGTTTGATGCGATGCGGGTGAGCGTCTCGAAATAGCCCTCTCCCACCTTCTGGAACTGCCCCAGATCGGGAATCGCGAACTGCGCCATCTGATCCCCAAGCTTAGAGAACACGGCTTCGAGTTGCTCTTGGATCTGCTCACCAGTCAGCCCCTTCAGACTGATCTTGCCGAGGTCGACCACAAAGGAATTGAGGCGCGCGGTGAAGGCGTCGCCACCCACGCCCAGCAGCACCGCCGACTGGTTGATGCTGTCGGACAAGCCCAGGATGACCTTGGTGAACTGATCATCTACCTGAGCACCCAAGTCCTTCAGCGCGGCATTGTGCTTGTCGCTGCTGAACCAACCTCCCTTCTTAGTGGTGTCCGTGTACTGGTCCGCATTTACGCCGCCAGTTGCGATTCCGGAAACGGTGTTCTTGCCCACCACGATGCCTGTATCGTCGACGGTGGTGGCGCCACCGAAGATCGAACCAACCAGCTTGCCGACGGTGCCACCCAGGACGCCGCCGATCAGCGGAATATTGCCAAGCACAGATTGGGTCAGCGCCTGTGCGCTACCAACGGTATCGGCCGCCACATTGCCAGTGATGCCGGTGGTACGAACAACAAGACTACCCAGGCCGGCAATATTGTTGTCGATGCTCTTGAGCGTCGCTAGCATGCCGGCGGTATGGGACAGCTCAACGCTGGTGTTTTCCGCCGTGAGTGCGATGGCGCGGGAAATAGAATCGGACTTTGCACTGGAGTCGCCAAGTACCGAGCCGGTGCCTTGTGCGTCCTGGCGCTGCTGCGCCACATTCGCGCCGCCACCACCCAAGCTACCAGCCACTTTTGCCCCGATCGCAACCACTGCCGCCAGCGTGGCGGCGCCGGCGGCCAGATTCAGTGGGAATGGCAGGGATGCGATGGCTTTCACTACGGCAGTAACACCCCAGGCGCTCGCCTCGGTTGCGGCCAATCCGGTCGATGCTGCGGTCGTCGCAGCCTCCCCGGTCAGCTTGGTTGCATTCAGGGCCGTGTTAGCCGCAACCTCACCTTCTTTGTAGAAGATCTTCTTGACCATCGACTCGACGGCCATTGCCATTTCGTAGGCGCGGAAAGCCTTCTCGGTGGCCTCCAGTACCTTGTAGCCCTTGGAGTTCTCGCTGAAGAATCCCTTGGCGGCGCCAGCCATGTCACCATACGACTTAATCTGAGCCTGTGCTGATGCCTTCGACGCGGCAATTTCGGCTTGAGCGATCTTCTCCGCGCTGCTTTTTGGATCGGCTTTTACCGCGGCCAACTGCGCGGCGATGGCCTGTTGTTGGACGGCGTACCCGGTCAGTGCCGTGGTCAGACCGCCGATGGCGGACCCGACGCGGCCGAACGATTCCGCCATGCCCTGCGCCGCTTGACGGGCGGCATCATCCACGGCTTGAAGGATCTTCAGCAGGCGCTCAGCTTGAGCAACATCAGTGCCGGTGTCGAGACCTTGCAGCGTCTTCTGCGCCTTCGTCAAGCGCGAGTACGCGGCGATCTTCATGTCGATGTCGGCGACCGCCTTCTCGCTCCCCTCGATACCTGCCAGTGCCGCCTTTTGCTCTTCGAGCAACGCGATGGTTGACTCGGTAACGGCCGATGGCAGTTTGTTGTATGCAGCGATCTGGCGCTCGGTTGCGTCGATCTGGTCGTTGATGGCGACAATCTCCTTCCGACTGGCTGCCTCAGCGTCGCGGGCTGGCTTGTCTTTGTCATACGCATAGGCGCTTGACAGCTGATCGGCAGCTACCAGCGACGCGCGCAGGGCTTCGGTGCGCTGAGCGCCGAGGTCCTTGATCTTCGCGTTGTTGGCGATCCGTTCGGCAGCATCTTTGCCGTTGTAAGCCGACAGCGCGGCGATTTCCGCATCGAAGATTGCGGCCGCATCCTTCCCAGCGGCCAGCGCGGCCGCGTGCTTGGCGTTGTACACCTCGGTGTCGCCGGCCAAACCTTGGCGATTTAGTTCGGTGATACGGGCCACGCCCTCAACACGCAGGTTGCGCTCGTGCTCAATGCCGGCCTTGATCGCTTCAACACGAGCTTCAACAGTAGCTTTCGCCGTCGCAGCACCATCCTTGTCGATGAACTTCGCGCGAACGAGCTTCTCCATTTCTGGTGGGATTTCACCGAATTGCTTCTTCAGCTTGTCCAGCTCGGCGGCGAGACGTTGGGCTGCAGTGCCGTTCTCGCCATACCACTTCGTCAACTGCTGAGCACGAGTACCTTCCTTCGCCAGCCTGTCAATAGCATCGTCCTTCGCCATTTTCTGGCGGAGTTCAACAATGCCATTCTCGAGTCTGAGTTTCTCCGAAAAGAACTGGGTCCACGATTGCCCCTTTTCGAGGGTCATGGACGAGTTCATAGAATCAAGCTTTTTCTGTGCCGCATCGATCTGGTTGATAACGGGCAGATTCTTGTCTGCTTGCGGTTTCGACATGCCGCTGTTTTGCAGCTCGATCAACTTTTCGTTTTTTGCGATGCGCTCATCGAGCCCCTTAATGATGCGGACCTGCGCCTGTTCAAATGACTCAACTGCTTGCTTGTTGCCATCTTCGGACTTCTTCCCCCACACCGACCAAGCAGTCGCAGCTAGACCCAGCAAGGTAATGACGGCGCCGATAGGACCACCCAGGAAGCCAATCGTGCGGCTTAGCAACCCGACCGATGCGACGGCCGCGCCGTTCGCTGCCGTGAGCGTGGCTTGCGCAGCGGCCTGAGCGGCAGTAGCCGCAGTGACCTGCGCGCTAACGCGAGTCTGCTGCTGCCCGAGGATGGCCAGTTGGGCCAGCGATGCCGAGCGCGCCTGCTCGGCGATTGCAAGATCAGCTTGCAGACCACGGCGCAGCGCCTCCTGCACATTCAACTCGCGCGTCGAGTCGCGCAGTACGCGCAATGCCGTGCTGAGCGCGCCGGCGGCGGTCGATGCCGCGATAGCTGCGCGGGCCTGGGCAATGCTTGCCTCCGTGTTTGCGATAGATGCCTGTGTTGCCGACATATTAGCGTTCGCGACCGCGAGGCGCGCCACCGTCTCTTCGCGTGCTACGACGATTGATGCTTGGGTGGCAGCCAAGCCAGCGGTGGTCGCGGCGGTGCTCACCACCTCAGCTTCCGCACTGGCAATAGTGGCGGCGCGTGCCGCATTCGCCGCGGCAACTTGGGCGTAGATTGCGGTGATATGCTCGTAGGTCTTCATAGTCCATGCGGTGAGCCAATTCACTATTGCAACGGCCATGACCGTGCCAGCAACGCCAGCCAGCAAGTTGAGATTCCGCGCCAACGCCTCGATCCCGGTCGTCAGCGCCATCACGGTACCGCTGGCCTTCGCCTGGGTGCCAATGAACTCCATGACGCTGTTCTTCAGCACGGTGAATGAGCCGCCGATGGTCTGGATTTGCTTCGACTCTTCCTTCAGAGGGTCGAGGGACTTCGGGAGGACTTCGGACATGACCCGGGTTGTGAGTAACCCCTCTTCCGCCATCTTCTTTAGTGCCCCAATCGGCACACCTAAGCCATCGGCGAGCGCTTTCATGAGACGCGGTGCGGCCTCGTTCACGGCATTGAATTCTTCGCCGCGCAATGCACCGGCGGCGAAAGCCTGGGAAAGCTGCAGCTGCGCCGATGCCGACTCGGCGGCCGTGGCGCCAGACACCTTCAGCGCGAGGTTGACGGTCTCCGTGATGGCCGCGACCTGCTTCTGCTGCACGCCCAGCTCCCGCGTGCCGTTGGAAATCCGGGCGTACAGCATGCCGGTCGCGGCCAGATCCTGCTGAGCAGTATTAGCGATGCGGCGCACATCGTCCACAGCAGCGGCATACTCGCGCTGCGACTGGGTGGCCAGTTGCAACTGCGCGGTGAACTTCGTGTATTCGTCGGCCATCCGGATGATCGCGCCCACGCCGGCACCGACGCCCAGCAGTTGGAGTGCCTGCGACAGCTTGCGCGTCACCACGTCCAGGCTGGCCGCCTGCTGCTCGGCGCGCGCGCCGGAATCACGCATGCGTTCGAGCGACTGCGCGGCGGTCAGCGCTTCGCGGGAATCGATCCGAATTCCCAGGGTGGCGATATCAACCATTGATGCCCCAAAAGAAAAGCCGCCCCATGGACGGCTTACTGATTGCTTAGAAAAACCTCATCGAGCGCGTCAATGCACTCGCCTTCGAACGGCGTCAGGCGGAAGCCGTGGCGCCGCTCCCACGCCATGATCTGCTCGTCGGAGATAGGGTTGGCGGCCATGCCGCCGTTGGTGCGCTTGGCGCTCAGCTGACAGAAGTACTCCCACACATGCACCAGCTCGTGCGGGATCGGAGGCACGTCGAGCTCCGGCGGCATTTCGCCGGATTGCTCGTAGATGACGTTGAGATGCCACTCCAGGGTGTGGCCATCATCCTGCTTGGTGCTCAGTTTGAGTGACGCCCTGGCGTACTCGACCAGCTGCCGCTTTAGATCGTCAAAAAATTGGCGTCCACTTCCAGCGCAGCGATGACCTTGTCAACCCAGGCAGGGAATTTGGTCAGCAGAGCGCGGACGTTAGCTTCGGTCACCGGCACAGGCTGGCCGCCGGTGGTGAAGCCAGGCAAGCCGACGGTCACCGCGATGGCGATCTTCAGGTTGCGGTCCTCACCCAAGTCGAACAGCTGGCCGGCGCCGGCATCGGTCTTGCCGTCGATCTGCTGCTTCTTGGTCTGGCTGCGCTTGATGGCGGTGACCGAAGTGGCGCGGATGATGTCGCGGTACTGGATGCTGTTCTTGCCAACGATCTCCAGGCCCGCAGCGTGGTCGCCGTCGTCATTGAACAGCGTGCTTACGGTGAAGGTCTTTTCGACAGGCGCGGCACTGGCGGCCAGCAGCCGATCGAAGTCCACGCCGACGGCGGCTGGCATGCCGGCGGCGATAACAGCAGCGGTTGCCAGGGTGGCGACGGAGGTGGTGTTGGTATTCAGTTCCATGGTGTTGCCTTTCTTCGCGTGGTAGATAGATGCCCGCGCACGCCCGCCGCTCCACGCGAATGGAGACAGCGGACGGGCCGGTGCTGGGGGGTGGCTTTCGCCAAAATGAGAACCCGGCGCGCGGCCGGGCTGTGTGGGTTACGGCGCCAGCGAGTCCTGCACCGACAGCGTGCTGCGGTCCGAGTCGGTGCCGGTTCCGCCAGTGAAGTCATACAGGGCGGTAAAGGCATAAGTGCGAACCGTGGCCTTCTCGCCATCATCCGGTGTGCTACCCTGGATTTTGATGCGCGGCATGCTGAAGCCGATGAAGTCCGCCGCCGGCGTACGGCCGGACGTCAGCACCGAAATCAGCGACGTCTCGGTTTCATTCAAGAACAGCGTGTGGATTGCCGAGCTGTCGAGGAAGGCAGAGAACGAGCCCTTCACCAGTACCTTCTTGCGAGAGATATCGGGGCGCAGGTTCGTGCCCACCACGCCATCGAGCGCACTGACTTGGCCGTCGATCGTGAAATCGATGTTGGTCACGATGGCGCTTTCGTTGCCGTTCAAAACCAGCAGTCCGGTGGCGGTCGACAGCACGTCGCTCGTCGATTCAGCGGTCGGCGAGGTGAAATACGGAGCGCCGGCCGAGGTTTGATCGAGGCCGACCAGGGTGAAGTCGATTTCCGCGTTACCGTTGCCCGGCAACTTCACGGCGATCTGGCCGACCTGGACGTCCTTGCTCACCTCCGACATAACCACGTCCGAACGGAATTCCTCGATCGTGTTGTAAATGTTGGTGTGACCCGACTCGGGGATGTACGACTTTTTGCCGTACACGGTGCAGGTGACCGAGTCGCCCGACGCCTTTGGCCCCACGGCCACGTTGTCGAGCATCTTGCCGGTCATGACGCTGGCAGTCAGCACGGTGACCAAGAAGTTGTGCGCGTTGTTCGGCGTGCCGGTGGTGGCCCAGCCAGCCCAGCGCACCACATCGCCAACCTTGAAACCGTCGGTCAGGAAGGAGCCGGCGGCGCGGGTGAACGTGCCGAACGCGCCGGTGGTGACTGCGGCGGTCACGTTGGTCAGCGGACCGCTGGTGGCGCCGGCGGCAAAGTCCTTGCGCAGCACCTGCGAAATCCAGTCGGCGTAGGTGCCGGGCGACAGCAGGCCGCTCAGCTTGCCGTCCACCATCTGCGTACCCTGGCGTTCGCTGATCACCTGCTGATGGCTTGCGATTTCGTCCGCAGTGCTGTACGTGTCGCGCTTCAGCTCGAAGGTCGAGGTCTTGCGGCGCAGCAGTTGAGCGCCGGGCGCGGTGGCCTGAACGCCCAGGCCGGTCTGTCGCTTGGTTCGGACCGTCTTAAAGATGCCTTCAGCGATTGTCATGTGGAAAGCCTTTCAAAATAAAAAAGCCTCCGGCTGGAGGCGAAAGAAAGCACCCGAAGGCGCCTGGTTGGATGTGGCGGGGTGCCGGTTTAGTCGAATGCGTCGACGTGGTAGCTGATGGTGATCGGCACCATCCAGAAGCCGCCGTCAGGCCGGCCGGCGGCCACCGACGGAGTGCTGTCGATGTGCACACTGAGGCCGGAGTACTGCAAGGTGGTCGCGCACGGGAAAATTTCTTCGATCGATTTCGAGATTGCCGCGGACTCGGTGGTGCCCTTCCCCGTCGGTGTCCGCACGCTCACCTGGTACAGCCCGGTGTAGTGCTTGTGCTTGCCGCCCTGACTCGGGTTCAGTGTGCTGGCTGGCAGCAGGTCGCCCTGCAGATAGCTCTGACCAGTGGTCGGCGTGTACGCGAAGTTCCCGAAGGCGACCGGCAGCGCCGGCGTGCGGGCCTTGGCCCAGGCCGCCAGCCGCGTTTCGATTGCCGCGCGGGCGATGTCATGACTCATTGCAGTCCTCGTACATACTGTTCGATTGCCGCCGGCAGGCCGGCGAGCGTGATGCGCACCATGCCCGATGGCGCCTTGACGCTGCTGTGGCCGTATTCGATCTCGCCGGCATACGGCAAGTTGTTCACGATCCAGCATTCGCCGCCGGCCTTCAGGCTCGTGACTTGCCCGGCCATCTTCGCGATGGTGGCGGCGCCGGCGATGTCCACGCTGTCAAGCGTGCCGCCCGGCATGGTCACACCGAACTGCCAGTTCGCGCGCAGCCGTCCAGTCAGCACCGGCGAGGTCATCACCACGCCCTGCGCGGCCAGCACGATGGTCTGGCGCAGCGCCTTGTCGACATTGCTGCCGGCCTTGGTGATGAACTTCGAAAGATCGGCCGAGAAGGACCCGGCCATCAGACTCCCCGCAGTTGAAGGGTGTACAGGAGCGCCACGTCGGTGGGTTCCAGATTGATCACGTCGGCGATGGTGTACGCCTTGGCGCCGATCAGCACCGTGTCGGACGTCGATGGCGTCGGCATTTTCGTACCGTCGCGCTGAAGTGGCGACAGAAGCAACTGCTGGTCGCCCTGCTTGATCAGCGTGCCGTCGATGTCGTCCTGGTTGTAGTTCAGCTTTACGCCGGTGCCGATGTAGTCAGCCTGGCCACCGGTGCCGGGCACGGGGCCGCCGGTGCCGGGGTCGTAATCGGGTTGCGTCTCGCGGCGCAGCGTGACCAGCCCGCCCTTGCGCCGCAGCGAGGCATCGGCGCGCGCGGCGGCTTTGGTGTAGTCGGTCATTTCTGTTCCAGATAATCGTGCGGCGGCGTCTTATTAAAGCGCACCGCCTTGATGGTGGCCTTACCGTCGATCAGCGCGCGCAGCACGCGGTGCCAGCCATCCATGATGAAGCCCTCTTCGCTCAGGATCACCGGATAGCTAGTATCGACGTCCAGCGCGCGGCGCATGTGGTGCGCCATGCCGAACGGTGAGCCTTCCGGGGTCCAGACTTCGGTGCCGACGTAGATCGCAGCCAGCGGCAGGTCGAAGGACTCCAGATCCTTGGCGCGGGCAATCAGGTTCGTCACCGTCCAGATCTTGCCGTTGTGGCTGTAGGTGTTCTCGTGCGCCGCACAGCCTTCGATGTGCACCACAGGAAACTTGCTCATGCCCGCACCACCTTGATCATGCCCGCGCCGCCGGCCGCGCCAAAGAACGGCTCCAGCGCCGCATCGATGGCGACGAAGCGCGCGGCGGCGCTGGTGCTGTTCTCGAAATATTCTGTTTCTATCGGCCCGGTCTTGTCGCGCTTGATCTGGTTGTTGCCCACTTCCAGATCGGGCAGCAGCTCGGTACCGTCAGCGGCACGCGCGGCCAGATCGATGCAAGCGTTGCAGACCTCGACCGGCACGATGGTGGTGAGCACCGGGAAGCCATCGACGCACACGCCGTAGCGCGGCCAGTCCAGCGCTTGCGTCTGATGCGCGCGGCGGCCGGCCCAGCGCTGACGGTAGGTCGCCAGCATAAAGCGGGTCGCGTTGCGTAGCGCGATTTCCTTGCTGGCCTCGGTGCGCGGCGCCCAGTTCGTAATGCCTAGCGCGGCGCAGCGCGCGTCAGCCGCCGCCACGCTGGCATAGCTCTCGGCGTTCGGCAGACCGGCGCCGGTTTCGGTGATGAACATGGTTTCCTTGATGCGTAAAAGCCGCCACGAAGGCGATTGTGTTCTTCGGTGGTGCTGCTTCAGGTTAGAGGTCGTGTGAGAGTGCTTGCCACCGACTAGCCCGGCAGAATTTCAGCCGTAAAGCCCTCCAACACCACGTAGTCGGCGGCGTTCGTCAAGGCGGCGCTGTAGAAAAACGGCTGGTCCACAGACATGTCGAATGATCTTTGTAGCTGGGGCAATTGCACAGGGCCATATCCCCAACCACCCGCGAAATACGTTTGCGAATTCTGCGATCCACGGTTTGCAAGCCGAACCCGACCACACGTTCCCGTGGCGCCTGCTCCTGAAATATTCAGGCCAACGAATAAATTAGTCGGTGTCATACCAGCGTAGTAGGCTTTATTGTTCGCGGTGTTACTTGATCCGAATATGACCTCCGACCTGAATACCCCATTGGGGCCCATCGCGCCACCGGGGACCGTCACATTACAGAGTTGGGTAATCGAAAGTGATTGCGTGTACGCGCCCGATCCGACGGCTGCCGTAAGCGGGCCCACTGGTATGTACGAAACGAATGGCGACACAGCTGGATTAACAAATAAATCCTTGACCGAGCCTACGGTAGTCGAGCTAAACGTGCAGTAGTAGAGCCCCGCAGCACCGCCGACAATGGCGCCGGCGGGCAACTTGATCCATGCGCCCGCATAAACAACATTCAACGCGGTGCCCAGCGTGATTGTGCCGTCGGCAGCAACACTACCGCTAGGGACGATAATGACCGGCACCGCTGATTGAGCGATCACGCGAGGGATATTCAGCAGACCGCTGCCGGTGGTGGCCGTGACCATCCCCACCGAGCAGCTGATGCGCACCCGCTGAACACCCGAGAAAGGCCCGATTGGAGGCAGCGCGCCCGGGCCGATAGTCCACGAGCGGACCGAGTTGGAGCCGCCCGCCACCTGATCCAGCAGATAGGCGACGCCGGCGGCAGCATCCGAGCCAGAGAGCGTCAACAGCTCGCCTTCTTGCAGCGTGATGGTCTTAGCGGACTCGCCGGCGTTGATCGTGGTGGTGGGCATGAGCTATCTCACTGTGGAATTAGGAAAAGCCCGCGCGCGGCGGGCTGGTGGTGGTTGGCGCCGATCAGGCGCCGGTCAGCAGAGCAAGCAGCTCGGCCTTATCAGCGGTGGACGAGAACGGCACACCTTTCGCGGTCAGCGCCGCTTGCAGCTGCGCCTTGGTCATGCTTGCTGGGTCGATTTGCGCGGCCTGCGCGGCGGCCAGATCAGCCAGGCGCTGGGCCTCGGTCGCGTTGGCCATCTCGCGCTCCAGCAAGGTCTGCTCACGCGCATCCAGCAGGCCGGCGCGCTGGTTCAGTTGCAGCTCGCGGTCGTCCAGTTGGCCCTGGCGCACCAGCAGTTGATCGTGCATGGCCTGCAATTCCGGTTCGGATGGATTCAGGTGGCCCGATTCGGCGGCATATTCCAGCAGCGCGTCGCGCGACTCCTGGTCGAAGGGCTCGTGCTTTTGAGGATCGAAATCGGACACGTTGATGACGACGTAGTCACCCTGGCTGGGGTGGCTTGGTTTGATTTTGATGGTTATCATCTCTTCTCGCTGGTTCCCCGGCGCCGTACTGGCCGCCGGGTGGGTTGTTGGTTTAGCCGCCGATCAGGTGGCCGCCCAGGTGCCCGTTTGGCGCAGCGGTACCCCAGGCCAGATTGACCTCATAGCGGACTTGGCGCTTCTGCTTGTAGATGCAGAACTCGTAGGTGATACCCGAAATCGGGTCGGTCACCATCATGACGTCGTCTGCCGAGTCGCCACCTTCAGGCATGGCCGGCGCGCGCGTCGCCAACTGGATCGCGGCACGCTGGAAGAACACGTTGCGCACAGTTGCGGCGATCAGGGTGATGCCGGTTGCCGAAGGTGGGATGGCCTGGCGCAGACCTGGCGCTTGCAGGCGGATCTGGCCGCCATCGGCCATGTTGGTATCGCCCTGCGCCAGGATGTACTGGTTCGGGTCGCCCGCGAGCTTGATGATATCGCCCGCCAACAGGGTGCCGGTGCCAGCGGATGCCAGATTGATCAGGGTCGCGCCCTTGGCGTAACCGGCGTTGTTGGTGGTGGCGCCAGTTGCGGTACCTGCGGTGATCAAGTCGCCGATCGCGCCGGAGTTGTGCAGATCGAAGCCCTGCACGATGCTGATGGCGCCACGGCGCAGCAGCTCGTCGGTGCCGGCTTCGTTCACACGGAACAGGCCCGGCTGTTTGCCTTCGAGGTTCGCAGCAGCCCCCGAGCCCAGAACCATGTGCAGGTCGGACAGTGGTGCGCCATTGTCTTTCAGGATCTTCTTCGGCTGAGAGAAGTCCGACAGGTCGCTCGCCACACCGAATGGGGTCGTGCCCGGAGTGCCGTAGGCGCGGCTCAGCTTCAGGCTGGTCGCGGCCAGGTCGGTCTCGACCTCGTTCGTCAGCGTGCGCAGCGCTTGGGCGATGCGCTGCTGATTGACGTTGGCGTAGGTGCCAGCGCTTTGCAGGCGCATGGTGTCGTCGCCATTGATGCCGAACGGCACCGAGCGCTGCTTGTTGATCGTCATGTCGACGTAGTTGATGGTCTGATCGCCAGCGTCGGCTGCATACGCGCCTTGGGTCAAGTCTTCGGCCGCCATCGCGCCAACCACCGGCGATCGGACGGTTTGGTTCAGCGCCGCGCGCGCTGCGGTCGAGTCGCGGGACACGGCCGGGATGAAGCCCACGTTCTCACGTGCGATGACGTTCATCGCCGCATAGATGTCGGGAACCAGGCCGTTCAGAGTCAGGGTAGTCATAAGTTTCGCCTTTCAGAAATGAAAAAAGCCCGCCGATGCGAGCCTGTTGGGGTGAATTGAATGTGTGAAGCAGAGGCCGATCAGCCAAATCACCCCTCTAGCGATACGGAGAGGTTTGGCGCGATGGTCGGATGGAGCTGGTGTTAGCCGGAAATGGTGGTGCCGGCCTTCATTGCGTCCGCGCGCTCCTGCACGCCCATGGCCTCGAACTGGGCGCGAGAAATTTGCTTGCTGCCGGCTCCGCCGGTGCCGCCGCTCGACGCGCCACCACCGGATGCGCCGCTGGCTTTCAGGATCTGGTCCTTGAACGGGCAGGCGCGAACCAACTGCTCCAGGCCTTCGTCAAAGTCCGCAACTTCGCCGGGGCGGCTCGGCGAGTACAGCTTGTTACCGTTGCTGTCGTACGGGACCAGCTTGCCGTCCTCGACCTTGAAGTTGTTGCCGAAGTAAGCGCGCGCCATCTCGGCCGGGATGGCCAGGCGGCTAGCGTGCTTGTCGTCGGTCAGCAGTTTCGAGCTGGTGAAGCTTCCGCCGATCATATGATTGTTCAACTCGCCGGTGCGTTTCTCCAGCGTGGCGGTCAGCTCCTGAATCTGCGTGGTGCTGGCCTTGGCCGCCGCCGTAACCTGCTCTTCCGCAGCACGCTTCGCAGCATCCTTGATCTCCTGCACCTGGGCAGCGGTCTTCAGATCGCCGACGGACAGGCTCTTCACGGTTTCCAGCGCCTTACGCGCTGCTTCGCCGTCGTCGATGCCCTCGAAGCCCTTCAGCTTCGTTTCCGCTTCGGTGAAGCGGCGCTTGTAGTCGGTGTTTTCACCGGTCAACTGGCCGATCTTGGTGAAGGCTTGGGCGCCGTCGAATTCGATCTCGGCGCCGTCGTCTTTAACGTACACCGGCTTGCCATTACGCAGGACCGCATTGCCCTTGTCGTCGAGGAGTAGTTTCATGGTTGAACTTTCTGTTCAGGAGGGTTGAGGGCTTGCTGCCCGAGGTGGCCGGCGGTTCGCTTGCTGCTCCGCGCGCGGCAATAAAAAAAGCCGCCAGGTTGCCCGGGCGGCTTGGGTAAGTCTGGATAAATTGTGTTTAAGCTACAACTACGCGGTCGCCTTTCAGCATGCAGCCGACGCAAATAATCTGCCGCGTGCCGCCCTTGAGCTTGCGCGCCTGAATCATGGCGCCGATGACCGTCTCAATAAACTCCCGACCCGCGCAGCGCGGGCATTGCAGCATCTCAGCCGGCTTGGTGGCCGTCCGGGATTTAAGTTTGGTCTGCTCTGGCGCGGGCGCCGACGGAACTACATGGAGGGCCACGGCATCTCCACGTCGGCCGGGCCGGGCGTCTGGATCTTCGGATCGTCCGGCTCCAGCACGGCGCTGTAATCTCCGCCGAAGAATGCGATGAACGGTTCGCCAACACCCAAGTCGGTACGCTTCTTCCAGACGCGGTGACCGTTGACCAGCACGATCACGTCGCCGGAATGACCAGGTGGCGGCAAAAAGCGCGCGCGCAGTTCCTCAACCGAGGGAACGCGGGTAGCTTGCAATTCGCTGTTTAGGCCAGTGTTCACGACGCCTCACGGGTGTAATTGATCCCCAGCTTCGCAGCAGCGCGAATCCAGGCAATATGATGAATTTCTGCGGTAGCGAACCGAGCATCCAGCTCGCCACGATTCACCATTGTATCAACTTCCTTCCGCGCCGCCGACAGTTCCGCGTCGAACGTCTGGCCGATCAGTTCCTCGGCTGGCCAGGCGCCCTTCACGGACATCATGTGGCGATAGTGCGGCGCCACGGCGCGAAGCTCCGACAACTGGGCGAACGATGCATTTCGCACATCAGCGACCGAGAACGACAGGCCGCCCGGGTGGTTGTGAGTGAACAACGCGCCCTGCATACCCGCCAGCTCATCCTCAAAATAAGTCACCCGATCCGGCAGGCCTGAGCGCTTCAGCAGCACCGCGCCATCGGCGCCGATGAAGGCGCCGAACTCGTTCGCCTCGCCACGAATCGCGTTTTCCATCTTGACGGCCGCCGCGCGCGCCGGCGTGCTGACGTCGGGCTGCACGCGGGTATAGCCCGGGTCGTAGATCGAGAACTCACCCTGCGGCTGCTTGAACTCGCGGGCGTCGCGCACCGCCATTTGACGAAGTGTCAGCGTGCGTCCCCGGTCATTGGTGAACACCTCGGCCTTGTAGCCGCCCTCGCGGTACGCCCTGCCCTTTGCCTTGCCCAGGATCTCATCCTGCGCCTCGGCGGTCTGCGCTTTCAGCCAGTCGTTGTAGCTGAGGTTCGCATCGACCGGCCCGCCGGCGGCCGAGCGCTGGCCGTAGAGCGACTTCTGCCCCTTCAGCAGCGCGATCGACGTCGAACGGCAGCGCCAGTGCAGTCGGCCCGGGCCGGCGCGGTACGGCACGCTGTGGCCGACCGGCTTGTGGTCGATCGGTGTGTACAGCAGGTGGTCCCGCGCGCGGCAGTCCGGGGTCGTCTTGCCGTCCAGCGTGCTCACCCACATCTCGTCGCCGAGGATGTCGAGGTTGTCCTTGTAGAAGGTGTTGCGCGTGATCTGCGCGGTGTGGCTGAGCGCCGTAGACACCACGGCATCGATCTCGCGCCGACTGGTGTCCAGCAAGCCGTCAGCGTAGTTCAGCGCCTTGGTGCCGCGAATCTCGCGCACGATGTCGGCGGTGGTCTTGCCCTGGGTGTAACCCATGCAGATGCTGTCCTTGATGCGCTGCAGGCGGGTCTGGCCTAGGCCGGCGGCCCAGTCCTTGAGCAAACGGCCCTGCATCGGCTGCGCCACGGCGGCAGCGTACACCTGCGCCGGCACGATGGCCGCAATGCTGAAATCCACCGGCACGACGTGCTTGTACAGGTCGTACTGGAACTGGCCTTCATACTCGACGTAGGCGCGCAGCTCGTCGGTCATACCTTCGTACAGCGCTGCATAGGCCTGCGCGTTCAGCTCGCGCGCCGACTTCAGCAGCGAGTCGAGCCGCTGGACCTTGAACGAGTCAGCGTCGACGTCGGCCAGCGCGGCATTCAGCTGGGCGATCAGGTCCGCATCCGTCAGATTCAGAATCCGGATCATCTTCGCCAGCACGAAGTTCCCGTAGCCGGCCATGTCCACCTGGTGGCGGACAGCGTGGTTCAGCAGCGGGTCGATCATTCTTCGTCAGGGTTAGGTGCAGGCTTATTCGCCGGTGGCGGCAGCGGATCGTCCATGGTGCCCGGCGCCGGGCCTTGGCGCTCGATGCGCTCTTTCTCGGTTTCCCAATCGATGTCCGGCTTGACGATGCCGCGACGTTGGAATTCCTCGTGCAGCGATTCGTCGGACAACTTGCCGGCCTGATTGGTCTTGAGCAGCAGCTCAGCGCTTGCCTCGGCCAGCGTGGCGGCGCCGAAGTCCTTGAACAGGGTGACGTGGCCGCCCTGCTGCTCGCCCAGCCACTCAGCCATCAGCTGCAGCGCTTGGTCGGCGGAATCCTCGATGTTCTCGGCCACCTTCTGGAGTGCGCACGCGCCCTGCTCGTTGTCGGCCAGCGTCTGTGATTCGGTGATGTTGCCCGGCTTGATAACCAACAGTTCGGCGCCGGCCTGGCGCATGCGGTCTTCGATATCAAGGATCGACTTGCGACCCGCCTCGATGGCAGCACCGGTGTGCTCAACGAACTTCATGTCCGCATCAGGGTTGGTGGCTTTTACCCCCGTGCCCGCGCCGACCGCCAATTCCACGCCGTCCCCGAGCATCTTGGTGAACAGGATCGGCACCCGAGCGACGTGCAGGATGTTCTGCTGATCGCTCTTGCTCTGCCAGTGCTCCACGTTCGCATAGGCCAGCTCCAGCAGCGCCGGCCGGGCGCGCATGAAGCCCAGGCGGTTGCCGTAGACCGGCACGAACGGGATGCCCTTCAGGGTGGTGACGCCGCTCTCGAAAGGAGCCCATTCGTCGTCGCTCTTGTTCTCGACCTTGCGCCAGGTCTCCCACGCGCCACGGCGCAGAACGCGCACCTGCTCGATGGTTTTTACGTCGAAGTCGCCGTCCGGCACCTCGACCGCCTCCAGCAGGCGCAGCTGCGTCAGGCCGGATTTATCGGACAGCCAGCCCAGGATGCAGCGGGGGTGGATCTGCACGAAGTACGGCCGCACGCCAGCGGCATCCTCATCGGCCTTGGTCACGTACAGCGGCTTGCCGTTCTCGTCCTTGGTCGGCGGGTAGTCCACCAGAATGCCCGAGAAGCCGTAGCCCAGCGCTTCCTGCCCCACCTCCGCGAGGAAGGCGTGCAGGTTGCGGCCTTGGCGGTCGACGTCTTCGCACAGCGCTTGAATCTTGGCCGGCACATCCTTGCCGTAGGTGATCGGCTTGCTGAAGGGCTTGGCGCCCAGCACCTCGATCGTGCGCTGGTACGCCGGGAACAGCGTGGCGACGGCCAGGCGCGTTGCATGGGCCTTATCCTCCTCGCCTGGCCATTGAGGCAGGTAGGCCTTGCCGGCCGCACGCATGGCGTCGGTGCCGCCCAGCAGCGCATCGATCAGCGCGCAGTGCTTGTTGAGCGCGGCGGCTTCGGTGGATTGTTTGCGGACTGGGTGGACCATGGAATTCCTTGTTACATGCGCAGCGACGAGACGGTGGTCTCACGCTTCACGATTGGGTACCGCTTGACCATGAAGTAGCCATTGGCATCGTTCGGGTGATCGTGGCCGGACTTCTTATCAGGCTGGCCATCGGCGCCCCACACCTGCTGCTCCAGCGCCTCGGTGGTCGTCGGACACAGGTCGGTGTTGATCTTCCAGCGCCGCACGCCGTCGGCGTTCAGGATCATCGCGTTGTAGGCATTGACCCGGTCCTTGACTGCTGGGTTCGAGTGGTCGACCTCGATCTGGAAGCCGGCCGCGCGCAGGATCGACAGGTCGGACTCGCTGGCGTTCTTGCTGCTGGTGTTCTGGCCGGACGCATCCGGGAAAATCTTGACCTGGTGGCCTTTGTCCTTGAAGTCCTCCTTCAGGATTCGGGCCATGGCCGGCGTGTCGCGCACCTTCACTCGCTCGGCCAGCGTCAGCGGCAGACCCTCGCGCACGACATTGATGCAGGCGGTCATGTTCTGGACGTTGAAGTCGAGACCCACCTGCAGCGGTTCGCCCGGCAGGATGATTGCCGTCGAGCGGTTCTGTACGCGGTCAAAGTCCGGATAGACGCTGCCGCTGGTCAGGTTGGTGAACTTGCCCCGCAGGTAGGCGTCGATCAGCGCTGGCGGGTAGCTGGCCAGCAGCGACGGGATGTAGTCCGCCGGCAGGTTCAGCTCGTTGTCGAACGTGCTCGCCTGAATCAGACCATACAGCGCGGCCAGCTCCGGCTTGTCGCGCAGCGCCTTCACAAACTGCTGGTAGACGAACTTGAAGCCCTCTGGCGTCGTCGTCACGTCGATGCCGTTCAACAGCCCGGGCACGTTGTAGCGCATCCGCGCGATGATCTTGCGCCAGGCCGTCTCGGCCTTCTTCATCGGCATCACGTCCAACTCATCGATCAGCGCGTGGCCGATCTTGAAGCCGACGATGGTCTCGGGCTTCTCCATCGAGCGACAGATGACCGTGCCGCGGTAAAGCCGCCCCTCGTAGACCTCGACCTCGTGATCGCCCTGCTTGACCTTAATGCGCAGGCCCAACGCGTAGGCCACCTCTTCCATCGTCGGATAGAAGATGTCGCGGATCTGCGGGTAGGTCGGCGCGAAGTAGCCCTGGCTAATTCCCGGCCACTGCCAGAAGTGCATGCAGATGCCCACGCAACCAACAAACGTCTTACCGGAGCCAAATCCGGCAACGTATGCCTTGTACTTGTGCGGCAGGTTGAGGAAGTTTGCCTGCGGGACGTTCAGTTCAAGCTGCGGAGTCATCGCGCTTAGCGGCGTCCTTTACGCCGATGGTGATTTGCACAGGCGTCGGCGGCTGGTCGTTGGTTTCCGCCTTGTGCTTGTTCACGTACACGTCGCCGACTTCCTTGGCGGCCTGCTCGATCACCTGCACGGCCAGTGCGATGTTGCGCATGTTCTCCGCCTGGTGCGCCATCCGACCCAAGGCGCGAAGGCGAAACGCCCGGCTCGCAATAGGAATCTCCGCCACCTCGTCGCGAAACTTGGCGCGGGTGTCGTTGAAAACAGTGCGCCATTTCGCGCTCAGGTTGCGCCCGACGTAGCAGTTTGGGTCGTAGCATGCCACCTGCTGGCGGAGCACATCGAGCCCGAATTCTTCTTTTACTGCCTTCGCCACCTGCGTCGGCGTGTCGAAACAGGCCAGCGCTTGGACGATGAACAGCTTCACCTCGTCTTTGAGTGCGGCCATATGTTGCCTTCCGGTAAAGCGTGCGTAAAGCTCACGCAGCCTTCAGCAAACAGGTGCCGCACGCCCTCGCTATGTTGATCTTTGCCACCTCTGGGGTGGCGTTTGCTGCTGCGACCAGTTGGGCCAGCGTGCCGTCTGGGTGACCTATGCCGTAGCGGCGGACCACGCCGACGAACTCTTCGACATCGTGGCCGCGAATCATCAGCTTCGGCATGCCGTCCTTGGTGAAGGCTGGACTGCCGAAGGCGTCCTGCTCTTGGCCGATGTGGTAAAGCTCATGCTCCACCAACGCGCAGAACTCGGCGTCGCTGCATGTCAGGCAGTAGCTGGCGTCCAGGGTGATCAGGTAATCCGGCACCGCGCCGAACCAGTCGGCCATCTGCTGTTGCTGGCGGCCCTTCTGCCACGGACCGCAGCGGAAGAGCATTTCTTCGCACTGGCCGATCACGGTGCGCCCCTGCTTCTGGAAACCGCTCGGCGCCCAGAGGAACTGCACGTCGGCGTATTCCAGGTGTGCGTGATCTTCGTTGTGCAGCTGGCCGCCCTCCGTAAGGATCTCGGCCCGGGCCCAAGTGAGCACTTCAGGCGCTGTGGCGAAGCGGCAATTAAGTGGATCGGCGAACATAGCCGGCGGCATCGGGCGGCAAACACCCGGTGCGCTTTTAGTATGTCGTTTCATCCGGCCTCACAGAAAAGTGCGACCGGGAACTAGATCACTTAGTTAACGGTCCAGCAGCTAGTGCGTACAAAATATTCATGCCGATCTTAAAGTAGGCAATCTCTCTGTGTCCGCTGAACTGTGCATCAATTCCAAATTCAACGCGTGCATTAAGTTCGCCTACAAAAGCTGCACCTCCGGACGAGAAAAAGACCGACCACATGGGAGTCCATGTTGTTCTATCCAAATTATCGTATCCACGTCTCTCAACGATAATTTTTCCATTGAGCTGTCCGTCGACTTCCACGTAGTGAAAAGTGAGTCATCCGCTGTTCGTCGGGCTTTCCACTAACGCAAGATGTCTCTTCTCCGGATCTGGTTGAAATACCAGGCCAATAGAGCCCAAATCTCCATCTGCCGCGAACAAAACGGCAAGATTGTCGACAAGTGCCGCAGCTTTTCGCTTTATCGCTTCGGCCGAGTTGTGCCAGTATCTCGCATGCTCCTGTTCTTCCTGCGTAATGACTCGGTAATTCATATGCCCCTCCGCTAATGTAGGGTGAGCATTATGACATTAACTAAGTCGTCGCCGCCCGCTCCGGACTGGAACCACCGGGCGCGGTGATCTGCACCCGGTGGCCGGACCCACCCGGTCATGTTTCGTCGGTTAACTGCGCCCGCTTTTCGTAGCCCGCCCGCTGGAGCGCGATGGACGGCAGCACAACATTACTTGGAAGGCCAGCTGGCGGCCATCGTAGAGTTCGGCGCACGCGGCACCGGCGCGCGGCGGTCAACACCCCACAGGATCATCATGATGGCGAGCAGTGACATGTCAGCGTCGAATAATAAGGATGAAGTACAGACCGCTCCCGATCCAGCCACAGAACCACGCCTGCTCTGGAATTGCTCGCGCAGCGAGGAAACTCACTGTCGCGATGGAGATGCCGGTCATCACACGAGTAACGAAGTGCAAGGAGCGCATGGCCACCTCGAATAAAAAAGCCGCCCGAAGGCGGCAAAGGTCCATCAGGGATGAGCGGGAGAACTGGTGCCCCGACGAGGATTTGAACCCCGGACCAACGCCTTACGAAAGCGCTGCTCTACCGACTGAGCTATGAGGGCGAAACTGGAGCGGGCGACCGGATTCGAACCGGCAAATGTCGGCTTGGAAGGCCAATGCAGTACCGTCTTGCTCCGCCCGCATTGCGGCGCCCGGGATCACCCAGGCCAAAACCGCGATACTGCTTTTGCCACCCTGCGGTCTCATCCTCTGCCGTGGCTTCGGGATTAACGCAGGTGCAGCGAATTCTTATCGAGCACCGAAACAGGTCAAACACTCAAGGTCAAACGGGTGGCTGTGCAGCGCGCCATCGACCAGCCATTGGCAGATCGCGCGGCCGGCGGCGTCAATGTCGCACACAGTCATCTGAGGGCCACCTGAGCGCAGCATCACCCGGTTGCCAGGCATCACGGACCGAAGGTTTGGCGGTGCGTAGCAGATAGCCAACTGGCACGTGTCGAAAATCCCGGAGTGCATATTGCAACCCTCAAATAAAAACCGCCCGAAGGCGGCCTGATTTAGTTTGAGCTCAAACTAGCTGCGACGCAAGCCGACGGCGCCAATCGCGGCGGCATAGGGTTTTAAGACCGCCACATCAAACACATCTTCCTGTCGGATATTTTTGGCATCAAACCACATGCACTTCGCACCATCCTTTGGCCCTCCACTGCCAGTGTAGTCACCAAGATCAACGACCGACATTTTCGGACCACCGCTAACCAACTGAACCACTGCACCCTTCGCGATACTGGACATTCCATACTCCCATTTTTATTGATGGAAGTACATTTTAACTTTTCTAATATGCAAGTCACTCAGGCTCAAAGCGGTCCGGCTGGCAATTCTGCGGCAGCAGATGCCACCCCAGGGCACGACGGATCTCGTCAGGGGTTGGCGGCGGGTCCAGCGGCGGGTGCGTGCGCGATTCGATCCACTCGCGGACGTCTTCCTTGGAGGGCTTCGTCGTCTGCGTCATGACCGCCTCACGCCGGATGCGGAAAAAGAAAAACCGCCACGAGGGCGGTTCGGTTTTTGCTCCAGCGCTATCTGCGAAGTGAGCGGTACACGCGAGCGAAAGCATCAATGGAATTGGTGCTAGCCTCGAATCTCGGTTATCGTTGGAACTGTGGTTCGCATTACGAGTGCCAAGAGTGTGTAATTGCGACGTTAACGTACTCCCAAAGAGAAGTCAAATTTAATACACGCGCATAATCGTGTACTTGTAGTCCCTGCAAATCCCACCATCCATAAATGTGGATTCGCCCAAACTAGGACCATTAGATGAGTTTGCTCCAGCGGGCACCGTGTAAGTCGTCGGCGAACTATCCGGGGAGGCAATTCCCCTTGACCACACTACGTCAGCACGACGGCTCTCGCCAGTGCTGTTACAGAGACGAGTGGTTCGCGATGAGCAACCCTGATTGTTCCCTGCGTTTCCATAACAGACATACACCGTAGGGCCCTGTTGTGGAGTAGCCTGAGCCAATTGAATCGGCCGCGAGGCACGAGCTTGCGTAGAAGTAGGTTGCTTCGCATTCACCTCAGGACCGACAATCCCTCGTGACCCAAAAAGCGAGTCAGCCGACTGCTCTGCGACAACACCTTGGGCGCACGCGGATGGCGTTGATAACAAAAACATCACAGAAACTAGCGTCGAAGAAACGAGAATTAATAGCTTTGCAATCATGATATTTCCCTCTAAATTTAATTAAATATTAAACTGGGATAATTACAAGTATCACAATAGCACGATGCAACAGAAATGCTATAGATTTGCCAATTTTTTATAACTTGCCAGTTGTAACCAATGCCAAGTTAACTCAATGCGGCGACACATCATCTCAGTGAAGCTGCGGCCCGTGAGTTGTGCGACTGGAGCAATCCTTCCAGCTCGCTGACCATGTCCAGCACGCGCTCACGCTCGAAGCCGCCACCACCGACCTCACCGCGGCCAGTCCCCTTGCACGGCACGCAGATGCGGCGATCCAGCGTGTTGCCGCTTCCCGAGCAACCGGGGCACTTACCATCCAGCCAGTAGGCCAGCGAGCGCTCAGCGACGCGGCGGTACAGCGCCTGGGCGGCCTGCGCATCCCAAGCACTGCCCTCCTTCACCCATTTACGTTCGCGCCCCTTCTGGATCACACGCTCGGTCCAGATGCGCAGCAGGCTGGCCAGGTTGGCGGTACCAGACTCGAACAGCCGGTGCTGCGTGCCGTCTGCGTACTTCACGCGCGAGAGCAGCGCACCCAAGCCGGCGCCGGCAACGTCGGCCAGCGCCGCCGCGCACAGCGCATCGGTGGCATGGTGGTGCTCATCGTCGCGAAGGTCAGACGAATTGACGGCGTGCAGGTAACGGTCAGCGAAGCCCATGTGGCGTACTCCAAGGTGTGTGGCTGGACGTTAACACAGTAATTTCCGCAACGCTAGGCTGTCGAGATTGCAAGTCATACGCGCAGCACCCCGGATCGATCGAACTCGGCGACGGCCGCCGACGCGGCGCGAGCGATGTCCGCGTTCGGCACGGTGCGCAGAAAGTCCATCACCTGCGGCAGGCCAGCCTTCAGTGTGCGCATCTCGTTGCCATTGGCACCGGTCTTGCCGACTCGCTCAGCGCGGTGCTGGATGTCGGCGCACGCCAGCACCATCGATTGCGCCAACTCGCGGATCGGGTGGCCGGCCGGCGCCGTGCGCTTGGCAAGGTCGGCGGCAGACAACAGGTCGTAGATGTGCTGCTCTTGCAGGTGATCCATGCCCAGCGCGATCATGGCCTGGTAGCCGGGCATTTCCATCTGCACCTGGCGGCGCATGCCGAGCGGCAGCAATGCCGGCTTCGGCCGATAGGCCTTGCGTGGCTTCTTCGTGTTTGCCATGATCAGCTCCGGCACAGGCTCAGCGCCTGGTCTTCGCTGAAGCCCTGCTCGACCAACGCGAGGTACTTGGCGCGCGTGATCTGGGCTAGCAGCTGCGCCATTTCGCGGTGCACGTCGATGTTGTCGCGCATGTACCGAGCGGTCTTTTCCAACTCCGCCCGCCGTGCATCCTTCTCCGCCTGCGGCATCAGCGTCACCACTGCCATGTTGTCGTCTTTGCTGCTCACGCTACCACCTCCCGTCGTCCACGATACGATTCCCAATCGAACACCACAACCTTGCCGCCGCCCTCGCGCAGCCGGTCGACCGCGCGCGCGCCGAGGTACTTCTCCAACTCGCCGATCGCCAGGTTGCTGATGATGATCGTCGGCCGACGCGACTCGTAGCGGCCGTTGATGATCTCGAACAGGATCAGCTTCTCAGCGTCGGTGCCGAACTGCACGCCCACCTCATCGAGGATCAGCAAGTCCGGCTCCACCAAGTCGCGCAGGGCCTGCGCTTCGGTGCGCTCGACGCCCTTGCCGAAGGTTTCCTTCACCGACCGCACGGCGCGGATGACCGAGGTGAACACCGCCTGACCACCCTGCTCCAGCACGGCGTGCGCGATCCCGACGGCCAAGTGCGTCTTGCCGGTCCCGACGTCGCCGCAAAAAATCAGGCAAGCACCCGACCTGCGAACAGCCCCGAAGTTGTCGGCATATCGCTGAGCTACGGAGAGCGCCTGTGTGGCCTCCGGGCAAGTCGGTTGATACGTGGACAGCCTGTGATCCGAAAAGCGCTCTGGAATCGCCGCACGGCCCAGCCTGGCGTCCCACGCACGGGCCGCGAGCTGACCGCGCCATGCAACCTGCGCCGCAGCGGCGTCAGCCATTTCGGCGTCCTTGGCGCAGTCTATGCAGGTCGACCAGTTGCCGGCCACCAGCATCGAAGCGAACTCGCCGTGGCGCTCGCAGTGCTCCAGCAGCGCGCTGAAGTAGCGAGGGCGGCCGTCAGAACGAGCCATCGGCGCCAACCCCTGCGCGGTAATCTTGCGTGGCGAAGTTGTCATGTTTTTGTCCTTTCTGCGGCGTGCCGCGTTTGATCGTCAGTTGGTCCCATTTCTCCCGCAGCTTCGCCGGCGACAGGATGTTCGCGCGCCAGAAGGCGTCCTCCTGCGCCCAGCCAAACAGCTCGCAGATTTCGCGGTGCGCCCGGCCGTCGCGCTCACGCATCAGGCGCACGTCACCAGCCCAGGTGCCGATGTTCGGCGGCTTGTGGTCCGGGTTTCCCTTCCTGATGCGGTCGAACAGCCACTGCGCGCACGCTTCGTCTGCGGGCGTGTGCTTCGGCTTTTTCGCGGCCTTGCCGTTACCCATGTCGGCATCAGCCTGGCTGTCGGGACTTTGTTCCGACGAAGAGGTTTTAATATGGTTATTGGTTATTGGTTTATGGTTAGTTGGAGTGCCGTTCAACGTTTGTTCAACGTCCGTTGCAACGCCCGTTGAACTCGCGTTCAACATTTGCTGCCGTTTTATTTCTCTTTTGGCAGCAGATGCACGCCCAGCGGCCGATTTTTGGCTTGTGTTGGTACGGTAGTCCTCGATCACCTCTTCGCAGCGGAAATGCATCCACCCGCGTTCGGTTTTCGTAAAGAACTCGTTCAACACCTGTTCAACGGCCGTTCGTTCCTCGTTGGTACGGGCGATGATGCGGCGGCACAACGAGTCCACATCGAGCGTCAGCGGGTGCTCGGTGTCGTAGTAGATGTCCATCATGTCGCGGTACACACTTCGCTCCAGCCTAGTTAGGTGCCTGGTCGCGCGGTCGAAGTCCCCAATGTGGTGTGGGTAGTGGTTCACTGCCGCACCTCCGATACTGCGGCCGGATAGGCGGTGCGGCCGGTCAGTGCGTCGCGGACAGTCGAGACTGCGACGCCCAGCTGGCGCGCGACCGACTCGTAACCGGCGCCACGGACACCGGGCTTATACGCCGCGCGCGCGGCGCGGACCTGATCGTCGGTGAGTGCGTGTCGGCGTGTCATGTATTCTCCTTTGACGTGTATCGATATTCTGCTTGGGTCGACCGCGACCGTGGTGTGGTCGAGACCGGCGCGGGGCCGAAAACCGAAGATGCGCCAACGCGCTGCGCTATGGAGTGCGCTGGGAATTCGCCACCCATCTCGTCCGAGAAGGTTTTGGACGTCATTGCTCATTCTCCTGATCAAGCGCCGCCAGATCGAACAACGTAGGCATACTGACCTCGCGCTCCGCCAGCTGCAGGTAGTGCACCTGGTCGCGGAAATAGCCGGTGTTGAGCTCGGAGCCGGCGCCGTAGCGGCCGAGCTTCACGGCGCGCACGCCGACGGTGCCGAGGCCGTGGAACGGATCGTAGACCGTTTCGCCCGGATTCGTGTAGCGGTTGATCAGGCGGTCAACGACTTGAATCTGGAAGGGGCAAACATGTTTCTCCACGGCGCGCGCCGACTGCTCGCCATTGAGCGTCTGCATGCGCACGATGTCGTGCCAGACCATCGGGCTTTTGCTACCCGGCGCCAGACTGAGGTAGTCGGCCGGCAGCGCCTTGTTCGCCAGCATATGCTCGCCGACAGAAACGTGGAACTCGTAGTCGTAGACGTTCTGGAGTGACTGCTCGGTGAACAGTTTGGCGAGCTTCTTAGGCCCGTAGCTGGCCAACTCAGCGGCGCCAACCAGGCGGTTGCCGTCGGTGGGCCAGAAGGCGTGCGCATCGACCTGCCAGCGCGCGACGCTGTAGCCGGTGCCGGGGATGGGTGGCAATTTGCGGTCGAACGGCACGGCGGCGCCGGCCTCGTCAAGGCACAGCGGCTTCGCCTTGGTCACCGGCACGTCGGCGTAGCCCTTGCTGCGGTCCGTCTGCGGCTTATGGAACAGCAGCACGTACTCCGGCATGCCGACGCCCATCTTCGTGCCGTCCTTGCACACCTCCGAGTAGCCCAGGCGGTAGGTCTGATTATTCTCGCGCACGACGTCGGTCACGATGGTGATCATGCCCATGTAATCGAAGCCGTGCTCACGCGCGTGGAAGATCGCCTCAGCGTGGAATGGGCTGACGGTTGGCACGCCGGCACCGGTGACGTTGCCGAACAGGATGCGGTCCTTGACGTGGCAGGCGTAGATGCGGCCGGGCCGCAGGATGCGCAGCAGTTGTGGCGTCAGGAAGTCCATCTGGGCCCAGAAGTGCTTGTTGTCCTGCGTGTGGCCGAAATCGTTGTAGCTCGGCGAATACTCGTAATGGTTGGCGAACGGGATCGACGTCAGGATCATGTCCACCGAGTTGTCGGGCTGCTCCAGCGCTTCCAGCACGCAGTCGTTGTTCGCAACGGTGAAATGCTCGCCGACGGCGACCTGGCGCTGCACGCCGATGGTGCGCGCCAGCGAATCTTGCATCTGCAGCTGATCCAGCCCGTATTCGCGAATGATCTCGCCCATCATGGCCACTGCACCATCGTGCAGCCGCCATTTTTCCATCAGCGTCGCCAGCACCGCGCGCTCGACCTCAGTGTGGATCAGGTGCACGCTGCAGGTGCCGGCCTGGCCGAACCGGTAGATACGGTGGACGGCCTGGATGAAGTCCGCGAACTTGAAGCCGATGCCGGCGAAGATCATCAGCTGGCACTGTTGCAGGTTCGGGCCGGCGCCGTACATCACCGGCTTCGACAGGAAGATGTCGGTGCGGCGTTCGCGCCAGTCGTCCATCAGTTGCTCGCGCACGTCCTGATCCTGGCTGCCGTCCAGCGACGACAACGTCCAGCCGGCCGCCGCGATGGCCTTCTCCAGCGCGCGCTGCTCGTCGTTCAGGTCGCACCAGACGATGGCCTGCGCGCCGACCGGCCGCTGGTGCAGCAGGTCGACCACCTTGGCGACGCGGTCGGCTAGGCTCTCGCGCTTCTCTCCGGCCGCGGCCGAAAGGCCCATCGCGACGTTCGGGATCAACAGGCCCTGCCCGCTCTTCTCGTTGCCGGCGGCCTGATAGTTGCTGACCAGCTCGTGCACCCGCAGGTCCAGTGGCGGCAGCGTGTAGCACTCATCGGGGTGTCCCAGGTCGCTGGGTTTTTGCAAGTACAGCGCCCAACTGGCCACCCACAACCAAAACTCTTGCACCTTATGGGGATAGAGCGTCAGGTCACCCGCCTTCTCGCTGTTGCGCTGGAAGAAGCGGGTCAGCGCCTGTCCGGTGTCCATAACGCCCAGGAACCCGGCGTAGTGGATCAGCTCCTTCAGGCGGTTCGGGCTCGGCGTGGCCGTATAGACGAACTTGAACTCGATACCCTCAAAGATGTGCAGGAACTCTTGGAAGGTCTTGCTGCCGTAGCTGCGCAGCACTGCTGCCTCGTCCAGCGCCACCGCGCCGAACAGCTTCGGATCGATCTTGCCGTCGCGGACTGGCTCGTAGTTCGTCACGTAGATCACGTCATCGCGGTCAACCTCGCTGCTCGACTTGATGAACTTCAGCTCGATGGCCTGATCGCCGGTGAAGCGCTGGCGCACCTCGCGCGCGAACTCTTGGCGCACGCCCAGCGGCATGATGATCAGGCGGCGCACGCCGGCGCGGTGGACGCCGATCTGGCGCATGACCTCCAGATTGGTGGCGGTCTTGTGCAAACCAAAGCTGGCGAAGATGGCGCGCTGGCCACCAGCGAGCGCCCAGCGCACGATATCGCGCGTGTGGGGCTTCAGGTGCGGGTTAATCTGCGCAAGCGGCACATCGAAGCCTCTCTTCGGTGCCAGCTTGATCTTCTGGCGCAGGAATTCACCGTATTCGGCCTGCACCAGCAATTTCAGTTCTTCAGGGCTAAATGCGCTCATTGTTTCTCCGTTTCAGTAGTTATGGACCGGCCGTCAGGCGGCGGCCGCTTTCAGTTCTTTCAGTTTTTTCTTGTAGTGCGCCGTCAGGGCGATCAGTTGGTCGACCGTGTAGTGGCGTGGCTCTTGATCACGCTCCAGGGCCTCCACGCGCGCTAGGCCGATCCGCGCGATCAAACCAATGCGGTAATCGACCGCCCGGCCGGCGCCGTACCGGTTGCAGACGGTCAGTTGGCGGTGCGCGTTGTCTTCGTGGAAGCGCAGGTGCGGCGCGCTGCCGGTGCTGCGGTAGTGGCCGCAATCCCAGTTGGTGCCGGTGAGGTACTGCTTTTCCGACGTGCGGTCGCAGCAGATGCACGGCAGGTGCGCGTCGCGGGCGCGGATATAGGCGTTGAAGGCGACCTGAGCCAGCTTGACGTAGTCGCGCTTGGTGCGCAGCTTGATCAGCTGCTCGCGGTGATTCTTGCGTTCGGCGGCAGCCGTGGCCTGCCTCTGCTTCTCCAGCTTCGCCATGGCCAGCACCGTGCCGCATTCCGGCGAGCACCAGGTGACGAACGGCGCCAGCCGGACGAACTCGGCGCGGCAGGTGCGGACGGCGCACTTGTGCTTCTTTTCGCGCGCGGCCTTGGTCTTGATCTTGCTGACCTCGCGGTCCTCGATGCGGGCGGCGCGGGCGAAGCCGCCCTGCTTCATCGGCTTGGTGCCGGGCTTGAGGGGTGTGCGGCGCATCATGGCTTCACCGCGCTCGCAGAACCGTTGATCTCCAGCATCAGGCCGACCATGGCGCGGGCGCGCGCCTGCGCCGGCGTAGCGCCGCTGCCGCCGGCCATTTCCATGTGCGAATCGGAGATCGCCCATGCATGACACTGAGCTGGCAGGCCGGCGATGTCCAGCCGATACGCTTCGTAGCTTTCGTTGAAGCGAATATCGGCCGGCACCGGAACGCCGGCACCGTATTGGCTCAGCAGCGTAGCGCGGTGCCGCAGAAGCAATGCACGAATGAATCCAGCGCGGCCAGTCGACCACTCTGGAAAGTGTCCCAGTGAGTCATCGATCGCAGCTAGATCCTCCGTTGTGCACGCCGGCGCCAGCTGCTCGATCCAGTCGAGTTGCACCGTCATAATTCGCTCTCCGAAAACAGCCTCGGCTGCACGGCGCCGTTCGCATATACTGTGTCCATCACTGTCGTGGCCAGCGGCTCATCACCATCCCATCCATCCGGCCAAGTTTCCAGTGCGATCAGCTCGCGAATGCGCGCTTCCTCCTCGGCGTTGATCAGGTCGACCTCTGGCCTGCGCTGGACGCGCGCGGCGGCATTCACCTCAGCCTGGATGCTGAGGATGGTTTCAAGGCCCATGAGGCGCGCCTCGAACGTCAGCGGCCCCATCCGCTGAGGGTTGGCCGCCGCCTTGCCGCTTCTCAGGATCTCCAGGCCAGCCTTGCGTAGACGGTGCTGTGGTAGCCGCAGCTCTCGCCACAGCGGCTTGATGCGCTTCAGCGGTGCCAGGTAGGCCCAATGCGGGTTCGTCAGCAGGTTGTCGAGCGCCATGTCGCTGTCGACCAGCGGACACCCGGTACAGCCTGTGCGCGCGTTGATTTCTTCAGCCTCATCGCCACCGTAGGCTTCGGCGATCGCCGCCGTGCTCCAGTCGCCAAATTCAGCTTCCGGCGCCCAGTGGCGCAGCCATTCCCACACATGGCAGACGCGCCAGTGCAGTAGCGGCGCCAGAGTGGCGAGTCGGCCGCGCAGGCCTTTGGCCTCCGGCAGCACCTTCTGATACCAGCCCTGCCCGCACTCGGCGCCGTCCTTGCTACAGCTCATTTCGATGCGCTGGTCGCGGATAGCGCTCTCGCCCTGCCGCACGCCGGTGATCATCAGCACCTGGCCGTCCAGCTCGGCCAGGCGCTGCTCCAGCGCGTGCTGCATCGGGTCAATCTTGATCTGGCGCGTGCACCAGCGCAGCGTGTTGTTATTCGGAGGTGGCACGCCACGGCCGAGAATGTAGACCATGAAGCGCTTGTCGAGAGGCGCCGTCACCACCTGCACGTCGATGCCGCGCTCGCGCAGCTCGTCCATGATCTGGTGGGCGGCGTGCGCCAGCGGCAGCAGCTCTTGTCGGGTATCGGCGTAAAACACCGTCAGGGTCTTGGGGCGTGGCACGCGGTCGGTGTCGAGCAGCCACATCACGAGCGTGAGCGTCGCGCTGCTGTCCTTACCGCCAGACCAGGCAATTCCCCAGTGATCGTGCGAGGCGCCGTAGGCGATCAGCGACTGCGCGGTCATTTCGATGGCGTCGGTCATTTGCAGGCGCCTGGCGCCGGCTGCGAAGATGTCGATCTGGTTCATGCTACGATTGCCTTCTCTGCCATTAGGAGGTGAACATGTGGACTTGCAAACGCTGCACGATCAACCTGAAGTTCCCCGAGTGCGAACCGGCAATCGACCATTTCGGCGTCTACTTCCTCTGCCCTCGATGCGGCTATCGCAACAAGCTGGCCAACGCTGGTAAGCCGGGCGGCCCAGTCGAGTTGGTACAAGTCGGCGAATAAATTAAACAGCCGCGTCATGGTCGAGCTACCAGCGACAGCGCCACTGCGGTGCGCTTTGCCGACAAGCCGGCCAGCTTGCAACCAGCGGAAGTGACATGGAAGTACTGCAGTTGCAGCAGATGATTGCCAGCGAGAACGAATCCGGCTGCGGCCAGGCGCTCCAGTGATGCACGGTCGCGGCGGTTCACCAGATACTCGTTGCGGAAGCCCCAGCGCACTTGCGCATGGTGCGGCGTCGCGCCCAGCATGTGGTGCAGGATCTCCAGATCCTCCGGCAGCAGCGCGGCGGCGCGGTCGGTGGACTGGCAGGCCTCGCATTTGCCGTGCTGGGCAAGTTGTTTGGCGAAAGCCTTTTTGCCACAGGCGCAGCGCTTCGATTGGAGCACTGGGGCGGGCTTTTCGTTGACGATGGCGCGGTGCTGGCGCTCCGGGCGGCTCAAGTCATTCATCATGGTAACATTTCCTTTTGTTTAATATTGGGCAGCCATGAAAAATCCAATCACGCATCGCGGATTCGTAATATGGGCGAAGCTTTGTGCGACGCAGGAGAATGGGGAAGATCGATTTCACTGCGAGGTAATCGTGCAAAGCAACGCCACAAGCCGAAGCGAAACTTTTGATTCGCAACCACCAGTACCGACGCAAGAGGAAGCGATTGAGCAAGGCCTGACATATGGGAAATGGCGCGTTGATCAGAAGCTCGACGGCTAATTCGCATGTCATGCAGCCACCATCCCTATCTCACGCTCGTGCGTGAAGTTGGCGCGGATCAGCGCTTCCGATAGTGGCGGGCAGACGCTGTTCCCGCACATGCGCACCTGGGCTGACTTCGTCAGCGGCACGCGCGGCAGCAGCAGTGGATCGCCGGCGGCTTGCTCACCATCCTTGAACAGCACCGCCGGGTCGGGGATTTCTTTGATGACGTAGTCGGCCGGGAAGCCTTGGGCGCGGTACAGCTCGGGCGGCTCCAGCATGCGCAAGCCGATATCGACAATCTGGTAGTCGATACCTTCGATGGTCACCAGGCCGTAACGATCCTTGGTGGTGACGGTGTGTAGCGGCTCTTCGAGGCGCGGGTCTTGGTCGGTGCCGTAGTACTTCACCAGAAAGGCGCGGACCTCGGCGTGATGCTGACCGCCGGCGCTGACCGTGTGCAGCGGCTCATCCATGCCGGCCGTGCTGCTGGTGCCGCGCAACTTGACGAGGCTACTGGCCACCAGTGCCGATTTTCCACCGCCGCCGGCCATCACCGTGCCCAGCGGCGCGTCGGCGGCGTGACCTGTGCTTTGACCCATGTCGCGCTGAATGTGCGCAGTCACGATGCCCAACGCGTGCGGGCAGCCTGCTGGATTCTCTTTCGGTCCGGCGGTGATTGTCGGCAGCGGATCGGCCATATCACTGCCGGTGGCGCCGGTGCGGAACTTGGTGATGTGCGCAACTGCGATAGCCTGATTTCCGCCGCTCGCCGTAACCGTGTTCAAGGGAACCGTCACGGATTTGGCGCCCTGCCCCCATCGCTTAACTCCCGACGGCGACACCTCGCCGTGAGCGGCATCGACCATTACGGCCGTAACTAACGCGGTGTCGCCCTTTGCGGTGATCGTGGCGGCCGGCTCATCGGCGCCGCGCGGTCGGCTTTCACCAGCGCGGCCACCGACGCCCACCAAGGTGGCCGACACGGCGCTAAAGTGGCCGCCCGGCACCTGGGCGCAGATCGTGCGCAGCGGCTCGTCAATGGGCATCACTCGCTGATTACTGGCATTGGCGTGCTCGTTCAGAAACGCCGTCACCAGCGCCGCCTTTGCGCTGCCAGCTACCACAGTGCCGAGCGGCTTCTCGATGTCGAGCGTGCGAGGTTCTTGAGCGGCTGAAAGCTGAAAGACCTGCTCCTCCTCGCCGCACGCAGGGCATTCTGCCGGCGCAAGCCCGCCAGCGCCTGTGGCGTGTTTGTCCTCGAAGACTTCGCTGCAGGCGCCGCACTTGTAGCGCGCCTGCCGCTCCCCGTAGCCAACCTGCACCATGGTGGCGGTGGCCAGCGCTTTCTCACCGCGCTGCGCGCCGGTGATGGTACGGAACGGCTCGTGTACCGATTCGCTGCGGTCAGCACCTTGGTGCGTAACCGGGACTATGCTCGGCACGACGACGGCACGGTGGTTCTCCGTGGTCATGGTGCCGAATGGCTGGTCGGCCGACACCGGTTTGCCGGAATAGATCGGACCGCCCTGCCCCACGATGAATGGCGACGCCGAGTCCACCACGTAGCGCATGATGCCTTTGGCGATGCGGCGCAGCGTCGCGTCAGCCAAAGGGCGCTTGCGCTCAAAGATGCTTGGGCATGGAATGGACCAGTCGATGCACTCGGCGGCCGTCCGCCACGGTGCCAGCTTGCCGGCGATGACGGCCGGCGACGTGGGCGCGCCGTTGGTGGCTTCAGGCCACTGGATCGGCAGACCGTCGCGGCGCGCTATCATGAACAGCCGTTTGCGGATCGTTGGAGTGCCGTAGTCGCAGGCGCGCAGCTCGCGGAACTCCACGATGTAGCCCAGGCCCTTCACCAGCGCCTCGCGCGGCACGCTCTCGCCCAGCACGTCGCAAATCTCTTCCAGATCCGGATGGTCTGCTGGAATGCCGGTCGACAGCGCGGCCTTAAACGCTTCGAACAGACGCCCCTTGAATTCGGGATCGGGATACATGTTGCCGTCGGCGCCGACCTTGAGCGGGCCCCAAGTCCGGAACTCTTCGACGTTTTCCAGCAGGATCGCGCGCGGCTTGGTCAGATAGCCCCAGCGCAAGCCGACCCATGCGAGGCCACGGATGTTCTTGTTGACGGGTGTGCCGCCCTTCGCCTTACTGAAGTGCTTGCAGTTGTGGACAATAATGCCCTCAACCACGTAGCTTTCGTCTTCCTCCACACCGATGTTGAATACCTCTGCTGATTCGCTGGCGGCGGACTGTTCGCGGACCGGGCACCATTCGATTTCATCTTCGATGTACGTCTGGGTGTGCTCGGCGTGCACTGCGTGGCGCCACCGCACTTTGAACAGGTCGCGTGCATTGACTTCACGCCCCTGGATAACGTTGGAATTCGGTCGGCAATAAACCGCAACGGTTTTACCCAGGCTATTGGCCAACGCCTTGATGCCGAAAGCAAGCGACTTGGACACGGTATGCGCTTCGACAAAATCATCGAACTTATGCCCGTCGGCGCTCAGATACCCTTCCAGCAGGGCCTCGCGAGCAGCGCGCGACAGACCGAGCGCCCATGCCGGAACGCCTTTCGCTTCCGCACGATGGCCAAAGTGTTCACGCAGCCACTCAACCAGGCCCCGATGATTGGTGGTGAACTGATACGCGGTGCTGGTGGTGCGCTCATGCCATTCCAGTTCGTTGGAGCCAGCGCGGCCGCCGGCGCGCGGCCAGCGATTAAGCAAAGGGCGAAGGCGCTCGATTTCATGCTTCCCACATGTGATCACCAATTCGGCCCGGGTATCGGTCAGGCGCGTCCAACCATCACCCAGATAGCGACCGGCCAGCCAAAGCAACTCGTCAGAAATATCGATGCCGCGACCAGCCACTCCCGGCACGACAGATTCAGGGAATTTGCACGGCGCCGCCCAATACAGACCTTTTTGCACCGCCGATGCCGGCATCCATTCCGGCGCACTTAACGCGTGGTCGTAGCTGCGCCGCTCGTTATTCCATGTGCGGAACTGTGCCCGGGCATAAATCGGGTGCTCAGGGCTGACCAGTAGACCAGGATGGCCGTGCCCACGGATTTCGATCAGCGGCCGGACGGCTGAAGAGCATTCCGTCACCGCGCGCCAACGCAACTTATGAGTCAGCACCATGTCTCCGACCTTGATCGTTTCGATAGCGCGGTAGCCTTTGCTGGTCAGCACCAGGGTGCCAGCCGGGAAGCAGTCAGGACTTAGCCAAACCAGCGCCACCGGCTGGTTGTTGGTGACTTTGATGGGGTCGACGTCCCAAACGCTCTCGCACAGATGCTTCGTGTGAGGGTGATTGATGGCATGCATAGCCAGCGCCTCGGGATCGTGATTGATCGCGATATCGACCGGGCGGCCGAACGCGGCCTCAAGGCCGGTACTGGTGCCGCCTCCACCAGCGAAGTTGTCGATGATGAGCTCGTGCGGGAACGGCAGTTCGAATGTGATGGCGTCGCGCTTCATGGCTGGCCAGCCTTCGCATTCAGATTATCGGCGGCGCCGCGCAGATCCTGGCGCGCGCGGTACTCGGCGCGCTGGGCGTCGCGATCAGCTTTTTGCGCCAGGTGCGCACGGTCTTTTTCGCGCCAATCGCCTAATTTGCGCAAGGCGGTGGCCTCCGGCGTGCCAGGCTGTGCTGGCGCCGGTCCTTGTTGTAGAATCGTGGACATGGATTTCCTCTGGTAGTTGAACGGGCTGCGCTCCAACGCAGCCTTTTCTATTTCTGCTGCTGTTTTTCGAGTTCGCGCAGCATCTGCTCGTAGTGCTCCCGTGCCCGGTGCTTCTCGCGCGTCATGACGTGCGCCGGCTCGACGGCCATTGGCTCGTCGTCTGCGTCGGGCTGCTGCTGATGCTGCGTCGTCATGGATTCAGAGCCCCGCCAGCCAGAAAGTTGCGGATAGCCTTCACGGTGAAGTTGTACTTCTCGTGGGCCTTCAGGATCATGCTGTCGCCGAATGGAATCTTGTCGTGACGGATTTTGCTGATGACCGGCGGCGCCACGTCGAAGGCGCGGGCCAGCGCGGCGTCGTTCGGCAGCTTCAGTTGCGCGGCCAGGTGGTTGAGCAGGTGTGCGGCGGCGCCAGGCGCCTGTTGCGGTAATTTGGACATTGGTTTCTCCATCGTGTTATTCGCCGCGCGCGACGGGGCGCGGCATCCCGTATTCACAAAGCGATTTCTGCCAGAACGGAATCAACCCACTTCACCTGCTGGATCGGCGTGCCGTTGCCATGCGCCTTGCCGGTGTCGAGCACGACAGCGTGCTGGCGCCCCTTCTCGGTCGGAACCCAGTGGCCGCCGATGTACTCTTGCAGGCCGGCATCGGCCAGGCGGCGATTAAATGTGATGGCGCTTTGGCAGAAGCGCTTGCCCAGCTCGGTCGGCGTGAAGCAGATTTGCTGGGAAGGTGTTGGCAGATGCGAATGGCCGGCCATGGCCAAGAGGTTGACGCCAGTCTGCGCGGCGGCGATCTGGTTGGCGCTGATCACGGCCGCGTTCTTGTCGATGCCGCAGGCGCGCAGCGCGCGAAGCACTGGCGGGATCATGGCGGCGGCTTCCAGCACTGGCGGCTTTGGCGCCCTGGTTTTGCTTGGTGCTGGCGCGAGCTTGCCGGTGGCGACCGCATCGAAAGTGCGGATCACCTGTAGGTGGAACTTCGGGCTGATCCACATCGCGTAGGCGTAGACCAGCTCCTTGCTGACGAACGTGCCGGGCGAGCGGCCGCCGTTGATGGTCACTATGGGATTCCCCATACCGCCCTGCTCCTCGGCTAATTCCTCGACAAGCGCGCCGGTGGAATCGAGGCGCAAGAATTGCGCGGGCTGGTGGCGCGCTTCGGCGCCGGCCGCCTTGTGTAAATCGTTCAGGGAGAAGCGGTCATGTTCATCAGTGCGAATTTGCACGTCAGCGATCATCAGGTGGTTCATCGGTTCGTCCTTTCTTGGTGCGGCGGTTGGAGCGCAGCGAGCCATCAATTCACGAGCGCATCGGGCGCAGCGCACCGCGGGAAACACGACGCACACCCTGACCTGGGAACGAGAAGGCCCGGCGCAGGCCTGCACCGGCCCCTTCTTGCCGCCCTGGGAAGCGGTTAATCTGCTGGTGCGCTGTCGCGATGCGAATGCCGGCTTGGCGCAGGAACGCGCTGACGCTGGTATCGCTGGCGTGGCAGTGACTTTGCAGGGTGGCATGCTCTTCGTCGCCGAGGTACACCTTGACGACGTTCAAGCGGGGATTGGGCTTTCGGTTATTGGCGGTGTTCATGGTTTTTCCTATTAAAAGTGATTCAGGCTTTCAAGTGATGCGGATGATTCTGGTGGTGCGATTTGCTGGAGTGGCGCCGTCAGCCAGGCATGCCGGATGCGGTGGCGCCGGTGGCGGGCTCGACACCCATGAAGCTGCGGAACAGGCGGTTGTGCTTCCTGCGGTCTTCGGCGGCAGCCTGTCGCTCAGCGCGGATCTCGCAAATCAGGTTGCGCACCTCGTCGATCAGTTCAGCGGTGCCGGCCGGGGCGGCCAGTTCAGCAACCAGTTCGCCGACCACAGGCGCCGGGCCCCGCACGGCATCTGCGAACGCCAGCAGCACCGTGGCGGCGGCGCCAGCGACGACGGCGGGTTCAGCGCTATCGGTGTCCAGGTTGAAAACGGCCAGCAGCGTGGCGGTCAGGGCTTCATGGTTGCTCATCAGGCTTCCTTTCAAATATTCGGGCGGGAGATTCCCATCGTGTTAAATTGCTATTCCCCAACAACAATTTACGAAGGGATCTCCCATGGCAGACGACACTATTTCGTACAAGGTCCAACTTCAAATCGACGACAAGCCAACATCATTCTGGCCACTGAAGGCCCCGACACCATGCGTCGGAGACCTCATCACGTATGCAGATGGTCGAGTAGCAGAAGTTCAGTCGCGGCTATGGGACATCCAAGAAATGCCCGGCCTGACGATCTACATGCTCACGATCCGGGCTCGCACTCGACCAGGCGTTCAACCTGGACGAACTTCGGTAGAGCCGCTTCGAATTTGATGGATGCTGATCTTGGTCCTGTCACGTTGACCAGGTATTGCACCGAACCTGCTCGCGGAAACAGCTTGATGTGGATCGCGTCTTCGCCAGGCAGCACCTCAAACGTCGATGCGAAAGGATTCGCAGCGAACCGCTGCTCGGCAGCAGCCACTAGATTAGGCGCGGCAGCTTCGAACCTAGCGGCAGTCAATTCTTCTGCCGGCCGGGTGAGATGTGCGCCGTTCTCAGCAAGCGGCTTAAGCATCTCGGCTTGCATGAATGCTTTGGTTGCGATGGTCGCCGCAAGGCCCGCGCGCGAAGCTGCCACCTCCGCTGCCTCGGATGCAACCCTCATCTGCTCAAGCAGTTTGAGCGCCGGCTTCACCTGGCTATCGTCCACCTCGATCTTCAGCGAGGCGACGACCAGTTCGGATTTTCCTGGCGCGCGGGCGTATCCAAGCTTCGCCATGAAGGCGTCCAGGTGCTTACGAATGTTCATGGGGTTCTCCGGTGGTGGCGAGTTCGGGCCAGATGTTTTGCCAGTCGTATGGGCGCAGATCTTTGCGCGTAACCTTGCATGCTGTAGCGCGCTCGATGGCGAGGCAGTGTTCGACCGGCACACCGCGAACGCGCCAATTACCGATACGCGCCGAGCTGGCACCGATTTTTTCGGCCAGATTCGACAGGCCGCCGCAGAGCTGAATAGCTTTGTCTAGTGAGTTCATACGACCACTCTACACAACTCGTGTATTTCAGTCAAACTTTTTGTGTAACACGTTTTGTGAATAGCCCGTTATCCTTCGCGCATGAATAAAAGAGCCAACATCCCTTGGGCACGTATTGAGGCCCGTTTAGTGGAGCTTGATAAAGATCAAGCGTGGCTACGCACGACCCTGGAGGTTGAGCCGAACGTAATCACAAACTGGAAATCGCGAGGTGCGCCTGCAAGCAAAGCCGTATCAATTGCGCTGGCCCTTGGTCTTTCAACTGACCAGCTGCTTGGCTCGCCAGTTGACTTATCCGATGTCCCGGGAGCAATGCGAGTGGTGGTAGCCGAGCCAGGCGATCCGAATTTCTACCAGATCAAGAAGGTCAAACTTCAGCTGCGTGCGGGAGTGACGGGTTTCCAAACTGTCCCCGATATTTATGATGGTGACACGATTAGCCTGCGCAAGAATTGGGTAGATCGTAAGGGCATACATCCTTCTACGCTGCTCGCATTGACTGTGGCCGGAGATAGTATGGAGCCGAACCTATACGAAGGCGATGTCGTCGTCATTGATACTGCGGACAAGGTGATGAAGGATGGAGCAGTCTACGCCTTTAATTACGATGGCGAATCTGTGATTAAACGCTTGGTGAAAGAGCGCGGCGACTGGTGGCTATTCTCGGACAATCCGGACCAGGCGCGTCATCGGCCGAAGGGCTGCCGTAGCGGCGACTGCGGAATTATTGGCCGCGTCGTGAAGCGCGAGACAGACCACATTTAAAGCACGGGAAAAGCATGACTGGACTGCTAAAATTTCTGAACAAGACGCTACTTGTAGCTGCTAAGCCAGCACCAGCAAAAAAGCAAGTCGGAAGGTCGGCGCCGACGGCCCCGTCAAAGTCGATGGTCATGAGTTCTAGCGATCCGGTGGGTGCCCTTCGATCAAATTCCGACATCCTGGGCGGGCTAATATTTTCTGCAACAATGCAACCCCGCATATCCGCAGATGGCAAAAATCGAAGATTGACCGTACCGCGACGCGCCTGGACTGCGTTGTTCGGTAGCAATATTCCGTGAGATTTCCAGTTATGGATTTTTATATAATTCAGCCTTCACCTTGGAGTAATGATGACGACCGAATCTCTCACTGCAACCGCACCTGGCCCCATTCGCCTAGAAGTAATTGATCGCGCGTCGGTGCGAGCCCTAGTCGAGTCGGAAGGACAGTATTTAGCGGCGGTCGCAAAAGCGGGTGAAAATGTTCACCAGGTTGCGCTGGATCGGCAGGATGAGATTGCTAAATTTGCGGCTGCTCTACCTGCCGAGGATATCGGCAATTTCTATGCACTGTACAACGAAGAGGTCGCTGCAGCAGCACGAGCAAGCTCAGATCGCATCTTGTCGCAAAACGCCGCAGAGACTGCGAAGTTGATGCAGCGCGCGCAGGACTCCAGCAATCTGAGCACCTGGGTTTCGATAATGGTGTTCTTCATCATCCTGATCACCGCCATCGGAATGTTCAAGTAGGTTTGGTCGAAGTGTTCGACGATCACTGGAAGGCTATTTGCGAGAGAGGGTAAGATCAATTGGCTTATGAAATAAAACGCCCTATGGGTTCGACCACTTCACACGGAGAGTCTCCAGAACCCTTTTTATCGACGTTCGCTAAAAATGTACAGGACATCGAATCCTGGCTTAAAGAGGTCGAGATAATTCTCGAAACAAGCGCACCCGATGGGCGGCTACTTAAGCTCAAGAACAATGACATTTTACCAGTCTTCGACGAGGCAATGCGTCAGCTGAAGCTGGAACCAAACAGTGAGCTCGCCAAACAATACCGGAGCATCATCCCGAGACTGCAACAATATATCGCCCGGTGCGACGCTGCTATCAAGTCTTGGGATGCCTTAAGGGCTTCCGAAACACCAGCGGTTGACACAAACGAAATACAACCGCATGATGAAGCCATGACTACCCCGACCCGCGAAGAAATCGACGCCAAGCTAGAACTCATCGAAACCCGGATGGACGGGCGAGTTTTATCTATTGAAAATTTGGTGCGATCCTCGATTGCTGAGTCGCAGGAGACCAGGCGAGACATCAAGAGCCTGAAGTGGACAATCCTGTTCACCGCCGTCGCAACCGTTGTTGCTCTATGGGGTGTCAATGCTGCCATCTTCTCGAACATGGTCGCCTCGTTCGAATCCGGAAAGAACACGGCCACAGGCCAAGCTGACGTGAAAAAACAGACTGAGGAGACGGCCGCGCTGATCAGAAAAATGCAAGAGCAGCTTGATGCGCAGCCGGCCGCCGACCGCAAAGACGCCAAGCCCGCCGATAAGAAGTGAGTTGGCGGCTCGTTCCTGGCCAATGTGTTCTAGCGCCTGAGCGGGAGCATTTGCAACCCATAGCAAAGTAACCGGGTGCCCGCCTGATTGCTGAAGCGCAATGCTACTTCCCTATCGCTCCATAACCACCAACCTTCTCAGCAGCCCCATTTAGTATGATGTGGCGGCGAGCCCGCGTCGTGCTTCTTGCCGGGGATCGATAGAACCTGCGGATGTTGCTCTGGTTGCCATTGCCCTCCGCTAAACAAAGACGTCGTGAGGCCGCGAATGGCGCGCAACTACGTCGGCGCTCTCGCGGCCTGTTGCACGACTACACTTATCACTTCAGGAGAAAAAATGAGAATCACTCAAAATTCATTGCCAACCTATGCGCCCACAACGCGCAACACGAATGCAAGCAGCTCCACCACATCCTTTGCAGCGGTAATGAACGAGACAATCAACCGGGCCGAGAGCAGCAACGGTGCCGATAACAAAGCTGCCGTGGCCACACGCCGCGACACCTCGTCGATGACGCCGGCTGAGATGCGCACTTTCGCCAAGGAGCTATACAACTCCGGGAAGATCGACCAGGAAGCTCTGATGAGCCTAACCATTGTCGGCCCGATTGGCAAAGCCGGCCCGAATGGTGAATTCATTCCGTTCACTGAAAGCGAGAGGGCAGTCATCGACAATACGCCAGTGAACTATAACCAGATTGCCAATATGAGCATCGCACGCATCGAATCTGATGGCCGGGCGCTCGACCCGACATCAGGCTATCAGACTTGGTTGGCGATCAGGACTGCCCTGAACCAATATCAGCAAGGCGCCTAAGAAACAGCACATCACATGGACACTGAATTGCAAGAGGCGCTCAATTCTGCCCACGCCGTACACTGACGGCTTCCGGCACTGCTTCAGGCGCCACTAGCTTCAAACAAAGCCCCGCCAGTCGGGGCTTTTTAACGACTGAGGGTCGGGCCAGCGACATCTGCGGCATAATGCCTGCATGCAATATCTTTCAGCTGTAATAGTCCTCAACCACCTCACCCTCGCAGCGATCCTGGTCGATCCCGATCAGACCTATCCTGAACCGGGCGCGCGCCTGATCGCCGAGGCGCAACCCTACTTCCCTACCCTGCCCATCATCCTGGTGTCGCCGCGCATCGGCGGCTTCTCGCGCAGCTTTGCGCACTTCGACACCACCAACATCATCAAGCACATCAATACGGATGCGATTGACTGGCGGCCGGCGGTGCCACCGGTCGAGGCGGGCGAGCTGCCGTTCTAACAGCGCGCTCACACGGACATCGCCGATGTCGGATCACCGCTACACAAAAAGAAAAATTAAATACACAAATCGTTTGATCTAAATACACGTATTGTGTATTATCTTTCCATCGACGCACAGACACGATGGAAAACACGATGAGCCCAAAAGAACTCGCAGCACTGGCCGAAGCAACCCGCCGCGGTGACGCCGCTTTCGCCGCAAAGCAGGTGGCGAAATGATCGCCCTGATCGTTGGCCTGCCGTCCGCCGCCGGCCTGAACGTTGTGCAGCTGGCCGCCGACCACCTTGCCGCACCGCGCAGCCACCTGCAACTGGTGAAGTCGCTGCCGGTCGCCAAGGGCGAGAACGGCATGCAGACGGTGGCCGAGTTGTGCGCTGCGCGCGGTGTGCAACTGTCGATCGCCGACATGAACCGCATCGGCCGCCGCGCCGCCAGCCTCTCGCGCAAGCAGGACTTGCAGCCAGTGAAGGTCGCATGCCAGCTGTTCGGTGAAGTGAATTCGTACCGCGCCGACATTCTGGCGCTGGCCTGGGACCAAATCGAGGCTGAGCCGAAATGAACGCACCAATCTCCGCCGCCCTGCTCCAGCTACGCGCCGGCAACGTCGCCGCGTCGGCAGCCAAAGCAGACGGGCAACTACGCGCCGTGCAGGTCGTCACGCAGCCGATGGTGCCAACCGATGTTCGCCTTCTGCGCTCCGGCTACGAGCATGATGGCCTGCGCCTCGACCTGTACGGCACGCTCGATGCGGCCGGCTATGAAGTCGAGAGTGCCGCACTCAGCGGCGCCACCGAGAAAATCGACGTCACCGTCTGGCTGACCCGCGAGCAGCTGCGCCAGATGAGCGACTGGTGCGACCGCCACCTACCAAGCGCACATGAACTGGGCCTGGTCTCGCAACAGGAGGCGCGCGCCGACCTGGCCATGTGGATGCGCAGCTGCGGCGCCGAGCCACCTTGAACCGAATCCGAAGCGCGCTGCCTCGGAGTGCAACGCAGCGATAGCCGTTGGTCAGGCGATAGAAATGCGCCCAGTGGGATCTGAAATGCCCCGACTTCGCCGCGCGGTCGGCCCATCCCGGGCAAGCGCGGCACCAACCAAAGAAAGGAAGTATCACATGGCGGCATTCAAAAAAGGCGCAGCGGTGAAAGCTAAGAGCGCGAAGAGCGGCAAGGTCTCCGACGGCAAGTTCGTGCAGGAGCGCCCGGCCGGCAAGGGCGTGTTCTACGACGTGGACCTGGGCGAGGCCGGCGGCGTCAAGTCCTTCCGTCCATCGCAGGTGACCGCGGCCTGATTGTCCAGCGGCCCGGCCGCCAGTGGCACCCGTCCCGCGCCGGGTAAGCGCGGGAACCACATGGCTGCCGGTTGGTGGTCGAGGAAGTCCTGCGACGTGGGCGGCAAGCCAGGTGCGCGCAGCAAACTCTCGGCATGCTGGCCAGCGGTCAGCCGGCAGCCATGTGGTATAGCGCCGAAATGGGAGAAAGACGGCCCTTGAATCCCATGTAAAAACAATAGCAGCTGTAGCTGGGCCTAGCCGGGGCAGAACCGGCCCAAACAACGAAGTCAACAGGGAGAGCGCGATGCGCGAGGTCAAAGTGTTTAAGTGGGAGCAAAAGGAAATCGACGGCAAGTGGGCCAACGTGAAGGTCTTCGACTTCGTCGCTCTGTTTCACCAGTTTGCGCAGGAAGCTGACGGTGAAGGTCAAACGAATCCAGTCGCGATCATTGAGCGCGCCGATGGCCGGGTTGAGACTGTGTTTGCGCCGATGCTTCAGTTCTGCGCAGCTGAGGTTCCGAAGCAGCGCTTCGCACCACACCAGCCGCCGAGGGCCGTACTTGCTGCCGCGCCCGCACTGCTGCACGAACTGGAGTGCGCCGACGATATCATCAAAGTAATGCTCAGCGCCATGACGCTGGAGCAGAAATCGAAGTGCGCCGCGCAGCTGGAGCGCGAAGGTGTCTCGCCGGACGGTATGACCCGCGCCCACGAGCGCGCCGCCGCACTGGCCGCAGCAGGCGCCGCATGAGCACCATCACCCACATCACCGCTGGCAAAGCCTCGCGCCTCGCGGTATCCGCCCTGCTCGCCTTCGCCTATCAGGATTCCGGATTCGAGGATGCGCTGACCAGCGGCAACCTGGACGCTGCTGAGCAGACGCCGGCCGGCAGCCACGTCAGCCGCTATCAGATCGCTGGCGGTCGCCGCAACAGCGTGGCGCCGCAGCTGGCCGCGCGCGAGTTCGGCCTGGTCTACACGATCACTGTGAGGGATGACGACGACCGGCCACGCAGCTACGCCGCCATCGGCGACCCGCGCGCACTGCAAGATGCAGCCTACGACGCCGGCGCCATGGGCGTAACCATCATGGTGCGGCAATGAGTGATCACCGGGGCACCTTGGAGGCAATCATGCGCGAGTGCGCGAACTCGCGGACGTACACCCGCCGTGTGCAGGTCATCAATACCATCGCGATGAAAGCGCTGGGCATGACGGCCGGTCAACGGCATGTAGTGCACCTGCGGATTATGGAGCGAATCGGCGACGAGCCTATGAAGGCGCGCTACCTGGAGCGACGGGCCAAGGCAGATGCGCGGATGTCGCAGTTCATGCGCGACACGCACGGCATCGAACTTGAACCAATTGCTCACTCCGGTCTGCTCGATGCGGCGCAGCGTGAGGATGCGCATAGCGCCTATCACCTGGATGGTGCCGCGTGAAGCTGCGCGACTGGCTCACCATTGCCCTGCTGTGCTTACTGATCGGCAGCGCCTACGCCTTCATGCAGCGCGCCGACGAAGAAAGTGCAGCGCGCGAGCTGGCCGTCGCGCACGGGAAGCCGGATAAGTGACTGCCCTCGCCTACGTCGCCGGCGCCACGCTGCGCAAACTGCGCGCTGGCCACCGCCCTGCACATGCGCTGCGCCTGGCGCTACTGAATAACGAAGCAAATAACCTGAACCGGAGAATGAAATGGGAAGCATGAGCGAAGTGCTGGAAATGGAGCAGCCTGCCGAGACGCAGCGCACGGTCGCCGCGCCAACATCGCAAGCAATCTCAGTAATCCCGACTACGCCTTTTGAGTTGGTCGCCCACGCGGCGGCGCGCGGCGCCTCGATGGACGAGCTGCGCGCCTTCATTGAACTGCAAGAGCGCCTGGAGGCGAATCAGGCTCGCAAGGCATACGTAGCCGCGATGGCCGAGTTCAAGCGCAGCCCGCCGCAAATTATGAAGGATAAAGCCGTCGGGTACTACAACAAGGACGGCAGCTTCACCGGCTACCGGCACTCGACGCTGGGCGCGGTGTGCGGCGCCGTCGTCGAGGCGCTGGGCACACACGGCTTCTCGCATCGCTGGGACACCGAGCAACCGGACAGCGGCTTGGTCGCCGTCACCTGCTCGATCACCCATGCGATGGGTCACTGCGAAACGACGCGGATGGTTGCGCCTCCGGACAACTCGGGCAAGAAGAACGCGATTCAGCAAGTCGCTTCGACTATCACTTACCTACAGCGCTACACGCTGCTGGCGGCCTGCGGCCTTGCCACCAACGAGCAATTGGACGATGACGGGCGCGGCGGCCAGGACGAAGACGCGACCCGCGTCAGCTCCGCGCAAACCAACGACAGCGGCGCCACCGAGCAGGCAACTGGCCTTTCCCAGTACACACCGGAGCAGTTCGCCGAGAAGTCGCCGGAATGGCAAAAGCTGGTTCTGGACGGACGAAAAACTCCCGACGCCATGATCCGTTTCCTCAGCACCAAAGCATCGCTGTCGGAAGAACAGCAAAAGACCATCCGCTCCTGGGCGAAGTAATCCCGGAACCACAACAAGGAACCAATATGCAACGCGATCCAAACATCCACCGCGAGATTCATGACCTTCTGCCAGGTACGCCGGAATGGCACGCCTTCCGGGCCGACCACTACGGTGCCAGCGAGGCGCCGGCCATGATCGGCTGCTCGCCATACAAAACCCGCACGGAGCTGATCCGCGAGCGCGCCACCGGCATTAAGCCCGAGGTCGATGCCTTCGCACAGAAGCGATTCGACGATGGTCACAAGTTCGAAGCGCTGGCGCGCCCGCTGGCAGAGACCATCATCGGCATGGACCTGTATCCGGTCACCGCGTCGCTGGGCAAGATGTCGGCTTCGTTCGACGGCCTGACCATGTGCGAAACGGTCGTGTGGGAGCACAAGACCCTGAACGACCAGATCCGGGCCTGCGAGACCGCTGCCGATCTGCCGCTGGTCTACCGCGTGCAGATGGAACAGCAAGTCGGCATCGTCTCGGCCGAAAAAGCGCTGTTCTCGGCTACTCGCTGGGACGATGCCGGCAACCTGCTGGAGGAAAAGCACATGTGGTACGCGCCGGACCTGGCGCTGCGCGCCAAGATCATTGCCGGATGGGAGCAGTTCGAGATCGACGTGGCGAACTACACGCCGGCCGAGCCGGAAGTGAAGCACGTCGCGGCGCCGGCACTCGCCCTACCCGCCTTGGTAATCCGCGCTCGCGGCGAAGTGGTCCAGAGCAACCTGCCAGCGTTCAAGGCTGGGGCAGAACAGTTCCTAGCCAACATTAAGACGGTACTCGAAACCGACGAAGACTTTATTGAAGCCGACCAGGCAGTCAAAGACTGCGAGAAGGCCGAGGCAAACATCGAGCAGGCCAAGAAAGCGGTTATCGCGGAAATGGCCAGCGTCGACGACGTGCTGCGCGTTGCGGATCAAGTGAAAGAGCTAATCCGTGCCCGTCGCCTAACGCTGACCAGTCTGATTGACGCGGAAAAGAAGAATCGCCGAGAAACCATCGTCAACGAAGGCAAGCGCGATTTCCTCGCGCACGTCGCGAAGTTGGATGCCGAGATTGCGCCGCTCCGCCTGCCGCACCAGGTGCCCGACTTCGCCGGCGCCGCCAAGGGCAAGCGCACCATCAAGGGATTACAGGATGCGGTCAGCACCACGCTGGCAAACGGCAAGGTCGCCGCCAGCCAGACCGTCGCCGACATCCGCGCCAAGCTGGCATGGTTCAGCGCCAACGTGGGCGAGCATCGCGGCCTGTTTTCCGACCTGCAGCAGATCATCGTCAAGGCCAGTGAAGACTTCCAGTTGATCGTGACAAGCCGCATCGATAAAAAGAAGGCCGACGACAAAGCCAAAGAAGATGCGCTGCGCGAGCAGATCGCTGCCCAGGAGCAGGCCAAGGCGGAAGCCGCCGCTGCTGCGAAGCTGGCCGCCGAGCGCCAGGCTGACGCTGACCGCGCCGCTGCTGCCGCGCAAGCCGAACGTGAGCGCGTCGCCGCAGCCGAAAAAGCCGAGCGCGACCGGGTCGCTGCCGCGACGAAGGCTCAGTTGGAACAAAAAGCAGCTGCGGCCGGCACCGCGCGCCAACACACCGTGGAATCCGCGCTGGCCGCTGCCAACCGTCTGGCAGCGCAGGACCGCGCCGGCACGCCGGCACCGGCCGCCAGCGGCAGCGCCGACGTGCAGCGCACCGCGAGCTTCTACAACGACCAGCCGCTGCGCGCCGCGCCGGTGCCGGCCGCCGCCACGACCTCGGACGGCCTGTTCGACGCCGCCGACCGCGAGACCCAACAGGATATCGAGTTCCTGACCTCGCTGGCAAGCGCCGCCGGCCTGCCGCTAGCCGTCCTGCTCGACCGCCTGGTCGTCATCGATATCGCAACCCTGCGCGCTGAACTGCGCGCCGCAGCATAACCAGCACCCACAACGGAGAACACCATGCACACCGCAAATTCCATCCCGCTGATGAAAGTCGCTTCCAGCAAGATTGCCGCCATCGGCCACGACGCCGCCACGAACACGCTGGCCGTCCAGTTCCTGAGCAAGGGCCAGCCGGGCAACGTTTATCACTACAGCGAATTTTCGTCCGCCGACTACGACGCATTCTCCGGCGCGGAGTCGATCGGCAAGCACTTCATCGCCCATATCCAACCGGCCAAGGACAAATATCCTTACGTGAACATGGGCGTGCCGTCGGCGGCGCAAGTGGCCGCTACGCCGGCACTGACCAAGGAGCTGCTGGCCGTGGCGCTACACGGCCGCGAATACCCATTCCTCTTGCCCCCGGAGGAGCAGGCGCTAGCCACAGCCGCTGGCCTGGTTGTGATCTACGGTAACAGCGATGATTCCTTCGAAGCGCGCGGCGCCATCATCGGCCAGCAGTACGTCTACGGCCACGGCGCCATCCTGATCGACGGAAAGGGCTTGCTGCCGGTGCGCGACAACATTGACGACGACGCCGAGCTGCGCGATTTCTTCACTCGTGAGCCGCTGGCCAAGAAGGTGCGGGCAATCTTCGGCGGCGTGGCGCCGGAACCGAGCTGGACCTACACCACCTCCCTGCCGCATGCCACCTTCGACATCATGGAAGACGGCATTGTGTACTGCCGCGGCATCGTCATCAGCATGGCTGACCTGGGCGGTGCAGCGTGAGCCGCCGTCCACCATCGGCCGAGCAGCTGCAGGCGGCATGCGACAAGTTCAGCGCCGCGCACCGGGTGGGCGCCGCCGTCACCGTGCAACTGGATGGCGGCGAAGTCCGCGAGACGATCACCACCAGCGAAGCTCAGGTGCTGAGCGGCCACAGCGCAGTGATCTGGTTGGAGGGCATCAGCGGCTGCTACCTGCTGGACCGCGTGACGCCGGTGGCGGCCAAGGCGGCAGCATGACCCACGAATGCACCGAAGAGCGCTTCCTGCGCGACGTGGCCGACCACAAGATGATCGTGATCCGCGATGAGGGCGTGAATCGTCACATCCGGTTCAAGGAGTCGAGCACGAATAATCAGTATTTCGACCTGATCACCTGGCCAGGCCACCTCTGCTACACCGGCGACATGGGCACCTACGTTTTCCAGCGCACCGAGGATATGTTCAGCTTCTTCCGCACGGATCGCGACTACAACCGCCAGCGCGGTCGGCGCATCGCCATCAACCCGCACTACTGGACCGAGAAGCTGATTGCGGTGCACGGCGGCCGCGATGGAGGCAAGGCGATGGAGTACGACGAGGCGCAGTTCCGCCGCGTGATCAATCAGTACCGCGTCGACTGGATGCGCGGCGCCAAGGCCGAGGGCCTGCTCGACGCCGATGGCCGCCGCGCGCTTTGGGAGGCGGTCGATGATGAGGTGTTCGGCGCGTTGGAGGATGGCGGTGTTGACCGCGCGCTGTGGGCTGCGCACGAGTTCAGCTACCGCGATGGCGATAGCACCGGCTCGCGCGACAGCTGGCACTTCGAGGAATTATGGGAGCACCGGATGAAGGATTACACCTTCGGCATGGTCTGGTGCCTGTACGCGCTGGCATGGGGCATCGAGCAGTACGACATGGCCAAGCAGCCGGCGGCCGAGGCGGTGCCGGCATGACCATCGCACGCTTCGCGGGAGCACCGCCTTGACCGACATCGTGCTGATGAAGGTCTCCAACATCCTCGTGCCACACGACGAGGCGGCGGCGGCCTTCATCCAGAAAATGAAAGCTGGCGAACTGACCCACGCCGATTTTAAACGGGTCCGAAATTATCGTTTCCACAAGAAGTACTTCGCGCTGCTGGATTTCGCTTTCGAGCAGTGGGAACCACGCGACGGCCTGACCTACCAAGGTATGCCGGTCGCGAAGAACAAGGAGCGATTCCGCAAGGATCTGATCATCCTGGCCGGCTTTTACGAGTCGACGGTGAACCTGCGGAGCGAGGTCAGGCTAGAGGCGAAAAGCATCAGCTTCGGCCTGATGGATGAGGTGGAATTTGAGCAGCTGTACAACGCGACCGTGGACGTGGTGCTGAGGCGCATTTTGACCAGATACACCAGGCAGGACCTGGACGAAGTAGTCAACCAACTTTTGAGGTTCACATGAATAGCCAAACCGAAAACAAAACCTTGCCGGCAGCAGAGGAATGCTGGTCCGTCGACGAGGAAAACTTCAACGCGCGCTCACTGGGCGACCTCATTGACAGCCACGAATTGGAAGTCGGCGCGGTGGTGTTTCGCGCTGAAGCAATTCACCCAGAGCCAAAGGAACTGATCGACGCGGAAGACATCATCGAGACGATGGGCGAGCGCGCTTACGACATCGCTGGCGAATACGGCGAGGACTATCCAAACGTCAGCGACGAGGCACTGCAGGAACTCAGCGACTTCCTCGTTGCCTGGGTCTCCAAACACGCCGCGCCAACCTTCTACACCGTCAACAACGTCCAGCGCTACACCATCACCGTCGACGACCTCGCGCCGCGCGCGGAATAACTGGCACGCCACACACAAGGATTTACGATGTTCAAGAACCTTCAAATATACCGCTTGCCTGCCCCATGGGCAATGACCGCCGACGCGCTGGCCAGCATGCTCGCGTCGCAGGCATTCACGCCGCCGAGCAGCAACGAACTGCTGCGCCAGGGCTGGGACGCGCCGCGCCCGGGCGGCGGCCTAGTGCACACCGTCAACAAACAGATGCTGCTGTTGCTGCGCACCGAGAAGAAACTGCTGCCGGCCACCGTGGTCAACCAGGTTACGAAGGCACGCGCCGCCGATTTGGAGGAAGCACAGGGCTTCGCGCCGGGCAAGAAGGCGATGAAGGAACTGAAGGAGCGCGTAGCCGACGAGCTGCTGCCGCGCGCGTTCAGCATTCAGTCCACCACGCCGGTGTGGATTGATCCGGTGAACGGTTGGCTGGTCGTGGACGCGGCCAGCCCGGCCAAGGCGGACGAAGTCATCAAGCTGCTGCTGAAGGCGGTCGACCGCATGCCACTGGAAAGCCTGCGCGTGCAGCGCTCGCCGGTGGGCGTGATGACCGAATGGCTGCAAACAGACGAAGCGCCGGCTGGCTTCACGGTCGACCAGGACGCCACGCTGCGCGCCACCGGCGAGAGCAAGGCGCAGGTCGGATACAAGCACCACTCCCTCGATCCGGAGGAAATCCGCCGCCACATCGCAGCCGGCAAGCAGTGCACGCGCCTGGCCATGACGTGGGACAGCAAGATTTCGTTTGTGCTGGACGAATCGCTGGCCATCAAGTCCATCAAGCCGCTGGACGTGCTGACCGAAGAATCGCGCGGTTCGATCCGCAACGACGACGAACGCTTCGACGGCGACTTCATGCTGATGACCGGCGAGCTGGCCAAAATGATGGCCGACCTGGTGGATGCGCTCGGCGGCGAGGCCACGATGGACGTACCGGGCGAGCAGAATGTGTCGGCGCCGCGTGCGGAGGTCAAGGGCGACGAGCCGGTGCGCGAGCAACGCGTGGTTGGCGCTGCGGGCGACGTGCCGGCCGGCGACGGCAGCGCCAGCGACCCGCTGTACGAACAGGCCGTGGGCGTGGTCCAGACCAACCGGCGCGCGTCGATATCGCTGGTGCAGCGCCACCTGCGGATCGGTTACAACCGGGCGGCGCGGCTGCTGGAGGCGATGGAAGGCTCCGTGGTAGGGCCGATGCAATCGAATGGCAACCGCGCCGTGCTGGCGCAAGGCGGTGCAGCATGAGTGACTACGCTACCGCAGGCCTCTTGACCGTCCAAGACTTCAAAACAGGTTGCGACTTGGCGCGCGCGGACGGCGTGGCGATCGCCATCGAGCTGAGTCACCAAGACGCAAGGCGGCTCGCTGCTTCCTGGAATGCACTAATAGGCTTGCCTACGGAGGTCATTGAAAACTATGCCGATGCTATGGGGCATATCGTTGACCAAGACGAGGAAGCATACCTAGCCATCTCAACTAAGCGCGACCAGTTGCGCTCGACTTTGACCAGCGCCGAGAAGCTGCTGGCCGAACGCGACAAGACCATTGCAGCGTTGGAGCGCCAGGAGGGCACCATCGCCAAGATCATGAATGACCTGCTGGTCGGCAATCAGTCTGCATGGATCGAATGGCAGCACGGCAAGGGTGCGGAAGCAGCAATGGAATGGGTGGAGAACAGCCTCGCTGGCTGCGGCACTCCCGCAGAAGATGCGCCATGGTCCAAGGACGCGCAGGCCTGGTACAGCGCCAACAAGGCCGATCCGTTCCCGACCTGCTTCTGCGGCCGGCCGTCGAACCACCTGTGGATGGGCAAAGGCTTCTACTCCGATGCCCACTACGACCAGGCGCGCGCCAAGGCGGCCGCCGAGGCCACTGGAAAGACAGGCCTGCCGATCTTCGACGGCAGCTCGCCTGACACCGAGGGAGGTAGCTGTGACTGAGCGCCCTATTCTCTTCAGCGCGCCGATGGTGCGCGCCCTGCTTGATGGCAAGAAGACGCAGACGCGGCGGGCATTTAGCACCCGCATGATCGACCTGATGTATGTGGCTGCTCACGCTGGCGAGGTATCGTACTTCGTCGATCAGGGCTTCATGGAACCCAACGACGCCAGCTATGTGATTGACTTCTGCCCGCACGGCCAGGCTGGCGACCGCCTGTGGGTGCGCGAGACATGGGGCGTGATCAGCCATGTCTTGGACCAAGCCTGCAACCTGATCGACTGGGTTCCCGATCGCCCAGCCGCTGCAATCAGCGAAATGCCATTCGGTCAAGGCTACTACTCCGGCTATGTCATCTATGCCGCCGACGGCAGCTATGAGTGGGCTGGCAATGACGATGGCGATGGTGAGCCGCGCAGCGCATGGCATCCATCAATCCATATGCCACGCGCGGCCAGCCGCATCCTGCTGGAAATCGTCAGCGTGCGCGTGGAGCGGTTGAAGGCCATCACGGAGGCCGATGCGCGCGCCGAAGGTGTGAGCGCCACCGGCTGGCAGCCAAGCTACAGCAACCCTGATAATGCCGGCGGTGATGAAAGCATGTCGGCAGTAGATGCGTTCTGTGAACTATGGGAATCCATCAACGGCGCCGATAGTTGGGTGGCCAATCCTTGGGTTTGGGTGGTCGAATTTAAGCGGGTGACGCCTTGAACCCGCGCATCTACAAGAAGCAGGCGAGGCGCGCGGTGGAGCTGCTGCGTAGCCATGACGGCGTCACCGACTATGCACCGACCGGCGAACCAGGTGTCATTGATCCGCCCCACTCATATGCGCGCAGCACTTGGCTGCGCCGGCACCGTCCTGCTGAATACGGCATGTGGCAGCGCATCAGCGGCATTCCTGAATTCCATCACCAGAGCGGATTCGATGGCGAGTGGGACGGCTACGACGCGCGCGAAGGATGGCGCCAGCATTTTGAGCATGCCGTGCTGCCACCGGATTTCTTCGAAGGGCCGGAATGGGAAGACGGCTGTGGCAAGCCGTGGCCGCGCCTGACGACAAAGCAGCGCATGAACATGTGGCGCTTCAACCAGATCGCGCCAGGCTGGCGATGGCGCGGCGGCCGTGCCGTGCGAGTGCATCGATGACGCTGCTACCAGCCAACCGCCCAGCCTTCAACGGCGTAGCTCTTGTCATGACTGTGCGTCCACTTAGTGCCGCAGGCGCCGCACTCGTGATGCTCGACGCACTTCGACTCCTCGCCGGAGCCAACAAGGACGGCTTCGGCTTCGCCGACGGTACGGAGCGATGGGCGAGGATTGGAGCCGTGCATGTGCCGCTCCATCGTTTGGCAGTCGTTGCACTTGTTCATCACAGTCTCACGGAATTGCAAGGGGAGAAATCTTATCATTAATAGCAATGAAAACCTGCAAGCCCCGTCCCCAGCGACCCGCACGGCCGGCGCCGCGCCTGTCGGCTAATCGCCCTGCTCTACGGCATGGCGGCGGCAATCAACCTCTACGCATGGTGGCAGGCATGAACGCCCGCGCCACAACGGTAGAGACCAAGCAGCCGACCGCGCGCGATCTGGCCGACCAGCACGACATGCGAATCCACCGCGCCAAGCAACTGGGCCGCCCGATCCGGCACGCCGGAGTCAAGAAGTTCATCGCCGGCTTTTGCCACCACAAGGGCGACGCGGAAATGGTGGTCTATCTGGAAGGCAGCGCCGAGCCGGTGCGACCGTGTGACATAACGATTATTGAGGAAGCAACATGAATGAAAAAATTCGCAAAGCACTGATGATGGCCGCGATCGATTGTGGCCACACCATCACCGATGACGCCATCACTTTGCACCGGCGATGGACCGCTCCCGGCAATGCGCTGGCACAACTCAGCGACCGGCTGGTCGCCGCTTGCCCTCAAGCCGAGCAGCCCGGCTTCCAGCAGCGCGTGCAGCCGTGGATGCTGGCCTGCTTCGGCGAAATGATCGCCGGCGACCGCGAGGAGCGCAACCACCGCTTCCTGGAAGAGGCGCTGGAGCTGGTGCAGTCGACTGGATGCACGGCCAGCGAAGCGCATCAGCTGGTGGATTACGTTTACGGCCGTCCGGTCGGCGAGCCGGCGCAGGAAGTCGGCGGCGTGATGGTAACGCTGGCAGCCCTGTGCCTGGCAAACAAGCTCGACATGCACGCGGACGCCGAGGCTGAGCTGGCGCGCATCTGGACCAAAGTCGACCAGATCCGCGCCAAGCAGGCGGCGAAACCGAGGTACTCACCCTTGCCGCAGCATGCGGCCGCCCAGCCCACTACTGGCGTGGGGCGCTCGGGATGGATCGACTTCGACACCGCAACTCCAGCAGAAGGCCAGTACGTCGTGATATGCGGCATCATACCTCCCGACGTCAAATCGGACCGCAAAGGCTGGCGCACCTGCGCTCGCTACGTCGATGGAAGTCTTCTGGATGGCAACGGCTGCACTCGCAACAGTGCCACGCACTGGATGCCAATGGCGGAAAGCGTCGCTGACGGCGGCCCGCTCCATCCCCCAGCAGATGCAGCGTCAGTAGATGCGGAACAAGCAGCCCGCAGCAAGTGGACCGTCAAGCAATGGTATGAGCATGTAGGTGCATGGGAGAACGCACAAGGCGAGGTCTGCTTTGGTAGCGTAATGGCACTGGGCGCGATGCTCAAGCTGATGGCAAAAGCACGTCATGCCACCCAGCCAGCACCCGCTCCGGCTGATGCCGCGCAAGAGCAACCGGTGCATGGTGAGGAGTTGAGCGATCCGGAGATTTTGGCGGAGTGGGAAATTGTGCGGGATGCCGGGAATTTTGTGACCATGCTTCCTGCCACCGACAAGGCTATCATCGCCTTCGCCCACGCCATTCTTGCTGCCCACCGCCAGCAGAAAGGCGGCGCAGCGTGAGCCTTTATAACTTCCTGATGACCTGGCCGCGCGAGCGGCTGGTGAAGGAGCTGCAAGGCCAGGCGCGCGACAACGCCGCGTTGCAGCGCCGGGTGCTTGAGCTGGAGGTCGAGGTCTTCTGGATGAAGGTTGCCGACGGCGTGCGGCAGCAGCCCGCCAGCGGCCTGCTGGGCTGCGGCATCATCGGCTCTGGCGCGCGGGTTGGCGCCGCGCCCATCGGATCGGGTTTCGCGATCACCCCGACCGCCGCATGCGCTGCCGCTTTTGGTCTGACTGCGGTACGTCAACGCACGCCGGCTGAGCTAGCGTGCTGGTGTGAAACCTGCCGCCCGATCACCCTGGACGACTGCCGCATGGTGCTGTGCCCGACCTGCCGCAACAAGCGCTGTCCGCGCGCAGCCGACCATCGGAACGCATGCAGCGGAAGTAACGAACCTGGCCAGCACGGTAGCTCTTATCCGGTCCAGCCTGTGACAAAAGGAGGTGCGTGATGCCGCACCCAGATCAAAGACCCGCCGCTTCGGCAGCGGATCACCGCGCCATGCTGAGCCTGGTCACGCGGCACGAACCGCCCATCGCCGACGTGCTGCACGCCATCGAAGCGCTGGCGACCAAGGTCGACCGCCTGCATGCCCTGCTCTCACCGCGGCAATCGGCGCTAACGCTCGATCCGGACGAGATTGCACGAACCATGGCCCAGTTGCGCCAAGCGCGGCCACTACCGAAGGAGACGCCACCGTGAACATGGGGGAATACAAGATGATCGAGGCGCTGGTCCAGCGGCTGGAGGCGGCCGCGCGGGATGTAGCCACGAAGACGGCGGCGGCGCACTACCCCGTTGAATGGGTAAAGCTCGATCGATACATCGAGCTGTCGGGCGACACGATGGATGCGGTGCAGGCGCGCCGCAAGACCGGGAAGTGGCAAGACGGCGAACAGTGCAAAATGGTAGATGGCCGGCTGTGGATCAGCTTGCCCGCAGTAGACAAATGGATAGAAGAATGGGAACAGAGAAGTCCAGCCCGAGTGGCATTGAGCTCCGCAAAGGCCTCAAAACAGAATCGATCAGGATAAAGTTCATGTACAAGGGCATAGAGTGTCGCGAATCGCTCAAGCTCGCGCACACGAAGGCCAACATCAAATTCGCCGAGCGGCTGCGCGGCGAAATCCTGAATGCGATCCAGTTGCAAACCTTCGACTACGCGAAATATTTCCCGGACTCGCCCTTCCTACAAAAGATAGGCGTTCCGCGCAGGCGCAACACGCAAACGGTTGGCGACCTGATGGACCAGCAGTTCGCCATCTATGAGCGCACGCTGTCGCCGAGCACGATGACCTCTTATAAGCGGAATCGCCGTGTTCACCTGCAGCCTCAGTGGGGCAGCGTATTGGTGGCGGAGGTGACGCCGGCGATGCTTCGCGCTTGGATCGCCCCACTCGAAATGAAAGCGCGGTCACTACGGCAAATCCTCATCCCACTGCGCGGCGCGTTCGATCTGGCCGTCAATGACGATCTGATCGAGGACAACCCGCTCGACCGCGTCAAGCTCAAGAAAATCTTGACGCGTGAGGCCTATGACAACGACTTCGAGCCCGATCCGCTCAACGCTCAGGAAATTACTGCCATCCTGTCCCGTCTCGATGGCCAGGTGAGGAATGTCTTTCAGTTCGCGTTTTGCACCGGCATGCGGCCGTCTGAATACATAGCGCTGAGGTGGTCTGAGGTCGACTTTGATCAAATGCTGGTCCGGGTCGAGCGGAGCCGCGTCGATGGAATTAGCCGCGATGAGCTGAAAACTAAATCTGGCCGGCGCACGATAGATCTTCGGTGCGGCGCCCACGAGGCGTTGCTAAATCAGCAGCAATACAGCGCCGAGGGCAATGACCTCGTCTTTCTTGACCCCGCAACAGGCAAGGGCTGGGACCGATCATCGCGGCTGGCCTTGCACTGGGTGCCGGCACTTCGGCGTCTAGAGCTTCGCCACCGCAACCTATATCAGACCCGCCACACCTTCGCATCCACGCTGCTCTCCGCGAACGTAAATCCCCTGTATGTTGCAAAGCAAATGGGGCACAAGGACACGACCATGATTACGCGATCCTACGGCCGGTGGATTGAGCAGCATGACAACGCACTCCCAGCCTTGTTCGAGAGGTCGAAAGACCGGCAAAACTCCAAAGCCTAATTTTTCGCCCAAATTTCGCCCAAATTTTAATGCGAATTGAAGTAGCCCTTGTATCTATTGGGCTTCTTCCATTCAAAGCAGTTTATACAGAAAACGGGCTTTTTTGTCTGCAACTTCCATAAACCACCCCACACACTGATCAGCTTTGCAATCAGCTCGCCGTTTGTCTTGACAAGCGCCGCGCACCTGATTAGGTCAATGCCGGCTTTTGCTGTACACTGGTGCTCCCACCTCGGTAGTTTGCCCCCGTCCTGTTTCCTTCCTGTTTAGGCCTCGCCCATTCCTGTCTGATTCTCGACCTGTGGCTCTGCTTTTGAGTTGGGCTCATTCGTCTACAGCCAGGAGCAACATATCAGTACACATACAGGAACTATTCATTGGTTTAGCAGGTTAAAAGGCATCGGCCAGATCCGGCCGGATACCGGCGGCTATGACATCATGGCCAACATCAGCGATTTCGTTGAGACACAGCCGGCGGGTTCGCTTGAGCATAAGATGGTCTCGTACAAGCTCGCCAAGTCAGAGTTCGGCGGGCAAGCTCGACAAATCAATCTCGTACGGAGCGTCTAAGTCATGGCAAAAGAAGAACTCATCGAAATGCAAGGCGTTGTCCAAGACATTCTGCCTGACAGCCGTTTCCGCGTCGAATTAGAAAACGGCCACAATCTAATCGCCTACACCGCAGGCCGAATGAAGAAAAATTTCATTCGCATCCTTGCTGGCGATCGCGTCACCCTGGAACTGTCGGCATACGACTTAAGCAAGGGCCGCATTACTTTCCGTCATATCGATTCGCCTAGAGCGGCGAACTCGCGCCCGGCTTTCCGCAATAGGCGCTGAGTCCGGTCTAGTCATCGGTCAAACGATCTTCAACGCGAATGCGTAGTGCGTTTCAGGCTTCTCGCGGGGCAGCGTCACTTCCAGGCCCCGCTCGCTGCGCGTGAATTTCAACGGCGCGCCGCCACACAGGCTGACCGCCTGAATCGGCTGCGGGCGTAGTGGATTGTTGGTGGCCAGCGAACGCACGAGGACTTTGCCGTCTTCCGGCCAGCCGAGCACGATGGCATACAATACCTCGCCCTTGGTGGTGAACCGGATGTCGGCGGGACCAAACGGCTTGCCCTTGCCCTCGTTGAAGCCCTGCTTGCTCAAGGGGGCCGCGTTTTCCTGAGCGGGACCTTCACCAAAGATCTTCCACGGACGCGTAGCGAAAATACTTTCGCTGTTCAGCGCCATCCATTTGGCGATCCCCTCCACCACCGCGACCTCGTCGCTATCGATCGAGCCGTCGCCGCGCACGGGCACGCTGAGCAGCAGGTTGCCGTTCTTGCTAACCACGTCGGCCAGCGTATGGACGACGGTTTGCGCACTCTTGTAGCGGTGGTCCTCATAGACGCTGCGGTTGTAATGCCAGTCGCCGATGCAGGTACAGGTCTGCCACACCTGCGGTTCGATCTTGTCACTCTGGCCGCGCTCGATATCCCACACCAGGCATTTGCGCTGCTGCTCGTTCAGGATCTTGCCATTGATGACCACCTCGACCTTGCCGTTCTTCGCCAGGCTCTTGTTGTAGTAGTGCGCGGCAACCTTCAGTCCGACCGTGCTGGCCGGCCAAAGCGGCAAGGCGGTGTCGTCGAAGTAGATCAGGTCGGGATCGTATTTGTTGATCAGGTCCACGGTCCGGTTGTAGAACTTGCGGTGATACGCCGCATCCGGCAGGCTGGCGCCATCGCCCCAGTCCCATTGGCCATGCAGGGCGTTGTTATCGTCGCTCTGCTTGCTCAGCGGGTGGTTTTGCGCATACAGGTCCTGCGGGTCCAGCCCCTCCCACCAAGTCCCCTTCCCTTGTGCGGCGCGCAAGTTGCCGTCGTAGGGAACGCCCTTCAACGGCCCCTTGCGATCGGCGCGCTGCGCGGTTTCCATCCAGGTCCAGGCGTGCGATGCGTGCACGCTGACGCCGAAACGCAAGCCGTGGTGGCGAGCGGCCTTGGCCCAGCCGCCGATCAAATCCTTGCGCGGACCAATACGGGTCGAGTTCCACGGCTGGTAGGCGCTATCGTAGTTGTCGAAATTGTCGTGATGGTTGGCCAGCGCCACGAAGTACTGCGCCCCGGCGCGCTTGTACAGCGCCACCAGAGCGTCCGGGTCCCATTTTTCCGCCTTCCAGTCGTGGATGACTTCCTTGAAGCCCACCTTCGATGGGTGACCATACTTCTTCAGATGATAGTTGTACTGGCGACCGCCTTCCTCGTACATGCCGCGCGCATACCAGTCACCGGCCTCGGCCTGGCACTGCGGGCCCCAGTGGGCCCAGATGCCGAACTTGGCGTCGCCGTACCAGTCCGGCACGGCGTACTGTTCCAGCGATTTCCAGTCGGGGTTGAACGGGCCTGCGGCCATCGGCTCGGTTGCCGGCTGACGCGCAAGCTGTTCCGCGGCCTGCAATGGCTTTTCCGCCATGAGCAGCGGCAGCAAGCCGGCTGCGCTCAGTAGGTGTCTCCGTTTCATTCTTTTCCTTTTTTGGGTGAGTTGCTTGCGATACTGTTCCGGGCGCTTGGTTGACGATATTGGCTGAACACGCTTCACGTTTCAAATAGTTATTTAAAACTATGCAATATCGAAATGATATATATCTCCCGCACCGCGCGATTGACAGTCGCAGCGCATCATGGCGAAATCTAGGCATCTGCCACCGGAGCGCCAGCATGTATCGCCATCCCCTTCTTGCCGTCATATTATTAGCGAGCTCCTCCATGGCGGCGGCGCAATACATCTGGCTGGACGAGCACGGCGTCAAACAACTCTCGGACCGCCCGCCACCGCCCAATGTTCCTCGGCAGCGCATCGTCAAAATGCCGAGCAAAACGGTCTTCAATCCCTACGCCGAGCCTGAGGTCGCCGCCAAAGACGCCACGCAGCCGCCCTCCGTCGCCGAGCGCAATGCCGCGTTCAACCAGCGCCAGCGCGACGCCGCGCAGCAAGCCAGCCAAGCGGCAGACGACGCAACGCGCCATGCCGACCAGCGCGCCAACTGCGACGCCGCCCGCCACAACCAGATGGCACTGGATCAGGGTTTGCGGCTGAGCACATTCGACAAAACCGGCCAACGCGCCTATATGAGCGATGCCGAACGCGAAGAATTACGTAAAAATGCGCAAAAAGTGTTGGCCGATTGCAAATAGAGACTGATACTTTCGGCGGAGCTGCCGTATGATATCGCTATCAACATTCATTAAGCTGCATCAATGACGAAGACTCAAGCGGGCAAGAGCCGCGCCAGCGGCCGCATCACCCTGGCGATGGTGGCGGAAAAGGCCGGCGTGGCGACCATGACCGCCTCGCGCGCGATCACCCAGCCGGACATGGTGTCCCAGGCGCTGCGCGACCGCGTGGAAAAAGCCGTGGCCGAACTCGGCTATGTGCCCAATCGCGCCGCCCGCGCGCTCGCTTCGTCACAATCGAAGGTCATCGCGGTGCTGGTGCCGTCGCTGTCGAACGCGGTATTCACCGAGGTGCTGGCCGGCATCCAGGATGCGCTGGACGCCGACGATTACCAGATCCTGATCGGCAACACCCGCTATTCCGACAAGGAAGAGGAAAAGCTGATCGGCACCTATCTGCAATCGGCGCCGGACGGCATGCTGCTGTCCGGCCTGTCGCACAGCCCCAGGGTGCAGCAAATCCTGACCACCTCGCGCGTGCCGGTGGTGTCGATGATGGACATGTCCACCGATCCCGAGCAGCTGACAGTGGGCTTCTCGCAATCCCAGGCCGGCCACGCGATGACGCGCTATCTGCTGGACAAGGGCCACCGGCGCGTCGGCTTCATCGGCGCGCAGCTGGACGAGCGCACCCTGCGCCGCGCCGAGGGTTACCGCAAGGCGATGCAGGAAGCCGGCCTGGCAGATCCAAGACTAGAGGTGATGGTCGGCGAACCGTCCACCATCGCGCTGGGCGCCGAACTGGTGGGACGCATGCTGGCGCAGGCGCCGGATTGCGACGCCATCTTCTGCTGCAACGACGACCTGGCGCACGGCGCCATCTACCAGTGCCAGCGACGCGGCATCGCCGTGCCGGCGCAACTGGCCATCTGCGGTTTCAACGACCTGCCGGCCTCCGCCTGGATGAATCCGTCGCTGACCACCATCGGCACGCCGCGCTACCGCATCGGCTACGAGGCGGCGACGCTGCTGCGCGCCGTCATCAAGGGCGAAAATCCGCCGACCCGTCAGATCGACCTGGGCTTCACGCTGATGGCGCGCGAAAGCGCTTGACCTGCTGCGCCGCAGCATCGATAGTTCTTTACAAATTTTTCAATCGGTCTAAACTCAGCAAACTGTTAGCGCTATCATTCCTATGCAAAAAAGCAAACAACAACGGTGGGTCATCATGGGCGTCAGCGGCTGTGGCAAGAGTTCGGTAGGCCTGCAACTGGCGAGCGCACTCGACATTCCCTTTCTCGAAGGCGACACCTATCACCCCTACGCCAACGTCGCCAAGATGACGGCCGGCGTGCCGCTCACCGACGCCGACCGCGCCGACTGGCTGACGGCCCTGCACAAGGAAATCCGCGACGCCCGCCTCAAGCAAAGCGGGCTGGTGCTGTCCTGCTCGTCGCTGAAACGCCGCTACCGCGACCTGCTGCGCAGCGCCGATCCCGAGCTGCGCTTCGTCCACCTGGCCGGCCCGCGCGAACTGATCGCCGAACGCATGGCCGCGCGCCAGGATCACTACATGCCGCCCGCCCTGCTCGACAGCCAGCTGGCCACGCTGGAGCCCCTGCAAGAGGACGAGGCCGGCATGGTGCTGGACATCGCCCACCCGCCCGCGCAACTGGTGCAGCAGATTTTAAGAACATGATGGCCGCCGCCATCACAACCTGGCTCTCCCCGGAACTGCAGTGGGTTCCGTTCAGGCAGTGATACGCTGCCTGCTTTTACAAGCGTAATGACGATGACCGTGAACACACAACTGCGCTGGCGCGAGAAGATCAGCTACGGCATTGCCGACATGGGCTTCAATTTTTACTGGACCAATGTCGCCACCTTCCTGCTGATCTTCTACACCGACGTGTTCGGCATTTCCGCCGCCGCCGCCGCGTCCATGATGTTCACGATCAAAATCATCAACGCCTTCACCGACCCGATGATCGGCGGTCTGGCCGACCGCACCAACACGCGCTGGGGCAAGTTCCGCCCCTACCTGATCTGGGTGCCGCTGCCGCTGGCCTGCGCCGCCTTCCTCACCTACACCACACCGGACCTGTCCGAGGACGGCAAGATCGTCTGGGCCTACGGCACCTATCTGGCGATGATGGTGTGCTACACCGGCATCAACATCCCTTACAACGCCTTGTCCGGCGTGCTGTCGCCCGATCCGCAGGAGCGCTCCATCGTCAATGGCCTGCGCTTCATCTTCGCCTTCGCCGGCGGCACCATCGTCACGGCGGCCACACCGTCGCTGGTGCACTGGCTGGGTGGCGGCAACGATAAACTGGGCTGGCAACTGACGATGCTGGTGTGGAGCGGGTTCGCCTCCGTGCTGTTCGTGTTCACCTTCCTCAACACGCGCGAGCGCGTGGCGCCGCCGCCAGAGCAGAAGACCAACGTCTGGCAGGACATCCGCGACTTGTCGCAGAACCGGCCGTGGGTGGCGCTGTTCTTTCTGGCGCTGATCATCATGATCACCATCACACTGCGCACCAGCAGCGCGGCCTATTACTTCAAGTATGTGGTCAACCGCCCCGACCTGATGGCGGCCTTCGTGCCGGCCTATATGCTGGCCGCCGCCGCCGGCGCCTCGCTGACACCGGTGATGACGCGCTTCGTCGACAAGAAGAAGCTGATGATCATCCTGATGAGCATCACCGCCGTGCTGTCGTCGGCCTTCTTCTTCGTGCCCAGGGACCAGATCTGGCTAATGTTCACGCTGCAGATCGGCATGGGCCTGGCGCTCGGCCCCAAGTCGCCGCTGGCCTTCTCGATGTACGCCGACACCGCCGACTACAACGAATGGCGCACAGGCCGCCGCGCCACCGCGATGACCTTCGCCGCCGCCACCTTCTCGCAAAAGCTGGGCACCGCGATCGCGGTGGCGGTGATCGGCTGGTTGTTCACGCAACTGGGCTACGTCGCCAACGCCGCGCAGAACGCCGGCTCGCAGGCCGGCATCGTGTGGCTGATGTCCTTTATTCCGGCCTTCTTCGCGCTGATCGCGGTGGCCGTCATGTTCATGTACGACCTTGATAACAACAAGCTGCTGCAGATTCAAAAAGATCTGGAAGCCCGCAAGTCCTGATGGAGATTTCTATGCTACGCCCGACCCACAATGGTGACCGCTATGAACTGACCAGCGCCACGGCCATGCCGCAGGCGGCCGGTTTCCTGTGGAATCAAAAGATGATGATACAGATCACCTGCCGCGGCTACGCCACCGCGCAGTACATGCAGCCGGAGCCGGCCAAGTACGCGTATGCGCCCAACCTGGAGGCCAAGACCTTCATGCAGCCGGAGCAGAACTACTACGCGCATCATCCGGGCCGCTTCTTCTACATCAAGGACGAGGAGACCGGCGAGTTGTTTTCCGCGCCCTATGAGCCGGTGCGCGCGAAGGTCGACCGCTTCAACTTCTCGGTCGGCAAAAGCGATCTGCGATGGCGCGTCGAACACCTGGGCATCCGCGTTGAACTGACGCTTGGCCTGCCGGTGGCGGACGTGGTGGAACTGTGGTCGCTGCGCGTGACCAACATCTCCGGCCGCGCTCGCAAGATCAGCGTCTACCCTTACTTCCCGATCGGCTACATGTCGTGGATGAACCAGTCCGGCGAATACCGTCCGGACCTGGGCGGCGTGGTGGCCAGCAGCGTTACGCCATACCAGAAGGTGTCCGACTACTTCAAGCAGAAGGACTTCAAGGACAAGACCTACTTCCTGTGCGAGCAGGCACCGGATGCGTGGGAGGTGCGCCAGTCCGCCTTCGAGGGCGAAGGCTCGCTGAACCGCCCCGCCGCCATCGACGCCGAAACGCTGGGCGGCAGCGACGCCCGCTACGAAACGCCGACCGCCGCCGTCCAGTATCGGCTGTCGCTGGCCGATGGCGAGGCGCGCGATTACCGCTTCATCTTCGGCCCGGCGTTTGACGACGCCGAGATCCGCGCCGTGCGCGCCAAGTATCTGAGCGCGGCAGCCTTCAAGGCCAGCGCGGACGAGTATGCGGCCTACGTCGCCGGCGGCGAGGGCTGCCTGCGCATCGAAACGCCGGACGCGGACCTCGACAACTTCGTCAACCACTGGCTGCCGCGCCAGGTGTTCTACCACGGCGACGTCAATCGTCTGAGCACCGACCCGCAAACCCGCAACTACCTGCAGGACAACATGGGCATGAGCTTCATCAAGCCCGGCGTGATGCGTGCGGCCTTCCTGCACGCGCTGTCGCAGCAGGAGGCCAGCGGCGCCATGCCGGACGGGATACTGCTGGCCGAAGGCGCGGAACTCAAATACATCAACCAGGTGCCGCACACCGACCATTGCGTGTGGCTGCCGGTGGCGCTCAAGGTCTATCTCGACGAAACCGGCGACTACGACATCCTTAACGAAGATGTCATCGGCAAGGAAACCGGCGTCGCCCTCACCGTCTCCGAGCGCGTGAGCAGCGCCATGGACTGGCTGCTGCAGGCGCGCGACAAGCGGGGCCTGAGCTACATCGCCCAGGGCGACTGGTGCGATCCGATGAACATGGTCGGCTACAAGGGCCGCGGCGTATCCGGCTGGCTGACCGTGGCCACCGCCTACGCGCTCAATCTCTGGGCGGAAATCTGCGAGACCACCGGCGCCAGTTCCTCGCTGGCCGAAAGCGCCAGGCATTTCCGCGCCGGCGCGCGCGCCGTCAACCGCGTCGCCAACGAACACCTGTGGGATGGCGACTGGTTCGCGCGCGGCATCACCGACGATGATGTCAGCTTCGGTACCCGCAAGGACAAGGAAGGCCGCATCTGGCTCAACCCGCAGGCGTGGGCGATCCTCGGCGGCGCCGCCAATGCCGGCCAGCGCGCCTCGATGATCGCGCAGGTCGACGAGCATCTGGTCACTCCCTACGGCGTGCAGATGTTCGCGCCGCCGTACAGCGCCATGCGCGACGATGTCGGCCGCGTGACGCAGAAGCATCCGGGTTCGGCGGAGAATGGCGCGGTGTACAACCACGCCGCCGTGTTCTACATCTACAGCCTGTACACCGTCAACGAGAGCGACCGCGCCTACGATCTGCTGCGCCGCATGCTGCCCGGCCCGAGCGAGGAAGACTACCTCCAGCGCGGCCAGCTGCCGGTGTTCATCCCGAACTACTATCGCGGCGCCTGGCGCGAATGCCCGCGCACCGCCGGCCGCTCCAGCCAGTTGTTCAACACCGGCACCGTGTCGTGGGTCTATCAGTGCTTTGTCGAGGGCCTGTGTGGCCTGAAGGGCACCGCCCAGGGACTGAGCATCAAGCCGCAATTGCCCTCGCACTGGAACGGCATCAAGGTCGTGCGCAAGTTCCGGCATGCCACCTTCAATGTGTCGATCGAGCGGGCGGATGTCGATGCCATACAGGTCTGGGACGGGGAGAATCGTTTGACTGAAAACGTTTTCACCGGTATCGTTGCAGGCGGAGCATATGCGCTGAAGGTTCTGATTCCGCGCTGAAGATCAACTTAAAACTATAAGGACACTGTAATCGTATGAAGAAACGTCTCTGGCTGTCGCTCGCACTGGCTTATCCTGTGATGCTGTCGTTTACCTACAGCGGCGCCGCACACGCCGCGGACGCAAATAAACCTTGGCTGGACGCGAAGCAGTCGCCAGACGCGCGCGCCGACCAACTGGTCAAGGCGATGACGCTGGACGAAAAAATTCAGACAGTGTTCGCCTTCTTCTCAACCGATTTCGCACCGAAGAAACACGAGCAGCCGAAGGAAGGCCGTCCGGATTCGGCCGGCTTCGTGCCTGGCATCGAACGCCTTGGCCTGCCGCCGCAGTGGCAGACCGACGCCGGCGTCGGCGTCGCCACCCAGGCCGTGTCGAAAAAACCGTATCAACGCACTTCCCTGCCGGCCGGTATCGCCACCGCCGCCACCTGGAACACCAAGCTGGCCTACGCCGGCGGCGCCATGATCGGCGCCGAGGCGCGCGCCTCGGGCTTCAATGTGCAACTGGCCGGCGGCGTCAATCTGCAGCGCGAGCCGCGCAATGGCCGTAACTTCGAATACGGCGGCGAAGATCCGCTGCTGGCAGGTGTCATGGTCGGCGAGCAGATTCGCGGCATCCAGTCGAACCACATCATTTCGACCGTCAAGCATTACGCCTTCAACGATCAGGAAACCAACCGCAATCACGTCAACGTCGTCGTCGACGACAAGAACGGCCGCATGTCGGACCTGTTGGCGATGCAGTTCGCGATCGAGCGTGGCCAGCCTGGTTCGGTCATGTGCGCGTATAACCGCGTCAACGGCGACTACGCCTGCGAAAACGACTACCTGCTCAACGAAGTGCTGAAGAAGGACTGGAAGTACACCGGCTACGTGATGTCCGACTGGGGCGCGGTCCACTCGACGATTCCCGCCGCGCTGCGCGGCCTGGACCAGCAGTCCGGCTATCCGTTCGATAAATCCGACTACTTCAACGGCCCGCTGAAGGAGGCGGTGGTCAACCGCCACGTACCGCAAGCGCGCCTGGACGACATGGTCAAGCGCATCACCCGCACCATGTTCGCGCATGGTCTGGTCGAGCATCCGGTTTCCAAACCGAAGAGCGACGACGCCGGCATCGACTTCGCCGCCCACGGCAAAATCAGCCAGGCCGACGCCGAGGAAGCCATCGTCCTGCTGAAGAACGATAACAACCTGCTGCCGCTGGCGGCCAATGTGCGCAGCATCGCCGTCATCGGCGGCCACGCGGACAAGGGCGTGCTGTCGGGTGGCGGCTCGGCGCAGGTGTATCCGATCGGCCTGTCGCCGGTGCCAAACGAAGGCCCGGCGTACTTCCCTGGCCCGATCGTCTATCACCGCTCGTCGCCGATGGGTGAACTGGCCAAGCTGACCAAGGCCAAGCTGACCTACAACGACGGCAAGGACGTCGCCGCCGCCGCCAAGCTGGCAGCGGGCGCCGATGTGGTCATCGTGTTCGCCAACCAGTGGATGGCCGAGAGCTTTGACGCCGACGACCTGTCGCTGCCGCACAAGCAGGACGACCTGATCGCCGCCGTGGCCAAGGCCAATTCGAAAACCGTGGTGGTGCTGCAAACCGGTAACCCGGTCGTCATGCCATGGCTGAACAACGTCGGCGCAGTGCTGGAAGCCTGGTATCCAGGCACCAACGGCGGCGCGGCGATCGCCCGCGTGCTGAATGGCGAGGTCAATCCGTCGGGCCGCCTGCCGGCGACCTTCCCTGCTTCGGTGGATCAACTGCCACGTCCAAAAATCGATGGCGATGCCAAGACCAAGGACGAGAACATCATCGAGAAGATCACCACCAACTACAACATCGAAGGTGCGGCGGTTGGCTACAAGTGGTTCGATCTGAAAGGCCACAAGCCACTGTTCCCGTTCGGTTACGGCCTGTCGTACAGCACCTTCGCTTACGGCGACCTGAGCGCCAAGCCTGCGGGCAGCGGCATCGAAGTCACGTTCAGCATCAAGAACACCGGCAAGCGCGATGGCAAGTCGGTGGGCCAGGTGTACGTGTCGCCGGTGGCCGGCGGCTGGGAAGCGCCTAAGCGTCTGGGCGGCTGGGACAAGCTGGATCTGAAGGCCGGCGCCAGCGGCAAGGCGACGGTAAAGATTGATCCGCGTCTGCTGGGCGTGTACGACAGCGCCAGCAAGACCTGGAAGATCGCCGCCGGCGAGTACCTGGTAACGCTGGCCGATTCGGCTGGCGCGCAACCGGCGGCCAGCGTCAAGGTCAAGCTGGACGCGGTCACCGTCGACGTCAACGGCCGCTGATTGACGCCGGGCCGACGCCACGTCGGCCCTTAGCCAGCAGTCGCGCAACGCGGCTGCTGGCGTTCTATGGATTCCCACGTTCGTGGGAATGACGGCGGTTGAAAGTGGTCCCGCATCGGGTACACTGTCCGCATGCAACTCACTCCAGACAAGCAAGCAGAACTCCTGCGCGCCTTGCAGGACGCGTTGGATGATCGCGCCCTGGCGGCGGCGATGCCGGATCTGGCGCCGCTGGCCGATACGCCGCCGTTGCCCGCCACACTGATCGCTGACGCGAAGCTGCATGTGGTGCGCCACAAGGACAGCGGCTGCGTGCAGTTCGTGTTTCCCGGCGATGTCACACCACCGTCGCCCGCATTGGCGCCGCAGGGCTGGGACTGGATCGTGCAAGCCTCACTGCGCGCCGGCGAGCGCATGACGCAGGCGATGATCAACAAGATCGAGGCGCACAACAAACCTGAGCGATTGCTGGCCCTCGGCCGTGGCCGTGGCCACGGTCAGCCGGTGATGCCGGTGATGCCGGAAGACCTGGCCGCCGCGCGCGGACGCAAGGTGCTGCTGCTGGTGCACGGCGTGTTCAGTTCAGTGGAGGGCGCGTTTGCCGCATTGGACTTGCAGCCGCTGCTGCAACGCTACGAGGGCCGCGTGTTCGGCTACGACCATTGGACCATCGCCAAGACACCGCAACAGAACGCGCTGAATCTGCTGCAGCGCCTGCCATCCAATGCCGGTTGGGACGTCGACATCCTGTGTCACAGCCGGGGCGGACTGGTGGTCCGCTCGCTGCTGACCGAAGGCATGGCCGACATCGCGCAAGCCCGCGCCGGACGCATCGCCAACGTCGGCAAAGTCATCTTCGTGGCCGCCGCCAATCAGGGCTCGCCCTTGGCGTCCGCCGACGATATCAAACAGTTTTTGAATGTGGCGGCCATGCTGGCCTCGTTCAGTCCCGGCATGGCGCTGGACCTGGTGATCGGGTTGGCGCGGATGGTGGTGTCGCTGGGATTTGGCCGGCCCAGCGTGCAGGCCCTGGCCAGCGGCTCGGCGCTGATCGAGCAACTGGAGCGCTCGGGCACGCTGCTGACGGCCGCCAACAGCTACTACGCCCGCGCCAACTTCGCCTATGGCGACTCGCTGCTGGAACGCACCGGGGCCCTGCTCAGCAAGGCGCTGATCGACAGCGCCAATGACCTGGTGGTCCCCTACGGCAATGTGCTGCTGCCGCAGGCCGCGCCGGACGCCGGCCACATTCTCAACTTCGGCAGCGCCGAACACAAACAAACGGAAGTCTGGCATACCGGCTTCTTCCAGCATCCCGCCACGCGCGACTTCATCACTCGGCAGCTGGCCTAGCCTTGCGACGGCGGCGGGCGTGCTTGGGATCGGCGATCAACGGGCGATACAGTTCGATACGGTCGCGGGCCCGCAGGACGGTGTCGAGCGGCCTCTTCTTGGCGTAGATGCCGGTTTGCAGCTGATTCAGATCCAGGCCCGGCACCTCGTCCAGTACGCCGCTCAGGCCGATCGCCTGTTCCAGCGTGGTGCCGGCCGGCACTTGCAGCGCGCGCAGGAACTGCAGCGCGTCGCTGGCGTAGCAGACCTGAATGGTGAAGGTGTCAGCCGCCATACACCGTTTCCGCCCGTTTGCAGAAGGAGTCCACCATGCTGTTGGCGATCATGCCAAACACCGGCCCGACCAGCTTGTCCAGCAGCGCGCTGGAAAACTCGTAACGCAGGTCGAGGTCGATCTTGCAGGCGTCATCGCGCAGGGCCTTGAAGGTCCACACGCCGTCCAGACACTTGAAAGGGCCGTCCACCAGCTTCATCTTGATTTCGGTGGGCGCGTGGTTCTCGTTGGCGGTGGTAAAGCTCTGCTTGACGCCGTGGTAGTTGATGCCCACGCTGGCGACCACCGTAGTGCCGTTGCGCTCCTTGATTTCCACACCACCGCACCACGGCAGAAATTTGGGATAGTCGTCGATCGCCGCCACCAGATCGAACATTTGCTGGGCGCTGTAACCGAGGAAAACTGATTTGTGCACTACTGCCATTGTCTAACCATTTGCTATGATGTTGAATTATTCGCGTCTGACGACGCGCAGCAGTAGTTTAACCGATACCACCCCATGACCATAGCCGATAACAAAAAAGCCTTTTTTGACTACTTCATCGAGGACCGCTACGAAGCCGGCGTCATGCTCGAAGGCTGGGAAGTCAAAGCCATCCGCGACGGCCGTGTGCAGATCAAGGAAGCCTACGTCACCATCAAGGGCGACGAGCTGTACCTGTTCGGCGCCCACATCAGCGCGCTGCCCACCGCCTCCACCCACATCACGCCGGACATGGTGCGCACCCGCAAGCTGCTGCTGCACCGCCAGGAGATCGACAAGCTGATCGGCAAGGTCACGCGCGCCGGCTACACGCTGGTGCCGCTCAACCTGCACTTCAAGGGCGGCCGCGTCAAATGTGAAGTCGGCCTGGCGAAAGGCAAGAAACAGCACGATAAACGTGCCACCGAGAAAGATCGTGACGGCAAACGCGAAGTGGCGCTGGCGCTGAAAACCAACAAGCGCTAAAACTGTTGCGCGCGCTGTACAGAACCCGGTCCCGCACCGGGTTTTTTATCGCCGGGATAATTTCTAACTAGAAACATCCATGCTAAACTGCTCGCAGGATGATTTTACATTCGTGGCCCTTGTGTTGCCGCGAATCGGACAATATTGACGACGAGGCAATCATGGCGCTGAAAACTGCAATGGCTCTGGCCGCCGGCATGCTGCTGGCAGGCTGCGCGGCGCGCTACACGCCGACGCCGATACCCGCCAACTTCGCCGCCACCAAGCAAGCCAAGCTGCAGGCGGCGCAGCACTGGGGCGTAATCGCCGACAACATCGAAAAGCAGCTGGCGGCGGAACTGCGCAAGAGCCCGCCCCGCCCGGTGTACCTGAACGAGCCGAAAGACCCGAACCCATTCCAGCGCGCGCTGGCCGCGCAGCTGACCACCTCGCTGGTGAATGACGGCTACGTGGTCTCGCGCAGCCCGGCCGGCTCGCTGCGGGTGGAGCTGGACGTGCAGACGCTGACCTTCGCCGCCGACCGTCCGCAGTACCGTTACTACGGCGAGAAAACCGCGCTGGCCGGCGGCGTGCTGGCGCTGAGCGTGATCGACGCCGGCGTGGCGTTCAACGCCGCCACCGGCGTCGGCGCGGTGGACGCGCACCAGTGGCTCAACTCCCAGTTCGCGCCGGGCGAGACGCCCAAGACCGAGATCATCGTCACCGTCTCGGTGTCCGACCAGTACCGCTATCTGGCGCGCGCCACCTCGGCCTACTACGTCGCCGACACCGATCGCGTGCTGTACGGCATCGTCGATCCCAAGCCTGAAGAACCAAAAATAACCCGCACCTTCCAGGTGCGCGGAGATATCTGATGCCGATGCCATCCTTGGTCCGAATTTCCCTGCTGTCGCTGGCGTTGCTGGTGGGCGGCTGCGCCTCGACGCCGAAAGAGGAGGAAGGCAACTACGCCACGATCTCCTCCAACCAGTTCATCAACGCCAACTACAAGGCCGCCGACGCGCTGCTGGCGCAGCTGAACGGCAAGGTGGTGGTGGGCAAGCCGCTGATCATGGCCACCGTGGTCAACATCGACGCGCTGGAGCAGACCACCACGCTGGGCCGGCTGGTCTCCGAACAGCTGTCGACACGCCTCGCGCAAGGCGGCATGAGCATGTTGGAAATGAAGCTGCGCAACAGCGTCTACCTGAAACGCAATCAGGGCGAGCTGATGCTGACGCGTGAAATCGGCGAAGTGGCCACCACCCACAACGCGCAGGCGATCGTGGTGGGCTCGTATGCCGAGACCAGCGACATGGTGTTCATCAACGTCAAAGTGATCCAGCCGAACACCAACTTCGTGCTGGCCGGTCACGACTACGTGCTGGCCAAGGAAGCCATCGTCCGCTCGATGCTGCAGCGGAACTAGAGCAGCAGCGGCAGCACCTCCACCGCCGACGCCTCCACCTTCAAGCCGATCAAGTCATCTGCCCGGGTTTTACCCAGGTTGATGGCAGCGATCGGCTTGTTTGATTGCGCCGCCAGCTTGGCGAAGCGGAAGCCGGAAAACACCATCAGCGACGAGCCGACCACCAGCACGGCGTCGGCCTCGTCGGCCCATTGCAGTGCCTCGGCGGTGCGCTGCGGCGGGATGTTGTCGCCGAAAAAGATCACATCGGGCTGCAGAACGCCGCCACAATCGCCGCACACCGGCAGCCGGAAATCCTGGAATTCGTCCAGTTCGACTTCGGCATCGCCGTCCGGCCGCGCTTCGGGCACCACCTCGCCGGCCGGACCGGCCGGCACCAGCGTCGGGTTAGCCTCGGCCAGCCACTGCTGGATGTCGGCGCGCGGATGGATCTTGCGGCACGCCAGGCAGACCACGCCGTGGATATTGCCGTGCAACTCGATCAGCTTGCGGCTGCCGGCCGCCGTGTGCAGGCCATCGACATTTTGGGTGATGAGGCTGTGGATGCGGCCGGCCCGTTCCAGTTCGGCCAGCGCGCGGTGGCCGGCGTTCGGCGCGGCGCCGGCCAGGGTCGGATAGCCAGCCATGCTGCGCGCCCAGTAGCGCCGGCGTACCGCCTCGGACTGGCGGAAATCCGGCCCCTGGATCGGGTTGCGACCGCGCCGCATACCATCCTTGTCGCGGTAGTCGGGAATGCCGGAGGCCGTGCTCAGACCGGCGCCGGTCAGCACCAGCACGCGCTCGTGGCGCTGCAGAAAGGTGTTCAAGTGGTGGATTTGCTGGTTCAGGTTCATCTGCGCATGGTAGCCTAAAAATCATTTCTCGATTTATTGAACCGTTTGCTCCAGATGACAACTGCCGGGCAGAATGGCCGCCGGGACCGGCACGCCTTCAGAACGCTGTATCGTGCGTATTGGCGCCGGCTGTCGCGCTTGGCCGGTCGAGTGACGCGCAATCCGGCGCTGACAGAGGACGGGCCCCATGACAACAAGAGCCGCAGCGCGTATACGGGCACCGGCGCGGGGCCCGCAACGGGCAAACGGCATGCTTTACGGCCGGGTCGGGTACAAGCCGTTCACGCAGATGATGTAATTGAGGGCAAGCGAAGGCTGCATAGGAAACAGAGCAGCAGACGGCGCCATGACGAGCGGTGCGGTGATCGGGGTGCCTGCCCCAAGGGAGGCCGACAACGTGGCACTGCCGCCGAGCACGGTTCCGACGCTGGACGCGTCCATCGCCACCGCCGGCGGCGGCGTGGCGGGGGTGGGGTTGACGTAGTACACGGCGCCCGAGGTGCCGGTGCTGCTCAGCATGGCCCCGGCGCTGGGCTTATTCGCAGCCGGCGTCGCCCCCGGTCCGGCACTGGTCGCATACAAGGTCGATCGCGCGGTCATGCTGGCGCCACTGACGGTACCGCTGACCGTCACGCGCGGCAGGTTATTGTTCGAGATGGTGGCGCTGACAGAGCCGGTGGTGACGGGCGCCGCAGGCGGATCGCCGACCACCTTCCCCAATGCCACCGTCGGCGCCGGTGCCGGAGCGGTCCCCATGGCGCCGATGGCCGTCCGCCCACACAGGTCGGGAAGGCGGAAGTCTTTAATGCCGTCACCGCCATAGCGCGTCCCCAGCACCGCAAACAACACTTGATATTGCGATACAGAAAGAAGTTGCCCATTGCACAACGCCCAGTTCTCCGGTGCATAGGGAAATACCACCGGGACAATTGTTCCAACAAATGCATCCATGTTCGCTTCCTTTTATAGTAACTATATGGTCAGGTTTCGCAGTCAAAACCGCATGCTGCGACGGCTGGTCAGCTTGCCAGGTGCTTGACGTCAGCGTTCTGCCTGTGCGGTAGCGCACGCAATGCGCTGGCGACGCCCGGCTCAGGGTCGTACCGGGTAGTCGCCCTGCCAGCAAATGATATACGTCATGCCCAGCGAAGGCTGCATGGTCGGCACCTGCGCGGTCGATGCCACGGGGATAGTCGACAATGGCGTCCCGCTACCGAGCGCCCCAGTCGTGAAGGTAGCCGCCCCATCAACGCTGGACTGCACGCTGGCGCTGTTGAGCGCCACCAACGGCAATGGCGTGGACGGCGTCGGGTTGGTGTAATAGATGGCGGCGGCGCCGGCGCCGGTGCCGCTGGCGGACAACCTGGCGCCCGCCGCCGGCGCCGTCGCGCCAGGTCCGCTGGTGGTCGCGGACAAGATCGACGTGGCGGTCAGTCCCGTCGTATTGAGTGCGCCGCCGATTGCAACCGCAGGCAGGTTGGCGCTGCCGATGGTGAGCGTGGCCGCGCCTTGGGTGTTCAGGTCGAGGCTGTTGGCGCCGACTGACGTTGCCAGCGCGACAGGCGGCATGGTTCGCCCCGGCGTTGCCGATACGCCCGAACCGATCACCGCATAGCCGCGCAAATCGGGCAGCGCGAAGGTTTGATTAATTACGCCGCCATAGGTATTTCCCAGCAACGCATACAGTGCCTGGTACTGCGAGACCTGTACCAGCTGCCCATTGCATGGCAGCCAGCCGACTGGCGCGTAGTCGTATGCCACCGCCATGATCGTTCCGATAAATGCATCTTCCATACCGATTCCTTTTTTATCCACTGTGATGAGGCATGAAACCCGGGCGCGGCCGGCGTCACCGCCAGATGCAAGGGCGCCAGACCCGGATAGGGTGCGATTTAATCTCTTGGAGGGTAATATCCGTTGGTGCAAATGATATAGGTCAGGCCCAGCGACGGCTGTACCACCGACATCGTGGTGCTGGTGCTGCTCTTCACCTCCAGCGGCGCCGGCGCGGCGGAGCCGATCTGGGCGCCTCCGAAACTGGCCGTGCCGCCGATGACCGTCTTGACACTGTCATCGCTCAGCGGCACTGCCGGCAACGCCACGGCCGGCGTCGGATTGGTGTAGTAAATGGCGGCCGATGTCGGCCCTGCGCCGCTGCCGGACAGCACCGCGCCACTGCTCGGCGGAATGGTCGCCCCCGGTCCGCTGGTAGTCGCGTACAGGGTCGAAGTGGCGCTGACGCCGTTAATCTTGGCCACGCCGCTGACCGTCTTCGGCAGGTTGGCGATGTCGACCACGATCGAAGTGCTGCCCGTCGCCGTCACCGTGACGGACTGCACCCCGACCGCTTTGCCCCTCCCGACTGCGGTAATACCGGGTTTCGGTGGCGCTTGCGAACCGACTATGGTGCGACCGCGCAGGTCGGGAAGCGCAAAGGTGGTCTTGCCGTCGCCGCCATAAGTCGTGCCCAACAACGCATACAAGGCCTGATTGCTCTGGATTTGCAGCACTTGTCCATTACATAGCGCCCAACCTTGCGGCGCGTAATCAAATGCAACGGTCATAATCGTACCGATCATTGTTTCCATGCAGATTCCTTTTTAGCCAGTGTGGAAATATAAAAGTCAGACCCGACATCGCCCGACATTAGCGTCATCAATGGCCGGATCGCCATATTTTGATAAATCATCGGCGCGCCAGGTCGGAATCGAACGGCAGGCGCAGGTAGCGCGTGGCTTGCGGCACCGGCGGTGCCCGCGTCCTGGTTGTTAGCATGGGCATTGCCATAGCATCTGCTGGCGCAGCGCGTCGCTGGCCTGCGGCTGGAACCCGGCCGCCGCGTAAAGGCGCCGCGCGCCATCGTTCCCGTGCGCCACGGCCAGGCTGATGGCCGCCCGCTGCCCGGCGGCGCGCCGCTGCAACGCCCGCAGCACGGCGCCGGCCACCCCCTGGCGCCGCGCCGCCGGCGCAATGGCGATATCGACCAGCCGCCATTCGGCGCCGCTCATGTCGAACACCACCCGGCCGACGGCTTCGTCGTGGTATTCCACGATCCAGTGTTGGGCACGGGGGAAAGCGTTGCGTTGCCCGTCCTCGTGTATTTTCTGCTGCATGGAAATGAGGTTGTCGATGAACTGCGGCGACATCGGCAATTGCCGCAGATCGTCGCGCGTGGCGGCGTACAGGGCCCGTCGGAACGGCGCATCGCCTTCATGACTATTGCGAAGCCGCAAATGCTCAGCTACAGTAAACATGGAGTTTTTTAAAAAATAACGTTTTTTTATAATGCCCAGTTTATCGGATGAATGCAAGTGTTATTGAAAAGGATAATAAATGCGAATCACGTTGGACCAGCTTGCGCCGCTGACAGGGAAAGAATTGATGGTAAAGACGTCACACGGCAGCGTCGCTTTGTCGCTGGTGGCCGTGACTGAACTGCCCCGGCGCGGCTTGCCCGCGCAGTTCACCACCCCGCTATCGCTCATGCTCCACGGCCCGTCCAACATCAGGCTGGCGCAGGACAATTATTATATTGATCATCCGTTGTTTGAGGGTCAGCCATGCTGCATCGTGCCGATCGCCCCGTCGGCAACCGCTGCGCCGCCACTGCCGCGTTATCAAATTATCTTTAATTGAGCGGAAGTGACACCATCAAACACAAGAGCGAAGCCTGCTCGTGAAATGAATAATGGTTAACCCGAGTAACAATGGACGACCATTACAACCAATATTAAAATGACTAGATCTTTTAAAAATCTGCGACAATTGGATAGAATCTAACTCCATCCCCCCTGTATTATGTGCTGTGATTCTGCACCAAAAGAAATCATCGCATGTTAATAGAAAAAATTAGCCTTCATTGCACGCATCCGCCAGCGGCACCAAGCGCCCGGCGCCCTGCGGCCATGGGCGCAGGGCGCACCGAAGCACCGCGCCGCCCGATCGGCCCGGTGCGCTGCCGGCCCGCCGAGTGCGCGCTTACTTGCCGGACCTCGCCGTGAGCACACAAAAATTTCACTTTATTTCGGGCCTGCCGCGCTCCGGGTCAACCTTGCTGTCGGCTATCCTGCGGCAAAATCCCCGTTTCCATGCCGGCATGAGCAGCCCCGTCAGCGCCTTGTTCAACGGCGTGCTGGCGCAGGTCAGCGCCGGCAGCGAGTTCGCGTCGATGGTCGACCAGCGCCAGCGGCGCGCGCTGCTGCGCGGCCTGTTCGACGCCTACTACGCGGACCATACCAACGAGGTGATCTTCGATACCAACCGCCACTGGTGCGCCAAGCTACCGGCGCTGCTGGACTTGTTTCCGGACGCGAAAGTGATTGCCTGCGTGCGCAACGTGGCCTGGGTCATGGACAGCATCGAGCGCCTGTACCGCGCCAACCCGTATGAAAATACCCGTCTGTTCGGCGGCAACCCGGCGCGCAGCACCGTGTATTCGCGCCTGGAGGGACTGGCCCAGCACGACAACCTGGTCGGTTTCGCCTGGTCGGCGTTGCGCGAAGCGTATTTTGGCGAACAGGCCGCCTCGCTGCTGCTGATCGACTACGAATTGCTGACACGCGCGCCACGCAAGGTAATCGGACTGGTGTATGAGTTTATTGATGAAACACCGTTCGAGCACGACTTCGACAACGTCGAATACGACGCCGTCGATTTCGATTTGCAACTCGGCACGCCGGGCCTGCACAAGGTACGCCCGACGGTCGAATTCCAGCCCCGGCGCGCGATTATCCCGCCCGACCTGTTTGACAAATACGCACAAATGTCGTTCTGGAACGACGCCAACGGCAGCCGCGCCAACGTCGTCAGCGCCCAGCCGGCCACGAAAGGAACCGCACCATGAAAAATCATCTCGCCGCTCACCTCCATGCCAGCGCTAACGGCGCCGCCGGCGACCACACAGAAACTATCGGCTTCGATGTGTTCGTGCACACGGGCGCGCCGACGGCCGTCGGGCCGGCCGTGCTGCCGCCCGCCCCCGACTTGCAGCACCTCGGCATCGTTGCCGCAGACGCCATTGCGCCGGCGCCCGGCGCGCGCGTCGAAGTGGTGTTTATCGAACAAAACGTGAGCGACCTGGACGGCATGCTCAGGGCCATTGGTGGCGGCCGGGAAGTCCATGTGCTCGACGCGGCGCAGGACGGCCTGCAGCAAATGGCGCAGATACTGGCCGGGCGCAGCGGCATCGATGCAATTCACCTGGTCACGCACGGCGCCGACGCCTCGCTGAGCCTGGGATCGCTGACTTTAAAGGCAGACAACACCGACGCCCACGCTGCCGACCTGCAGACGATCGGGCGCAGCATGAAAGACGGCGGCGACATCATGCTGTACGGCTGCAACGTCGCGGCCGGCGCCGACGGCGCGGCCTGGCTGGACCGGCTGGCGATTGTCACCGGCGCCGATGTCGCCGCGTCGAGCAACCTGACCGGCGGCGCCGAACTGGGCGGCGACTGGACGCTGGAAGTGAACAGCGGAAAAATCGACACGCCATCGCTGGTCACGCCGGACCAGGCCCAGCTGTATCACGCGGTACTGTCGCTCACCAGCACCGTGACGTTTGCAAACGGGGCCAATTTCGTCAACATCGGCGGTGCCACCGCCAACGACGACGTGATCTATAAGGTGCATGCAGATCCCGGCTATCAGTTGAAGATCGATGGCGCCAACTCGGGTGTGGTGAATTATGGCGGTCCGAATATTATTGCCAACTACCAGCAAGGCAGCGAGCACCAGGTCACCATGTCATTCCAGGCCGGCCAGGTGTTTTCCATCGGCTACATCCGCCTGACCAATCTCGGCAATACGATACCCGACCAGGACCTGGTGTTTCGCGGTTATAGCGCAAGCAATCAACTGATCGCCACCAATACCTACACCCTGCCGGCGGACAACAGCGGTGCCGTGTCGCGCACGTTTACGTTCAGCGGCATGACCGACATAGCGACCCTCAAAGTCTCAGCGACCAGCATCGGCAACACGATCCAGGTGCTGCAGATCGACGCCCTTGCACTGTCCAATATCCACATCCTCGCGCCCGACACCACGCCGCCCACGCTGGCCATTACCAGCAGCGCATCAACGCTCAAAATCGGTGAAACCGCGACCATCACGTTTACCTTCAGCGAAGATCCCGGTTCGACGTTCACCTGGAACGGCAGCAGCGGCGACGTGACGGTGACCGGCGGCACGCTGGGCGCCATTTCCGGCAGCGGCCTGACCCGCACCGCCATCTTCACGCCGACCGCCTCGACCAACGGCGGCAGCGCCAGCATCTCGGTGGCCGCCGGCACCTACACTGACGCCGCCGGCAACGGCGGCGGCGCCGGCAGCGCGGTGACCATCAGCTACGACACGCAGGCGCCGGCCGTGTCGGCGCCGGTGCTGGCCAGCGGCAGCGACAGCGGCGTCTCCGGCAGCGACGCCCTCACCAATGTCGTGACGCCGACGCTGACCGGCACCGCCGAAGCCGGCGCCACGGTCAAGCTGTACGACTCCAACGGCACCACGCTGCTGGGAACCACGGTCGCCACCGGCGGCGCCTGGTCGATTACCAGCACCACACTGGGCGCCGGTACGCACACGCTCAAGGCCACCGCGACCGACGCGGCCGGCAACGTCAGCGCACTGTCGTCGGCGCTGGCGGTGACCATCGACACCAGCGCGCCGACAGTGGCCATCACCAGCAACGTCGCCACACTGAAAATCGGCGAAACGGCGACCATCACGTTCACCTTCAGCGAAGACCCTGGCGCCGGCTTTACCTGGAACGGCAGCAGCGGCGCCGTAACGGTGACCGGCGGCACGCTGGGCGCCATTTCCGGCACCGGCCTGACCCGCACCGCGACCTTCACGCCCACCAACGGCGTCGACGCCGGCACGGCCAGCATCTCGGTGGCCGCCGGCGCCTATACCGACAAAGCCGGCAATGCCGGCGGCGCCGGCAGTGCGCTTGCGCTCAGCTATGACACGCTGGCCCCGGCCGCGCCGTCGACACCGGACCTGGCTGCCGCCAGCGACAGCGGCACCTCCAACAGCGACAACATCACCAACATCACCACGCCGACCTTCACCGGCACGGCGACCAGCGGCGCCACGGTAACGCTATACGACACCGACGGCATTACGGTGCTGGGCTCCACCATCGCCAGCGGCGGCGCCTGGAGCATCGTCAGCAGCACGCTCGCGGCCGGCATTCACCAGATCAGCGCCAGCGTCAGCGACGCCGCCGGCAACGTCTCGGTCTCGTCAGCGCTGTCGGTCGACATCGCCACCGCGCCGCCGACGCTGGCCATCACCAGCAGCGCCGCCACGCTGAACAGCGCCCAGACGGCGATCATCACGTTCACCTTCAGCTCCGACCCAGGCGCCAGTTTCACCTGGGACGGCACGGCCGGCGACGTGGTGGTCAGCGGCGGCACGCTGGGCGCCATTTCCGGCAGCGGCCTGACCCGCACAGCCGTATTCACCCCGACGGCCGGCCTCAACAACGGCAGCGCCAGCATCACGGTGACGGCTGGCGCCTACACCGATGCGGTCAACAACAGCGGCGGCGCCGGCACCAGCCCGTCGATCAGCATCGACACGCTGGCACCGAACGCGCCGGCGGCGCCTACGCTGAACAGCGACAGCGGCGCTTCCAGCAGCGACGGCATCACCAACGTCGTCACGCCCGCTTTCAGCGGCACCGCCGAGGCCAACGCAGTGGTCACGCTGTACGACAGCGATGGCACCACCGTGCTGGGCACGACCAGCGCCAACGGTTCCGGCAACTGGAACATCACCAGCGCCGCGCTCGCTGCCGGCGCACACAGCATTACCGTCCGCCAGACCGATGCGGCCGGTAACGTGTCGCCGGCCAGCGCGGCGCAGAACATCACGATTGACCTCACGGCGCCGACCGCGATCGCACTCAGCACCACCACGGCGTCGTCTGGCAGTGCGTTGGCCGGTGCCGCGCTGGCCACGCTGTCGGCCACCGACGCCCAAGCCATCAGCTACAGCCTGGTGACCGGCAGCGCCGGCAACGACGCCTCCAACGCGCTGTTTACAATCGTCGGCAGCACGCTCAAGCCCGTCGCCAACCTGGCGCTGGGCACCTATCAGCTGTATGTCAGCGCCACCGACGCCGCCGGCAACCATGCCGAGCAGGCGTTGACGTTCACCGTCAACAGCGGACCGAGTGTCACTGCCATCGAGCGCGCCGCCGCCGCATCGGCCACGGTGCCGGGCGCCGATAATTCGGTGGTCTACCGCGTCACCTTCAGCGAGCTGGTGACGGGCGTCGACGCCAGCGACTTCAGCGTGCACGGCACGGGCGCCAGCGGCACCGTCGCCAGCGTCGTCGATACCGGCGACGGTATCCATTACCAGGTCACCGTCAGCGGCATCTCCGGCGACGGCACCCTGCGCCTGGACTTGAATGCCTCCGCCACCGGCATCCAGAACGGCGTCAGTAGCGCCATCACCGGCGGCTATACCAGCGGCCAGACCTATACCATCGACCGCACCGCGCCGGCCGCGCCGTCAACGCCGGTGATGACGACGGCCACCGACACCGGCGCCAGCAACGCGGACGGCATCACCAGCAATACCTCGCCCGTGTTTACCGGCACCGGCGAGATCGGCAGCACGGTCACGCTCTACGACGCCAGCAATAGCAATGCCCTGATCGGCAGCGCCACGGTGGACGGCACGGGACATTACAGCATCACGCCGTCGGCGCCATTGACGCCCGGCGCCCATCAGCTTTACGCGCAGGCCAGCGATGCCGCCGCCAATACCTCGACGCATAGCGCCAACCTGGCGGTGGTGATCGACACGGCGGCGCCCACCGCCATCCTGTTGCCGACGTCCACCGTGTACACCAACGCCGGCTTGAATGCCGTGGTCGGCACACTGGGCGCGACCGATGTCGGCGGCAGCGGTGCATTGACCTACCAGCTGGAGGCGGGCGCTGGCGATACCAACAACGGCAACTTCACCATCAGCAACGGTGTGCTGACGCTGAACGACCCCAGCGCGGTCGGCGTGGCCACCGAATCGATCCGTATCAAGGTGACTGACGCCGCCGGCAATGCTTACAGCCAGGTGCTGGCCGTTCAGGTGAGCGCGCCGCCGCCCCCTCCTGACACAAGCACACCGACCGTTGACGGCGTGCCGGTCACCACGGCTCCGGTCACCTTGCCGGGTGGCGGCAGCGGTACCACGGTGACCATTCCGGTTGTGACCGCTGGCCAGGGCACGACGGACGGCGCGACCAACGTGGCGGACATTCCGCTGGTCACTGCCAACAACAGTGCGCTGCTGACCGCACAGGTGCCGGTCGGCGCCGGTCTGTCCGCGACCGGCGGCAGCAGCCAGCCAGCCGGCAATTCCCTGGAGCAACTGATCGCAGCGATCAAGGCGCAGACCACGACGCATGACGCCGCCGACCAGGGCCATTTGACCGGCAACGGCACGCAGTTCCTGGGCCTGTTGCGGGACGACGTGCCGCTACTGGTCAGCACGATCACGCTGAGCAATGTCGATGTGGCGGTCAGCACGCCGCTGACGCTGACGGGCACCTCGGCGGCCAATCAGCACACGGCGCTGGTGATCGATACCAGCGCCCTGCCGGGCAATGCCAACATCGTGCTCAATCACGTGGATTTCGCCGCTGTGGTGGGCGCGGCGACGGTCACCGGCAATACGGCGGGACAGATCATCACCGGCGACAGCGCCAGCCAGCATGTGACAATCTCCGCCGGCACGGCCAGCCAGATCCATGTCGGCGGCGGTAGCGATGTGCTGCAATATGGCATAAACAGTGCGGCGGCCACCCAAGTTGCCGGAGCGCCGCAGGCGGCCCGGCTGTTCAGCGCGCCACTGGTCCCCAACAGCACCACGACGGGTAGCCTGACGGCGGCGACCTCCATCCTGCTCAACGGCGGCAAGGACGCCGACACCGCCAGCTTTGCCAAAGCCCAGTCGGCGTATACCATCGATCAGCGCGATGGCTATGTTCTGCTCACCGACAACAGCGATGCCACCCAGCGTATCACCGTCACCAACGTCGAGCGCCTGCAATTCCAGGATGGCTCGGTGGCGGTGCAAAGCCGCGATGCGCTGACCACGATTGCAGGCTTGTACGCGTCGGTACTGGGACGTCAGGCGGAGATTGCCGGTTTCAATTTCTGGGGAGCCTTCGAGGCCAATGGCATGAGCTTGGGAGCGATCACGGTGGGGATACTCAATTCCAGCGAAGCGATCGCACGCGGATACGGGCTGAACGGCGACGCAACGCATGACATCAACACCCTGTACCAAGCGCTCTTTGGCCGTCAAGGGGAAATTGCCGGAATTGAATTCTGGAAAGATTTGATGACACATGGATACAGCATTGTCGATGTTGCCAACGGTTTCGTCGGCTCAGCGGAAATGGTCGGGCACAAACTGGCGGCGACCGGATGGGATTTGGTATTTTAGACGGATGCGGCCACACAACCGCCACTCTGTGCGGCCATGCGCGGGATTGACGCCGCCAGCGGCGTCACGGCGAAATCGGGGCGTGCTGTGCAGCGCCGATTAAACGCTAACGCGGGCGCGGAGGTCGGCGACGGCGGCTTGCCAGTCGCTGTAGTGCTCGCTTTCTTCCCACAGCTGGCGCAGTTCGCTGTCGGCCGACAGGATGCGGTCGAGGGCGCGGACGGCCTTGTCGGCCAGGTCGGCGCGCGGTTTGGCTTTGGGCTTGCGGGCGGCCACCCATTCGTCGATGGCGGCGCTGTCTTCGGTTGACGGGCCGCCCTTGCCTTGCAGCCGCGCCAGCACTTCGATCGCCACCAGGGCTTCGGCGGCGAACGGCGCTTCCAGTTCGCCGGATGCGTCCAGCACCGTGTTCAGCGTGTCTTCCACCGCGTCCATATTGCTCGTTTCGTGCAGGTCTTCCGCCCAGTCTTGTGCGTAGTCGTTGCCGAACGCGTCTACCGCCCAGGTGCCCATATGCTTACTCCTTGATGATTTTGCTTTGCGTCTTGACCACTTGCATGGCGGTCGCGATCAGGCCGCTCATGTCGCCCAGATTGGCCGGTATGATAATCGAATTGTTGGTCTTGGCCAGCTGGCCGAAGGCGCCAACGTATTGCTCGGCGACCTTCAGGTTCATGGCCTCGTCGCCGCCCGGTTCGCGCAGCGCGGCGCCGACCTGGCGCAAGGCAGACGCATTCGCTTCCGCCAGCGCGACAATCGCTGCCGCCTGACCTTGCGCGCGGTTGATCGCGGCCTGCTTGTCGCCCTCCGAACGCGCAATCTGCGCTTCACGCTCGCCGCTGGCGATGTTGATCTGTTCCTGCTTGCGGCCCTCCGAGGCGGCGATCAGCGCGCGCTTCTCACGCTCAGCGGTGATCTGCGCCTGCATCGCGTGCAGGATTTCCTTCGGCGGCGTCAAATCCTTGATTTCGTAGCGCAGCACTTTCACGCCCCAGTTGGCGGCCGATTCATCGATCGCATTGACGATGGCGGTGTTGATGTGCTCACGCTCTTCAAACGTCTTGTCCAGCTCCATGCGGCCGATCACGGAACGCAGCGTGGTCTGCGCCAGTTGGGTGATCGCGGCGATGTAGTTGGAGGAGCCATATGAGGCGCGCATGGCGTCGGTGATCTGGAAATACAGGATGCCGTCCACCTGCAACTGCGTGTTGTCGCGCGTGATGCAGACCTGCGGCGGCACGTCCAGCGGTATCTCCTTCAGCACGTGCTTGTAGGCGATGCGGTCGACAAACGGAATCACGATGTTGAGGCCTGGCCCCAGCGTCGCGTGATATTTGCCAAGGCGCTCCACCACCCACGCGTGCTGCTGCGGCACCACGTTGATCGTCTTGAACACAAACACCAGGGCCAAAATAAACAGGATGAGGGTGACGTTGCCGATACTGATATCCATGTAGTTCTCCATGAGTGAATTCTTAAGCCGCCACAATCAGGCGGCTGCCGCGTATTTCGCGGATGGTGTAGGCGCCCGGCACGGCGGTGCCGCCCGGTGCCAGCTCGACGTCCCACAGCGCGCCGCGATACATCACGCGCGCCGCGTTATCCTGCCACGCCGGCACATGCACGGTTTGACCGATGTCGAGATTGACGTTCGGATCGCGCTCGGCCTGCACGCGTTGTTGCGCGCGGCCGTAACGGCTGCGGCGCAGCGCCACCGTGGCAGCCACGCCGACCAGCGCCGCCACCAACAGTTGCAAGGCCGGGCCAAAGCCCAGCAACGCCGCGCCGCCACCGGCCGCCAGCCCTATCGCGATCATCAGCAGGTAGAAGGTACCGACGAACAGTTCCAGTATCACCGTCGCGCCGGCCGCGGCCAGCCAATAGCTCCAGTCATTCATCATGGTCTCCTTTTCAAAGGCAAAAACCCCCGCTTCCCGTTGCGGGCCGCGAGGGTTTCTGTTGCTGGCAGATGGTGTTAATAGAGTTTTTTGCTACTAAATTCATTAACTCCAGTCTAAACCATTTTCAGCCGGCGTCAATCATTTTTGCAGACTGGCCAGCTTCTGCCAGGTGTCGATCACCGAGTCCGGATTCAGCGACATCGATTCGATGCCCTGCTCCATCAGCCACGCCGCGAAGTCCGGATGGTCCGATGGCCCCTGGCCGCAGATGCCGATGTACTTGCCCTGCGCGCGGCAAGCCTGGATCGCCTGCGACAGCAGCGCCTTGACGGCGTCGTCGCGCTCGTCGAAGTCAGCCGCCAGCAGCGCCATGCCGGAATCCCGGTCCAGGCCCAGGGTCAGCTGGGTCAGGTCGTTGGAACCGATCGAGAAGCCGTCGAAGTGCTCCAGGAAGCGCTCCGCCAGAATCGCGTTCGATGGCACTTCGCACATCATGATCAGGCGCAGGCCGTTTTCGCCGCGCACCAGGCCGTTTTTGCCCAGCAGGTTGACGACCTTCTCGGCCTGGCCCAGCGTGCGCACGAACGGCACCATGATTTCGACGTTGGTCAGGCCCATGTCGTTACGCACGCGTTTCATCGCGGCGCATTCCATTTCGAACGCGCCGGCGAAATCGTCGGCCAGGTAACGTGCCGCGCCGCGGAAGCCCAGCATCGGATTTTCTTCATCCGGCTCGTAGCGCGAACCGCCGATCAGCTTCTTGTACTCGTTGGACTTGAAGTCCGACAGGCGCACAATCACCGGCTTCGGCCAGAACGCGGCGGCGATGGTGGCGATGCCCTCGGCCAGCTTGTCGACGTAGAACGCGCGTGGCGACGCGTGACCGCGCGCCACCGACTCGACGGCCTTTTTCAGGTCGGCGTCGATGTTCGGATATTCCAGGATCGCTTTCGGGTGCACACCAATATTGTTATTGATGATGAACTCCAGCCGCGCCAGACCGACACCGGCATTCGGCACCGACTGGAAGTCGAAAGCCAGCTGCGGATTGCCGACGTTGAGCATGATCTTGGTCGGCAGCTTGGGCAGTTCGCCGCGCGCCACTTCCGAGATTTCGGTTTCCAACAGGCCGTCGTAGATCTTGCCTTCATCGCCTTCGGCGCAAGACACGGTGACGAAGGTGCCGTCTTTCAGCACCTCGGTCGCATCGCCGCAGCCCACCACCGCCGGCACGCCCAGTTCACGCGCGATGATCGCGGCGTGGCAGGTACGGCCGCCACGGTTGGTGACGATGGCCGAGGCGCGCTTCATCACCGGTTCCCAGTTAGGGTCGGTCATGTCGGCCACCAGCACGTCGCCAGGCTGCACGCGTTCCATTTCCGACGGGTCGGTGATCACGCGCACCGGACCGGCGCCGATCTTCTGGCCGATGGCGCGGCCCGACGCCAGCACGGTGCCGGACGATTTCAGCTTGAAGCGCTGCTGCACGTCGGTCGCCTTCTGCTGCGACTTCACGGTTTCAGGACGCGCCTGCAGGATGTACAGTTTGCCGTCGCGGCCATCCTTGCCCCACTCGATGTCCATCGGACGCTGGTAGTGGTTTTCGATGATGACGGCGTACTTGGCCAGTTCCACCACTTCGTCGTCGGTCAGCGAATAGCGGTTGCGCAGCTCCACCGGCACGTCGACGGTCTTGACCGAGCGGCCGGCCTTGGCTTCGGCGGTGAATTCCATCTTGATCAGCTTCGAACCGATGTTGCGGCGGATCACAGGCGACTTGCCCTTCTCCAGCATCGGCTTGTGGACGTAAAACTCGTCCGGATTCACCGCGCCCTGCACCACCGTCTCGCCCAGGCCATAGCTGGAGGTGACGAACACCACGTCCTTGAAGCCGGACTCGGTGTCGATGGTGAACATCACGCCGGCGGCGCCCAGGTCCGAGCGCACCATGCGCTGCACGCCGGCCGACAGTGCCACCTCGGCGTGGGTGAAGCCTTTGTGTACGCGGTAGGAAATCGCGCGGTCGTTGTAGAGGGAGGCGAAGACGTGCTTCATCGCGTCCAGCACGTTGTCGATGCCGACCACGTTGAGGAAGGTCTCCTGCTGGCCGGCGAACGAGGCGTCCGGCAAGTCTTCGGCGGTGGCCGAGGAACGCACCGCGAACGACATTTCGGTCGACGAATCGGCCACGAGTTTTTCGTAGAAGGACTGGATCTCCGCTTCCAGGCGTGGCTGGAATGGCGTGTCGATGATCCACTGGCGGATTTCGGCGCCGGCCTGGGCCAGCGAGCGCACGTCGTCAATGTTCAGATCCGCCAGACGCTCGGCGATACGGTCGGCCAGCGACTTGCCGCCGTCCACGCTGTGCGACAGGAAGTCGCGGAAGGCCTGGGCCGTGGTGGCAAAGCCGCCCGGCACACGCACGCCGGCGCCCGCCAGCTGGCTGATCATCTCGCCGAGCGAGGCGTTCTTGCCGCCGACGGATTCGACATCCGTCATCCGTAAATTTTCAAACGAGGCAACGTAAACCGCTTCGTTGTTTTGCTCCTTCAATGCTGCGTTGGACATAAAAACACCTTTTTGATGATAGAAATCTTTCCGGCTGTCGGCAGACTCATATTCTTGCTTATTCTGGTGGTCGTGCCGCACAATGCATCCTGTTGGCGCACATTCTACAGCCTGTGGCGCGAATTGACGATTCACAATAGGATACTTGCACTAAACATGACACAAGAACAACGCCCCAGCTTGCCATCGGCCGCGCGCACCGTCTTTTTTGTCTCGGACGGCACCGGCATCACCGCCGAAACCTTTGGTCACTCGGTGCTGACCCAGTTCGAGCTGCGCTTCCGCCAAGTGCGGCTGCCCTTCATCGACACGCTCGACAAGGCGCACGATGCGGTGCGCAAGATCAACGAGGCGTTTGCCACCGACGGTCACCGGCCGATTATTTTTTCGACGCTGGTGCATACCGAGCTATCTGACGTCATACGACAGTGCAAGGGCATGTACATGGACATGTTCCAGACGTTTGTGGCGCCGCTGGAGCAGGAACTGGGCGTCAAGTCGACCCACACCATCGGCCGCTCGCACAACATCGTCGACAGCGAGGAGTACAAGAACCGCATCGAGGCGATCAACTTCTCGCTGGCGCATGACGACGGGCAGTCGCACAAGAACCTGGCGTCGGCCGACGTGATCCTGGTGGGCGTGTCGCGCTCGGGCAAGACGCCCACCAGCCTGTATCTGGCGATGCAGTACGGGATCAAGGCGGCCAACTATCCGCTGATTCCGGACGACTTCGAGCGCGGCAAGCTGCCGTCGTCGCTGTACGAATTCAAGGCGAAGATTTTCGGGCTGACCATCACGCCGGAGCGGCTGAGCGAGATCCGCAACGAGCGGCGCGCGGGCAGCAAGTACGCGTCGCTGGAGAACTGCCGGTACGAGGTCAATGAAGCGGAAGCGATGATGAAGCGCGAAGGCATCCGCTGGCTGTCATCGACCACCAAGTCGATTGAAGAGATCTCCACCACCATCCTGCAAGAGATCAAGCCGGACCGGCGCGAATACTAAACCCCGGTGTCAGGTCTGACACCGGGGTTTAGAAGAAGTGCTGCCAGTCGGCCAGCCAGGCGGGGAATTCGTCGATCGGCATCGGCCGGGCGATGTGGTAGCCCTGGGCGTAGGTGCAACCCAGGCCTTGCAGGAAGTCCCAGTCTTGCTTGGTTTCGACGCCGACCGCGACCGATTTGCGGTCCAGGCTACGCGCCAGACCGAGGCAGGAACGCAGCACAGTGCCGATCACCGCGCGCTTGGAGGCGCCGTCGACGAAGCTGCGGTCGATCTTCAATTCGGAAAATGGGATGCGCGCCAGCAGCTGTAAATTGCTGCGACCGGTGCCGTAGTCGTCGATCGCCAGACCGAAGCCTTTCATCCGCAGCCGCAGCAGCCGTTCAAGAAAATGCGGCTCGCTGCTCAGCACCGCCGATTCGGTCATTTCGAAGGTGATGTAGTCGGCCATCAGCTGGTGCCGCTCCAGGCAGGCCGTGATCTGTTCGAGGAACTGCGGATGCGCCAGCGTTACCTGGTCGACGTTGATCGAGATCGAAATCGGCACGCCCTGCGCATGCAACTGGCGACACGCCGCCACCGATTTTTCGATCATCGTCCAGTCGAGGAAGTCGACCCGCCGCGCCGCCGCCAGCGTCGGCATGAACGATGCGGTCCCCAGCACGCCATGCAGCGGGTGCCGCCAGCGGGCGAACATTTCCAGGCCTTTTACCTGGCCGGTTTCCAGTTCGATCTTGGGCTGGAAGTAGGGTTCGAATTCGCGGTTCTGCAAGCCTTGGCCGACTTCGGCGAATGATGGCGAGGGCGCCGCAGCGGGCGCGGGGCCGGCCTCGCTGGGCGGCAGGTAATTTTTCATCAGCGCGACCAAGCGGCTGCCGGTCACCGGCTTGCCGATCACACCGAGCACGTTGACACCGTATGCCAGCGCCATGGTCTCCACCGAGAACAGCACCGCGTTGCTTTGCGCGCCGACGAGGATCACGCCGGCCTTGCAGCGCGCTTCGCCCAGGTGGCGTATCAGCTCCAGCGCGTCCATGCCGGGCAGTCCGAGGTCGATGATGGCGATGTCCACTGGCGGCACGATGACGGCGCTGAAGCAGCGCAGCGCGGTGTGGCCGTCCGGCGCCTGGCTGATCTTGCCCACGCCCACGTGCACCAGAATGTCGGCCAAGGCGCGCCGTTGTCCCTGATCCCCTTCGGCTACCAGAAAGTGCAACTGCGCGATGTCCATGACCGCCTCCAGTTTTGGTCTCTAGCTCTGATTCTGCCTTACTTGCTCGAAAAAGCATACCGCGGCGCAGGCGGCGACGTTCAGCGATTCCACCTGCCCCAGATGCGGGATCACGACTTTGTGGGTCGCCTGCGACAGCAGATCGTCCGCCACGCCCTGCCCTTCGTGGCCGAAGATCCAGGCCACCGGCTGGCGCAGGTCGATGTCGTACAGTCGCTGCGCGGCGTAGCCGCTGGTGGCCAGCGTCGGCACGCGCGTGGCGCCGATCAGCGCCGACAGGTCAACGTTTTCGAAAATATCCAGCACGAAGTGCGCGCCCATCGCGGCCCGCAGCACTTTCGGCGACCAGCAGAACGCGGTGCCACTGCTGCAGTAGACTTGCTTGATGCCAGCCGCCGCCGCGCTGCGCAGGATGGAGCCGACGTTGCCGGGGTCCTGCACGCCGTCCAGCAGCACGGCGGAGACGCTGAGCGGCTCGCTCACGGTATGCTCCGGCGTGTCGATCAGGAATAAAACGCCGACGCCATGTTCGACCTGGCTGATGCCGTTGTACAGCGCATCCGGCAACGCCAGCACGTGGCCGCGCTGCGCTTCCAGCTGGCCGACGATGTCCATCACTTCCGGGTTGTGCAGCGCGCTTTCGCTGACCACGCACTGCTCCGGCAAGCCGCGCAGTTGCAGGTACGACTGGCACAAATGTACGCCGTCCAGCAGCGTGCGGCCGGCCTTGCGGCGCGCCTGCTGGCTGCCGGCCAGCTTGACCAGGTCCTTATATTGCGCGTTGTCGCGCGAGGTGATGGTTTTCATGGGTTCACCTCCAGCAGCACCCGCACCGGCGCGAACGAGCGGCGGTGCACCGGCGACGGGCCGTGCTCCCGCAGGCGCGCCAGGTGCAGCGCGGTGCCGTAGCCTTTGTGCTGGTCGAAGCAGTATTGCGGATAGCGCGCGTGCAGCGTCACCAGCGCGGCGTCGCGCGCGGTCTTGGCGAGGATGGAGGCGGCCGAGATGGCGTCCACCTTGTCGTCGCCGCCGATGACGGCGATGCTCTGGATTTTCATCACCGGGCAGCGGTTGCCATCAATCAGGGCCAGCGTCGGCACGGTGCTCAGCGCTTCCACCGCGCGGCGCATGGCCAGCATCGACGCTTGCAGGATGTTCAGTTTGTCGATTTCTTCTTCCGACGCCTCGGCGATGGCCCACGCCAGCGCATGCTGCTTGATCAGGGGCGCCAGCAGATCGCGTTTGGCTTCGGTGAGCTTTTTCGAGTCGCGCAGGCCGACGATCGGGCGCGCGGCGTCGAGGATGACGGCGGCGGCGAATACCGGGCCGGCCAGCGGACCGCGCCCCGCTTCGTCCACGCCGCAGATGATTTCATCCGGCGAGTCTGGCAGGTCATCGAATAAACCTGGATGTTGATTTTTCACTTTTAGATACTCTTAAATCCGTTCAGGCGCCGATTATACGCAGCACCGCCGCCGCGCTTTCCGCCGCGCTGTTGCGCAGCAGGCTGTGATGCATGTCGGTGAAGCGCTGCACAAGCCGCTGGCGATGCGGCGCGTCGCTCAGTTGCTTCCACATCGCTTCGGCCAGCGCGTCCGGGTTGGCGGCGTGCTGCAACAGCTCCGGCACCAGGAATTCGCGCGCCAGAATGTTGGGCAGGCCTATCCACGGCTGGTAGCCGAAGTGACGCAGAATCTGCCACTCCAGTTCCATCATCTTGTAGGCGATGACCATCGGCTTCTTGAACAGCGCCACTTCCAGCGACGCCGTGCCCGAGGCCACCATCACCGCTTCGGCGGCCGCTATCGCGGTGTGCGACTGGCCGTCCAGTAGCTGAATCTCGACGTCCCGCAAGCCTGCCTGCGCCACCAGCTCCAGGAAGAAGGCGCGTTGACGTTCGCCGGCCATCGGCGCGACAAAGCGCAGCGTGCTGTCGCGCTGCTTGAGCAGCCTGGCCGCCTGCACGAAGGCCACCGTGTTGTACTTGATCTCCGACATGCGGCTGCCCGGCATGATGGTGACCACGCTGGCGTCTTCCGGCAACCCAAGCTGGCGGCGCGCCGCGCCGACGTCCGGCGTCATCGGAATCAGCTCCGCCAACGGGTGGCCAACATAGCTGACCGGCACCCCGGCCTGCTGGTAAATCGCTTCCTCGAACGGGAAGATCACCAGCATATGCGACACGGCGCGCTGGATCTTCTTGATGCGGCCACCACGCCAGGCCCAGATCTGTGGCCCGATGTAGTGCACGGTCGGGATGCCGGCGGCTTTCAGTTGCTCCTCCAGCCCGAGATTGAAACCCGGGTAGTCGGCGCCGATGAAGACGGACGGACGCTCGGCCAGCAACTGGTCGCGCAGTGTGGCCTGGATGCCTTTGAGTTCACGGTAACGCATCAGGACCGGCAGCAGGCCGCGCACGGTCAGCGTGTCCATGGGTACGTGCGATTCGAAGCCCTGCGCCATCATCCGCGGTCCGCCGATGCCGTGGAAGCGCGCCTGTGGAAGATGCGGACGCAGGCCGGAAAGCAAACGAGCCGCCAGCATGTCGCCGGACGGCTCGCCCGCCACCAAGGCAAGGGACAGCTGGTCAGCGGACGATGCCACGGGTCGCCGTATCCAGAAACTCGCGCATGGCGCGCATATGCTGCGCCACGTCGGCCGGCACCGTCGCCTCTTCGGCGATCAGCGCCGCCTTGGCCTCGTCCAGCGTCAGGCCGGAGCGGTAGATGATCTTGTACGCGGCACGGATGCCGTTGATCTGCTCACGCGTGAAGCCGCGCCGCTTCAGGCCCTCGATGTTGACGCCGTGGGCGGACGCCGGATTACCGTTCAACAGCACGAACGGCGGCACGTCCTGCGTCAGCGAGGTGCTCATGCCGACAAACGCGTGCGCGCCGATCTTGCAGAACTGGTGCACATTGGCGAAGCCGCTCATGATCACGTAATCGCCGATTTCAACGTGGCCGGCGATCTGCGCGTTGTTCGAGAAGATCGTGTTGTTGCCAACCAAGCAGTCGTGCGCCAGGTGCACGTAGGCCGAAATCCAGTTGTCGTTGCCCAGCGAGGTCACGCCCTTGTCCTGCACTGTGCCGGTGTTGAAGGTGCAGAATTCGCGGATGGTGTTGCGGTCGCCGATGGTCAGGCGGGTCGGCTCGCCGTTCCACTTCTTGTCCTGCGGCGCGGCGCCGATCGACGAGAACTGGAAGAACTTGTTGTCGCTGCCGATGGTGGTGTGGCCTTCGATCACCACGTGCGGCCCCACCACCGTGCCGGAGCCGATCGTGACGTGGGGGCCGATCACCGAATACGGGCCAACTTCTACGCTCTCGTGCAGCGCTGCGTTGCTGTCGACGATGGCGGTGGCGTGTATCTTGGCCATGATTACTGTCCCGCGGGCTGCGACGCGTCGGTGGTGCTGCGGATGGTGCACATCAGGTCTGCTTCCACAGCGGTCTGGCCGTCAACCGAGCCAACCGCCTTGTATTTCCAGATGCCGCGCGATACACGCACGATTTCAATGTCCATCTTCAGCTGGTCGCCAGGACCGACCGGACGCTTGAAGCGCGCGTTGTCGATGCCGACAAAGTACACCACCGAATTCTCATCGGGCTTGATGCCCATGGTTTTGAACGACAGCAGCGCCGCGGTCTGCGCCATCGCTTCGATCATCAGCACGCCCGGCATCACCGGCTTGTGCGGGAAGTGGCCGTTGAAGAATTCTTCGTTGACGGTCACGTTCTTGATGGCGGTGATGGACTTGTTCTCTTCATACGAGAGCACGCGGTCGACCAGCAGCAGCGGGTAGCGGTGCGGCAGGTAGGACTTGATCTCGCAGATGTTCATGGTCTTGGGGGTTTCAGCCTGGGTAGTGGTCATGATTCGTATTCTCAGTTTTGCTCAGTTTTGGTCTTGATAATTTTTTCCAGCGCGCGGATCTTGTCGCGCATGGCCGACAGGTTGCGCACGATGACGGCCGATTTTTCCCAGTCGGCGTTTTTCGCCAGCGGGTAGAAGCCGGTGTACTGCCCCGGCTCCAGGATCGAGCGCGACACCATCGAGCCCGAGCCCACGTGCACCTTGTCGACGATGGTCAGGTGGCCCAGCACCATGGCGGCGCCGCCGAAGGTGCAGTACTTGCCGATCCTGGCGCTGCCGGCCACGCCGACGCAGCCGGCCATCGCCGTGTGCGCGCCGATATGGCAGTTATGGCCGATCTGGATCTGGTTGTCCAGCTTCACGCCGTCCTCGATCACCGTGTCGGCCAGCGCGCCGCGGTCGATGGTGGTGTTGGCGCCGATGTCGACATCGGCGCCGATCATCACGCGCCCGGTCTGCGGAATCTTGATGTAGACGCCGGCCTCGTTGGCGAAGCCGAAACCGTCGGTGCCGATCACCGCGCCGGAGTGGATGATGCCACGCTGACCGATCTGGCAGTAGGCGTGAAAGGTGACGTTGGCGAACAGTTTGGTCGCCTCGCCGATCACCGCCTCGCGGCCGATGAAACAACCGGCGCCGATGACGGCGTGCTCGCCAATCACCGCGCCGTCTTCGATCACCACGCGCGCGCCGATGTGCGCGGTCGGCGCGATCTGCGCCGTCTCCGCCACCACGGCGGTCGGATGCACGCCGGCCGCCGGCACGATGGCCGTCAACGACTCGAAATACTGCGCCGCGCGGGCGAAGTACACATACGGATTTTGCGCGATGATGCGCGCGCCGTTGTAACCGGCGGCGATAAAGGCGTCATCGGCGGCCGAGACGATCAGCGCCGCCGCCTTGCTCTGCAGCGCTTGCGCGCGCAGCTTGCTATTGCTGAGAAAGCTGATGTGCGAAACGCCGGCGTCGGCCAGTGGCGCGATCCCGGACACTTCCAGGTTCGCGTCGCCCACCAGCTGACCGCCCAAGCGTTCGACCAATGCTCCTAGTCGAGTGCCCATCGGGTGATCCAATCTTCGAGGTGATTACTTGTCTTACTTGTCTTTATCCAGCGCGGCCAGCACCTTGTCGGTGATGTCGATGCGCGGGCTGGCCCAGACGGCGTCCTGCAGCACGATGTCGAAGCCTTCGACGTTGGCCAGCTGCTTGATGATCTTGGTGGCTTTTTCCGAAATCGCCTGGCGCTCCTCGTTGGTGCGCTGGCTCAGATCTTCGCGGAACTCGCGCTGGCGGCGCTGGTACTCCTTGTCCAGCTCGAACACGTCGCGCTGGCGCTTGACGCGCTCCGCCTCGCTCAGCGCGGGGGCATCCTTCTCCAGCTTTTCCGACGCCGACTTCAGGCGCAGGCCCATGTCATTCATCGCCTTTTCGCGGCTCTTGAATTCTTCCTGCAGCTTCTCGCCGGCCAGCTTGGCCAGCTTGGACTCGTTATAGATGCGCTCCGGGCTGATCCACGCGATGCGCGACAGCGAGGTCTGCGCCTGCACCGGCGCCAATGAACACCAGCCCAGTGCAAGCACGGCAAGATATTTGGTCATGGTTGCGGATGCAGTCTTCAACTTATTTCTCCGGGGTAAAAATCAATACTTTCATTTAACAAATGCGACATCAGAAGCCGGTACCCATCTGGAACTGGAAACGTTCCAGGCGGTCGCCTTCCTTGGCGTTCAGCGGCTTAGCATAACTCAACTTCAGCGGGCCGACCGGGGAAATCCAGCTGATGCCCAAACCCGAAGAATAGCGCAATTGCGACAAACGCATCTTTTCAGCTTCCTGATACACTTGGCCGCCGTCGACGAAGACGAACCAACGCAGGCTGCGGTCCTGGCCGGAGCCAGGGAACGGCATCTGCAGTTCGGCATTGCCGATCAGGCGCGAGGCGCCGCCCAGCGCGTCGCCGTAGCGGGTGTCGACCGCGCCCAGCGAGGAGCTGTAGTAGCCGCGCACCGAGCCGATGCCGCCGGCGTAGAAGTTCTTGAACACCGGGTAGTTGCTGTTGCCCAGGCCGCGGCCGTAGTCGACCTCGCCCTTCAAGGCCAGCGTCACCTTCGAGAACAGCGGCTTGTACCACTGCTGCTCATACACGGCGCGGTAGTACTTCTGTTCGCCGATGACGTCCAGCTCCAGGTTGGCGCGCTGGTAGCGGCCAATGGTCGGGGTGGTGGCCGAGTCGCGGCTGTCGCGCGCCCACGCCACGGTCAGCGGCACCGCCGTCGCCTGCGCCGTGCCGACGCCGCTGGCGATGCCGGTGATCGAGCGCACGTAGTCCTGGAAGCGGGTCGGCGAGGTTTGGTCGGTGGTGATCTTCGAGCGTTCCAGGCCGACGCCGAAGAACACGGTGTCGACTTCGGAGAACGGCACACCCCAGCTGACGCGGCCGCCCTGCTGTTTAATCGTGTAACTGCCGATATTGACCGCCGGCGGTTTGGTGGTGCGCACATACAGCTCGTAGCCGCGCGAGACGCCGTCGTCGGTGTAGTAAGGATCGGTCTGCGAGAACGAGATCGTGCGGCTGTACTTGGAGGTGTTCAGCTCCAGGCCGACGGTGGTGCCGGAGCCGGCGAAGTTGGCCTGCTGGATCGCCGCCTGGAACGAGAATTTCTCCGACTGCGAGAACGCGCCGCCGATCTGGAAGTTGCCGGTCGGGCGTTCGGTCACGGTCATGTTGACGTCGACCTGGTCGGACGTGCCCTGCGCTTCCGGCGTGTCGACGGTGACGTCCTTGAAGTAGCCCAGACGGTCGACGCGGTCGCGCGACAGCTTGATCTTGTTGGCGTCATACCAGCTCGACTCGAACTGGCGGAATTCGCGGCGGATCACCTCGTCGCGGGTGCTGGTGTTGCCGGCGATATTCATGTGGCGCACGTAGGCGCGCTTGCCCGGATCGATGAAGAAGGTGAACGACACTTCACGTTTCTCGACGTCGATGTCCGGCGCCGCGTTGACGTTGGCGAAGGCATAGCCGAAGGTGCCCAGGCGATCCGAGATCAGCTTGTTGGTGGCGGTCAGCAGCTCGCCGGAGTAGATCTGGCCCTGGCGCAGCAGCACCAGCGAACGCAGTTCCTCTTCGCGGCCGAAGGTCTCGCCCTCGAACTTGATGTTGTTGACCTTGTACTGCTCACCCTCGGTGATGTTGATGGTGATGTAGATGTCCTTCTTGTCCGGCGTGATCGACACCTGGGTGGAGTCGATGTTCATGCTGATGTAGCCGCGATTCAGATAGTAGGACTTGAGCGACTCGATGTCGCCGGTCAGCTTGGTCTTGGAGTACTGGTTGGCCTTGGTGTACCAGCTGAACCAGCCACCGGTGTTGAGCGCCAGCTGGTCCTTCAGTTCCTTGTCGGAGAACACCTTGTTGCCGACGATGTTGATTTCCTTGATCTTGGCGATCTCGCCCTCGTCCACCACGAAGTTGATGTTGACGCGGTTACGCTCCAGCGGCGTGACCGTGGTTTCCACCTTCACGCCATACAGGCCGCGCGACAGGTACTGCCGCTTCAGCTCTTGCTCGGCGCGGTCGACCGAGGCCTTGTCGAAGATCTTGGCTTCGCCGACACCGATGTCCTTCAGCGCCTTGATCAGGGTGTCTTTTTCAAATTCCTTGGTGCCGGTGAAGTCCACCTTGGCGATGGCCGGGCGTTCCTCGACCAGCACCACCAGCACCTGGCCGTCTTTCTCCAGCTTGACGTCCTTGAAGAAACCGGTGGCGTACAGCGCCTTGATGGCGGTGACCGATTTGTCGTCGTTGAAGGTTTCGCCGACACGTACCGGCAGATAGCTGAACACCGTACCGGCTTCCGTGCGCTGTATCCCTTCGACGCGGATATCTTTGATGACGAAGGGCTCGATCGCCATGGCGCTGCCGCTGCAAAGTGCCAGAACGGCGGCGCCGATCAGACTGCGGCGCAAGGAAGTTGAAGTAATACGGTCAGAATATAATTTCATCGGGTTCAATGGCTCAATCAACGAGAACTACACAGTACAGCTACAGCAACCGGACCACGTCGTTAAACACGGCCAACAGCATCAGGCTAAGCAGCAAACCCATGCCCAGCCGCTGTGCGATTTCACCGACGCGTTCCGGCACAGAACGCCCAGTTAAAACTTCCAGCGAATAATACAGCAAATGCCCCCCGTCTAGAACGGGAATCGGCAGCAAATTCATCACGCCCAGACTGATGCTGATGAAGGCGATGAAGCTCAAATAGTATTCCAGACCCAGCCGCGCGGTCTGGCCGGCGTAGTCGGCGATGGTGATCGGCCCGGTCACATTCTTCAGCGAGACCTCGCCGGTGAACATTTTGCCGATCATTTTCAGCGTCATCGTACAAGTATCCCAGACCCGCACCACCGACTTTTCCAGCGCGGCGAACGGTGCCGAGGGCACCCGGATCATATCCGGGCGATTGGCGATTTCCGCGTTGATCTTACCGACTGTTACAGTTCCTTTGCTGGTTTTTGCCTCACCCGCCTCCGGCACCACGCTCAGCGTCAGCGGCTGGCCGGCGCGTTGCAGCGTCACCTGCAACGCGCGCCCCGGCGCGGCGCGGATTTGCTCGATGAAGCCCTGGCCGTCGGCCACCGCCACGCCATCGACGCCGGTCAGCAGATCGCCCGGCTGCAGGCCGGCGCGTTCGGCCGGGCTACCCGGCAGCACGCGCAGCACCACCGGCGCCGGCAACGCCACACCGAGACCGAGCTGTTGTGGCACGTCGCCCTCCAGGTCGACGCCCTGCAACGCCGCCGCCGGCAGCGTGACCGCCATGCGCCCCTGCCCGGGCCGCTCAACGGCCAGCCGCACTTCGTGTTGATCGATGGCCGACTGGATGAACTGCCAGCGCAGCTCGGACCACACCTGCACCGGCTGCTCGTTGACGGCAGTGACGATATCGCCGCTGTGCAGCCCGGCCTGCGCCATCGGCGTCCCGGCGCGCACGCTGATCTTGCTGCTCGGCTCTTCGACGCCGTGCATGTACAGGCCGGCGAACAGCACGATCGCCACCAGGAAGTTGGCGATCGGGCCGGCGGCCACGATGGCGATGCGCTTCCACACGTTCTGGCGGGTGAATTCACGTTGCAGGTCGGCTTCCGACAAGCCGGCCAGCTCGCCTTCGCGCGCATCCAGCATCTTGACGTAGCCGCCCAGCGGCAGCGCCGACAATGCCCATTCGGTCTGGTCCTGGCCGAAACGGCGCGACCACACCACCTTGCCCATGCCGACCGAGAAGCGCAACACCTTGACACCGCACCAGCGCGCTACCAGGTAGTGGCCCAGCTCGTGGAACACCACCAGCGGGCCGAGGCAGAAGATGAACGCCAGTACGGTCTGGATACCACTCATTTTGTCACCCTGGCGATATAGGCCTCGGCGGCGGCGCGGGCGGCGGCGTCCTGCGCCATCACCGCGTCGATGCTGTGGGCGTCGCCGTGCGGCAGCGTGTCGACCACATGGGCGATCACACGGTCGATCTGGCGGAAACCGATTTTCAGGTCGAGGAAGGCTTGCACCGCCACCTCGTTGGCGGCGTTCAGCAGGGCCGGCGCGGTGCCGCCGGCGCGCAGCGCCGCGAAAGCCAGCGCCAGGCACGGGAAGCGGTCGAAGTCCGGCTTCTGGAATTGCAACGTCGCCACTTGCGTCAGGTCCAGCGGCGCCACGCCCGAGGCGATGCGCTCCGGGTAGGCCAGCGCGTGGGCGATCGGCGTGCGCATGTCCGGGTTGCCCAGCTGCGCCAGCACCGAACCGTCAACATAGGACACCATCGAGTGGATCACCGATTGCGGGTGGATCACCACTTCGATCTGGTCGGCGGGGGCGCCGAACAGCCAGTGCGCCTCGATCACTTCCAGGCCCTTGTTCATCATGGTGGCCGAATCGACCGAAATCTTGCGGCCCATCGACCAGTTCGGATGCTTGCAGGCCTGCTCCGGCGTCACCGCGTCCAAGGTGGCGACGTCGCGCGTCAGAAACGGGCCGCCGGAAGCGGTCAGCAGAATCTTGGCGACGCCGGCGGCGGGGTCGCGCACGGCCGGCAGGTTGCCGCCGAATTGCGGCATCGACTGGAAAATGGCGTTGTGTTCGCTGTCGATCGGCAGCAGCACGGCGCCCGATTCGTGCACGGCGTCCATGAACAACTGGCCGGACATGACCAGCGCCTCCTTGTTGGCCAGCAGGATTTTCTTGCCGGCGCGGGCGGCGGCCAAGGTCGGCGCCAGGCCGGCGGCGCCGACGATCGCCGCCATCACGCTGTCGACTTCAGCCGCGCTGGCAATGTCGCACAGCGCCTGTTCGCCCCACGCCACCTCGGTCTTGACGCCGGCCGCGCGCAGCAGCGCGGCCAGGCGGTCGGCGGCGGCGGCGCTGCCGACCACGGCGCGCGCCGGACGGAAGCGTTCGCATTGCGCGGCCAGTTCTTCAACCCGGCTATGCGCCGACAGCGCGTGGACGGCATAACGCTGCGGATGGCGGGCGATCACATCCAGCGTGGAGACGCCGATCGAGCCGGTGGCGCCTAATACGGTAATACGTTGCATGGTAGTTCTTTCAGAGCCAGGACGACACCAGCGCCGCCATCGGCAGCACCGGGATCAGCGCGTCCACGCGATCCAACACGCCGCCGTGGCCGGGCAGCAGGTTGCTGCTGTCCTTGATGCCGGCGCGACGCTTGAGCGCGGATTCAAACAGGTCGCCGATGACAGAGAACATCACCAGCACCAGCAGCAGCAACAAGGCCACGGCCCAGCCGAAGCGGGCTTGCAGCTTGAAGGCAAAAGTGTCCTGCAGCCACGGCGCGGCGCCGCCGGCCAGAATGATGGACAGCGCGGCCAGCAGCAGCACGGCCAGCGCGCCGCCGATAGCGCCTTCCCAGGACTTGCCCGGCGAAATGCTCGGCGCCAGCTTGCGCTTGCCGAAGGCCTTGCCGGAGAAGTAGGCGCCAATGTCGGCCACCCACACCAGCACCAGCACCGACAGCAGATACAGCGGCGACTTCAGGTACAGGCCGACCAGCGCGAAGAAGGCGGCGAACACGGCGAAGGTGAAGGTGATCGCCAGCGACCAGTTGGCGGCGGTGCCCAGTTGCGGCAGGCCGAGGCCGAGCGTGGGCGCATAGCGGATCAGCCACAGCAAGGCGGCCACGCCGTACAGCGCGTTGACCGCGCCCGGCTTGGCCGAGTACATCAGCAGCACGAACAGCGCGCCGCCGGCGAAACCGGCCACGCGGGCCTTGCCTTCGTTCAGGCCGAACAGGCGCGCGCCCTCCCACACGGCGGCGCCGACAAACAGCGTCACCACCAGGGCAACCGCAGGGAAATAGTTGAAGAACAGGACCGGCAGCAACACCGCCAGCAACGCCACAGCGGTAATAATCCTCGTTTTCAGCATCAGTTTGTCTTTTCAGCCAGTTGCGCGCCGGTGCGGCCGAATCGCCGCTCGCGGTGCTGGTAGGAGGCGATCGCCTCGTCGAGACACGCGGCGGAAAAATCCGGCCAGTAGGTGTCGGTGAAGAACAGCTCGGTGTACGCCAGCTGCCACAGCAGGAAATTGGAAATGCGCTGTTCGCCACCGGTGCGGATGAACAGGTCGGGCTCGGGCGCGTAGGCCATGGCCAGGTGCGGCGCCAGTTGCTCCTCGGTGAAGTCGGTCACGCCCGGATGGGCTTTGGCCATCTGCGACACGGCCTGCATGATGTCCCAGCGGCCGCCGTAGTTGGCGCAGATGGTGACGGTCATGCGGGTGTTGGCGGCGGTCTTGCGCTCGGCGGTGGAAATCATGCCTTGCAGCTTGCTGTCGAAGCGGCTGAGGTCGCCCACGACCTTGAGGCGGATGTTATTGGCGTGCAGCTTGGAGACTTCGCGTTCCAGCGCCGTCACGAACAGGCGCATCAGCAGGGAGACTTCCTCCTCCGGGCGGCGCCAGTTCTCGGAACTGAAGGCGAACAGGGTCAGGTATTCAACGCCGCGGCGGGCGCAGGACTCGACCACGGTGCGCACCGCCTCCACGCCCTTGACGTGACCACCCACGCGGGGCAGGAAGCGCTTGGTTGCCCAGCGGCCGTTGCCGTCCATGATGATGGCCACATGGCGTGGCACGGCAGGTGCGTCTGGAACCTCGGTAGTCGAACTCGTATATTTCATGAAAACGTCGGTGCCAAAATAGAAAGTATTGCAGGTGTGAGGCAAAAAGACAAGATGAGCTCCATAGAAGCCTCCTTGCACCGCAGAAGCGTCATTCCCGCGCAGGCGGGAATCCAGGGGCCACGTGCTTGCACGCTCAGCATGGATTCCCGCCTGCGCGGGAATGACGACGTGTTGCGGCGGCGGGTATTACACCGTCAGAATTTCTTTTTCCTTCTCACCCAGCACCTTGTCGATGTCGGCGATAAACTTGTCGGTCAGCTTCTGCACATCGTCGGCGCCGCGGCGCTCGTCATCTTCCGAGATGGCCTTATCCTTGACCAGCTTCTTCAGGCCCTCATTGGCGTCACGGCGAATATTGCGCACCGCCACCTTGGCGTCTTCCGCCTCGCCCTTGGCCAGCTTGACCATTTCCTTGCGGCGTTCCTCGGTCAGCGGCGGGGTCGGCACGCGGATGATGTCGCCCTGCGCGGCCGGGTTCAGGCCCAGGTCGGCGTCACGGATGGCTTTCTCGATGGCGCCGGCCATCTTCTTCTCGAACGGCTGCACGCCGATGGTACGGGCGTCGACCAGCGTCAGGTTGGCCACCTGATTGATCGGCGTCGGATTACCGTAGTAATCCACCGTCACGTGGTCGAGAATGCCGGTGTGGGCACGGCCGGTACGCACCTTGGCCAGATCGGCGCGCAGGGTTTCCAGCGATTTCGTCATGCGGTCTTGCGCGCTCTTTTTAACGTCGGCTACGGACATTGCTGCTCTCCTGTGTATCTAATCTAAATTAAACGTGAACCAGTGTACCTTCATCCTCGCCCATGATGACGCGCTTGAGCGCGCCCGGCTTGGTGATGGAGAACACCTTGATCGGCAGTTTCTGGTCGCGGCACAGCGCAAAGGCGGTCGCGTCCATCACCTGCAGGTGCTTGGCGATGGCTTCATCGAAGCTGATCGAGTGGTACAGCGTGGCGTTCGGGTCCTTCTTCGGGTCGGCAGTATACACGCCATCGACCTTGGTGGCCTTGAGCACGATTTCCGCGCTCACTTCCGCGCCGCGCAATGCCGCTGCGGTGTCGGTGGTGAAGAACGGATTGCCGGTGCCGGCCGCGAACACCACGACCTTGCCTTCTTCCAGATATTGCAGCGCTTTCGGGCGCACATACGGCTCGACCACCTGCTCGATGCCGATCGCCGACATGACGCGCGCGGTGATGCCGACATGGCGCATGGCGTCAGCCAGGGCCAGCGCGTTCATCACGGTGGCCAGCATGCCCATGTAGTCGGCGGTGGCGCGGTCCATGCCTTGGGCGCCGGGCGCGACGCCGCGGAAGATATTGCCGCCGCCAATGACGATCGCCAGTTCCACGCCCAGTTTCGCGACCTCGGCCACATCGGCCACCGTCCGCTCGATCGTGGCGCGATTGATGCCGTAAGGATCATCGCCCATCAGGGCTTCGCCGGACAATTTGAGGAGGACGCGCTTATAGGCTGGTTTGGACATGAGACGGGGCTCCTATTGAGGGGGTTGTTCGGGGGTATGCTGCGGCGCCTATGATACCTTGCCCGGCGCCGCGTCCTGCTGTGGGCTTAAAAAAACGGGCCTCTCGGCCCGTTTTCTGTATTACGCTCCTTTGGAAGCGGCCACCTGGGCGGCCACTTCGGCGGCGAAGTCGTCGACTTTTTTCTCGATGCCTTCGCCAACCACGTACATCACGAACGCTTTGACGGTGGTCGATTTTTCTTTCAGCATCTGCTCGATCGACTGCTTGTCGTTTTTCACGAAAGCCTGGTTCAGCAGCGAGACTTCTTTCAGGTACTTCTGCACCGAGCCTTCCAGACGCTTGGCGACGATGTCGGCAGGCTGTACTGGTTTGCCGGCGGCCACGGCGGCGGCGGCGTCTTCATCCGCTTTCAGCTTGGCGACCGAGCGCTCTTTTTCGATCAGTTCGGCAGGAACCTGGTCGGCCGACAGCGACACCGGCTTCATCGCGGCGATGTGCATGGCCACGTCTTTACCGACTTGCTCGTCGGCGCCGTCGAACTCAACCATCACGCCGATGCGGGTGCCGTGCAGGTACGATGCCAGCTTGGCGCTGGTTTCGAAACGCTGGAAGCGGCGGATCGACATGTTTTCGCCGATTTTACCGATCAGGGCGGCGCGCACTTCGTCCAGGGTTTTGCCGTCGTCGCCCGCTGGCAGGGCCAGCAGGGCAGCCACGTCGGCCGGGTTCTTTTCAGCCACCAGACGGGCGGCGGTGTTGGCCAGGTTCAGGAAATCGTCGTTTTTCGCGACGAAGTCGGTTTCCGAGTTCACTTCGACCAGCGCGCCCACGCCATTGGCGATGTAGGTGGCGACCACGCCTTCGGCGGTGATGCGGCTTGCCGCTTTACCAGCCTTGCCGCCCAGCTTGACGCGCAGGATCTCTTCCGCACGACCCATGTCGCCTTCGGCTTCGGTCAGTGCTTTTTTGCATTCCATCATCGGCGCGTCGGTTTTCGCGCGCAGTTCGCCTACCATTGCTGCAGTAATCGCTGCCATGTAATTCTCCTGTAATTCGGTATTCGGGGGTGGTTAGTTAAAAAAAAGGGGGAGCTGTTGGCCACCCCTTTTTTTCTTACAGCCTGCCAGGAACGATTAAGCCTGTTCGCTGACTTCGACGAATTCGTCGCCGGCTGCCGCTTTAACCATCTCAACAACTTCAGCGCCAGCGGCCGAACGGCCTTCCAGGATCGCGTCTGCTACGCCACGGGCGTACAGGGTGATGGCTTTCGACGAGTCGTCGTTGCCTGGAATGACGTACTGCACGCCTTCTGGCGAGTGGTTGGTATCGACCACGCCGATGACTGGGATGCCCAGTTTCGCGGCTTCGGTGATGGCGCCCTTGTGGTAGCCAACGTCAACGACGAAGATAGCGTCAGGAACGCCGCCCATGTCTTTGATGCCGCCGATCGATTTTTGCAGCTTGACGATTTCGCGTTGGAACATCAGCGCTTCTTTTTTCGACATCTTCTCGGCCGAACCGTCAGCGATCGAAGCTTCCATGTCTTTCAGGCGCTTGATCGAAGTCTTGATGGTTTTGAAGTTGGTCAGCATGCCGCCCAGCCAACGCTGGTCAACATAAGGAACGCCTGCGCGCTGGGCTTCAGCAGCGATGATATCGCGTGCTTGACGCTTGGTGCCGACCATCAGGATGGTGCCACGGCTTGCGGCAACCTGTTTCACGTGCTTCATCGCTTCTTGATACATACCCATCGTCTTTTCCAGATTGATGATATGGATCTTGTTGCGGTGACCGAAGATGAACGGCGCCATCTTTGGGTTCCAGAAACGGGTTTGGTGACCGAAGTGGACACCGGCTTCCAGCATTTCGCGCATAGTTACGGACATAATTTACTCCAGGGTTAGTTCTGGAATCCGATCAGTCACCACGGCTATCGCCAGGCACCCTTGTCGACCGGATTCGCGTGTTTAAATTAACGAGAATAACAACATTGCTCAAACCAAATTCAAGCAACCCGAAATTCTACCTCAAAACCGGCCTTGCAGGCAAGCGTTCTCACTCTGCGGGCGGCGGCGCGGACGCACCATTACCGCGCATCAGCGCACCAAAATGCATCATAACGGACGAAACTGTGGCCAATTGTCCCTCCAAGGGATGCGCCGGGCGCCGGGCCGACGATGCCGCACGCGACAAGCCCGGCGTCGTTTATAATTTCGACATATCGACCGCCACGCCGCCCTCGCGGCGACCGGGGCGTTTTCACCGTTTACACCAAAGTTTCTAGCAGATTGCGATCCAATATGTCCATTTCCATCAAAACCGCCGAAGATATCGAAGGCATGCGCGTGGCCGGCCGCCTCGGTTCCGAAGTGCTCGACTACATCACGCCCTTCGTCAAGCCCGGCGTCACCACCGGCGAACTGGACCGCCTGTGCCACGAATACATGGTCAACGTGCAGGGCACCATTCCGGCGCCGCTGAACTACTGCCCGCCCGGCTACACGCCCTACCCCAAAGCCATTTGCACCTCGGTCAACGACGTCATCTGCCATGGCATTCCGGGCGACAAGGTGCTGAAGAACGGCGACGTGGTCAACCTCGACATCACTATCATCAAGGATGGCTACCACGGCGACAACAGCCGCATGTTCTTCATTGGCGAGCCGTCGATCCTGGCCAAGCGCCTGTCGGACATCACCTATGAATGCATGTGGTTGGGCATCCAGCAGGTCAAGCCGGGCGCCACGCTGGGCGACATCGGCCACGCCATCCAGCAGCACGCCGAAAAAGCCGGCTACAGCGTGGTGCGCGAGTTCTGCGGCCACGGCATCGGCAAGGTATTCCACGAAGAGCCGCAAGTGCTGCACTACGGCAAGCCTGGCACCGGTGTCAAGCTGGAAGCCGGCATGATCTTCACCATCGAGCCGATGATCAACGCCGGCCGCCGCGAAATCCGCGAAATGAATGACGGCTGGACCATCAAAACCAAGGACCGCAGCCTGTCGGCCCAGTGGGAACACATGATCCTGGTGACCGACACCGGCTACGAGGTGCTGACGCTGTCGGCCGGCAGCCCGCCGCCGCCGGCCTTCGTCACCGGCGCCGGCTCCGCCGCCAGGGCGGCGTAATCCCGTGAACGCGGCCGTGATGAAGAACCAGCTGCGCGAGCAGCTCAAGCGTCAGCTGAAGGCCGACCGCCAGGTCGTCATTGCCGCCTTCAAGGAAGACGGCAAGCCGGAAAAGCTGCTGCGCAGCCTGCGCCAGAGCGTTGACGCGGTGCTGACCACGGCCTGGCACGCCGCCGGCCTGCCGGCGGACACCGCGCTGATCGGCGTCGGCGGCTACGGCCGCGGCGAGCTGTTCCCCTATTCCGACATCGACCTGCTGATCCTGCTGGCGCAGGCGCCCGACGCCGCCGCCACCGAGAAGCTGGAAGAGCTGGTGCAACTGCTGTGGGATCTGGGCCTGGAAATCGGCCACAGCATCCGCACGGTGGACGAATGCCTGAGCGAGTCGGCGGCCGACATCACGGTGCAGACCAGCCTGCTGGAAGCGCGCATCATCTGCGGCGACGAGCCACTGTTCGCCGAACTGCAGGCGCGCTACGACGCCGCCATGGACCCGCGCGCCTTCTTCCACGCCAAAGTGCTGGAGATGCGCCAGCGCCACGCCAAGTACGAGGACACCGCCTTCAGCCTGGAGCCGAACTGCAAGGAAAGCCCCGGCGGCCTGCGCGACCTGCAGGTGATCCTGTGGCTGGTGAAGGCGTCCGGGCTGGCCAGTTCGTGGCGCACGCTGGCCACCAGCGGCCTGATCACGCAGACCGAGGCGCGCCAGCTGATGGAGAAGGAGCGCGCCTTCAAGGACATCCGCGTGCGCCTGCACCTGCACGCCGGACGCCGCGAGGACCGGCTGGTGTTCGACGTCCAGACCGCCATCGCCGAGTCGCTGGGCCTGACCGCCACCGGCAGCGGCGTGCACATGCGCCGCGCCAGCGAATACCTGATGCAGCGCTACTACTGGGCCGCCAAAACGGTCACGCAGCTGAACACCATCCTGCTGCAAAACATCGCCGGACGCCTGTTCCCGCAGGACGGCGTGGCGGTGCCGATCAACGCCCGCTTCAACGATGTCAACGGCCTGATCGATATCGCCGAGGACGACACCTTCCAGCAAACGCCGTCGGCGATGCTGGAAATCTTCCTGCTGATGACCGAGCGCCCGTCGATCAAGGGCATGACGGCGCGCGCCACCCGCGCGCTGTGGCACGAGCGCTTCCAGATCGACGCCGCCTTCCGCGCCGATCCGGCCAACCGTTCGCTGTTCCTGCAGATCATGCAGGCGCCGCGCGGCATCGTCCACGCGCTGCGCCGCATGAACGACCTGTCGATCCTGGGCCGCTACCTGCCCAACTTCCGCAAGATCGTCGGCCAGATGCAGCACGACCTGTTCCACGTCTACACGGTGGACCAGCACATCATGATGGTGGTGCGCAATATGCGCCGCTTCACCATGGCCGAGCACGCGCACGAGTACCCGTTCTGCAGCCAGCTGATGGCCAATTTCCCGAAACCGTGGGTGCTGTTCCTGGCCGCGCTGTTCCACGACATCGCCAAGGGCCGCGGCGGCGACCACTCCAAGCTGGGCATGGCCGACGCCGAACAGTTCTGCCGCGAGCATGGCATGAGCGACGAGGACACCGAGCTGGTGGTGTTCCTGGTCGAAAACCACCTGACCATGTCGCAGGTGGCGCAGAAGCAGGACCTGTCCGATCCGGACGTGATCCAGGCTTTCGCCAAGCTGGTCGGCGATGAACGCCACCTGACCGGCCTGTACCTGCTGACCGTGGCCGACATTCGCGGCACCAGCCCGAAAGTATGGAACGCCTGGAAGGCCAAGCTGCTGGAAGACCTGTACAAGATCACCCAGCGCGTGCTGGGCGGCGAGCCGCACAGCGCCGCCAACGAACTGCGCCAGCGCCAGGACGAGGCGCTGGCCACGCTGCGCCTGTACGGACTGGACGCGCACGCGCACGAACCGTTCTGGCAACAGCTGGACGTCGCCTACTTCCTGCGCCACGACGCCTCCGACATCGCCTGGCAGACGCGCGCGCTGTACGAGCGCTTCAACAGCGACCAGCCGGTGGTCAAATGCCGCCTGGCGCCGATCGGCGAAGGCTTGCAGATCGCGGTCTACGTCAAGGACCAGCCGGACCTGTTCGCCCGCATCTGCAGCTATTTCGACCGCAAGAACTTCTCGATCCTCGACGCCAAGATCCACACCACGCGCCACGGCTATGCGCTGGACACCTTCATGGTCACCGAGCAGAACTTCGCCAAGAATTACCGCGACATCATCAATCTGCTGGAGCACGAACTGTGCGCGCTGCTGACCAGCCCGGAGCCGCTGCCGGCGCCCGGCAAGGGTCGGCTGTCGCGCCTGTCGCGCACCTTCCCGATCCAGCCGACCGTCGATTTGCGCCCGGACGACCGCGGCCAGTACTACCTGCTGTCGGTGGCCGCCAACGACCGCACCGGTCTGCTCTATGCGATCGCCAACGTGCTGACCAAGTACAAGATCAACCTGCACACGGCCAAGGTCATGACGCTGGGCGAGCGCGTGGAAGACGTGTTCCTGATCGACGGCGCGGCGCTGTCCAACGCCCGCAGCCAAATCCAGCTGGAAACCGAGCTGCTGGAAGCCATCAAGGTTTAACCTGTTTTGTTTTGAGAGTTTGCAATGTCTGAAGAATTACTCCGCCTGTCCAAACGCATGTCCGAACTGGGCCTGTGCTCGCGCCGCGAGGCTGATGAATGGATCGCGCGCGGCTGGGTCCGCGTTGACGGCCAGGTCATCGCCGAGCTGGGCACCAAGATTTACCCGAGCCAGAAAGTCACCGTCGAGCGCCAGGCCGCCGCCGAGCAATCCAAGCGTGTGACGGTGCTGATCAACAAGCCGATGGGCTATGTGTCCGGCCAGGCCGAGGACGGCTACCAGCCGGCGGTGGCGCTGATCAAGCCGGAAAACCGCTGGCCGGACGATCCGTCGCCGGAACAGTTCCACCCGACGCAACTGCGCTCGCTGGTGCCGGCCGGCCGCCTCGACATCGACTCGGTCGGCCTGCTGGTGCTGACCCAGGACGGCCGCGTGGCCAAGCACCTGATCGGCGAAACCACCGACGTCGACAAGGAATACCTGGTGCGCGTCGAGTACACCAAGCCCGGCAAGCTGCCCGACAGCGATCTGAAAAAACTGAACCACGGCCTGTGGATGGACGGCAAGCCGCTGCTGCCGGCCAAAGTGCGCTGGCAGAATGACGACCAGTTGAGCTTTACGCTGCGCGAAGGCAAGAAACGCCAGATCCGCCGCATGTGCGATATGGTGGGATTAAAAGTTATCGGATTGAAACGAGTTCGTATCGGCAAGGTCAAACTGGGGGATTTGCCGGTGGGTCAATGGCGCTATCTGCGTGCCGACGAGCGTTTTTGAACCACAGCCTGCTGAAATTTCTTGCCATTTTGCAAGCCAAGATCAACAATCCGCTGTAAACTGCGCAGATCGACCTCGCATTGTGGAAGTCATTATCAAAGAGATATGCCGTCGTGAACGATCCTATACCCAATGAATTCCGTCGCGGGCCCCCCACCCTAAAAGATGCTGTGGAGCCAATCGCCGCGGGGTCGAAGCCGCATGACATGACCGATGAGCATGACATCGGCGATGCGCTGACCTTTCTCGCCGAAAGCGGCGAGCCGGTGTCGATTTACCCGTCCGGCGCCACCAATGTGGTGATGGGACGGCTGCGCTCGGTCGATCCGGAACGGCCCAATTTTGTGCTGGAGCTGAACGAAGGCGAATTCCTGCCGCCGGGCGACGCCACGTTTATCGCCTGGCTGCGTTCGTCCAAGATCCAGTTCGCGCTGTCGTCGGTGGACTGGGCGCCCAAGCCCAACGAACCAACCCTGATTCCGCTGGAATTCCCGCTCAAGTGCCAGGTGCTGAACCGGCGCGCCTCGGCGCGGCTGGAAACACCGCTGGGCGTGTACTACATGGCCTCGTTCGTGATGAACGGCCGCCCGTATGAATTGCAGCTGTACGATTTTTCCGCCGGCGGCGTCGGCATGCGCGCCTCGCCGCGCGACGCGGTCGGCCTGCACGTCGGCCGCAAGCTGCAGCGGGTGCGACTGGAACTGGGGCCCGATGCGGTGATGATCGCCGACCTCGAAGTACGGCTGTCGCGCACGTTCCGCTCATTCCTGCTCGGCGAGCAGGTGCAGATCGGCTGCAAGTTCATCAATCTGTCGACGGCGATGGAGGAAGAGCTGAAGCGCATGCTCGATAAACTCACGCACAGCAAATATCGTTGAGAACACCCAAGGCATAAATTTTGCTTAAAAAGCAGCCAGACCACTAGCTGCTTTTTTATGACCACGACACAGCGCATCGTCAAAATCCGGCGCGATTACAATACCTGGGTAGCCAACGAGACCATCGAGGACTACGCGCTGCGCTACACGCCGCGCGCGTTCCGCCGCTGGTCGGTGTTCCGCGTGGCGAATACCGCGTTCGGGGCGATTTCGTTTCTGGTGCTGGAGGCCATCGGCGGCACCATCACCGTCAACTACGGCTTCGTCAACGCGCTATGGGCCATCATGGCGGTGGGCCTGATCATCTTTCTCACCGGCCTGCCGATCAGCTACTACGCCGCCCGCTACGGCGTCGACATGGATCTGCTGACGCGCGGCGCCGGCTTCGGCTACATCGGTTCGACCATATCGTCCTTCGTCTACGCCTCCTTCACCTTTATTCTGTTCGCGCTGGAGGCGGCCATCATGGCGTATGCGCTGGAACTGTACTTTCACATGCCGCTATGGCTCGGCTACATGGTCAGCGCGCTGATCGTGGTGCCACTGGTGACGCACGGCGTCACGCTGATCAGCCGCATCCAGATGCTGACGCAGCCGGTGTGGCTGATCCTGATGGCGCTGCCCTTCATCGCCATCCTGCACCAGCGCCCCGACCTGCCGGCGCAGCTGATGCACTACGCGGGCCGCGACGGCGCCAACGGCCAGTTCAATGTGCTGATGTTCGGCGCGGCGACGGCGGTGGGCGTGGCGCTGATCACGCAGATCGGCGAGCAGGTCGACTTCCTGCGCTTCATGCCGCAGCAGACGCCTGCCAACCGCCTGCGCTGGCATCTGGGTGTGCTGATCGCGGGGCCGGGCTGGATTTTGCTGGGCATCGCCAAGATGCTGGGCGGCGCGCTGCTGGCCTACCTGGCGATTAGCGCCGCTGTTCCTGTGCCACTGGAGCAGGCCGTCAATCCCACCCATATGTACCTGATCGGCTTTGGCGAAGTGTTCTCGCAGCCGCAGGCCGCGCTGGCCGCCACCGCGCTGCTGGTGGTGGTGTCGCAGGTGAAGATCAACATGACCAATGCCTACGCCGGCTCGCTGGCGTGGTCCAACTTCTTCGCCCGGCTGACACACAGCCATCCGGGGCGCGTGGTGTGGGCGGTGTTCAACGCGTTGATCGCGGTGCTGCTGATGGAGCTGGACGTGTTCCAGGCGCTGGATCAGGTGCTCGGCCTGTATTCCAACATCGCGATCTCGTGGATCACGGCGGTGGTGGCCGACCTGGTGATCAACAAGCCGCTTGGTCTCAGCCCAAAGGGCATCGAGTTCCGCCGCGCCTACCTGTACGACATCAACCCGGTCGGCGTGGGTGCGATGCTGCTGGCGTCCGCGCTGTCGATCGCCGCCTTCCTCGGCGCCTTCGGCCAGCAGGCGCACGCCTTCTCGGCGTTCATCGCGCTGCTGACGGCGCTGGTGACGGCGCCGCTGATCGCCGTCGCCACGCGCGGCAAGTACTACAGTGCCCGTCCGGCGCCGCCAGTGCACAGCAAAACCTGCGTCATCTGCGAGAAGGAATACGAAGCCGAAGACATGGCGCACTGCCCGGCCTATCAAGGGTCGATCTGCTCGCTGTGCTGCTGCCTGGACGCACGCTGCAACGACACCTGCAAACCGCATGCGCGCGTGGCGGTGCAATGGCAGGAAGCGCTGCGCGCGTTGCTGCCGCAATCGCTGTGGCGCTATCTGAGCAGCGGTCTGGGACACTATCTGCTGCTGATGATCGTCACCGTGCTGTCGCTGGGCGCCCTGCTTGGGCTGATCTACTACCACGAACAATCGGTGCTGCCGGATGCGACGCTGCTGCCGCAACTGCAACTGGTGTTCTTCAAGATCTTCGCCGCGCTGCTGCTGGTCAGCGGCATCGTCGCCTGGTGGCTGGTGCTGACCAGCGAGAGTCGCCGGGTGGCGCAGGAGGAATCCAACCGCCAGACCGGCCTGCTGACGCGCGAGATCGAACTGCACCAGCAGACCGACGCCCAGCTCCAGCAGGCCAAGCAGGCCGCCGATCTGGCCAACCAGGCCAAGAGCCGCTACATCGCCGGCATCAGCCACGAGATCCGGACGCCACTCAATTCCATCCTCGGCTACGCGCAACTGCTGGACAACGATCCGGCGATTCCGGCGCACCGCCAGCAGGCAGTGCGCGTGATCCGCAACAGCGGCGAGCATCTGTTGTCGCTGATCGAGGGCACGCTGGACATCGCCCGCATCGAAGGCGGCAAACTGAAATTCGACATGAAGGAGCTGGACTTCCCGGACTTCATCAGCCAAGTGGTGCGCATGTTTGAACTGCAGGCGGCCAACAAGGGACTGACGTTCCGCTATGAGCTGAGCGGCGTGTTGCCGCGTTGCGTGCGCGCCGACCGCAAGCGGCTGGGACAAATCCTCATCAACATCCTCGGCAACGCGGTCAAGTTCACCGGCCATGGCGGCATCGTCATGCGGCTGCGCTACGCGCGCGAGATGGCGTCGTTCGAGATCGCGGACACCGGCCCGGGCATCCTGCAGGAAGAGATCGACCACATCTTCGAACCGTTCTCGCGCGGCAGCGCCAGCGCGCACGCCAACGCCAGCGGCACCGGCCTTGGCCTGCCGATCGCGCGCATGCTGACCCAGTTGATGGGCGGCGAACTCAAAGTCCACAGCACGCCGCGCGGCAGCGTGTTCCACGTGCGGCTGTTCCTGCCCAGCGTGCACGCGCCGGCGCCACGCGGCAGCACCCTTTCCGACACCATGCTTCAGCGCACCGGCTATCGCGGCGCGCGGCGCCGCATCCTGGTGGTCGACAACGAACGCGTGGACCGCGAGCTGCTGCTCAACATCCTGCAACCGCTGGGCTTCGACATCGCCCAGGCGGAATCCGGCCTCGAATGCCTGGACCTGTACACCAGCTTCCAGCCGGACCTGATTCTGATGGACCTCGCCATGCCCGGCATGGATGGCTGGGAAACCAGCTACATTTTGCGCCGCAAGCGTATGTCGGTGACGCCGATCGCCATCGTCTCCGCCAACGCCTTTGACAAGGGCATGGAAAACCCGGCCGCCATCCGCGCCGAGGACTTCTTCGTCAAGCCGGTCAACGTCAACGAGCTGCTGGACTGGATCGGCGCGCGCCTGTCGCTGGAATGGCTCACCGTGGACCAGCCGCCGCCCGCCGCCGCACCCATGACGCTGATCTTCCCCCCGGCCGACAGCATGGCAGCGCTACGTGAGCTGATACGGGTCGGCTACGTGCGCGGCATCCAGAACAAGCTGGACGAAATCGGCGCGCTCGATCCGCGTTATCAGCGCTTCACCCAGACCATGCGCGACTTTGCCGCCCGCTTTCAGTTGGATGCGATGGCGGACTTTGTGAGAGAGACCAATGAACTTCAACAATGAGGCCAGCATCGTTCTGGTGGTGGACGATGTGCCCGAAAACCTCGCCGTGCTGCACGATGCGCTGGACGAATCGGGCTACACGGTGCTGGTGGCGAACAGCGGCGACACCGCCTTGCTGCGTGCCGCCGAGGCGCAGCCCCACATCATTCTGCTGGACGCCGTCATGCCTGGCATCGACGGCTTCGAGACCTGCCGCCAGCTCAAGTCCAATCTCGCCACGCGCCACATTCCGGTAATCTTCATGACCGGGCTAACCGAGGCCGAACACGTGGTCAACGCCTTCAACGCCGGCGGCAACGACTACGTCACCAAGCCGCTGCGCACCAGCGAGGTGTTGGCCCGCATCGCCTCGCACATGCAGACGGCGAAACTGGTCGACCAGGCGCGCAGCGCGCTGGACGCATTCGGCAACGCGGTCATCGCCATGACGCCGCGCGACGGCAAGATCGTCTGGCAAACGCCGCTCGCGCGCACGCTGATGCAAGGCTATATGGTGAACACCGAACTACCGGCTTGGCTGCAAGCGACACAACTGGCGCACAGCCAGGGGCTGGCCCACCCGCCACTGACACTGGCGCGCGGCAGCCGCCGGCTGATCTTCTCGGCGGCGGAGTTCAGCGAAAACGAACAGTGGATGATCGTGCTGCGCGAGGAATCGGACACCGTGCAGATCGAAAAGCTGATGGCGTCCTTCAAACTCACGCAGCGCGAATCGGAGGTGCTGAACTGGGTCATCAAGGGCAAGACCAACCGCGACATCGGCGACATCCTCGGTACCAGCCCGCGCACCGTCAACAAGCATCTGGAACACGTATTCGTCAAACTGGGCGTGGAAACGCGCACCTCCGCCGCCTCGGTCGCCCTGGCGAGGATCGAGCGCTCCTGAACAGTTTTTTGGCTTACACTGCCCCCATGTTCCAAGCAGCGGGCGGCGCCGATGACCAAAGAAGAGGAATTACAACGTTCAAAACTAATCGCGCTGTCGCTGCTGGCGGCAGCGGCGGCGATGTTCGTCGCCACCTCGCTGGCGCCGCGCGGCTTCTGGGTCGATGGACTGCGCGCCATCTCGGAGGCGGCGATGGTCGGCGCGCTGGCCGACTGGTTTGCCGTGGTGGCCTTGTTCCGCAAGGTGCCGATCCCCTTCGTCTCGCGCCATACCGCCATCATCCCCAATAACAAGGAGCGCATCGCCGACAACCTGGCCGGCTTTGTCGAGGAAAAATTCCTCAAGCCGGAATCGCTGGCCGCCGTGATCCTGAAGACCGATCCATCCACCAACGTGGCGGAATGGCTCAAAGAACCGGCCAACCGCGACTACCTGGCCAGCCACCTGCTTAAGCTGCTGCCTGAAATCCTGGCCACCGTCGATGACGCGCGCATCCGGCAGCTGTTGCGTGACGCCCTCAACGCCGCCATCGGCAAGCTTGATCTGTCACGTTCAATGGGCGCCCTGCTCGCCGGCCTGACCAAGGAAGGCCGCCACCAGCAATTGCTGGACGACGGCATGGTCGCCCTGATCGGCGTGATCAATCGCCCCGCCACACGCGACATGATCGCCGGCCAGATCGCCGCCTGGCTGAAGCGCGAACACGCCACCATGGAGCTGATGTTGCCGACCGAGTGGATCAGCGAAAGCGGCGCAGGAATGATCGCCAAGGCGCTGCAAAACATCATGGAGGACATCGCCGCCGACCGCGATCACAAGCTGCGCATCAAGTTCGACGACATGGTGCGGCGCTTCCTGACGCGGCTGGAATCCGATCCGTCGTTCATCGCCAAAGGCGAAGACTTCAAGCGCTACCTGCGCGACGGCGACGCCTTCAACAACTACATCCGCGACCTGTGGGGCAGCGTGCGTGACTGGGTCAATGCCGACATCGCGCGCGGCGACTCGCGCCTGCGGGACGCCGTGATTCAGGGCGCCAATTGGCTCAGTGAAGAACTGCTGCGCCATCCGGCCATGCGCGCCTCGCTCAACCAGCACCTGGCAGGCATGGCGCGCACGCTGGCGCCGGCCTTCTCCAGCTTCCTCACGCGCCACATCAGCGACACGGTCAAGGCCTGGGACAACCAGGACATGTCGCGCCAGATCGAACTCAATATCGGCAAGGACCTGCAATTCATCCGCGTCAATGGCACGCTGGTCGGCGGCATGGTCGGATTGCTGCTGTTTTTGTCCGCGCGGCTCATGGAGTGGGCAGCACGCTGACCACGTGCAAGGCCGGCATCATCGTCAGTACCGCGCGCGCGGTCAAACCGCCAGGTGGCGCTTGACCTCGGGATCGTTCATCGCCGCCTGCGCACCGGACGCCACCACCTCGCCGCGCGACAGCACCATGAACTGATCCGCCAACTCATGCGCAAAGTCGAAGTACTGCTCGCATAACAGGATCGCCATATCGCCGCGCTGGCGCAGCAGCCGGATCACATTGCCGATATCCTTGATGATGGATGGCTGTATGCCCTCCGTCGGCTCATCAAGAATAATCAGCTTCGGCTCCGCCAGCAAGGCCCGTGCGATCGCCAGTTGCTGCTGCTGGCCGCCGGACAGGTCGCCGCCACGCCGGTGCAGCATTTCCTTCAGCACCGGGAATAGTTCATACACCTCGCTCTTGATGGCGTGCGCCTTCTTGCCGCGATGCGTGGCAAGGCCCATCAGCAGATTCTCTTCCACCGTCAACCGGGCGAAAATCTCGCGCCCTTGCGGCACGTAGGCGATACCGGCGCGCGCGCGCTGGTGCGGCGCCAGCTTCGTGATATCGCGCCCCTCCAGCCGCACGCTGCCCGCCGATACCGGCAACACACCCATCAGGCACTTGAGCAGCGTGGTCTTGCCCACGCCGTTGCGGCCCAGCAGCGCCATGCACTTGCCCTTCTCCAGTTCCAGCGACACGCCACGCAAGGTATGCGAGGAACCGTAGTACTGATTGATTTTTTCCACTTGCAGCATAGCGTCAGCGTCCCAGATAAACTTCGATCACCCGTTCGTCGGCCTGCACATCGGCCATCAGGCCCTGTGCCAGCACCGAGCCCTCGTGCAGCACCGTCACCGTGCCTTGCTGCGCGATCTCGGTGACGAACGCCATATCGTGTTCCACCACCATGATCGAATGCTTGCCGCGCAACTCGTTCAGCAGTTCCGCCGTGCGCGCCGTCTCGGCGTCCGACATGCCGGCCACCGGCTCATCGAGCAGGATCAGTTGCGGCTCCTGCATCAGCAGCATGCCGATCTCCAGCCACTGCTTCTGCCCATGCGACAGCAGGCCGGCCAGACGCTGCTCGCTGCCGTTCAGGCGTATCAGTTGCAGAATCTCTTCGATCTTGCCGCGCTGCTCGGACGACAGCCGCGAGAACAGCGTCGGCCGCACGCGCTTGTCCATCTTCATCGCCAGCTCCAGGTTTTCAAACACCGTGTGCTGCTCGAACACCGTTGGACGCTGAAACTTGCGACCGATACCCGCATGCGCGATTTCATGCTCGCTCATGCGGCTCAGGTCCATGGTCTGGCCGAAGAACGCCGTGCCGGAGGTCGGCCGCGTCTTGCCGGTGATGACGTCCATCATGGTGGTCTTGCCGGCGCCATTCGGGCCGATAATGCAGCGCAGCTCACCGACCGAAATATCCAGGCTCAGTTTATTCAGCGCGCGGAAGCCATCGAAGACAACGCTGATCTCTTCCAGGTAGAGAATCGCACCGTGCGTCGTATCCAGTCCGTCCAGCGCAATGCGTCCATCGTTCATTGCACTCATGCCTGCTCCTTGCGTACCAGACCAGCGATGCCGCGCGGCAGATAGCGCGTCACCAGAATAAAGATCAGACCGAGGGCGAACAGCCACAGGTCCGGGAAGGCTCCGGTGAACCAGCTTTTCAGGCCATTGACCGAGAACGCACCGATGATGGGCCCCAGCAGCGTACCGCGTCCGCCAACAGCCGCCCAGATCACCATTTCAATCGAATTGGCCGGTGACATTTCGGACGGATTGATGATGCCCACCTGCGGCACATACAGGGCGCCGGCGATCCCGCACAGCACCGCCGACAAGGTCCACACAAAAAGCTTGAACCACAGCGGGTTGTAGCCGATGAACATCAGGCGCGATTCGGCATCGCGCACCGCCTGTAGCACGCGTCCCAGCTTGGACTTGACGATCCAGCGACACAGCAGCAGCGCGCCGACCAGCACCGCCAGCGTCACGAGATACAGCGTGGCCTTGGTGCCGGGCGCATTGATCGGGAAGCCGAGGATGCGCTTGAAGTCCGTAAAACCGTTGTTGCCACCAAAGCCGGTGTTATTGCGGAAGAACAGTAGCATGAAGGCATAGGTCATGGCCTGGGTGATGATCGAGAAGTAGACACCCTTGATGCGCGAGCGGAAGGCGAAGAAGCCAAACAGAAAGGCCAGCACGCCCGGCACCAGCACCACCAGCGCCAGCGCCACCCAGAAACTGTCGGTACCGCTCCAGTACCACGGATAGGTTTTCCAGTCGAGGAACACCATGAAGTCCGGCAGGTCGCTCTGATACACCCCTTCACGGCCGATGGCGCGCATCAGGTACATGCCGTGCGCGTAGGCGCCCAGCGCGAAGAACACGCCGTGGCCCAGCGACAGAATGCCGGCATAGCCCCACACCATGTCCAGCGCCAGCGCGGCCAGCGCGTAGCACATGAATTTGCCGACCAGGCTGACCATGTAGCTCGGCACATGCAGCGGATGGCCGTCCGCAAAGATAAGATTCAGCAGCGGCAGCACCGCCAGTACCAGCGTGCACGCGGCAATGCCGCTCCACGCCCGGCGCGAAAACAAGGATGGATGGTTCATTCAGCGCTCCTGCCTTTCATGGCGAACAGCCCTTGCGGACGCTTCTGGATAAAGATGATGATGAAGACAAGGATGGCGATCTTGGCTAGCACCGCGCCGGCCACCGGCTCCAGGAATTTGTTCGCTTCGCCGAGTCCCAGCGCGGCGATCACGGTGCCGGCCAGCTGGCCCACACCGCCCAGCACCACCACCATGAACGAATCGACGATGTAGCTTTGCCCCAGATCCGGCCCCACATTCCCCAACTGAGACAACGCCACGCCACCCAGCCCCGCGATGCCGGAGCCCAGGCCGAAGGTCATCATGTCGATCCTGGCGGTCGATACGCCGACGCAGCCAGCCATGCGGCGGTTCTGCATCACGGCGCGGACGAACAGGCCGAGACGCGTTTTATTAAGGATCAGCCACACGCCCACCACCACCAGCGCGGCAAAGACGATGATGGCGATGCGGTTGTACGCCAGCACCAGCGAGCCAAGCACGGTAACGCCGCCGGACATCCATGCCGGGTTGGCTACTTCAACGTTCTGTGCGCCGAAGATGGTCCGCACGGTCTGCATCAGTATCAGGCTGATGCCCCAGGTGGCCAGCAGCGTTTCCAGCGGACGACCGTAGAGCCAGCGGATCACGGTGCGCTCCAGCGCAACGCCCACCAGCGCGGTGACGATAAAGGCGGCCGGCAGCGCGGCAGCCAGATACCAGTCCAGCGCGTCCGGCATCCAGCGGCGGAAGGCCAGCTGGCATAAATACGTGGTGTAGGCGCCGATCATCAGCAGCTCGCCGTGCGCCATGTTGATGATGCCCATGAGGCCAAAGGTGATGGCCAGGCCCAGCGCCGCCAGCAGCAGCACGCTGCCCAGCGAGATGCCGTAAAAGAGGTTGCCGATAAATTCGGTGCGCGCCAGGCGGCTGTCCAGTGCTTGCAGCGTTTTCGTCGCGGCGATGCGGACCGACTGGTCCGGGTCTTCCGCCTGCATGGTTTGCAACGTGGGACGCAGATTGGCGTTGCTGCTGTCCACCAGCACCTCGACGGCGGCGCGGCGTTGCGCGGCTTGCGGCGCATGCAGGTTGGCGGTGGCTGCGACCAGACGCAGCATGCCGCGAATCTCGGCGTCGGTCTCCTTGCCCAGTGCCTTTTCAATCAACGGCGCTTGCGCCAGCGTGGCGCTCTTTTGCAATTCGGTGACGGCGGCCAGACGCTGCGCGCGGTCCGGCGAGAACATCTTCAGCGCCGACATGGCGTCATCGATGGCGCCGCGCAGGCGGTTGTTGATCATCACGCCATCCAGCCCTTCGGGCATGGCGCCTGCGACGCCGGTGGCGGCGTCAATGGCCTGGTCGTCGGCCACGATGTACAGCTTGCCCTCGGGCGTGGCATAAACATCGCCTTGCTGTAGCGCGGTCAGAAAACGCGTGGCTTCGTCGTTGGCCAGTGCGCCAATTTTTCCGATGGCGTCAACGCGCGCGTCCGGATCATCGCCGGCCAACGGCGCCAGCACGGCGGGATCGATCGCCGCGCGCGCGACGCACGCGAACAGCAGGCATGCAAGGAACAGGAGTTTTTTCAAGATACGGATTCCTTATGTGATACGTAAGCGCCATGCCCGGCATGGGCTCCCGCGTGCGCGGGAATCCATACCGACGCGGAGCCGCTTAAAGCTTCTGCTTACCTTCATTGCCCGGAATATAAGGGCTCCAAGGATTCGCACGCACCGGACCAGGCGTTTTCCACACCACGTTAAACTGGCCATCCGGACGAATCTCGCCAATGAACACCGGCTTATGCAAATGATGATTGGTCGCATCCATGGTCAGCGTATAACCCGATGGCGCCTTGAAGGTTTGCCCTGCCATCGCCGCGATCACCTTGTTGGTGTCGGTCGACTTGGCCTTCTCCACCGCCTGCGCCCACATGTGGATGCCCACGTAAGTCGCTTCCATCGGATCGTTGGTCACCACCGTCGCTGCATTCGGCAGCTTCTTGGCGACCGCATAGGCCTTCCACTTCTTGATGAAATCCGCGTTCACAGGATTTTTAATCGATTCGAAGTAGTTCCACGCCGCCAGGTGGCCGACCAGCGGCTTGGCATCGACGCCGCGCAACTCTTCCTCGCCGACCGAGAACGCCACCACCGGCACGTCGGTCGCCTTCAGACCGGCGTTGCCAAGTTCTTTATAGAACGGCACGTTCGAATCGCCGTTGATGGTCGAGATCACCGCCGTCTTGCCGCCGGCCGCAAACTTCTTGATGTTGGCCACGATGGTTTGGTAATCAGAATGGCCGAACGGGGTGTACACCTCCTCGATATCGCTGTCCTTCACGCCTTTGCTCTTCAGGAAAGCGCGCAGGATCTTGTTGGTGGTGCGCGGATAAACGTAGTCGGTCCCCAGCAGCACGAAGCGCTTGGCACCGCCGCCGTCCTTGCTCATCAGGTATTCGACGGCGGGAATCGCCTGCTGGTTAGGCGCGGCGCCGGTGTAGAACACATTCTTCTCCAGTTCCTCGCCCTCGTACTGCACTGGATAGAACAGCAGCGAATTGAGCTCCTTGAACACCGGCAGTACCGATTTGCGCGACACCGAGGTCCAGCAGCCGAATACCACGGCCACCTTGTCCTGTGCGATCAGGCCGCGCGCCTTTTCCGCGAACAGCGGCCAGTTGGAGGCAGGGTCCACCACCACGGGTTCCAGCTTCTTGCCCATCACGCCACCGTTGGCGTTGATTTCATCGATGGTCATCAGGGCCACGTCTTTCAGCGACGTTTCCGAGATCGCCATGGTGCCGGACAGCGAATGCAGGATACCGACCTTGATGGTGTCCGCGGCGTAGGCCTGCGTGCCGGCGACCAGCAACGCGGTGGCGGCGGCGATGCGGCTCAGGGTGCCGATAAAGTGACGACGATTTTGCATGGGTTAGCTCCGTGGTGGTTGATCAGTATTGAAGTTGCAGCGCGATCTGGAACTTGTCCTGGTCTGCGGCGCTGGTGATTTTGGTTTTCGAATAGACGGCGCTGATCTGCGCGTTGTAGCCGTCGATGATGTAGTTGGCGCCGACATCGAACTGCTTGGTGTCGATGTTGGTGTCGGCGGCGAACTTCTGCCAGCGAACGAACGGCTGGAACTTGCCCCATCCTGCCTTCTGCTCGAAGATGTAGGAAGCGCCGGCGGAGTATGCCTTGCCCTGCTCGGACTTGATGATGTCGTCGGTGTCGTACTTGTACCAGGCGGCTTCGATGGCGAAGGCGCCTGCGCCCTTGATGCGCTTCTCCAGCAGGAAGTCGACGTTGTACGAGTTGTAGTCGCCGACCTTGCCGAGCGTGAGGATGCCGTCCTTCTGCGAGCGCCCGGCCACGCCGATGGCAAGGATATCCGCGCCGCCGAGGTAATTGCCGGTGCCGTAGTAGCCCGGCTCCGCATCCCAGAAATCGTACTGCACGCGGCCAGCGTACATCAGCTTATCGTCGGCCTTGATGCCGGCGGCGTTGGCCGCGCTCTGCGTCAGCGAGCCGATGCCGAAGGTGTGGCCTTCGAACGCGCCAAACGAGTATCCCAAACGCCCGCCATCGCCCGCATTGCCCCAGACGACCACGCCGTCATCGCGGCCACGGAAGATACCGCCGTTGTAACCGTAGCGCGAGGCCACGCCGGCCCAGTAACCGCCGCCCATCGAGTAGTATGGACCGGCCATGTTGGCGCGGTCAGAAGGCGACAGCAGGCGGCCGGCCCAGATATTGAGCTCCGGCGAGATGGCGAACTGCCCCGCCGCGTCCAGCACGCGGATCTTGTCGCCATCCCACTCGGTGTTGAACATGCCCTTGATGTTCTTGTTCAGCGAAGCGCCGAAGAACAGACGGCCGCTGTCCAGGTTAAAGTCGCTGGAGCGGCCGCCGTCCGGCGCGCCGTTTTCGGCGCTGGTGTAGCTCTCGCGCAGGCCGAAGCCCACCGTGACCGACTTGTCGTCGCCCATATTGACCGTCGCCCCGGCCCACGCATTGCCCATCGCCGCAGCGACCGCCGTCGCCAACAGCACCTTGCTCAACCCCATCTTGTTCTCCCCGTCTGGTTTTGGATGAGACAAGATTAACCAGCCGACAACCTCCGAGGAATACGTTAGATGACGTAGTAGCGCCGCCGCGACAAGCGCGGTCGGTCAGCGCTTGCGCAATTCAGCCAGTGCGCGGTGCAGTTCCTCTGCCCTGGGCGTGCAGCCGTGGCACAATATCGGCTTGTTTTTCAGGAAGACGATCATGACCATATTTGCCGCACCCGTTTTCGACGCCACCGTGATCTACGATGGCCATGAGCTATTCAAGGGCCAGGGGGCCGCCAAGGGCTGGGCCGAGAAGCTCGCCAAAGAACTGGAATGCGAGATCGGCGTCGAAAAGATCGGCACCGGCTGGGTGCTGACCGGCACCGTGGACGGCGCAGCGTGCAAATGGAGCATCGTCGGCCAGCGCCTGAAGCGCATGGGCTGACCAATTCGTGCGCTGGCGCACATCATGGTCCTGACGGGCCGGGTACGATTTGCCGTACTCAGCCCACCAAGGATAACGATGAAGCGCGATGACCTTCCAGCCGCCGATCTGGCGCCCGTTGCCGCCAAACTGGCGGGGCTGCGCCATGTGCACGACGACCAGCCGGGTATCGCCCGCAAAGCGCGCGGAAAACAGTTCCACTACGTCGACAGCGACGGCCACGCCGTCAAGGATGCCGACACGCTGGCCCGTATCAAATCGCTGGTGATTCCGCCGGCATGGACCGATGTCTGGATCTGCAAGCAGCCGCTGGGCCATCTGCAGGCCACCGGCCGCGATGCGCGGGGACGCAAGCAATATCGCTATCACGCGCGCTGGCGCAGTCACCGCGACGAGGCGAAATATGAGCGCATGCTCAGCTTCGGCAAGGCGCTGCCGGCGATCCGCAAGGCGGTCGATGCGGCATTACGCAAGCCTGGACTGCCGCGTGAAAAGGTCTTGGCCACCATCGTCTATCTGCTGGAAGCGACCTTGATGCGGATCGGGAACGAGGAATATGCGCGCGAGAACAAATCCTTCGGTTTGACCACGCTGCGCGACCGCCATGTGCGGCTCAATGGCGGAAAAGTGGAATTCCGCTTCCGTGGCAAGAGCGGCGTGCATCACGCGGTGGCGGTTCACGATAAACGACTGGCGCGTATCATCGCCCGCATCCGCGATTTGCCGGGACAGGAGCTGTTCCAGTACGAAGATGACGACGGCGAACCGCATGCCATCGATTCGGCGGACGTCAACGACTACCTGCAATCGGTCACCGGCGCGGATTACACCGCCAAGGACTTCCGCACCTGGGCCGGCACCGTGCTGGCCGCCGTCGCGCTACAGGAGTATGAAAAATACGACTCCGAGGCGCAGGCCAAAAAGAACGTGGTGCAGGCGATTGAATCCGTCGCGAAAAAACTCGGCAATACACCGACCATCTGCCGCAAATGCTATGTGCACCCGGCAGTCATCGAGTCCTACCTCGACGGCACCATGCTGACCGCCCTGCGCCGCCGTGCGCAGCAAGAACTCAAGGAAGACCTGTACGCGCTGCACCCGGAGGAAGCCGCCGTCCTCGCCCTGCTCCAACAGCGTCTGCAACGTTAGCCGCGTCTCCGTTCAGTGAAGTTCAGTCGCGCCGGTTTGGCCTGGCTCAAACGGGAGTAGAATTGTGTGAATGAATAAGCCACTGTCGTTCCCTTTCCCCATCCGCAAGGAGTGCCCGCCGGGTGCTTGCGTGTGCGGCCGCGATGCCTTGCTGGATGCGTGGGAGCAGGCGCCGGACGACACGGATATTCGTGTCCTGAAACTCACGCGCGAGGAAGAGAAGCGACTGATCGGGGCGATCGAGGGCGTCGCTTCATATGAGGACCTGGACCGCATCAACCGCAAGCTGCGCGAACTGCTGGGCATTACGCTGACCATCACGCCATCGCCGCACGGCGTCAGCACGGTCATGGGCCTGTCGATCAAACTGGCCGAGCAGCCGGGCCTGTGCCGCAAGACGCATGAGGCGCTGCCGGCCGCCGTGCGCCGCTGCTTCCGCGGCAAGCCGGATATCGTCTACGCGCTGTTGAACGCGCGCGATCTGCTGCGCGAAGAGGACAGCTAGTCAGCGTGAAATTCGCTGGCGGAGACGAACAAGTCCCAGGCCGCGATGAACATCGCTGCCACCACCGGGCCGATGACGAAACCGTTCAGGCCAAACAAGGCCATGCCGCCGACCGTCGACAGCAGCACCACGTAATCGGGCATCTTGGTGTCCTGGCCCACCAGGATCGGGCGCAAGAAGTTATCCACCAGGCCAATGACGAAGACACCGAACACGATCAGGCTAACGCCCTGCCACACCGCGCCCGTGGCCAGGAAGTACACCGCCACCGGCGCCCAGACGATGGCCGCCCCGACGGCAGGCAGCAGCGACAGAAAGGCCATCAGCACACCCCACAGCACCGGCGCGCGCACGTCGAGGAACCAGAACGCCAGACCGCCAAGCGCCCCCTGCGCGATGGCGACCAGGATGTTGCCCTTGACGGTGGCGCGGATCACGGTAGTGAAATTCTGGAACAGCCGCTGCTTGTATTTGCGGCTCAGCGGCACCGCCTCGCGGATGCGCTTTGCCAGCTTGTCACCGTCGCGCAGCAGGAAGAACAGAAGGTAAAGCAAAATGCAAAGACTGGTCAGGAAATCGAAGGTGTACAGGCCGGCGTTGATGGCGCGCTTGGCCACTTCCTGGCTCACTTGCGATGCCGCCTCGGTCAGCTTGTCCTGCAGGTAAGCGAGGCTGGTCAGGTGGAAGCGGTCCAGCAGCGACACCATCCAGTTCGGCAGCGCCGCCATGATTTTATTGAAGAACATGCCCACCGTGATTTCACCGGAACGCACCAGCTCCACCACGGAAGACGCCTGATTGACGATCGAAATCGAGACCAGCGTCAGTGGCAGGATGACCATCACCACAATCAGCAATAGCGTCAGCATCGAGGCCAGGCCGGCGCGATTGCGGGTGCGCTGCAACAGCCAGCGGTAAACCGGCGCGAACAGGATCGCCAGGATCACGCCCCAGAAAATCGCTCCGCCATATGGCGCCAGTATCCAGCCGAATCCAATGGTGACGAGGGCCAGCAGGAACAGGAAAACCTTTTGTTGGAACGAGAAAGGGGGCATGGATCAGTCGTCGTCGTTGGGGTCGAGATCGGGGAACATCACTTCGGTGAAGCCGAACCTGGAAAAGTCCTTGATGCGCATCGGGTACAACTTGCCCAGCAGGTGGTCCACCTCGTGCTGCACCACGCGCGCGTGGAAGCCGTCCACTTCGCGCCTGATCGGCTGGTTGTACTCATCCACGCCCTCGTAGCGCAGCTTGATGTAGCGCGGCACGCTGCCGCGCAGACCGGGCACCGACAGGCAACCTTCGAAGCCCTCTTCCATTTCGTCCGACAAAGGCGACAGCACGGGATTGATTAATACCGTTTCCGGCACCTGCGGCGCATCCGGGTAGCGCGTGTTCTGCTTGAAGCCAAAGATCACCAGTTGCAGGTTGACGCCGATCTGCGGCGCCGCCAGCCCGGCGCCATTGGCCGCGTGCATGGTGTCGAACATGTCCGCGATCAGCTGACGCATGGCCGGCGTGTCGAATTCCGTCACCGGCTCGGCGACGCGCAGCAGGCGCGGATCGCCCATCTTCAGAATCTCGCGGACGGTCATTACGCGTATCCTTTAATCTGGCATTGCAATTCACTCAGGAACTCGCGGAAGGCGTCGCCGGTTTCGGCGTGCTTGAGGCCCATCGCGGTGGTGGCTTTCAAGTAGCCCAGTTTGGAGCCGCAGTCGTAGCGGGTGCCGTCGTAGCGGTAGGCCAGTACGCGCTCGCTCTTCATCAGCGCGGCGATGCCGTCGGTTAGCTGAATCTCGCCGCCGGCGCCGGTGGACAGATTTTCGAGATAATCGAAGATGCGACCGGACAGCACATAACGTCCCACCACCGCCAGCGTGGACGGCGCCTGTTCCGGCGACGGCTTCTCAACGATGCCGTGCACCAGCTCCAGATTTTCCCGATAGTTGCTGGCACTGACGATGCCGTACTGGCGCGTTGCCTCGCGTGGCACGTCGTGTACGGCCAGGATGCTGGAGCGTTCATACGCATACAAGTCCACCATCTGCGCCAATACCGGCTTGACGCCATCGGCGGTGTCCATGAAGTCGTCCGCCAGCAGCACGGCGAACGGTTCGTCGCCCACCACCGGACGTGCGCACAGCACCGCATGGCCAAGCCCCAGCGGCGCGTGCTGGCGGATATAGATGCAGTTGACATGCTTGGGAATCACGTTCTGCACCAGTTCCAGCAACTGCCGCTTGTTGGCCGCCTCCAGCTCGGCCTCCAGCTCATAGGCGGTGTCGAAATGGTCTTCGATGGCGCGTTTGTTGCGGCCGGTGATGAACACCATTTCGGTGATGCCGGCCGCCACCGCCTCCTCCACCGCGTACTGAATCAGCGGCTTGTCGACGATGGGCAGCATCTCCTTCGGCTGCGCCTTGGTCGCGGGAAGGAATCGACTACCAAGACCGGCAACCGGAAATACGGCTTTTCTGATTTTCTGCATAGTTTTATTTTTGCGAGAGTAACGCCAGCAGGCCGGCTTCGTCGAGTATGGTCACTTCCAGTTCCTGGGCTTTTGCCAGCTTGCTGCCGGCATCGGCGCCCGCCACCAGATAATGGGTTTTCTTCGAGACGGAACCGGACACCTTGCCGCCTTCCGCCTCGATCAATGCGGCCGCCTGATCGCGGCCCATGGTGGGCAGTGTACCAGTCAACACGAAGGTTTTGCCGGTCAGGTGGCCTTCCGCCGACACGCTTGCCGGCAATTGCGCCAGCAGGTCTTCGCGCAGCAGATGCAGCGCCTTGACCTGTTGCCGATTGCCCGGCTGCGCCATCCAGTTCTCCAGCGACTCGGCCACCGTCGCCGGCAGGCCGAAGACGTTGAACACCTGCAGATACGCCAGCGCTTCCAGCGTCACGCCCTCTTCCAGCAGTTGCTTGCTGCGAGGTTCGGTCAGTTTGGGGATCGCCAGCGCGGCCAGCAGCTTGACCGGGTCGAGCTGCTCGCGCAGCCTGGCGCTCGGCGGATGCTCGCCTTTCGGCGCCACGCCGGCGGCCAGCAGCGCATCGATCGCTTCCTGATTCTTCGGTTCGGAGAAAAATTCAGCGATCGATTCGGCCACCGTGCCGCCGATATCGGGCAGCACGCGCAGCAGCGCCGCCGGCACGCGGCGGATCAGCTCAAAGCGGCCCAGCCACTCGGCCAGTGTTTTGGCGGTGGACTCGCCAACGTGGCGGATGCCCAGCGCGAACAGCAGGCGCTCCAGCGGCGGGTTCTTGCTGGCGGCGATGGCTTCCAGCAGATTGTCCGCCCACTTGGTGGCGATCTTGCCCTTGGCGACCGTGTCCGGCGTGGTGCCGTCGCGTTCATCGGCGAGGCGTTTCATTTCCAGGAGATCGTCCAGCTTCAGCGCGTACAGGTCGGCCACGCGCTGCACCTTGCCCCATTCAACCAGGCTGTCGATGTAGCGGTCGCCCAGGCCTTCGATGTCCATCATGCGGCGGCCGGCGAAGTGGCGGATGGCTTCCTTGCGCTGGGCGGAACAGAACAAGCCGCCGGAGCAGCGCGCGATCGCCTCGCCCTCTTCGCGCACCACATGCGAGCCGCACACCGGGCATTCCTTCGGCAACTCGTAGGCCACCGTCGATTCGGGACGGCGGTCCAGCACCACCGCCAGCACTTCAGGAATCACGTCGCCGGCGCGGCGCACGATGACGGTGTCACCGACGCGCACGTCCTTGCGGCGGACTTCATCCTCGTTGTGCAGCGTGGCGTTGGTGACGTTGACACCACCGACGAACACCGAGGCCAGTCGCGCCACCGGCGTGATGGCGCCGGTGCGGCCAACCTGCACTTCAATGGCCTGTACCGTGGTCAGCGCTTCTTCAGCCGGGAATTTGTGCGCCAGTGCGAAACGCGGGGCGCGCGAGACGAAGCCCAGGGTGCGCTGGTCTTCCAGGCGGTTAGCCTTGTACACCACGCCGTCGATTTCATATGGCATGACCGGACGGGCCGCGCCGATCTGTTGGTAGTAAGCCATCAAGCCGTCGTAGCCGCGCACCACGGTGGCTTCCTTCGCCACCGGCAGGCCAAGTTGGCGATACCAGTCCAGCAGCGCCGAGTGCGAGCCGGGCATCTCGGCGCCTTCCAGCGCGCCGACGCCGTAGGCGAAGAAGCTTAGCTTGCGGGAGGCGGTGATGCGCGAATCGAGCTGGCGCAGGCTGCCCGCCGCCGCGTTGCGCGGGTTGACGAACTCCTTCTGGCCGGCGTCGCGCTGGCGCGCGTTCATCGCCTCAAAATCCTTTTTGAACATCAGCACCTCGCCGCGCACATCGAGGATGGCCGGCGGGTTGGCGCTGTTCAGGCGCAGCGGAATGCTGCGGATGGTGCGGATATTGGCGGTGACATCCTCGCCGGTGTAGCCATCGCCCCGCGTGGCCGCCTGCGCCAGCACACCGTCGATGTAGCGCAGATTGATCGCCAGGCCGTCGTATTTGACTTCGGCGGCGTATTCCACCAGCGCGGCGGTGTCGAGCCCATCGCGCACGCGGCGGTCGAAGTTCTCGATGTCTTCGTCGGTAAAGCCGTTGTTCAGCGAGAGCATCGGCACCGTGTGCGTCACCTGCTCGAACTGCGGCAGCGGCGCCGCGCCGACACGCTTGGTCGGCGAGTCCGGCAGCGCCAGCTCGGGGTGCGACTCTTCGAGTTTCTGCAACTCGACAAACAGCTTGTCGTATTCCGCGTCCGGAATGGTCGGTGCGTCCAGGACGTGATAGGCGTGCAAATGCCGGTTCAGCTCCGCGCTGAGTTGCCCGATGCGCGTTTTGAAATCTACTTCTGACATCACCAACCTTCTTAGCTGAACAGACGCAGCGCGCGGGTGGAGCCGGCAGGGATGTCGGCGTCGTTCATCTCCGCGTAGAAGTCCTGCACCTGGCCGGCGATTTCCGTCAGCGCCGTATCGGACAGCGGCTGGTTGTAATCATCGACGATGGTCGCGTCCAGGCGCGTCACAAGCGACCTGGCGCAAGCGACCATGGCGCCGAAGCCGTCGCGCACCGGCGCCACGCATGGCACGTCGAGCAGCAGCGTCAGGCGCGCGGTGGTCTCCTCGGCCGGCGTCACATTGGTCGACAGCGAGAACAGGAAACCGCCCTCGCCGTCCGGCATCACAAAGCGGCCGTCCGGGCGCACGTCGAAGCCCTGCTTTTCCAGCGCGCCGATCAGCGTGTTGAGCGCCCACGGGGCGCCGTTCGATTGCAGGTTGACGCCCAGCTGCGCGTCGTGACCGGCGACGAAGCGATGCAGGTTGCGCGCCTCGGCCATCACTTCGATCATGTCCGGAATCACCGGCTCGGCGCCGATTTCGTCGGCCATCGCGCGCAGACGCGTCACCAGTTCCGAGTATTCCAGCTCATTGAGCGCGGTGGTGCGGCTGGCCAGTTGCACGCCACCTTGCAGCTCGGTGTAGACGCCGCCGTGGGCGACCGGCTCCCAGTCGCCGCTGACGGCCTTGCCGATGTAGTGCACCGGCTTGTTGCCGACCATGCGCAGGGTTTGCAGCACCGGCAACAGCTTGTCGCCGCGCGCCGGCGTCTCCAGCGCCAGCGGCAGCAGGCAGTCGATCAGTGGGTCGACCAGCGCAGTGGCCTGTTCCGCCGCCGCCGCCGATGCGGCTTTGGCGCGGGCGGCCAGTTCATCGTCGCTGGCCGGCTGGCCGGCTTCGTCGTCGGTGGTGAATTCGGCCGCCACCGCGCTCAGCGCCGCTGCGGCGGCCGAGGCTTCGCCCCCAGCCACGCCTGGCGCCGCGCTGTCGAGCGAGAAGCTCGGCTCCTGGCGCACGTGCGGAGCGCTGGCGAGGTCCGGCGTTGGCGTAGGCGCCAGTTGCGGCGCGTCGTCGCCGCGCATCAGCACATCGTCATGGTCGGTCGCGAAAGCGCGCTCGACGCTTTTCTTGGCCTTGTATTCCTGGATTTTGTTGTACGTGAATACGCCGGCGACAAACACGCCGGCGGCCGCGAGTAAACTGAGTTGGAGATCTGTCATGCTGCTTGTGCCTCGGTAGCGAAGTTTGCGGCGGATTCCATATCCACCGCCACGATGCGCGATACACCCTGCTCCTGCATCGTCACACCGATCAGTTGATTGGCCATCTCCATCGCAATCTTGTTGTGCGAGATGAAGAGGAATTGTGTGTGTTCAGACATGCGCTTGACCATGCGGCAGAAGCGCTCGGTATTGGCGTCGTCCAGCGGCGCGTCCACCTCGTCCAGGAGGCAGAACGGCGCGGGATTAAGGCGGAACATGGAAAACACCAGCGCGGTGGCGGTCAACGCCTTCTCGCCACCGGATAGCAGGTGAATGGTGGCGTTCTTCTTGCCCGGCGGCTGGGCCATGACCTGCACGCCGGAGTCCAGAATTTCGTCACCGGTCATGATCAGCTTCGCCTGGCCGCCGCCAAACAGAATCGGGAACAGCTCGGAGAAGTGACCGTTGACGCGGTCGAAGGTGTCCTGCAGCAGATCGCGCGTTTCCTTGTCGATCCTGGTGATGGCGTCTTCCAGCGTGGCGATCGCCTCCTGCAAATCGGCGTTTTGCGCATCGAGGAAATTCTTGCGCTCGGAGGCGGTGGCCAGTTCGTCCAGCGCCGCCAGGTTGACGGCGCCGAGCAGCGAAATGGCGTTGGTCAGGCGCGTCACCTCACCTTGCAGATACGACGCCTTCATCTCCGGATGCAGCTTCTCGGCCAGCGCCGCCTCGTCGGCCTGCACCTCGGCCAGTTGCGCGGCAAACTGCTCCTGGTTCAGACGCGCGGCCTGCTCCTTCAGTTGCAGTTCCATGATTTTGTCGCGCTGCGGTTGCAGCGCGCGCTCGCTCGACATGCGGCCTTCCTCGAACATGCGCATCTGCTGCGCGATCTGATCGAGTTCGTGGCGCGCATCGGACAGCGCCTTCTCCTGTTCGGTGCGACGATCCAGCAGCTCCTGCAAGCCTTCGTTGGCCGTGCCCTGCTCCAGGCCCTCCAGCTCCATGCGGCCGGCTTCCATGCTCTCGGTCACCTGCGCCACCTGCGCGCTGGCGGTGGCGATCGTGCGGCGGAATTCCTCGATCTTGCTGCGCTGAGTCTTTTCCGCGAACTGCGCTTCCTGCGCGGCACGTTCCAGATCGCGCAGCACGGCGCGAGCGTCCGCCAGGCGCTGCTCTTTTTGCAGGAAGTCGGTCTGACCGTCTTCGTGCGAGCCTTGCAGTTCGCCCAGCTCCATATCCAGCTGCTCGAACTTCTCTTCGGATTCCAGCTTGATCTGGGTTTGTTCCTCTTCCTGCGCGGTGATCTCCGCCAGATCGGCCTCGATCTGCGTGCTACGCTGGTTAAAGCGCGCCTCGATCTCCGACAGCTTCACCACATCCAGTTGCAACGTATGCACCGACTGCTGCAGGCTTTGCAGCTTGGCGCGATATTCGGTGACACGACGCGACAGGTCGGAAACGGCGGCGTCCGCGCGCACCGCGCGTGTACGCGCTTCGTCGGCCAGCATCTGCTGCGCGCGCAACTGCTTGGTGATGTTGTCGATTTCCTGCTGGCGTCCCAACATGCCATCCTGCTCGGAGTCGGCGGCGTAGAAACGCACACTGCTCTGCGTGACCACGTGGCCCTGGCGCGTGATGATGCTGCCGCCGGCCGGCAGCTTGGCGCGGTCATTGAAAGCTTCGGCCGTGTCTTCGGCAAAGTAGACGTTGTGCAGCCAGTCCTGCAACAAGCCGCGCAAGCCGGGGTCGTTCAACTTCAGCAGCGACAGGAACGGCTTCAGGCCGGGCGCCTCCAGCGGGGCCGGCGGCACGGCGGCCGATGGCGCGAACAACGCCAGCTTGGCCGGTGGGGCGTCGCTGAAGAAGGCCTTGGCCCACTCGATGTTCGACATTTGCAGCGCCGACGTGCGTTCGCGCAGCACCGATTCCAGCGCCTGCTCCCAGCCGGCTTCGATATGCAGTTTCTGCCAAAGGCGCGGCAGCGACTCCAGTTCGTGCTTCTGCAGCCACGGCGTGACCTTGCCCTGCGTCTGCACCCGCTCCTGCATCTGGCGCAGCGCGTTCAAACGCGCTTCCAGCTGCGCGTTGGCGGCGGTTTCGCTGTTGACCTGCTGCTGCGCTTCCTGCCGCTCCTGCTCCAGTTTCGGCTGCTGTTCCAGCGCCTCTTCAAGGATCAAGCTCTGCTCTTCCAGCGCCTGCTGCTTCTCTTCCAGTTGCAGGCGCAGATTGGACAGGTGCGCGCTGTCCGGCATGCTCAGGCCGTTCTTCTCCTGTTGCAGGCGCTCGCGCCGCACGGCCAGGCCGTTGAGGATATTGTTGGCGTTGCGCTGATGCGCGGATTCCAGTTCCAGCTGCTGCTGCGCCTGCATGATGCGGGAGCGCGATTCCGTACTGCGGGTCTGCGCTTCCCTCCACACCTGTTCCAGCATCGGCAGCGATTCGGCCTTTTGCTCGGCCATCATCCGCGCCTCTTCCACCTTGGCGCCCAGTTCTTCCAGCGAGAACTCGGCTTCCTCGATTTGCTCGCCGGTTTCGGTGGCCTGGCGCTGCCACTGGTCGCGCTGCGCGGTCAGTGCGGCCAACTGCGCCTGCAAGCGCCCACGCGACTCCACCACGAACTTGATCTGCGCTTCCAGGCTGCCGATTTCGGCGTTGGTCTGATACAGCGCGCCCTGCGCGCTATGCAGGCGGTCGCCGGCGGCAAAGTGCGACTGGCGCATGTGCTCCAGCGACAGTTCGACGTTGCGCAGCTTGGCGGTTTGCTCTTCCAGATCGTTCTGCGCCTGTTCGACGTCGCGGAAGTACTTTTTTTGCTCGTTCTCGGCCTCGATCTTGCGCAGCAGCCAAAGCAGTTTTTGCTTCTCTTCCTGGTCGGCCTGCAACTGGTGGAAGCGGGTCGCCACGGCGGCCTGGCTTTCCAGCTTTTCCAGATTGGTATTCAGCTCGCGCAGGATATCTTCCACCCGCAGCAGGTTCTCGCGCGTGTCGTGCAGACGGTTTTCGGTTTCGCGGCGGCGCTCCTTGTACTTCGAGACGCCGGCGGCTTCTTCGAGGAATACGCGCAGTTCTTCCGGGCGCGATTCGATAATCCGCGAAATCATGCCCTGGCCAATGATGGCGTAAGCGCGCGGCCCCAGGCCCGTGCCGAGGAAAATATCCTGGATGTCGCGACGGCGCACCGGCTGGCCGTTGATGTAGTAGGTGGAGGTGCCGTCGCGCGTCAGCGTGCGCTTGACGGCGATTTCGGCGTACTGGCCCCACTGGCCGGCGGCCTTGCCGGCATTGTTATCAAACACCAGCTCCACCGACGAGCGTCCGGCCGGCTTGCGATGGGTCGAGCCGTTGAAGATGACGTCCTGCATCGACTCGCCACGCAGCTCGGACGCTTTCGATTCGCCCAGCACCCAGCGCACGGCATCGATAATGTTCGACTTGCCGCAACCATTGGGACCCACCACGCCAACCAACTGACCCGGCACCTGGAAATTGGTGGGATCAACGAAAGACTTAAATCCCGACAATTTAATGGAGGATAGACGCACGTTGTTTTATCTAGGTGTTTGGGCTGGAAAATTTCACAATAATACCATTTAGCGCATCATATCAGGCCGAAAAAGGATCGCGCTACACCGTTGTCAGCGCAGCTGCGGCTTGGGCGCTTGCCACACGGCGCGGGTATAGGGATGATCGCGGCCGGACAGGTAGGTGGCCACCTGGGCGATCCACTTCTCGGCCGGAATCGGCTGCAGGCGCGGCGCCACCAGCAGCACCGGCACGCACAGCGCCACCAGCACCCGGCTCAGGGCCATCTGGCGCTCAGCGTTGGCGTAGCCGATGAAGGCGGCCGCCACCAGCAGGCCGAGCACGCAGCCGGTCCAGGCTTCGGAGGGCGAATGGGCATCGACGTGGATGCGCGACATGGCGATCAGCACCGCCAGCGCCACGCCCACGGTACTGCTCAGCATCTGCGTCCAAGGCGGCAGCGAGCGGGTAATCAGGAAGGCCGCCACCGGATAAACGCCGGCGGCGCGCATCGCATGGCCGCTGAAACCGGCGAATTCAACCGATTCGATACCGATGGCCCAGCCCATGAAGGCGAGCTTGGTCAGCACCACCAGCGCCATGCCGCCGCCGAACAGCAGCGCCCAGGTCCACGTCAATCGCCACGATTTGCCGGCCAGCAGCCATACCGCGATGGCGATGCCGATCGGCCCCGTCACCGCCAGACCGCCTGCCACACTTAACCAATGCCACCAAAACATCGTACACTTTCTATTCCGCTGAATGACCACATTTTAGCCTTCATTGCAGCGCAACAAAAGTTAAGTTCAAGTTAAAGTGAAAATGCTCCTACTCGGCAAGTCCACCTCCATCAACGTCCGCAAAGTATTGTGGACCTGCGCTGAAATCGGCGTTCCGTACCAGCTTGAGCAATCCAGCGGGGCCGACGTGCGGCAGATCAATCCCAACGCCATGGTGCCGGTGGTGATCGATGACGGCCAGGTGCTGTGGGAGTCCAATACCATTTGCCGCTATCTGGCGGGCAAGCATGGCCGCGAAGATCTGCTGCCGGCCGCGCCGATGGCGCGCGCCCAGGTGGAAAAATGGATGGACTGGCAGGCAACGGAACTGAACACGGCGTGGCGCTACGCCTTCATGGCGCTGGTGCGTGGCAGCGCCGCGCATACCGATCCAGCCGCCATTGAGGCCAGCATCAGGGAATGGAATCGCCTGATGGCGCTGCTCGATGCGCAGCTTGCCGCCACCGGCGCCTGGGTCGCGGGCGACAGCTTCACGCTGGCCGACATCGTGCTGGGCCTGTCGTTCAATCGCTGGTTATCGACGCCGATGACGCGGCCCGCGCTGCCGGCGCTGGACGCGTGGGCGGCGCGGCTGGGCAACCGTCCTGGCTGGCTGCAGCACGGCGCCAACGGCACGCCGTAATCAGCGCAAACCGAAATGCTTCACCACGAAATCGACGAAGCTATTCAGCTTCGGCGTGGCCTGCCGGCCGCGCGGATAAATCAGATGCAGCGGCCGCAGCGGCGGCATGTGGTCGCGCAGTAGCGGCACCAGGCGGCCATCGGCGACTTCTTCGCTGACGACGATTTCCGCGAGCATGACCAGACCATAGCCGTTCAGCGCCATCTGCTTGAGCGCCTGGCCATTGTTGGAGCGGAAGCGGCTGGGTTGAGGCGTGGCCTCGGCATTCAGCCGCCAGCGCACCACGCGGCGCCAGTGCAGGAAATCCAGGCACTGGTGTTGCGCCAGATCGGCCGGCGTGTGCGGCGCGCCGTGGCGCGCCAGGTAGGCCGGCGAGGCGCAGATCACCATGCCGTAGGGCTTAAGCGGGCGAGCGATCATGGTGGAATCTTCCAGCCGCCCGATGCGGATCGCGGCGTCCAGCCCCTCCTCCACGACGTCGGAGATGCGTTCGCTCAACTCCAGATCCACGCTGACTTCGGGATGCGCTGCCATGTAGTCCGGCAACCGGGGCGCCAGCAAGGCGCTGCCGAAGGCGACCGGGGCGCTGATGCGCAGATTGCCGCGCGCGCCGCTACGCATCGCCAAGGCGCCCGACTCCGCGCTCTGCACGTGGACGAGAATCTGTCGGCATTGCTCGCAGTACTGCTCGCCGATCTCGGTCAGGCTCTGGCGGCGCGTGGTGCGGTTCAGCAAGCGCGCGCCGAGCCGCTGCTCCAGCTCGGCGATATGCTTGCCGACCATCACCACCGACATCTCGAACACCCTGGCGGCGGCCGTGAAGCTGCCCGCGTCGGCCACGCCGACAAACACTTCCATGCTGCGCAATCTGTCCATGATTGTGAATCACTGGTTAAAAATATTGTAAATGGTAGAGCATTTATGTTTTCCCGGGTTAAAACGATACTGAGTTTTTCCTTTGCGGAGTGACTACGATGAGTTTTTCCACCTGGCTGCTGTTCGTTTCCGTGTCACTGGTCGCCGCCTTCAGTCCGGGACCGGGCGTGCTAATGGCAATCTCGACCGCATCCAGCCATGGCGCGCGGCGGGCGTTTTACAGCTCTGCGGGCAATGCGCTGGGGGTGTTTATCGTTGCCACCACGGCGGTGACCGGACTGGGGCTGTTGCTGAAAGCGTCCGAACTGGCGTTTGGATTGCTGAAACTGGCCGGCGCGGCGTATCTGATCCACCTCGGCATCAAGGCTTGGCGTAACGCCGGCAAGCAGACTGCGGCGCAGGCGCAGCAACAGCCGGTGGCGGAAAGCCGGCTCAGCACGTTCCGCGCCGGGCTGCTGGTCGCCGTCAGCAATCCAAAGGCGATCCTGTTCTTTACTGCCGTGTTCCCGCAGTTTATGCCGCAAGACCATATCGATCCGCTGCGCTTCCTGCTGCTGACGGCGACGTTCACCGCATGCACACTGCTGTCGCACTTCTTTTACGTCAGTTGCGCGGCGTGGGTGAAGCGCAATGTCACGGCCAGCGCCAGCCGCCGCCGCTTGGCGGGCCGCGGCACCGGCGTGGTGTTCATTGGCATGGGTGGCGCGCTGTTGACGGTGCGCTAACCGGCCAGCAAGGCCCTGTCCTACAAGCCCCCAAGTGCCACGCCGATACCGACCATGCGGTTGACAACGCATTATGGCCTGACCAGAAACGCTTGGCGTCTCTGGCGTTCTTTCACTTTCGTAAAGGAATCAAAATGAACGCGAATCAAAAAGGTGGCAGTGGTGGCAGTGGTGGCAGTGGTGGCAATAACAAGCAGGGCTCCAACCAGGGCAGCAACAAGCAGTCGAGCGGGTCCGGCTCGTCCGGCGGGTCGCGCAACGGCGGCACCCAGGGCGGCACGCACGAGCAGCACGTCGAGGCTGGCCGTCAAAGCCACAAGAACGACGGCAACAAGCAAAACGGCAACCGCTAAGCAGGCAATCGGTGGTGAATGCGGCGCCCAGCGCGTCGCATCCCCCGCCGCGCTCAGATTTTGCTCAAATGTTCGTCACGCGCTGCCCGCTTGGCGGCACGAAATCCCCGACGCCGTTCACCATTCCCACTTTTAACGCTTCGGCGGCGGTCAGATGCAGGTCCGAATACTCGTGCGTGCGCCAGTGCGCCTCGCTCAGTTCGACATGGTTGCGCAGGATTTGCTCGGTGCGGGCGTCATCCGCCTGCAAGCCTTCGACGATGATACGCAAGGCGTCCGGACGGGCGCCGTGCGGCGCGCTGGCGTGCGACTTGTGCACCATGAAACGCGCCGTTTCGCTAGCGTAGCGTTCGCTGCCGGCCAGGAACAGCACCACCGCGATCGACGCCACGGCACCGGCGTTGTAGGTGACGATTTTGATCGGCAGCTTGCTCAGGTAGTTGTACAGGCAAATGCCGTCGCTCACATAGCCGCCGTTCGACTGGATCAGGATGTGGGCGGTGGTGATACGGTCTTCCGTCATGTCGGCAACCGCGTCGAAGACGCGGCGCACCATGTCGCTGTTGACGTCGCCAGACAGCGTGAACCACGCATGTCCGTCGTAATTGGGTTGGTCTTGGCTCATCTGTGGGCTCTCAAAATCGTGGCATTTATTCTAGCAAATTGTTTCTTTTCCAGCTTTCCCACTTTCATTCGTGCGCAACGCGCCAAGATTGACATTCAAGCCCTTCTGACATATATTCCCGAGTCTTGATCGGGAGAGGGTTGCCGGGCGATTCGCCAGCGCAGCCGCCGAAGGGGCACTACCCAAAAACTCTCAGGCAAAAGGACCGGTCAAGGGGCCATGCAGGGACGTAACTGCGATGGCTCAAACTCTGGAGAGCGGTTGCCGCGGCAACCCACCGAAGGGGCGTGCGGAACCTGCTTTCCGCTATCTCTCAGGTACCAAGGACAGAGGGGCGCAACATGCTGGAATCATTTGTATTCCCTGTTAACCTCTTTTCGTTCGGACCGTACCATGACGCTCAAAGCCACCCCACTCAATAACGCACACCGCGCAGCCGGCGCCCGCATGGTCGATTTCGGCGACTGGGACATGCCGGTCAACTACGGTTCGCAAATCGAAGAGCACAACGCCGTGCGCAGCGACGTCGGCATGTTCGACGTGGCGCACATGTGCGTGGTCGATATCAAGGGCGACAATGCGCGCGCTTTTCTGCGCGGCCTGCTGGCCAACAACGTCGACAAGCTGCAAGTGTCAGGCAAGGCGCTCTACTCCTGCATGCTCAATCCAGAGGGCACCGTCATTGACGATCTGATCGTCTACTTCATCAACGAGAGCTGGTTCCGCCTGGTGGTCAACGCCGGTACCGCCGAGAAGGACGTGGCGTGGATGCAGCAGCAGAACGTCGCCGGCAACCACGGCCTGACGATCACCCAGCGTCGCGATGGTTCCAACGCGATGGCGCTGATCGCCGTGCAGGGCCCGAACGCCCGCGCCAAGGTGTGGGAAGTCATCCCCGAGTCCAAAGAAGCCACCGCCGACATGAAACCGTTCAATGTGGCCTTCGCGCAGAGCGCCCCGTTGGGCGAGGCGATGATCGCCCGCACCGGCTACACCGGCGAGGACGGTTTTGAAATCGGCGTCGCCGCCGACAAGGCCGAGCAGCTGTGGAACGCGCTGGCCGCCGCCGGCGTCAAACCGGCCGGTCTGGGCGCGCGCGACACGCTGCGCCTGGAAGCCGGCATGAATCTGTACGGCCAGGACATGGACGACACCGTGAACCCGCTGGACGCCGGTCTGGCGTGGACCATCGACCTGGTCGCCGAGCGCGATTTCATCGGCAAGGCGGCGCTGCAGGCCAAGGGCCAGAATGCGCAATTCGTCGGCCTGATCCTGCGAGAAAAAGGCGGCGTGCTGCGCGCGCATCAGAAAGTCATCGTGGCCGGCAGCGACGCCACCGGCGAGATCACCAGCGGCACCTTCAGCCCGACCATGCAACAGGCGATCGCGCTGGCGCGCGTGCCGATGGGCGTGAACGTCGGCGACACCGTGCACGTGGAAATCCGCGACAAAAAACTGGCCGCTTCTGTGGTTAAATTGCCGTTCGTCCGCAACGGCAAAATCCTGGCCGCTTAATTAATACCGCTTAATTAATACCCTCACCCTCTGGAGCTTTACAACATGAACATTCCTGCAGACCTGAAGTACACCGAATCCCACGAATGGGTACGCGCTGAAGCCGACGGCACCGTCACTGTAGGCATCACCGAGTACGCGCAGGACGCGCTGGGCGATATCGTCTTCGTCGAGCTGCCGAAAGTGGGCAACAGCTACACCGCCGGCGATGATGCCGCCGTGGTGGAGTCGGTGAAAGCCGCTTCCGATATCTATGCGCCGGTGTCGGGCGAGGTGGTGGCGGTGAACGAAGAGGTGGTCAACGCGCCTGAGTCGATCAACGCCGATGCTTACGCCAACTGGCTGTTCAAGATCAAGCCGGCCGATGCCGCCGCCGTCAACGGCCTGCTGGACGCCGCCGGCTACGGCAAGAACATCGGCGCCTGATCGTCGTCCCGGCGAAAGCCGGGGCCCATGGAACGCCAGCTCAGCATGGGTTCCGGCCTGCGCCGGAACGACAGCTTATTTCTCTTTCTCTGCCTTCGCCCACATCATGACCCGCACCAGCCTGACCCAACTCGAAGCGCGTGACGCCTTCATCGCCCGTCACATCGGCCCAGACGCCGCCGAACAGGCAGCCATGCTGTCGGCTCTCGGCTACGCCTCGCGCGCCGCCCTGATCGACGCCATCGTGCCCGCCAACATCCGCAACAAGGCCGACCTGCCGCTGGGCGCCTACGCGCAGCCGATGCCGGAAAACGAAGCGCTCAACAAGCTGAAAAAAATCGCTTCGAAAAACAAGGTCCTGAAGTCGCTGATCGGCCAGGGCTACTACAACACGCTGACGCCGAACGTCGTCCTGCGTAACATCTTTGAAAACCCGGCCTGGTACACCGCCTATACGCCATACCAACCGGAGATTTCGCAAGGCCGCCTGGAAGCGATCCTGAACTTCCAGCAAACTATCACCGACCTGACCGGCATGGGCATCGCCAACGCGTCGATGCTGGACGAAGGCACCGCCGCCGCCGAAGCGATGACGCTGATCCAGCGCGTCAGCAAATCCAAATCCAACGTGTTCTACGTGGCCGACGACGTGCTGCCGCAAACGCTGGAAGTGGTGCAGACCCGCGCCAAGCCGCTCGACATCACCGTTAAAGTCTTCCATCCAGCCGAACTGGCGGGCATCGACGACTGCTTCGGCGTGCTGCTGCAATACCCGGGCGTGAACGGCAATGTGCGCGATTACAAAGCCGACGTGGAAGCCGTCAAGGCGAAGGGCGCGATGGTGGTTGCCGCCGCCGACCTGCTGGCGCTGACCGTGCTGACGCCTCCGGGCGAATGGGGCGCCGACGTCGTTGTCGGTAACTCGCAGCGCTTCGGCGTACCGCTGGGCTTCGGCGGCCCACACGCCGGCTACATGGCCACCCGCGATGAATTCAAACGCTCGATGCCGGGCCGTCTGGTGGGCGTAACCATCGACGCGCAAGGCAACCAGGCGTACCGCCTGGCGCTGCAAACCCGCGAGCAGCACATCCGCCGCGAGAAAGCCACCTCCAACATCTGCACCGCACAGGTGCTGCTGGCGGTGATGGCGTCGATGTACGCCGTCTACCACGGCCCGCAAGGCCTGCAGCAGATCGCCAAACGCGTGCACCGCCTGACCGGCGTGCTGGCGTCGAATCTGAAGACCCTGGGCTACACCATCACCAACGACAGCTGGTTCGACACGCTGACCGTCAACGTCAAAAATGCAGAGCAGCTGCACGCATCGGCCCACTCGCACGGCGTCAACCTGCGTGCGATCGACGCCACGCACGTTGGCGTATCGCTGGACGAAACGACCACCCGCGAAGACATCGCGCTGCTGTGGACCGTGTTCTCGCATCCGGTCGGCGGCCCTGCCCACGGCCCGGACTTCGACACCGTGGAAGCGGCCGTCGAGCGCGCCTTCCCTGAAGCGCTGCAGCGCGAAAGCGCCTACCTGACGCACCCGGTATTCAACCGCTATCACTCGGAAACCGAGATGCTGCGCTATCTGCGCTCGCTGGCCGACAAGGATCTGGCGCTGGACCGCACCATGATTCCGCTGGGTTCCTGCACCATGAAGCTGAACGCCACCAGCGAAATGATTCCGGTGACCTGGCCAGAATTCTCGACCATCCATCCGTTCGCACCGGAAGCGCAGACCGTCGGCTACCGCGAAATGATCGCGTCGCTGGAAGAGATGCTGTGCGCGGTGACCGGCTACGCCGCCATCTCGCTGCAACCGAACGCCGGCTCGCAGGGCGAATACGCCGGTCTGCTGGTGATCCAGGCTTACCACCAGTCGCGTGGTGAAGGCCACCGCAACATCTGCCTGATTCCATCGTCGGCGCACGGCACCAACCCGGCCTCGGCGTCGATGGTCGGCATGCAGGTGGTGGTCACAGCCTGCGACGCCAACGGCAACGTCGACCTGGCCGACCTGAAAGCGAAAGCAGAACTGCACTCGAAGAATCTGGCGGCCGTCATGGTCACCTACCCGTCGACCCACGGCGTGTTTGAAGAAGGCATCCGCGAACTGTGCGAGATCGTGCACAGCCATGGCGGCCAGGTGTACGTTGACGGCGCCAACATGAACGCGCTGGTCGGCGTGGCCGCGCCGGGCGCGTTCGGCGGCGACGTATCGCACCTGAACCTGCACAAGACCTTCTGCATTCCGCACGGCGGTGGCGGCCCGGGCGTCGGCCCGATCGGCGTTGGCGCGCACCTGGCCAAGTTCCTGCCGAACCAGCGTTCGACCGGCTATATCCGCGACAACGCCGGCATCGGTTCGGTGTCGGCCGCGCCATACGGCTCGGCATCGATCCTGCCGATTTCGTGGATGTACATCGCCATGATGGGCGCCGAAGGACTGACCGCCGCGACCGAAACCGCGATCCTCAACGCCAACTACATCGCGCGTCGCCTGTCGCCGCACTTCCCGGTGCTGTACGCGGGCCACGACGGCCTGGTGGCGCACGAGTGCATCATTGACCTGCGTCCGCTGCAAGACGCCACCGGCATTAGCAACGAAGACGTGGCCAAGCGCCTGATGGACTTCGGCTTCCACGCACCGACCATGTCGTTCCCGGTGCCGGGAACGCTGATGATCGAACCGACCGAATCGGAATCGAAAGCCGAGATGGACCGCTTCATCGACGCCATGATCGCCATTCGCGGCGAGATCGCCAAGGTGGAAAGCGGCGAGTTCGACAAGCTGAACAACCCGCTGAAATTCGCGCCACACACCGCCGAGGTGCTGACGGCCGACGTCTGGGATCGCAAGTACTCGCGCGAAGTGGCCGCCTATCCGGTGCCATCGCTGCGCAAGCAGAAGTACTGGCCGCCGGTCGGCCGCGCCGACAACGTCTACGGCGACCGCAACCTGTTCTGCGGCTGCGCGCCGATCAGCGACTACGAATAAGTTAGTCTCGCTCCCTGAAAATCCCGGCCACACGCCGGGATTTTTTTTGCTTGCGCTTTTTGCTTGCGTTCATTACACCTGTCAGATATTATTGACACATGAAATCAAAACATCTCACGGGCGATCAGTTGCTGGCGGCGCTGGCGGCGCTGTCCAACCCGCATCGTTTGCGGGTGGTGGCGGCGCTGTCGTCCGGCGGACGCAATTATGTGAGCCAGTTGGCGCGGGAGTTGAATATCAGCCGGCCTTTGCTGCATCTGCACCTGCAGAAGCTGCAGGATGCCGGGCTGGTCACCAGCCAACTGGAGTTGTCGGCCGATGGCAAGGCGCTCAATTATTTTGAGGCGGCCCCATTCGCCATCGACCTGACGCCGGCAATCATCGCTGACGCGGTAGCAACACTGACCAACCAACCTGAAAAATAGAGGCGCATATGTCTGAACCGGTTTACCTGACTACCCTGGCGATCTTCTTCGGCACGATCTTCATGATCTTCCTGATCCGCTCGCAGACCATCATCAAGAAGGCGCAGTTGCAGGCGGAGAATGAGGCGTCGTACCGCGCCATCGCCGAGCGCGCCGTCGCCGCACAGGAGGAAACCGCCGCCGCGCTGGCCGACCTGAAGGTGCGCATCATCGCCATTGAAAAAGTGCTGAAAGACGTCGAATAATCCCCATCTGAGGAGCGCCAGACCATGCCACACGTATCGCTGTTTCGCCTGTATTCGCTGAGAGCTGTGTATTGCATCATTGCGCTGGGCCTGGCGCTGGTGGTGTGGCCGGGTGTGCTGCGGCACGCCGAGCCATGGGGCTTGGCGCAGGGCGTCGTCAAGTGCATGCTGACGGCGTTCAGCCTGCTGTGCATTATCGGCATCCGCTATCCTTTGCAGATGTTGCCGGTACTGATATGGGAAATGAGCTGGAAAACGCTGTGGCTGCTGCTGGTGGCCCTGCCCGCGTGGCGCACCGGCCAGATGGACGAGGCTATTATCGCCACCGCTTTCGAATGCGCGGTCGCGATCATCATCCCGCTGGCGATGCCGTGGCGTTACGTCTATGCCCACTACATCCAGAAAACCGGAGACCGCTGGCGCGCAGCGTCCGCTCAGATGTTGTAATCTGTGCGGACTCACCACGGGAGCGACCTTGAAAGCATCTTCGCGCGCAGTACTGATTTCCGCCTTGCTATTTCCGGGCCTCGGCCACCTTGCGCTACGTCCCCGGCGCGGCGCGCGCGGCATGCTGTTTCTGGTGCCGGCCGCCGTCGCTGTGCTGTACCTGCTGAGCACCATACTGCAACTGACCAATCAGCTGCTGGCCGAAATCAATAACGGCACGCTGCCATTGGACCCGACCATGCTGCTGGAACGCGTGCACGCCTCCGGCGCCGACAATTTCGCCACCAACCTGGCGTCGGCGGTGGTGCTGATCTGCTGGGTCAGCGCGGTGGTCGATGTGCTGTGGCTTAGCCGCCCAGCAAAGTCTTAAACCGCCAGACGCCCCGCCGGCAGCACCGGCGGCAACGCCAGCAGCTTGCGCCAGCGACGGCAGAGCACCAGCAAACTTACCACAGCAATCACGCCTGCCAGCCAGAACCACGGTAGCTGATAGCGCGCATTCACCAGCGACAGCAGGACATTGCAAACGATCATATACGGCACACTCACTGCAATCCAGGACGTACTCTTGTCTGTGGCCTGCGCGACCGCATAATCACGCGGCAGCTTGCAGGCCAGCGGCAGCAACAAGATGGCCAGCATAAAGCTGATGCCGCGCAGCCCGACCTCCCCCTGAATGACGAAGTCGATGCAGCATACACACACCAGCGCCGCCAGCCAGACCATGAAGAAGCCGCGCAGCATGGCGCCGGCCAGCAGACGGTTGACCTGCGCCTTGGCGGGCGCACTGGCACTAAGGAAAAATATCGCCTGTTCGGTACGATAGCGTATGGCGCCGTCAACCACGCCCTGGACATACATCATTAAAATCAGCAGCACCGAACACTGCATCACCGTGCCCATCACCACAAAGACGCTGGCACTAACGCGTCCATGGGCCACTGCCAGCACGGCCAGCGCGATCATCGTGTTGACCACCCCGGAAGCGATATAGGTCGCCGGGTGCGCGCCCGGCCCGAGCGCGTACATCATCATGCGCTGCGGCGTGCCGCCATCGCGGCTATCGTTGCGCAGCGACACCTGATAGCGACTGGCGCGCTTGGCCTGCCACCATTCGCCGAGGCGCGTGACAGGGACCGCTTGTGCAGGTGCCCGCGCCGCGTCCTTGTTGCGGCAAAGGCGCTTGAACCAGACCCAGTGCGCATCGCCGCCCTGAGGGAACACTTGGCGCAAGCCCCAGGCGCCCAGCGCCAGCAACATCACACAGCCGAGCACGGAGGTGGCGGCCTGGCCCAAGTCTTCGTGCAGTGCCGGGATTAGCCGGTCGGCCAGGCCGGTTTTAGCCAGCGGCAGCGCGATCAACGCTGGGAAAAACCCCGCCCACTGGTAGCGCGAGATGAACAGGATGTACAAGCTCATCGCTCCGCCAGCCAGCAAGGCATAACCAGGGGCGCCGAATATCCACGCTATCGGCACGCTCAGCAGCAATGAACTGGCGATGAGCAGGATGGTGGTCAGGCGCATCAGGCGCGTGCGCAATTGCGGCACCAGGACGGCATATTCCGGCCGGTTTTGCGCCGTCGCGTTTTTAAGGAAGATGCCACCCCACATCGGCACGGCAACAAACAGAAACAATGCCAACAGTCCCTTGGTCGGCGACGATTTGTTCAAGTACAGGCTCACCGCCATGATGAGCAATACGCCGCCCAGCAGCAGCCAGGTAACGCGCTTCATCATGCGGTAACCGGTCTCTTCACGAAACACCTGCAAAAGCAATTGCCGGTAAGCCGTCCAGCCGGTGGCGCTCATTTCGTCACCTCGAAGAACAAGTCTTCCAGGCTGAGATTTTTGCCTTCCAGCAATTCATCCAGCGCGCCTTGCAACACGATTTTGCCGCCTTGCAGGAACGCCACGTCCAGCGCCACGCGCTCCAGGTCGGACAGAATGTGGGTAGAGAAGATCACCGTGGTGTCGCGCTCGATGACGCCGCTGATCAATTCCTGCAGAAAATCGCGGCGGCCGATCGGGTCCAGACTGGCAACCGGCTCGTCCAGCACCAGCAACTTCGGATCGTGGGCCAGCGCGCGGATGATCGACAGGCGCTGCTTTTGTCCGCCGGAGAGCTTGGCGACCTGCTTGTTCGCGGTATCGCCGTCAAAGCCCCAGCGCTGCATCAGGCCATCGACCTTGGCCTGATTCCAACGCGGATACAGCGCTTTGAAATAGTCCAGCAGTTGCAATGGCGTCAACCACTCGAACACTTCCGACTTTTGCGGCACGTAGCCGATGTTGGCGCGGACCTCATCGTTGAGCGCTCCCGCAGGATGACCGAACAGCGAACTGCCGCCGGAATCGGCTTCGCGCAGGCCCAGCAGGCACTCCAGCAGTGTCGACTTGCCGACGCCGTTGCGGCCCAACAGGCCGATCACCTTGCCCGGTTCAATCGTCCAATTAACACCTTGTAATACCTGCTGTTTATCGAAAGCTTTATGCAGGTTATTTATTTCAACGACTGACTTCATTTGGTTTCTCCAAGAATTTTTGTGAACAGCGCAATAACAGTCTGACTATCCAGCTCCAGCTGGCGCGCTTCGACGGCGGCGCGCTCCAGCGTCGGTATTAAAAGATTCTCGCGGCCCTGGGGTTTATTACCCTCTGCCACCAACATGCCAACTCCGCGTGCCCGGCTTAATAAGCCCTCGGTTTCCAGCATGTTATAAGCCTTGGAAACGGTCATCGGATTGACGGCCAATGCCACGGCGACATCACGCACCGATGGCAAAACATCGCCGGGTTTTAAAGCGCCGGCGGCAATCAATCGCCGCACCTGCTCGATCAACTGCCGGTAGATAGGATCGGATGAACCGGTCGCTATCGAAAATAAGCTGGAAGTGTGGGTCACCGTGATTCCGTATTTGTGTATTAGTTGAGTAATACAGTAGACTTGTTTTGATAACGTGTCAAGCGGCATTTGTTAGCTATGCCATCCATTGGCCTGAACATGCCAATAACTGGTGTAACCACGGGGCCTGTGCGTGGGCAAGCGCACAGGCGCATGAGGCGTGAAACGTTTATACTGGCTGTATGCGTATCGCTACATTCAACGTCAACGGTATAGGCGCCCGCCTCCCTGCCCTGCTGCAATGGCTGGAAGAAACCCAGCCGGATGTCGTCTGCCTGCAAGAATTAAAAGCGCCACAAGAGAAATTCCCGATAGACGCCATTCAAGCGGCTGGATATCAGGCGATCTGGCACGGTCAGAAAAGCTGGAATGGCGTCGCCATATTGGCGCGCGGCCAGTTGCCGATCGAAACCGGACGTGGCCTGCCCGGCGATCCGGACGACAGCCAAAGCCGCTATATTGAAGCGATGGTGAGCGGCATATTAATCGGCGGCTTATATCTGCCGAATGGCAATCCCGCACCAGGACCGAAATTCGACTACAAACTGAAATGGTTTGAGCGGCTGATTATTCACGCTGAAAAATTACTCGACAGCCCAGCGATATTGGCTGGCGATTTTAACGTCATCCCGAGCGAGCTGGATGTCTATAAACCCGAGCGTTGGCTTGACGACGCCTTATTCCGTCCGGAAGTACGCGACGCCTATCACCGTCTGCTGGCGCAAGGCTGGACCGACGCGCTGCGCACCATGCATCCCGACGAAAAGATATACACGTTCTGGGATTATTTCCGCAACGCCTACGGACGCGATGCCGGGCTGCGGATCGACCACCTGCTGCTCAGCCCATCGCTGGCGCCGACGCTAACAAAAGCCGAGGTGGACCGCCATGTGCGCGGCCGTGAAAAGCCCAGCGACCACGCCCCCGTCTGGGTCGAGCTGGATGTTGAAAAACGGTGTCAGGTCTGACAAAAGCACACGGCCTCAACTGCGTAGCAGTTGAGGCCGTGTGCTTTTGTCAGACCTCGTATATTGAATCTACCGCGCCATCGCCGGATAATGTGGAGGTGGCAACGGTCAGGCAGGGTGACGCCGACCAGACTTTGGGTAGTTGAACCCGTGTGTCAGATAGGCGCCCTTGTCTGTTTCATTTTATTAGTCCGAA
>NZ_WWCP01000030.1 GCF_009857505.1 Duganella lactea
GTGATCAGTGCTGTCGTTCACAAACTGACGCATCTGATTTACGGTGTCATCCGTACTGGCAAGCCTTTCGACCCCAAATACTTATCGAAAAAGCTTGCCATTCAAGACGGTATCTGACACCGGGTTTGAAACCGGAGTTTGACACCCGGGTTTGACACGGCGAAAAAAAAGCCGCCCGCAGGCGGCTTCGTGGGCGGTGGGGGTTAGTCGGCCGCGTAGATGTTGTTGTCCTTGGTTTCGCCGACGAACAGCGCGCCGATCACCAACGTGGTCAGCGCGATGATGATCGGGTACCACAGGCCGTAGTAGATGTCGCCCTTGAACGCCACCAGCGCGAACGAGATCGTCGGCAGCAGCCCGCCAAACCAGCCATTGCCGATGTGGTACGGCAGCGACATCGACGTGTAGCGGATGCGGGTCGGGAACATTTCCACCAGCATCGCGGCGATCGGGCCGTATACCATCGTCACGTACAGCACCAGGATGAACAGGATCAGCACCATCATCGGTTTGTTGATCTGCGCGTCGTCCGCCTTGGCCGGGTAGCCGGCCGCTTTCACGGCGGCGCCCACTTCTTTCTTCAGCGCGGCGTCGGCGTCTTTCGAGGCCTTGTCGAAGCTCAGGCCATCCGGCGTCAGCACGGCGTTGAAGCCGGTGATTTCCTTGTCGCCCACCTTGATCTTGGCCACGCTGCCGGCCGGCGCGTCCTGCTTGGTGTAGTTCACCGAGGCGTTCGACAGGATGCTGGTGGCAATGTCGCACGACGAGGTGAATTTCTTCTGGCCCGTCAGGTTGAACTGGAAGTTGCACGATGCCGGGTCGGCGTACACCACCACCGGCGAGTTCTTCAGTGCCGCTTCCAGCTGCGGGTTGCCGTAGTGGGTCAGCGCGCCGAACAGCGGGAAGTAGGTCGCGGCGGCGATCAGGCAGCCGCCCAGGATGATCCATTTGCGGCCGATCTTGTCCGACAGCATGCCGAAGAAGATGAAGAACGGCGTCGCCAGCAACAGCGACAGCGCGGTCATGATGTTGGCGGTGGCACCGTCGATTTTCAGCACCTGGGTCATGAAGAACAGTGCGTAGAACTGGCCGGTGTACCATACCACCGCCTGGCCCATCGTCAGGCCGATCAGCGCCAGGATCACCACTTTCAGGTTGCGCCATTGGCCGAAAGCTTCGCTCAGCGGCGCTTTCGAGGTTTTCCCCTCGGCCTTCATTTTGGCGAAGGCTGGCGATTCATTCATCGACATGCGGATCCATACCGACACGCCCAGCAGCAGCACCGATACCAGGAACGGCACGCGCCAGCCCCAGGCGTTGAAGGCTTCCTCGCCGACGGCGGTGCGGGTGCCCAGGATCACCAGCAGCGACAGGAACAGGCCCATGGTCGCGGTGGTCTGTATCCAGGCGGTGAACGAGCCGCGCTTGCCTGCCGGCGCGTGTTCAGCCACGTAGGTGGCCGCGCCGCCATACTCGCCGCCCAGCGCCAGCCCTTGCATGATGCGCAGGGTGACCAGGATGATCGGCGCCGCGATGCCGATCGCCGCGTGCCCCGGCAGCAGGCCGACAATGAAGGTGGAGGCGCCCATGATCAGGATGGTCACCAGGAAGGTGTACTTGCGGCCGACCATGTCGCCCAGCCGTCCAAAGACGATGGCGCCGAACGGCCGCACGATGAAGCCCGCGGCGAACGCCAGCAGCGCAAAAATGAAGGTGGTGGTCGGTTCGCCGATGAAGAACTGCTTGGCGATGATCGGCGCCAGCGCGCCGTACAGATAAAAGTCGTACCACTCGAATACGGTGCCGAGCGAGGACGCGAAAATCACCTTGCGCTCTTCGGCCGTGATCGGCGCGGTTTGCTTGGGTAGGTTGCGGTTGTCCGCAGTACCGCTATTTGCCATGATGTGTCTCCTGTTGGATTTTTTAGGCTGTTCTTTCCCCGGCTGAGATAGTTAATACTTCGTCAGCTTGATTCGAGTTTGGGCGCCTAACCTTACGCGATGCTTTCACGAAACTTACGCGAAACTTACAAAAAGGTTTGCGAACGACCGTACTAAAACTATGCTATTCTGGTTCGCACAACACCATTACTATAGGAGACTCTCATGATCGATGCCGTCATTGTTTCGACCGCCCGTACCGGCCTGGCCAAGTCGTGGAAAGGCGCGTTCAACATGACGCACGGCGCCACGCTCGGTGGCCATGTGCTGGAGGCCGCCATCCGGCGCGCGCATCTGGACCCGGGCGAGGTCGAGGATGTGCTGGTCGGCTGCGCCAATCCCGAAGGCGCGACCGGCGGCAATATCGCGCGCCAGATCGCCCTCCGTGCCGGTTGCCCGGTGACCACGGCCGGCATGACCATCAATCGTTTCTGCTCGTCCGGCCTGCAGACCATCGCCCTCGCCGCCCAGCGTATCATCGCCGGCGAGGGCGACATTTATGCCGCCGGCGGCGTGGAGTCGATTTCCTGCGTGCAGCAGGAGATGAATCTGCACATGTACAAGGAAGTCTGGCTGTCGCAGCACAAGCCGGAAATCTATTGGCCGATGTTGCAGACCGCCGAAACCGTCGCCAAGCGCTACAACATCAGCCGCGCCCGTCAGGATGAGTACGGCGTGCAGAGCCAGCAGCGCGCCGCCGCGGCACAAGCCGCCGGCTTGTTCGACGCCGAGATCGTGCCGATGACCACGGTAATGGGCGTGGCCGACAAGGCCTCCGGCCAGTTGCTGTCGCGCGAGGTGACCATTGCCGCCGATGAGGGCATCCGCGCCGATACGACCTATGAGGCGGTTTCCCAGATCCGCACCGCGCTGCCGGGCGGCGTGATCAGCGCCGGCAACGCCAGCCAGTTCTCCGACGGTGGCGCGATGGCCATCGTCATGAACGCGCAAACCGCCGCCGCCAAAGGCTTGCAGCCGCTGGGTGTGTTCCGCGGTTTCGCCGTCGCCGGTTGCGAGCCTGATGAGATGGGCATCGGCCCGGTGTTCGCCGTGCCCAAGCTGCTGAATAAGGCCGGCCTGAAGGTCGAGGATATCGGTTTGTGGGAACTGAACGAAGCCTTCGCGGTGCAGGTGCTGTACTGCGCCGATCAGCTGGGCATTCCGATGGACCGCCTCAACGTCAACGGTGGCGCCATCGCGGTCGGCCATCCCTACGGCGTGTCGGGCGCGCGCCTGGTCGGCCACGCGCTGATCGAGGGCAAGCGGCGCGGCGTCAAATATGTGGTGGTCACCATGTGCATCGGTGGCGGCCAGGGCGCGGCCGGTCTGTTTGAAGTGGTGTGAGCATGGCTTCGACCATTCTATCGCGCCGCGATCTGGCTTTCATGCTGTTCGAATGGCTGGACGCGGAGGCCTTGACGCGTCGCGCCCGCTTTGAGGACCACAACCGCGAAACCTTTGACGCGGCGCTCGATACCGCCGAACGGCTCGCCACCGATCTGTTCGCCACGCATAACAAAAAGGCGGACGCCAATGAGCCGCACGTGGTCGATGGCAAAGTAAAGCTAATCCCTGAGGTGAAGGTGGCGCTCGATGCGTTCTCGGCGGCTGGCCTGATGGCGGCCGGCCAGGACTACGAGCGCGGCGGCATGCAGTTGCCGATGGTGGTCGACAAGGCGCTGGCGGCGTACTTTACCGCCGCCAACGTCAGCACCGCGTCCTACACCTTCCTGACGATGAGCAACGCCAACACCTTGCTCAAGTGCGCGTCGCCGCAGCAGATCGCGACTTACGTCGATCCGATGTTGGCAGGCCGCTTCTTCGGCACCATGTGTCTGTCCGAGCCGCAGGCCGGCTCCAGCCTGTCCGACATCGCCACCCGCGCGCTGCCGGACGGTGACGGCCAGTACCGCCTGACCGGCAACAAGATGTGGATTTCCGCTGGCGACCACGAGCTGGCCGACAACATCATTCATCTGGTGCTGGCCAAGATTCCCGGCGAAGATGGCAAGCTGATTCCGGGCGTGAAAGGGATCTCGCTGTTCATCGTGCCGAAGTATCTGGTCAACGCTGACGGCAGCCTCGGCGCGCGCAATGACATCGAACTGGCCGGTCTGAACCACAAGATGGGCAACCGCGGCACCACCAACTGCCTGCTCAACTTCGGCGAGCGCGGCGGCGCCATAGGCTATCTGGTCGGCAAGCCGCACCACGGCCTGGCCAATATGTTCCATATGATGAACGAGGCACGCATCGCTGTCGGCCTCAACGCGGCGGTGCAGGGTTACACCGGCTATCTGCACGCGCTGGAATACGCGCGCAACCGGCCGCAAGGGCGCCATCCGGCCAACAAGGATGTGGCGCAACCGCAAATCCCGATCATCCAGCATACCGACGTCAAGCGCATGCTGCTGGCGCAGAAGGCATATGTCGAAGGCGCGCTCGGCCTGGTGTTGTACAGTGCCCGTCTGGTCGACGAGCAGAACACCGCCGAAACGGCGGAAGCCCGCGAACATGCGGCCCGGGTGCTGGATTTCCTGACGCCGATCACCAAGTCCTGGCCATCCCAATGGTGCGTTGAGGCCAACAGCCTGGCGATTCAGGTCCACGGCGGTTATGGCTATACCCGCGAATACAATGTCGAACAGTTTTACCGCGACAATCGCCTGAACGCGATCCACGAAGGCACACACGGCATCCATGGCCTGGACCTGCTGGGACGCAAGGTCACCTTGCACGACGGCGCCTTGTTCCGTGCCTTCGGCACCGAGCTGCGCAAGACGGTGCGCAAGGTGCGCGGCAGTGTTGGCGCGCCGGACACGGTTACTCCCGATCTGGCCGCCATCAGTGCCGGGTTGCGGTCGCACGCGGACGCGCTGGAACAGGCTTGGCAAACCGTGGAAGAAGTGACCCAAAAGCTGTATGCTGTCGGCGATTTGAACCAGACGTTGGCCAACGCCAGCCTGTATCTGGAGGCGGTCGGCCATGTGGTGGTCGCATGGATCTGGCTGCAGCAGGCTTTGCTGGCGGCATCGGCGCTGACCGGCGGCGACACGGATTTTTATCGCGGCAAGCTACAGGCCTGTCTGTATTTCTTCCAGTGGGAGTTGCCGAAAGTGGGGCCGCAGCTGGAATTGTTGGCCGCCATAGATACCACCACGCTCGATATGCGGGATGCGTGGTTTTAGTCAGTGCAAAGGAGACAAAACGATGCGTACTACCCAAGAACTTTTTTCACTGGCCGGCAAGACCGCGCTCGTCACCGGCGGCTCGCGTGGCCTGGGTCTGCAAATGGCGCTGGCGCTGGGCGAGCAGGGCGCCAAGGTGGTGATCTCGGCGCGCAAGCAAGCCGAACTCGATGAAGCCGTCACCTTCCTGACCCAGCGCGGCATCAGCGCGCACGCGGTCGCCGCCGACCTGTCGCAGGACGCGCAGGCCGAGGCCCTGGTCACCGCCGCCATCGGCCATCTTGGCCATATCGACATCCTGATCAACAACGCCGGCGCCAGCTGGGGCGCGCCGGCCGAAGACCATCCGCTGGAAGCCTGGGACAAGGTGATGGACCTGAACATCCGCAGCATCTTCGTGGTGTCGCAACTGGTCGGCAAGCGCTCGATGATCCCGCGCCAGTCCGGCCGCATCATCAACATCGCCTCGATCGCCGGCTTGGCCGGCAACCCTCCCGGCACCATGCAAACCATCGCCTACAACACCTCGAAAGGCGCGCTGGTCAATTTTACCCGCACGCTGGCCGGCGAATGGGGCCGCCACGGCATCACGGTCAACGCGCTGGCGCCGGGCTTCTTCCCGTCCAAAATGACCAAGGGCCTGCTGTCGGCCATGGGCGACCAGCTGATCGGCCACGCTCCGCTGAACCGCCTCGGCGATGATGAAGATCTGAAAGGCGCGGCCGTGCTGTTCGCCTCCGATGCCGGCAAACACATCACCGGCCAGATCCTGGCGGTGGACGGCGGCGTGTCGGCGGTATGACGATTCCGGCAACCTACCAGCGCATCGTGCTGGCCGCGCGGCCGCGCGGTGCCGTCGCGCCGGAGAACTTCCGGCTGGAGACGGTGCCGGTGCCCGAGTTGGCGGACGGCGAGGTGTTGATCCGCAACCATTACCTGTCGCTGGACCCGTACATGCGCGGCCGCATGAGCAAAGCCGCCAGCTATGCCGCCTCGCAGGCGCTGGACGAGACCATGATCGGCGGCACCGTCGGCCAGGTTGTCGCCTCGCGCAACCCGCTGTTCCGGGTTGGCGATCACGTTGGCGGCATGCTGGGCTGGGCCGAGATGGGCGTGTCGGACGGCGCGCTGTTGCGCAAGCTCGACATCTCGCACATTCCCTTGTCGGCCTACCTCGGCGCGGTGGGCATGCCGGGCATGGCGGCATGGTATGGCCTGAACCAGATCATGGCACCGGCCGCCGGCGAAACCGTGGTGGTTTCTGCCGCCAGCGGCGCGGTCGGCAGCGTGGTCGGCCAACTGGCGCGCTTGCGCGGCTGTCGCGTGGTCGGCATCGCCGGCGGGCCGGAGAAATGCGACTACGTGGTCAAGCAACTGGGCTTCGACGCCTGCGTCGACTACAAGGCAGGCAATCTGGAGGCCGACCTGGCCGCCGCCACGCCGGACGGCGTTGACGCCATCTTCGAAAACGTCGGCGGCGACTGTCTGGATGCAGCGCTGGCGCGTACCAACGCCTTCGCCCGCGTCGCGCTGTGCGGGCTGATCGCCGGTTACAACGGCGCCGAGATGCCGATCAAAAATGCGCGCCTGCTGTTGATCAACCGCCTGAGCTTGCGCGGATTCATCATCACCGAACACATGGAATACTGGCAGCAGGGCCTGCAGGAATTGGCCGCGCTGGTCGCCGACCGGCGCATCACCTACCGGGAAACCGTGGCGGACGGCCTGGCCGCCGCGCCGCAAGCTTTCATGGGCCTGCTGCACGGGCATAACTTTGGCAAACAACTGGTGAAGCTCATATGAAAACATTCCGCGACAGAGTGGTGGTGATCACGGGTGCAGCAAGCGGCTTGGGCCGTCAATTCGCCGAGGTGGCCGCGCGCGAGGGCATGCACTTGGTGCTGGCCGACGTTCAGGCCGATGCGCTGGAGCGCGCCGCCGGCGAGCTGCGCGGGCAGGGCGCCAGCGTCATCGCGCAGTTGTGCGATGTGCGCAAGGGCGAGCAGGTGCAGGCGCTGGCCGATGCGGCGGTGGCCGCGTTTGGCGCCGTGCATCTGGTGTTCAACAACGCCGGCGTCGGGGCGGCCGGTTTGATCTGGGAAAACACCGAGGCGGATTGGGAATGGGTGATGGGCGTCAACGTCTGGGGCGTGATCCATGGCGTGCGCATTTTCACCCGGCTGATGCTGGACGCGGCCGCGAAGGACCCGTCCTTCGAAGGGCACATCGTCAACACCGCCTCGATGGCCGGCTTGCTGAATGCGCCGGCGATGGGCGTCTACAACGTCGCCAAGCATGCGGTGGTGTCGCTGTCGGAAACGCTGTACCACGACCTGCAACTGGTCGGCGCGCCGATCGGCGCCTCGGTGTTGTGCCCGTACTTTGTGCCGACCGGCATCAGCCAGTCGCACCGCAACCGTCCGGACGACGTGCGCATGACGGTCGGCCCCACCGCCAGCCAGCTCGCCGCCCAGTTCATGACCGACAAGGCGGTCGCCAGCGGCAAGGTGTCGGCGGCGCAGGTGGCGGATATCACGTTCCGCGCCATCGCCGAGGGCCGGTTCTACATCTACTCGCATCCGGAGGCGCTGGCCGGCGTGCGCGACAATCTGGAAAGCGTGGTCGCCGGCGTCAACCCGCCCGACCCGTATGCCGCAACGCCGCAAATCCGCGCACTGTTGCAGGCCAAAATCAACGGTGCTTCCACGTCGAAGGGTTGACGTGCGACAATCGTATTTTGGTCAGAAGGAAATTATGATGAGCACGTACAACATCAAACTGGGAGACTGGGGCACACTGAACGCCGACGCCAAGGCTATCCGTACCGAAGTCTTTGTCGAAGAGCAGGGCGTTCCCGCCGAACTGGAGATGGACAGTCTGGACATCGTTTGTCTCCATGCCGTGGCCTATGACGCCGACGGCATCCCGGTCGGCACCGGCCGTCTCTTGCCGGACGGCCATATCGGCCGCATGGCGGTACGCAAGATCGCGCGCGGCAGCGGCGTCGGCGGGGCATTGCTGCAAGCGCTGATGCAACAGGCCAAGGTGCGCGGCGACCACCATGTGGCGCTGAGCGCGCAGACGCACGCGGCGCCGTTCTACACGCGCCACGGTTTTGCCATCGAAGGGGAAGAGTTTTACGAGGCGGGCATCGCCCACATCAATATGCAGCGTAACTTCTAAACGCCGGATCAGGCCTCGCTGTCGATCAGCAGGCCTTTGGTGGTCAGATTGCGGCCGATTTCCAGCGATTGCTCGGACGGGAATTGGCGCAGAATCTTTTTCGTTTCAGTATCAATCACCTTAATGACGGACACGCCGCTGTCGTCATCGATGCTGAAATGCACTTCACTATTGCTCTCAAGGAAACGGTTGATCGCGTCAACCGACTTTTTTAACTCAGTTTTACTCGGCACGCGGACCACGGGCGCCTCGTTCGCGGCGACAATAGATTGAGCGGTGTCCGTCCCCGCATTTTTTCCAGAGGCGGGCACGGCCACCGCCGCCGCCGTGGCGGCGGTGGCGGGTAATACGGCGAAACCGTAAATATTGCTCGTGTCCATGATGATTGTTGTCCTTCCTGTAAGTGAGGCATGTCGTTTGGTGGATTGCCCCGCTACTGGTGATAACGGCAGGCCTCAGAAAAAATTGAGTCAAATGGCAAAGAAAATGCACGAAAATTTCGCTGCCCCGCTGATCGGGGTGGCGCCGCTGATGCGTCGCGCTTTGGCAGGCGAAGATCTGTCAACAATCGGTCAGACCTTGCTGGAACGCGCACAGACTTACCCGAACGACGCGCACGCCTATATGGATTTCTCCACCGTGCTGCAACTGACCGGCAACCGCGAGGACGCGTTGGCGGTGCAGGCGGAGGCCATCATGCTGAAGCCGCATTACACCATCGCCGCCCACCGCGCGCCGGGCCTGACCTTGCTGGTGCTGATGGGCCCAGGCGATCTGATGGCCAATACGCCCGTTGAATTCCTGGTCGAAAACAGCGATGTGACGCTGGAACTGCTCTACCTGTGCCCCGACGAGGACTTTCCCGATGAAGTGCCGGATCACGATGTGATGCTGGTGGCCGTGGCCGAGTCGGAAGCCAATCAGGCGCTGCTGCGGCGGCTGGTGGCGTACACCAGCGACTGGCCGCGTCCGGTCATCAACCGGCCGGAGCAGATCCGCAAGCTGTCGCGTGACAGCGTCAGCGCGGCGCTGCGTGGCGTGCCGGGCGTGATGATGCCAATAACGATCCGCAGCGGACTGGGCGCTCTGAACGCGGTGGCGTCCGGCGCGCGGCCGCTCGATGCCCTGCTGCCGGAGGGCCGCTTCCCGATTATCGTCCGGCCGCTGGGCTCGCATTCCGGCATGCATCTGCAAAAGCTCAACACGCCGGCGGCGCTGGGCAAGTATCTGAAAGAAATGGACGGGCCGTACTTCTATGTATCGCGCTTTGTCGATTACCGCAGCACGGACCGGCTATTCCGTCAGTATCGCGTGGTGCTGATTGACGGCCAGCCTTTCATTTGCCACTACGCCATCTCCAAGGGCTGGATGATGCACCAGCCGGACGGCGGCACGAACGGCAGCGTGGAAAAACGGGCTGAAGAGGAAGCCGTCATGGCCCGCTTTGACCGGGATTTCGCCCAGCGCCACAAGGCGGCGCTACAAGCGATTGACCAGCGCATGGGCCTGCCGTATCTGGGCATCGACTGCGCCGAGATGCCGAATGGCGAGCTGCTGATCTTTGAGGTCGACAACGCCATGATCGTCCACGCGATGGACCCGGAGGAGATGTTCCCGTACAAAATCCCAGCGATGCAGAAGGTATTCAAGGCCTTTCGCGATTTACTGGAAAGGTCGAAGAGCGCCGGCCATGCATGCTTTAGTGAATCAGCATCTCATGCAGCGTGGCCGGTGCATGCGCGTAGAGCTTGACCACGGTGGAGGTGCGGGTGCCGTAGTTCTGGCTTTCGATGCGCACGGCGGACAGCATGCGCTCCAGGTCCCGCGGCACGCCGGTTTCGGGCAGCCGCAGGTCGGGCGCGGGGGTGGTGTCGGACAGCATTTCGAAGAAGGCCTCGTCCGGCGCGCCCAGGCACAGCAGGCTGGCGAACTGTGCTTTCGTCTTGACCACTTTCGGCCACGGCGCATCCAGCAGGGCGTTCGATAATCCGTAGACGCCCGGTGCCAGTGGCTTGCCGTTGCGCGGGTCGTTGTCGCCTTTGTTGGAGTACCAGATCAGCGTGTCGCGGTCGCCCAGCACCAGGTTGAAGCCGTTGTACTGGTCGGCGCTGGCGCGGATCGACGCCACATAGTCTTGCGGCGTCATGTCGCCGGCGAGGTAGTCGGCCACCAGCTGACCGCGCGACGGTGCGCTGTCCTTCTGTTCGGATGGCGCGCGAATATTGGTGATGGCGGCGAAGCGCGACGGTCCGCGGTTTTCATCCGGCCTGGTGATGCCCATCCAGCTGCCGCCGGCCTGCAAGTCGCGGCCGGCGTAGATCTGCGGATGCTCGGGCCACGGCGCGGCCGGCGCGGTGGCGCGCTGGTAGAACTCGTCGCGGTTGGCGGCGGCGATCAGCGGCACCGCCGGCACCACCTGCCACGCAAAAACAATCAGGCACATGGGATGACATCCATAAAGGCTTCGGTGTGGCGCAGGCCGGTGGTGAACTGGTCCACGTCAGCCTCGGCCACGGCCTGCTGCAACGCCGCCGCGAAACCTTCCGGCGTGGCGGCGTACACTTCCATCCACGTCTGCAAGCCTTCGCTGGTCTCGGGGCGCCGCTTGAGTTGGCACGCCACGCCGTGGCGCTGCGCCAGCGATGTCTGCATGGTGACGACTGCAGCTAGCAGGGATGCCGCATCGGCCTGTTTGACCTTGTAGTAGATATACAAATCCATGCTAGAGATCGAGCGGTTCCAGCGCATAAGGCATGTCGAGGAAGGCCAGCGCCGTGCCTTGCGCCGAGCCCAGCCGCACCGAGCCGGCCTCGATGGCGGCCAGCTTCATCTCGACCAACGCATCGACGCCGCCGTTGCCGTTGGGGGCGGCATTGACGATCATGCCGCACGGCTGCTCGGGATCGGCGGTGGCAAACACTTCCTGGCCGGCCGCCGCCGTCGCGTCGGGAATGCTGACCAGTGTGGTACGACGCTTGAGTTTGCCCAGATACTGGCTGCGGGCGACGATTTCCTGGCCCGGGTAGCAGCCTTTCTTGAAGTTGACGCCGCCCAGCAATTCCAGGTTGATCATCTGCGGCACGAACTGTTCCTGCGTGGCCTTGGCGATGGCCGGAATGCCGGCGTGGATTTCCGACAGATTCCACGCGTCGTTGTTGCCGACATTCAGCGTCTCGGCCAAGGTGGCAACCACGTTTTGCGCGGTGTCGGCCGACAGCAGCCACTGGTAGCGCGGCGCGCCGAACACGTCGGCCACGCGGATCAGCGTGCCCAGCGGGTGATCCAGCTTGGCGAATGGCTTGGCGGGCAGGGCGTCGAACCAATTGCGCAGCGCGGCTTCCGCCAAGCCGCCGCCCAAGCCCAACACGACCGCGTTGGCCGGCAGTTCGGTGGCGTCGCTCAATTTGGTTTTGCTGCGCAGCACAAACATCGACAGGCGTTTTTGTACCGCCGCATGAATGTCGCGCCGCAATTGCAGGAAGATGGTCGCTTCGTTGCGCCACATCAGGAACGAGGCCAGCAGGCGGCCTTTCGGCGAGCAGTAGCCGGCCAGGCGCGCTTCGCCCTGGCCCAGATGTTCCACATCATTGGTCAATTGCTTGTGCAGGAAGCTGGCCGACTCCTCGCCGTCGAGGGCGATCAGGCCAAGGTCCGTCATCGGGGCGACAAAGCCGGTGGCCAGTTGCGTGGCGTTCAGCGGCGCGGCACGCTGCGCTAAAAGTTCATTCCATGAAGGCATAATTTTCAATCTTTTGACGGTGAAAGCATTATCATTACGGGCTCATTATAGTGATGTCGCGAAGATCGCGTCAGAAGCCACACAAAACGCGGCACTGGCGGACCCAGTCAAGAACTGGCAAGCTGTGCGACTTGATCCAACAATACGGTTTCATAATGGCTTTTATCAAAAAAATAATAGGACTCGGTGTCGTGCTGGCCGTCGCCGGCGGTGCTTATTTCATGTACTGGTCGCAGAACCCCATCATTCCGGAGACGGCGGAGGCCATCGATTTCACCATCGTGCCCGGCAGCGGCGCCCACGCCGCCGGCCAGCAGATCGCCGAGGCCGGCGTGCCGATTGAACCTTTGCTGTTCAATCTGCTGGCGCGCGTGACCAACAAGAGCTCCCGGCTGAAGGCCGGCTCTTACGAGCTGAAGCCGGGTTCGACGCCGATGCGCCTGATCGAGCAACTGGCCCGCGGCGAGTTCGCGCAGGAGCAGCTGACCATCATCGAGGGCTGGAATTTCCGCCAGATGCGGGCCGCCATCGCCGCCCACAAGGGCCTCAAGCACGACACCGTGGCGCTGTCCGATCAGGAAGTGCTGAAAGCGATCGGCTCCGATTACAAGCAAGCCGAGGGCTTGTTCTTCCCGGACACCTATCTGTTCGCCAAGGGCTCCAGCGATCTGCAAATCTACAAGCAAGCGCATGTGATGATGTTGAGTCGCCTGAACGACGCCTGGGCCAAGCGCGACCCGGCGCTGCCGTACAAGTCGCCGTATGAGGCGCTGACCATGGCCTCCATCGTCGAAAAGGAAACCGGGCAGAAGTCGGAACGCTCGATGATCGCTGGCGTGTTCGTCAACCGCCTGCGGCTGGGCATGCTGCTGCAGACCGACCCGACCGTGATCTACGGCATGGGCCTGAAATACGATGGCAAGATCCGCAAGAAGGATCTGGAAACCGACACCCCGTACAATACCTACACGCGCGCCGGCCTGCCGCCCACGCCGATCGCCTTGCCGGGCGTGCAGTCGCTGACGGCGGCACTGTCGCCGGCCAAGACCGCCGCGCTGTATTTCGTCTCGCGCGGCAATGGCACCAGCCAGTTCTCGGACAACCTGAACGACCACAATCGCGCAGTCAACCAGTATCAACGATAAGAATTTAGTTAAGAAGCAATGAGCAAATTCATCACCTTTGAAGGCATCGATGGCGCCGGCAAGTCCACGCACATCGCCTTCGTCAGCGATTACATAAAGCGGCGCGGCATTGAGCTGGTCAGCTCGCGCGAGCCGGGCGGCACGCCGTTGGGCGAGAAGCTGCGCGAGATCGTGCTGCATGAAAAAATGCACCTGGAGACCGAGGCGCTGCTGGTGTTCGCCAGCCGCCGCGAGCATATCGCGCAGGTGATCGAGCCGGCGCTGGCGCGTGGCGCGTGGGTCATCTCCGACCGGTTTACCGATTCGTCGTTCGCCTACCAGGGCGGCGGTCGTGGTATGAGCCTGGCCAAGCTGGAAATGCTGGAGCAGTGGGTGCATCCCGCACTGCAACCGGATCTGACCTTCCTGTTCGACGTGCCGCTGGAAGTGGCGCGCGCGCGGCTCGACGCCACCCGAGCGCTGGACAAGTTCGAGCAGGAAAAGGCCGATTTCTTTGCCGCCACCCGCGGCGAATACCTGCGCCGCGCGGCCCAGTTCCCGCGGCGTTTCCACGTGATCGACTCGACGCAGAGCATTGCCGAGATCCAGCTGCAGCTTGCCGCGATCCTGGACGCGTTTTTTTGAAATAGAATACTGAACAATGAGTCAATCCATCTACCCGTGGCAGCAAGCGTCGTGGCAGCAGTTGCAAACGCTGCGCCCGCGCATGCCGCACGCCATCCTGTTCCATGGCGCCGCCGGCATAGGCAAGGCCGATTTCATCGAGCGCTTCGCCCAAGGCCTGCTATGCGAGGCGGTGCTGCCGGATGGCCACGCCTGCGGCCAGTGCGCGTCCTGCGGCTGGTTCTCGCAGCACAACCATCCGGATTACCGCCGCCTGCGGCCGGAATCCATGGAGGACGAGCCGATCGACGAAGAGGGGGACGGCGAGGCCAAGAAGGCCGCCAAGTCCAAGACGCCGTCCAAGGAAATCAAGATCGAGCAAATCCGCGCGCTGGCGGACTTCATGAATATTTCCACCCACCGCCAGGGCTTGCGGGTGGTGGTGCTGTATCCGGCCGAGGCGCTGAACAATGCCGCTTCCAACGCGCTGCTGAAGACGCTGGAAGAGCCACCGCCGGGCACCGTTTTCCTGCTGGCCTCCAACAGCCTCGACCGTCTGCTGCCAACCATCCTGTCGCGCTGCCGCAAGTTCAGTTTGCCGATGCCGAGCCACGATGAAGCGCTCGCCTGGCTCAAGGCGCAGGGCGTGGCGGATGCCGACAGCTGGCTGCGCGAGCAGGGTGGCGCGCCGCTGGCGGCAATGCGGCAAGCCGAGGCGGGCAGCCGTGAGGAACTGGAGATCTTGCTGCAACTGCTGGCCCATCCGAGCGTGGAAGGCGCGCTGAAAGTCGCGGACAAATTACAGAAAGTCCCGCTGTCCGGCCCGGTTTCCTGGCTGCAGCGCTGGCTTTATGATGTGTTTTCCTACAAGCTCGCCGGCAACATCCGTTATTATCCTCGTTACCAGAAAGAGCTGGCCAGTCTGGCCGACAAGATCCACGTCAGCCGCCTGCTGGCCGCGATCAAGGGCGCCAACGACCGCCGCGCCACGTCGGACCACCCGCTGTCGCCGAAGCTGTTCCTGGAAGATATGCTGCTTGACTACGCCAACTGCTGCGCCTGAAAGGTAAGCTCATGTCCGCTGCCAGTCCGCTCAACCCGAACCCCGCGCCGCGGCCGACGGTGTTGTCGCTGACCATCAGGGAAAAGGCGGCGCTGTATGCCGCCTACATGCCTTTCCTCAAAAATGGCGGTCTGTTCGTATCGACCCAGAAGCCGTACCAACTCGGGGATGAGATCTATCTGATTCTGGCGCTGATGGACGATCCGCAGAAGTACCAGATCGCCGGCAAGGTCGTGTGGCTGACGCCGCCCGATGCGCACCACAACAAGGCGCAGGGCGTGGGCGTGCACTTCCCGGATGATGACAGCGGCCAGCGCGCCCGCCTGCGCATCGAGGAACTGCTGGGCGCCGCGTTGCGCTCGTCACGCGCCACGCACACGCTGTAGAATTTAGCTGAGGGTGTGGTACAGCCTGATTTGCGGGCTGTCCAGATCGATGGTCGCCGCGCGACCGCCGGCCAGCACCACGTTGAAGGCGCTGTCGTCGCGCTGGCCGCAGCGCGAGCTGGCGAACAGGTTGCTGAAGTCGCCGAATCCTTCATCATGCGGCAAGCCGCCGTCCGCGCCGATTTCCAGTTCTGCGACGCGTGCCGAAAGCCGGGCCACCGTGCGGCGCAGCTCGGCCAGTTCGCGTTCCTTGGCCTGCATCGCCTGTTCGTGCTCCGCGCACAGCGCGCGGAAGCGGCGGTCGGCGTCATCGTGCAGGCGGCCGGCCAGTTGTTCGACCAGCGCGTTGAGACTGCGTTCGGTGTCGTCGCGCTTGATGCCGCCCGGATGGCTCTCGTCCTCCTGCAACTCTTTCAAGTGCTTGTGGATGGTGGACTTGGAACCGGTGCCCAAGTCCTGGCGCACCGCGTCAACCGATGGGTAACGTCCCGCCGCCAGCAGCCGCTCGCGGCTGGCTTTCACTTCTGCTTTGGTTAATCCGGTACGCGCCATGACTTCATCCTATCGGGTTCAGGAGCTGGCTTGACTCACCAGTCCTCGGTTCTGTGCACGGTTGAGTTTAGGGTGCACGATCGGAATCGTCAACATGGTGCTGCCGACGGCCATCAGCAACAAGGCCGTGAACGTCTCGTTGGTGATGATCTGCTTGTCCAGCAGGATGTTGGCGAAGATGATTTCGATCAGCCCCTTCGTTTGCAGCAGCCAGCCGATAATCGACGCCTCGCCGCTCTTCCAGCCCAGCAGCTTGCCGGCGAGATGTGCGCCAACCAGCTTGCCACCCACCGACGCCAGCAGCAGCAGGCCGCCGACGAAGAACACCGCGTAGCCGCCCAGGTCCCACTTGGTGCGCAGGCCGGTACTGAGGAAGAACACCGGCATCAGCACCAGCAGCACGTTCTTGAACAGGGCGTCGAGGTTTTCCTGGCCGAACCATTCGACATCCATCACGACGCCGGCCAGGAAGGCGCCGACCATGAAGTGCAGGCCGGCCCAGTCGGCGGCGAACGCGCAGGCGATCAGCCAGATCAGCGCCACGTACCAGCGGTCGCTTTGCTGCAGGCGGGCCATCAGGCGGCGGAACACGATGGTCAGCACCGCAAAGCCGACCAGGAAACTGGCCTGACGGCCAACGCGTTCCCAATCCAGCAGGATCAGCGCCAGCACGCCCCAGATCGCAACGTCGTCCAGGCTGGCGTAGCGCAAGATGCGCTGCCCCATGGGCTGGCGCAGAATATCCAGCTTTTCCATCAGCAGCACCAGGACCGGCAGCGCGGTGACGGCGCAGGCCATGCCGGTGCCCAGCATGAATTGCCAATTGGCGGCCTTGGCGCCCATCCAGCCGGGGTACTGCATCAGCAGCACGGCGGCGGCGCAGCCGCACACCAGAGGCAGGCCCAGCGACAGGCCGGCGGTGGTGATGCTTTCGCGGCGATATTTCCAGGTCGCCTTCAAATCGAGCTCAATGCCGGCAAGCATAACAAACAGCATGACGCCCCATTGGGCGACGCCGTTGAGGGTTTTCACCACATCGGGATTGAAGACAAATTTGTGATATTCCGGAAAAATCGCACCGACCACGCCAGGGCCGAGCACAATGCCCATGATGATTTGTACGATGGCCAACGGCGCGAAATAGTCCGTCTTGCAGAGACGCCACACCAGAAACGGCGCGACGAAGATCAGCAGCATGGCGAGCAAATAGATTTCGGTGGTGCTCATAAGTCCCCTTTATTTTTATCGTGTTACATAATTACGTAACCGTGCAGCGATACTAAAATGAAAAGAGTAAATTTGAAAGCGATTTCTTGATCTTGGTGGCATCGTTTCCACAGAAACGGTGCCAGGGCGGGATCGGTTACAATCGGGGCATGTATATCGACTCCCATTGCCACATCAATTTCCCGGAGCTGGCCGCGCGCATGCCCGAGATTCTCGCCAAGATGGCCGACAACCGCGTGACCCACGCCTTGTGCGTGTCGGTCGACCTGCCGGATTTCCCGCAGGTGCTGGCGCTGGCGCATCAGTATCCGCACATCTACGCGTCGGTCGGCGTGCATCCGGATTATGAGGACACGCCCGAACCGTCGGTCGAGCAGCTGGTGCAGCTGGCGGACGACCCGAAAATCATCGCCATCGGCGAGACCGGGCTGGATTACTACCGCCTCGAAGGCGATCTGGAATGGCAGCGCGAGCGTTTCCGCACGCACATCAAGGCCTCGCGCATCACCCGCAAGCCGCTGATTATTCATACCCGCAGCGCCAGCGAGGACACCATCCGCATCATGCGGGAAGAGGGCGCCGGCACGGACGCCGGTGGCGTGGCCGGCGTCATGCATTGCTTTACCGAGTCGCTGGAGGTGGCGAAGGCGGCGATCGAGATGGGCTTTTATATCTCGTTCTCCGGTATCGTGACATTCAAGAGCGCCAAGGAGTTGCAGGCGGTGGCGCTGGAACTGCCGCTGGAACGCATCCTCATCGAGACCGATGCGCCTTATCTGGCGCCGGTACCGTACCGCGGCAGGATGAATGAGCCTGGCTTTGTGGCCCATGTGGCGGAGTTTATCGCCAAGCTGAAGGGCGTGTCGGTGGAAGACGTCGCGGCGCAGACCACGGCCAACTTCCGCAAGCTGTTCAGTGTGCCGGCATGATGACGCGCCGGCTGGTCATGTTGGCTCTGGCGGCCGCGGTGGCGCTGCCATCGTGGGCCGCCCAGCAGACCGATGACGAAGTGGACTTCATCCGCGCGGCGCAGCTGGACGGGGTAGACCGGGTGAAGAAAGCCCTGTCGCGCGGCGTCAATCCGAACACGCGCGACTCCAACGGCGAAACCGGCCTGATCATCGCCATGCGCTACGAATCGTTGAAGGTCGCCCGCCTGCTGATGGATACGCCCGGCATCGACCTCGAAGCCAAGGCGCCCAACGGCAACACCGCGCTGATGATGGCGGCCTTCCGCAACAACCGGGCGGCCGTGATGGACTTGCTGAATCACGGCGCGCAGGTTAATCAAAAAGGCTGGACGGCATTACATTACGCCGCCGCGGCCGGCAGCGTCGAGATCACCTCGTTGCTGTTGGAAAAGCACGCCTACATCGACGCCGAAACGCCGACCGGCATGACGCCGCTGATGATCGCCGCCCGCGAGGGCCAGGAAGACGTCGTCGGCCTGCTGCTGGTGGAGGGCGCCGACGCCATGCTGCAAGACCGCGGCTTCCACCTCACCGCCGCCGGCTTCGCCCTCAAGGCCGAAAAGCCCTGGATCGCCAAGAGCATCAACGCCTTCCTGGCGAAAAAACAGTAAGCTTAGCCGTGTTTCGGCTCGCCTTCATGCTTGCCATGGCCGGGCTCATGCTGCGCGTGCCTTTCCTCGTGCCGCGCAGCCTGGGCTGGGTGTGGATGCTCCTGATGCGCCATCATTCTGTCGTGCTGCGGTTGCATATGCGCTGGCGGCATTGATGGGGCTGGCTTAAAGGCGACCGGCTGCGATGGCGCTTGCACCTGCGTGTGCAGACGAGCCTGTTCGCGCGGTTGATCGCGCGGTTGATCGTGTGGCTGATCGCGGAACTGGTCGCGGAACTGGTCGTGTTGCTGCGGATGGAACGCGGGTGCCGGCGCCATGCTGCTGGCCAGACTGCGCTCCACGGCAGGGTGTTCATGCGGTACCGCGGCTGGCTGCACCGCTGACTGCTTGTGCGCAAGCATCGGCCGTTCCTGCCTGAACGACGGCTGGGCTGGCGCGGTCTCGGCATGTCGCATCTGCGGTGCGGCCTGGTGTGGCGGCGCAAACGCACTGGCCGCTAAAGGACGCGCACCGGCCGCCATGTCGCGCGGGGTGAAATGCGGCATGCTCATCATCCTGTTAGCCTGCTGCGCAGGCAAGGGCGCTGCTGCGGGGGCGACATTGATATTGCGGTTGTGATTATCAATGTTGTTGGTCACGCGGTAGTTGTTATTCGTGACGTTCACATTATTGTTCACATTATTAACGCGGTTCACCACCGACACCGATTTGGTGACGTAGGTATTATTGTTGTACACCACCGCCGGCGGGCGCCAGCCCCCGCCATAGCCAGGATGCGGCATTGGGCTGCCCCAATCGACGCCCCAGGCATTCCAGCCCCAGCTTGAATGATGATCCACCATCGCGCCGACCAGCACGCCCACGCCGAAGGAAATGGCGCCGGTGGTCACCAGATCCTGGTGCGTATAGACCGGTTCACGATACACCCAGCCAGGGTAGACGGCGACCGGCGCGCCGTAGACCACGGCCGGGTTGTAGTGCGGCACATAGACCACGTCCGGCTCGGCCGGCTCGATGATGATGGTGGTCTTCGGCGGCATCACGATCCGATGCGGTTCGGGATCGACCACGGTCACCGACATCTCCTGCGGCGGCGCCGCGCGCTCACGCGTCGACACGATCAGATGCTGCGAACTCTTCAGCGTGCCCGCTTGCTGCGCGCGCTGGCGCAGCACCTGAATCGCGTTCATTACGTCGGTGGGGTCGTTGGCGTAGGCTTGGCCGAGCGAGGTGGTCCATTGAATGTTGCCCGCCATCTGGTCGAGAACACTCGGAAAGGCGGTCAGCCCCTTGACGCTGACATCCCAGGGCTGATTGGCCTCGGCGCTTTGCAGCGCGTCGCCTTTCAGCGTTGGATTTTGCGCCAGCCATTGATCTGCCGCGCTGATCTGCGCCGGATACGTGGCGCCGGCCAGCACCTGGCCGAGCAGTTTATCGGGGAACAGCGCGATCGGCGCGACCATCTGCGACAGTTGCTCGGCGGTGGGCGGCGTGTACGGCGCCGGCGATGCGGTCGCCAACGGCGCGCTGCTTTGCTGCTGCGTGTCAGGGGTTTTGTTGCAGCCACTCAGCATGCCAAGCAGCAGGGATGACGAGACCACCATCGTCAGGGTTTTTGCAGGCACTCGCATTATAGGACCTCATCATTGCATCGGACATGAACCTAGATTAGCAGGGGTTCGCTGCCGAAGCTGTTACCTGTTGTAACGTGCGAGGGGTCAACAGCCGAGTTGCTGCAGAAAGCGGTCAATCCGCTCAAAGCTGGCCGATGGCGCGCTCAGATGCGGGCAATGGCCGACGTTGTCGATCACCGCCAGCTGGCTGTTGGCCAGGTGGGCATGCAGGTACTCGCCGACCTCGCGCGGGGCGATCAGGTCGTCGCTGCATTGCAGGATCAGCGCCGGCACGGTGGACTTGGCCAGGTCCGCGCGGTGGTCGGCGGTAAAGGTGACGCGGGCGAAGTGGCGGGTAATCTCCGGATCGTTGCGCTGGAAGCGGGCCAGCAGCTCTTTGGACAAGATCGGATGCGGCGCGCCCATGATGGCCGGCGCCATGCGCTTGACCCAGCCATCGTAATCGACCTCCATCAGTTGCAGCAGGCCGTCGATATCTTCCGGATTGTAGCCGCCAACGTAGTCGCCATCGTTGATGTAGCTGGCCGACGGCCCGACCATGATCTGCGCGCGGAACTTCTCCGGCGACATGATGGACGCCAGCATGCCGATCATCGCGCTGACCGAGTGCCCGACAAACACCACCGGCGCCTTCGCATACAGATCGATCACATCCAGAATATCTTCCGCATGGCCATGCAGTGTGCTGTACTTGTCGCGGTCGTAGGCGCTCAAGTCCGAACCGCCGCTGCCGACCAGATCGAGCAGCACCACCCGATAGCGGCCCAGCAAAGATGGATAGATGAAGCGCCACATCTGCTGGTCGCAGCCGTAACCGTGAACGAACATGACGGTTGCCGGACCATCGCCGTGGCAGTGAACATTGTTGCGGTACTGGATAGACATTGCTGCTCCGAATCAAGGGAGAACTACTGTAAACGCAATGATGGCAAACGCGCAACTGCTGAGAATTGGAGGGTGTTTGTTCCCCAGTTCACCGCATCGTGTAGCGGCAATCTTAACGATAATGGCCCCAGTGCATCAACCAAGGACCCGCCATGCTGAACGAACGCGAAATCGAGAGCTGCTATCTGGGGCAGTTCATTCCTCTCCACTACCATCACAACATGCTGATGGATCAGAACCGCATGCACGGGTTCAAGTCCGCCATCGACTACGCCGTCAAGCCAGGCGCCAAGGTGCTGGAACTGGGCGGCGGCACCGGCGTGCTGTCTTGGTTCGCGGCGGCCAAGGCCTCCAAGGTGTACTGCGTCGAGTTCAATCCGGACATGGTGAGGGAAGCGCGCAAATTCCTGGCAATGAATCCGAACGGCGAAAAAGTCGAGGTGGTCCACGCCGACGCCTTCGAATACCTGCCGCCGGAGCCGGTGGACGTGGTGATCTGCGAGATGATCCACGTCGGCATGCTGCGCGAGAAGCAGGTGGAGGTGATCGAATCGTTCAAGCGCCGCTATACCGAGCGCTTTGGCGGCCCGCTGCCAGTGTTCCTGCCGGAGGCGGTCATCATGGCGGTGCAGCCGCTGCAACAGGAATATGACTTCGAAGGCTTTTACGCGCCCATCGTGCAGTTCCAGGAGACCACGGTGATTTACCCCGGCACGGTGGAAGCGGCGCCGCCGGCCGTCTACAGCATCATCGATTTTAACCAGCCGAATGAGCTGACGTACGCCTGGCAAGGGAAGTTCGTGGTCGAACGCAACGGCGAGATCAACGCCTTGCGCTTCGTCACCAAGAACATTCTGGCGGTGGTGCAGGAGCGGTCGACCACGATCGACTGGCTGAACCACTACATGACGCTGCCGCTGGCGACGCCGGTCAAGGCGCGCGAGGGCGACGTGCTGCAAGTGAGCTTCCAGTACCGTGCCGGTGGCGCCATCGCCGCGCTGCAGGCGTCGCTGACGGCCGAAGTGTTGTACCAAGCCGTGCCGCAAACGGCGCCGGCGGTTCCCGTGTTCGCATAAAAAACTCCCACGGCGGTCGTTCTGGCGCGTATATTTCGTCTTTTGAGAAAGAAAGATGATGAGCCAGACCGACCAACGCTACCTGATCCAGCAAAACAAGATCGCCGACGGCGACAACAAACCGCCCGTGTTCGCCAAAGTCATGCGCAGCAAGGAGGGGGTGTTTGAGGGCGTGTCCTTCATCAAGTCCAAGGACAAGGCCTCCGTCCTGACCATCGAGCAGGCCAACGAGGCGATCGCCTGGGCGACCAGGAAAAAGCCCAACGCCAAAGAGTACGTCACCAAGATTATTTGCCTGGGCCAGTAGCGGGCGCAGGATCGCCGCACGAGGCGAGTTAATGTAGGCCAAGATCGACATAGCTGCCGTGACGCCATTTGATGATGATCGGCTCGCCGGCATCCGCGATCGACTCGTCGCTGACAGGACGTCCCGACCCGTAGTTAATCTGCATATCCGGCTGTTTAGGAACACCGATTACCGCGATGATCCGACTGCCGGCTCCGAGCAGACGGGCGGTCAGTGTCTGACTTGAAAAGGTAAGCGTGGTGGGCTGTCCCGGACGCAAAAGGTGACGCGTGCCGCGGTCCCTCATATGGCTTGCCCTGCCCAGATAGGATGCCAACGGCAGAAATTTGCCATCGCGACGTTTTTCGAAGAATTCGACCACCAAGTCGAAATCCCGTTTATTTGTGATGACGTCAAATCTCACATGAAACAGTCCATTGACCTCGACCGGTTCCGGCAACGGTGCGGTCGTGAAAACCAAGGCATTGCGGATATCGGGTTTATCAGCCGGAATGTCCAGGTCAACATCGCTCCGATCGGTCATATCGACGCGCAGTTCGGGCGCTGAGCCGGCAGTCGGTGCCGTGCTGCCAAACAGAAGATCGTCCCCTTGGCGCTCGCCGGTCAGATACAGGCGCTGGCGGCGATCGGCCATCGCCGCCAGGTTGGAGAGATGGCGCCAGCGGTTTGCCCCCATCACCTGAAAATTGATACGGTCGCGCAGGATCTCGGGCAGCGGCGCGCCATGAAACACATGGTCGAACCATTTCAAGCGAATGTCCTGAAGGTCCACCATCGCCGCGCGATCAACGTCGTACCCGGCGACCGTCGGAAGCACGCCCGTCTGCATGGCCGTATGATGATAGGGGCCAACGAGCAGTCGGTGGTCGGCGGACGGGCGATAGCGATAGTGCTGTTGCAGATAGTAGAGCGCGCCTACCAGGCCGCCGTCATAATAGCCCGCCTCGACGAACACCGGAATGTCGATCTTTGCAAACTCTTCCCCGTAAGGGATCAGGCGCTGCCAATAAGCGTCGTAGGTTGGATGTCTCAGCCAGGTGTCGAAGACCGGGTTCGGCGTCCCATCAATGTGATCGAGATCACGGTAGGGACGTCCGCTAAGATACCAGTTGCGATTGAGTTGGTTCCAACGACTGCGGTCGCCATAAGTCCGGTCATCGAGGCCTTTGCTGTTTGTCGTGTAGAAAGTCCACGGGTAGATGAAATTTTTGAAAATGTTGCCCTGCATCGGAGCGTCGATGCCGGGCGCGTTGCTGGCGTTGGTGGCGATCGCCTTTAGCGCAGGGGGACGTTGCTTGACTGCAGCCCATTGGGTGGAGGCATTGTAGCTGCCGCTGAACATCCCGACCCGACCATCGCTCCATGGCTGACGCGCCAGCCAATTGATAACGGCGGCCGCATCCGCGCCGTCATGCTCGTAGGGGACGGCAGTGCCCGGGCTCCGGCCTTTGCCACGTGTATACGCCACCGCACCGGCATAGCCGTGTGCAGCCATCTTGACTGCATCGGCAAAGCTCCAGGCGTCGTTAGCGTAGATCGTGAAATTGAGCAGTGCGACCCGCTTGGTCCCGGCCGGTTCGCGCGGGCGCACAGTCATCGCAGCGATCTGCGCGCCGTCCGGTGTCGTGATCAGCAGGCGATCATCGATGATGAAGCGCCGTTCCGCATCCGCGCGAATTAAGGGCGCGGACGCGGGAGTCAGGCGCTGCCATGCGAGCAGCGCCTGATGGGACGCAATGACGTCGGCTGCGGTCGCGCAGGCGCGTAAAGGGCGATCGGCGCAGGCTTTCAAGCCTGCGTCGTATGTTGCCTGAAGCCGGTCGAGGTTGGCGCTGTATTCAGGCAATATGTCGGCCATCCGCTTGTTTGGCAGGCTGCCGTAAAATGTGTCGAAAGCGCGTTTCAATGCGCCCGGCGCATCCATTCCCCGCGATTCATCACGGCGGAATTGCACATAAATTCGCCAGGGAACCAGCGCATTCGCCATCTTGGGCCGTTCAGGCCGGTAAAGACCTTGCAGCCGCTCGATCGTGCGTTCGGCATCTTCGAAGCGCCCGGCCGCTATCTGTAGCAGATAGCGGGTGGATAGCTCTGCCGGAACGCTCGCTGTCCTGTAGCGTTCAAGCAGCGACGTGGCCAAGCTCGCCTCGTCGTCGCCCGCACCGTCTGGCGAACCCGTGCTGCCTCCGCTCGCGCCGGGAGCCATGTCCACTTTTGCTGGTGCGGTAGTTGAGACAGCGATCATCGCCACACAAGCCGCGAGGGTCAGTCGTATCGTCATCGGTCGTCCTCACCGACAGACTTTGCAATTTCGGTCATTCGGGCTATGTATGATCGGTCGTTAAGTATCGCCTCCAGGCGCCCCAGTCGTTCCCACAAGTCATCACCGAGCTCCGCCGACAAACGGCGCACCACCTCTTCGTTGACCGATCTGGCATGATGGATCGCGGGCATGGTCGCAGCCCCTTTGACGGTCAGGCGCAACATCGTCCTGCGGGCGTCGTTTGGATGGCGATGCCGCGCGACGAGGCCGAGCTTCTCCAATGCCTTGACCCATTGCAATGCATGGGGATGCGACTGCCGGATCAGCGCCGCCAGTTCCGTCACCGCCAACTCTCCGTGCCTGTCGAGCGCGAACATCGTCGAGTGGGTTCTCACCGGCGGTAGCGCGGGAGCGAGTTTGGTCCATTCCGTTCCCGCATCGACCATCAGGTCGGACAGGCGGCGGAGCATGTGGGGGAGGAAGGCAGGTCCGAGCGAGCGGACGAAATCGTCGTTTGGCATGCATAAATCATAGCAGTTTCCCATTTCGGTAGCAAGTTACGTAATTTATTACCGATGTTGGTTGCGGTCGGACTGCCCTGCATGGGTTCATCGCGCCATAGCCGCGCAATGCTGGACGTCATTGAGCAAGTTAGCGATAATATTTTCTTATTAGGCCAATGCCTTATCCTCTCTATCGTCACGCATCATGTCGCGCATTGCCCTTACCGATCTCACCCCACCGATGGACGTCGACAGCGTTTCGCGCCCAGTTTTAACGTTGAGTGCCGCCTTGGTATCCAAGGACTGGGAAAATGCCCGGCATCAGCACCGCAAGGCACAACTGATTTACTCCGTGCGCGGCATCCTCAACTGCGAAATCGAAGATGGCGTCTGGATCGTGCCGCCGCAGTGTGCGAAGGTACAGGTTCCTACGCCACTGGCCAGACGGCGGCGGCGACGCATCTGCCGCTGTCGCTGCGGGAAACCCCGCAGGCAGTGACGGTGATCACGCGCCAGCGCATCGACGATCAGCAATTGAATTCGGTGCAGGGGGTGCTGGAGAACGCCACGGGCGTCGCGGCGTACCAGTCCGACAGCGAACGGACGAGTTTCTATTCGCGGGGTTTTTTGATCAACAACGTCCAGTACGATGGCATCCCCACCGTCGTCGGCAACATCGTCAATGGGAGCGGCATCGGTTCTGCCGATACCGCGTTCTATGATCGTGTCGAGGTCGTGCGCGGCGGCTCCGGCTTGCTGACCGGCACCGGCAATCCCTCGGCGGCCATCAACCTGGTGCGCAAACGCCCGACGCCTGAATTGTCGGCATCCGTCGCGCTCGGTGCGGGGAGCTGGGATACCCACCGGGGAATGGCGGACGTATCGACGCCGTTGACCGAGGACGGTCACATCCGCGCGCGCATGGTCGGGACGTACCAGGACGGCGACTCGTACCTCAACGGCTACAAGCCGCAGAGGAAGGCGGCTTACGGCATCATCGAGGCAGATCTTGCACCCGCCACGACAGTGAGCTTGGGCTATGACTACCAGGACATCACACCGAAGGGCTCCACCTGGGGCGGTTTTGCCGCTATGGTTCGGCGACGGCACGCTGGCCGAGTATGCACGCGGCAAGAACTATGCGCAGGACTGGAGCCATTGGAACAACACCCTGAAGACCGCGTTTGCCGAGGTCGAGCACCGCTTCGACAACGGCTGGAGCCTCCGTGCCATGGCGAACCAGTACCGCACCGAATACGCTGCCGAACTGCTTGGTCTGGTCGGCCGCCCCGATCGCGTCACCGGACTGGGCTCCTATCCCAACGGGGCCTATCCGGTCGCGCTGGCGTCCGAAGGTAGCAGCCGTCAAAACACCTTCGACATGATGGCGCGCGGCCCCTTCGAGCTGCTGGGGCGCCAACATGCGCTGGTACTGGGGGCGACGAGTTCGCGCCGCACGGCCAGCCAACTGGATATCGCACCGTTCTATGCAGGCGTTGCGCCGGTCAATGTCTATGACCTGAGCCCGGCCTATCCTCCCCCTGATTTCGATGCCATGGCTTCGATACCGACCCGCACCTTAATCAAGCAGCGCGGTGTCTACAGCGCCGCCCGGTTATCGCTGGCTGACCCGCTGAAACTCGTCGTCGGCGGCCGCTTCAGCACCTACGAAATCGACGATAACGCCAATGGCACGTCGTTGCACTACAAAAAAAGCAATGAATTCACGCCGTATGCCGGCTTGATCTACGACATCGACAAGACCTATTCGGCCTACGTCAGCTACACGGGCATCTTCAATCCGCAAACCGACTACCGGGACAGCAAGGGCAATGTGCTCACGCCATCAAAGGGGAAAACCGAGGAAATCGGCCTCAAAGGCACTTACCTGGAGGGGCGTCTGAATGCGTCGGTGGCCTTGTTCGAGACCGAGCTGGACAACGCGGCACAGATGGTCGCCGGAACCTATACGCCAGGCGGCGCCCAAGCCTATACCGGCGCGGATGGGACGAAGTCGCGCGGGATCGAGCTGGACTTGCAGGGCGCGCTGGCGCGTGACTGGAACCTCTACGCAGGTCTCGCGCACTTTACGGCGCAAGATGGCAATGGCTTGCGCCTGAATTCGCAAATACCGCGCACCACCGCCCAGTTTTTCACCACCTACCAGTTGCCCGGAGAGTGGCGCAAGTTGACGCTCGGTGGCGGCGTCAAATGGCAAAGCCGCTTCTACCAGGCGCGCAACACTGGCACCAGTACCATGGGTGGGGAACAGAGTTCATACGCGCTGGTGTCGCTGGTCGCACGTTACGCCATCACGAAGCAGACCACCGTGGCCGTCAACGTCAACAACGTGCTCGACAAGAAGTACGCGCTACAAAAGGGTGATTTCGACACCGTGAGTTACGGCGCACCACGCAACGTGATGGTGACGCTGAACTATCGGTATTGATTTGGCCGCCTGCAAAAGCTTAACCCATTAATTATCGAGAAAATTCCTATGACCGTTCAGCCGTCCCGAAGCCCCGCCCAAGACCTGGCCATCAACAACCCCAACAAGGTCGCCTTGTTCTGGTTGACGACAGCCGCGGGCGCCGTGCTTTTTGTAACCTTCCAGTTGTTCTTCTACGTAAACGACTTTGTCCGAGCGAAGGGGGCGCCCCCGGCGATTACCTTTGAGCCGGACGTACTGTGGATGTTTTCCGCATTCTATGGTTGCTGGATAGTCACCGTGCTGCTGGCGCTGATCGGCACCCGTACTGCTCAGTGGGGGGCGCTGGTCCTCGGCAGTCTGCTGGTCGCCCTCAATACCCTGGGCGGCATCTCCGACGGGTTGCGCGACGGCTGGCACGTTGCCTTCTCTGCGGTGTTCTTCATCGCGTTGCCCGGCGTGTTCGCCATTGCGGCCACCTGGGGCCGCATCAAAAACAAAGGAAACAACCATGTCTATCAATAGTTCCAACTTCCCTCTGGTCTGGATGAATCTTTCACAAGAACCCGGCCATGATCACCAGCCGGACTTCGATGAATTCGAGGCCAATTTGCGGCGCGGCGTCCCCTTCGTGCTCTTGACCGATACCGTACCTGCCGACGACCACGAGCACTCGCCCGAAGAAAAAAAGCGCACCGCGCTGTGGATGAAAAAGAACAAGGTTGAGTTGCGAAGGCTGGTTCTGGCAATGATCATGGTCGAACCCAACGCGGCAAAACGTCTTGGTTTCAAGGCATTTTCGGTCGTTTTTGCCAAGTTCTGGGGCTACCCTCTACTGCTTGCCGCTTCACGTGAGCAGGCAATCGGGATGGCGAGAGAACTGCTCCCAACGGATGGAAAATCATCCCGCTGATCGAGTTATGGAAGCAATGTCGGCCCAAGCGTAGGGCAAAGATCCCGTTCATCGGCGCAAAGCGGCCTTTGGTCGGCGTTTTACGCAGTTGGTCGCAAGCCGTTGGCCGCTGGCCGGCCGCTCCGATACAGTGACCTCATCGACAATGAATTCACTGTATCGGGAGCTTCTCATGCTGAGTTTTATGCTGTGGCTGGTGTTGCTGTTCGTTTGCTGGCCGCTGGCCTTGCTGGCGCTAATGCTGTATCCGCTAATCTGGCTGCTGACCTTGCCGTTTCGCCTGATCGGCATCGGCGTCGAGGGTGTGTTCGAGCTGCTGCGCGCCATCGTCATGCTGCCGGCGCGCATCCTGGGTGGCAATCCCCGTTAAAAGTCGACCTTGAAACCGGCGCCGATGGATTTCTGCGCGTAGTTATAGTCGATCAGGCTCTGGCCGTAGCCGCTGAAGCCTTGCACATAGCCCTTTAGATTGGCCACGACCGGGAAGGCCCAGCCCAACTGCAACGCGCCGTGGTTGGTCGACAGGTTGCGGCGCGCCATCAACGAGATCTCGTGGCCGTCCCAGCGGTAGCTGGCGCGGAGGTCGCCATGGCCCATGTAATCGGTGATGTCGATGTTGTCGTTGTCCGAGCGGGCGTTGTCCAGCCGCTTCCACAGACGGAACGAGACACCGAACTTGCCTTTTTCCGCCCCCACTTCCGCATACAGCCGATTCCAGCTGCGCGACAGCGTGGACGTTTGCCCGTTGGACTGGTGATTCAGGCCCAGGGTCAGGCGGCGCACGTCGAGAATGCCGAGGTCCAGCGCCAGCGGCGTGGTCAGCATCAGCTCCGGCTGGTAGTTGGTTTCGCGGAACGGGCTGGACGCGGCGCGGTTGTAGGCCTGCCAGAAGCTGTTCTGGGTGTAGCCGAACCACAAATCCACCGGCGTGCTGAGCAAATGTTCAATCATTTTCATCTTGAAGCTGATCTGATACGTCAGTTCCACGTGCTTGGACTTGATGCCGGCCGGCGTGAATTCCTCAAAAGGCGCATCATTGGAGCTGGTGCTGTAATTCGCCAGCAACAGGTAACTGTCATTATGCGGACGGAAATTGAACACGCCACGTTTGGACGAGCGGTCCAGTTCCCATTCCTGCACCATGCGCGAGACGGTGTCTTCCGGCTTGATGGTGGTCAGCTCGGCGACCTTGGGCGGCACGTTCGGTGCCGGCGGTGGCGCGACTGGCTGGGTGCGGGGCGGGGCGTCGGTGGCTGCCGCCACCTTGGCGTTGACGTCGGCGGCCGGGGCCACGATGGCGTTCTCGCCGGCCGCCTTGACCGTCGGCGCCACCTTGGCCAGCCCGTCGTAACAGGCCAGGCGGGCGGAGGCGTCGCCCAGCACCGAACAGCGTTCCAGACGCAGTTCCAGCTCGGAGGGCTGGGCGAAAGCCAGGGCCGGCACTATGCCAAAAGTCAGAAAGAGAGGGGTTTTTGGTCGCACACGCATGCAGTTTATCCAGGTGAGAGGTAAGCTAAGAATTTATACGCAAGACTACATTAATTGCCACTAGTCACGTCGCACGCTAACCAGCCCTTGAATTCGGGCACGCATGCCGCACTTGAGACTTCCGCAGCAGTATCCCTAAGGAGATTGTCATGACCCGCAAGACCCCCATCGAGCGCTATCGCAATATTGGCATCAGCGCCCACATCGACGCCGGTAAAACGACGACCACCGAGCGCATCCTGTTTTATACCGGAGTCAACCATAAAATCGGCGAGGTGCACAATGGCGCGGCGACAATGGACTGGATGGAGCAGGAGCAGGAACGCGGGATCACCATCACCTCGGCCGCCACCACCGCCTTCTGGAAAGGCATGGCCGGCAATTTCGCCGAACACCGCATCAACATCATCGATACGCCCGGCCACGTCGACTTTACCATTGAGGTCGAGCGCTCGATGCGCGTGCTCGATGGCGCCGTGATGGTGTATGACGCCGTCGGCGGCGTGCAGCCGCAGTCGGAAACCGTGTGGCGCCAGGCGAACAAGTACAAGGTGCCGCGGATCGCGTTCATCAACAAGATGGACCGCGTTGGCGCCGACTTTTTCCGCATGCGCGAGCAGATCGCCAACCGCCTGAAGGGCGTGGCCGTGCCGATCCAGGTGCCGCTGGGCGCCGAGGATAACTTCCACGGCGTGATTGACCTGGTCAAGATGCGCGCGATTAACTGGGATGACGAGACGCTGGGCGTCAAGTTCACCTATGAGGACATCCCGGCCGATTTGCAGGCCGTGGCGCAGTCATGGCGCGAGAAAATGGTGGAGGCCGCCGCCGAGGCGACGCCCGAGCTGCTGCAGAAATACCTGGATGGCGGCGAGCTGAGCGAGGACGAGATCAAAGCCGGCCTGCGCCTGCGTACCATCCGCAACGAAATCGTGCCGATGCTGGCCGGCAGCGCCTTCAAGAACCGTGGCGTGCAGGCGATGCTGGACGCGGTCGTCGAGTATCTGCCGTCGCCGGTGGATGTGCCGGCGATCGCCGGTACGGACGAGCAGGACCGGCCGATCGAGCGCCATCCGACCGACACCGATCCGTTCTCGGCGCTGGCGTTCAAGATCATGACCGACCCGTTCGTCGGCCAGTTGACCTTCTTCCGCGTGTATTCCGGCGTGGTGAATTCCGGCGACACGGTCTATAACCCGACCAAGGCGCAGAAAGAGCGTCTGGGTCGCATCCTGCAGATGCACGCCAACGAGCGCAAGGAAATCAAGGAAGTGTACGCCGGCGATATCGCCGCCGCGGTGGGCCTGAAAGGCGTGACCACCGGGGATACGCTCAGCTCGCCGGACGACGTCATCGTGCTGGAGAAGATGATCTTCCCCGAGCCGGTGATTTCACAGGCGGTCGAGCCGAAAACCAAGGTCGACCAGGAAAAAATGGGCATCGCCCTGAATCGCCTGGCGCAGGAAGACCCGTCGTTCCGCGTGCATACCGACGAGGAATCGGGCCAGACCATCATGTCCGGCATGGGCGAGCTGCACCTGGAGATTCTGGTGGACCGCATGCGGCGCGAGTTTGGCGTGGAGGCGACGGTCGGCAAGCCGCAGGTGGCTTACCGCGAAACCATCACCAAGACCGCCACCGATGTCGAGGGCAAGTTCGTCAAGCAATCGGGCGGACGCGGCCAGTACGGCCATGTGGTGCTAACGCTGGAACCGTTGGCGCCGGGCGGCAAGGGCTACGAGTTTGTCGACGCCATCAAAGGTGGCGTGGTGCCGCGCGAGTTCATCCCGGCGGTGGACAAGGGCATCCAGGAGACGCTGAAGCAGGGCGTGCTGGCCGGCTATCCGGTGGTCGACGTGCGCGCCACGCTGACGTTCGGCTCGTACCACGACGTCGACTCGAACGAGAATGCGTTCCGCATGGCCGGTTCGATGGCGTTCAAGGAGGGCATGAAGCGGGCCGGCCCGGTGCTGCTGGAACCGGTGATGCAGGTCGAGGTGGAAACGCCGGAAGAGTTCATGGGCAACGCCATGGGCGATTTGACGTCGCGGCGCGGCATGGTGCAGGGCATGGATGAGATTCCGGGCGGTGGCGGCAAGATCATCCGCGCCGCCGTGCCGCTGGCCGAGATGTTCGGCTACTCAACCACGCTGCGCTCGCTGACGCAGGGCCGGGCGACCTACACGATGGAGTTCAAGAACTATGCCGAAGTTCCGAAACACATCCTGGACCAGATCGCCGTGACCAAGGCGAAAGCTTAAAACGCTTTGACTTTCAGCTGTACGGAGATGCCTCCGTACAGCCGGTCCTTGTACGACGGGATGATGCCGAGGTTGACGCCAACCCGTTTGTATTCATAGCTCAACGTGGGGATGGCGGCGGGAAACCAGCCGCCATTGCGCATTTTAGGGTAGCCGTCAAAAGCGCCCAGCACCGCGCCGATGCGCACCGGCCCGACCTTCCACGGCTGGTAGTAGACACCGAGATAGTTGGAATACGCGCGGTCGCTATTGTAGAAACGGCCGGCCGTGGCCGACGCCACCGTCGAAAAGCGCCACTCGCCGCCGATGCCGCCATTGGCGCCGTTCAGGTTTTTATCGCGCTGGAAGTGCCAGGTGTGGAAACCGCCGTTCAGCCACACTTCATTCAGCGGCGCCGAGTCGATGGTTTCGAAGGTGTCGGCCATGGCCGCGCCGGACACGCAGGCCAGCAGCGCCAGACCGGCAACACGTAAACTTTTGATCATCCGAAGCTTTCTTCATCAGGTTGGGACGGTGGATTATAGCCGTGTATCATGCGCGCATGAGATTCACACCCCCTCCGATTTTGCTGGCGCTGATGACCCTGGCCGGCGGCGCGGACGGCGCCGAGTGGCGCGGCCTGCTGGACGTGCGCGCCGTCGATGCCGGCGCCAACCGCGGTTTTCTCGACGGCGGCATGGGCAAAACGCGTTATGACGCGCAGTCGCCGCGACTAAGCGTCGGCCAGGCGGTGCTGCAAGGGGACATGGACGAGGCCGACAGCATCAGCGCCAGCGTGGTGTTGAGCGCCGAGCAGCAACACCGGGGCCGCGCGGTGGGCGTGCGCGAGGCCTGGCTGGCATGGAGTCCGCTGCCGGCCGGCGCGTGGAAAACGCGCGTCAAGGCCGGCTTCTTCTTTCCGCCGACCAGCGTGGAAACCGATTACGACAGCGTCGGCTGGCTGCCGAAACACACCGTCTCCAGCGCCGCCATCAACAGCTGGATCGGCGAGGAATTGCGCACCAACGGCATTGAGTGGAGCGCGCGCCGGCTGGGACGTTACGTCGATGCGCCTTACGATGTCGGCCTGCTGGCCGCCGTCTTCAACGGCAACGATCCGACCGGTACGCTGCTGGCCTGGCGCGGCTGGTCGATCAGTGACCGCATCGGCGGCCGCAACGACGCCTTGCTGCTGCCGAACCTGCCGTCCTACGCGCCGGACGGCCCGATTCCCGCGCAGAGCCGCACCATCCATCCGTTCCGTGAAATCGACGGCCGGCTTGGCTATTACTACGGCGCCAATCTGGGCCTGGGCCGGACGCTGGAATTGTCGTCACTCCGTTACGATAATTTGGCGGACGCCACCGCCATCAAGGATAACCAGTGGGGCTGGCGCACGCGCTTCACCCATCTGAGCGCGGTGTGGCGGCCGCGCGGCGAGTGGGAACTGGCGGCGCAAGCCATGGCCGGCGATACGATGATGGGGCGCAACCTGGTGGCGCTGGACTTCCGGTCATGGTTCTTGCTGGCGAGCCATCCGCTCGGCCCCGGCACGGCGACGCTGCGCTACGACCGCTTCAGCACGCGCGAGCACGACCATCTTCCAACCGACCCGAACAACGAGCGCGGCTATGCCGTGGCGCTGGCTTACGATGCGCCGCTGGCCGACCGCGTATCGCTGATGACGGAGGCGCTGCTGGTGCGCAGCGACCGGGGCGCGCGCCTGCAGCTCGGCGAGGCGCCGGTGCAGACCGAGCGCAGCCTGACGCTGTCGTTGCGGTTCAACTGGTGAGGCGTCGGCATTGTTATCAACTTGCTCACTGGAAATTATTTGCTGGAAACTGTTATTATCTTATTCCAATGATTGCACTTAAATTGCGATAAGGAACAAAGCCATGGAATCCAACAAAAACGAAATCACCGTCGCTGCCCGCCTGGGCATCGGCTTTGGCATTATCCTGGCCATGATGCTGGCACTGTCGGTGCTGAGCGTGTTCAAGGTCAACGCCATCGACAACAGCTTGCAGCACATCAGCGAAGTCAATAACGTCAAGCAGCGCTACGCCATCAACTTCCGGGGCAGCGTGCATGACCGCGCGATCGCGCTGCGGGACGTTACGCTGGTCGGTGACAGCGAAATGGCCGGCGTCACCGCGCTGATCGACAAGCTGGACGCCGATTATCAGCGCTCGGCCAAGCCGCTGGACGCTTTATTCAGCGACGCCCAGGTCAAGGTCACGCCGGAAGAACGCGAGTGGCTCAACAAAATCAAACAGAGCGAAACCCAGACCACGCCGCTGATCAAGAAGATCATCGACGCCCGCAATGGCGGCGACCTCGAAGGCGCCCGCAAGATCATGCTGGGGCAGGCCAAACCGGCCTTCGTTCAATGGCTGGCCAATATCAACGGCCTCATCGACCAGGAGGAGAAACTCACCAGCGCCGAATCCGAACTGGCACGCCAGGGCGCGCACAACTTCCAGTCGCTGGCCCTGTTCGCCGTGGCGGCGGCGATCGCCATCGGCCTGGTGGTGGCATGGCGCGTCACGCATTACCTGCTGCGCGCCCTCGGCGCCGAACCGGCCGAGGTGAAGGCGCTGGCCAATGCGGTCGACCGCGGCGAGCTGTATCACGAGGTGGCGCTGCGTGACCAGGACCGGACCAGCATCATGGCCGTGCTGCTGAAAATGAGCCGCAACCTGCGCAGCACCGTCACCGAAGTGCACCAGGCGTCCGTCGCCGTCACCAGCATCAGCGAACAGATCTCCGAGCAGAATCAGCATCTGTCCAGCCGCACCGAAGACCAGGCCAGCTCGCTGGAGGAAACCGCCTCGGCGATGGAGGAACTGACCTCCACCGTCAAACAGAACGCCGACAGCGCGCGCGACGCCAACCGACTGGCGCAAAACGCCTCCGACATCGCCAGCAAGGGCGGCGAAATCGTCGGCGAGGTGGTGCAGACCATGAATTTGATCGACGCCTCGTCGCGCAAGATCGAGGAGATCATCGGTGTCATCGACGGTATCGCCTTCCAGACCAACATTCTGGCGCTGAACGCGGCGGTGGAGGCGGCGCGCGCCGGTGAGCAGGGACGCGGCTTCGCGGTGGTGGCGACCGAGGTGCGCAACCTGGCGCAGCGCAGCTCCACCGCCGCGCGCGAGGTGAAAACGCTGATCGACGACTCGGTGTCCAAAATCCACGCCGGCACGGAACTGGCGGAACACGCGGGCAGCACCATGCGCGACATCGTGCACAGCGTGAAGCAGGTGAGCGACATGGTCGGCGCCATCACGCTGGCCAGCAACGAGCAAAGCGAGGGAATCGAGGAAGTCAACCGCGCCATCTCGCAGATGGACCAGGTGACGCAGCAAAACGCGGCACTGGTGGAGAACGCCGCCGGTGAAGTCGAGGTGCTGCGGCAGCAGGCCGCCCAGCTGAATCAGACGGTCAGCGTGTTCAAGCTCCAGCGCGCCGGCTGGGACGCGCGGCCGGCGCCCGCCGCCCCTGCCGGCGCCGCGCGTCTGCCGGCACCAGAGGAGGCGTAGGGGATGATGTTGCTGAACAGGTCTGAGCCGGAGCGGCTGGAAGCGCTCCACCAGTTCGGCATCCTCAACACCAACGCCAGCGAGTATTTCGACGCCATCACCAGGCTGGTGATGGACATGTATGGCGTGGCCGGCGCCTACATCTCGCTGTTGGACAGCGACCGCCAGTGGCTCAAGTCCAGCGTCGGCCTCTGTCCAACGGCCACGCGGCGTGACCAGACCTTCTGCCACACCACCATCCAGCAGGCCAGCGTGTTGATGATCGAGGACACGCTGCTCGACGAACGCTTTGCGGACAATCCGATGGTGACCGGCGTGCAGGCCGTGCGCTTTTACGCCGGCGCGCCGCTGATCACCGGCGACGGCTACGCCATCGGCGCGCTGTGCGTGATCGACAGCGCGCCGCGCACGCTCACCGCCGCCGAGATGGACAAGCTGGCCAGCCTGGCGTCGCTGGTCATGTCGCACATCACGCTGGGCCGCGCTGCCGGCCATGTGGACCCGGTCAGCGGCCTGCCGAACAAATATCAGCTGTTCGAAGACCTGACCAACCACGCGCGCGACTATCCCGGCGAACGCCGCGTGCTGGCCGATATCGCCATGCCGGATGCGGCCAAGGCCTTTGAAATCATCCGCGTGCTGGGCGCGCTGGTCTACGATGAACTGGTGCGCGAAGTGGGCGCGCGGCTTTTGCGGCTGTTCGAGGGCAGGGCGCAGGTCTATCACCTGACCGACGCCCGCTTCGCTGTTCTGTCGCGGGATCAGGATTGCGCCGGCTTTATCGCCTACCTGCATGGCCTTGACGCCGAGTTGCAGGCGCCGTTGAATCGCTTGAGTATTCCCATGGCCCTGGCCAGCTTTGGCGGCATCGTGGAATTCGATCTGTGTCCCGGCGCGGCCACGGATGCGCCGCGCAAAGCGGCTGCGGCGATCAACCAGGCGCTGGTCCGGCAGCAGCGCTGGAGTTGCTACAGCAATGCGGAGGATGAAAAGCAGCAGCGCGCCTTCCGTCTGCTGAACGATGTGCGGCACGCCATCGCCAACGATCAGTTTGAGCTGGTGTATCAGCCCAAGCATGACCTGCGCAACGGCGCCTGCCTGGCGGCCGAGGCGCTGCTGCGCTGGAACCACGCGACACTGGGACCGGTATCGCCGGCGGAATTCATTCCGCTGATCGAAAAGACGGCGCTGATCGGGCCCCTGAGCCACTGGGTGATCCGCACCGCCATGCGCCAGTTGGCCGAATGGCACGCCGCCGGCCATCCGGTCAAGGTGGCGATCAACCTGTCCGCCTACAATTTCGAGGAGCCGGATATTGTCGCGCGGCTGGCCGCGGTCTGCCGTGAGTTCAGTGTCGATCCGCGCTACGTGGAAATCGAATGCACCGAAGGCGTGTGGATGGAAGGCGCCGGCATCCTGGCCGCGCTGAACGGCATCCGCGATCTGGGCATGAGCCTCGCGCTGGACGATTTCGGCACCGGCTACTCCAACTTCGCCTATCTGCAGAAGGTGCCGGCCAGCGTGGTCAAGGTGGACCAATCGCTGATTCGCAATGTGGACGCCAATCCGCGCAACCAGCGCATCGTGCGCTCGCTGATCACCCTTGCGCGCGAGCTGGATTATCAGGTGGTGGCGGAGGGCGTCGAAACGGCGCAGGCGCTAACGCTGATACGCGACTGGGGCTGCGACGTCGCGCAGGGCTACCATTTCGCCAAGCCGCTGAGCGCCGCTGCCTTCCTCGAACACGCGATCCGCTACCGCGACGGTCACGCCGCCATCACCGCATAAAACCGGCCTGGATTGTCAATCCGGCATTATAATCCGGGCCATGAAAATCGCACTACGCCTGATACCCCTGTTACTGCTGCTGGCCGGATGCCAGTCCCACCTGCAGCGCGTCGCCTACTGCAAGATCGGCGACTGGACCGCCATCGGCCACAAAGATGGCTTGATGGGCGAGCCGGCCAACTACGCCACACGCAAGGACTTCTGCGACGACCATGCCGACCAACCCGCCATCGCCGACGCGGCAGCGCGCTACAGCGCCGGCTGGGCGCACGGCAACTGGGACGCCTGGCATGCGCTGGGCAGCGCCGACGGCGTGCAGGGCACGCGGTCGCAGTTCGACCTGCGCGCCAACGGCGAAGAAATCCGCAAGCATAAAACCCCGCTGAACCGCGCCGCCTACGATGCCGGCTGGAGCGCCGGTAATTCCCGCTACTGGCAAAATCTTGGCCAGAAAGAGGGCGCCGAGGGCAAGCCGTTGACGCAAAAGGACATCAACCGCGACCACGCCGCCGCCGCGCAACTGCGTTTCGACGATAGCGCCTACACCGACGGCTGGCGCGCCGGCAACCGCACCTTCTGGTCGGACGCCGGCTACACCGATGCCCGCAACGGCACGCCGGACGACGAATTCCGCAACCGCGCCGCCGCCGCGCGCCGCGCCGGCGTCGATGTGCAGGAAGCGTCCTACCGCGCTGCGTGGAACGCGGAGATCGTCAACTACTGGCGCAACCTCGGCACCAAGGACGCCACCAGCGGCAAGGAGTTTGGGTTGCGCGGCCGGGAAGCCAAGGCCAAAGGGCTGAAGATCCATGAGAAGGAATACCGCCAAGCGTGGGAAACGCGGCTGACCGAATACTGGCGGCAGACCGGCGCCGAAGACGGTTACGGCCACCCGTATCAGTTGGAGGACCGCATGGCCAACGCCAGCCGCGCCGGCGTATTCGTCATCCCGGCCACGCGCGATGCCTACACCAACGCCTGGCGCCAGGAGAACGCGCGCTACTGCACACCGGACAACGCCTTTGAACGGGGGCGCGGCAACATCGGCATGGCGGTGGAAGTGTGTGCGCCGGTCGCGCAGAATCAACTGAAGCACGCCTATGTGAGTGGTCAGGATTACGAAATCGCGGCGGCCAAGCACAGCGACGCGGTGACCGCCGCGAATGACCTCGCCAACCGCGTGCTCGATGCGCGCGGCCGATTGGGACGACTGGAGCGGGAAATGCGCGTGGCGCGGGACGCGAAAGACCGCCCCAATAATGAGGAATCGGCGAAGCAGGACCGCCGCCGCGAGCAGGAGCGGCGCGAGTTGGTCGACTATGTGCAGCGGCTGGAGCGGCAGTTCGAAGACGCGCGGCGTTGGGTCGATCGTCACGACCAGCAGATGCAGCGCCTGCGCCGCGAAATCTATTAAGTCCGCGGGAAAAATTTTGCTTACAGGTAATAACAGCTTTCTTGATGCAACGCACAAATAGCGATTGCTTTATTTGACCTGATTGTTATCATTTCCATGCCATCTTAGAGAGGAATACGCATGGAAAGACCGCACCCGCACTACGACAGATTGATCGCTGCAGCGCGTCATGCCGGCCCGGCCACCGTCGCCGTGGCCCATCCTTGCGACCGCAGTTCGCTGGAAGGCGTGCTGGATGCGGCGCGCATGGGCCTGATCAAGCCGATTCTGGTCGGCCCGAGCGAGCGCATTCGCCAGGAAGCCGACGCCGCGCGCCTGGATATCTCGGCGCTGCCGATTATCGATACCGAACATAGCCACGCTTCGGCCGCCCGCGCGGTGCAACTGGTGCACGAAGGCCAGGCCACCGCGCTGATGAAGGGCAGCCTGCACACCGATGAGCTGATGGGCGCCGTGGTGGCCACCGCCACCGGCCTGCGCACCGCGCGCCGCCTGAGCCACTGCTTCGTGATGGACGTGCCGGACCGCGCCGAACCGCTGATTATCACCGACGCCGCCGTCAACATCGTGCCGACGCTGGCCGACAAGGTGGACATCGTGCAGAACGCCATCGACCTGGCGCACATCCTGCGTTTCAATCCGGTCAAAGTCGCGATCCTCGCCGCCGTGGAGACGGTCAGCGCCAAGATGCCGTCGACCATCGACGCCGCCGCCCTGTGCAAGATGGCCGACCGCGGCCAGATCACCGGCGCGCTGCTCGATGGCCCGCTGGCCATGGACAACGCCATCGACCCGCAAGCGGCCGCCATCAAGCATCTGGTGTCGCCGGTGGCGGGGCAGGCCAACGTGCTGGTGGCGCCGGACCTGGAGGCGGGCAACATGCTGGCCAAGAGCCTGAGTTTCATGGCCGGCGCCAGCGCCGCCGGCATCGTGCTCGGCGCGCGCGTACCGGTGATCCTCACCAGCCGTGCCGATACTGTGCAGGCAAGGTTGGCATCGTGCGCGGTGGCTGTGCTGGTGGCGCACAGCAAACTGACTGGTTCGCGTATTTTCGGGGGCTGAACGCATGCAGGATAACGACAGCGTCATCGTCATCAATGCCGGCTCATCGAGCATCAAATTCTCGATGTATAGCGGCGCCGCGTTGGAACTCACCATGCGCGGCAAAATCGAAAACCTGTACAGCGGCGTGGCGCACTTCGTCGCCCAGGACGCGCGCGATGGCGTGGTCGGCGAACACCATTGGCGCGACGCGCCGCTGGATCACGAAGGCGGCATGCGCTTCCTGATCGACTTCGCCCAGAGTCACCTGGATGGCCATCGCGTGATCGCGGTCGGTCACCGCATCGTGCATGGCGGCGTAGCCCACAGCGGACCGCAGCGCCTGGACGCGGCGCTGGTTGATGAACTGGAAAAGCTGGTGCCGCTTGCGCCGTTGCACCTGCCGCACAATCTGGCGCCGGTGCGCTCGGTGATGGCGTTGGCGCCGCATGTGCCGCAGATCGGCTGTTTCGACACCGCGTTCCACGTCGGCCAGCCGGTGGAGGCGCAGGAATTTGCGCTGCCGTCGAATATCACGGAGCTGGGTGTGCGCCGCTACGGTTTCCACGGGCTGTCATACGAATACATCGCCAGTGTGCTGCCGCGGGCGGAGCCTGGCCTTGCCCATGCCCGCGTGGTGGCGGCGCACCTGGGCAACGGCGCCAGCATGTGCGCCATGGATGCCGGTCGCAGCGTCGCCAGCACCATGGGCTTCACCGCCGTCGATGGCCTGCCGATGGGCACCCGCTGCGGCGCGCTCGATCCCGGCGTGGTGCTGTACCTGATGCAGGAACTGGGGATGGACGTGGCGGCGGTGCAGAAGCTGATGTATCAGCAATCTGGCCTGTTGGGCGTCTCCGGCATTTCGTCGGACATGCGCACGCTGGAGCAGAGCGACGATCCGCGCGCCAGAAAGGCCATCGACCTGATGGTGTACCGCATCGGCCGTGAACTGGGCTCGCTGGCGGCGGCGCTGGGCGGTCTGGATGCGCTGGTGTTTTCGGGCGGCATCGGTGAAAACAGCGTCGCCCTGCGCGCAGCCGTCTGCCGCGACGCGGCCTGGCTGGGCGTGCAGCTCGACGCGCAAGCCAACGCGGCCAACCCGCGCGGCATTGCCCGCATCAGCAAGGCGGACAGCAAGGTCGCGGTCTGGGTGGTGCCGGCAAACGAAGAGTTGATGATCGCGCGCCACGCGCTGGACGTGGTGGAGGGCACATGAGCACGGAAACCATCTATCCGATCCTGACCGGCAAGCGCGCGCTGGTGGTCGGCGTGGCGAATGAACACTCGATCGCCTGGGGTTGCGCGCTGGCCTTCCGCAAACTGGGCGCCGAGGTGGTGCTGACGTATCTGAACGAGAAAGCGCTGCCGCATGTGGCGCCGCTGGCGCAACAGATCGACGCCCAGCTGCTGCCGCTGGACGTCACCCAGCCCGGCCAACTGGAAGCGGTGTTCGACACGCTGGCGGTTCAGGGACAACTGGACATTCTGGTCCACTCCATCGCCTTCGCGCCCAAGGAAGACCTGCAAGCCGGCCTGCTGGAATGCTCGCTCGAAGGCTTCCTGAAGGCGATGGACGTGTCCTGCCACTCGTTCGTGCGGATGGCGAAGCTGGCGGCGCCGCTGATGAAAACCGGCGGCAGCATGTTCGCCATGAGCTATCACGGTGCCGACAAGGTGGTCCCCAATTACAACGTCATGGGCCCGGTGAAGGCGGCGCTGGAAGCCTGCTGTCGCTACCTGGCGTTTGAACTGGGACCACGCGACATTCGCGTGCATGCCATTTCTCCTGGCCCGCTGCAAACCCGCGCGGCGTCCGGCCTGAAGGACTTCGATCATCTTTTGAGCGAGGCGATCCAACGCGCGCCACTGGGAGAGCTGGTCGACATCATCGATGTCGGCAATACCTGCGCCTATCTGGCATCGCCGTACGCAAAGCGGCTCACCGGCAGCACGGTCTACGTTGACGGCGGCCTGAATATCATCGCCTGAGAGGAGCGGCCCATGCAAGTTATCCTATCCGGCCTGCACGGAGATGCGTGTGAAGCCAGTATTGCCGAAGACCTCGCGATGTACTTCCACGTCAAGAACGTCAGCATGATCCGCCAGGGCATGGACGATAATCCCTGGGCGCTGATCGAGGTGGCGGATTCGTATGAACGGGTCTGGAACGTGTGCAACCAGCTACGCGGTGTTTTTCATCGCGGTAAAAAGCTGCACCTGTACATCCCGTTGCATCAGGAGGATGTCTTTCACGACATCGCGCCGTACCACCGGATCAATTTGCGCTAGCGCGGTTGGCCAGAAAGCCGTGGATCTGCGACACCACGGCGGCGCCTTCTCCCACCGCCGCAGCCACCCGCTTGGTCGAGCGGGCGCGCACGTCACCAATCGCAAACACGCCGGGAACGCTGGTTTCCAGGCCTCCGCGTCCACTGGCGGGGGCGCCTGGAATGTCGTAACCGGTGAGGATAAAGCCTTTGTCGTCCACCTGTACGCCGCAGTCGTCCAGCCAGCCGGTGTTCGGGTCCGCGCCGATGAAGAGGAAAACGCGGCAGATGTCGTAGTCCTTTTCCACGCCGCTGCGATTGTCGCGCACGCGCACCTGCTGCAAGCCTTCCTCGTCGCAGCCCTCCAGCGCCACGATTTCGGACTCCACGTGCAGTTCAATGTTCGGCGTGGCCGCGATGCGCTCGATCAGATAGCTGGACATGGTGGACGCCAGGCTGTCCTTGCGGATCAGGATGTGCACCTTGGCCGCGTGGCCGGACAGGTAGACGGCCGCCTGCCCGGCGGAATTGCCGCCGCCGACCAGAATCACTTCCTGGCTGTGGCACAGGCCTGCCTCCAGCGGCGAGGCCCAGTAGTACACGCCTTTGCCCTCAAACTGCTTGAGATTGGCCAGCGATGGCCGGCGATAGCGCGCGCCACAGGACAAGACGACGGTGCGGCCTTGCAGCCGCGTGAGGCTGCCGCACATTTCGACTTGCACCGGGTAGGTATCGCACAGCAGGCGTCCGGCCGGCGCCGGAATCGCCATCTTGACGCCGAATTTCTGCGACTGCACGAAAGCCCGGCCGGCCAGCGCCGCGCCCGAAATCCCGGTCGGGAAGCCGAGGTAATTCTCGATGCGCGCGCTGGCCGCGGCCTGGCCGCCGTAGGCGCGGGTTTCCAGCACCAGCACCGACAAGCCTTCCGACGCCGCATACACGGCGGTGGCCAGGCCGGCAGGTCCCGCGCCGACCACGATCACATCCCAGATATGGTCCGGCGTCAGTTCCGGCAGCGTGCCAAGGCAGCGGCCGAGGTCCACCACGCTCGGGTTCTTTTTCACGCCGCCGTCCGGGCACACCGCCAGCGGCCAGTCGTTGGCCTCCGGCTGGAAACGCTCGACCAGCGCGCGAGCCTGTTCGTCGCTGCGCGGGTCCAGCACGCGATGCGGCAGGCCGTTACTGGACAGCCATCCCTGCAGCGCGTGCATGCGCGCGTGGCCGGGCGTGGCCACCAGCACCACGCCGCCGTCATGGCTATTCAGCTGTTCGACGCGGCGCAGAATGAAAGCACGGGCGATGCGTTCGCCCAGTTCCGCCTCGGCGATCAGCAGTGCGCGCAGGGATTCGGTGGTGAGTGCCAGCACTTCGACGTCGCCCACCGCGTCGCCGTTGACCAGCGATGGGGCACCTGCCAGCTGGCTGATTTCGCCGGCGAATTCGCCCACACCATGCTCCGTGATGATCGAGGTGTTGCCCAAACCATCATAGCGGCTGATCCGGATGGCCCCCTTCAGCACCACAAACATGCCGAAGCTGCTGCTGCCCACCTCGTACAGCCGTTCGCCATCGCGATAGCAGACCAGATTGCCGAAGCGTTGGACGCGTTTGATTTCCGCAGCCGTCAGCTTGGGAAGCGCCTGGGCGCTGCGGGTTTTGAAGGTGTCGTAGATGGCCATGGCCATAGTCTAGCGCGGTTTTTTCTTTTCCCGCCAGAGGCTAAAGTAAGACTTTGCGCCGGCACCACGCAGCAGCCGTGGCAGGGCGATGGTCGCCAGCAGCAGCACGCCGATAACGATGGTCATGTAGATGCCAGGGATATTCGCCATTTGCAGGCCGTAGGTGACAGCGCCCAGCGTCAGCACGGCCAGCAGCACACCGGCAATGGTCCCCGCGCCGCCGGCGATGCTGACGCCACCGAGAATCACCATGGTGATGATTTCCAGCTCCCAGCCCATGGCGATGTTCGGACGCGTGCTGCCGATACGGCCGGTCAGCAGGTAGCCGGCCAGGCCGGCCATGGCGCCGGTCAGCATGAACAGCATCAGGCGATAGCGTTCGACGTGGATGCCGGAGAAGCGCGCGGCGACCGGGTTATTGCCGATGGCGTAGATGCGGCGCCCCCAGCTCGTGGCGTGCAGCACGCCGGCAAACAATGCGGCGCACACCAGCAGCACGATGAATTCGCGTGGGATGAAATCGAAGAAGTAGCCCTGGCCCCATTCGGCCATCGTCTGCGGATAGCCGGTGAAGGCCTGGTCGCCCAGCACCACGCTGGCCAGGCCGCGGAACAGCGAAACGGTGCCGATGGTGACGACGATCGAGGGCAGCCCAAACTGCGTGACCAGAATGCCGTTCAGGCAGCCGCACAGCATGCCGGTGGCGATGGCGATCGGCAGCAGCGCTTCCGGCGGCATGCCGTTGGCGTGCGCCAGCCCCATGGCCACAGACGATAGCGCCAGGATACCGGAAACCGAGATGTCGATTTCGCGGCAGATGATCAACAATGCCATCGGCAGCGCGATCAGCGCCTTTTCGCTGAAGTTGAAAGTGCTGTCGGCCAGGTTGTACGGATCGAGGAAGTGGGGCAGCAGCATGCCGTTGGCGCAGAGGGCCAGCAGCAGCAACAGCGCCAGTAGCGCTTCGCGGCTGGCCAGCGCGGCGCGCAGCCCGCCGGGGGGCTGGTCGGCGATGACGTAGCGCGAGCTATGGGCCGCCGGCTTGTCGGTGGAAATCGTCGTCATGGAATGCCCGGCTTAGAAGATCTTGGAGAATTGGTCGACATTCCCCTTGTTGTAGGTGAACGGCGGGGCCATCGCGGCTTCGCCATTGGCGTCGATGGCGATGCTGCCCATGCGGCCGGCGCTGATGCTGCCGCCGGCTTGCGCGCCAGGCTGCTTCTTCACAAAGTCATACGCCGCGTAGGTGGCCGCGTAGCCCAGGTCGATCGGATTCCAGATCGCGAACTCGCGCACCGCGCCGCTTTTGACGTGGCCCGCCATCTCGGACGGCAAGCCAAGGCCGGTGACGAAGACCTTGCCCACCAGGTGTTCATCCACCACCGCTTTGCTGGCGGCGTTGATGCCGACGGTGGTCGGTGAGATGATCGCCTTCAGATTCGGATAGCTGCGCAGCAGGCCGATGGCCTCTCGGTAGCTCTTGTCCGACTGGTCGTCGCCATAAGCCACCGTGACCAGTTTCATCTTGTTGAACTCCGGCTGCTCCAGCACTTTTTTCATCACGCCGATCCAGATATTCTGGTTGGTGGCTTGCGCGGAGGCGGAGAGAATCGCGATTTCGCCTTGACCGCCAATGGCGTCGGACGCCATCTGGATCTGCTTCAAGCCGATCAAGTCGGCGTTGGAGGGATTGAGCTGCATCATGCGGCCATCCTTGGCCAGGCCGCTGTCGAAGGACACGACCTTGATGCCGCGCACCATGGCCTTCTTGGCGATCGGCACCAGCGCGTTGGGATCATTGGCCGAGATGATGATGGCATCGACCTTCTGGCTGATCAGCGAATTGACGATCTCGATCTGGCCTTCCGCGCTCGGCGTGGTCGGCCCGGTGTAGATAATCTCGACATTTTTCAATTCCTTGGCGGCGTCCAGCGCGCCGGTATGCGCGGCGTCGAAGAAGCCATTGCCCAGGTTTTTCACCACCATCGCGATGCGGATGTGATCAGGCGCTTTCTCCTTGCAGCCGGCGATGGCCGCAAGCAGACCGGCGGCAACGGCCGCCAATACGATCTTCCTGAACTTCAATGGGCCGCCTCCGGATGATAAATACCCGCCAGCGTCTCGTAGCCATAAGGCGCATTGAATACCGATGGCGTCATCTGCTTCGGCAGCGCTTCCGGGCTCACCGTCACCACACGCACGCCCGATTGTTCCAGAAGTTGCACCGCCGAATCCGAGGCGTCGGTGTCGGTGATGACGGTCGATACGCGGTTCAAGCCGCACAGGATCAGGCCCGCCTTCTTGGTGAACTTGGAGCTGTCGGCCAGCACGATCAGTTCCTCGGCCTGTGAAATCAGCCGTTTCTCCGCCTGGATCAGCAGCGGATCGGCCTCCATCAGGCCAAGCAGCGACAGGCCGAAGACGCTCATGAACATCTTGGCGGCGTAGTGGTGCTGGGTGATGTCGTTGTCGAACGGGCTGAGAATGACGTTCTGTTCGCGGTACACCTTGCCGCCGGGGACGATGATCTCGTTCTCGCTGGAGACCAGCAGACGCTCGGCCATCAGGAAGGAATTGGTGAGAATTTTGAGATGATGGTCGGTCAGGAATTCGGCCATCATGAACGTGGTGGTGCCGCCGTTGATGATGATCGTTTCACCCTCGTTGCACATGCTGGCCGCGTAGCGCGCGATGGCGCGTTTGTGCTCGGCGCGGCACTGGATATTGTGCTGGAAGGTTTCGCTGGTGAGGGTGAAGCCGCGTTTTTTCTGCTCCAGATTGGCGGCGCCGCCGCGCGTCCGGGTGAGCAGGCTGCGGGCCGCCAGCCAGCTGATGTCGCGCCGTACCGTAGCCGGCGAGGCGTTCAGCCAGTCGACCAGTTGCGGCACGGTGGCCGCATTATGTTCGGCAAGCAGCTTCAGCAAACGCTTGCGACGTTTGTGATTTACCATTTCAGTCTCCTTTTATTTAGGTCTACGACCGCCCGTGAGTGCGGTGTGCCTGTTTTATTAACGTTAAAGGCTAAACACTTCCAAAACGCACGTCAATCACATAGCGATCAAATATGTGATTGTTTCGAGGCGTGTGGCGGTTTTTGATCAGACATTGATCATCCATATGATTATTTCGATCTTTGTCATCAAGTTGATTGGTTCCGCATTGACACTCACCCACGGCCTGATTTCTACTGGCCGGAGTAAAAACACAATACGGAGACCAGGCATGAAAGAATCACCGATCACTTCTCTATGGGACGATGGCGCGGCCGCCAGCATGAGTGAGCCCGAGCTGCTGTTATACCGTTCCAACCTGCTCGGCTCCGACCTGCGCATCACCAATTTCGGCGGCGGCAACACCTCGGCCAAGGTGATGATGGAAGATCCGCTCAGCGGCGAGCAGGTGGAAGTGCTGTGGGTGAAAGGCTCCGGCGGTGATCTGGGCAGCATCAAGATCGACGGCTTTTCGACGCTGTACATGGACAAGCTGCAGGCGCTCAAAGGCCGTTATCGCGGCCTTGAACACGAAGACGAAATGGTGGCGTATCTGCCACATTGCACCTTTAACCTCAATCCACGGGCCGCCAGTATCGACACGCCGCTGCATGCCTACATCGCGCGCAAGCATGTCGATCATATGCATCCGGATTCGGTCATCGCGATCGCCGCCTGCGCCAGCAGCCAGGCACTGACCGCGACGATTTTCGGCGGCGAACTGGGATGGCTGCCGTGGCAGCGTCCAGGTTATGACCTGGGCCTGAAGCTGGAAGCGCTGTCGCAATCGCAGCCGGACCTGAAGGGCATCATCCTTGAAGGCCATGGCCTGTTCACCTGGGGCGACACCGCCAAGTCGTGCTACGAAACCACGCTGGCCGTCATCCAGCGCGCGGAGGAGTGGCTGGCGGCAAACATCCAGCAGCCAGTGTTCGGTGGCCAGGCGCGCGCACCGCTGCCGGCCGACGAGCGCGCGGCGATGGCGGCGAAGCTGATGCCGCTGCTGCGCGGGAAAATCAGCCGCGACGAGTACAAGCTCGGTTACTTCAACGACAGCGACGCGGTGCTGGAATTTGTTTGCAGCCGCGATCTGCAACCGTTGGCGGCGCTGGGCACGTCCTGCCCGGACCACTTCCTGCGCACCAAAATCCGCCCGTTCGTCATCGATTACGATCAGGATTTCGATAAGCTGGTCGCGGGTCTGGACGAGGCGCTTGCGCAGTACCGTGCCGATTACGTGGCCTATTACGAACGCTGCAAGCACGATAACAGCCCGGCGGTACGCGACGCCAACCCGATCATCTACCTGATTCCCGGCGTGGGCATGCTGTCCTTCGCCAAGGACAAGGCCACCGCCCGTATCGCCGGCGAGTTCTATGTCAACGCCATCAACGTGATGCGCGGCGCGAATGGCGTCGACAAATATGTCGGTCTGCCGGAGCAGGAAGCCTTCGACATCGAATACTGGCTGCTGGAGGAAGCGAAGCTGCAACGCATGCCGAAACCGAAATCGCTGGCCGGCCGCATCGCGCTGGTGACCGGTGGCGCCGGCGGCATCGGCCAGGCGGTGGCGAAACAGTTGCTGCAAGAGGGCGCCTGCGTGCTGCTGACCGATATCGATTCGGAGGCGCTGGCGGAAGCGCACAAGAATCTGGCCAAGGTGGCCGGCAAGGACAACGTCACCAGCGTGGTCGCCAACATCACCGGCGAGGACGCGGTGGACGATATCCTGAAAGCATCGTCGCTGAACTTCGGCGGCATCGACCTGCTGATCTCGAACGCCGGCATCGCCTCGTCGGCGCCGCTGGAAGACACCACGCTGGAAGTATGGAACCGCAACCAGGAGATTCTGGTGAAGGGCTACTTCCTCGCCAGCCGCGCCGCCTTCCGCATCATGAAGCAGCAAAAACTGGGGGGCTCGATGGTGTTCGTCGCCAGCAAAAACGGCCTGGTGGCGTCGGCCGGCGCGTCGGCCTACTGCACCGCCAAGGCGGCGGAAATCCATCTGGCGCGCTGCATCGCGCTGGAGGGCGCGCCGCATGGCATCCGCGTCAACGTGGTCAATCCGGACGCGGTGATTCGCGGCTCGCGCATCTGGGACGGCAAATGGAAGCAGGAACGCGCGCAGTCGAATAAAATCGAGGCCGACGACGTCGAGGAATTTTATCGCCAGCGCAGCATGCTGAAGCTGAGCGTGCTGCCGGAGGATATTGCGGAAGCGGTGTACTTCCTGGCCAGCGACAAAGCGGCCAAGAGCACCGGTAACATCCTCAACGTCGATGCCGGCAACGCCGGCGCATTTACACGATAAGAACAAAGGGGATACTGTGAGCACTATCATCGACAGCGGCCGCGTGGCCGAGCACAACGCACAACTGCGCGCCGGACTGAATGCGGATTATGAGGCGCTGGGCGGCATGCTGGCCCGTCGCGGCGTGGATATCGAACGTCTGACGGCGCTGGCGCAAACCTTTGCCGTCGCCTTGCCCAGCTGGGGCGTCGGCACCGGCGGCACGCGTTTTGCGCGCTTCCCCGGCAAGGGCGAACCGCGCAATGTATTTGAAAAACTGGACGACTGCGCCGTCATCCATCAACTGACGCGCGCCACGCCGGGCGTATCGCTGCACTTCCCGTGGGATAAAACCACCGACCCGGCGGCGCTGCGCCAGCAGGCCGAAAGTCACGGCCTGTATTTCGACGCGGTCAACTCCAACACCTTCCAGGATCAGGCGGACCAGGAGCACAGCTACAAATACGGCAGCCTGACCGCCAACGACGCCGCCACGCGCGCGCAAGCGGTGGCGCACAATATCGAATGCATTGAACTTGGCAAGGCGCTCGGCTCGAAGGCATTGACGGTGTGGGTGGGTGACGGCGCCAACTTCCCTGGCCAGCATAATCTGCGCGGCGCACTGGAGCGCTACCTGGACAGCATGCGCGGCATCTATGCGGCCCTGCCGGCGGACTGGCTGGTGTTCATCGAACATAAACTGTTTGAGCCGGCGTTCTATGCCACCACGATTGCCGACTGGGGCACCAGCTTTGCCTGCGCCCAGACGCTGGGTGACAAGGCGCGCTGTCTGGTCGATCTCGGGCACCACGCGCCGAACACCAACATCGAGATGATCGTCGCCCGCCTTGCGCAATTCGGCAAGCTGGGTGGCTTCCACTTCAACGACAGCAAGTACGGCGACGATGATCTGGATTCCGGCTCGATCAACCCGTTCCAGCTGTTCCTGGTGTTTAACGAACTGGCCGATGCGGCGGAGCGCGAGGGCGCGGCCTTCAAGCCGGCCTATATGCTGGACCAGTCGCACAACGTCACCGACCCGATCGAAAGCCTGATCAACAGCGCGGTGGAAGTGCAGCGCGCCTTTGTGCAGTCGCAGATTGTGGACCGCGCGGCCTTGCGCCAGCACCAGGAAGCCAACGATGCGCTGCAATCGGCGCAGGCGCTGAAGCACGCCTTCCGCACCGATGTCAGCGCCATCCTGGCGATGGCGCGCTTGCGTGCGGGTGGCGCCATCGATCCGGTGGCTTGCTATCGCGCCAGCGGCTATCGCTCGCGGGTGGCGGAAGCGCGTCCGGCCAAGGCGGGCGCCAGCGGGAGCGGCATCGTATGAGCGCCGATATCCGCGCCTTCCGCATGCAGCTCAAGCCAGGCATGGTGGCAGAGTACAAGCGGCGTCACGACGAACTGTGGCCGGATCTCGGCCAGGCGCTGAGCGACGCCGGCATCTACGACTATTCGATCTTTCTGGACGAGGAAACGCTGTCGCTGTTCGCCGTGCTGAAGCTTCGGCCAGATAACCAGATCGGCGAGCTGCCGTCCAAGCCCATCATGCAACGCTGGTGGGACAGCATGGCTGAACTGATGCTCGTGGAGCCGGGCAACCGGCCCCGCGAGTGGCCGCTGCAGCAGGTGTTTCACTTCGTTTGAGCCGGCGCGGCGCTCAGCAGGCCGCGCTCGCGCAGCCATTCTTCCGCGCGGCGTGGCCACAGCGACGACGTGCCCAGCCCCTGGCGCATGCCCATGCCATGGCCGCCATGCTCGAACAGATACATCTCGGTCGGCACCTTGGCCTTGGTCAGCGCCTGATAGAACAGGATGCTGTTCTCGACCGGCACCGTGTTATCTTCCTGCGTGTGGATCAGCAGCGTGGGCGGCGTGGCTGGCGTGACCTGTTTTTCCAGCGACATCAGCGTCAGATCCTGGGCCGATGGGTTTGCGCCCAGCAGCGCCTTGCGCGAGCCGGCGTGGGCGACCGGGTCCTGCATGGTGATCACCGGGTACATCAGCATCATGAAGTCCGGCCGCGCGCTGACACTGTCCAGCGGGGCGCCGGTGCGGCCGAGCGGGCTGTCGAAAAGTGTACCGGCGCTCGCCGCCAGATGGCCGCCGGCCGAACTGCCCATGACGCCAATGCGGTCGGCGCGGATCCCAAATTCGGCCGCCCGCGAACGCAGCGTGCGCACGGCGCGCAGCACATCCTGCAATGGCGCTGGATGTCCATACTCCTGCATGCGATACTTCAGCACAAACGCCGTCACGCCCAAGGTGCCGAGCCAGTTGGCATACTGATCGCCCTCGCGCGCGGTGGACATGCGTACGTAGCCGCCGCCGGGACAGATGATGACCGCCGTGCCGTTCGGATGATCGACCGCCGGCGACACCATGGTCAGCGTGGCTTCGCTGACGTTGGACGTGTAGCCGTTGCCGACTTGTTCCGGGCCGATATCGCGCTTGCCCGGCACGCCCTCCGGCCACAGTGGAATTACCTTGTCGGCGGCGGAGGCCAGGCCTGCGGCGCCGAGCATCAATACAAGAAGCATTGTTTTCATAGAGGAGACCTGAGTGAAAAAGTTGTTGAGTGCTGCGATATTAACTCTGTGCGCGCAATCCGCGGGGGCGGTTGACCTGTTTAATGGCCGCGATTTCAGCGGATGGACGCTGCAAACCACGCCGGCCGCGAAAGTCGGCGACGCCTTCCGCGTGCTGCCGGGCGGTGTGATCGCCTCGGCCGGTGCGCCGTCCGGATTTTTGGCGACCACCGAAAACTACCGCAACTACAAGCTGCATGTCGAGTGGCGCTGGAGCGGCAAACCGGGCAACGGCGGCGTGCTGCTGCACATCACCCCCGGCACGTTTGACCGCGTCTGGCCGGTCAGCCTGCAGGTCCAGACCAAGAACGGCAACGCCGGCGACCTGTTGCCGATGGCCGCCGCCAGCTTCGCCGAACCGTTGACCAGCGCTCCCGGCGCGGCCACGCGCATCAAAGCCCACACGGCGGCGGATAGCGAAAAGCCGGTCGGCGAATGGAACGAATGCGACATCGTTAGCCGCGACGGCACGGTGGAAGTAACGGTGAACGGCGTGCCGCAAAATCGTGTGACGCAGGTGTCGCCGGCATCGGGGCGCATCGGCTTCCAGCTGGAAGGCACGCCATACGAGTTGCGCAACGTGACATTGACGCCGCTCGATTAGCGCGCAGAGAAGAGGGGGCGTGGCGCGATCAGTCGCCACCACCACAGCCGCCGCCAACGCCGGCCACGCCCAGATCAGCGCCGCAATAATGGCAAGCGGGATGGGCGCGCTTGCAAAACTGCTCGTAGTTTTTTGTGTAGAGAATGAACTCGTGCCATAACTCGTCCACCACCTGCGACGGCATGGATACGAACTGGCGTCCGCTTTTCAGGTGCGCCAGAAAGAACTGCCGCAGCGCTTGCGCCACAAGCTGGCAGTCCTTCAGGCTCAATTGCAGATAGGTGGCGCGCAGTTTGTCGAATAGACCTACCGGCAGCATGAAGTCGCGGATGTAGGCCTCACGTCGCGCGCGGCGCGGAGATGCTGCGATATTCATATTGAGATCCTCAAAAAAAATGCCGAACATCGCGAGATGTCCGGCATTCAAAAACAACTAAGGAATGATTACAACGACTTCAGGAAGGCCATCAATGCCTCGCGGTCGGTCTTGCTCAGCGCTTCGAAGCGCTGGCGCGACTTGGTTGCTTCGCCGTCGTGCCACATGATGGCTTCCGTCAGGCTGCGCGCGCGGCCGTCGTGCAGGTAGCCGACCTTGGCGCTGTTGCCCATGACTTTCTCGGTGTAGCCGATGCCCCACAGCGGCGCGGTACGCCACATATTGCCCTTGGCTTGACCTTCCGCGAACTTGTCGGCCAGGCCGTCGCCCATGTCATGCAGCAGCAGGTCGGTGTACGGACGGATGGTCTGGTTGCGCAGCTCCGCAAACAGATGGCCCGAACCGGTCTTCATCTCGACGGTGTGGCAAGCCGCGCAGCGCATGCCCTGGAAGACCTTGGCGCCAGCCGCCACTTTGGCAGGGTCCACGTTCAGTTCATCGATTGGCGCCACGCCTTTCGGGAAGCCGCTGGCCAGACTGCGTTGCGCCGGCACGGCGACCAGCGCCAGGTAGTGGGACAACGATTGCAGGTCCGCTTCCGAGATGCCTTTTTGCGTGGCGGCGGCGCCGCAACCGGCGGGATCGGCGTCGCACGAGCGGTTGTGGTAGAGCGGCGAAGTCACCGCCATGTCCAGTAGCAGCGCCGATGCGGCCTGCTGGCGCAGCGTCGCCTTCGATGCCTTCCAGCCGAAGCGGCCCAGACGCACCGCGCCCGATTCCGGATCATAGACGTAGTTGGCCACGCCTTTTACGCCATCCACGTCCGGCGTGCCGGTGGCGCGCGCCAGGATGTCGGCTTCCGGCACCGCTTCGAGCAGGCCGGCGCCGATGATCGGCTGTGCGGCGCGCAGCGAGATGGTATCCGGCGTTGGACCTTCAAACGCCAGCTTGGGCTTGCGCAGTTCGACCGTCGTGCCATCGGCCAGCTTTTTGGTGGCGGTGTCGAAGCCCGCGACGCGCACGCCAGTGCCCCAGTTTTGCGGCGTGCCGCTGGAGGACACGGCGTTCATCTGCACTGCGGTGCCGTAAGTCGGATGCGGCATTTGCTGGCCGGCGGCGTTGGTGGTCGCAACGCGCACCGACATGCTGTCCAGCTTCTGGTTGATCGCGACCGGCGCCACGCTGCGGCCATTGTTGACGTGGCAGGCGAAGCACGACGACTGGTTGAAGCGCTGGCCTTGCAGGCCCACCGCCGCGTCATAGCGGTCATTGCCGGGTTCATTGTGATCGCCGGTGCTGAAGTTGGTATGGAACAGGCGGCGGCCTTCAACGAAGCGCTGCATATTCTGCATGCCGATGTTGGTATGCGGCTGCTGGAACATGAACAACGCGTTGTCCGAGTAGTTATAGCCCACCGAACCGAGACCGCCCGACAGTGTTTCCGCCGGCAGCGGCACGGAGTTCAGGCGGGGCTGCACGCCGTACCATGGCTTCAGGCCCTGTCCGACCACGTACACCCACTCATACGAGTAGTAACGGATGCCGCCATTGTCGCCCTTGGACTGCATCGACTCATTGGTGGAGAACATCGATGGCGACACCTCGATCACATCGCCCTGTACCAGCGGACGGGCGTTGATGGCCTTGCCGGCGATCGGGAAGCCGTCGGCATCCAGCGCGGTCATGCCCGGATAGTTTTTCACCTGCAGCGTGCAGGCGCTGTTGATGCCATTGGCGCTGGCCAGTTTGTTGTTGGCGGGGTAGGCGATTGGTTTGCAGACCTTGACGCTGTCGTCGACCAATTGGCCCGGCGCCATCCAGCCATAACCGGTCACGCCTGGGCGGTCGATGCCGCGGAAGAAGGCGATGCCGCCGCTGAGGAAGTCCACCGTGGTGTACTGGTTGACCGTCAGCGTAGGCTTGGTCACGCCAGGCACGCGGCTGTTGTCGATGATCTCCACGCCCCAGGTGCGGTTCTTGAAGTATTGCGGCACGAAGGTCAGGTAGTTACCCGGACCTTTATCGACCGGCAGGCCGGTGACAGGATCGACGGTTTCGTTGGGGCCATAGCCGATCTCGTTCCACTCCTCACCACGTTCGCGGCCATGACGCGCCAGGCCGCGCGCGCCGAAGCGGGTGACCAGCGTGCCGTCGGCCAGCGTGAATTGCAGCGATTCGATCGGTTCGCCCGATGCCGGCAGCGGTGCCCAGCCGGCGCCGCTGGCCGGGAATTTCATCGGCGAGGTGGCGGACGTGCCCAGCGTATTGTCGTTGCCCGGCGTCTTGAACTCGACTTCAAACAGCGAGTAGCCGTATTGGGTGGCGCGCGCCACGCCCTGCAGACGGAGGTAGCGGGCGTTGACGCCGAGGTTGAAGAACTCCTCGGTGCCGCCTTTGCCGTCGGTGACGGCGCGGATCTGCGTCCAGTTCTGGCCATCGTCGGACACCAGCAGGTTGTACTGCTTGCCATACGAGTTTTCCCACATCAGCTTCATGTAGCCGATCTGGGTTTTGGCGCCGAAGTCGTACTGAATCCAGGCGCCGTCTTCAAACGCGCTGGCCCAGCGGGTATTGGTTTTACCGTCGATGCTGTTGGCGGCCGGCATGCCGGGGTTTTCCAGCTTCGACGAGGTGGCTTCCACCGGCTGGATAGCGACGCCAGGCTTGGTCGGGTCGATGATCACCGGATCGGTGGTGGTCGGCGGCGTGGTGGGATCGCCAGGCGTGGCGGTCGAACCGCCGGAATAGGCCTGGATCTCGAAGATCGAATAGCCGTAATTGGTCGAGCGCTTCACGCCCTGCATGCGCAGATAGCGGCCTTGCGCGTTCAAGTTACCCCAGTCCTCAATGCCGCCGGCGCTGTTGTCGACGGTCTTGATGGTGGTCCAGGTGGCATTATCGTCGGACACCTGCAGCAGGTACTTGGTGGCGTGCGCGTTTTCCCACTCGATGTGGACGCGGTTGATGGGCTTGGACGCACCAAAATCCAGCGTCAGGTATTGGTCGTCGCTGAACAGGCTGCCCCAGCGGGTGTTCTGGTTGTGGTCGATGGCGGCGGCGGCCGACAGGTCGCCCCGTTCGGCACCGCTGGAGTTGGCGGCGGCCGGCGTTAGCGCCACTTCGGGATCGGCGGCGCCCCCCATGACCTTGAGACTGGCGGTACGGTCTTGCGCGCCTGGCGCGCTGTCGCTGCCGCCGCAGGCCGCCAGCACCAGGCTGAGGGCAAGTGGAAGTCCTGTTGCAGCGAGCCGGTGAAACGTTTCCAACGACCGTGGTCGTTGCCGATTTTTATACATGTTATCCCCTTGGCTTTCGGCTGGTGTGAAGTGTGCCGGCGGTTATCCCGCGCGCGTCGCGAATTTTCCTACAGAAAAAGTTATGCGAGCGCACGAATCAAAAAGAATATCGTGCGCCGCAATAAATTTCCACATGGAAATGTGCGTGAAGATAGCTTGCGCCAAATTGCATGTCAAGCCAATTAGGCAAAAATGCAACAAACCAGGGCCAGGGAACGGTTCACAAGTACGTTATGCGGCAATGCCCAACGGTGTGGTGGCAACGGCCTTGGTGGGAGTGACTTCGATCAATTCCTCGCGCTCGGCCATGATCGACAAGGTCAGTTCGACTATCCCTTGGGTGTCGTTGCTGTTGCCGACCATGCCGTAAGGGTGCACGGCGACGCGCCGCGTCCTGGTCGGCGAGTCGGGTATCCATTCGAGCTGATAGGTGCGCAGGCCGGGCGAGCTGCCGATTGCCTCCTCGTGCACCACGCGGCGGGTGTCGAAGAGCAGATAGTAGTCTTGCTCAGCCACAAAGGTGGTATCGGTCCATCTGTAGTTGCCGTCACCATGGCCATAACCACCGGCGCCGCAGCTCAGCTTGCTGATCAGCTCCTTCTGCGTTTTACGGATTTCAAAACGCCGCTCGCGCTCCAGTACAACGATGGTGCTACCCATCTGGCCGGTCTTCAGGCCGACCGCATTGAAGGCGACCAGAAAGTCCTGGGCGGGATCATAATCGAATTCCAACACCTTGTCGCCGCCGCCGCCCAGCGTGCTGGTCGGCTCGGCGGGCTGGGGCGTGGCGCCGATGACGGTGTAGCTGACATCTTCGGTGCGGCCATTGCGGATGGAAACCAGAATTTTATCGCCGCTGTAGGTCTGAATCCAGGCGGCGATCAGCTGATTGGAATGCTGAGCCATGCAAGTGGCATAGGCCGCCGCCGTGCTGGCCGACAGCGTGCGGCGATAGGAACTGGTGTGCAGATCCGAGTAGCCCGCCGCGATGAACAGCTTGGTCAAATCATTGCGGCGCAGCTTGAATTCATCGTAGCCGCCTGAAAAATACTCGGGGAAGCTGGCGTTGTACTCCTGCTTCATCGACTCGTAGTTCTGCTGGTTAATATATTGCAGCATGGTGTAGCGGTTGGTGAGGCTGGAGCTGACGGCTTCCACATCGAACTGCAGCAAGTCTTCGCACGGCATGATGGTCTCCTTCGGCGTTACAGGTTAAGGGGAGACCATTATCCAGCGCAGGCGGAAGGGCGGACAGGATGCAAATGCATCATTGAGGTTGACGCAGGAGCACGGCCAGCGCGGCCTTGTCGTGCACGTCCAGCTTCAGATATACGCGTTGCAGCGTATTGCGCGCCGTCGCCGGTGTGATGTTGAGCGCCTTGGCGACCGCCTTCGCCCTCATGCCCTGGCCATACAAACCGGCCACCTGCAACTCGCGCCGCGACAGTTGCATCAGCGGTGAACGCGCCGTCACGCGCAGAAACAGCAGCGTGCGGTATCGCTGGCAGTGCGCCACGAGGTGCTTGCCCGTGTATCGGTCGACGCCGGTGCGCCGCAACGCCTCCAGCAACGCCGTCGGCAGGCGCACCGCATGCCAGCCGGGCCATTCGGCCACCATCAAGGCCAGCGCACTGGCGGCGCAGTGCTGAATCGCGCCATTCGCTTCGGCAATCAACAGCGCGCCGTGCGCCGGCGGCAAATCGGTCGCCATCGCCAGTTGGCGGTTGAGTTTCAAGGCTTCCTGCAGATGCGGCATCAGCCACTGCACCAGTTGCTTCTGCCGCAGGCCGAAATGCGCGGCGTCGTGCGCACGGTACAGCGACAGTCCATCGACCAGGCCGGTTTCCGCATCGGGCAGCATGACGGCCAGGCCGTTGCGATGCTCGTAGCGCTGCACATAGTCGCGCATGATGGCGTGCGGCGGCGCGGCAAACAGTGTGCCACAGTGAAATGACACCGGCTTGCCCGGATGGGCCAGCACATGCGGCAGCACCACGTCCTGCCGCTGGATGGTTTCCCAGTCCAGCGCATTATCGGTGGGGATGTTGTCCATGATGCAGCCGTGAACCACCACCGCACCGCTGCTGATGTCGGCACGCAGCATCCGCGCGAAATCGAAGCCGACCGCCACGCGCAGCATGGCCATCAGCACCGCCGGAAATTCGTCCGCTGGCAGCGTCCGCGCGGCGTGATAGATGTCGAGTAGCAGGGTGTTGTAGTCGTCCATGGCAGACCATCCTGCCGAGATGATAACGGCGCTAACGAGGACCGACCTCGTTTAGCGCAAACCCGCGCCGCTCTTCAAGCGCGCGGACGCTGACGGTGGAACACCAGTGGGCTGTAAGGGATGTTCGACGGCGGCGGCGACTTCAAAATCCCCGGCTTCATCGCGCCGACCACGTGCATTTCGCAGGGTTTGCAGTCGAAGCGCAGCGTGTACGTTTCGTCGCCGCTGACCAGCGTCATCGGTTCCGCGCGTACCTGGCCCTGCACGCCTTGTACGCCCTTGGCCTGTTTTGGGCACAGGTTGAACGAGAAACGCAGGCAGTGCTTGGTGATCATCAGCGGCACCTCGCCCGGTTCCTCGTGCGATTCGTAAGCGGCGGCGATCAGTTGCACGCCGTGCTTGTGATAGAAGGCGCGCGCCTTGTCGTTGTAGACATTGGCCAGGTAGCTGAGCTGGGTTTCCGGATACACCGCCGGCGGCTCGGCGGCGGCCTTGCGGGTAGGGCGGTCCCACGCGGCCAGCCGCACCGCCTGATGCGCCTCAATCGCCTCGCGGCGCAGCGCGTTGATGGCGGCCGACGGCACAAACCATGGCTGCGACAGCGTCAGTGCCACGCTGTCGGCCACAAACATCGTGTTGCCCAGCTTGGCCAGGCTGGCGCGCAGCGAGGCGTCGGCCTGGTCGGCGTTTTGCGCCGGCTGCAAGTCGATGGCGGCGCTGGTTTCGCTGACATAGCCGTCTTCATCGCACAGCGACAGGCGCAGTCCGCCGGGTTGTTCGCTCAAGGTCAGGTGCAGCCCGACCTTGCGTTCGGACGACTTCTTGTTGAGCGACGCTTCCCAATGGTGATCGCGGTTACGGTTGACCGACATACCGACCTTGAGGCCGGGCAGGGCGCTCATCGGCTCGTTCGGGAACACGCGCCAGACCTCGCCATCCTCATGCTGGTCGAGTTTTTTGACGACGTTGGCCTGGATGCCGTGGACTTCGCGCTTGTGCAGGTAGTTCAGGCCGTCGCCATTGGCCATGGGCGCGTTGGTCACGACATCGAAATGGTCGGTGGCCAGACGGCTGACCGTGCCCAATTCGACGCCGACGTATTTCGGGCTGTCGAAAGCGCCGATATCGTCCAGGCGGCCGTTGGCGAAGTAATCGGTGTGGCCGCGGTGGAAGGTCTTGTCGACATCCGGCGTGAACAGGATGTCGGTGCGGCCGCTGGCGGCGCGCGTGAACTCGCCGCGACGCTCCAGAATCTCGTCCAGCAGCAGGCGGTAGTGGGCGGTGATGTTCTTCACATAGCCGATGTCCTTGTAGCGGCCCTCGATCTTGAACGAGCGGATGCCGGCGTCGATCAGCGCTTCCAGATTGGCGCTCTGGTCGTTGTCCTTCATCGACAGCAGATGTTTTTCATACGCCACCACGCCGCCCTTGCTGTCGCTCAGCGTGTACGGCAGGCGGCAGGCTTGCGAGCAATCGCCGCGATTGGCGCTGCGGCCGGTGTCGGCGTGCGAGATATAGCACTGGCCGGAGTAGGCCACGCATAGCGCGCCATGGATGAAGTACTCCAGCGGCGTATCGACCTCGCTGTGAATTTTTTTGATTTGCTCGATGGTCAGCTCGCGCGCCAGCACCAGCTGCGAGAAGCCAACGTTGCCCAGGAATTTGGCCTTGTCCACGGTGCGGATGTCGCATTGGGTGCTGGCGTGCAGTTGAATAGGGGGCAGGTCCATTTCCAGCAAGCCCATGTCCTGCACGATCAGCGCGTCGACGCCGGCGTTGTACAGGTCCCAGATCTGCTTGCGGGCAGCGTCCAGCTCGGCATCGTGCAGGATGGTGTTGAGCGTGACGAAGATGCGCGAGCGGTAGCGGTGCGCAAATTCCACCAGGCGCGAGATTTCCTCGATTGAATTGCTGGCGTTATGCCGCGCGCCGAAGGCCGGGCCGCCGATGTAGACGGCATCGGCGCCATGCAGAATGGCTTCACGGCCGATGTCGGCGGTTTTGGCGGGCGACAGCAGTTCAAGCTGGTGGGCTAGCAGAGTCATGGCTTGATTCCTTACGTATGAAGGCGGGAATTATAACGAAATCAAGGCCTTAAGTCACTCTCAGCCTGCATCAATTACTCGACATTACTATCTATATTGTCGATTAAATAACTGTATGAAATACTGTATAATATGCTGATTATTCATACAGTTTTGTGCGATTTTTAATGCCGGAAAAGAAATTCGAACTCATTGATTTGTCGCCTTTTGCCGCGCGCAACGGCGGCGCCGGCGAACGCCGCCTGCGCGACAACAGCGCTCTGCGCAGCATCGCCGAAGACGCCATCACCGATGCCCGCACCGACAGCGAAATCGCTCGCGAATTCATCAGCCACGGCGAACTCGTGCCAAAATCGATGGCCAATACGCAAAAAGAGCTGTTCCGCTTCCTGACCTGGTGCCGGGAAGAGGCCGGTAAAACGCTGCGCCAGCTGAACGTCGCCGACCTGAATGCCTACAAGGAATTCATCAAATCGCCGCCGCCGGACTGGGTGTCGGCCACCAAATGGCCGCGCAGCGATCCGCGCTACCGGCCATTCACCGGGCCGTTGTCGGACGCCAGCCGCCGCCAGGCGATGATCGCCGTCAAAGGCTTGTTTGCGTATGCGGCGCAGACCGGCTATCTGCGGCGTGATCCGGCGGCGTTGGTCAAGCACGTTAAAACGGTCGGCGCCAGCCGCATCACGCGCTATCTGACGCAGGACGCGCTCGCGCTGGCGATCGACACCGTGTCCACCCGGGAAGCGCCGACGCCAGCCGCCATCCGGCGCCGCGAGCGTGATCGTTTCCTGTTGACGGCATATATCCACACCGGCGCGCGCCTGAATGAAATCGTCAGCGCCAATATGGGCGCGTTCTATACCGAAGGCAATGGCCGCTGGTGGCTGGACGTGATGGGCAAAGGCGACAAACCAAGGCGTCTGCCGGTGCCGCCGGAAATGCTGGCCGCGTTCCGCCAATATCGCGCCGCGTTCGGCTTGCTGCCGCACACGGTACGCACGGACGATACGCCGCTGGTGTTGTCGAGCCGTGGCGCGGCACTGGTGCGCATCACGGATGAAGCGGCGTCGGACGCGCTCAAGGCGATCTTTGCCGCAGCGGCGATCACGGCCGATGGACTGGGAGACGCCGACATGGCGGCCACGCTGCGCCAGGCGTCCGCGCATTGGCTGCGGCACAGCATGCTGACCAATCACGCCAACAACGGCGTGCAATTGAAAACACTGCAGGAGACGGCGGGCCATGCCAGCATCGCCACAACAGCGGCGTATCTGCACAAGACGGACAATGAAAGGCATGATGAGATTCTGGCCTCTGCTGGTGGTGGCAAGGAATAGTCCAATTTCGCATAATTTATATTATGTAAAATTGGATATTGCAAGCAGCCCGCCTACGTCAGACAACAGCACCTAAAGGCAAATGTTTAGACACTTGGCACCGCCCCCTTCACCGCGCTTCAATTCCAACATGTGTCTGAACCGTTGGCTTGAAGGTTTTTGCCTGCCTGTTCCGTCTGAAGAATTTCCTCGAAGCTCGTACTCGTTGGAAGCAATGCCAATGACGACCATCGTTGCCTGCCGGCCCGGTAAGCACCGCCATCGGCTATGAATACCGGCGCGAAGCAGCTTATGACCACCCGGACCCATTCACTTCCAATCCGTCGGCCGTGCTGCCACTAGTGTCCGGCTCGCCGCAGGCCACCACCACGGCTCCTGCGCGCAATCCCACCACCGGCGACTATCACCTGAGCGAAGTGTACGCCGAGGTCAACGCGCCGCTGCTATCTAAAATACCGCTGGTGGAGCAGTTGGAACTGGATGCGGCGGTACGCTATTCGCAGTATTCAACCGTCGGCGGCAAGGCGACCGGCAAGCTCGGCCTGCTGTATCGCCCGGTCAAGCCGCTGATGTTGCGGGGCACCCTGTCGACCGGCTTCCGCGCGCCGTCAATTCTTGAGCTCTACCAAGGCGTCAAGAACACCAACTTCCAGGCAGTCGATCCATGTAATGGCGGCGGCGCCGGCAAAGTGGGCTGCGCCGGCTTGCCAGCTACCTATAACCAGTCACTCTACAACAGCGGCCTGATTCGCGGTGTCACCGCTGGCAATACCAACCTCAAACCGGAAAGCGCCGATACCTACGCAGTCGGCTTCACCTGGTCGCCGCCCCAGCTGAATGAGCTGAGCCTGACGACGGACAAATTCCGCATCAAGATCAAGGACGCTATCGCCTCGCAGACGGCGTCGCAAATCCTGTCCTCGTGCGCCCAAACCGGCACCTTCTGTGACCTGGTGCAGCGCGCTCCCAGCGGCGAGATCCTCAATCTCAACCAGACACTGGTGAACCTGTCGCGCATCGAAGTGTCCGGCATTGACGGCACACTGCGCTATGTCGCCGCGCTCGGCCACGGCAAACTGGATAGCTCGCTTGATGTCGCCTGGCTGCAAGCCTACAAATCCTATGTGCCGCAGCCCGATGGCAGCATTGTAGTGGACGACCGTACCGGCAAGGGTGACCAGGCGCGCTCGACCTTCCCACGCATCAAGGCGCAAGCCTCGGCCCGCTACAGCGACGCCACCTGGAGCGCCGGCTGGAAGGCCCGCTACATCGGCGCAACCACCGACATCGCAAACAATCCGATCAACGGCGGCCGTACCGGTGCCACGCTGTACCACGACATCCAGCTGGGCTATACCCTGCCCGGCGGTAGCACCAGCCTGGCGCTGGGCGTGGATAACGTGGCCGACAAGCAGCCGCCCGCCTCGGCCGCCAACAACCCGATCAATTTCGACATCTATACCTATGATGTGCGCGGCCGCTACTACTATGCCCGCGTCAACACCAAGTTTTGACCGCTCTTGAGCCACCACCGACCATGAAAGAAGACACTTTGCACGCCTCCCCTACTTCAGCCGAAAGCGTCAAACTGGCGCCGGTAGCAGCCCCTGTCATTGGCCGGCGCTGGGCGCTCGACCCGGTGATGATGTTTGCGGCGCTGGCCATCGCTGTACTGCTAACCTGGGTGCTGCCGTCCGGCCAATATGAGCGGCGCGGGGGCAGCGAGACAGCACTGGTGGTACCCGGCACCTACCGCGCCATCCCCAAGCTGGTCGATGCCAGCGCCTTGGCACCACAGGCGCAGACCGCGACACAGGCCGCGCCGTTGTCGCCGGCGGCGATTTTCACGGCGGTGCCGGCTGGCTTGGTGAAGTTGGCCAACCTGATCTTCATGGTGCTGCTAGGGGGGATGCTGGGCGTATTCCGCAGCACCGGTGCATTCGACGCTGGCATCGAGCGCCTGCTAGGGCTGACCGGCGGCCGTGTAATGGTGTTGACGCCGATCGTGATGATTATCCTTTCGGCCGGCAGTACCTTCCTCGGTATGATCACCGAGTACCTGATCGTCATCCCGTTGGTGATCGCGATTGCCGAGCGGCTGGGCATGTCGCGCCTGTTTGGCTTCACACTGCTGACGCTGGCTGCCAAGGTAGGCTACCTAGCCTCCGTCACCAATCCGCTGGCGCTGCTGATTGCCCAGCCGATCGTCGGCGTACCGGTGTTTAGCGGCGCGCTGGTGCGCTTCACGCTGTGGGCCATCTTCCTGCTGCTGGCGATCGGGTTCGTGCTGCGCATGGAGCCACGTCCGCGCAAGGTGGCGCCACTGGTCTCTAGGCCCCTGTCGACCAGCCACTTCATCATCATCGCCATCGTCTGCGGCGCGCTGGCGATTCTCGGCTATGGATCGACGGTGCTAGGGTGGCGCGACAGCCAGTTCGCCACGTTATATGTGGTGACCGCGCTGTGCGTTGGCCTGGCGGCACGCATGCCTGCCCGCGAAGGCGCACATGCCTTCGTCGAGGGCATGAATTCGATGATGCTGGCCGCACTATTGCTGGGCATGGCGCGCGGCGTCGAAATCGTGCTGCGCGAGGGCCGCATCCTCGACACCATCATTGCCTTCGCCTCGGACCAGGTGGCGCATCTGGCCCCGGTGGTGGTGGCACCCATCATCATGGGGCTGGAAATGGTGCTAACCTTGCTGATTCCATCCACCTCGGCCAAGGCCGCCTTATCGATTCCGATCCTGGGTCCGATCGGTGCCAGTGTCGGCGTCAGTGGCCAGACTACAGTACTGGCGTTCATCCTCGGCAATGGCCTGGTGAATATGTTTTCCCCGACATCGGGCATGCTACTGGCCTTCCTGGCCGCCGGCGGCATTCCTTATGGCCGCTGGTTCCGCTTGATCCTACCGCTGTTCGCTCTGTACACCGTAATTGCTACGGCCGCCGTAATGCTTGCCGTGATGCTGCACTATTAAACCGAGCTGCCCATGGAAAATGAATTCGATCCTCTCAACCTCAGGGCGCTGCGGGCGTTTTATGAAATCGTGCGCAACGGCTCGGTGACGACAGCGGCAATCCGGCTCGGCATGTCGCAGCCGGCCGTCAGCCGTCAGTTGCACCAACTGGAGCAAACTATCGGCTTCGAGCTGTTTCATCGTGACCACGGTCGCCTGCTACCCACGCCAGACGCGCTGTTGCTGTTTGAAGAGGTGGCGCTTTCGCTGAACGGCTTCCAGCGCCTCCAGAGCTTGGTCAGCGACATCGCCGGCTTCCGCCTGGGGCACTTGAAACTGGTCGCGCCACCAAGCTTTTGCGAAGGGATCTTGCCTGACATTATCGCCTCTTTTACCCAGCGCTTTCCAAAAGTGCGCTTCTCGATCGATTCGCATAACCGTGAAGTATCGAAGGCGATGATCGCCAACCGCAGCGTTGACGGCGGCTTCCTGATTTTGCCTCTGGAGCGCTCCGACCTGCGCGCCGAGAGCATCTGCAACCATCCGACGGCGTGCGTGCTGCCGGAAGACCACCCGCTGGCGGCCGAACCGGTACTGAACCCGCGCCTGCTCAAAGGCAGTCCGTTGATCTTGCTAGGATTTGGTCAGAATTCGCGCGCAGTGGTCGACACTGCCTTCATGCAAGCCGGTGTGCTGCCGAACGCGCGTATCGAAACCCACACGGTGGCTTCGGCCTGCGCGTTCGCCGCGCGCGGCCTGGGCGTAGCGCTGATGAACGGTTTGCTGGCCAGGCCTTATCTGCGCAACGGCCTCGTGCTGCGCCGCTTTGAGCCTGTGATGTCCAACGAATATGGCTTCGTAACTTCATCGCTGTCGACCCCCAGCCGCCTGCTGTCGGAGTTTCTGATCGACACTAAAAAATATTTCGCCGAACTCACACCGCCGCCACTGTAAGCGCGACACCGTGTCTATCTGAAGAAAGAAATTATGCAATCACCCACAACGTTGCGTGCTGCTACGCAGCCGTTCACATTGCACCACGTGATGGTGCCGATGCGCGATGGCATCCATCTCGCCACCGACATCTACCTTCCTCTCAACGCCCACGGCTTGGCCCGCCACCCGGCCATCCTTGAGCGCACCCCGTATGGCAAAAGCCTGCCGAGCCGCAGCGAAATCGATATGCAGTCAAGTACGCCGCTGACGCGCGCGCAAGTGGCATCTTACTTCACCCAGCGCGGCTATGTCGTGGTGTATCAGGATTGCCGTGGCCGTTATGACTCGGAAGGTGTCTTTGTTAAATACACCAGCGACGGTGAAGACGGTTACGACACCTGTGCCTGGATCGTCGCGCAAGCTTGGTCCAACGGCAAAATCGGCACCAAGGGCCTGTCTTACGCCGCCCATACCCAAGCCGCACTCGGCAGCCTAGGCGCGCCCGGGGTGGTCGCCATGTTCCTCGACTCGGGTGGTTTTTCCAATGCATACCAAGGCGGCATCCGACAGGGCGGCGCGTTTGAACTGAAGCAAGTCACCTGGGCCATCAAGCGCGCAATGGAAAGCCCGGCCATCATCAATGCGCCAGAGAAGGCGCGCCACTTGGCTGAACTGGACATTGCCGCATGGTTCCGCAGAATCCATAGCTGGTTGCCAGGCGACTCCCCATTGAGCGCCGCTCCGGAATACGAGCACTACCTGTTCGACCAGTGGCAACGCGGTGCCTTCGACGACTACTGGCGTCAGCCCGGCTTGTATGCCAATGGCTACCATGCCAATTTCCCTGCTGCAGCCAGCTTGCACATGTCGTCGTGGTTCGACCCGTATGCGCGCACTGCCATCGAAAACTTTCAGGGCCTGCTGGCAGCCGGCAAGGGACCATGCAAATTGATTCTTGGGCCTTGGACTCACGGCGACCGTTCGCGCAGTTGGAACGGCGACGTCGATTTCGGCGCGCAGTCTACGCTCGATGGCAACCTGGCGCAGAATTACCTGGCGCTGCGCCTGCGTTGGTTCGAGCGCTACCTGAAGCAAGAAACTAGCGCCCCCGATGATGCTGCCGTGCAGTTGTTCGTCATGGGCGGCGGTAGCGGCAAGCGCAACGCAGATGGCCGACTGGATCATGGTGGGCACTGGCGTAGCGAAGCGACATGGCCGTTGTCGCGCACCGTACCAGTCGCCTATTACCTGCATGCATCGGGATCGCTGTCGCCTGAGCCCGATGTCGAAGCACCGGGAACGCGCAAGTACACCTACGATCCGAGCAACCCAGTGCCAACCCTTGGCGGCGCCGTAACCTCGGGCGAACCGTTGATGACGGGGGGCGGCTTCGATCAGCGTCCGTTGCAGGAGCGGCGGGACATCCTTCGGTTCCAGACCGATCCTTTAGCAACCGACATGGAAATCACCGGCACCATTGAGGCGCGACTGTGGATCGCTTCCAGCTGCGTCGATACCGACTTCACGCTGAAGCTTATCGACGTCTACCCGGATGGATACGAACTGATCCTTACTGACAGTATCATTCGCTGCCGTTATCGCAATAGCTGGGAGCACCCCGAGATGTTGACTCCGGATACCATGACGGCGGTGACAGTGACTGCCAATCCGGTCAGCAACCTGTTCAAGGCTGGCCACCGGATTCGCCTTGATATAGCGAGTAGTAACTTTCCGAAATACGACGCAAATCCAAACACAGGCGGACCCGAGGGTCCCGGGGGAGCGACTAGGATCGCAATTAATACATTGTATTGCGGTACCAACCATCCGTCGCACGTGATCCTGCCGATAATTCCAGCACCTGTTGTCAAGCTAAATCCTGGGCGATCTCCGTCACTGTCCTGACCCCGCGTACCGCTTCCAGGCCGACCTTGGCCTTGAACTCCGCCGTGTGTATCGTCCGCCAGACGAGCGAGCGGCCCCCTCGCCTGAGTAGCCCGCCGCCCGTCGAATGTGATCAAAACCGAAATAGGCCTGATGCCCCTTTCCGATTCCTGCCGCTTCTACTTAGCAGGGAACATTGCATGGCCGTTCGGTGATTTGTCGGCGGGCACCTCTTCTTGAAGCACATCCCAATGCTCTACCACTTTGCCGTTTTCGATACGGAAAATGTCGACGCCCACCATTGGCTTTGGCCCCCAACCTGTGTAGCGGCCATGCACCATTACAAAATTTCCCTTGTTCATGGTCAGACCTTGCTCGTACTTGAAGTCCGGTCCAAGCTTGCCGATAATTTGGCGTAACACAGCATGCCCGTCTGGTAGTGTGGGATTGTGCTGAATCATCTGGGTCCCCCAGTACTGTTCAACCGCATTCAGGTCTTTGTCGAAAAACAGCGCGTGCAGATAGTCCGTGACAAGTGCAGCGTTATCTTTAGGTGTCGCTCCTTGCGCGGATTGGAAGAACATGAGACCGGCGCTAAAACTGATACTCAGGAGGATGGTGCTGAGATTTTTTTTCATGATAAGCCTTTAGTTGAAGATGATGCGCAACATGCGCCAGTGACTGCACGGAAGCGTATGAGATTGATCTATCAGCTTCCGCGTCACCGTATGAATAGCTTATGCGTTGCCATCTCACCTCGGTAGTCGGAGTTTATGCAATGCACTGTTCCACCTGCAAGACAATCACTTTTGCTTGCCGCTGGTTCGGGGAAGATGAAAGTGAAGGAGGCCCGGATCGTCGCGTTTTAATGTCCGAGGTCAGTCCGGACTGCCGAGAGTGGCAGATTGCCTTCTAGCGAACGTTCGCGTGAAGATGGCGAGTCTTTTACTCATCGAAGATCAACTGAAGAGGGTGTGCCGGGATAAAGGCGGAAATGACACATAAGCCTAAAAGTAATAAGAGATCAAATCTTCATATCCCATAAGCACTTTGGGCGGACGCAATTTATGCCGGATGTTTGGCGTTGTATCTATCATCACGGGCTTTGCGCGCCTCAGTGATCTTGTCCATTTGCTCTTGCATGCAAGCGTCGCGGTTCCACTCACCTTCCGCCGGTTCCTCAATCGGCAATCCGGCATGTTTGCGAAGCTGCTTGGCGAGGTCCGAAATGGCCAGGCCAAGTTCGGCATAACCATAGCGCCGCGCCCAGAAAAATTCGGTGAATTTCGGCGGGTCATCAAATTCCCATGAGCCGGCAATGTGATTGTCCAGTTGCTCGATACGATATGGCAGATTCAAAATGCCGTACATCAGCCGTGCCGGCAGCACTTTCCAATCTAAGCCCAGGCCCAACGGGTCAAACGTCGGCGTTTCTATGGTCGGCTCATAGGTTTCGCCGTCCTGCGCGGCTGGACGCCCTTCACAGGTGCCATCGTCTAGCGACACATGCATACATTTGTTGGCCAACCTATCCAGGTGGGCAACGACAAGGATGGCCAGGTAGCCTGACTCCTTTTCGACGCGCCGACGTTCGCGTTTGTCCTCTCTGCGAGTCGTCATGTAGCCGCCTAGTAATACCCCGCCCAGGCCGGCGCCGGCCGTAATCAGGCTCTGTACGATGCTCCATTCATCAGCCATTGTGCTCTCCCATCGATTTGAGACGAGCGGCTTGTCACAGGCGTGGCCGCTACTCAAAAACGATTAATCCGATTCAAAAACCGTTACGAGCCGCCGGTTTTAAACAAAAACGCTTAAAACGTTAGCTCCGTTGCAACGCGCAGTTAGTTCATGGAACGCCAAAAATCGTTGATGCTTCCGATCGTGGATACATCGATGCCCGCATCGCTGGCAACCTTCACCTGTGCATCCCTGGCAACCGCCCGCCAGTTCTCCGCTGTGAAGTCGTTCGGTCCGCACGGTAGAAACTTTTCCTTCCAGCGCACAGTCTTGAACAGTGCCCGCATGTGCAGGTCCGATGGCGGCAGACTAAAGCCAAGTACCACGACTCGGTCAGCGCTTGAGACGGCTCTGTATGTCAGTCCAAGCATTTCACGAAAATAGCTCGATATCAGATACGTGTCTTTGTTGAGGATCGGAGGCACGATCACTGGCGTAGGTCGTAGTAAATTCCACACGCGGCCACGCTTTATGTCTAGCCTATGCGGGAAACAACTACCTGCCGTTTATGCTGGCGCCGTACCAGGTGCAGCGTCCCTTGCTGCTGAACTGTCTCAGTTTGCTCAGTCTGGAATCGACATCTGCCGACCAGTCGCTCATCGACGCGATTCGCTTCGTCTTGGCCCATCGCCAGAGCCATCGTGAAGCGTTGTCCATCGCCGGAACAAACATCAATCTAAAGTGGATACCGGAAAAATGGCGCAAGCTGGTTACTGGTCAGCGCACCGTTGACCAGGTTTCCGAGGTGAGCCGAAAATATTTCGAGCTCTGCGTGCTTACCGAAACAATGCGGGAACTGCAGTCTGGCGATTTGTAGAGGGTCGGCCGGGATTCGTGTAAAAAACCTCAAATACTTATGTAAGCCATTGATTTTAATGTATGTTCCGGCTCTGGGTCACGTCGTTTTACAGCCAAGTTATCGATTCGCCGCTTTGGCGCGTATCCCCAGGTGCAGTATGTCAGACGAGCTATAGTCGAATCTGGTGTACGGGCTGAAATCTGCAGGCGGGGATGAGGCGGTGGAGATTTTGTTGGAAAATTTGATTGTCGAGATCAAAACCAACCAACAGAGGAAACTCCACCATGACGA
>NZ_WWCP01000031.1 GCF_009857505.1 Duganella lactea
ATTGGAAGATGCCACAGCGGACTTGGAAGCTGGCGGCCAATCAATTTGCCATCATGTTTGGCGAACGCTTCACGAACGCGATTAACTAAAAACCGGCCCCGCACACACAGAATTTCTTACACGTCCGACCCTTGATATTTCCCAACGCCAAGGCGCCCCTCAAAACCCTACAGTTCAACCGCAAAATTTATAGCGACGTTTCGTCTAAAGCATAGAGCTCTGCGCATACCCGATGAATTCGTCGTGCTCGGTTCGGTGAGCATCCCATCGCCGGACACCGTCCGGCCGCTCACGATAGTCGCACGTCGTCAGGAACAGTCGACGCTTCGCTCTTGCCCTCCCGAGGTTAATACGGGTGGGGGTTTGTCATTTATCATTCCCACAAAAACGAGCAGGAGCGCAATCCTCAATGTTGCCGGAGAGCCTTAGCTGCCTCCCGCAATTGTTTCTGCCTCTCACCGATTATCTGGAGAGACCTCGCCGTTTTGGCGTTGTTGCAATTGACGCCCTCCAGACTATCCTGCCACTCTTGCTGCTGTCGGGCGTCTAACCTACTTAGCTCACCTCGCTCGTATTCCATACATTTTTCCGCCACTGATTTAGCTGAGTCGGGGTACTTTGAGTAGAAGTCGAGTGACTGCACCGTAACGTCGCCGCCGACCTTCTTTTGGCAAGCATTTAACGCGACGATCGAAATTAGAATCAAAACCATCTTACCGATATTCATCTATCAATCCACCAGATGTTGGGAAATGCGGAATATACCGGGAGAATTTCAAAATGTCACTTATAGTTTTCAAAAAGTTCCTCATGGTTGGTGGACTGTCAACGAGGTCGGAACGATCCTTGACTGTATGGAACAGCTCAATGAATCGTCGACCCCGCGTGAGATCTTTGCAAGAAATTTGCGTCTTGTACGGCGACTTAAGGACATCTCCCAGGAACAATTGGCTCTGGATGCCAACCTGAGTCGAACATATGTCAGCGAAGTTGAGCGAGCAGGAAGGAATATCTCCATCGATAACATGGGCCACCTTGCAAATGCGCTTGGAGTGGAGCTCAAGGACCTCCTTGACGCCAACATGCTATACGGAGTCCCCCCGGCGGCAAGGCAGTCACCAAGAGGCTCGACCTAATCGTCTAGTCCTGAGCTCAAGCCGTCTTTGAGAAAATATCCCAAATTACTCAGCTCTTTCCAGCTCACGCTCCCCATAACGGCTATCCGGTTCGCTAGGGCAAGTCCGGGTCACGGAAACATTGCACTACCTCCTGCTCAGACAGCAAAGATCAATGCACTTAAATTGCTTTATAGAAATACACCAAGCCTCGTCACAAAAACGTTCATGAACAGTTCAATCTAAGTAATCCTTCTCCTATAGAGGATATACAAGCGAAAGGTGAACAAAACGGGTCAACATTCACCCCAAGCGCGCGGCCGCTGTCGCGCAACGCGCTTTTGGGTCGATAGCTGATGACCACGGCGGCCAGCGCGGCGCGGTCGTGGCCGTATTTTTTGTAGATGTACTGAATCACCTCCTCGCGCCGCTGGTGCTCGAAGTCGACGTCGATGTCGGGCGGCTCGTTGCGTTCGCGGGAAATGAAACGGCCGGTCAGCATGTTGCTGCGCTCCGGATCGACCTCGGTCACGCCGAGGCAATAGCACACCACCGAGTTGGCCGCCGATCCTCGGCCCTGACACAGAATCCCGCTCAAACGCGCGAAGCTGACAATATCGTACACGGTGAGGAAATACGGTTCGTATTGCAGATCCGCGATCAGCACCAGTTCAGTCTCGATTTGCTTGCGCACCTTGGCCGATGCGCCGCCCGGCCAACGGCGCAAGACGCCCCGCTCCACTTCCTGCCGCAGATAACTGGCCGCCGTGTGACCGGGAGGAATCAACTCCTGCGGATACTGATACGTCAATTCCGTCAGGTTGAAGGTGCACTGTTCGGCGATCTTCAACGTTTCGGCCAGCGCGGCTGGGGGATACAAATTGGCCAGTTGCATGCGCGGCCGCAGATGCTGCTCGGCGTTCTGCGCCAGCGCATAGCCGCATTCGCTGACCGGCTTGCCGACGCGCACCGCCGTCAGCGTATCCTGCAAGGGCTTGCGCGAACGCACGTGCATGCACACATGCCCCACCGCCACCACCGCCATCCGATGCTGCGACGCCACCTCCGCGATACTGAGCCGATGCGCCTCATCGAAGGAGCGCAGCAGCAGATTCAGCCCCATCCAGGTTCGGCCGGGAAACGTCGCCGCCATCCAGGCCGCCTGGGCGTGCAACTGATCGACATCGGCGGGACGATACGCGGGATAATCCGGCACCAGTATCAGCCGGCAATCCGGCAATCCCTTCAGATGCGCAAACTCTTCCGGCGGCGCCGCCAGATCGTCCGGCGTCAACCGATAACTCCCCTTGGCCACGCGATGACGGCCTATCGTGATCAGTTCACACAGATTGCCGTAGCCATTTTTGTTGGTCGCCAGCGCGACAAAAGACAAGAATGGCGTGCCATCCGGATTGGACAGCCGGAAATAGCTGCCGATAATCAACGGCAAGCCCAACTCGTTGGCGGCGGCGTGAGCGCGCACTACGCCGGCCAGTGAGCATTCATCGGTGATCGCCAGCGCCCCGTACTCCAGTTGCCGGGCGCGGGCCACCAGCTCTTCGGCGCGCGAGGCGCCGTGGAGAAATGAGAAATTGGACAAGCAGAACAGCTCGGCATAAGCCGGCAGTCCCGCAACGGGCGTAGGAGAGCTCATAGGAATACTGTATATTTGTACAGTATACCACACCCACTTTCCGCAAGGACTCAAGGTGCGTCATCCTTTGACTTCGATAGATAATGACCATACTCGATGATTGCCCCTCGATGTAGATCAGCTTCCAAAAGGGAAAACATGCAGGTACAGGAACTTCTTTGCTTTGGCGTTGCGCGGGGCGTGGGCAATGCGGCATTGGTGGTGCGGAGCGACCATTCCAGCGCGGAGCAGCGCCAGCTGTTTGCCAGAGAACGTGGCAAGCCGGCTTGTGTGTTTATCGACCACGCGGCGGATGGCGGCATCGTGCTGGATTATTTTTATCCGCATAAGCGCAGCCCGCTTTGCCTGCATGCCACGCTGGCGGCGGCGCGTGTGTTGTTATCGGATGCGCAGTCGCATCTGCAAGTACGCACCGCCATGCACGATCAGCCGTTGACGCTGATTCTGCGGAATGGCGAAGTCTTCATCCAGTTGTCGCCACAGGCGGCCCCGGAGGTTGCCATTCCTGATGCGTTGCCGGCGCAGTTGCTGGCAACTCCCGATATCCAGCTCCGCTCGCCGCCGGTGATCGCTTCGGTCGGCAGCCCGAAGCTGCTGCTGGAGGTGGCGGACCGCGCCACGCTGCACGCCCTTACACCCGATCTGCGGCGCATTGCCGACTGGGGCAAGCGGCATGGCGTCAGCGGCTGTTACGTCTGGTGCCGCCGCGACGATGGCGCTTTCGAAGGCCGTAACCTCAACCATCTGGAGCCGGCCGCGGAAGACGGCGCCACCGGCGTGGCGGCGGGCGCACTCACCATCCACCTGCAAACCGGAATCACTTTATTTCAAGGCGCCAACGTCGGCACCCCATGCAAACTGCGCACCGAACGCCACGGCGCAAGTATTTTGATTGGCGGCCAAGCCGAATTTGCGTAGTACTACGTAAAGGAAACACCATAGTGGCGCAGATATACAACAAAAAATAGTGTCTCCATGAAAAATTGCTATCAAAGCACTTAGTTGTATATCTAATTTGCATAGAATTAAATTTTTCATGGGAGACGACTGTGCTCAAAACAAAACCTCTACACAAAGCCGTCCTGATCAGCCTCTACGGTGCCAGCGCACTGGCCGCGATGCCAGCCACCACTTACGCGCAAGCCGACATGCAATCGGTCAGCGTGATAGGCTCGCGCCGCGCCACCAGCTCGGCCACCGACACTGTGGTGCCGGTCGATATCATTCCCATGACCAAGGCCGGCGAATCGGGCGGCCAGTTCGACCTGGCGCAGACGCTGACCTACATTTCACCATCGTTCAACTCGACCCGCCAGACCGGCTCCGACGGCGCCGACCTGGTCGACTCCGCCGCGCTGCGCGGCCTGGGCTCGGACCAAACGCTGGTGCTGGTCAACGGCAAGCGCCGCCACACCACCGCGCTGGTCAACCTGTTCGGCGCGCGCAACCGCGGCAACACCGGCACCGACATGAACGCGATCCCGATGCTGGCCATCAAGGACGTGCAAATCCTGCGCGACGGCGCCGCCGCCCAGTACGGCTCGGACGCGATCGCCGGCGTGATGGACATCGGCCTGAAAAAATCCAAAGGCTGCGAAGCGGTCACCGGCTACAGCCAGTACAGCGAGGGCGACGGCAAGAACTGGCTGGCATCGGCCTACTGCGGTTTCGACATCGGCAACAACGGCGTGCTGGCGATCACCGGCGAGTATCTGGACCGTGGCCGTTCCAACCGCGCCGAGCCCGACAACCCGCGCACCATCGGCGACAGCAAGACCGAGAACCAGACCATCTACCTGAACGGCGAACTGCCGACCACGGGCACCGGCCGCCTGTACTTCACCGCCGGCGCGCAGAAGCGCGACGCCTCGTCCGGCGCCTGGGCGCGTGGCGGCATCGGCAGCGACGACATCCCGTCGCGCAACTCGGCGGCGATGTATCCGAACGGTTTCGTGCCGTTCATCAACGCCCGCATCGACGACTACTACGCCATCCTCGGCCACCGCAACCAGCTCGGCGCGTGGAATATGGACCTGTCGCAGACCTACGGCAAGAACAAGATGATCTACGACATCAGCAACACGCTGAACGCGTCGATCGCCAACCAGGACTTGCTGGCCGGCGGCAAGGGCATCAGCCCGAGCAGCTTCAACGCCGGCGGCTTCGCGTTTGAACAGCTGACCACCAACCTCGACTTCAACCGCTACTTCGAGGGCGTCGCCGGCAACGGCCTGAACGTGGCCTTCGGCGGCGAATACCGTCACGAGAACTACAAGATCTACGCCGGCGAACCGGGCTCTTACATCGACGCCGATGGCGTCGGCGTCGGCGGCGCCGCCGGCAGCCAGGGCTTCCCCGGCTTCCAGCCGGCCGACCGGGTCGACGCCAACCGCCACAGCGTGGCCGTCTACCTCGACCTGGAAGCGGACCTGACCGACAGCGTGAAAGCGCAGGGCGCGGTGCGCCACGAGAAGTACAGCGACTTCGGCTCGACCACCACCGGCAAGCTGGCCGGCAGCTGGCGCGTGGCGCCGAGCGTGCTGCTGCGCGGTTCGGCCTCGACCGGCTTCCGCGCGCCGTCGCTGCAGCAGATGTATTTCTCGTCGACTTTTACCGACTTCATCGGCGGCGTGCCGACCGACGTGGTGCTGGCGCCCAACAACAGCGCCGTCACCAACCTGGCCGGCATTCCCAAGCTGAAAGAGGAAAAATCGACCAGCTACACGCTGGGCACGACCTGGACGCCGACGCCGGCGCTGTCGGTCACCGCCGACCTGTACCAGATCAAGATCAAGGACCGCATCGTGCTGTCGGGCCGTTTCGACGACACCAACTATCCGGACCTGGCGAGCAAGCTGGCGACGCTGGGCGTGGGCCAGGCGCAGTTCTTCGTCAACTCGGTCGACACCCGGACCCGTGGCCTGGACCTGACCGCCTCGCACAAGACGACCTTCGGCGCCGACAAGCTGAACACCTTCCTGGCGCTGAACGTCAGCAAGACCGAGGTGACCGGCATCCACGCGCCGGCCTCGCTGCGGGGCTTTGAGGATGTGCTGCTGTCGGAGAAGGAACGGCTGTACATCGAGCAAGGCGCGCCGCGCTCGAAGGCGACGCTGGGCTTCGACTACACCCACAACGCCTGGAACACCGATCTCAAGATCATTCGCTTCGGTCCGCAAACGCTGGGCACCTACAGCGGCACCGCCGCCGGCGTTGCCAACCAGCACTATGACGCGAAAACCTCGGCCGATCTGGCGTTCACCTACAGCATCAACAAGAATATGAAGTTCTCATTTGGCGGCAACAATATCTTCAACGTCAAGCCAACCACGCAGAACCCGGATGAGACCGACAACGGCTTCAAATACGAGTCGGTGCAATTCGGCCTGAACGGTGCGTCGTACTTTGGCCGTCTCTACGTGAAGTTCTGAGCGCAATCAATCGCGCTCGTTTGACGGGTGCGATGACGAGAGATGTAACGTTTTCTTACATCTCTCTAACCCCATTCCACGCCACGGCGTTCTACACTGCATTGTCATTATTTTCGGCAATGGAGTCCTTATGCGCCGTGCATTCTCGCTGTTGCTGTTGCTGTCACTGCTGCAAGGCGCGCTCGCCTGGGCGGCGCTGGGCAGCGCCCCTTCGGATTTCGGCAGTCCGGCGACGCAAACACGGATGGCCGCGCGCAGTCTGGCGGCGGCCAGCGCCACGAGTACAACAACAACCGCCCCGGCCGCCGTCTACACCGTCAGCCAATCCACGCTCGACGGCGGCACCATCGTGCGCGAGTACATGAACGCCAACAACATCGTCTTCGCCGTCAGCTGGAAAGGTCCGACACTGCCCGACCTGCGCACCCTGCTCGGCGATAAATTCGCCGTCATGACCAGCAACGCCGCCAAACGCCCCAAGGCCGGTCACTCGCAACTGGCGGTCGACCAGGCCGACGTGGTGATCGTTTCCAACGGGCACATGCGCGCCTATGCCGGCCAGGCCTGGATCCCCAGCGCGCTGCCGGCCGGCTTCGACACCTCGACCATCGAATAACGGAAAACCTGCATGAAATACGCCCATCTGGCCACAGCCTTGCTGTGCCTGACGCTGGCGGCCTGCGGCGGAGGCGGCAGCGGCGCGTCCTCCTCCAGCGCCAACGCCGGCACCAGCGCCGCCACCACCGCCCCCGCCTCGGTGGTCAGCATCAGCGCCACGCCCACCGCCACCACCAGCGGCCAGGTCGTGACGCTGAGCTGGAACGTCAGCAACGCCACCACCAGCGCCTGCAGCGCCTCCGGCGCGTGGCGCGGCAGCGTTGCCACCAGCGGCACGCGGAGCGTCACGGCGGGCGCCGCCGGCACCGCCGCCTACACCCTCACCTGTGGCGACGTCAGCAACACCGCAACCGTCGCCGTGGCCACGCCACCACCGTCGCCCAGCGTCAGCCTGACGCTGGCGCCGGCCAGCATCAGCAGCGCGCAATCCAGCGTGCTGAGCTGGTCGTCGGCCAACGCCACCAGCTGCACCGCCAGCGGCGCCTGGAGCGGTAGCAAGGCCACCGCCGGCGCGGTGACCATCGTGCCGAACGCGACCGGCAGCTTCACCTACAGCCTGACCTGCAACGGCGACGGCGGCACCGCCACCGGCAGCGCCGCGCTGAGCGTCACCGCGCCGCTCAGCAACAGCACCGCGATCACGGTCGACAGCGGCCCGAGCGGCGTCAGCGGCGTGATCAATGTGCCGTATGTCAGCGTCACCGTGTGCCGTCCCGGCACCACGGTCTGCCAGACCATCGACCATGTGCTGCTCGACACCGGCTCCTACGGCCTGCGCCTGCTGGCCAGCCAGATGAGCCCGACACTGGCGCTGCCGGCCGTGAGCACCGCCTCCGGCGACGACGCCGGCACCTGCGGCAAGTTCATCAGCGGCTACACCTGGGGCGCGGTGCGCCAGGCCGACGTCCGCATGGCTGATGAGCTGGGGTCCGCGATCTCGATCCAGGTGATCGGCGACAGCGGCGCCAGCTACACCAGCACGCCCTCGGCGTGCAGCAGCGCCGGCGCCAACCTCGGCACGCTGGCGGCCCTCGGCGCCAAGGGCATCCTCGGCGTCGGCCTGTTCCGGCAGGACTGCGGCGCGGCCTGCGTCAACAGCGCCAACAACGGCGTCTACTATGAATGCGCCAGTGGCGCCTGCGCCGCCAGCACCATGCCGCTGGCCCGGCAAATCAGCAACCCGGTGGCCTCGTTCGCCACCAACAACAACGGCCTGATGATCACCCTGCCGAGCGTGGACGCCGCCGGCCTGACGGCGGTCAGCGGCACGCTGGTGTTCGGCGTCAACACGCAAGACAACAACCGCATCGGCGGCGAAACCATCTTCCAGACCGACGGCGGCGGCGACTTCATGACCACCTACAAGGGCAAGACCTACAGCGCCAGCTTCATCGACAGCGGCACCAACAGCTACACCTTCACCGACAGCACCATCCGCCAGTGCTCCGGCGGCGACTTCTACTGCCCGGCGACGACCTTGTCGCTGAGCGCCACCAACACCGCCGCCGACGGCAGCGCCAGTGGCAACGTCAACTTCAACATCGTCAACCTGGTCGGCCTGCCGTCCACCATCACGGCGGCCCAGATCGGCAGCACGGTCAGCGGCGGCAGCGCGTCCTCCAGCGGTTCGTTCGCCTGGGGCCTGCCGTTCTTCTTCGGCCGCCGCGTGTTCGTCGTCATGGAAAACCAGACCGTCGCCGGCAAGACCGGCCCCTACTGGGCGTACTGATGCGGGACTCATGCGCAATGTCATAACCTTGTCACGATAAATAGCTAAAGTTGCAACCTTGAATTTTTCCCTTCGTTGAGGTTGCGATGAAATTGAATCTGGTGCTGCTGGCCGCGCTGAGCGCCGCCGGCCTGGTTGCCTGCGGCGGCGACAACACGCCGGTGGCCGCCACGCCCGCCGTCCCGGCGATCCCGGAAGGCACGACCGTCACGCTGGCGCTGTTGGAAACCACCGACATCCACGCCAACGTGATGAGTTACAACTACTACTCACTGGCCGAGGACACCAGCCTGGGCCTGGAGCGCACCGCGTCGCTGGTCAAGGCCGCGCGCGCCGAGAATCCGAACAACGTGCTGCTGGACGACGGCGACACCATCCAGGGCACGCTGCTGGGCGACCTGCAGGCCGTCACCAAGCCCATCGCCTGCACCGAGACGCTGGCGGTGCACAAAGTCATGAACGCCATGAAATTCGACGGCGGCGGTTTCGGCAACCACGAATTCAACTACGGCCTGCCGTTCCTGAGCCAGGTCACCAACACCGACTTCGGCATTCCGGGCGTGAGCAAACCGGCCGGCAACTGCGGCGCGCCGACTTTCCCGCTGGTGCTGACCAATGTCACCGGCGTGGCCAGCGGCAAGCCGATCGTGCAGCCGTACACCCTGCTGCCACGCACCTTCTCGGCGGTGAAGCCGGACGGGGGCAAGCTGGACGTTAAACTGAACATCGGCATCATGAGCTTCGTGCCGCCGCAAATCCTCGAATGGGACCAGAAGAACCTGGCCGGCAAGGTCGCCGTCACCGGCGTGCAGGAGGCGGCCAGGCAGTACGTGCCCGAGCTGCGCGGCAAGGGCGCCGATCTGGTGGTGGCGCTGTCGCACGGCGGCCTCGACCCCAGCAGCTACAGCCCGAAGATGGAAAACGGTTCCTACCACCTGACCAGCACCGGCATCGACGCGCTGATGATCGGCCATTCGCACCTGGTGTTCCCGAAAGGCAAAGAGACCGGCGCGGCGGCCCTGGACGCCTCGTTCGCCGCCTTCCCGGCCAGCGCCAACATCGATCCGATCAACGGCTTCGTCAACGGCGTGCCGACCGTGATGGCGCAAAGCTGGGGCCGCCGTCTCGGCATCATCAAGATGACGCTGGCGTACACCAACGGCAAGTGGGCGGTGCAGCCATCGAAGACCACGGTGGAATCGCGCGGCTTCAAGTACACCGACGGCGCCACCAATATCGCCGCCGACAGCGGCATCGCGCCGCTGGTCGCCACCGAGCACGCCGCCACCATCGCCTACGCCAGGCAGCCGCTGGGCGTGACCACCGACTTCGAAATGTCCTCCTACTTCGCATTGGCGGGCGACGTGTCGGCGATCCAGCTGGTGAACCAGGCGCAGCTGGCGTATGTGAAAAACTTCATCGCCACCAGCACCGATGCCACCATCGCCAGCTACCAGGGCATTCCGGTGCTCTCGTGCAGCGCACCGTTCAAGGCCGGACGCAACGGGCCAACGGACTTCACCGACGTGGCGCCGGGCGCCAGCGCGGCCGCGCCGATCGGCCTGCAGGTGCGCAATCCGGGCGACCTGTACCTGTATTCGAACAACAACCTGCAGGCGGTCAAGATCAAGGGTTCCGACCTGAAGAACTGGCTGGAAGCGTCGGCCAAACAGTTCGGCCAGATCGATCCGGCCAAGACCGGCGAACAGGACCTGGTGCCGTCGTACAGCACCATCTACAACTACGACGTGTTCTACGCCGAGGACAACGCGCTGACCTACCAGATCGACGTGACCAAGCCGGCCGGCAGCCGCATCGTCAACCTGAGCTACAAGGGCAAGCCGGTGGCGGATGGTGACGACTTCATTGTCGCCACCAACGACTACCGCGCCGGCGGTGGTGGCGCCGTGCCCGGCATCGACGGCAGCAAGACCATCATCAAGTCGCCAGACGCCAACCAGACCGTGGTCAGCAACTACCTAACGGCGCAAGGCGCGGCCAGCGGCAAGGTGACGCTGGCCGGCAACGGCAGCGCGCGCAGCTGGCGCTTCGTCAAGACTGCGACGGCCGGTCCGGTGATCCTGCGTTCGGCGCCGGGCCACCTGGCGCTGGCGAAAAGCAGCGGCCTGACGGCGGTCACGGCCGAAGGCGCTCAGGACGCCAGCGGCTTCGGCAAGTACACCATCGACCTGAGCAAATAACCATGCGCGCCCTGATCACCCTTGCGCTGGCAGCGGCCTTGCTGGCCGGCTGCCAGATCCAGCATGAAAAGCCGACGTCGGCGCAAATCGAAGTCATCGGCATGAAGGCCAAGCAGGAAGCCGATCCGCACGCCGAGCGCAAGCTGATGGCATGGTCGTTGCAAAACATGCCGGTGGCGCAGCGCGAGCTGGCGATCTTGTACCAGACCCGTGCGGAGCAGCGCGACGCCGCGCTGAAGCTGTTCGCCCAGGCGGCGCGCGGCGGCGATGTGGAAGCCGCGTTCCAGCTGGGCGAGATGCTGCGCGTCGGCGTGCCGGGCGTGCCAGCGGCGCCGGCGGCAGCCGCGCCATGGTACGCCCAGGCGGCGAAGCATCAGCACGCCAAGGCCGCGCTGGCCCTGGCGCTGCTCTACAAGAACGGCAACGGCGTCCGGCGCGACGATGCGCAGGCGGCACACTGGCTGACCGCCGCAAGCAATCTTGGCAACGCGCATGCGATGTTCCTGCTCTCCAACCTCTACAACGAAGGCCAGGGCGTGCCGCAAGACCGCGCCCAGGCTCGCGCGCTGCTGGAGGAGGCCGCCGAGCACGAATACCCGCCGGCGCTACAGGAACTGGCGATGACTGTCGAGCTCGGCGACGACCACAGTCCCAAGGACACGCTGCGCGCCAGCCACCTGATCAAGGAAGCCAGCGAGCACCGCCGCAACAACTGGAACCGCTTTTAACGAACGCAAAGTCAGGCATTCTTTCGGTGCTGGAATCAATTCTCACCGAGGGAGAAAGTCCATGGCCAAGACTACGTTAAGGGAAGAGGACGCAGACGATCCGCTGACGTTGGCCAATGCGCGCTTTGAGCATTTCCTCAAAACTCAGCAGTCAATTCCCTGGGCCCTCGTCAGCACCTATCTCGATCAACGTGCAGCCGGGAAAAGTCCGCAACGTCCACAACCGCAGACATTTTTCGGCGATCATGGCTCGCCTCGAATTGATGCCTGATGCCATAGAGGATCTTGATCGCATCGTGGACTATTTAGTTCAAAGCAAGGCATCAAGCATCCCAAAGAAAATCCAGAGAATACAGCAAGCCATCAAATGGCTTGAAACGAATCCAAGAATCGGCCACGCGATCAGTGCCGACAAGCGTGAATTATTTATTGGGCAGCGAGGGCACGGTTACGTCGTCGTTTATACCTATCTTGCTGACGTCGATACCGCATTTGTGCTGACAATCCAGAGTCAACGACAAAGGCGCCCTTGATTCTGTGCGTGGTCCGGCGCACAGACCGGTGATGGTGGGACTTCTAGACTGGTCCGGCAGTCCCTTCATTCGCCACGCAAGGAGCCGATATGAGAACCACGTCACAATCCTCGGGCAAGATCCCCAAGCCTATCCCCACCGAAACCCCACCCGAAGACGCGCTGTCGCTGCTGATTCAAGATCACGACAACGTCAAAGCGCTGTTTGAACAATACGATGCGCTGGGCGACCGCGCCCACGTGAGCAAGCACAAGCTTGCGCTGCAGATCTGCGAAGAGCTGACCAAGCACACGATGATCGAGGAGGAAATCTTCTACCCGGCCGTGCGTCAGACCATCAAGGACGATGACATCATGGACGAATCTCTGGTCGAGCACGCCTCCGCCAAGGACCTGATCGCCCAGATCCAGACCATGGAACCGAGCGACGACCTGTTCGACGCCAAGGTCACCGTGCTGTCCGAAATGATCGAGCACCACGTCGGGGAAGAAGAGAACGACATGTTCCCGAAGGTCCGCAAGACCAAGCTGAACCTCCAAGAGCTGGGCCAGCAGATGGCTACCCGCAAGGAACAAATCCAGTTGCCGCCGGTTTAAGCCAGGCGCGCCATCTCGCGCTGCATGTTGTCGATGGCGCGCTCGTTGTACTGTTCGGCAAAATAATCGTTGCCGAACAGTTGTCCCTGGCGCGCCTTGCGGCACAGGTGCGCCAGCGCCCCGCCTCGTTGCGCGCGGTATTCGGCGTCCGGCAGATGGCTGTATTCATGCCGGATCGCGCGCGCATAGTTCTGGTAGACCTCGTCGTCCTGACCGAGGATCGCCAGGTCCACACTCAACAGCACATCCTTCAGCCGGTGCGTGATCGACGCTTCCTGGAAATGGTCGGTGGCGCGGATCAGCTCGGCCGCGTCGCCCATCTCCTGCCCCAGGTGGCTGCCCAGCCATAGCTGCGCGCTGGCTTCCTCGTTGCTGAGGTCGGCCGCCACGCCCGGGCCATACTCGGCGTCATGGAACCAGAACGCCTGCTTGACGATCTCGACATCCACCGGATCGGGCCGCGTGTTGGCCGCCCACACGCGGATTTCGCACAGGCCGTGCACCAGATGGTCGAGGTTGTGATAGTGGCGCCCCGCGCCGCCGTAGCACGACGGTCCGGTCAGTCTGGCGAACCAGTCGTCGGCGTGGGCGATCGCGGTGGCGTCGCGGTGCGCGTAGTCCCACAGCGTTTCCCATTCATTGCGCAGCCAGCTCAGCACCCAGGCATGGTAGCCCGGCCCCGGCACGAATTTCTTCATGATCCAGTTCCAGCCGATCGGTCCTTCGAGCGCCTTGACAAACGAGGAACTGACCGAGCCGAGGTCGCGCGGCGGCATGACGAACACCGTCTTGGCGCCCTGCAGCACGTCGACATTGGTCTGCTGGATCAGGTTCTCGTAATCGAAATCGGCGGTGGTGCGGATGCCGCGGATCAGGCAGTGCACGCCCTGCTTCTTGGCCGCGCGCGCCGTGTAGTCGCCGCGCACGATGACCACCGACACATTGTCCCAGCCCTGCTCGGCGCAGCTGAGCGCGATGATGCTCTTGCGCTCCTCGGCGGTGAACTTGGGTTTCTTGGCGGGGTTTTCAGAAAGAAAAACCACCACCTCGTCCGCCAGCGACCGGGCCTCGTTGATCACCCACATGTGACCGTTGGTGATCGGGTCCAGGGTTCCCGAAAAGCCGATTTTCTTCATGCGCCACTCCAGCACCGTAAAAACGGCATTTTAGACTGGAGTGGGCTGGCGAGTCTCAGGAAAATCAACCTTGACTTTTAAACCACCAAGGCGTTCGGACTGGTCCAGCGACAGCGTGGCGTTGTGGCGCTCCGCAATCGATTGCACGATCGCCATGCCCAGACCGCTACCACCGGCGGGGCTTCCGGGCACGCGGTAGAAGCGGCTGAACACCCGTTCGCGCTCCTCCGGCGGGATGCCGGGACCCGAATCCTCGACGCTCAGCACGATGCGCGGCCGGGCATTTTTTGTGGCGGCCACGCTACGCCGCAGGTCGATATCGACGGTGCCGCCGGCCGGCGTGTACTTGATGGCGTTGTCGACCAGGTTGCGCAGCAGGATCAGCAGGGCGTCCTGCTGACCGGCCACCACCACCTCATCCGCATGGTGCAGGCCAAGGTCGATCTGGCGCGCCTGCGCCAGGCCGTTCATGTCGCCCAGCACCCGTTTGACGATGTCGCCCAGCGGCACCGGCTCCAGCTTGATCTCTTCGCTGCCGCCCTCCTGCCGCGCCAGCATCAGCAACTGCTCCACCAGCCGCGTGGCCCGCTCGATGCCGGCCGAGACGCGCGAGACGGCCACCTTGCGCGCCGCCTCGTCCTGCGCCCGTTCCAGGCTCAGCACCTGCAATTTCAGCGCGGCCAGCGGCGTGCGCAACTCGTGCGCGGCGTCGGCCACGAAGTGCTGCTGCGCCTCGAACGCGGTGCGCACGCGGACAAACAGCAGGTTCAGCTCTTGCACCAGCGGCAACACCTCGTCCGGCAGATCGTTTTCCGACACCGGCGACAAATCCTCGGCCTGGCGCGCCGCCACCTGGCGCTTGACGCGCGACACCGGCGCCAGCGAGCCCGACACCACCCACCACACCACCAGCATCAGCACCGGCGCCATGACGGCGATCGGGCCGACCGTGCGCAGCGCCAGCGTGCCGGCCATGCGCTGGCGTACCGCCATGTCCTGCGCCACCTGCACCGTCTGATTGGAGGTCTGCACCGAGAACACCCGGTAGGTGGTCTTGTTGACGCGCACATTGGAAAAGCCCAGCACCGCGCGCTGCGGCAGCGCCGCGCGCGACAGCGAACGGAACACTTGCGCACCGTCCGGGGTCCACACCTGCACCACCAGGTCGTCGTTTTCGGGATCGGCGGCGGTGTCGGCCGACTTGTTGGTCAGCGTCGCGCTGGAGCGCAGCGACATCGCCATCTGCTGCATGTGGTAGTCGAAGATCTGGTCGGCGTCGCTCAGCGCGCTGCGGTAGGCGATCAGCGCCTGGGCGATCGCCGCCATGATGATGGCCGCCAGCAGGAACCACAGCAGGCGGCCGCGCAGGGAGTGCGTCACCACCGGCACGCGCGGCAGTGACGGCATCCGCACTTTCATAGTTTCGGCACCATGTAGCCGAGGCCGCGTACGTTCTGGATCAGTTCGGCGCCGAGCTTCTTGCGCAGGCCGTGAATGTAGACTTCCACCGCGTTGCTGTTGACTTCATCCTTCCAGCTGTACAGCTTTTCTTCCAGCTGATGGCGCGACAGCACGATGCCCGGCCGCGCGATCAGCGCCTCCAGCACCGCCCATTCGCGCGCCGACAGGCTGACCGGCTTGCCGTCGGCGATCACTTCACGGGTTTGCGGATTGACCGTGACATTGCCGTGCTCGAAGATCGGCTCGGCGCGGCCGGCCGAGCGCCGCAGCAGCGCACGGATGCGGGCCAGCAGCTCGTCGAGGTCGTAGGGTTTGAGCACGTAATCGTCGGCGCCGGCGTCGAGGCCGGCGATGCGCTGCTCCTTGGCGTCGCGCGCGGTGGCGATCAGCACCGGCGTCAGTTCCTTGCGCATGCGCATCGAGCGCAGCACGTCGAGGCCGTCCTTGCGCGGCAGGCCCAGGTCCAGCAGCACCAGGTCGTAGGTCTGGGTCTGCAGCGCGGTGTCGGCCATGTCGCCGTCCTTGACCCAGTCGACCGCGTAGTGCTCGGCCCGCAACAGGTCGAGCACCACTTCGCCGATCATCGTATCGTCTTCTACCAGCAGAAGTCGCATATTGTTGTTCCTTTCTGTTTTTGTTGAGCGTTCTGCCGGCCCGACGTTAGCCGAGGCGGACCGGTATGAAGATTTTATCGTCGCCGCGCTGGATCAGCAATGCCACCGACTTGGACGACTTGCCCACCACCTCGCGCACCTGGTCGATGCTGTTGACCGGACGGCCGTTCACCGACAGCAGCACATCGCCAGGCTGCACGCCGGCATTGGCGGCGGCGCCGCCGGCGTCCTGGATCAGCAGACCGTTGGCCAGGCCGGCCTCCTGGCGTTCCGCCGGGTTCAGCGGACGCAACGCCAGACCGAGGCGCAGCTTGGCGCTGGCCTGGTCGGCCGGATCGGCGCTCTGGGCGGCGACCTTGTCATTGGCGTTGCCCAGCGTGGCGGTGACCTGCACCGGCTTGCCCTGACGCCAGACGTCGAGCGTGATTTTCTCGCCCGGCGCCGACAGCACCACCATCGACGGCAGGTCGACCGAGCTGACGATCTTCTGGCCGTTCAGCGAACGAATCACGTCGCCGGCTTTCAGGCCGGCCTTGTCGGCCGGGCCGCCGCGCTCCACGTTGGAGACCAGCGCGCCTTCCGGCGTGGCCAGGTTGAAGGAATCGGCGAAGCCCTGGTTCACTTCCTGCACCGTCACGCCCAGCTTGGCGTGCACCACCTTGCCGGTGGCGACGATCTGGTTCTTGATCTTGTTCGCCACATCGATCGGGATGGCGAACGACAAGCCCTGGTAGCCGCCCGTCTGGCTATAGATCTGCGAGTTGATGCCGACCACCTCGCCGCGGGTGTTGAACAGCGGACCACCCGAGTTACCCGGATTGACGGCGACATCGGTCTGGATGAACGGCACATTGCCATCCGGCAGCGAGCGGCCCTTGGCGCTGACCACGCCGGCGGTCACGGTATTGTCGAGGCCGTATGGCGAGCCGATCGCCAGCACCCATTCGCCGACTTTCAGGTCGTTACCCTTGGCCAGCGGCACCACCGGCAGGTTCTTGGCGTCGATTTTCAGCACGGCGACGTCGCTTTGCGGGTCTGAACCCAGCACCTTGGCGCGGAATTCGCGGCGGTCAGTCAGCTTGACCACTACCTCGTTGGCGTCACGCACCACGTGGGCGTTGGTCAGGATGATGCCGTCCGAGCTGACGATGAAGCCCGAGCCCAGGCCGTGGGTCGGCATCTGGCGCTGCTGGCCGCGCTGCTGGCCCTGGAAGCGGCGGAAGAATTCGTAGAACGGATCATCGGCGTAAGGATCGTTGCGCCCCTGCGGGCCGTCGCCATCGTAGGAGGTCTTGGTGCTGCCGGTGACGTTGATGTTGACCACGGCCGGGCCGTTGTGCGCCACGATGACGCTGAAGTCAGGCAAGGCGATGGCAGGCGCGGCCACCGGCGCCGGCGCGGCGGCCGGAGCCTGGGCCACGGCGGCGACGGGCGCGCTGGCGGCGGCCACGGCGGCATTCTGTTTGACAGCGACCGCACCGCCGACACCGACCACGCCCAGTATGGCGACGGCGATAGCGGCACGCTTGAGAGTAGTGTTGGACATAACGGTTCTCCTATGAGTGAGGACTTTAGATGTATCTAATATGAGCCTAAAAACTTAGGCGCCGCTTAGCAAATCCGGGCCGATATATCTTGTTACAACGCAAAACTGGCCGGAAAGACCGGCCAGTTGCAAGGACTACATTAAAGCGCAGTTAAATCACGCTTAAGCGCACGATTAAGCGACTTGGCGCTGTTCCAGCGCGGTGACGTTGTCGCCGCCGTCGATGACGATTTTGCGCGGCTTCAGCGCTTCCGGAATCTCCCGCACCAGTTCGATGGTGAGCATGCCGTTGTCGAAGCTGGCGCCGGTCACCTTGACGTGGTTGGCCAGCTGGAAGCGCTGCTCGAAGTCGCGGGCGGCGATGCCGCGGTGCAGATAGGTGCGCTCGGCTACATCCTTCTGCTTGCGGCCCACCACGGTCAGCGCGTCGCGCTCGAAGGTGATGTCGATTTCCGCGCGGCTGAAGCCGGCCAGTGCCATGACGATGCGGTACTGGTCATCCGATACCAGCTCGATGTTGTAGGGAGGATAGCTGGGGGTGTCGTTGCGCTGGGCGTCGTTGAGCATTTGTGCCAGACGATCAAAGCCGATAGCCGAACGATACAGTGGGGTCAGGTCAAAAGTACGCATGATAGATATCCTTTTCAAATGAAGCGATATGGTTGAACTCCGGGGAAAACTCCCCGCTCGCGGCCCCCATCCGGGCAACCGCTGATTCCCATATAAGTCGTCGCCAACCGCTTTCAAGAGGTTTTTTTGAAATTTTTTTTCGTTTCCCGCGTGCTACACTCGACAGCTTGTCCAACCCGTTTTGACGATTACCCATGATGTCTCTGACCCGTGCCGTACTTGCCGGCCTGCTGGCCACCGCCTTCAGCGTCCAGGCCGCCGCCATTTCCGAACAGCCCTACCCGGGCACCATCGTGCTGAAAGTGGACGCCACCAATAACGCGCAACAAATCTTCCGCGTGACCCAAAGCATCCCGGCCCAGCCCGGCAAGCTGACGCTGCTGTATCCGCAGTGGGTGGTGGCCAATCACGGTCCGAGCGGCGCGCTCAACCAGTTTGCCGGCCTCAAGGTCAGCAGCGGCGGCAAGCCACTGAGCTGGAAGCGCGATCCGCTCAACGTCTGGGCCTTCAACATCGACGTGCCGGCCGGCGCCAGCGCGGTGGACGTGGAATTCCAGTACGTCTCGCCGGTCGAGGCCAACCAGGGCCGCACCACCTTCACCAACGACATTCTCGGCGTGCAATGGCAATCGCTGGCGCTGTACCCGGCCGGCTACCGCAGCCGCAACATCACCGTGCAGCCCAACCTGACGGTGCCGCCGGGCTGGCAGTTCGGCAGCGCGCTGGAAGTGCGCGAGCGCCAGGGCGACACCATCGCCTTCAAGCCGCTGGACCTGGAAACCCTGCTGGACTCGCCGCTGTTCGCCGGCCGCTACTTCCGCCGCATCGACCTCGATCCGGGCGCCAGGCTGCCGGTGCACCTGAACCTGGTGGCCGACAGCCCGGAACAACTGGAGGCGACGCCGGAACAAATCGCGCCGCACCGCGCACTGATCCAGCAAGCCTACAAGCTGTTCAACTCCAAGCACTACCAGCACTACGACTTCCTGCTGGCCATCAGCGATGAGTTCGGCGGCATCGGCCGCGAGCATCACCAGTCCAGCGAGAACGGCGTCAAGCTCGGCTACTTCACCGAGTGGAACAAATACGAGGCGCGGCGCGAACTGCTGCCGCATGAATTCGCGCACTCGTGGAACGGCAAGTTCCGCCGTCCGGACGGCCAGAACGTGCCCAACTTCAACACCCCGCTCGACAACTCGCTGCTGTGGGTGTACGAGGGCCAGACCCAGTACTGGGGCGCGGTGCTGGCCGCGCGTTCCGGCCTGATCAAGCCGGAACATACGCGCGACCTGCTGGCCGCGTCGGCCGCGCGCCTGGACAATGTCAAGGGCCGCGAATGGCGCGCGGTGCAGGACACCACCTACGATCCGATCGTCAACGCCCGCCGTCCGCAAGTGTGGAACAACTGGCAGCGCGGCGAGGACTACTACCAGGAAGGCCAACTGATCTGGCTGGACGCCGACACCAGGATCCGCGAAATGTCGGGCGGCAAACGCTCGCTGAACGACTTCGCGCGCGGCTTCTTCGGCGTCGACGACGGCATGTATGTCGCCAAGCACTACACCTTTGACGACGTGGTCCGCGCGCTGAACGCCGTGCAGCCCTACGACTGGGCGACCTTCCTGCGCGAGCGCGTGGAAGGCCACGGCCCCGGCGCGCCGCTGGACGGCCTGACGCGCGCCGGCTGGAAACTGGTCTACACCGACAAGCCGACCGATTTCCTCAAAGCGCAGGAAGATCTGAGCAAATCGGCCAACTTCCAATACTCACTGGGCTTCTCGGTCGGTTCGGAAGGCAAGCTGGAAGCGTTCATCTGGGATGGCATCGGCTTCAAGGCCGGGCTGTCGGGCAACACCACGCTGCTGGCGGTCAACGGCCGCGCCTACAAGGCGGAGATCCTGCGCGCGGCCATCACCGCCGCCAAAACCAGCAAGGAGCCGATCAATCTGCTGGTCAAAAAAGGCAATCAGTACCGCACCGTGGCGCTGGATTACCACGACGGCCTGAAATACCCGCGCCTGGAACGCATCGAAGGCCAGCCGGACCGCCTGAGCGACATCCTCAAGCCGCTAAAGTAAGCCGTCACCGGCCGGGCGCGGCATCGCTTTACCGAAAGCGGTGGAGGATGTATGCTGCGCCCATGAACCATGATACCGACATCCAGCTCAGCGGCCCGTTCAAGGCCACCGACGGCTCCGGCCGTGCCCACGACGCCAAGGCGATCCGCATCTTCGACGAGGGCTACGGCGCCATCGACGTCTACGTCGACTTCAAGGCGCCGATCAGCGGCTTGCACAAGGACAAGGCGCTGATCGCCGCTGTCGTCGCCCAGCTGCGCACCGTCGGCTACAAAGGCCCCGACCTGACGGCCGGCGATCCGGTGCTGCAGGAAGCCCGCCTGCTGGTGCTGGAATCGCCGGACGAATTCAGCACCTTTGCTGCCAGCAAGGGCTGGAAAGACCTGTCGGAAGACTTTTAAGCGATATAGCGGTCGGCCCAGGCCGCGATCAGGTTGGCGACATAGGCGGCGTCTTCGCGCCGGGTCAGCAGGTGATCCGCATTGTCCAGCGAGATAAAACTTTTCGGATGGCGCGCGGCGGTGAAAATCTCCATCGCATTGTTGAGGCTGACCGTGTCGTCGCCCGACGCGTGCATCACCAGCAGCGCGCGGCGCAAGGCCGCGATCTTTTCCTTCAAGTTGTGTCCGCCCGCGTCGTCAACAAATTGTTGCTTGATGCGGAAAGGACGTCCCGCCAGTTGCACCAGCGCCTCGCCTTGCCGTTCGATTTCCTCCAGATGCGGGCCGAACATGCTGGTCACATAAGCCGGGCTGCTCGGCGCGGCGATCGTCACCACCGCCCTGGCCTCCGGAATGTGCTCGGCCGCGGCCAGCGCCGCCGCCCCGCCCAGGCTATGACCGATCAGCAGCGACGGCGCCTGCCAGTGCGCGCGCATGAAGTCGGCGGCGGCCACCAGGTCAGCCAGGTTCGATGAGAAATTGGTGTTGGCAAACTCGCCCTCGCTGGCACCGAGGCCGGTAAAGTCGAAACGCAGCACGGCCACGCCATGCCCGGTCAGGGCTTCGGCCACACGCCGCGCGGCCAGCACGTCCTTGCCGCAAGTGAAGCAATGGGCGAACAGCGCATAGGCTTTCACCGCGCCGTCCGGGCCATCCAGCCGCGCCGACAACTGGTGTCCGTGCGCGCCGGTAAATTCTTGTCGTTGTGATTTCATGCGCTTACTTTAACCGAAGAAGCCATGCAGATACCAGCGCGTCTCCGGCTCGGCCGCGCCGCCGCCGCGTTCCTTGAACAGCCAGTAGTGCGCATGGTCCTCCCCCTCGGCCATGAAGTAGTCGCGGGTTTGCGCCGTGTCCCACCAACCGGCCTCGATGCGCTCGCCGCCCGAACGGATGCGCAGCGGCGAGCCGTAGTATGGGCGATGATCGCGGATCAGCAACGGTATCGGCTGGGGCAGCAGCCACGTCGGACGCGGCAGGCTGCTCACGTCGGGCGGCAGTTGCGCGCGCAGGTCGGCGGGACGGATTTTCTGCTGGACGCTGCGCCACAGGTTGGCCTGCTCGGGCCGGTAATCGGCGCTGGGGGCGGCTTGCAGCACATTGTCGGCGCCGAGACGCGCGGCCAGCAGTTCCAGCAGCCGCTGCCAGTCTTCCTTGCTGCCGCCCGGCTCCGGAAACAGCGACGCACTCGGCGGCGCCATCGGCTGTAACCGCGGCGCTTCCAGGCTCAGGCCGATCACCGGCGCGTCCAACACCTGCTTGGCCAGACGCTCTTTCAGCAGGCGCAGCAGGTGGCCGTCCTGCCAGGTCGGCTCGGCCAGCACGATGTCGATGACGGTGGGCGGCCCGGCGGTACGGCCGCGCTCGTGCTCCAAGGACAGCGCGATGCGCTCGACCGCCAGTTGGCGCGCGCTGAGCCAGCCTGTCAGTTGCAGCAGCAGGCGGTGGGCGCCGAACAGCAAGGCCGCCGCATTGTCGACGCGATCGAACAATTCCATCCGGGCGCGGAAGCTGGCCGGCGCCGCCAGCCACGCGTGCATTTCCGGCCGTGCGCCGTGCGCATCGTCCAGCATATCGAGCAAGGCGCGGCCGCACCGCCGTTGCAAACCGGCACGCGGCAGACGGCGCAACTGACCCAGGGTCATGCAGCCGATGCCCTCCATCCAGTCCAGATAGGCACGCGCCGGCGGCAGCACGCCAACCGGCAACAGTTCCAGGCGGCGCGTCAGCGAGGCCATCGTCAAGGCCCGGCCGGCTCCGCAGCGCGCCAGCAGCCAGGCGCCGCGCGCGGTGGGCGCGCAACTAAGCGTGCCGGTGAAGCCCAGCGCGCGCACGCTGTCCGCCACCTTGCGGCACAGCGCGCGGATGCCGCCGAACAGCCGCAGGCTGGCGCCGACATCGAGCAGCAGCGTGGCCTCCTCCGCTTCCGCCAACTGCGGCGTGAACCGCAGCAGCGCCATCGCCACCGCCTGCAACGCCTCCGCCTCCAACGGCGGCGAGCGCTGCTGAAACTGCGATTGCGGCGCCAGCAGGATGGCGCCGCCACGCCGCAAGCCGCCGCGCACGCCGGCCGCATAGGCCACGTCCGACAGGGCGATGACGCGCTCCTGCTCCAGCACCACGGTACAGCTGTCAGCCGACCAGCGAGGGCAGAATACCTCGAGCGGAAGCCGTGGCAGGTGTAGAGCGATCCAGAGGCGCATGACGTTGAAGCAAAGCAGGAGTTAACGGTAAAAACAAAGGCGCATCGCGCTGTGGACCACGCCGCTTGACGAAGCCGATGTCCATGCCGCCCGCCGCCGGCCTGAGCGACAGCCGCAACGGCGCCGGCGAGGCGTCCTGCGCCGCCGCCAGCGGCCGCAGCATATAAAACAAGGTGTCCGCGCTCTGCGCCGCCAGATGCAGCCGCCGCAGCGTTTCGCCCCGCGCCTGTTTCTGCCAGAACAGCAGCGCGCCACAACAGCCACTGCGCAGGATTTGCTCGGCGGCCCACAGCGCGTCGCTGGCCTTGGCACCGCTGCGCACCCACAGCAGTTGCGACGGCGCCAACCCGAGGGCGGCCAGCGCCAGCGCCTGCGGCGCGTGCGGCGGCTGCAGCAGCACGATGGGCCGCTGGCCCAGCGCGGCCAGCGCCGGCTGCAACAAGCGCAGCTCGCCGATGCCGTGCTGCTGCACCAGCAGATCGATCAGCGTGCCTTGCGGCCAGCCGCCGCCCGGCAACTGGGCGGACAGCGCGGCAAAGCCGGTGTCCTGGCAGCGCGTGGCGCTGTGGGCGAGCTGATCCGCCCGCCACAAAGACGGGTGTAGGGTTTCCGGGAGTGTCATGGCATTGTAGCGCAAAATACTGTATAAATAAACAGTACTACTCGCACGCTTGTTTGGCAAGACTTATCTGCCTTCCTGTACCATGCGCTCAAACCAATATTGAAAGGACACGCTGTGCAAACGATACAACTGGTGGGCGCCGTCCTGTTCGGCCTGGCACTGCTGCATACCTTCGCCGCGAAGTACTTTGAAAAATTATCGCAGCGCCATCCACGCCACGCCGGGCTGTTCCATCTGCTGGGCGAGGTCGAGGTGGTGTTCGGCTTCTGGGCCTTCATTCTGATGCTGGCGCTGGCCTTTCTCAACGGCGGCCAGGCGGCCATCGCCTACGCCGAGTCGCGCCAGTACACCGAGCCGCTGTTCGTGTTTGTGGTCATGGTGGTGGCGGCCTCACGGCCGGTGACGGAATGCGTGCAGCGCGTGCTGTCGGCATTGGCCCGGCGCACGCCGGCGCCGACTGAACTGGCGCTCGTCTGGCTGGGCCTGGCGCTGGTGCCGCTGACCGGTTCGCTGATCACCGAGCCGGCGGCGATGACGCTAGCGGCGCTGATGCTGGCGCCGCTGATCTTCCGCGACGGCATGCCGGAATGGCTGAAGTACGGCGCGCTGGGCGTGCTGTTCGTGAACATCTCGATCGGCGGCATGCTGACCTCCTACGCCGCGCCGCCGGTGCTGATGGTGGCCGCCACCTGGGACTGGAACACCAGCTACGTGGCCACGCATTTCGGCTGGAAGGCGGTGATCGCGGTGGTCATCAACGCCACCGTGATCAGCTGCATGCTGCGCAAGCATCTGCGCGCGCCGGCCGGCACCGCGCCCGCCGCGCCGGCGGTGCCGCTGGCGGTGACGCTGATCCATCTCGGCTTCCTGGCGGCGGTGGTGATGCTGGGCCACCATCCGGTGCTGTTCCTGGGCATCTTCATGCTGTTCCTCGGCTTCACCACCGCCTACCAGCGCCATCAAAGTCCGCTGATCATCAAGGAAGGTCTGCTGGTCGGCTTCTTCCTGGCCGGGCTGGTGGTGCTGGGCGGGATGCAGCAATGGTGGTTGCAGCCGATCGTCGAAAGCCTGTCGCCGCTGGCGCTGTTCTTCGGCGCCATGAGCCTGACGGCGATCACCGACAACGCCGCCCTCACCTATCTCGGCTCGCTGATCGACGGCATGTCGGCCGAAGCGCAATACATGCTGATGGCTGGCGCCGTCACCGGCGGCGGCCTGACGGTCATCGCCAACGCCCCCAACCCGGCCGGCGTGGCACTGCTGCGGCGCGGCTTCCTCGACCAGTCGATCGGCACACTCGGCCTGCTGGCGGGCGCCGCCGCCCCAACGGCGGTCGCCGCCATGGCCTTCCTGCTGCTTTAACCGGCCACCGAGACGCACAGCGGGAAGCATTGGCATTTTTTAAGCACGGCGGTGGCGGGCGAAAAACGCCAGCATCATCTTGCTGGCGTTTGGGCCGGCACGGTCATTGAATTTGAGAGAAGGATCGCCGCCGCTCCAGGCGTGTTCCAGCTTTTCAACCTGGGCCACGCGCAGCAGCAGCTTGCGGCCATCGTAGTAGTCGAGCAGACGGTAGTGGCGTTTCTGTGTGACCTGGGCGGGGCCGGACAAGCGGTTCAGCAGCAGGCTTTGGCGGGTCAGCTGGATCTGGTTGATGGATTTGACGACATTGTCGCTTTCGCCCTGAAACAGGATGGCCGGCATGCCGGGGAATCGCGGTTGGCGTTGCAGCAGCGCGTGGGCGGCGAGGTCGGCGCCTATGCCAAGGGCGCCGTTCTTCATGACGCTGAAGGCGCCCAGCGCGTTGTGGCCGGCGCCAAACACCGGGCCGGAATGCAGGCCGATGGCGGCGAACAGTTCGGGGTGGTTCAGCGCGAGAATATTGGCCATGCCAGCGCCGGCCGAGATGCCGGCGACATAGATGCGCGAGCGGTCGATATCCTGATGCGTGATCACCTTGTGAATGATGCCGATGATCGTGGGGACGTCGCCGCCACCGTCCTGCGTCGCGCGCTCATACCATTTCCAGCAGCGGTGCGGATGGCTGCTCACCAATTGCTGCGGATAGAGCACGGCGTAGCCCAGCTTCTCGGCGAGCAGATTCATGCGCGTGCCTTGCGCGAACTGGGTCGCCGTTTGCTGGCAGCCGTGCAGCATGACGACCAGCGGCATGCCGTTTCCCTGGCGATTGTTGGGCAGGTAAAGCCAGTAGCTCATGCGCTGCCCGGCGGCGTTTAGCATGTGGCCGGCGAGCCATTTGCCAGGCGCGGCGACGGATGGCGGCACAGAGGACGCGGCGGATGCGGTGGGCGTGGCACGCGCCCTGACCGCGCGTGGCTTGCGCGGTTTCGGCGGCGTGGCGGCGGCGGCGAACAGCTTGGCCGTGCGCTTACCGGCGCGAATCAGACTACGCAGCAGCTTTCCGGTCCTGGCCATCGCAACGCCCTCCTGTCGCCAGACAGTCTACAGCAAAGCCGCGCCGCAGTCTTTTTGAAACGCGCGCCTAGCGCTGCATGGACTCCCACACTTTCAACAAACGCTTGGCCGATACCGGCATCGGCGTGCGCAACTCCTGCGCGAACAGCGACACGCGCAACTCCTCCAGCATCCAGCGGAATTCCACCATCTTGGGATCGGTGTTCTTGCCGGCCGATTTTTCGCGGTTGGCGCGCTGGTAGGCGGCGGCGGCCTGCTGCCATTCGGCCATCAACTTCGTATCGCGCGCCGGATCGCCGCGCAGCTTTTCGATCCGCACGTTCATCGCCTTCAGATAGCGCGGGAAGTGCGACAGCTGGCTGTAGTCGTTCTCTTGCAGGAAGCGCTTGTGCACCAGGCCTTGCAACTGCTGCTGCATGTCCTGCGCGGCCTGCTGCGGCAAGCCTTGCAGACGTTTCGGCAGACCGTGGAACTCGGTCAGCACTTGCGACAGCAGACGCGCGATCTCGTTCACCAACAGCACCAGGCGCGATTTGCCTTCGTCCTTGCACTTGGTGAAGCTGGCGGCGTCGATGGGCAGCGGGTCTTGCAGGCAGGCGATGTCCAGCGCTTTGTTGATGATCTGCTCGCGCAGTTCTTCCTGTGTGCCCATGCTCATGAACTGCATGCCCATTTGCTGCAGGTTGGGGATGCTCTTTTCGATGAATTTGATTTGATCCTTCATCTGCAGGGCGAACAGGCGGCGCAGGCCGATGCGGTGCGTGCGCGCCGCAACCGTGGGGTCGTCGAAGACTTCCAGGTCGCAGTGCGTGCCTTTGTCGACCAGCGCCGGGAAGCCGATCAGGGTTAGCTTGCCCTGGGCGATTTCCAGTAGTTCGGGGAGTTCGCCGAAGGTCCAGGAGCTGAGATTTGTCAGGGTGATGTTGTTGCTCGTCGACGGTGCCGGCTCGGCATGGGCACCGGCTTTCGCCGGTGCGACGGTGGCCTTGGCCGGAATCACCGCGCGGGCGGCGACGGTTGGCTGGGGACCGGAGGCTTCGGCCATCTTCTGGAAGCTCTCGCGCGCTTGCGTGCCGTATTCCGCTTGCAGGGTGGCGAGGTTGCGGCCCATGTCCAGCTGGCGGCCATGCTCGTCGATCAACTTGAAGTTCATGAAGTGGTGCGCCGACAGCGTCTCCGGCTTGAAGTCGGTGGTCAGCGGCGTGATCGTGATCTGCGCGCGGATGTCGGCGATGATGGCGTCAATCAGCTCACCACGGCCAAAGGCGTGCTTCTCCTCGATCCGCTCGCAGAACCTGGCCGCGTACTCCGGCAGCGGCACGCAATGGCGGCGCAGCTTCTGCGGCAGGGATTTCAGCAGCAGATGCACCTTCTCCTTCAGCATGCCCGGCACCAGCCACTCGCAACGCTCGCGCGACAGCTGGTTCAGCGCATACAGCGGCACCGCCAGCGTCACGCCATCGCGCACGCTGCCCGGCTCGAAGTGATACGTCAGTGCCAGCTCCAGCCCCGAGGCGTTCATCTTCTTCGGGAACAGGTCGGTGGTCACGCCGGCCGCTTCGTGGCGCATCAGCTCATCGCGATTCAGGAACAGCAGTTTCGGTTCCTGCGCCGTGACGTCCTTGTGCCATTTCTCGAAGCCGGCGCCGTTCACCACGTCGGCTGGAATCAGCTTGTCGTAGAAGGCGGCGATCAGTTCATCGTCCACCAGCACGTCCTGACGGCGCGACTTGTGTTCGAGGTTTTCGATCTCTTTAATCAGCTTGTGGTTGTGCGCGAAGAATGGCGCGCGGGTTTCGTAGTCGCCGCCGACCAGCGCATCGCGAATGAAGATCTCGCGCGCTTCAGCCGGATTGAACACGCCGTAGTTGATGCGGCGCTGGCTGTACACCACCAGCCCGTACAAGGTCGCGCGCTCCGATGCGGTAACTTGCGCGGAACGCTTTTCCCAGCGCGGCTCGCCCCACGATTTCTTCAGCAGGTGGCCGCCGACCTTCTCCAGCCACTCCGGCTGGATCTGCGCGATGCAGCGCGCGTACAAGCGTGTGGTGTCGACCAGCTCCGCCGCCATGATCCACTTGCCAGGCTTCTTGCTCAGCGAGGAACCCGGCCAAATATGGAACTTGATGCCGCGCGCGCCGAGGAAACCCGGATCGTCCTCCTGCTTGAAGCCGACGTTGCCCAGCAGGCCAGTCAGCAGCGCCATGTGCAGGTTCTCGTAGGTCGCCGGCGTTTCGTTCAGGCGCCAGCCCTGCTCCTTGACGATGGTCAGCAGTTGCGAGTGGACGTCGCGCCACTCGCGCAGGCGCAGTTGCGACAGGAAGTTGCTGCGGCAGTTGTCCTGCAACTGGCGATTGGTCTTCTTGTGTTCAATCGCGTTTTCGAACCACTTCCAGATTTTGATAAAGCTGAGGAATTCGGACTTCTCGTCGGCGAACTTCTTGTGCGCCTCGTCGGCCGCCTGCTGGTGTTCCAGCGGACGATCGCGCGGGTCTTGCACCGACAGTGCGGAGGCGATGATCAGCACTTCGTTCAGGCAAACGTTGTCCAGCGCGGCCAGAATCATGCGGCCGACGCGCGGGTCCAGCGGCAGCTTGGCCAGCTTCTTGCCCAGTGGCGTGATCTGGTTGTACTCATCGACCGCGCCCAGTTCCTGCAACAGCTGGTAGCCGTCGGCGATGGCGCGCGCCAGCGGCGGTTCGATGAACGGGAAGGTCTCCACATCGGCCAGATGCAGGGTCTTCATGCGCAGGATGACGGAGGCCAGCGACGAGCGCAGAATTTCCGGCTCGGTGAATTTGGGGCGCTGCAGGAAGTCCTGCTCGTCGTACAGGCGGATGCAGACACCGTCGGCGACACGGCCGCAGCGACCGGCGCGCTGATTGGCCGCCGATTGCGCGATCGGTTCGATCTGCAGCTGTTCAACCTTGTTGCGATAGCTATAGCGCTTCACCCGCGCCAGGCCGGCGTCCACCACATAGCGGATGCCGGGCACGGTCAGCGAGGTCTCGGCCACGTTGGTGGACAGGACGATGCGGCGCGCGTTGGTGGTCCGGAACACGCGCTCCTGCTCCTCGGCCGACAGGCGGGCGAACAGCGGCAGGATTTCCACATGCGGCGGATGATGTTTGCGCAGCGCTTCGGCGGTGTCGCGGATTTCGCGCTCGCCGGGCAGGAACACCAGAATATCGCCGGAGCCGATGCGCGCCAGTTCGTCGACGGCATCGACCACGGCGTCCATCAGGTCGCGCTTCTCGCGGGCGGCGGCGGTGCGGGCGCCCTTGCCTTCGGCGTTGGCGATGGCGGCGGCGTTGGCGCCGGCCGGCACATCGCTTTCGATCGGGCGATAGCGCACTTCCACCTTGTACAGGCGGCCGGAGACCTCAATCACCGGCGCCGGCTTTTCCGGCGTGCCGAAGTGGCGCGCGAAACGGTCGGCGTCGATCGTTGCGGAGGTGATGATGATCTTCAGGTCCGGGCGGCGCGGCAGCAGCTGTTTCAGATAGCCGAGCAGGAAGTCGATGTTCAGGCTGCGCTCATGGGCTTCGTCGATGATGATGGTGTCGTAGGCCTTGAGCAGCGGATCGCTTTGCGTTTCGGTCAGCAGGATACCGTCGGTCATCAGCTTGACGTAAGCGCCTTTTTGCAGCGTGTCGGCGAAGCGTACCTTGAAGCCGACATGTTCGCCCAGCGGCGAGCCCAGTTCCACCGCGATGCGCTTGGCGGTCGACGAGGCGGCGATCCGGCGCGGCTGGGTGTGGCCGATCAGGCCTTTCTGGCCACGCCCCAGTTCCAGGCAGATCTTCGGCAGCTGCGTAGTTTTACCGGAGCCGGTTTCCCCCGAGACGATGATCACTTGATTATTTTGCAGCGCCTCGGCGATTTCGTGGCGACGGCCGGACACCGGCAAGTCTTCCGGGAAGGTAATCGGCGGCAGCGGGTTGCGGAAGTTGCGCTCGGCCTCGCGCGCCGCCTGCTCTTCCGGTGTCAGGCGCGGTTTCGGCGCCCGCCCGCGTCCACCGTCGTGCCGGCGAACGCCGGAATCCGCAATGACGGGGAGCGACGGCGCGGTGCCGGATCGGGCCTTGGGGGGGCGTGAAATCGGTGTTTGTGGCTTCTTGCTGGCTTCTGACATTGTTTTTTACAAAGGTATTTGGCGCGGACGTCGCGCCCCGAATTATAATGCGGCTAATGGAAAACCCTACCCAATTCGTCCAATGGCTGCGCTCCGTCGCGCCCTACATCCACGCCTTCCGTGGCAAGACCTTCGTGGTCGCCTTCCCTGGTGAACTGGTCGCCGCCGGCGCGCTGCCGGTGCTGGCCCACGACCTGTCGCTGCTGCACGCGCTTGACATCAACGTCACCGTCGTCTACGGCTCGCGGCCGCAGGTGGCCGAACAGCTGGCGTTGCGTAACGTCGAAGGCCGCTTCCACAACGGTGTGCGGATCACCGACACCGCCGCGATGGAGTGCGCCAAGGAAGCCGCCGGCGAACTGCGGCTCGACATCGAGGCCGCGTTCAGCCAGGGCTTGCCGAACACGCCGATGTCCAACGCGGCGATCCGCATCATCTCCGGCAATTTCATCACCGCCCGCCCGCTCGGCGTGATCGACGGCGTCGACCTGGAACTGACCGGCGTCACCCGCAAGGTCGACGCCGAGACCATCCATTCCATCCTCGGCTCGGACGGCCTGGTGCTGTTGTCGCCGCTGGGCTTCTCACCGACCGGCGAGGCCTTCAACCTGACCATGGAAGACGTGGCGTGCAGCGCCGCCATCGCGCTGCACGCCGACAAACTGATCTTCATCACCGAAACCCCGCTGATGACCGACGTCGCCGGCGCCGAGATCCGCGAGCTGTCGTCGCACCAGGCCGAGGCCGTGCTGCAGGCCGGCTTCCTGCCGGACGCCACCGCGTTCTACCTGAAGCACTGCATCAAGGCCTGCGACAACGGCGTCGAGCGCTCGCACATCGTCTCGTTCGACATGGACGGCTCGGCGCTGCTGGAACTGTTCACCCACGACGGCGTCGGCACCATGATCTCGCACGAGAACCTGGAATCGCTGCGTCCGGCCACGATTGAAGACGTCGGCGGCATCATCAAGCTGATCGAGCCGCTGGAGGCCGACGGCACGCTGGTCAAGCGCGGCCGCGAGCTGATCGAGCGCGAAATCGACCTGTTCTCGGTCATCGACCATGATGGCGTGCTGTTCGGCTGCGCCGCGCTGTACCCGTTCCCGGAACAGAAAATGGCCGAAATGGCATGCCTGACCGTCAATCCGGAAGCGCAAGGCCAGGGCGACGGCGACCGCATCCTCAAACACATGGAAAACCGCGCGCGCGCCATGGGCATACAAAAGCTGTTCGTGCTGACCACCCGCACGGCGCACTGGTTCATCAAGCGCGGCTTCCACCCGGCCACGGTGGACGCGCTGCCGAAAGACCGTCAGCGCATGTATAACTGGCAGCGCAAATCCCAGGTTTTGATTAAAACCTTATAATCTTGTTTTTGACCGACCGCTTTAGGAGCAACCCAAATGGCCCGCAACGTGCAATGCATTAAACTCAACAAGGAAGCCGAGGGCTTGGACTTCCCGCCGTATCCAGGTGAACTGGGCAAAAAGATTTACGAACAGGTGTCGAAGGAAGCCTGGGCCCAGTGGCTCAAGCACCAGACCATGCTGGTCAATGAAAACCGCCTGAACCTGGCCGACCAGCGCGCCCGCAAATACCTGGCCGCGCAGATGGAGAAACACTTCTTCGGCGATGGCGCCGACGCCGCGCAAGGCTACGTGCCGCCAACCGCCTGATAGTCCGCGCGTCATTCCGGCGCAGGCCGGAATGACGGTGCTTAGAACTTCAGGGTTTTCACACCTTCCGCCGTGCCCAGCAGGCACACATTGGCGCCGCGCGCGGCGAACAATCCCACCGCGATCACTCCGACAATCTGATTGATCTGCGCTTCCAGCGCCTTCGGATCGGTAATCGACAGGCCGGCCACATCCAGCAGATAGCCGCCGTTGTCGGTCACGAACGCCTCTTCCGTACCCGGTTTCAGACGCAGCTTCGGCGTGCCGCCCAGCTTGGCCAGTGCCCGCGCCACCGAGGCGCGCGCCATCGGAATCACTTCCACCGGCAGCGGGAACTTGCCCATCACCTCCACCAGCTTGGAACCGTCGGCGATGCAGACAAACTGCTTCGACACCGATGCCACAATCTTCTCGCGGGTCAGCGCCGCGCCGCCCCCCTTGATCATCGCGCCCGAGGCGTCGATTTCGTCGGCGCCGTCGATGTAGACGGCGATTTCCGCCACGTCGTTCAGGTCGAACACGTCGATGCCGTGGCCGCGCAGACGGGCGGCGGTCGCTTCCGACGAGGCCACGGTGCCCTTGATCTTGTGCTTGATCTTGGCCAGCTCATCGATGAAGAAGTTGGCGGTGGAGCCGGTGCCAACGCCGATGATGTCGTTTTCCACCACATAGTCGATGGCGGAGCGGGCTACGGCTTGTTTCAGTTCGTCTTGGGTCATGTTAAAGGCTTAAGAGAGGAGGAAATCGGATGCCGCTATTTTACCATCCCGCTTTTTGCGCCAATAACGTACATATAGTGCAACAGTCATGATCAAAAAAACCATGGGTGTGCGAGAATACACCAACAGCTCCAGCGGGGAAGAGAGATGAACAGCGCCAAAACCGTCCTGATAGTCGATGACAGCCGCGTTTCGCGCCTGATGGCGCGCCAGTACATCAGCGGCCTGCACGCCGACTGGATCGTCGAGGAAGCCAGTACCGGCGAGGAGTCGCTGCTCAAGGCGCGCCAGGCCGCGCCGGACCTGGTGCTGATGGACGTCAACATGCCCGGCATGGGCGGCATCGCCGCCGCCGAGCAACTGCGCCAGGAATTCCCCGCCGTGCCGATCTCGCTACTGACGGCCAATGTGCAAACCGCCACCCGCGAGCGCGCCAACGTCATGGGCATCGGCTTCGTCGAAAAACCGATCACCGAGGCGCGCATCGCCCAGTTGCTCGCCACGCTGGAGACGGCGTAAATCATGTTCCGCCTGTCCGAACTGGAAAACGACGCGTTGATCGAAATCTTCAACATCGGCGTCGGCCGCGCGGCGGCGTCGATGAGCACCATCGTCAACGAGATGGTGCGCATGTCGGTGCCGTCGATCCGCTTCGTCCCGCGGGCCGAGGCGGGACGCCTGCTGGGCGCCAGCCAGGTCACGCAGGAACGCATCTGCGGCATCAGCCAACATTACGCCGGCGCCTTCGAGACCGAAGCCATCCTGATGTTCCCGGAGGATAAAAGCCTGGAGATCGTGCGGCTGATGGTGGGCGAGGCGGTGCCGCTGAAGGAGCTGACCGAGATGGAGCAGGAGGCCATGTGCGAGATCGGCAACATCATGCTGAACGCCTGCGTCGGCACACTGGCCAACATCTTTCAGCGCGAGCTGCAAGGCTCGCTGCCGCGCTACCACGTCGGCACCAGCGACCAGATCCTCAGCGCCACCAGCACCGGCGACCAGGCCGACAGCGTGGTGCTGATGCTGCATATCGACTTCGTGCTGGAACGGCACCAGATCCACGGCTACGTGGCGTTCGTGCTGGCGATCGCCGCGCTGCACGACCTTAAGCACCAGATCGGTCTCTACATCGCCCGCGCGATGGGGCAAGGCTGACATGCCCCTGCAGCGTCTGCCCCTGCTGGAGAGCGTGTTGCACGCGATGAGCCTGGGCACCGTGGTGCTGGACAACGAGCGCCGCATCGTGTTGTGGAACACCTGGATGATCACGCATTCGGGCCTGACGCAGGAACAGGTCAGCGGCCGCGATTTCTTCGCCGTCTGCCCAGAGCTGCGCGGCGGCCGGGTGGACGCCGCCATCCAGTACGCGCTGCACAACAACTTCCCCTCGCTGCTGTCGCAAACCTTGAACAAGGCGCCGTTCGCGCTGTACCTGGGCGATGAACGCATCCAGCAGGCGCTGGAAGTGACGCCGATCGAGGTGGCCGGCGTGCCGCGCCATTGCCTGATCCAGGTGCACGACGTCAGCATCGCGGTCGGCCGCGAGAAGCTGCTGCGCGAGCAGACCATGGTGCTGCGCTCGCAGTCCTTCGCCGACGGCCTGACCGGCATCGCCAACCGCCGCCATTTCGACGCGGCGATCGAGAAGGAGCACCGGCGCGCCAAGCGTGGCGGCACGCCGCTGTCGCTGCTGATGATCGACATCGACCACTTCAAGGCTTACAACGACTATTACGGCCACCAGAAAGGCGACCAGTGCCTGATCCAGGTGTCGGCCGCGCTGGCCGGCATGCTCAAACGCCCTTGCGACCTGACGGCGCGCTACGGCGGTGAGGAATTCGCGATGATCCTGCCGGAGACCGGCGCCGGGCAGGCCCGGGCGATGGCCGAGGCGATACGCGAGCGGGTGCAGGCGCTGGCGATCCGCCATGAACGCAACAGCGATCCGTCGCAGCGGGTCACGGTCAGCATCGGCATCGCCACGCAGCAGCCGGAGGCGCCGATGGAGATCGAGGCGCTGATCGGCGCCGCCGACCGCGCGCTGTACCAGGCCAAACGCGATGGCCGCAATCGGGTCGCCGCGTTGCAGCCGGCGTGACGGACGCCGCGACCTCAGGTCCAGACGCGATAAATCCAGTAACGCTCATCGCTGGAGGCCAGCACCCGCGCCAGTTCCAGCGGACTATGGCCGGTGATCTCGCGCGCCTCGCGACACAAGTGCGCCTGGTCCGCGTAGCCGCCGCGTGCGGCGATATCGGACCACACGGCCTTGCCGGCCAGGTATTCTTCGCGCGCCTCAAAGAAGGCGTGTTCGGCGCGCTGAAAGCGCAGCAGCTTGCGCAGCGGCTGGCCGGCGCGCAGCTTGATGCGGCGCTCGATATTGCGCACGCCGCGTCCGAGCAGAGTGTCGGCCGCCTGCGCGGCCAGGTGGCGCACCCAGTCGCCCGCTGCGGCAGCGGCGCCGCCGGAACGCGTGGCTTGCCAGCGCGGCGCCAGAAAGTCCTCGATCAACGCCAGCCGTTCGGCGTCGCCGCGCGCGCTCAGCACCGCCTGCGACAGCGCCGTCCATTCCACGCCCAACACTTCGCCGACCGGCGCCCAGCGGTTCACCCAGGCCGACATATCCACGCCAGCCAGCGTGTGCAGCGCCTGCGGATAAAACATCACCATCAGCATGCGCACCGGACCGGGATTGTAGGTGATCAGGGGCCGCGTCTGCGGGCCACCAAAGAACGCGCGGAACGGCTCCGGCACGGCGCCCGGCGGATCGACCATCTCCACCTCACCCTCGATATAAAACGTGACCGAGCAATGCGGCGTGGCCGGATAATGGTTGTAGCGGTCCTCGCGCTCGGTGAGCGGTGTCTCGACCGTGCTGCGCACGACATAGGCCCGCACGCACGACGCCAGCGATTTGCGTGGGAAGATCAATCGGGTAGGCGTTTCCATGTCTGCTAGTGTATCCCAATGTCGTAAACGTTCAATACGCCCGCCGCCGGCAAGCGCACACTGAGGCATCTTCAATCAAGGAAGCCGCCATGCAGAACACGATGACCGCCGCACTTCGCCACATGAACGACCTGCCGGGACCGCGTCCGTGGCCACTGGCAGGCAACCTGCCGCAGATACGGCCCACACGCATCCATCAGGACGTGGAGGCATGGGCGCGGCAATACGGCCCGCTGTTCCGGATGACGTTCGGCCGCACGCCACTGCTGGTGGTGGCCGACCATGAACTGGTCAGCGCCGTGCTGCGCGACCGGCCGGACGGATTCCGCCGCCCCGCCGTCACGGCCAGCGTATCCGATGAAATGGGCGGACGTCCGGGCGTGTTCATGGCCGAAGGCGCGGCATGGCGCGACCAGCGGCGCATGGTGATGGCGGCGCTGGCACCGCATGCGGTCAAGGCTTATTTCCCTTCGCTGGTCAAGGTGGCGCTGCGGCTGCACAAGCACTGGCAGCAAGCGGCACGCGACGGCAGCGCGATCGACCTGACGGAAGATTTAAAACGCTACAGCACCGACATCGTCGCCGGGCTGGCGTTCGGCGCGGAGGTCAACACAGTCGAAGGCGGCGAGGATGTCATCCAGCGGCATCTGGACGTGGTGCTACCGGCGGTGGCGCGCCGCTCGATTGCGCCGTTTCCCTACTGGCGCTATGTCAAACTACCGCAGGACCGCCGGCTGGACGTGCACCTGCTGGCACTGAATCAGGCCATTGACGCGCTGGTCACCGCTGCCCGCACGCGGCTGGCCGCCGAACCAGCGCGCCGCGAGCATCCAGCCAATCTGCTGGAAGCGATGATCTGCGCGGCCGATGAAGGCGGCAGCGGCGTCACCGATGACGCGGTGGCCGGCAATGTCGCCACCATGCTGCTGGCGGGCGAAGACACCACCAGCAACACGCTGGCGTGGATGCTGTATCTGCTGCAGCACAATCCCGCCGCCATGCGGCAGGCGCGCGACGAAGTGCTGCGCGTCGCGCCCGATCCGGACAAGCTCACCATCGAGCAGGTCGATGCGCTGGACTATCTCGACGCCTGCGCGCAGGAAGCCATGCGTCTGAAGCCGGTGGCGCCGTTCATCCCGCTGGAAGCGCTGCGCGACAGCGCGGTGGGCGACGTGCGCGTGCCCAAGGGCGGCCTGGTATGGTGCGTGATGCGCAACCACAGCGTCTCCGAATCCCACGTGCCGGATGCGGCGGCGTTCCAGCCAGAGCGCTGGCTGCGGCGTGGCGAAGGCGCCATCAACAAGCACGTCTCGATGCCCTTCGGCGCCGGCCTGCGAACCTGCCCCGGACGTTATCTGGCGCTGCTCGAAATCAAAATCGCCGCCGCCATGCTGCTCTCCAGCTTCAGCATCGAGTCGATCGACACCGAGGACGGCCAGCAACCCGAAGAACTGATGGCCTTCACCATGTCCCCCATCGGTCTGCGGATGCGCTTGCAACATGGCGAAGCTGCTGGGTGACAGCCCGCCATAAAAAAACGACGCCGTAGCGTCGTTGGTGGGCTTAGGCGCGCAGGGCGCTGGCGGCTTTGGCCAGGGCGGTGATCTTGTCCCACTCGCCGTTGGCGATCAGGTCTTTCGGCGTCAGCCACGAGCCGCCGACGCACGCCACGTTCTTCAGCTTGAGGAACTGCGGCGCGGTCTCGATCGAGATGCCGCCGGTTGGGCAGAAGGTGACGTCAGGCAGCGGGCCGCCGATGCCGTTCAACATGCCGACGCCGCCCGCCGGCACCGCCGGGAACAGTTTCAGCTGCTTGAAGCCCTGCTCGCGCGCGATCATCACTTCGGATGGCGTCATCACGCCCGGCAGCAGCGGCAGGCCGCTGCTTTTGGCGGCGGCGATCAGCGCCGGCGTCAGTCCCGGCGATACGCCGAACACCGCGCCGGCGTCGCGCGCGGCGGCGAATTCTTCCGGCATCGTCAGCGTGCCGACGCCGACGATGGCGCCATCCACCGACGTCATGGCCTTGATCGCGCCCAGACCGTGCTGGGTGCGCAGCGTGACTTCCAGCACGCGGATGCCACCGGCCACCAGCGCTTTGGCCAGCGGAACCGCATGTTCAGGGTCGTCGATCGCGATCACCGGGATGACGGCCGAAGTACGCATAATATCGAGAAGAGACAGAGTCATATCAGGCATCTTTCTTGGTCGAGAAATCTTCGTCGGAACCCGGCACGGTGTTACCGACCGGTTCTTTTTCATGCAGATTCACCGTGGTGGCGATCGGCGAGGGCAGCGGGAAAGTGGTGGCGCCCTGCTCCGCTTCGGACACGCTGTTGCGGAACATGGAGAACAGTTCGCGCCCCATGCCCACATGGTTGACCGACATGTCGGCATGCGCCATGGAGCGCGCGTGCCACACGGCGGAATCGACGATCGCCTCCAGCGTGCCGGTTTCGGCGCACACTTTGATGATGTCGCCGTCGCGCACCAGGCCCAATGGGCCGCCGGCCAGAATCTCCGGCGACACGTGGATCGCCGCCGGCACCTTGCCCGACGCGCCCGACATGCGGCCGTCGGTCACCAGCGCCACCTTGCGGCCGGCGTCCTGCAGATTGGCCAGCGCCGGGGTCAGAGCGTGCAGTTCCGGCATGCCGTTGGCGCGCGGGCCCTGGAAGCGGATCACGGCCACGAAGTCGCGATCCAGCTGACCGGCCTTGTACGCGTCCATGAAGTCTTCCTGCGAATTGAACACCAGCGCCGGCGCCTGCACGGTGCGGTGCTGCGGCTTCACGGCCGACACCTTCATCACCGCGCGGCCCAGATTACCCTTCACCAGCACCATGCCGCCGTCCGGCGAGAACGCCGCGTCGACCTTGCGCAGCACCTTGTCGTCGCCGGAGACCAGCGGCGCGTCTTTCCACACCACGCCCTTGCCCCCCTCGCCCAGGAACGGCTCGGCGCAGTGCGCGCGCAGGCCCTTGCCCAGAATCGTGGTGACGTCGTCGTGCAGCAGGCCCGCGTCCAGCAGTTCGCGGATGACGAAACCGGTGCCGCCGGCGGCGTGGAAGTGGTTGACGTCCGCTTCGCCGTTCGGGTAGATGCGGCACAGCAGCGGCACCACTTTCGACAGCTCGTCGAAGTCGTTCCAGTCGATCACGATGCCGGCCGCCTTGGCGATGGCCACCAGGTGCAGCGTGTGGTTGGTCGAACCGCCGGTGGTCAGCAAAGCCACCAGCGCGTTGACGATGGCTTTTTCATCGACAATGTGGCCGACCGGGAGGTATTCGCTACCTTGGTCGCTGATCACGGCGGCGCGCTGGGCGGCGGCCTTGGTCAGCTCATCGCGCAGCGGCGTGTTCGGGGTGATGAAGGCGGCGCCGGGCAGGTGCAGACCCATGACTTCCATCAGCATCTGGTTGGAATTGGCGGTGCCGTAGAAGGTGCAGGTGCCGGCGCCGTGATACGACTGCGACTCGCCTTCCAACAGCTCGGCGCGGCCTACCTTGCCTTGCGCGTACAGCTGGCGGATCTTGGCTTTCTCGGAGTTGGACAGGCCGGAAGTCATCGGCCCGGCCGGCACGAACACCGCCGGCAGATGGCCGAAGTGCAGCGCGCCGATCAGCAGGCCCGGCACGATCTTGTCGCACACACCCAGGTACAGCGCCGAGTCGAACATATTGTGCGACAGCGCCACGGCGGTCGACATGGCGATCGCGTCACGCGAGAACAGCGACAACTCCATGCCCGGCTGCCCTTGCGTGACGCCGTCACACATGGCGGGCGTGCCACCGGCGAATTGCGCCACCGCGCCCACTTCGCGCACCGCTTGTTTGATGATTTCCGGGAAGCGCTCGAACGGCTGGTGCGCCGACAGCATGTCGTTGTAGGCCGAAACAATCGCCACCGATGGCTTCTTCACCTCTTTCAGCACCAGCTTGTCGTTGGCCGGGAAAGCGGCAAAGCCGTGCGCCAGGTTGGTACAAGCCAGCGTGCCGCGCTGCGGGCCCTTGACGCGGGCCGCCTCAAGATGCGCCAGATACGCGCCGCGCGAAGGTTTGCTACGTTCAATAATGCGATTGGTGACAGTTTCCAGTACTGGATGCAACGCCATGATCGTTCCTTATGAATGGATTGCGTGAAATTTTACTACAAATAATCGACATCCACCGCTTTTATTAGCTGGCTGGCGGCTGCTGGCGGTGTGTTGACGGATGCGCGACACGGCACGACCATCCTTCCAAGACTGCAAAAATTCAGGCGCCACGCTGAAACCGTAGTGAATTTACCGAATTTTCCTGTATCATTCCGTCATCCTCCCCCTATTCACAACATTATGCGCTCGCCTGCACTCACTTCCACCGCCAGTTTCAAAGCCCTCGAATCCCACGCCGCCGAAGCCAGGGACTGGCAACTGCGCTCGCTGTTCGCGCACGACGCCCAGCGTTTTCCCAAGCTGACGGTCGACGCGGCCGGCCTGTTCCTGGACTATTCCAAGAATCGCCTGAACACCGCCACCATCGGCCTGCTGCTGGATCTGGCCCGCGAGCGCGGCGTGGAGCGCCAGCGCGACGCCATGCTCAATGGCGAGAAGATCAATCTTACCGAACAACGCGCCGTGCTGCACACCGCGTTGCGCATGCCGCGCGGCAAGCAATTGGTGGTCGACGGCCAGGACATCAACGCCGACGTGCACGCGGTGCTCGACCATGTGAAGGAATTCACCGACCGCGTGCGCGGCGGCCAGTGGCTGGGCTACAGCGGCAAGCAGATCACCGACATCATCAACATCGGCATCGGCGGCTCGGACCTCGGCCCGAAGATGGCCGTGCTGGCGCTGCGCTCGTACTCGCATCCGCGCCTGAAGATGCACTTCGTGTCCAACGTTGACGGCCATGACATGGACGCGGCGCTGGCGCAGGTCAATCCCGAAACCACGCTGTTCATCGTCGCCTCCAAAACCTTCACCACCGCCGAGACCATGCTGAACGCGGGCACCGCCCGCAACTGGTTCCTGCAAAGCGGCGGCAAGCAGGAAGACCTGGCCAAGCACTTCGTGGCGGTATCGACCAACACCAAGGCGGTGGCCGAATTCGGCATCGACACCGCCAATATGTTCCCGTTCTGGGACTGGGTTGGCGGCCGTTATTCGGTGTGGTCGGCGATCGGCCTGTCGGTGGCGCTGGCGGTGGGCTTCGGCTACTTCGCCGATTTCCTGGCGGGCGCGCACGCGATGGATGAACACTTCCGCGAGGCGCCGCTGGAACAGAACATGCCGGTGCTGCTGGCGATGGTCGGTTTCTGGAACCGCCAGTTCCTGAACGCCGGTTCACTGTCGATCGCGCCGTACCATCAGGATCTGAACCGCTTCCCGGCCTATCTGCAACAGCTGGACATGGAGTCCAACGGCAAGCGCGTGACGCGCAACGGCGACGCGGTCGATACCGTCACCTGCCCCGTGGTCTGGGGCGAGTGCGGCACCAATGCGCAGCACGCGTACTTCCAGCTGCTGCACCAGGGCACCGATGTGACGCCGATCGATTTCATCGCCGCGCTGCGCGCGACGCACGATCTGGCCGGCCATCATGACGCGCTGCTGGCCAACTGCTTCGCGCAGTCGGAAGCCTTCATGACCGGCAAGACCGCCGATGAGGTGCGCGCCGATCTGGCGGGCCAGAACCTGACGCCGGAGCAGATCGAGGCGCTGGTGCCGCATAAGACGTTCCCCGGCAACCGTCCGTCGAACACGATTCTGATGGATCAGTTGACGCCCGGCGCACTGGGCGCGCTGATTGCGCTGTATGAGCACAAGACCTTCGTGCAGGGTGTACTCTGGGACGTCAACAGCTTCGATCAGTGGGGCGTGGAGCTGGGCAAGGTACTGGCCAGGAATATCCAGTCGGAGTTGAGCGGCGAGGCGCAGCCGGATCGTCACGATAGTTCGACCAATGGCCTGATTGGCATGGCCAAGGCGGCGCAGCACATCTAACCCGACCGACAGGGACCAACACCAGCATGAGCAATCCACCTATCACCGTAGCTTACGACGCCGTCATGCAGACCGGCGAGTGCCCGTTGTGGCATGCGCGGGAACAGGCGCTGTATTGGGTCGACATTCCGGCCTTTACCGTGCACCGCCTCGATCCGGCCAGCGGCGCGCATCGCGCATGGAAGCTGCCCAGCGAGCCGGCGACGCTGGCGATCAGCGACCAGGGCGGCCTGGTGGTGGCGATGCGCAGCGGCTTCGCGCATCTGGACACCGGCAGCGATGAAGTCAGGCTGACGCAAATCGTCGCGGCGCCTTACGATCAGTCGATCACGCGTTTCAACGACGGCCATGTGGACCCGGCGGGCCGCTTCTGGGTCGGCACCATCTACGAGCCGCGCGACCAGCCGGCGGCGCAGATGTTCGTGCTGGAACAGGGCAAGCTGCGCCAGGCCTGGTCGGGCGGCATGACCAACTCGAATGGGTCCGGCTTCAGCCCCGACCAGAAAACCATGTATCACGCCGACACGGCGGCGCATCGGGTGTATCGTTATGACTACGATGTGGCCGCCGGCACGGTGGCCAACCAGCGCGTGCTACACCAGTTCTCGGCCGACAAGGAGCACCACTACGGCGGCCGCCCGGATGGCGCCGCGGTGGACAGCGAAGGCAATTACTGGGTGGCGATGTTTGAGGGCGCACGGATCGTCAAGCTGTCGCCGCAAGGCGAGCTGCTGGGCGAGATCGGATTGCCGGTGCGCTGCCCGACCATGCCGGCGTTCGGCGGACCGGACCTGCGCACCTTGTACGTCACCAGCGCGGGCGCGCGTCCGACGGCGGAACTGGCGCAGTATCCGCTCAGCGGCAAGCTGCTGGCGATGCCGATGCAGGTCGCCGGCCGCGCCGAACCGGCCTATCGCTGGCGCTGATCCACGTCACGCCCGCGCAGGCGGGAGCCCATGGAACGCCTGCCCTGCGCCACTCTGTAATGCACTCTGTAATGTAGTAAAATTTCTTGCAAAGCACCTCTATAAGTAGTAAATTTACAGTAGCGGCCGCACCAGCTCGCGGCCATTCCTCCGGCACTTTTTTGCGACGATTTTCATATTATGGCTCTTTCCGATTTTGATCTGGTTCTGTTTGGCGGCAGCGGCGATCTGGCGATGCGCAAATTGCTGCCCGCGATGTACGCCCGCGACGTCGCCAACGACTTGCCGCCAACCGCCCGCATCATCTGCGTCGGCCGCGCGGACGCCAGCCAGGAGGAATTCCTGCAAACCGTCGAGACCACCTCCAAGCCGCTGATCAAATCGCCGGCGGTGATTCCCGCCGCGTGGGAACGCTTTACCAAGCGCATCGTCTACGTATCGCTCAACGCCACCGACGCCGGCAGCTACCAGGGGCTGACCGAGGCGCTGCGCAAGGAAGACGCGATCACCAAGGTCTACTACCTGGCGACGCCGCCGGCGATCTTCGCCAAAATCTGCGAGAACCTGAAACAGAACGGTCTGGTCACGCCGAATTCGCGCGTGGTGCTGGAAAAGCCGCTGGGACGCGACCTGGCCTCGGCCAAGCAGATCAACGCCGAAGTGGGCAAGGTGTTCGAGGAATCGCAGATCTACCGGATCGACCACTACCTCGGCAAGGAGACCGTGCAGAATCTGCTGGCCCTTCGCTTCGGCAACATCCTGTTCGAGCCGCTGTGGCGCCGCGAGTGGATTTCCGACGTGCAGATCACCATCGCCGAAAAGCTCGGCGTCGGCAACCGCCTCGGCTACTACGACACCTCGGGCGCACTGCGCGACATGCTGCAAAACCACCTGCTGCAACTGCTGTGCATCGTCGCCATGGAGCCGCCGACCTCGATCGCGCCGGACGCCGTGCGTGACGCCAAGCTGCAAGTGCTGCGCTCGTTGAAAAAATTCACGCCGACCACGCTGGCACAGAATATCGTGCGCGGCCAGTACCGCGCCGGCCACGTCGATGGCAAGGCCGTGCCGAGCTACCGCGACGAGCCGGACGCGCCGGAACATTCGCGCACCGAGACCTTCGTCGCGATGAAGGCGGAAATCGACACCTGGCGCTGGGCCGGCGTGCCGTTCTACCTGCGCACCGGCAAGCGTATGGCCGATGGCCTGGCGGAAATCGTGGTGCGATTCAAGCCGATCCCGCATTCGATCTTCAACCAGCCGACCAACAGCTTCCAGCCCAACTCGCTGGTGATCCGCTTGCAGCCGGACGAGGGCCTGCGCATGAACCTGATGGCGAAAACGCCGGGCGACGGCATGCGCCTGAAACAGGCGGAGCTGGAACTGGACTTCCGCGAGCAGTTCAAGTCGCCGCGCATGGAGGCTTACGAGCGCCTGCTGCTCGACGTGCTGCGCGGCCAGCTGACGCTGTTCATGCGCGGCGACGAGCTGGAAGCGGCGTGGGAATGGGTCGAGCCCATCCTCAACAGCTGGGAGTCGGAAGACAGCTACCCGCTGCCGTATGCATCGGGCACCTGGGGTCCGGCCGCCGCCTCGGCGCTGATCGGCCGCGACGGTTTGCAATGGCGTGAAGAAGTGTTGCCGGAAGACTGATGCTACTCGACTCCATCCGCACCCAACTCGACTCGCTCTCCAAATCGGAGCGCAAGGTGGCACTGGCCGTGCTCGAACACCCGACGCAAACGGTCAACCAGAACATCACCGCGCTGGCCAAAAGCGCGCAGGTGTCGGAACCGACCGTGGTGCGCTTTTGCCGCACGCTGGGCTACGACGGCTGGCATGAGTTCAAGCTCAAGCTGGCCCAGGGTCTGGCGCTGGCACTGCCCGGCCTGAACGAGCAGCCGGCCCAGGACGACCTCGCGGCCGACCTGGTCAACAAGATCTGCAGCCGCTCGATCAACACCCTGCTCGACCTGCGCAACAACCTGAATCCGGAACAAATCCAGAAGGCGCTGGACATCTTATCCAAGGCCAACAAGATCGAGTTCTACGGCCAGGGCACGTCCGGCATCGTGGCGGCCGACGCCCAGCACAAGTTCTTCCGCTCCGGCGTGCCGACCGTGGCCTATGCCGATCCGCACATCCACAGCATCGCCGCCGCCCTGCTGCGCACCGGCGACGCGCTGGTGGCGATCTCGCAGCGCGGCAACAGCCCGACGCTGGTGCGCTCGGTCAAGCTGGCGCGCCGCGGCGGCGCCGACGTCATCGTGCTGGCGCCGTCCGGCACGCCGCTGGCCGACCTGGCCACGGTGCTGATCCCGATCGACCTGATTTTCAACACCGACCCGTACACGCCGATCTCGGCGCGGCTGGCCTATCTGGTGGTGATCGACGTGCTGGCGGTGGGCCTGGCGCTGCAGCGCGGTCCGGAATTCCGCAAGAAAATGCAGAACGCGCAGAAGGCCTTGCAGGAGTTCGACCTGCAGTTCGATTCGTTTATCGGGTGACGGCGGCTATCGCAGTTGTGCTACAGTGCGGTTTATTTGCCGCATTCACAACCTTGCGCCATGCACAACCGTTCCCTCCAGCGCATCCCTCTGCTCCGTACCAGCGTCCCCGGCCTGGATGAGATTCTCGGCGGCGGCTTTCCCGCGCACAGCCTGTACCTGATCCAGGGCCTGGCCGGCAGCGGCAAGACCACGCTGGCGTGCCAGATCGGTTTCGAGCAGGCGCACCAGGGCAAGAAAGTCCTGATCCTGACGCTGATCGCCGAAACCCACGGCAAAATGCTCAATCATTTGAGCAATTTCTCGTTTTTCGACGACCAGCTGGTCGACGACCGCATCGTGTTCCTCGGCGCCTACCACGACCTGCTCAAGGGCGGCCTGCGCCAGTTGCTCAAGTCGATCGCCGCCTCGCTGGCCGAGCAGCGCCCCGACCTGCTGATCATCGACGGCTTCCGCACCGTGCGCGAGGCCAAGCCGTCGGACGTGGCGCTGTCGGAATTCATGCTGTCGCTCAACTCGCTGGTGTCGACCATGGCCTGCACCACCTTCCTGCTGTCGCCGACCGAGGGCAATGTGGCCGATTCGGAAAACACGCTGGTCGACGGTCTGATCGAACTGAGCCAGTACGAGCGCGGCCTGCAGCTGATCCGCGAAATCAAGGTCTTCAAGCTGCGCGGCTCCAAGCACCTGCTGGGCCGCCATGTGTTCGAGGTGGGCCAGGACGGCGTCGCCATCTATCCGCGGCTGGAAGCGGTCAGCAGCCAGTCGCCGGCCATGCCGGGCGCGGCGGCCGGCCGGGTCAGCTTCGGCATCGACGGCTGGGACCAGCTGACACGGGGCGGCGTGGCGCGCGGCTCGACCACCGCGCTGCTCGGCAATCCCGGTGTCGGCAAAACGCTGATGGCGCTGCACTTCATTCTCGACGGCCTGAAGCGCGGCGAGCAGGCGCTGTTCGTCGGTTTCCACGAATCGCCGCAGCGGCTGCTGGAAAAAGCCCGCAGCGTCGGCCTCGACCTGGCGCCCTACTTCCACAGCGGCGCGCTGCAGATCATCTGGCATCCGCCGCTGGAAGTGCTGGTCGACAGCCTGGCCCACCACCTGCTGGAGAACATCGAGCAGCGCGGCGTCACGCGGCTGGTAATCGACGGCATCGACGGCCTGCGCGAGATCGTCATGCACGAGGGACGTTCGCGCTCCTTGCTGGCGGCGCTGGTCAACGAACTGCGGGGGCGCAACGTCACCACCTTCTTCACCCAGGAACTGCCCTACTTCGGCCACAGCGCGGTGCAAAGCGACGCCAACGCCTCGATGCTGTTCGAGAACATCGTGCTGCTGCGCTACGTTGACGTGTCGGGCGTCAACGTGCGCCAGATCGGCGTGCTCAAGCTGCGTGAAAACAGCTACGACGCCGCCAATCACCTGCTGCTGATTGCGGACGAGGGCATGAGCATCAGCGGGCCGGTGCCGCTCACCGTGCCGCCCCCGATGCCGAACCGCTAGCGTGGCGTCATGAGCGAGCATCCCGCAATCATCGACAGCAACCCGGATGGCAAACTCATCCTGGTGGTCGACGACGAGTTCGACGTGCTGTCGGCCTACAGCATGCTGTTTGAATTCCGCGGCTTCCGCGTGCGCACCGCCGCCAACGGCGTCGAAGCGCTGGCGGCGGCACGGCGCGAGCGGCCCGACATCGTGGTGTCCGACTATATGATGCCGGTAATGAACGGGGCCGACTTGTGCGTCGCCTGGCGCGACGATCCGGCGCTGCGGCCCATTCCCTTCATCCTGGCCAGCGCCGGCATCATGCCCAGGGACGTGCGGCCACCCTACGACGTGTTCTTCCGCAAGCCGGTGCCGTTCGACACGCTGCTGGACGAAATCAACCAGTTGATCGCGCGCCGGAGCTAGGCGGTGGACGGAGCGGTCGCCAGCGTCGTCCTGTTTGCCGCGCTGTTGCACGCCGCCTGGAACGCGCTGGTCAAGGCCGGCCCCGACAAATACCTGACCACCGTGCTGGTGGCCTGCGGCGCCGGCCTCGTATCGCTGCCACTGCTCCCCTTCGCCGCCGCGCCGCACGCCGATAGCTGGCCGTGGCTGATCGCCTCCGCCTGCTGCCAAGTGATCTACTACCGCCTGCTGGCCGCAGCCTACCAGCACGGCGACATGAACCTGGCCTACCCGCTGATGCGCGGCACCGCACCGCTGCTGGTGGCGCTGGCCAGCGTGCCGCTGCTGGGCGAACGCCTGCACTGGCGACAGGACGTCGCCATCATGCTGATCTGCGGCGGCGTGCTGACCCTAACCATCCTGCGCGGCGCCAGCGTCGGCGCCGACACCGCCGCCAACCGCAGGGCACGCCGCCGCGCCACCATCTACGCCCTGCTCAACGCCGCCGTCATCGCCGCCTACACCATGATCGACGGCATCGGCGCGCGCCGCTCGGGCGCGCCGGCCGGCTACGCCATGTGGCTGTTCGTGCTCACCGCCGTCATGCTGCTGCTCTGTTCCACCAGCCGCTGGCGCGAACTACCCGCCTACTCCCGCACCCACGCCCGCGTGACGCTGCTCGGTGGCCTGGGCACCCTATCCTCTTATGGACTGGCACTATGGGCCATGACCTCGGCGCCGGTGGCCGCCGTCGCCGCCCTGCGCGAGACCTCGATCCTATTTGCCGCCGCCATCGCCGCCCTCTTCCTGCGCGAACGGCTGGCCCCAGGCCGCATCCTGGCCCTGACCCTGATCGCCTGTGGCGCAATTGTCATGCGGCTAGGCTAAGCGGGCCGGGTTAGGAGTAAAATAAGCCCGACAACCACTCTGATCAAAACGGCAGCGCTTATGAACCAACTCGAACAGCTCAAGCAATACACCACCGTGGTGGCCGACACCGGCGACTTCCAGGCCATACAGCAGTACACCCCGCGCGACGCCACCACCAATCCATCGCTGATACTGAAGGCGGTGCAGAAGCCGGAATACCAGCCGCTGCTGGAAAAAGCCGTGCGCGACAACCTGGACGCCTCGACCGGCGACGTCATCGACCAGCTGCTGGTGGCCTTCGGCAAGCAGATCCTGAGGGTGATTCCCGGCCGCGTCTCGACCGAGATCGACGCCGCCCTGTCGTTCAACACCGCCGCCTCGGTGGCCAAGGGCCGCGAGCTGATCAAGCTGTACGAGAAAAACGGCGTTGACCGCGAGCGCGTGCTGATCAAGATGGCCTCGACCTGGGAAGGCATCCGCGCCTCGGCCCAGCTGGAGAAGGAAGGCATCCACACCAACATGACGCTGCTGTTCTCGCTGCCACAGGCGATCGCCTGCGCCGAGGCCGGGGCCAAGCTGATTTCGCCGTTCGTCGGCCGCATCTACGACTGGTACAAGAAATCGACCGGCATCGACTACCAGGGCGCCGACGATCCGGGCGTGCAATCGGTCAAGCGCATCTACAACTACTACCGCAAGTTCGGCTACCAGACCGAGGTGATGGGCGCCAGCTTCCGCAACACCGGCCAGATTCTGGAACTGGCCGGCTGCGACCTGCTGACCATCAGCCCGGACCTGCTGCAACAGCTGGCCGACAGCAGCGCCCCGGTCGAGCGCAAGCTCAAACCGGACGCCGGCGGCGGCGCGCCGATCGGCAAGATCTCGCTCGACGAGGCGGCCTTCCGCTTCATGCTCAATGAAGACGCGATGGCGACCGAGAAGACCGCCGAAGGCATCCGCGCCTTCGTGGCCGACACCGCCAAGCTGAAACAGATCATCTCCGGCATGCGCTAGAAAATACGGTGTCAGGTCTGACATTCGCACACGGGCTCAACTGCGAAGCAGTTGAGCCCGTGTGCGAATGTCAGACCTGACACCGTACTCTTGGATAGCCTATGACTTCTCCGATTACGATTCGCCTTGGGCAGCGGGCGCGGCAGCGCATTGCCGCCGATGGCGTTCAGGCGGCAGATATCGCCATCGTGCCGGCCGCCGCCGGTGGTCCCAAGGGACTCATCCTGCATGGCCTCGATTGCTGGATGTTCGGCGAGTTCTTCCGCCAGGCGCCGCGCCAGCGCCGGCTCATCGGCGCCTCGATCGGCGCCTGGCGCATGGCCGCCTCGGCCTTCGATGATCCGGTCGCGGCGCACCGGCGGCTGGCGCGCCTGTACGCCGGCCAGCGCTATCCGGCCAAGGTGACGCCGGCCTACGTGTCACAAACCTGCCGCGCGCTGCTCGATGAACTGCTCGACGGCTGCGGCGCCGAGCCGCTCACGCATCCGCACCATCAGCTGTCGGTCATCACCGCGCGCGGCATTGGCGCCCTGCGCGACGCCCACGGCACCCGCTGGCGCGAGCTGGCCGGCTTTCTGCTTGCCGCCGCCGGCAACGCGCTGTCGCGCAAGCGCCTGGCGGCGTCGATGGAGCGCGTGATCTTCCACCATCCGCTGGACGATGGGCGCTGGCTGCGCGACGACTTCGATGCCTTCGCCAATCACTTCGTCGACCTGTCGCCGCAAAACCTGCGCGACGCGCTGCTCGCCTCGGGCTCGATTCCGCTGGTGCTGGAGGCGGTCTCCAACCTCGCCGGCGCGCCCGCCGGCGCCTACTGGGACGGCGGCTTGATCGACTATCACCTGCACCTGCCCTACCAGCGCGATCCCGGCCTGGTGCTGTACCCACACTTCAGCGATTATCTCGTGCCCGGCTGGCTCGACAAGTCGATGCCGTGGCGCCGCGCGCGCGACCAGGCGCTCGACAATATGATCCTGGTGTCGCCCTCCGCCGCGTTCGTCGCCAGCCTGCCCAACGCCAAGTTGCCGGATCGCAAGGACTTCCATGTCTACGGCCAGGACCACGCGCGCCGCAACCGCGACTGGCTCCACGCCATCGGTGAAAGCGAGCGCCTGGCCGAGGCCTTCGCCCGCTGGTGCGAGCGGCCGGACCTGAAGCAGGCGAGCGGCTTTTAAACTGTTACCAAACAGCAACAGAGCGTACACTTCGCCGCCGGACTGGCGCATACTGAAATCCTGCTTTTCCAGTAGGAGTGAGGATCATGAACGTTCTGTCGCAGATGCGCATCGGCACCCGCCTCGCCATCGGTTTCGCCGTGGTGCTGTTGCTGGCGATCCTGGCCACCACGGTGGCGCTGGTCAACGCCCGCGCCACCGCCGAGGCCACGCGGGCGATGATGGAAAAGCCGCTGGCCAAGGAGCGCCTGGTGTCCGACTGGTATGTGCTGCTTTACTCGGCCGTGGCGCGCACCGAGCTGATCGCGCGCAGCAAGGACGAGACGCTGCCCACCGTGTTCGCCGACGTGATCGCGGCCAGCAGCAAGCGCGGCGCCGAATTGATGGGCAAGGTCAAGGAGCTGGTCGTCTCCGATGAGGAACGCGCCATCTTCGACACCGTGACCAACTTGCGCAACGTTTATCAGAAGGCTAAAAGCGACGTCGGCAACGTCCGTAAAACCGGCGACGACGCCGCCGTCGACGCCGTGTTCAAAGGCGCGTTCGTGCCCGCCGCCAAAGCCTACCAGGGCAAGGTCAATGAACTGCTGGCCTACCAGCGCAAGGCCATCGACGACACCGCCCACGCCATCGACGCCGCCAACGACCGCGCCAACGCGCTGCTGATGGTGCTGGCCGCGCTGATGGTGGCCATCGGCTCGGTGGCGGCATGGGTTATTTCCCGCTCGATCACGGTGCCGCTGAAGTCCGCCGTGGATATCGCCGCCACCGTGGCCAACGGCGACCTGACCACGCAGTTCGCGGCCGACACCAGCAAGGACGAAATCGGCGATTTGATGAAGGCGCTGCGCGGCATGAACGACGCGCTGCGCCATGTCGTCAGCCAGGTGCAGAGCGGCACCAGCACCATCGCCACCGCGTCCAACGAGATCGCGTCGGGGAATATGGACCTGTCGCAGCGCACCGAGGAACAAGCCAGCTCGCTGGAGGAAACCGCGTCGTCGATGGAGGAGCTGACGTCGACCGTGCGCCAGAACGCCGAGAATGCGCGCCAGGCCAACCAGCTGGCGCACGCGGCGTCCGAGGTGGCCGAAAAAGGCGGCTCGATCGTGGGCCAGGTGGTCAACACCATGGGTTCGATCAACGATTCGTCGCGCAAGATCTTCGACATCATCAGCGTAATTGACGGCATCGCGTTCCAGACCAATATCCTGGCGCTGAACGCGGCGGTGGAGGCGGCCCGCGCCGGTGAGCAGGGCCGCGGCTTCGCGGTGGTGGCGTCCGAGGTGCGCAATCTGGCGCAGCGCTCGGCCGGCGCGGCCAAGGAGATCAAGGAGTTGATCGGCAATTCGGTCGAACAGGTGGACATCGGCTCGAAGCTGGTGCAGCAGGCCGGCAGCACCATGGACGATGTGGTGGCCAGCGTGCGCCGCGTCACCGACATCATGGGCGAGATCACATCGGCCAGCAGCGAACAGAGTATCGGCATCGATCAGGTCAACACCGCCATCGGCCAGATGGATAGCGTGACGCAGCAGAACGCGGCGCTGGTGGAGCAAGCCGCGGCGGCGGCGGCCAGCATGCAGGAACAGGCGGCGCGGCTGGCCGAGGTGGCGTCGTCGTTCCGGCTGGGACATGAGGGTGTGCACGCAGCGCCGGCGACCGCCAGCAAGCCGAAACCGAAGCTGGCGCCGGCCAAGCGCCCCGCCCCGGCCAAAACCGCGGCGCCGGTCGCGGCGAAACGGGCGGCACCGAAGCTGGCCAGCGCCAGCCGCGCCACGCCCAAACCCGCCACTGTCGGTAGCGACAAGGACTGGGAAGAGTTTTAGCCCTTCAGGAACATCTCCTGCAGATCATTGAGGAAGCGCTGACCGAGATGGGTCGGCTTGATGATCTGGTGGTCGCGGTAGAGCAGCCCCTTGGCCTCCGCCGCGTTGAGCTGCCGGTCGATGGCGTTGATGCTCATGCCGGTGCGCTCGCTGAACAGGTTGGGATCGAAACCGCCGTGCAGGCGCAGCGTATTGAGCATGAACTCGAAGCCCATGTCGTCGCGCTGGATTTCATACTCTTCCTGCACCGGCGTGCCGCGCGCCACCTGCTCCATGTAGGCCTTCGGCTGCTTGTAGCGCGCCTGGCGCAGGATGCGGTGCGGGAACGACAGCTTGGAGTGCGCGCCCGCGCCGATGCCGAGGTAGTCGCCGAACTCCCAGTAATTGAGGTTGTGGCGCGCGCGCTTGCCGGGCTTCGCATACGCCGAAATCTCGTACTGCTGGTAGCCGTTGGCGGCGGTCAGCGCGGCGATCATGTCCTGCATGTCGGCGCTGGCGTCGTCGTCCGGCAGCGCCGGCGGATACTTGGCGAACAGCGTGTTCGGCTCCATCGTCAGATGGTACAGCGACAGGTGCGGCGGATTGAACGACATCGCCGTCTCCACATCCAAGCGCGCCTCTTCCAGTGTCTGCGACGGCAGCGCGTACATCAGGTCCAGATTGAAGTTGTCAAAGTTGGCGACGGCGATGTCCACCGCGCGTTTCGCTTCGTTGTCATCATGGATGCGGCCCAGCGCCTTCAGGTGGCGCGCATTGAAACTCTGGATGCCGATCGACAGCCGGTTGACGCCACTGGCGCGATAGGACTTGAACTTCTCCGCCTCGAAGGTGCCGGGATTGGCTTCCATCGTGATCTCGCAGTCGCTGTCCAGCGGCAGCAGGGTGCGCACGTCGGACAGCAAGCGGTCCAGGCCCGCCGCCGACATCAGGCTGGGCGTGCCGCCGCCGATAAAGATCGTGCAAATCTTGCGGCCCCAGATTAGCGGCAAGGCCTGTTCCAGATCAGCGCGCAGCGCGTCCAGGTATTCCTGCTCCGGGAAGGCGCCGCCCTCCTTCGCTTCATGCGAGTTGAAATCGCAGTACGGGCATTTGCGCACGCACCACGGGAAGTGTATGTACAACGACAGCGGCGGCAGCGCCGTCAGATTCAACGCGCCGCCCTGCAGATACTTGGCGGCGACGCCGGATGCCTCGCTGATGTCGCGCGCTGGCTTGCTGCTGGCGCCGACGATTTTAATCGGGATCATTTCAGTTTCTCTACCAATGCGCGCAGCGCCTGGCCGCGATGCGACAAGGCGTTTTTCTGTTGCGGCGCCAGCTCGGCGGCGCACTTGCCCAGCGCTGGGATGAAGAAGTAGGGATCGTAGCCAAAACCGCCCTCGCCGCGCGGCGTGTCGACCATGACGCCGTTCCAGCGGCCATCGGCGATGATCGGCTGCGGATCGTCGGCGTGACGCACGAACACCAGCACGCAGTAGTAGTAGGCCGACTTGTCGTCGTGCCTGGCCAGTTCGGCGATCATTTTCTCGTTGTTGCGGGCGTCCGATTTCGGCTCGCCGGCAAAGCGCGCAGAATACACGCCGGGCGCGCCGCCCAGCGCATTCACGCACACGCCGGAATCGTCGGCCAGCGCCGGCAGGCCGGTGATGCGCGAGGCGTGACGCGCCTTTTGCAGTGCGTTTTCGACAAACGTGTGAAAAGGTTCATCCGCTTCCGGGACGTTGTATTCGCCCTGGGCGTGGACGGCGAAGCCCACGGTGGACAGCAGTTCGTTGAACTCTTTCAGTTTGCCCTGGTTGTTGGAGGCAAGGATCAGGCGTTGGCTCATGATGGATCGGCTACGTAAAGCAAGGAAGCCGACATTGTACCCCTTGCCGCCGCTACTTCGCCTGGTCGCCGCGGATCTGCCAGATCCGCCGGTAAGCCTGCCGGTACGGGATATCGGCCTCGATATCGGCGCCGCGCGGCGCCGCCAGAAAAGCCTGCGTCACCATGATGGGCTCACTCACGTAGCCGCTCGGCGGATGGCCGGCGAAGGCGCGGTTGAATTCGTCGGCGATCTGCCAGCCCTGCTGGCTGGCCGGTTCCGCCACGGTGGCCATCTGCTGCGACATGCCGGAGCCGATGCGGCTGATCGCCACCGCCGAGCCGTCGCCGGCGGCGACATTGCGGATATCGGCGCGCCGCTGCGACACCAGCGCGACATTCATCGCATCGAAATAGGCGTCGTTGATGGCCAGGTTATGCGTCCAGGCCCTGCCGTGCTGGCGATTCAGGCGGGCGACGGCATCCGGCACGCTGGCGCGCGCCTGCTCGATGCGGATATTCTCTATCGCCAGCAGCTTGCAGTGCGCGCAGCGGGCGATGATCTGCGCCATGCGCCCCGCCTTGACGTTCGCGATGGGAAAACGGTCATCGTTAAAGATCACCACGCCGACCGGCCCGGTGGCGCTGTTGATCACGAATTCGGCGGCGATCCGCGCCACTTCCTCCGGCGCGGTGCTGACATTGGTGAACAGTGGCCGGGCCGGTCCCGGCAAGGCGGCGGCGTGCCAGCCCACCAGCACCACGCCGGCCTGCCTGGCCTGTGGCAGCTCGGGCGCCAGGATGTCGGTATCGAAGCCGCCGATGACGATGCCGTCGATCCGCTGGGCGACGGCGCCGCGGAAGGCGGCGCGGATCAGGTTATGGTCGCCGTGGCCATCCACCAGTTCCAGTTGCCAGCCTAGTTCCCTGGCGGCGGTGAACAGGCCGCGATAGGCGGCGGTGATGCCGCCATTGCGTAAATCGTAGGAGATGAAGGTGATGCGCTTGTCGCGCTGCGCGGCCGGTCCGGCGACCGGGCCGGTCCAGGGCGCGGCGACGGCGGCCTGCCAGCAGGCTAAAGCCGACAGCAACGCCACGCCCGCAAGGCATCGCGTCGCCAGTTTGCCGATGTGGGATACCTTCATGGACCCTCACCAAAAAAATATCTATGCGCCGATGCCCAGCGCCTGCTTTTGCAGCTTGACCAGATCGGCGATGCCGCCCTGCGCCAGGTCCAGCAAACGGTTCATGCCGGCGCGGTCGAAGGCGGCGCCTTCGGCGGTGCCCTGCACTTCGATGAAGTGGCCGGCGTCGGTCATCACCACGTTCATGTCGGTGTCGCAGTTGGAGTCTTCCACGTAGTCCAGGTCCAGCACCGGCATGCCTTGATACACGCCGACCGAGATCGCCGCCACGAAGTGCTTCAGCGGGATCGCCGGGATCGCGCCACGCGCCACCAGCTTGGAGAAGGCGTCATACGCGGCCACCATGGCGCCGGTGATCGAGGCGGTGCGGGTACCGCCGTCGGCCTGGATCACGTCGCAATCAAGATGCAAGGTGCGCTCGCCGAAGGCTTCCAGGTCGAACGCGGCGCGCAGCGAGCGGCCAATCAGGCGCTGGATTTCCTGCGTGCGGCCGGACTGCTTGCCCTTGGCCGCCTCGCGGTCCATGCGGCTGTGGGTGGAGCGCGGCAGCATGCCGTATTCGGCGGTCAGCCAGCCCTGGCCCTTCCCTTTCAGGAAACCCGGCACCTTCTCTTCAATGCTGGCGGTGCAGATGACCTTGGTGTCGCCGCATTCAATCAGCACCGAGCCTTCGGCGTGCTTGGTGTAGTCGCGGGTCAGGCGCAGGGCGCGCAGCGCGTCGACCGGGCGGCGGCTGGGACGGGATACAAAAGTCATACAGTTCCTTATTCATGGGTTGGTGAAGCCGGTGCGGCGCGCACCAGTTCTTCGTCCGGCAGCATAGACCACAAGCCGGCGGAATACAACGGCGCGGGCCGGGCATGCTGACGATCGCGCGGATGAGAAATTCATCTACTTTCACGCCGCCGGCGCGCTGGTTCCGGACCGGCCTTGGCGACCGTGCGCCCCGCTCTGTCATGTGCGAGGCAAACAATACTGAACCCACCGGACGCAATTTTCTTTACAATGCGATATCCAGCAATTTCCAGACCATCCGGTAGCGAGGCGTTGTTCTGTGGGGCCATCAGGTTCCTCGCTTCGACCACTTGATTGTGTTGATAAATCACTGTTTTGTAAAGATTAAATCGGGGATATCCATTGAGCATTTCCAGCATGACGGGCTACGCTGTCGCCACAAGTGAGAGTGCGGCGGGAACACTGACGATCGAAATCAAAAGCGTCAACTCGCGGTTTTTAGACTTGCAGTTCCGAATAAACGACGATTTGCGCGCGCTTGAACCCGATTTACGCTCGGCGATCATGGCCGCCATCACCCGCGGCAAGGTGGAGCTGCGGCTCAGCTTCGGGCGCAAGGCCGCCACCGCCGGCACGCAGGCGCTGAATCTGCCTTTGCTGACCGAGCTGCAACGCCTGCAGGGCGAAGTCGGCGGCCTGTTCCCCGGGGTGCAAACGATGTCCGTGGCGGAATTGCTGCGCTGGCCCGGCGTGATCGAAGAGGCGCAGATCGGCCAGGAATCGCTGCAGGCGGATGTGGCCGCCCTCGCCGCGCGCACCATCGCGGCCTTTGTCACCAGCCGTCAGCGCGAAGGCGCGGCGCTGGAAGCGATGCTGATGTCGCGCATCGAGGCGATGGAAGGCATCGTCAAGCGCATCACGCCGCTGATTCCGCAGGTGGTGGCGGCGTTCCAGCAGAAGGCCATCGAGCGCATGCAGGATGCGCTGGGGCTGGCGTGCCAGGGATCGAATTCGGCGCTGTCGCGTCAGGACGCGCTGGAGCGCATCCGCCAGGAAGTGATCCTGTACGGCATCCGCATCGACGTGGCCGAGGAGCTGGGCCGGCTGTCGGCGCATCTGACCGAAACCCGTCACATCCTGAAGAAAGGCGGCCAGGTCGGCAAACGCCTGGACTTCATGATGCAGGAGCTGAACCGCGAAGCCAACACGCTGGGCGCCAAGGCCTCGGTCAAGGAACTGGCCGACGCCTCGATGGAGCTGAAACTGCTGATCGAGCAAATGCGCGAGCAGGTGCAGAACCTGGAATAATCAAAAGGAGCCGCGGCTCCTTTTTTTACGTCCGGATTATCCGGGTCCGTGCTTACAAGACCTGATTGAGCTTGAGGATCTGCAGGTCGGCCTTGCCGCCGATGCGGTCGACCAGTTGCTGGAAGTGCGGCGTGGCTTCGTGTTCGGCCAGCGCGGCTTCGTCGCGCCAGGCTTCGAGCATGATGAAGCTGGCGTGGTTGCCCAGATCGATGTGCAGGTCGTAGCGGATGCAGCCGGCCTCGGCGCGACTGGGTGGCACGACCTGTTGCAGCGCCTCGCGCACCAGCACTTCGTAGCCCTCTTGGGCCGTGATGGTGGCGACGATGATCAGCTCTTTCATGGTATATCCCGTGGTCGGCTAAAACCCCATACTATCAGGAGACGGATCATGGCGCAGATCAGGGCGGGCATCGGCGGCTGGGACTTCGCGCCGTGGCGGCAGAGCTTCTACCCGCCCGGCCTGCCGCTCAAACAGCAGCTGGACTACGCCAGCCGGCAGCTGACCAGCATCAAAATCAACGGCACCTTCTACCGCACCGCCAAGCCCTAACACTACGCCAGCTGGGCCGAGAAAACGCCGGACGATTTCGTCTTCTCGGTCAAGGCCACGCGCTACGCCACCCACCGCAAGGTGCTGGCCGAGGCCGGCGAATCGATCGCGCGCTTCATGGACAGCGGCCTAACCGAGCTGGGCGACAAACTCGGCCCCATGCTGTGGCAGCTGGCCGCCACCAAACAGTTCGATCCGGACGACATCGCCGCCTTCTTCAAGCTGCTGTCGGCCAGGCTCGGCAAGCGCACCTTGCGGCACGTGCTGGAGCCACGCCACGACAGCTTTCTGTGCGACGAGTACCTCCAGCTGGCCCGCAAGCACCAGGTCGCCACCGTCATCACCGACTCGCCCAAATTCCCCCACTTCGACCGGATCACCGGCGACTTCGTCTACCTCCGTCTGATGGACGCGCGCGGCGACATCGACACCGGCTACACCAGGCCGGCCTTGAAGCAATGGCTGAAGCAGGCACAGGCCTGGCAGGCCGAGGCGCAGTCCGGCCAGGTCTACGTCTACTTCATCAACGGCGCCAAGGAGCGGGCGCCGGCGGCGGCGCGGCAGTTCCTGTCTCTGCTGTAAATTGAACCGCTGCCCTTGCTCTTGGTAAAATACATCTTTGGGCGACGCTCACCGAGTCGTCCGCTGACGTTTTTGAAAGATCCCCCATGAGCTCAAGCAAGGCATTTTCGGGCAGCCTGATCGTCGTCGCCGCGCCGTCCGGCGCCGGCAAGTCGACGCTGGTCAACGCGCTGCTGGCCCAGGAACCGACCATCAAGCTGTCGATTTCCACCACCACCCGCGCGCCGCGGCCGGGCGAAACCCACGGCGTGCAGTACTACTTCACCAGCGCCGACGATTTCGTCGCGCGCGCCAAGGACGGCGAGTTCCTGGAGTGGGCCGAGGTGCACGGCAACTACTACGGCACCTCGCGCCTGATGGTCGAGGAGCAGATGCAAACGGGCACCGACGTGCTGCTGGAAATCGACTGGCAGGGCGCGCGCCAGGTGAAGAAACTGTTCCCGCAGGCGGCCGGTATTTTCATCCTGCCGCCGTCGATCGCGGCGCTGGAGGAACGCCTGAACAAACGCGCCACCGACGAGCCGCACGTGATCACCAAACGGCTGCTGGCGGCGGGCGGCGAAATCGCCCACGCGCCCGAGTTCGAGTATGCTATTATCAACGAAGAATTCGACGTCGCGCTGTCGGAATTGACCGCGATAGTCCGAGCGGCCCGTTGCCGGTTTGCGCAACAAGCGGCACGCAACGCCTCGCTCTTTGCCCAACTGGGCATCCACGCTGAATAAATACACAAGATTTTAGGAGTTTTAGATGGCCCGCATTACGATTGAAGATTGTCTGAAAAACGTACCGAACCGTTTCCAGCTGACCCTGGCCGCGACCTACCGCGCCCGCCAACTGCTGCAAGGCCACACCCCGAAGGTCGAAGCCAAGGACAAGCCCACCGTCGTCGCCCTGCGTGAAATCGCCGCCGGCAAGGTCGGTCTGGAAATGTTGAAGAAAGTCCCAATGTAAGTTGGGCTGCGTTCCCCTCGGTGTGAATGTGGTATGTTTTAGCAGCAACGCGACATTCTCCTCTAGACGGAACGCACACGTATGAATCTGATCCCTGCCGATCCGACACTGAGTGGCAAGCCCGCCCGGGCCAAACGGCCGGCCCAAGCGCCGGCCAAAGCCACGTCCGAGTCCAACGCAGCGGACGCCAGTCCCACCGTTCCATCCGCCCCACCCCCAGCCGCTCCCGTGATTTCCTCGTCGCCCCTGGCCACGCCCCCTGCACTGACCGCAGGCGTCGCGTCGGTATCCCATCTGACTGAAAAACTGGCCGACTACATGACGGCCGCCGACCTGAAGAAGGTCAAGGAAGCGTACCGCTTCTCCGACGAGATGCACCTCGGCCAGTTGCGCAAATCGGGCGAGCCGTACATCTCGCATCCGATCGCCGTGGCCGAGATCTGCGCCGACTGGAAGCTCGACGCGCAAGCGATCATGGCGGCGCTGCTGCACGACGTGATGGAGGACCAGGACGTCAAGAAGGACGAGCTGATCGAGCGTTTCGGCGCGCCGGTGGCCAACCTGGTCGACGGCCTGTCGAAGCTGGAGAAAATCGAGTTCCAGAGCCAGATCGAGGCGCAGGCGGAAAACTTCCGCAAGATGCTGCTGGCGATGGCCTCGGACGTGCGGGTGATCCTGATCAAGCTGGCCGACCGCCTGCACAATATGCGCACCATGGAAGTGATGAAGCCGGCCGCCAAGGCCCGCATCTCCAAGGAGACCATGGAAGTGTACGTGCCGATCGCGCACCGGCTTGGCCTGAACAACATCTACCGCGAGCTGCAGGACCTGTCGTTCGCCCACCTGTTCCCGCTGCGCTACCGCACGCTGGCCAAGGCGGTCAAGGCGGCGCGCGGCAACCGCCGCGAGGTGGTCACCAAGATCCTCGAATCGGTCAAGGGCACGCTGAGCGCGGCGGCCATTCCGGCCGAGGTGTACGGCCGCGAAAAGACGCTGTACGGCATCTACAAGAAGATGCGCAGCAAGCACCTGTCGTTCTCGCAGGTGCTGGACGTGTACGGCTTTCGCGTGGTGGTCGACAGCTTCGAGCACTGCTACGTGGCGCTGGGCACGCTGCATTCGCTGTACAAGCCGATGCCGGGCCGCTTCAAGGACTACATCGCGATCCGCAAGCTGAACGGCTACCAGTCGCTGCACACCACCTTGATCGGCCCGTATGGCACGCCGGTCGAGTTCCAGATCCGCACGCAGGAAATGCACCGCACCGCCGAATCGGGCGTGGCGGCGCACTGGTTGTACAAGGACGGCGAGGCCAACCTGTCGGACCTGCAGCAGCGCACCCACGCGTGGCTGCAGTCGCTGCTCGACATCCAGCAGCAGACCGGCGACTCGGCCGAGTTTCTGGAGCATGTCAAGGTCGACCTGTTCCCGGACTCGGTGTACGTGTTCACGCCGAAGTCGAAGATCATCGCGCTGCCGCGCGGCGCCACGCCGATCGACTTCGCGTATGCGATTCACACCGGCATTGGCGACCACACGGTGTCGGTGACGATCAACAACGAGCCAGCCTCGGTGCGTACCGAGCTGCGCAATGGTGACATCGTCGAGATCGTCACCGACGCCAACTCGCGGCCGAGCCCGAGCTGGCTGTCGTTCGTGCGCACCGGCAAGGCGCGCTCGGCGATCCGCCATCATCTGCGCACCATCAACCTGCCGGAATCGATCGCGCTGGGCCGGCAGTTGCTGGCGCAGTCGCTGTCGTCGCTGGGCATCAGTCCGGAGCTGGAAGAGCCGCTGACCGAGCGGCTGCTGAAGGAATCGAGCGCCAAGTCGCTCGACGAGCTGTACGCCGACATCGGCGTCGGCAAGCGCATGGCGGCGCTGGTGGCGCGCCACATCTTCGGCCTGCGTGGCGGTGAATCGGCCAGCGCGCCGGTGGACCACAACAGCGCGGCCGAGCTGGACCCGGTCACCATCTGCGGCAGCGAGGGCGTGTCGGTGCAGCTGGCGCCGTGCTGCCTGCCGATTCCGGGCGACGCCATCATCGGCCAGCTGCGGCGCGACCAGGGCCTGCTGGTGCACACCTCGGACTGCACGCAGGCCAAGCGCCAGAAGGCCAAGGAACCGGACCGCTGGATCGCGGTCAAGTGGGGCACCGAGCTGAACCGCCGTTTCGACAGCCGCATCAAGCTGCTGATCAACAACGAGAAAGGCATCCTGGCGCGGGTGGCGGCGGAGATCGGTGAATCGGACGCCAACATCACCTACGTCGGCATGGACGAGGACAAGGACAACGTGCTGCACCAGTTGCGCTTCACGGTGCAGGTCAAGGACCGGGTGCACCTGGCCGGCCTGCTGCGCAACGTGCGCCACGTGGCCGGCGTCAACCGCATCCTGCGCGAACGCAACTAAAAACGGGTGTCAGGTCTGACAAAAGCACACGGCCTCAACTGCTACGCAGTTGAGGCCGTGTGCTTTTGTCAGACCTGACACCCGTTTTTTAGCGGTGCTGGTTGATGGCGTCGCGGGTTTCTTCGGCGACGCGGCGGGCGGCGGCGGCGAAGTCTTCGCCGGTCCGCTGCGCCGCGTACAGGATGGCGCGCGAGGAGTTGATCATCATGCCGGCGCCATCGGCCGTGCGGCCCGATGTGACCGTCGCGGCAATATCACCACCCTGGGCGCCGATACCCGGCACCAGCAGCGGCATGTCGCCGACGATGGCGCGCACCTGCGCCAGTTCTTCCGGGAAGGTGGCGCCCACCACCAGCGCGCACTGGCCGTTGGCGTTCCACTTTTCCGACACCAGCCGCGCCACATGCTGGTACAGCGGCTGACCGCCGACGTCCAGAAACTGCAGGTCGGAGCCGCCGGCGTTGGAGGTGCGGCACAGGATGATCACGCCGCGCTCGCGCCACTCCATGTATGGCTCCACCGAGTCAAAGCCCATGTAGGGGTTGACGGTGACGGCGTCGGCGCCATAGCGGTCGTAGGCTTCGCGCGCGTACTGGCGCGCGGTGGCGCCGATGTCGCCACGCTTGGCGTCGAGGATCAGCGGAATGTGCGGGTAGTGCGCGCGCGCGTAGTCGCAGATCTGCTGCAGCTGACCTTCCGCGCTCAGCGCGGCGAAGTAGGCGATCTGCGGCTTGAACGCGCATGCCAGGTCGGCGGTCGCGTCGATGATCTCACGGCAGAAGTGGTAGATGCCTTGCGGATCGCCGTGGAACTGGGCCGGCAGCTTGGCCATGTCCGGGTCCAGGCCGACGCACAGCAGGGAGTCGTTGGCCGTCCAGGCGGCAGATAATTTGTTGATAAAAGTCACGACGGCCCCCTTGTTGAAAATTGCAAACCCTCTATTGTAACCCGCCCCGGTGTGGCTGTTAAAATTTGCCCTCTCACCACCACAAGGCAATTCCCATGAAATTAACCGATAAAGTCGCCATCGTCACCGGCGCCACCCAGGGCATCGGCCTGGCCTGCGCGCAACGCCTGATTACCGAAGGCGCCAAGGTCATGCTGGTGGACATCAAACCGGAGGGTGCCGCCGCCGCGGCCGCGCTGGGCGAACAGGCGCGCTTCTTCGCCGCCGACGTCAGCCAGAAGGCCGATGTCGACGCGATGGTGGCCGCCACGCTGGCCGCCTTCGGCCGCGTCGATATCCTGATCAACAACGCCGGCGTGACCCACGCCGCCAACTTCCTCGATGTGAGCGAGGATGATTTCGACCGCGTGCTGCGCATCAATCTGAAGTCGATGTTCCTGTGCGGCCAGGCGGTGGCGCGCGTGATGGTCAGGCAGCGCGGCGGCGCGATCATCAATATGTCGAGTGTGAACGCCGAGCTGGCGATTCCGAACCAGGTGCCCTACGTGGTGTCGAAAGGCGCGATCAACCAGCTGACCAAGGTGATGTCGCTCAACCTGGTCGAGCACGGCATCCGCGTCAATGGCATCGGCCCCGGCACCATCCTGACCGAGCTGGCCAAGCAGGCGGTGATGGCCAGCCCGGAGGCGCGCCACACCATTTTGTCGCGCACACCGATGGGCCGCTGCGGCGAACCGGAGGAAGTGGCCTCGATCGCCGCCTTCCTCGCCAGCGACGACGCCAGCTACATGACCGGCCAGACGCTGTACGTCGACGGTGGCCGCCTGGCGCTGAACTACACCGTCCCGGTCCAATGACTGAGATATGCGTCTATCTGATGTCTGGTATCTGAAAGAACAATTAGACAGATATCTTGCGACGCAGCATAATCACTCCTGTCTCCACTATTCTCCTCCAAGAAAATAGTTTTAAGCCCGCTAACGTAAGCGGGCTTTTTTTTGCCTGGTGTCATGATCGCGTCACAAACGCCGCCTATACTGGTCACATCTTAAGTACATGCGACCGATACGCATGACTCAAGTACAGGTGCACCGGGACTCCGGTGCACCACTCCCCAATTTTTGCAGCGCATGGTATCGTGTGCTCATGCTCAAGCAAATCCTCCTCACCGACTCTCACGCCCGTCTGCGCTACCGGACTGCCATCGTGCTGTATCTGCTGATTTTGATCATCGGTTCGATACCCGGCGCACGCCAGGACATCGCCCAGGTCGCCTCCGGCCTGATCCTCCATTCCCTCGCCTATGCCGGGCTGACCTTCCTGCTCTTCACCGGCGGCGGCGGCACGCCGTCGCAACGCGCGGGCAAAGCGGTGCTGACGATTGCCGTCATGGGCGCCATCGACGAAGCGGTGCAATCGCTGCTGCCCTACCGCCACGGCGCCGTGTCCGACTGGATGGTCGACTGCACCGCGTCCATGCTGGCCGCCGGGTTCATGTGGGCGCTCTGGAATCGCTATCGCAGTTTGCCGGCTGGCTGATCGCACCGATCGCCAGCGCAACGTCCGCGCGCATTTCCCGCAACTGTTCGGCCTTGGCCACGCGCACCAGGCCGTGCAGTGCCTGACGAAAGACATGCCGGCTGCGGAGGTCGTCGCAGCTGGCGTCAGTTAACTCTTCGATAAGGGTATCTGTCACGCATGTCAACATATCGCTGTCCTTTAAAAGTGATACCGGACAATTATTGCGTGCAGATTGCATGGTTCAATTGATGTATATCAATGGGGACCCAAGGTTCGGGAACGATGCGCCGGACGCGCCGCTCTGAAGATATTTAGGGAGGCAGACATGAAGAAATCGACTCTTTGTACCATGGTACTGTGCGCATCCGCTGTGACGGCTTGCGCCGACAGAATGAATAACGGCTCGACCGGCGGCAGCGGATATGCGAGCGGCAGCTCGGGCAGCTCCGGCAGCACAGGTTCCAGCGGCACCAGCTCGATGGCCGGCGCCAACACCCAATCGCAGCAGGCGCAAACCAGCTACGGCGTGGTGCAGGCCATTGACCAGATGCAGCGTCAGGATGTGGGCGTCTCCGCCATGGGCGCGATGGGCGCGGCGGCCGCCGGCGGCACCACCGGCGCGCCGACCGACAAGGTCTATCGCGTCACCGTGCGCATGGACGATGGCAGCAGCCAGATGGTGATGGTGGAATCGTCGCCCAGCTACAAAATCGGCGACCGCGTCCGCTACAGCAACGGCACGGTCATGGCTTATTAATACTAATACAGCTGCTCGACCTGATAGCCGCGCCGCTTGAGCAACTGCGGCAAGCCATCATCCCCCACCAGATGCAGCAGGCCGACGCCGACAAAGGCCACCTGGTCTTGCTGCATGATGCGTTCGATGTTGGCCGCCATCTCGGGATTGCGCTTGCCGAGCAGCACACGGTTCATGAAACCGGCCGAAATGCTGTCGCCGGTGGTGGCGGTTTTCCACACCGCCTGAATACCGGTCTTGTCGGCGGCGCGCCAGGCCTCGATCAGCGCCTGCGATTTTTTCAGCGAATCGCCGTCGTCGAGATCGGCCAGGTTTTCCAGCAGATACAGCTCCTGCTGCCGCGCGTCCAGACTGTCGAACAGACTGAGCTGATAATCCGCGCTCTCCAGCTCGCGCACCGTCTTGTCCTGCTTTTGCGCGGCGGCCAGCAGCGCGTACTCGACGGCCTCGCTGCGCTGGTAGCCGTTCTTGTCCAGCTCGGCGCCGACCAGCAGGTTGGCGATCAGCCACGGCTTGTAATGCTGCACCGACGACAGCGGAATACCGGCGCGCGCCAGCGCCTGCACGGTTTTCTGCAACGTCGCCGGCGTCAGGTGATTCTGCACCACGTCGCCGTTGGGGTAGCGGCCATGGCGGGCCAGCGCCAGCTGAAAAGCCTTGTCCTCGCGGATGTCCAGCTCGATGACCAGCGCCTTGGAATCGAGCAGCGCGCGCGAGGCGACCGCGTCCAGCGGATAGCCGCCGCCGCGCCCGACGTGGATGGTGCCGTAGAGATAACTGGTCTTGCCATCGTGCGTGACGCGGTACAGTTGACCGGCGGCGAAAACAGTCTGGCAGCAAGCCAGCATCAAGGCGAATAAAATAGCGCGTGCCATCGGATTAATATTTACATTGGAATAAAAAGAGAATAAGGCGAATGCCCTATCGATTTCCAATCGTAAATCAAAAGCACGCGGCGGGAAAAATATTTTTAAAAACCGTCGACAAAATAAAACATTATCTGAGATGACTTTGATAATTACTGATTATTTTGTTCACACTTCCGTCTTTAACGATCTGGTCAATGGCCTTCCCGATCTCCGGGACGCGCACCCGGCCCTTGGGCGACAGCGCGCAACGCGCCTGGTAACGTTTTATCACCAAAGGCGGGTGGATCGATAGTTTCTCACCAACCTTGAGATAATAATCAAGCGTGTTTTGCTGGGTAATAGCATGATGCAAACGCCCGGCGGCTATTTTACGCAGATTACCCGATGACGAATAGCCATCATCCCGGACAAACTGTTTGCCGAGCGCCGCCTCCAGCTCGGGATAGTAATATCCCAATACCGTGGCAATTGGCTGGCCGGATAAATCGCGCAGTGTCTTCGGGCGGGGAACGGCGGTGGAGGACACCACGACTTCGGCCACCGGGAAAAAGCCGCGCGTCCATTGAAACTTGCCCGGCAACCAGGGCGGCAAATACAGGCAGACCATGTCGGCCTGGCCGTCCTCCAGCGCCATCGCGATGCGCTTGCGCGGCAGCGGCAGGAAATTCACCGCACGGCCCATCTTGCCGGCCAGCGCTTCGCCCAAATCTTTATGGAAGCCCGCCGCCAACTGGCCGTCCTTGAAACCGGCCATCGGCATTTCCGTGCCGGTGTCGACCGCCACCGTCAGCAACGGTGCGGCGACGGCGGCGGGCGCCAGCATCACCGCCAGGGCAATCAGGGCGTGGCCAGCACGCCGGGCCCAATCTGTGTATGCTTGTCTGTCCATTTAGAAAGAATTATACCCACACGCTTTCAATGGGCATGTACCAACCAGAGAGACCACCCCCATGATTCCATTCTCGATACTCGATCTTTCCCCGATTGCCGAAGGCAGCAATGCCTCGGTCTCGTTCCGCAACACGCTGGACCTGGCCCAGCACGGCGAACGCTGGGGCTACCAGCGCTACTGGCTGGCCGAACACCACGGCATGCCCGGCATCGCCAGCGCCGCCACGGCGGTGGTGATGGCCCACGTGGCCGGCGGCACCCGCAGCATCCGTGTCGGCGCCGGCGGCATCATGTTGCCGAACCACGCGCCGCTGGTGATCGCCGAGCAGTTCGGCACGCTGGAAGCGCTGTTCCCCGGCCGCATCGACCTCGGCTTGGGCCGCGCGCCCGGCTCCGACCAGACCACCGCCCGCGCGCTGCGCCGCAACCTCGACAGCGACGCCGACGCCTTCCCGCAAGACGTGCTGGAACTGCAGGACTACCTGTCCGACAGTCCGCGCCAGCGCGTGCTGGCCGTGCCCGGCAAAGGCGCCAAGGTGCCGCTGTGGATACTCGGCTCCAGCACCTTCGGCGCGCAGCTGGCCGCGCATCTCGGCCTGCCGTTCGCCTTCGCCTCGCACTTCGCGCCGCAGATGATGCAGCAGGCGCTGTCGCTGTACCGCGCCAACTTCCAGCCATCGGCGCAACTGGCCCAGCCTTACGTGATGCTCGGCTTCAATGTCTTCGCCGCCGACACCGATGCAGAGGCGCACTTCCGCGCCACGTCGATGCAGCAGGCCTTCGTCAACCTGCGCAGCGGCCGGCCGGGGCAACTGCCGCCGCCCAAGGCCGGCTATCTCGACACGCTGGGCCTGTCCGAGCGCGCGATGCTGGACTCGGTACTGTCATGCAGCGCGATCGGGGCGCCGGCGACGGTCAGCCGGCAGCTGCAAGAATTCATCGCCCGCACCGGCGCCGACGAGCTGATGATCACCTCGCAGATCTACGAGCACACGCAGCGGCTGCGCTCCTACGAAATCACCGCCGAGGTGCGCCAGTCGCTGAAGCGCGCGCAAGCGGGGCTGTAAAAGTTGGGGCGCGCTCAGCGGCAAATCGCCGACGCCGTTAGAATGTCGGCCTTTCCCGTTTTCCGGAGCCCGACGTGAGCCAGTCCCACGCCCATCAAGACATTTCTCCCGGCATGGTCTGGCTGCTCGCCATCGCGACCGGCCTGATCGTCGCCAATCTGTACTACGCGCAAACGCTGATCGGCCCGATCAGCGCCGCCACCGGCCTCGATCCCGGCGCGGCCGGGCTGATCGTCACCTTGACGCAAGTCGGCTACTGCCTCGGCCTGCTGTTCATCGTGCCGCTGGGCGACCTGCTGGAGAACCGGCGGCTGATCGTCACCGCCCTGCTGCTGACCGCGCTGGCCTTGCTGGCCGCCTCGTTCACCAGCAGCGCCAGGTTGTTCCTGTTCGCCTCGCTGTGCATCGGCATCGGCTCGGTGGCGGCGCAGATCGTGGTGCCGATCGCCGCCCACCTGTCACAGCCGGCGACGCGCGGCAAAACGGTCGGCAAAGTCATGAGCGGCCTGATGATGGGCATCATGCTGGCGCGGCCGGTCGCCAGCCTGGTGACGGACGCCTTCGGCTGGCACGCCATCTTCGTGCTGTCGGCCATCACCATGGCCGCGCTGGCGCTGCTGCTGCGCGCCAGGCTGCCGCAGCGCCAGCCGCAGAGTGGCATGCACTACTTCGCGCTGCTGGGATCGCTGTGGCACCTGCTGAAGACCACGCCGGTGCTGCGCCGCCGGGCCGCCTACCAGGCCTGCATGTTCGGCGCCTTCAGCATGTTCTGGACCTGCGTCTCGCTGGAACTGACGGGTCCCTACTTCCACCTCAGCCAGACCGGCGTCGCCCTCTTCGCCCTGGTGGGCGTGGCGGGCGCGATCGCCTCGCCGATCGCCGGCCACCGCGCCGACCAGGGCAAAAGCCGCTCCACCACCATCATCGCGCTGATGCTGGGCACGCTGGCGTTCGCGCTGCCGCTGCTCATCCACAGCAGCCGCCTGGTCGACCTGGGCGTGCTGGTGCTAACCTCGATCATCCTCGACATGGGCGTCTCGGCCAATCTGGTGACGGGGCAGCGCGCGCTGTTCGCACTGCCGGCGGAGATCCGCTCCCGGCTGAACGGCCTGTACATCGCCTTATTCTTCATGGGCGGCGCGATCGGCTCCTCGCTGGGCGGCTGGATGTACGCCGCGCACGGCTGGACCGGCGTGCTGTGGGCCGGCCTCTGCTTCCCCGTGATCGCCCTCGGCCTCTACGCCACGGAGTAAAAAACGGGTGTCAGATACCGTCTTGAATGGCAAGCTTTTTCGATAAGTATTTGGGGTCGAAAGGCTTGCCAGTACGGATGACACCATAAATCAGATGCGTCAGTTTGTGAACGACAGCACTAATCACCGCCTT
>NZ_WWCP01000032.1 GCF_009857505.1 Duganella lactea
TCAACTGGGAATGGATACGGCTCTTTCTTTTTGCGCGGTTTCTTGGTGGTCATCGTGTCGATCATGGAGCATCCCTTTCGGTATTATTTCATGACCCCGTTTCACACAGAAATTCTTACAGGCTCCAAGGGTCGCACATTTATTGCGACCTATCGTTTCCATCATTTCGAAGCCTTCACCAACAGTCTTTGCCTTGACGCGATCGCACCGGGTGCGTCTTTCGTGCTTCATATTGCCTCCATGAGTATTAGCATCCATCCCGCCACCGATTAGCATGCCATCGCCACCACCGTTTAGCATCCAGAACCCACCAGCGGTCGCATGCGAAACCACCACTTGATGGCAAAGTTAGTAGCGTGTGTTGTCCTGACGCTGGGGGACATGCGCTTGACCGGCGGCTCACGCCAGCGGACCTTCAGGATTTAGCTAAACCGCTTCCTGACCAGCGAGCCCGGGCAAGTCGTAGTGCCTCAACAAAGTCAGGCAGGTCAACCCACGTCTTTTCTTCCATGTGTTCAACCCATCCGTGCCCGTCGTTGTCTGCCCACACTCGACCGCCCTCAATAACATATTTGCCATCACGGGCCTCAATCCCATAACTTGTGACAGCGCATTGCCGCCCCTTCCAATAGACGGGTTCGTGGAGTGCCTCTCCTGTAACGGGTACATCAGTTTTTGACTCGTAGGCTGGCGGTTCGGTTGTTTGAAGTGCCCGTCCGGAAAGCGCCTTAAGTTCACTCTTCGTTGCCATCGTGTTTCTCCTTTTGTGTTTATCGATGAGCGTCTGCGTCTGGTCGAACGTGGTTAATTAGGAAATTATTCCTCAACACCACTTATCGGTATCACGCAAACTTATGCAACTGCCTTGCCTAACGCCGCCTCCATGCCAGGACGATTGCGTACCAGCGGTCGGGACCAGATCTAGCGAACATACATTCTTGCTTGATGATAGACTCGCATGTTTGCATCGATTTTTCGTTCACTGAATTCATTTCTCGTTGAGACTGCTATTGGCTAGTTCCTCATACCCCAAACAAGCCTGCGAGTTGCCATATTAATTTTCGTTCGAGACAATCGGATGAAATTTTGACAGCGACCTAAGAAGTAAGATCGGCATTTTTAGCTCAAACGACGATAGATACTTCGTGATTATAAGAGACACATTAGTATCCACCTGATTCAATAATACTTCACCCCAATGATCGGGTGAATATCGCATAAAATTACTTAATATACTAGTCAATAAAAAATGTAAGCAAATTTCAGGTAATACTACGGGAAAGAATGGGTTTTCAACGTACCATAATCGTCCACGAATATCTGAATAAATTGTTGCCTGCGCAGTATGCTCGTCTGCGGTAGGAATCGTAACTATCGTTTTACCATGTCGTTCGGATATCTTAAATCCTGGGAACGACTGCTCTACATCACTAGTGGGGGGCCTAGAAATGCCATCTCCAATTTGCAGCTCCCATGATGTGGATCTGCGGTCAGAAACAGGGCTAATTTCTAGCGGATGAGTCCTTGAGTTCCGTCCAGTCGTGATTTTATAGTAATCCCGAATTTCTGGAACCATGCTTAAAAAAGTACCGGCACTGACAGTGAATCTATTTTTAAAAAATTCAAGTATAGATTGCTCGCTACTTTGAGCATAATCAACATCCCGAGTTCGAATCGAGTTTGAAGGAAAAGAAACCAGTAAATCGCTAAAAGTTCCGTGTGGCATATCCCCACCAAACTGCGCCTGAATGTAATTCGGCAAGTAATTCATTCCATGCGATCCAGGAAGATTTTCAAGCTTAAATCGGATCGGATTATTTAAAATAATAATCGCATATGCATATGCGGTCAATGAGTAAAACAGAGTGAGCGGCTTCACCATCAGTGGGCCGCTTCTGCTACTTAAATAGAGCTCCCGTCCCTGACGCATACAGTTTTTCAGTCTACGGGCTTCGTCAGAAGTTATCCCAGAGTTTTTTTCCGTCCCCGTAGTACGTTTTCGAACTTTATATAATTCACGAACCAAGTCTGAATTTTCAATATTCTCTAGAAGCTCTACTGCGGGCGCAGGAAAATTCAGTTCGTCTAAGAGAATAAGATCGATATTACTTTTTACCCCGACTCTCGCATTAATTTCGTTGTGTAAGAGAAACAAGTTTCTTGCATTCAGGAATTCTTGATTCAGTTCTGGTTCAAGTTTTTTTTCTGAATAGAAGTTTTTAAGATTTCCATTATATTTTTCTTGACCATCCTTTCCAATCGACTTCCATTCTGCCAAAGCGGAGTCTCTTTGCTTCTGATAATTTGCATAGTCAAATGTCGAATCGAAAGGGGGCTTATTTTGTGCGGATATACGCTCACAGCTATCCTTTAAAATTTCTTCGATTTCCATAACCATTCTTTCTAAAAATTAACAGATGAGCTCAGGATTGGGTAATTCTTAATTATTAAATTATTAAATTATTCTTACTCGAATTTGCTATCAATACGTCCGTGTGGCAGCTTTTGGCCGAACTCGACCACCGGTCATAGAGGATATCATCTTGCTCATCTGAAAAATACGCGAAATCTCACAAGTCCGAGTGGTGGTGGTCAGTGATACACGGACGGCGATTTATGAGATTCGCTGACGGCAGTGCTGGGGAGGCTGACTTGGGTAAACTGAGGCAACTAGCCAAGTGGCGGTCTCAGATGCTAAATGGTGGTGGTTTCGCCATGCTAAACAGTGGCGGTCTGCGCATGCTAAATGGGGGCGGTTGGATGCTAATACTCACCTCGACGGCTAAGCATGGAATATAGGCGGCTACGTCAGCCCGCGAAAAGGCCTGCGAATTCGCCGACTGTCAGCATATGCTTGGCGCTACATTAGCTGGCGTTTATCACGTCGTCCATCAAATCCCGGATAGGCCAATTCTTGAAGAAGAACTGATTGTTACCTGGGAAACGGCTAACCCCGAGCAGAGACCTGGCCTCATGATTTTGGTTGAGCTCTGCTAACAGACCTGTGTTTGGGGAAAATATTTTCTGACGAAGTTCATTCTTTGCTCGAATTTTCTGGCCGCTCCCATAAGACACGCTGGTGGTTTCCCCGAGTACTTCTATACTTTGCCACCTATTCTTGAAGATCATGCCGTGTGCTTCGACTTCGTGGAGCGCATCCCACGCGATTTCGAACTCTTTATCGAATTTCTCGACGGCTGCGGCGGCTCGTATCGTGAGCGAAGCAAACGTCTCCTGTGTCACGGCTTGGCCGGGGCAGATGTAGACACTGTATCCCGCCGGCGTCTCCGGACACGAGATAGTTAAGGCATCCTCGTAGGCGGCTTGCTTGCGGTGATCGGCGGCCCAAGCTTTTCCGCTGTCCTGCGCTATTTTGTACTTAGCGTCGATTAGCAAGAGGCCACCAATGTGCTTGCGCATTGCATCTTCTAACGATTCGAACTGCCCGTATCGCCAGAAAGCTCCTGGACCCGTTTCCCAGTCGCCAAGGCGGCGCAGCATCGCACAGACCTCAGGGCGGTTAAAGTCAGGTAATTGCGCTGCCCCGAACTGCAAGGTAGTCTTACTAAGTTTCGCCACATCCACGTTTGGCGACGACGGTGGTGTTGTCGTTCGAAAGTACGCCCGGACTGGCACCGTATCGGTGGTAACCAGAAAGTGGTGCGTACCTGAGAGCGTCATGACAACCGGACCCTCTCGTAAGGTTAGCACTTCAATCCAACTCAAGCCCTTTTCGGCGGTGGACTCCAGTTCGAACTCTGCCGGATGCAAGATTGCATCGGGATACGGGTGCCCTAGTACCCTTCCGTTTTTCAGGAATGCGCTCCAATCTGTGCTGTTTTTACAAAGTACGCGCTCATCCGATAGCGGATGCTGAAACCCAGTGCTCTGCAGTGCATCGTCGGTGTCAGATGAAAGATTGCCGTTTTCCACCCAGCAAAGGCGCTTCTTGAATGGCTCAAACGTCACAAGACGCGTCAGAACCAACCATTCCCACACGGGCCAGAAACCGTCGAGTCCCCAGAGGATCCCATTGCCATGCGGCGTGTCAGCGGGGGGATACAGGAACCGCTCCACTGCGTCGTAGAGGCTGTGATAATCCTCATCCTTAAGTGCGGTCACTTGGTCGATGACGTCAAGTTTTTCCCTGAGCGCGTCGCGAGTGCGTTGCCATTCATCCGCCTCCCAACAACTCGCAGTGGGCCACAGGTGTTTGACTTCAAACTTTTCGGCCAAGACGTTAATGTCGTCCTGCAAAGGATCAGGGTCACGATCTGCCCAGACATGCTCGCGTAGGTCTCGAAGTACAAAGCAGTAAAGGCCGACAATGTCTGATGGCAGCACAGTGAGAGTGGCCACAGCCTGGAACGCTGAGTCGTCAAAAAAAGTGTCGTCATTCTGATAGATGCGTCCAGCATCTGTACGGTCAAAATGCCGTAAATCAGAGGGAGCGCTGTCAGTCAGACGTAGTCGCCGATCCAGGCTAAGTATTGCGAGCTCGTCAAACACGTCCAGCAAGCTGTCAAAGACATCGAAGTGACGGTAGTAGTACACATCGCCTTCGTCATGGCGAACAATCCATTCCCGCCCCGCTTGCACCATCGGGCCGGCGTCTTCATGTACCTGGGCTCCTTTTTTTTGCCGATCCTGATTGCGTTGCGCTATTGATCGAAAGCTCCGAAACAGCTTAAAGAATGTAATGTGCAGATCACGAGCAGTCTCATATGATCGCTGGACTTGAGGCATAGGGTACCCCAACGGTAAGCGAAATATCAGGTCGTCTCCATGTGTGTGAAGACCGACGAAAGCATAAGACTGAGAAGAGACGGACGACGTCTCTCCCGCGATTTCAAATACAACGCGGCTATAGTCCATCGGGATTGCCCATGGCCTTTACGAATCCATTAGCCTTAGCTGCAAAATCTCCGAAGCTATGCAGCTTTGAGGTTTTCAGCGCCGTCTCCAGAGGTGATTTGTCGCGTGCAAATACGCTGTCCCACAAGTGAAACATCACCTTCGCAAGATCTCGACCCAGCATGCTCTTGTTCGCATTCCTATCAGTACCCTTGATGAAGCGAGGGCCCAGCAGCTTATCGTCGAGCCGTCGAATTGCAGTCCCATTATTCTTGATGAAAAGGTTCACCATTTTTCGGAATTCCTTCCATTCCAATTGTGGCGGCGTGTCAATGCTTAGAATATCCCCATCCTCAGTCATATATTCCCAATCCCATCGCCGCTTAAATGCCGAGTCCATGTAGTAAATCGACTCGTCAGACGTGTTGATTGTGGCGAGGATGTAAAGGTTAGGGGGCAATTGAATCTTATAGGTCAGTCGCTCCTTGTTGTCGCGGGTCTCCATGATCTTGTCTTTAATCCCACCCAGCAGATCGCTAATGTCTACCGACTTGTGGTGGTTAGACTTCAGCTTGACTTGGGCGCCTGCGATGTTGATTTCAAAGGCATCAGGCAGCAATTGCTGGAGAAAAGACTCATACTCCATGGAAGAAAGGCTGATGGGGTAGGATGACCAGCCCTCGTTATCCCGATCGAGCAGATTAAATACGCTGCCGAAGATTGCTGCTGCATTGCCTCGATTGAGTTCGTCAATCACAAGCAGAACATTCTCCTTGTTCGGCAACCGCTTGTAAGCCTCTGACAGTGCAATCAGAAAGTGGCCGGGGCGATACGCATAGCGCACTTTTCCGTCCGAAGTGCTCGTTGGCAGGAGCCTCCCCACGAAGTCACCGTAGGTATATTCCGGGTGAAACACAGTATTGATGATCTGCTCACTCGAATTGATTTGTAGTTTCGCAGCGTAGCAGTCCTCCGCATATGCGTTATCTTCTCGGCCGTGGATTTTGTATGACTTACCAGTCCCTGGGGGGCCGAAAATGATCATCTGAAGAGGAGGTGCATTGCCGTCAATCTGCGCGGCATTGTCCGAATTAACTGTGGTCATGAAAGTCTCGTGGTGGTCAGTGCTTGAGCGAGCAATAGGCTGCGTAACGATTTCGACGTCTGGCGCACGGTTGAATATTCGCTTACGCTGTACGCGTGCGAGCGTTCGCCATCGCATATAGATTGTGATTTGGCCCCGATAGGTGGCTCAGGCAATTGATAAAAGAGGGCATTGCGGTCACTGGGCTCAGGTGGCAGCAAAATCCGGTTTATTTTCTCATCCCGACCGCGTTGGCGCATGGCAGTGCTGTTGCAGCTCGGCGATGCGGAGTGGCTTTCCATGAAAACCTTCATTGCTTGCTGAGCGATACCTAACGGCAGGGATTTAAAAACCATACCAGCTTGCTTACAGTAATGTCAAATTACGAGAGCCCGATATTTTCGTCCATATCCCGGTGCTATCAACGCGAGGAGCGGGGCTCTCAGCACGCGCTATAATTTTCTTAGCCGTCCACTAGATGGTAGTTGTCAAGATTGAGAGCTAACCTGCCTGCTACGTTCAGCATTTCCTTTGTCGTCTAACTACTCTCTGGCAGAGAACTAAACTTTATTTAAATCCAAGGTCTTGAAGCCGACTGCTGTGTTTTTCTTGTGCTTCTCTAATTTTTGCTAGTTGCGTCTCGCTCAAAGTGTCCATTTTGGTGGAGTAGAGCAGGGCCGAATCGGAAAGTATGTACTGAAGCTCTTTTGGGATCTGATTGACTTTGTTAAAGTTCCCTCCATTCGAGGCAATCTCTAACGGAGCCCAAGATGGTTCTATAGGCGTGTCCTTATCGTCAATGTCACCTAAATCAGCGAACACATGAAACGGCCCCATTTGCACATAAACGAAATACCTAGCCTGTTTCTGGTCTCTACTTGACGCATTAACGCCATGGCTCATCCAAGTTTTGTTTCGTGTGTTCCAGCCTGGTATGAGTTCTAGTTCATGGTGGCGCACGGCATAGAGCCCTTTGTATGCGATTGGCGCTCCTTTGTCCAAGTATCTGCGCCAGTCCTCGACAAGACATAAGACACGCTCCGTTATTCGATGCTTCTCTGGCCCTGCCGCAATATAGCTAAGCGTGCGGAATACGACGGACAGCAGCAGATTGTAAAAATCTTTGGTGTACGATTCACTGAAAGTGCCCTCAAAGTAAGGTTCAAAGTGGTTGATCATGAAAGCTCTCTCCCAGTCTCCGAACTTGTGTTCGCAGCCACGACAGAGGAGTGGGTATTTGGCTGTGTCTTGGACTGGACGATTAACGTTTTCCGTTCCGCGTAGCTTCAGGGAGCCTACAAACTCCCCGATGTGCCGCGACACTGAGCGCGGTATTACATGGCTGCAAACCTGTGGGGGCTCTTCTTGGCAGAGAACGCAAAGGGCGGGGACAGTCATTCCCGCTTTTAAGCAGTCTCCAAATTGCCTATCGTGCTCGGTATTTTGTCGATGAGTATCCAAGTTTTTCTTCGCATTAGTGGCCGTAGTTCATAGGATACGACGGTCTGGGGTTTTTTTTCAATATGCCAAGCAGATAATCTTGAGTTTGCAGTTCTTTTTTTTTAGCCTTGAATCGCCACGACTATTGTTGACACTTCTGAGCCATAATTTAGGCAAAGGTATTTTTGAACGGCTCGCGGGTGCCTATGAGACTTGTGGCGACTCATCGCTGGTCTTTTCCTGCGTGGAGAATTCTGGCTGAAACTGAACCATCATGTTCGCTTGCAAGCGGGTAGATTCATCAACCGAAAGAAAGTCGATGCGTCCGTTCGGTAGCATTCGAACCCGTTGCAGACCGTCGATACCACGAACTACGTTCTCAGAGAAAAACATTTTCCCTTGTCGTAGCTGTTCGCGGAGCAGATGTAGACGGCGCTCGAACTCGGCGCGCGTCTCCGGGGTTTTCATTGGAATCATCATGGTGCTAGTGTAATTTTTTTAGTTTGTTGTCTATTACGATGACAGGTTTCTGATCAACCATCACTGTCCAGACCAAAGAGCTTCCTGTAGCAAGTTTGATCGCAGTTTTACGAACTCCAAGCATACACCCTTCGTTTTCAGGTTTGCCGACATTCTGGACTTCGAACGATCGCCCATTTCGCCATGTCTTTTGAATGATGTCGCTGTCGGCTGCGCCAACCGCGCTCAAGAAAGACGGCACTGGAACTGCTGGCGGGAACGCACCGAATAGAGCTTGCGTTGGATCTGGCCTCAAGCAGGTTGGTCCTAGGATATCTGTCAGCTCCTCAATTTTTGGGGCATCCTTAGTCTGGAACCTGGCCTTCACGGACGCTGAGTAAGCCTTCCTTCCTTCGTGGGGGGACGGGATCAAGGTGGCAAAAACTTCAAGGAATTGGGATTTATCTCCGCTCCCGTCATTGACGAACTCGCAGTAGTGCAGGAAGTAATGATCAACATCTCCTTTGCGCGTGTGGCTGTCGATGATAGGTCTCCCCAGATTCCCCAATCACCGTCCTGAAACTCTCGGAGTGTTGCCACAGCCTCTTTGCGGGCCGCAGCGAAATTTCGATTTTTGAGATTGTCTTCGGCGGTTTTTAGTTTTTGTGCTGCGGACTTGGTGGCTGACCGCCGGCCGAAGAGTCCTGGCATGAATATTTTTTCATCCAGATTACTCTCATTATCTGGCAGGGTCTTTGAATCTTGGGCCTCTTCGATTTTTTTCTCAATTCGAACTGAATTTCCAAGAATTGAATCAACCGACGCCTGAAATTCTGTCCGCTCACTTTCAGATATTTCTGTGGCTATGATGAGAGCCAGTCGTTCGCGCATTGCCGCTTGTTGCGTTGTATCGTTTTCCTGTTTGATCGCGTTAGAAAATGCGGAAGCGTAGTCTTTGATGTGCCTCTTGTCGCCGCAAAGGAATAACGAACTCATCTAGAGTGACTCCTTCAGTGTTCGCAAATCGGTACTCGTGCAGTGCTTGGTTCACTGCTCCCAGTAGATCGAATACTTCGTCATGATGCTCGCCTTTGAGATAGCCCCCTGAATCACCGGACACAGCCTATGCGTTATTCTTACGGATAGGAATAGGACTGTGCATATGACTAGGAACAAGCAAACAATCGAAGTAGTGACCGTGAGCCAGGAACGCCGGCGGCGCTGGTCTGCCGAGGAAAAGGCGACGCTGGTGCGCGAGACGTACGAACCGGGCATGAGCGTATCGCTGGTCGCGCGCAAACACGGCGTGGGTGCCAGCCAACTGTTCAACTGGCGCAAGCTTGAACGCGAAGGCGCGCTGACGGCCGTCAGTGCTGGTGAGTCTGTGGTGCCGGCCAGCGAACTGGCCGCCGCTCGCGCCCAGATCGCGCAACTGCAACGGATGCTGGGCAAAAAGACAATGGAAGCGGAGATCCTGAAGGAGGCCGTCGAGTTCGCTCGCGAAAAAAAGTGGATTGCGCGCTCGCCCTTGTTGGACAAGGACGGCCAGTGAAGGCGGTCTGTTCGGCGCTGGGCGTGGCGCGCTCGAATGTGTGCACCAAGGCGGCGCGCCCGAGCGACTGGGTTGACGGGCGTACCGTGCAGACGTTCCACCAGCCTGCTGATGCCATCCTGGTCGACGCGGTGCGTGCCGAAATCACAGCGCTGCCGACGTACGGCTATCGCAGGGCCGGCGCCCTGGTGAATCGAACGCGAGCCTTGATGGGGCTGCTGCCGTCGATCAACCACAAACGATTTTATCGGGTGATGAAGGAGCACCGCCTGTTGCTGCCGAAGGCGCCAAAACGCCGCGTCAGCAGCCGCGTTCACGACGGCGTTGTTGCGGTGCCCGAGCCGAATCAGCGCTGGTGTTCGGACGGTTTTGAGATTGCCTGCAACAACGGCGAGGTCGTGACCGGTGTGTTTATGAAGGACTGCTGTGACCGGGAAATCATCGCGTGGCGTGCATGGGCCGACCGTGGTCTGCCAGGAGAGCTCGTACGCGACATGCTGGTCGAAGCGGTCGAGGCCCGCTTTGGCCAGGCCAACATCGGCTCGACGAAACTAGAGTTCTTGAGCGACAATGGCGGCGCCTATCGGGCCCATGAAACGCATGCCTTGGCACGCGAGATGGGACTGGAGCCGATTCATACGCCGGTGTGCAGCCCGCAGTCGAACGGGATCGCGGAAAGCTTCGTGAACACCTTTAAACGGGACTACGTGAGTCTGATGGACCGCAGCAGCGCCGAAGTCGTGCTCGCCCAACTGCCAGACGCCTTTACGCATTTCAATGAGGTTCATCCGCACTCGTCGTTAAAGTTGAAATCGCCTCGCATGTTCAGGAGGGAGCTGCTTCGCCGGGCTCAGGAAAGCGGCGTTAATTAGGCGATAGGATGTGTCCGGTCATAAGGGGGCAAGATCACTAGCCGTTACAGCGAGACGCAACGCGCTGGACCTGAATCTATCGATTCCTGGCGAGAGGCCGTCGCTACAACTTTCAACGAAGTTAAGCGAGCTAACTGAATTAGGACCGACCCAACGCCACCAGCACCATTGATGATCAGCAAAGCATCGTCACTGGTATTCTTCCAATCTGGCGTCTCAAGGCGCTCAAACAGAATCTCCCAAGCGGTGAGCGCAGTCAAAGGCAAAGCAGCCGCATCTGCAAATGATAGGGTGGTAGGCTTGGCGCACGGATACTTCGAATTGTACGTAACGATCTGACCAGAATGGTTCATTGCTCTTGTCCATGATCGCACAGGCGCAGCCGGCGCATAAATTTGGTTCGCGCATTGTGGTGTTAGGCACTTTTCGTAGCCAAACTGGTGTCTTCGCCGAGTCGTGGCAGCGCATCTTGCTGGTCCGCGTCGGGCAGCAAGTTGCGTGCGCCGTAAAGAACATTTTCAGTTCATTCTGTTCAGCCCACGCGACAGCTTCTCTCCACTTCTCCGATGTCGGCAGTTCGCGAACCTCAGCCCGCAGTTTTTTCAGAGCCTGATCCAGTTGTTCTCCCATGCGACCGGAAACTTTACTCTTTCCCACGATGATTTCAAACACCGCGAGATTAGTTCTTTGCGTGGACATGGAATCCAGTTCTCCCAACAGAAGCGGATTGCGACCGATGTAGCCACCTTCCGTCATTGCTAGGCTCATGTGATGGAATTGCATCTGAATCGCAGGCAGTAGCCGGGAATCGCACGCCAGTGTGAACTGCGCCCATGCCTTGCGCAGCATGTGCGTCCTGAACATTTTCCCTTTATTTTGGCGCCAGCTCACGAGATCATTATCCTCAGTCTTGCGCGCACTTTCGTCCGGCAATCCGGATAGATCGACCCAGCGGTTGATGAAACGCTGTATCGCGTGGTTGGCTTGCGCAAATGACATCCCACCCAAGCTCTCAATGGGAGAGTACAGTGAGCCACCTTGATGACCAGATAGGACCAACTTGTCGGTGCTAGCGCAAGCGCGCCAAGGTTCATGCAGTTGGTTTAGGATATGAAGTGCACGCACCGCCAGAGGCGTTTCGTTGCTTCCGAGAGGGCGCATGCCCAAGACCCAGTCCACTGAGCGAGGTAATCCCTCTTCAGTCTTCGATAGCACAGAACGGATGACGAACCACTCATACAACCCAGTAGCGCTCAGCTCTAAGCGCACCCCTTTCGGAAGGCCGGTATCCTTATCCGTTCCAGCTAATATCCCCAGCAATTCCGATATTCGCATACCGGATGTCGCCTGAACAATGATTACGGCAGCAGTCCGCACCGCCTCCCACAATTCCTTGATCCGGGTAATTCTTGCGCTGCGACGTTCCGACGACTTCTCATATGCGTAATTGAGAGGTTTGTGCCACGGCTTGCTGTCGCCTTCCAGAATGCTAAATTCAAACGTTTCTAGAAATCGCTTGGTGCGCTTTAGTCTTGAGGGGCCTGTTGTGCCAGCTCTAAGGAGATATTTCTTAGTACCGTTCGATTTATTCACCTCGATCTTAGTACCGGCAATTGGGTCGCGCACTACTTCGAGCAGTCTGAGCACGTCGTCGGCTGGCGAGCCGAGGAACCACGCAGCTTTGTTAAGCAGAGGGATGCACACCTCGTCTGGCAAAGGCTTTATCCATCCTACCGCCTTTGTGGCCAAACCTTTCGCCACAGCATATGCGCCGGTGCCGTCGAATGGATGCTGTGGCAAAGACTCCACTCCCAGGCTGCGCAGCGCACGCCGTTGATCCCAAAGATGTACTAGGGACGTGAGCGCCAAGGTCGCGGTAGTCACGCCGATTTCTCCGTCATTCGTTCGAGCCGCTAAGATGCTTGGCAACTGATCAACATAGTCTCTCACTACAGCGGGCGTCAATTCATGAGGGTAATGGTATCCAGCGTCGCTCATCCATGAAAGCAGCCAACGGAATTGCTTTTCAATTCGAGACATTGACCCTGCACCTAACCTGTGTCCACTGGAGGGTAGTAGTAGCTGGCTGAGTACCAGTTTTTTTGCCCAGCGAAGACGTGCAGTATGCTGGACGTCGGTAAGGCTACTCCCATCGAACAATTTTACCGTCCAACGCAGCGTCGAGTAATGCGCGATTGAGCCCGGTGTCGTATTGATGAAAAACCAGACGTCGTCTTTGAACTGGCTCTTTTCGCTAACGTTGTATTGATCGAGTTCCTCGTCACACATGTTGCGAATTTTCTTTTGCTCAGGCGTTTCACTCGCAGCGTGTTGCCGATTAGTCGATTTCATATTGTTATCCGACGTTCGGAAGATTGATCGAAATATCGCGGGATGCTTCGAGTACTGTCTGCGGAATCCATGCGCGAAGTGCTGTCAGGTCCGCCAGGATCGGCGTCCAACGTTCGACCCATGTACTGGCGCTCATATTGGCCTGGCTCCGATAGATAGCTGTTTCGAGTGCCCTGTAGTGTGCAACGCTCAGCGGATCACCGGGGTGCGCGGCCGCAAGTGGGCATGACGGACAACCACCATAGTCTCCGCATAGCTTGCCCGGCTTCTGGTTCGGTCGCGGTGAGTCGAACGGATCAAGGCACGAGAACCCTGGGGTGGCGGCGCCCTTATCCTGCCCTGGAGTGAGGCGCCGAGGATCGATCACGCCGTTCGATCTTAGCCAGCGTTCGCGCAATAGGATGATTTGACCGATACGCTCACGATAACGAGTCTTGACCCCGCCACTTGTGTAGTGCGTCCAGGTGGTTGCTGGGTTACAGTGATTGCCGACCTTGCGAGCCGTTTCAAGGCTACCATCCATAAACTGAACAAGATCCAGTATGCTGGGGCGCAACTGGTTTAACGTGAATGGAATGAGTCTGTTGTCTTTGATAAAGTTCTTTAACGCTTTCGGCCAGGCGCAACTATCCGAATTGTTCCGGGGTTCCTTGTGAGATTCGCCGCAGAACCCCGTCGGTTGTCTTGAGTTACTTCGTGGAACGTAGACGAATAGCTTATCCGCACTATCCTGCGCAAGATGTGGCCTGATGCGTAACGTGATTTCTCGGAGACAGGCGAGTGTTCGTTTTAGGCTGAGCTGCGATGATACTGCCGCATTTGGATCGAGTAATCGCACTAGATTCCGACTCGCACGGCCCTTTTCTCCGACTATCTCGATAGCCGGAATGCCGGCCTGATCCTTGTCAAAGTCTATATCTCCCCATCTCAGGTTCAGTAACGTCTCTGGATTAAACACGGTGGCGATGGCAATGAGCAGTGCGAATGGTACAAGATCGCGGCTGGATGGGTAGAGATAAGAGTTAATCTCATCTTGCCCGTGTGTATTATGTATCGCCGAAGCCAGAGTGGGGTGCATCGCTCTGATCTCTCTGTTCAATGGGATCACACCAGGGTAGGCTTTGTCCAAAGCGGCGAGGCACGTCGCAAGATCTCGGTAGTCCGCGCGAGTATTTTTTAACTTTCTGCTGGGGTCTACCAAGCGCGTCTGTCCTTCGGCAAGTAAGACTTTTGCGCGTTCAAAGCGCTGTTCAATGGCCAACACTTCATTCTCAGCTGCCTCGAGGATCGCTAGCAGATGTTCTAACCGGAGTACCTCGGTTGGTTCTAATTTTTGTTCCGCTCCCGCAGGTCCCAAAGGAATCCGCGCCGCGATAGAATTTGCGTCGCGTGCCCACTGACCGATGTTTACCGCAGCAAGCATTGAGCGCAGATCGCTCAATGCTTTACTCACTGTCATAGGATGTAGAGGCTTGCCATGCGTGCCTATTTCCTTTAGAAGACTGTCCTTGAAGCCAGTGAGCAGTTCATCGTCTATTTCATCTGGATAGAGCAAGTTTGACCAAGCTGACTCCAGGTATGCGAAAAAAAAGCGCCGCAATGAATCTCTGCGGCAAATGCGTGTTTTAGGCGAGAGGTTCGCTCCCCAATACAGGAAAGCATCCGTAAACATTGGCTGAAGGTTGGGAAAGCCTAACAGGAAACTCACATCCAAACGGTGTTGTTTGTGCCCCTCGCGTGGCGGGAATATGATGGTCAACGTCAGTTCTCCCGTCAAAGGTGCCACGCCATGTTCAGAGCGAGCTTGGGAAAGGAATTCGATTCTTCCATCCCGCTCCATTTTTGCCTTCGCCTGAACTACGTTGCTGGCAGCCGAAGATGTCTTCTTTCCTTTGTGCATCACGCGCTCCCGAGATCGTGGAGAAAACAGCATTGTTGTCATAGTCCGAGAAGCCGTCTCGTGTCGAGCAGGCCTGGCTGGTCAGCGAATATCTCGACATGCGACAGGTAAATGTCGATTGTCGTTTGAAGCTTACTATGACCAAGTTGGGCTTGTATTTTCTTCCATGGTTCGGCGTTACCATTAGCTCGTTCGGCGTGATAAGTCAGAACAGCATATGTGTGCCGCAGGTCGTGTATCGAATGTCGCGGTCTCTTGTATGTGAATTTTCTACCCGTTTCCGGGTCGGTCTTCTCGACGATCGATACTAGTCCCAAGTCCAGGCAAGCGTTTCTAAAAATTTTCTGTAGCGCGGCATTCGTGATTGGTTTTCCGGCTTTGCCAGAGTGCTCATGTCCCAATAGCAAGCGTGTGGGGGGAGACCTCGTCTTGGTCACGCATGCCCGTATTGAGGCAGCGCGTTCGCCGTCCATATATGCTTGAACGTCTATGACCAACCAGGTCGGAATCATTACCTGTCGCGTCTTGTTTCCCTTCCCTAAAACGGTGAGAGCCATGCCAACAAAAGGCGTGTATGGATCAGGAACGAGGGTCATAAATTGCAATGTGGTTAGGCTGTTGATTTCGTTTAGCCTTAAACCAACCACCCATCCCAGATCGCAGATCAGGCGGTCGCGAGCCATGCGTTGATCACCATCGCGAGCACCAGCCTGGGGGCCCATCTGATAGAGCAGGTTTTTCAGGTCGCGCGCTGGCAGTGGATGAATTTTTACTCCCGGACGCACTTTCGGCAACGCCCTGTCCTTGATCTTGAATACGTCTACGTCCCAGGAGGATGCAGTGGCGTCCCTGCTTATTGGCACGTTCTGCGCGCTAGTTATCGGATCTGCAATGCGGAGGTCGCCGTGGTAGGTTCCGCGGTTCGCGCAATGCTGATAGAAGGAGCGCACCACAGCCATGGTATCGCGCACACCGGCCGTACCGAAAGGCATCCCCGTCTTTTGACTAATCGATCCTAGGTAAGCATCCCTGAAATCGGCTCTATCTTGTTCGCTCGCGTTCGGCCATTCACGCTCAATGGCCTGCAAGAATTGGAACCAACTCTTAAGGCAATATGCGGCTTTTGCCCAAGTGTGTGGACTCGATGTCGAACCGCAGCTAACGTATCGTTCACTCAGGAATTGAGTGGGTTCCTCGAACAGTATCAGCTTGTCATTGGTTTCTAGAAATAGGGCCGGCGCTCCGTGCTTCAAGTCCGGGCAGTCCGTATTGTTGAGGAAAAGGACAATCTCCGCACAAAAAAACATGTTCATCGTCCTGTCCTTCGGTCAAATTTCGCGTGAACAAACATATTGCTAAAGGCTAGTGCAGATTGTAGGGAAATCAAGCAAAAATGCCCCACGTATGTACAAATTTAATGGTGCAATGTTTTTGTTGTCATCGAAGAATTTTCTTCGCTGTTCCGGTATAAGAAAATTCTATCTGCAGTTTACATTTCGGCGTGGACCTGGCCATCATCGACAAGGTGTGCAAGTCGCAGCGCTGGTTCGATAGCCGCCATGACCTGCTGGGGCGGCTGGCGGAGTGCGGACTTGATCCCGATTCGCAACTGGCGCTGCAATGGGCGGCGCTGGCGTTCAAGTTGCTGAGCTTCCCGCGCCATTTGTCGCAGCATCCGGGCGGCTTCGTCATCTCGCACGAGAAGCTGACGCGGCTGGTGCCGATCGAAAAAGCCACCATGGAAAACCGCTACGTCATCCAATGGGACAAGGATGACCTGGAGGAGCTGGGCCTGATGAAGGTGGACGTGCTGGCGCTGGGTATGCTGTCGGCGTTGCGGCGCGCGCTGGATCTGCTGAGCGCGCAGCGGGGCCAGCCGTTCCGCATGCAGGACATTCCCGTCGAAGATCGCGCTACCTACGACATGATCTGCGAGGCCGACACCATCGGCGTCTTCCAGATCGAGTCACGCGCGCAGATGAGCATGCTGCCGCGCCTGCGGCCGAGAACGTTTTACGACCTGGTGGTCGAAGTCGCCATCGTGCGGCCGGGACCGATTGAAGGCGGCATGGTGCACCCCTATCTGAAGCGGCGCATGGGCAAGGAACCGGTCACCTTCCCACCGCGCCTGGAGGAGGCATTGGGGCGCACCTTGGGCGTGCCGATTTTTCAGGAGCAGGTCATGCAGATCGCCCAGATCGCCGCCGGCTTCAGTGAAGGCAAAGCGGACCAGCTACGCCGCGCCATGGCCGCCTGGAAGCGCAAGGGCGGCGTGGACAAGTATGAGGCCGATCTGAAGGCCGGGATGAAGGCCAACGGCTATGACGATCATTTCGCCAATGCCATCTGCAAGCAGATTGAGGGCTTTGGCGAGTATGGCTTTCCGGAATCGCACTCGGCCAGCTTCGCGCTGCTCAGCTATGCCAGCTCGTGGATCAAGTGCCATGCGCCGGCCGCGTTCCTGTGCTCGCTGCTGAACAGCCAGCCGATGGGCTTCTACAGCCCGTCGCAACTGGTGCAGGATGCGAAGCGGCATGACGTGGTGGTGCGCGAGATCGATGTCGCCATCAGCGGCTGGGAAAGCGCGCTGGAGGCGCCGGCCGGCAAGCGTGGGCAGCCGGCGGTGCGGCTGGGACTGCACATGCTGAAGGGCATGCGCGCCGAGGTGGCCGAACGGATCGAGCGCGCGCGCGCCACGGCGCCATTCGCCAGTGTGGACGACCTGGCGCGGCGGGCGGACCTGGACCGTCACGCGCTGCAGGTGCTGGCCGGCGGCGACGCGCTGCGCAGCCTGTCCGGCCATCGCCGGCAGGCGCTGTGGCAGGCGGTCGGCGCGGTGCCGGACAAGGATCTGCTGCGCCCCACCATGCCGGACGAGGAGTCGCCCTCGCTGGACGCGCCCAGCGAGGGCGACGACATTCTCGGCGACTTCCGCTCGCACGGTCTGACTTTGCGCCGCCACCCGCTGGCCCTGCTGCGCGACACGCTGACCCAACACCGCTTCATGCCGGCCACCACGCTCAACACCTACACCAGCAACATGGTGGCGCGCGCCTGCGGCATGGTCACGGTGCGCCAGCGTCCCGGCACCGCCAAGGGCGTGATCTTCATGACATTGGAGGATGAAACCGGCAGCGTCAACGTCATCATCTGGCCGTCGCTGCTGGAGCGGCAGCGGCGCGAGGTGCTGAGCGCGCCGCTATTGGGGGTGTATGGCGTGTGGCAGCAGGAGGGCATGGTGCGCCACCTGGTCGCCCATCGGCTGGTCGACATGTCCCACTTGCTGGGACGGCTGCCGACCGTCAGCCGCGATTTTTGCTAAGCATAATTAACGCGAACGGCGTCGCAAATGCACCGCCACCATGGACTCTTGCCCGTCGTCCCAACTGCTGAGCATGACCGGCATGCTGTCCCGCAGCCGCGTGGGGCGGCGCAGGTAGTTGCGATACAACCAATGGCCCGCCAGCGCGGCGATGCCGATGAGCACCAGGATGGCGGCCAGCATTATCGCGCTCCCGTCCGGGTGTCGACGCCGGTGCCGTAGTAGTCGTGCACCTGGCTGGCCCAGGTCTGGTTGGCCATGTCCGGCCAGTCGTTCTTGTCGAAGCCGGGTGCGGCCTCGATGCGTTCCTTGTCGAGATTGAGCGTGAAGCGCTTGTGGACGGTGTCCAGCGTCAGCGCCTCCCAGGGCACGGCGAACAGCTTTTCGCCGATCGTCAGCACGCCGCCGGAGGACATCACGGCATAGGCGATCTTGCCGGTGCGCATGTCGAGCATGATCTCCTTGATCGTGCCCAGGTGCTCGTTTTTCAGGTTGTGCACGTGGTCGCCGATCAGCGTGTCGGCGCCCATCAGCTCGGGGCCGGGGCCTTTGTGGCCGTGGTTCACATACATGCCATATTGATCACGATCTTCGTAGCTCATCATGAAGCTCCTTTCATTAATGAGTTGATATTTTGGTCTTTTGGCCGCGCCGGGTCTGTACGCTGATGCACACGGCAGATGAAGATTTGAGCGTTTTAGGCTATAATTTCAATTTCCCGCATGTGCCGTTCGGCACCTTCCGCAATGACCAAATTTGTCTTCGTCACTGGCGGCGTCGTGTCTTCCCTGGGTAAAGGGATCGCCGCTGCTTCTCTCGCTGCGATCCTCGAATCGCGCGGCCTCAAAGTCACCATGCTCAAGCTGGACCCGTACATCAACGTTGATCCGGGTACGATGTCTCCAATGCAACACGGCGAAGTGTTCGTCACCGATGACGGCGCCGAAACCGACCTGGACCTCGGCCACTACGAGCGTTTCATCAGCACCCGCATGAAAAAGGTGAATAACTTCACCACCGGCCAGATCTACGAATCGGTGATCCGCAAGGAACGTCGCGGCGAGTACCTGGGCAAGACCGTGCAGGTGATTCCGCACATCACCAATGAAATCCAGGACTACATCCGTCGCGGCGCCGAAGGCTACGACGTGGCCCTGTGCGAAATCGGCGGCACCGTCGGCGACATCGAGTCGCTGCCGTTCCTCGAGGCGGCGCGTCAGCTGAGCCTGCGCGCCGGCCGCAAGAACTGCGCCTTCGTGCACCTGACCCTGGTGCCGTTCATCGCCTCGGCCGGCGAGCTGAAAACCAAGCCGACCCAGCATTCGGTACAGAAACTGCGCGAAATCGGCATCTCGCCGAACGCGCTGCTGTGCCGCGCCGACCGCCCGATTCCGGACGACGAGCGCGCCAAGATTTCGCTGTTCTCCAACATCGAAGAGCAGGCCGTGATCTCGGTATGGGACGTCGACACCATCTACAAAGTGCCGCAAATGCTGCACGACCAGGGTCTCGACTCGATCATCTGCGAAGCGCTGGACATCAACCCGGCGCCGGCCGATCTGTCGGTCTGGACCAGGCTGATTTACGCGCAAGAGCATCCGAAGCAGGAAGTGTCGATCGGCATGGTTGGCAAGTACGTCGAGCTGACCGAATCGTACAAGTCGCTGACCGAGGCGCTGCGCCACGCCGGCATCCACACCGAGTCGAAGGTCAACATCGAGTACATCGACTCGGAAGAGATCGAAACCACCGGCTGCGCCAGCCTGGCCAAGTACGACGCCATCCTGGTGCCGGGCGGCTTCGGCAAGCGCGGCGTGGAAGGCAAGATCATGGCCGCCCAGTTCGCCCGTGAGAACAAGATTCCTTACCTCGGCATCTGCCTCGGCATGCAGGTGGCGCTGATCGAATACGCGCGCCACAAGGCCGGCCTGAGCGACGCCAACTCGACCGAGTTCGACCTGGCGACGCCGCAACCGGTGGTGGCCCTGATCGACGAATGGCAAGGCGAGGACGGCAAGGTCGAGAAGCGCGACGAGAACTCCGACCTGGGCGGCACCATGCGCCTGGGCGCGCAGACCTGCGCCATCAAGCCGGGCACGCTGGCCTCGGAAATCTACGGCGCGGTGGTGACCGAGCGCCACCGTCACCGCTACGAAGCCAACAACCACTACCTGCCGCGCGTGGAAGCGGCCGGCCTGGTGGTGGCGGCCCGCACCCCGACCGAGGACCTGTGCGAGATCATGGAACTGCCGCGCAGCGGCGACAATGCCCACCCATGGTATATGGGCGTGCAGTACCACCCGGAATTCAAATCGACCCCGCGTGACGGCCACCCGCTGTTCACGTCCTACATCAAGGCGGCGCTGGCGCACAAGGCCGCAGGAGAGGCAGCATGAAACTGTGTGGATTCGACGTTGGCCTGGACCAACCGTTCTTTCTGATCGCCGGTAACTGCGTCGTCGAATCGCGCCAGATGGCCTTCGACACCGCCGGCGCGCTGAAAGAGATGACCACCGAGCTGGGTATCCCGTTCATCTTCAAGGCGTCGTTCGACAAGGCCAACCGTTCCTCGGGCACGTCCTACCGCGGCCCCGGCCGCGAGCAGGGCCTGCAGATCCTGGCCGACGTCAAGCGCGAGCTGCAAGTGCCGGTGCTGACCGACGTCCACTCGATCGACGACATCGAGGTGGCGTCGAAAGTCGTCGACGTGCTGCAGACCCCGGCCTTCCTGTGCCGCCAGACCGACTTCATCGTCGCCTGCGCGGAATCGGGCCTGCCGGTCAACATCAAGAAGGGCCAGTTCCTGGCGCCGGGCGACATGAAGCATGTGATCGCCAAGGCGCGCGCGGCGGCCGTGGCCAAGGGCCTGACCGAAGACAACTTCATGGCCTGCGAACGCGGCGCCTCGTTCGGCTACAACAACCTGGTGTCCGACATGCGCTCGCTGGCCATCATGCGCGAAAGCGGCGCGCCGATTGTGTTCGATGCGACCCACTCGGTGCAGCTGCCGGGCGGCAACGGTACGTCCTCGGGCGGCATGCGCGAGATGGTGCCGGTGCTGTCGCGCGCGGCGGTGGCGGTCGGTGTCGATGGTCTGTTCATGGAAACCCATCCGAATCCGGCCGAAGCGCTATCGGACGGCCCCAACGCCGTGCCGCTGGGCCGCATGAAGGACTTGCTGTCGGTTCTGATCGAGCTGGACCGCATCACCAAAAAAGCTGGCTTCCTGGAGAACAGCTTCAACTAAAGCAGCTTGCCCGGTGTGGAAATTTTATCAATCTTCTTCGCACCGGGTACAATTCCCGTTATCGTTCGCAACGCGCGTAAAGACGCGGCGCGACTTCGTATCGCCTAACTTTGGAGAATGACATGAGTGCTATTGTTGATATTATCGGCCGTGAAGTAATCGACTCGCGCGGCAATCCTACCGTCGAATGCGACGTGCTGCTGGAATCGGGCGTGATGGGCCGCGCCGCCGTGCCGTCGGGCGCCTCGACCGGCTCGCGCGAAGCGATCGAACTGCGCGACGGCGATCCGAAGCGCTACTTCGGCAAGGGCGTGCTGAAAGCCTGCGAAAATATCAACACCGAAATCTCGGAAGCCATCATGGGCCTGGACGCCAATGAACAGGCGTTCCTGGACCGCACGCTGATCGATCTGGACGGCACCGAAAACAAGGCCCGCCTGGGCGCCAACGCCATGCTGGCGGTGTCGATGGCCGTGGCCAAGGCCGCCGCCGAGGAAGCCGGCCTGCCGCTGTATCGCTACTTCGGCGGTTCGGGCGCGATGCAACTGCCCGTGCCGATGATGAACGTGATCAACGGCGGCGCGCACGCCGACAACAACCTGGACATCCAGGAATTCATGATCATTCCCGTGGGCGCGCCGTCGTTCAAGGAAGCCGTGCGTTACGGCGCCGAAGTGTTCCACACGCTGAAAAAGATCCTGCACAAGAAGGGCCTGAACACCGCCGTCGGCGACGAAGGCGGTTTCGCGCCATCGCTGGCCAACCATGAAGAAGCGATCAAGCTGATCATCGAAGCGATCGAGCAGGCCGGCTACGAGCCAGGCACCCAGATCGCCATCGGCCTGGACTGCGCCGCGTCCGAGTTCTACAAGGACGGCAAGTACGAGCTGGAAGGCGAGGGCCTGTCGCTGACCGCCACCGAGTTCACCAACCTGCTGGCGACCTGGTGCGATAAGTACCCGATCATCTCGATCGAGGACGCGATGCACGAAGGCGACTGGGACGGCTGGGCCATCCTGACCAAGGAACTGGGCAAGAAAGTCCAGCTGGTGGGCGACGACCTGTACGTCACCAACACCAAGATCCTGAAGGAAGGCATCTCGAAAGGCATCGCCAACTCGATCCTGATCAAGATCAACCAGATCGGCACGCTGACCGAAACCTTCGCCGCCATCGAAATGGCCAAGCGCGCCGGCTACACCGCCGTGATCTCGCACCGTTCGGGCGAAACCGAGGATTCGACCATCGCCGACATCGCCGTCGGCCTGAACGCGCTGCAGATCAAGACCGGCTCGATGTCGCGCTCGGACCGCATGGCGAAATACAACCAGCTGTTGCGTATCGAGGAAGATCTGGGCGATATCGCTTCCTACCCGGGCCGCGATGCGTTCTATAATCTGAAGTAATTAAGCAAGCGCGGCCGGAGCAATCCGGCCGCTTGACGATTTATGCGCCTGATTACGCTCGGACTGGCTTTCCTGCTGCTGTTGATCCAATACCCGCTGTGGCTGGGGAAGGGCGGCTGGCTGCGCGTCAAGGATTTTGAGGCGCAGGTGGACGTGGCCCACAAGAAGAACGCCGAGCTGCTGGCCCGCAACGCCAAGCTCGACTCCGAAGTGCGCGACCTGAAGGACGGCACCGGCGCGGTCGAGGAGCGCGCCCGTTACGAGCTCAGCATGATCAAGCAGAACGAGATCTTCGTTCAAATCGTCGGCAAGGGCCAGGCGGCCGCCCTGGCGCCGCTGGCGCCGAAGCCGGCCGAACCTCCCCAACATTGATTCCGATGACGCTGCGTGCTGGCTTTTTGCTGATGTTGGCGATCGCTGCGGCACCCGTGTTCGCCGCGCCCGCGCAGGGCGGCGGCTGTATTCCTGTGCGCGTTGGCTATGTCGACCAGCATCGTCCGCCTTACTGGCTGGGCGATGGCGACCAGGTGGCCGATCCGCCCGGCGCGGCGGTGGATCTGATCCGCGATGCCGTGCTGGGCGCAGGCTTCGGCTGCACGCCGACCTGGGTGCGGCTGCCGGCGGCGCGGCTGAAGGTGGCGCTGGCCGCCGGCGACATTGATCTGGCGCCGTTGGGCGAACAGAGCTTCTATCCGGCCGGGATTGCGCTGCCGCGCGACAAGGCCGGCAATATCGACCTCAAGCGTGCCTTGCACAACCAGGTGCTGGTGCTGGTGCGCGCCGGCGACCAACTGCCGGCCAGCACCGATCCGATGCAGTACTTCAAGGGCAAGACGCTCGGTATCTCGATGGGCAACAGCTACGCCGCACGCCTGCGCGAGGCTGGCCTGACGGTGGATGACGGCGCGCGCGACCTCAGCCGCAACATCGAAAAACTCAGGCTGGGCCGGGTGGATGGCGTGGTGGTGACGGCGGTGTCGGCGGGCCACCTGAAGCAGGTGCTGAACAAATACCAAGGCAGCATTGCGCAGTTGCGCCAGCCGCTGCTCAACATCCGCCTGTGGCTGGCCTTCAACGACACTTTCTACCGGGCCCACCCGCGGCAAGCCGAGGCGCTGTGGACCTGGCTCGACACCCACCATGGCCGTCTCGGCTATGTCATGCAACGCTATATTAAAAACTAATGCTCCATCACCTCTCTTTTGGCGTGCGCGATCTGGCGCGCGCCGGCGCTTTCTACGACGCCGTGCTGGGCGCGCTGGGCTATCGCCGCGTCTTCGAGGACGACGAAGCCATCGGCTACGGCGTCGAAGACGACAAGGATCTGCTGTGCCTGAAATGGCGGGCGGACGCCACGCCGCCGGGCGCCGGTTCGCATCTCGCGTTTGCCGCGCCATCACGCGCGGCGGTGGACGCCTTCCACGCCGCAGGCATGCGCTGTGGCGGCATCGACAACGGCGCCGCCGGCCTGCGGGCAGACTATGGCGATCATTATTACGCTGCCTTCCTGATCGACCCGGACGGTCATCGTATCGAAGCGGTCATCAATCGACCTGTCGGCTAGAATAAGCTCCCTGGTTTGATCCGAGTCTGGTTTGAGAGCTTTATTGTTTGTCGTGATGCTGGCGGCGTCCAGCGTGTATGCCGCCGAGCCGGCGTTGTCGGCGGCGGATACTTTGAGTGCGGCGCAGCGCGCCCAACCCGTCGTCCCCAAGTCGCGTGGTCCGCAGGTGCTGCGCGCGCAAGTGCTGCTGGACCGCGCACATTTTTCGCCGGGCGAGATGGACGCCGCCTACGGCGGCAATATGCGGCAGGCGATACGTGGCTTCCAGAAGCTGCGTCAGCTGACCGTCAGCGGCACTATCGACGCCGCCACCTGGCGGGAACTGGAGCGTGATCAGGCGCCGGTGCTGGATGTCTACATCATCACCGCCAAGGATGTCGCCGGTCCCTACCAGCCGGTGCCGGCCGACATGGCCGGCAAGGCCAAGCTGCCCGCGCTCGGTTACGCCAGCCTGGCCGAAGCGCTGGGCGAGCGCTTTCATTGCAGCCCGGAGCTGCTGCGTCGCCTCAATCCCGGCAAGCATCTGAACCAGGTCGGCGAGCACCTGTTGGTGCCGAACGTGGCCATCATCAAGCCGCTGCCGAAAGCCGCCTCGGTACTGGTCGACGCGAAGGAGGGTACGCTGACCCTGCTGGACGCCGGCGGCATGCCGTTCGCGCAATTCCCCGCCAGCACCGGCAGCAAGCACGATCCGCTGCCCGAAGGACGCTGGACTGTGCTGGGCGTGGCCACCAACCCCGAATACCGCTACAACCCCAAGCTGTTCTGGGACGCCAAGGCCGGCGAGACCAAGGCGCGCATCGCGCCGGGGCCGAACAATCCGGTCGGCCTCGCGTGGATCGAGCTCAGCATCGACCACTACGGCATCCACGGCACGCCCGAACCGGGCAAGATCGGCAAGACCCAGTCGCATGGCTGCATCCGCCTCACCAACTGGGATGTGATGCAAGTGGTCCGCGCGGTCGGGCGCGGCGCCGCCGTGTTGTTACAGGCTTAGCGACAAAACGGTGTCCGGCACGTTAAGATGACGGCTCTTATGAAGGAGTCGTCATGAAACTGATCGGGATGCTGGATTCACCTTATGTCCGCCGCGTGGCGGTGTCGTTGCAGTTGCTGGGGCTGAAGTTCGAACACCAGTCGCTGTCGGTGTTCAGCGCCTACGAACAATTTCGCACGATCAATCCGGTGGTCAAGGTGCCGACGCTGCTCGACGAAGAGGGCGTGCCGCTGATGGACTCGACGCTGATCCTGCAATACGCCGAATCCATCGCCCGTCCGGCGTCGCGCCGCACGCCCACCATGCCGACCGAGCTGTGGCGCTCGCAGCGCTTGCTGGGGCTGGCGCTGGCGGCCTGCGACAAGTCGGTGCAACTGGTGTATGAGCGCAAGCTGCGGCCGGCGGAAAAGCTGCATCAGCCGTGGGCCGACCGCGTGATCCAGCAACTGCGCGCCGCGCTGGGCGAACTGGATACCGAGCAAGTGCGTCAGCCGCTGGAGGTCACCAGCGATACCATCCCGCCGCCGGGCGTGATGATGGCGGTGACCTGGCACTTCATCCAGCAGATGCTGCCGGATGTCGTGTCGCCGGCCGACTACCCGGCGCTGGCCGCGTACTCGTCGCAGGCGGAGGCATTGCCGGAGTTCCGCGCCGCGCCGCATGGCGACGGCACTTATCAGGGATAAGCGTCCGACCGGTCGCCATCATTCAACCCCACACAAGGACACCGCATGCCCGTTTCCTCCTATCTGAACACCGCGCCGCAATTGGGCGAGGGCCTTTACATGCATCCATCGGCGCAGGTGATCGGCGATGTCACCGTCGGCAAGGATTGCTCGATCTGGTGCAACACCGTGCTGCGCGGCGACGTCAACCGCATCGTCATCGGCGACTGCACCAATGTGCAGGATTTCGCCATGGGCCATGTCTCGCACAAGAACGCGCAGAAGCCGGACGGTTCGCCGCTGATCATCGGCAATTACGTCACTATCGGCCACCAGGCCATGCTGCACGGCTGCCGCATCGGCGATGAATGCCTGATCGGCATGGGCGCCGTCATCATGGACGACGTGGTGGTGCAGGACCGGGTGATGGTCGGCGCCGGCAGCCTGGTCTCGCCGGGCAAGGTGCTGGAAAGCGGCCACCTGTACGTCGGCCGGCCGGCGGTGAAGGTGCGGGCGCTGAGCGACGCGGAAATCGCTTACCTCAAGTATTCGGCCGAGCACTACGTGCGCGTGAAGAATAACTATCTGGCCGGCTGATCACCGCCGGGCTCATGCCAAACTTAACAATAATATCGGTTGTAAATAAGAATCATTATTGTTAAGATGCGTTCTTTGCCAGCGATCGTCCCCTTCCGAGAGCCAGCTGTATAACTCTTTCTCTTCGGGATAATTATGGTCGCTACCTTCACGGGCGCACGGCATCGGGCCGCGCCTTTGTCTCCTCACGTTCGCGCCGCGTTGCTGGCGCTGCTCGGCGCCACCGCCATGCCGACGATGGCGCAGGAAACCCCATCCGCCGCGGAGCTGTCGGAAATTCTGGTCCAGGCCAGGCGCGACGAACTGAACGCCACCCGCAACGGCAACACCGTCGTCATCGGCGCGCGCCAGCTGGAGCAGAACAACGCCATCGACATGAGCAACATCGCGCGCTACTCGCCGCTGATCAGCGTGCCGTCCGCGGCCAGCGGCGGTGGCAGTGTGTGGGACAGCGCCAACAACACCGGCATCAACATCCGTGGCGTCGAGGGCAACCGGGTGGCGCTCGATCTGGACGGCATCGCGCTGCCGGACGCCGCCTCGAAACCGGACGGCACCTCCAACAACGCCTTCGGCATCGGCCGCGATTATTTCGATCCGGAGACCTTCCGCGAAATCCGCATCGGTTCCGGCGCCAGCCCGGCCGGACCGGGCTCGCCGGGCCTGGGCGGCGCGGTATCGTTCGTCACCAAGTCGCCGGAAGACTTCCTCAGCGCCACGCGCAAGGTCTACGCCGACTACCGCTTCGGCTACACCTCGGACCGCAAAAGTCGCGCCCACGCCGTCAACGCCGCCATGGAAATCAACCCGCGGCTGAAAGCGCTGATCGTGGCCGTGCACCGCGACGGCGAGCAGCCGGACAGCCAGAGCAGCGTGCCGCTGAATCCGGAAGACTGGGATTCGGACGCCGTACTGGCCAAGCTGCACTGGACCCTTGCCCGCGACCAGAAGCTCAACTTCACCGTCGACAGCTTCAAGTCCGGGCACGACCGCCGGTATGACAACAAGACCAGCGCGCTGTACCCAACCGGCGTCGGCCAGAACTCCAACACCAAGCGCACCCGCTTCAGCGTCGCGCACCAGTGGGCGCCCGCCGGCGCGGCGCTGTCCGATCTGCTGGAAACCAAGCTGTACACGCAAAAAGCCGAAGTGGAAGACCTGACCCACGCCGACTACGTGACCGGCGGCCAGCGTTACGTGCGGGACATCAACACCGGCTATTACAATGACAGCAAAGGCATCGCCATGGACGCCAGCAAGCAGCTCGGCGGCGGCAACCTGCTGAACTATGGCGTGCAGTATGAGCGGCTGGAAAGCCGCCGGCCATGGAGCGAGGACCGGCTGGTGGTGGCCACCGGCGCGCATCAGTACATGAGCAAGGCGCGCATGGCCGACATGGACACCGACAAGTACGCCGCCTACGTGCGGGGTGAATTCGGCTTCGCGCTGGCCGGCCACCAGGCCACGCTGACGCCGGGTCTGCGCGCCGAACACCGCAAGTTGTCGCCGAAGCATCTGGACCAGTACATCGTCGCCGTGCCCAGCGCCGCCAAGGAAATCAAGGAGGAAACCGATTCCACGCTGACGCCGTCGCTGAATCTGTCGGTGGAACTGACGCCGCATTTCAACGCCTACGCGCAATACTCGCGCGGCACGCGCCTGCCGTCGGCGGCCGAGCGCACCGGCACCTACGATTCGTTCAGCTACACCGCCGCCGGCAACGCCTACGCGGTGCTGGGCAATCCCAACCTGGACAAGGAAACCAGCAATGCCTTCGAGCTGGGCCTGAAAGGCGCGCCGACGCCGGGCGTCGAGTTCAGCGCCTCGGTGTTCAACACCCGCTACAGCAACTTCATCGAATACGTCACGCAGCCGATCGACCGCGTCAACTATCCGACCATCACGCAAGGCCTGTTTCGTCCGGAGAATGTCGGCAAGGCGCGCATTTACGGCGTCGAATTCAGTTCGAACTTTGCGCTGGGCCAGTGGTCGCCGGTGATGAAGGGCTACAGCATCAATCTGGCGGCCGGGGCCTCGAAAGGCACGGCGGAAAACACCCGCACCGGCAAGGAAGCCGACCTGGCGTCGGTGCAGCCATACAAGGCCAACGCCAGCTTCGCCTATGACGATCCACAGCGCGGCGGCGCGGCGTTCACCGCCAGCACCGCGCGCGGCAAGCGCGCCGCCGGCGACGTGATCTCGGGCACCACCACCCCGCTGTTCGATGTGCCGGGCTATACCGTGTACGACCTGACCGCCTACTGGCACCTCAACCAGCACATGACGCTGAGCGGCGGCATCTACAACCTGGGCGACCGCAAATACTGGGACTACGCCGCCGCGCGTACCCTCGTCGCCGGCACCACGGCGGCCACGTTAGCCGACATCGAACGTCAGGCGCGCCCTGGCCGCAACTATGCGTTCAACCTCAAAGTGATCTACTAAGGAGCTCGCCATGAAACCCCATCATCGATTCGTCCTGGCGCTGAGCGGCGCCTTGCTGATCTCCGCGTTGCCGGCGGGCGCCGCCAGTCTGACCGAACAGTACGAAGCGCTGCGCGCGGCGCAACCGCGGCTGGCGCTGCGCGACGCCGCCGCCAAGCTGAACGTGTCGGAAGCGGAGCTGCTGGCCGCCAACGGCATCGGCAAGACCGTGACCCGTTTGCAGGAGGGCGAGAACGTGCCGCGTGAAATCATGCGCCGCGCGCTGGACCTCGGCAAAGTCATGGCGCTGACGCGCAACGAGAACGGCGTGCTGGAGCGCACTGGCGTGGCCACCAGGATGAAGCCGCAGGAAGTCGTGACCGGTCTGGACGCGGACAAGGAAAAAGAACGCGAAGCGCGCATGCGCAACATCGCCGGCGGCTACCTGGGCGGCGAGATCGATCTGCGCTTCACCTTCAAGAACTGGACGTACGCGTTTGCCGTGGCGCAGCCGGGCAAGGACGGCGTGATCGCGCGCAGCCTGCAATTCTTCGACCAGTACGGCAATGCCGCGCACAAGGTGTATGTGCGCAGCGAGGCCGGCGTGCCGGTGTTCGACAAGATCGTCGCCGACTTCCGCAACCCGGTGCAAAGCGCCGACCTGAAGGTGGCTTCGGCGCCAGCCAAGCCAGCGCCGAAGCCGGACAGCGCGGTGGACGTGAAGGAGTTCCAGCAAGCCTGGAACGAGATCAATGACGTACACCAGTTCAACCGTCTGCTGAGCGAGTTCGGTGTGACGCGCGAGCAGGGCTTGCGCTTGGGGCCGGCCGACAAGGTGCGGCGTATTGATCCGCTGGCGGTGCGCCAGTTGCTGGAGCAGGCCGCCAAGCGGCAGATCGACATCATGGCCTTCCTGGGCAATGACGCGACCATCCAGATTTTCAGCGGCAAGATCAACAAGGTGCAGGAAACCGGCGGCTACTTCAACGTGCTGGACCCGGAGTTCAATCTGCACCTGCGCGACACCAACTTCGTCAGCGGCTACGTGGTCAAGCGCGCCGGCGTGGTCAACGTCGAGTTCTACGACAAGGACGGCCGCGAGGTGGTCAGCTTCTTCGGCGTGCGCAGCCGCGAACAGCCGGTACCGCAAGCGTGGATCGACCTGACCGCCACCCTGCCCACAGCCGGCGCGTCGCGCCAGGCCAGCAACTAAGCAAGGGCCGAAAGGCCCTTTTTTTGACTTCGGACCGGGATGGGACTACTATTTTTCCATGAAAATCGTCACCGGAAAAATTATTGCGGGTCAAATTGTCGTTGAGGAGATGCCCTTTGACGAGGGGAGTTCTGTGACGATTATTTCGCACGACGAGAGTCAGACGTTCGAATTGACGTCAGAAGAAGAAGCCGAGCTGTTGCTTTCGCTCGAAGAAGCGGAGCGTGGCGAAACCATATCGGCCCAGGATCTTCTTGAAAGCTTGAACCGTCCTCGTTGATGGCTACCTACGCCATCCAGATAACTCCGCGTGCCGCAGCGCAAATCAGGCGGCTATCGTCTTGGTGGCGGCATAATCGTCCCGCTGCGCCAGATGCGGTGGAAGACGAGTTAACGCGGATATTTGCGTTGCTTGCGAGCAGACCGGATTTGGGAGCGCAAGCAAGCAACGCCAAGTTAGCCAGTGTCCGACGGATTTATCTGGCCAAAATCCGACACCATTTATATTACCGTGTCCAGACGAACGCGGTCATATTGCTGGCGCTGTGGCACACCAGTCGTGGCAGCGGGCCGACTAGTAAGCGTAAGTGACGTAGAACCCGGCGGTGGGATTGGTCTTGCGCTTGGTGAGCGGGCTGCGCGAGGCGTCGCGCAGCAATTGCGTCGCGCCTATCAAGGTGGTCGCGCTCCAGCGTGGATTGAAGGTGTGTTCCCAAGTGAGCATGGTGCTGGCTTCGTACAGCCCGGCCTTGGGCCGGTAGGCGCTGAAGCCGGACGTGGCGGCCTGGCTGGCGCTGACGCCATGGTAGGTCTGCAGGTATTTGCCGTCGGCAAAGCCGGCCGTCAGCGCCAGCGACACATGGTCCGTGCCACCGCTGAGCAACTGCGCGGCGATGCCGGTGTGGAGCGTCTTGCCGTTTTCGCGGCGCGATAGCGGCAGATCGGCGCTGACGGTCAATTCCAGCCTGGACAGCGGCTTGAAGCCGACGCTTAGCACCGCGCTGGGATTGCCCTTGATGTCGCCCATGCCTTTGAGTTCGTCGCTGCCGGTGTTGCCGAACAGCGAGCGCTCGTCCTTGTCCTTGCGCTCGCCGCGATAGCCGAGCGCCGCGCTGTAACTGAACGGGCCATCCTGGCCACCATAGCCCACGCCGCGCAGCGTGCTGACAAAGAAACCACTGGCGTGGCTGTAGTCCAGTACCACCACCGGCGCCGCCGTGTTGCGGTCGGAGCCGGCGTAGCGGGCCTCCACGGCGAGGCCGCCGCCGATCAGCAACTGGTTGTCGTCGGCCGCCAGGGCGACTCCACTCAGCAGGCAGGTCGTGGCAAATATCAGGCAAGTGCGGTTATGCATAGTTATCTTCCATTCAGGGTGGAACCGGCGCCCCTTGGGCCGGCTGACCGCGGCCAAGTATCCGCGAAGGCCATGAAGGTCATCTGAGCCTTACATGAAGAGCGCATGAAGACGCGCTTTAGCCGATCTTCAGCTTGGCGTGTTTTAATAACGACATGAAAATTCTGTTGATAGAAGACGATCTGGACTTGGGCAACGGCGTGCGCATCGCCCTGTCCGACCAAGGCATGACGGTGGTGTGGGTGCGCACGCTGGCGGACGCCACCCGCTGCCTGGAACACGACGGCTGCGACCTGGTACTGCTCGACCTCGGCCTGCCGGACGGCGATGGCCTGCGGCTATTGTCTCAACTGCGCCGCAATCGCGCGCAAGGCGACTGGGGCGCCGGCGTGCCGGTGCTGATCCTCAGCGCGCGCGACGCTCTCAGTGACCGCTTGAGCGGCCTCGACGGCGGTGCCGACGATTACCTGGTCAAGCCGTTCGTGCTGGCCGAGCTGCTGTCGCGGGTGCGCGCGCTGGCCCGCCGCAGTTACGGCTTTGATGGCGAGACCATCGAGGTGCGCGGCCTGTTGCTGCATGCGCCGACGCGCCGCGTCAGCATCCACGGCCGCGCAGTGGAGCTGACCGCCAGCGAGTACGCGCTGCTGAAAATGCTGATGATGCGCGCCGACCGTGTGCTGACGCGGCGCGCGCTGGAAGAGCAGACCTTGCCCGGCGGCCAGACCAACGCCAGCAACACGCTGGACGTCCACGTGGCCAATTTACGGCGCAAGATCGGCGAGGGCTTTATCCGCACCGTGCGCGGCGTCGGTTATGTGATCGACGTGCAGCCACCGGGCGGTGCGGCATGAATCTGCTGCGACGCGGCTGGCACCTGATCCGTCAGCCGACGCTGGTGCGTCGCCTGATGGTGGCGCAGGTGGCGCTGGTGCTGGTGTTGTGGGGTGTGGTGTTCGCGATCGTGCTGAACGACGGCGGCGACACGCCCGGCTATCTGAGTTCTCCCAGTACCGCCAAGGCGGTGCTGCTGGTGGCCGACAATCTGGCCGGCCAGCCGGCGCAACAGCATCACACGTTGCGCGCGGTGGATGCGGCGTTGCGTGAAGATTTTGTCGAAAGCGACCTGCTCGATATCAGTCCGCTGATGATGGTGTGGCAGCGTGGCAAGCTGATCTACCAGACGGCGGGCATGCCGGGCGGCGTGCAGGGCGCTCCCGAACGCGGCGTGGAGACGATGTACATCGGCGGCACCCGCTATCGGGCCCGCACCTTCCGCGCGCCGGATACCGGCACGACGGTGATGTTCGCCGGGCCGGCCGAACCGCTGGAACTGTTTTTGTCGTTGAACTCACGCGGCTATTTTTTGCTGCCATTGCTGATCAGCCTGCCTCTGCTGCCGCTGCCGGCGTGGTTGTCGATCCGTCTGGCGCTGCGGCCCTGGCGGCAGGTGGCGCAGGAGGTGGCGGCGCGCGGCCCGGCGGATCTGACACCGCTGGCGTGCCGGCCGCCGCACCGCGAACTGGTGGCGATGGTCGACAGCATCAACGCCTTGTTGTTGCGGGTGAATAGTAGCGCGCAGCGTGAGCGCAGCTTCATCGCCGATGCCGCGCATGAGCTGCGCACGCCGCTGGCGGCGATGCGGGTGCATGCGGAGGCCTTGCAGCGGCAGACCGATCATCCGGTGCAGCGCGAGCTGTTGAACGGCATCCTCAACAGCGGTAACCGTGCCGGCCGGCTGGTGGGGCAGTTGCTGCAGCTGATGCGTAGCGACGCGCCGGACAGCGCGCCGCATGTCCGGCTGGCGCTGGACGTGTTGTTGCAGGACCGGCTGGCGGTGTTGTCGATGCTGGCCTCGCGCAGCGGTGTGGAGCTGGAAATGGTGGAGACCGAGCCGGTGCACATCCTTGGCCACAGCGAAAGCCTGGTGTCGCTGATTGATAATCTGGTGGAGAACGCCATCAAGTACAGTCCGCCGGGCGGCATGGTGCAGGTGAGTATCGTTGTCGCCGGCGAGGAGTTGGTGTTGTCGGTGCGCGATCAGGGACCGGGGATTGCGCCGGCGATGCGCCAGCGGGTGTTCGACCGTTTCTTCCGCGATCCGCGCCAGACGCAGAGTGGCAGCGGTTTGGGTTTGGCGATTGCGGCGTCGGTGGCGGCCAGTCATCATGGACGCATAGAACTGGGCGACGCGCTGGGCGGTGGGCTGCTGGCCACGGTCAGGTTGCCGCGCGCTTAGCCGCTTTGCGCGTCGCCTTGGGTTAGCCGATGGCGGCGCGGCCGAGGGCCGGATCGTCGGTGAAGAAGCCGTCAATGCCGGTGGCGATGTAGCGTTTCATCTCGGCGATCGAGCCGGCTTCATTGCGGGCGGTCAGCGCGCCGTCGCGGAAGTCGGCGGCGAGGAACTGGTTCTCCGGACGGAAAGTCCATGGCTCCACCCGCAGACCGGCCTTGTGCGCATCCTCCACCAGCGACGACGGCGCGGCCAGGCTACCATCCTTGTTCAGCGGGATGACCGAGCGCGTCGGTGGCGCCACCACATCGGCATACTGGGCGATGTCACGCAGCCCGGCCGGCGTGCACATCTGCGCGAAGGTCAGCGTGCCGCCCGCCGCGGCCACGTCCATCGGCCGCACCGGCTCGCCGATGACCAGCTGCATCAGGCGCAGATTGGCGCGGCGGCCCAGCTTGCCGCGCAGGTATTTCAGATTGGCCACCTCAAACGATTGGATCTCGACCGGGTTGCGGCGCGTGTAGTCGTGCGCGGCCAGAATCGACAGGAAGCGGTCTTCCAGCGGCAGGCCGACGCTGGCGAAATAGGTCGAGTGCTTCAGCTCGGGCACGAGGCCGATGATGCGCCCGCGCGCCGCCGCCTCGGCGGCGACGAAGTCGATCATCTCTTCAAACGTCACCACCTGGAACATGCCGTTGTACTGCGCGTTGCCCGGACGGAATTGCGGGATGCGCTCGACCGCGCGCAGCGTTTTCAGCTCGGCCAGCGTGAAGTCGTCGACGAACCAGCCTTCGTGGGTTTCGCCGTCGATGGTTTTGCGGGTCTTGCGGCTGGCGAACTCGGCCCGCGTGCCGACGTCGGTGGTCTCGCTGAGGAAGGCCTCGTGGCGCGCGACCAGCACGCCGTCCTTGGTGCTGACCAGATCCGGTTCGACATAGTCGGCGCCATCGGCGATCGCCTTGGCGTAGGACGCCAGCGTGTGTTCGGGACGCAGCGCGCTGGCGCCGCGGTGGCCGAACACCAGCGGCCGGCCGGGACCGGCGCCGACCGGCGCGACGCCCGGCAGGCCGGACTGGTCGCTGGCCACCGGCGCGGCCGCCAGCACCGACGCCGCCGGCAGCAACAGCGCGGTGCCGGCGGCGGCCGCCGCCGTCTGGATGAAGCCGCGACGCGAGAGCCGCGTCGGCAAATAAAGTGTGTTCATCAGAAGTCTGCCATCAAAGTGAGGAAGCCCTGGCGCGGGGCGATAGGGAAGGTATTGTACGTGCCGCTGGCCGCGCCGACCACCACGTTGAGGTCACCCTTGCGGTTGGCCAGGTTGGTCACGTTCACACGATAGCGCGCGTTCTTCACCCAGCCGCCGTTGAGGAAGCCCAGCTTGCCCGACACGCCCAGGTTCATCAGGAAGTAGCTGTTCACCTGCAGGTCGTTGGTGTACGTGGCGTAGCGCTTGCCGACATAGTCGCCGCCCAGTTGGAACTCGGTGTCGGCCACGGTCACGGTGGCGACGAATTTGTCCATCCATTCCGGGCTGCCCGGCACTTTTTTGCCGGCGGTCGGTACCACGGCGTTGCCGTTCATGTAGTTGTCGTCGTACTTGGACTGGTTGTACGACAGCGCGTTGTACAGCGAGAAGTTGCGGCCGAAGTGCAGCGTGCCGGAAAGATCGACGCCGTCGGTCTTGACGCTGCCGACGTTGGTCAGCACCGCCAGGTTGCCGCCGATAATGGAGGTGATCACCGAGGTCGGGCTGATCTGCAACAGGCGGTTCTTGAAGTCGACGTGGTAGACGTTGACCTGGCCGTCGAAGCCGGTCAGCACGTCGCCGTTCAGCTGGTGGCTGGTACGCAGGCCGGCTTCGTAGGTGACCGAGGTTTCCGGCTTGGCGCTCGATTTGAACAGGTCGAACGCGCTCTGGCTCGACAAGCTCCATGGCGATGCGCCGCCACCGCCGTAGGTGACGAACTGGCGCATGTTCTTCTGGATGTTGAAGAAGGCCTGGTCTTGCGCGGTGATGTCCCAGCGGCCGCCGAACTGTGGCAGGAACCATTGCTTGGTGTCGATCTTGCCGACCGGCAGAGCGGTCGAGTTGGCGATCGCGCCGGCCTTCGGCTGAACCGGGAACTGGCCGTCGGCGAATTGCAGGCTGGACTTGAAGCCGGCCGTCAGCGCCATGTCGGGACGCAGGCGCCATTCATCCTGCAGGTGCAACTGGACCACCTTGTTGTCGATCTCGCTGCCGTACTGGGTGATCAGCGGGTTGGCCGGACGGTCGTAAGGCGAGCTTGGATTGTTGACGTCCAGCGCGTACCAGCGGCGGTAGGCCGACGAGCGGTTATGCTCGAACCACAGGCCGGTTTGCAGCGTGTGCTCGCCCAGTTCGGTCCTCAGCGTCGACAGCCAGCCGTTGCGGTTGATCGCGTATTCGGTGGTGCGGGTCGCATAGCCCGAGTTGCCGAAGACCTGCTTCAGGTTCTGGCCCGGGAAGTAGACCGAGAACAGCGCCGGCAGGCCGGCCACGCCGATCGGACCGGCCACCACGCCAACGCCGTCATCGTTGTGGTAGTAGATCTGGTTGGACCAGGTGGTGGCCTCGCCCAGGTTCATGTCGAACTTGGCGTAGGTCAGATAGTCGGTACGCTGGGCGTCGCTGTAGTAGTTGCGGTAGTTGTTGCCATCGGCGGCCGGCGTCGCGCCGGTTGGCGACAGGTAGCTCAGCGCCTGCTGGAAGTCCGGGTACATGAACGGACGGGTGTAGGGCTGGTATTTCTCGGTGGCCGAGTGCACCGTGCTGTCCTCGTTCGGCTCGATCTTGTCCGAATAGGCGACGTACAGGGTCAGCTTGCCGAGGCTGTTGTTGTTGATGAACTTGGCGTTGACCTGATCGCCGCCCTGGCGGCCGTTGAAGTCCCAGGCTTTCTGCTCGTGGTGCGCGGCGGAGAGGTAGGCGCTGTTGCCGTCGCCGAAGTTGCCGGTGTCGTAGCGCAGGAAGGTGCGCGAGGTCTTGTAGCTGCCCACCGTCTGCTGCGCCGAGAAGTTGCGGTTCGGCAGCGGGTTGCTGGAGAAGGTTTCGATGGTGCCGCCCAGGTTGCTGGTGGAGGCGGTGGCCAGGTCGCCGGCGCCCGACGACAGGATCACCCGGCCGACGTTTTCGCTGGTGATGGCGCGCTGCGGCGACAGGCCGTTGTAGTTGCCGTATTGCTGGTCGCCCAGCGGCACACCGTCCATGGTGTAGCCCAACTGCTGGCCGCTGAAGCCGTGGATGAACAGCGACAGGTTTTGCTCGTTGTTGCCCCATGGGTCGGCGGTCTGGAAGCTGACGCCCGGCAGCGTCTGCAGCGCTTTCAGCGGGTTGATGCCCGGCAGGATTTTTTGCATGTCATTCTTGCCCAGTTCGACCGACGAGCGGGTCTTGCGGGTGGCCACTTCCACGGTGGCGATCGGCGCGGCGGCGGCGGCTTCGGTGACGGTTTCGGCGGCCGGGGTGTCGGCCATGTCGGCGACGGCGGCGGCCACATTGGCGGCCATGGCCAGCAGCGGGATGCTCAGTGCGGCGACGCGAACGACGGAGAAAGGTTTGTTCATTATGTGCTCAGGTGGATGGATGAATGACGCTGGGCATCATAGGGGCGGAGTGTGACCGGATCATGACGTGCACATGCGTTACACTGCTGTCTGGAAATAAGGAGATACGCACCATGCAGAAATTTTTGTTGGCGGCCTTGCCGATGCTGTTGGCGGGCTGCGCCATCGACCAGTCGAAGTTGGGCCATTTCGTCACGCAGACCGTGCAGCCGGGTATGCCGCTGGAGCAGGCGCTGGTGCGCATGCAGGCCGAGGGCTTCTATTGCAACGCCGGCAGTGGCGCCGACGCGGTGATTCCGTGCACGCGCACCTATCCGCGTCTGGTCCGGAAAGACTGCCTGGAGCGTGTCGATCTGGTGCGCAGCGCGACCTCGGCAAAAACCCTGGGCGCCATCGATGTGCTGGAAGTGCAGTGTCCGCGATGATCAAGCGTCCTCGTTTTTTGCCGGATAACTTTACGCTGGCCATGATCGCGACGGTGGGCGCGGCCAGCCTCTTCCCCTGCCACGGCCAGGGCGCCGTGGTCTTCAACAACATCACCCATGTGGCGGTGTCGCTGCTGTTCTTCCTGCACGGCGCCAAGTTGTCGCGCGAGGCGGTGATCGCCGGCGTCACGCACTGGCGTTTGCACCTGCTGGTGATGCTGTGTACCTTCGCGCTGTTCCCGCTGCTGGGACTGGCGCTGAAGCCCTTGCTGACACCGCTGGTGACGCCGGACCTGTATCTGGGCATCCTGTTCCTGTGCATGCTGCCATCGACGGTGCAGTCGTCGATCGCGTTCACGGCGGCGGCGCGCGGCAATGTGCCGGCGGCGATTTGCAGCGCGTCGGCGTCCAACCTGTTTGGCATCTTTATCACGCCGGTGCTGGTGGGCTTGCTGACGAGCGCGCAGATGTCGGGTGGTTCGCCGCTGGAGTCGGCCGGGCAGATCGCCTTGCAACTGCTGCTGCCGTTTATTGCCGGCCAGGTGGCGCGGCGCTGGATAGGCGCGTGGGTGGAAAAGCACAAGCCGCTGACGCGCCTGGTCGATCAGGGCTCAATTTTGCTGGTGGTGTACACCGCGTTCAGCGAGTCGGTGGGCGAGGGCTTGTGGCATCAGGTGTCGTGGACCACGCTGGCCGGCCTGATTTTTATCAGCGCGTTGTTGCTGGCATTGGTGATGCTGATCAGCGCGCAGGCGGCGCGGCGTCTGGGCTTCAATCGTGAGGACCGGATTGCGATTGTGTTCTGCGGTTCCAAGAAGAGCTTGGCCAGCGGCGTGCCGATGGCCAAGATTCTGTTCGCCGGCGGCGCGCTGGGCGCCGTTGTGTTGCCGCTGATGCTGTTCCATCAGTTGCAGCTGATGGTCTGCGCGGTGCTGGCGCAGCACTACGCCAAGCAAGTGGATTAGTCGCCTCGCCGCCGTTTCTTAGTGCTTGGCGTCGCTGGCGGCGATCAGCGTTGCGACCGGATCAGTGCTGGCAAACAGCTGCGCGCAATCGACCTTGTCGTACTCATAGTGCTTGCCGCAGAAGTCGCAGTCGACCCCCACCTGGCCTTGCTCGGCGATCACACTGTCGATTTCCTCGCGGCCCAGCATCTTGAGCATATTGCCGACCTTCTCGCGCGTGCAGCTGCAATGGAATTGCGGATGCAGCGGATCGAACACGCGGATCGTCTCTTCCCAGAACAAACGCTGGATCAGCACGTCGATGCCGGTTGTCAGCAGCTCCTGCTCCTTCAGCGTCGAACCAAGGATGACCGCGCGGTTCCAGGTTTCCAGCGCCTCTTCCTCGTTCAGCGGCGTGGCCTCCGCCTTGCCGCCGTGGTAAGGCAGTTTTTGCAGCAGCAGGCCGCGCGAGACGTGGTCGTCCGCCGCCAGCCACAGCTTGGTGTCGAGCTGTTCCGAACGCAGCATGTAGTTTTCAATGACCGTCGCGACGTCGTCGCCGTCCAGCGGCACGATGCCCTGATACGGCTGCTGGCCCGGGACTTTTTCCAGCGGGTCCAGCGTGATCACGAAGCGGCCTTTGCCGTGCGCGTTCAGCAGCGTGGTCAGCGTGGCGTCGTCGGCGACCGTGGCGCCTTGGGTGAGCTTGGCGGTGGCGCGCAGGCGCAGATCGGCGTCGCACTCGACCACCAGCAGGTTCACCGGACCGTCGCCGTGGATCTGCATGACGATGGAACCGTTGAATTTCAAATTGGCCGACAGCAGCGCGGCGGCGGCCGTCATCTGGCCCAGCACTTTCTTGACCGCGGCCGGATAGTCGTGCCGCGCTTGCACCTCGCGCCAGGTGGCGGAGATGTCGATCAGCTCGCCGCGCACGGCGGCGTTGTCGAAGATAAATTTCTGCAGGGTGTCCTGGCCCGTGGTAGGGGTGGTGCTCATTGTTTTATCCAATCTTTTTGAGTTGCGTCTTGAACAGTTGACCGCGTTTGACATAGCTGTCGGCGCTGCCTTGCAGGGCGGCGACTTCCTCGGCCGTCAGTTGGCGCGCGACCTTGGCCGGCGCGCCGATGATCAGCGAGTGGTCGGGGAAGCGCTTGCCTTCGGTGACCAGCGCGCCGGCGCCGACCAGGCAACCCTTGCCGATCGTCGCGCCGTTGAGGATCACCGCCTGAATGCCGACCAGCGAACCGTCGCCGATGGTGCAGCCATGCAGCATGGCCTGGTGGCCGATGGTCACGTTGCGGCCCACGGTCAGTGGGTAGCCGATGTCCGTGTGCATCACCGTGCCTTCCTGCACGTTGCTGTTGTCACCGATGGTGATACGCTCGTTGTCGCCGCGCAGCGTGGCGCCGAACCACACGGAGGTGTTGTCGTGCAAGCTGACTTTGCCGACGATCGTGGCATTATCGGCAACAAATGCCGATGCGGCGATCTCCGGCGCGTGATCGCCTAGTTGATATAGTGACATTGGAACCTTGCTGAGTACGGTGGGATAGCGCTATTTTACGCTGGCTTTTCGCTTGCCCGGCTATCGAACGGTCGTGCTATTATTTTGCTTTGCGGCTAGCAAGGTTCCGATATGGCGCCAGCCCCACCATTTTCAAGGCGATCAAGATGAGCAAGCACACTCCATCCCGTTCCGAATTCCTGACCATACGCGGCCTGCGCTGTCATGTGCGCCACTGGGGGCGGGACGGCGCGCCCAAGCTGTTCATGATGCATGGCTGGATGGACGTCGGCGCGTCGTTCCAGTTCGTGGCGGACGCCCTGCAGGGCGACTGGCATGTGATCGCGCCGGACTGGCGCGGTTTCGGCCTGTCCCAGCGCAGCGGGCTGGACACCTACTGGTTCCCGGACTACCTGGCCGACCTGGACGCCATCCTGCGTCACTACTCGCCGGAGCAGGCGGTGTATTTGCTGGGCCACAGCATGGGCGGCAACATCGTCGGCCTGTACGCCGGCGCGCGGCCGGAGCGCATCCGCAAGCTGATCAACCTGGAGGGCGCCGGCCTGAAGGGCGCCAAGCCGGAGCAGGCGCCGGGGCGTTACGCCAAGTGGATGGACAGTCTGCTGGAACAGCCGGAGATGCGCGGCTACCCGACCCAAGCGGCGGTCGCCGCGCGGTTGCAGAAAACCAACCCGCGCCTGAGCGACGACAAGGCCGCCTTCCTGGCGCAGCACTGGTCGGCGCGGAACGACGCCGGCGAATGGGAAATTCTCGGCGACCCGGTGCACAAGCAGGCCGGTCCGCTGCCGTATCACGTCGACGACGTGATGGCCTGCTGGCAAGCCATCACCGCGCCGGTGTTGTGGGTGGAAGCCGACCAGACCAATATGTGGGACTGGATGGGGGGCAAGCCGGCCGGCCGGGCCGAACTGGACCGCCGCCTCGGCCACCTGCGCGACGTCACCCGGAAAATGGTCTACGACGCCGGCCACATGCTGCACCATGACCAACCGCAAGCGCTGGCGCAGATGATCGAGGAATTCCTCGCCAGCTAACCATGTACAATGGCTGATATGAAAGTCGATCTGCATTGCCATTCCAACGTCTCCGATGGCGTCCTTGCTCCCGCCGTGGTGGCGGCAACCGCCCGCGAGGCGGGGGTGGATGTCTGGGCGCTGACTGACCACGATGAGGTCGGCGGCATTCCCGCCGCGCGCGCGGCGGCCGCACAGCAGGGTATGCGCTTTGTCACCGGCGTGGAGATTTCCATCACCTGGGCCAAGGAGACGGTGCACATCGTCGGGCTGCGGTTTGACGAAAACAACCGGGCGCTGGTCGAGGGCCTGGCCCACACCCGTTCCGGCCGCGACAACCGCGGCCGCGAGATCGCCAAACAGCTGGAGTTGATCGGCATCGGCGGCGCTTACGAGGGCGCGCTGAAATATGTCGGTAACCCGGACCTGATGTCGCGCACCCACTTCGCGCGCTATCTGGTGGAAATCGGCGCCTGTCCCAGCACCGCCGACGTGTTCAAGAAATATCTGTCGGAAGGCAAGCCGGGCTATGTGCCGCATAGCTGGGCGACGCTGGAACAGGCGGTCAACTGGATACGCAACGCGGGCGGCATCGCCGTCATCGCCCATCCGGGCCGCTACCGCTTCACACCGCTGGCGCAGGGCGAGCTGTTCGAGCAGTTCAAGCAGCTGGGTGGCGCCGCCATCGAGGTGGTGACCGGCAGCCACACGCCGGACCAGTATCCGGTCTATGCGCAACTGGCCAACTATTACGGCTTCCTGGCCTCGCGCGGCACGGATTTTCACGCGCCGGGCGAGTCGCGCGTGGATTTCGCCGCGCTGCCGCCGTTGCCGCCCAATGTCACACCGGTCTGGCACGACTGGTTCTGAGTGACGCTCATCAGCGCGGTGAATTATCGCCGGGCGGCATCTTGATTTTGCGTTAAGCCGGTCTTACTTTATGATCTGGGCTGTTGCCCGTACTGGAGACCCTTACATGAAACGCATAGTCCTGTTTATCGCCACCAATCTGGCCGTGATGCTGGTGCTGTCCATCGTCCTGTCGCTGCTGGGTATCGGCCGTCCAGGATCGGGCGGCGAGCTGCAACTGGGCAGCCTGCTGGCCTTCTCGCTGGTGGTCGGTTTTACCGGCGCCATCTTCTCGTTGCTGATCTCCAAGCCGATGGCCAAATGGTCGACCGGCGCGCGGGTGATCGACAATCCGTCCAATTCCACCGAGCTGTGGCTGGTGAACACCGTGCGCACGTTGTCCGAGCGGGCCGGCATCGGCATGCCGGAGGTGGCCGTCTATGCCGGCGAGCCGAACGCCTTCGCCACCGGCGCCTTCAAGAATTCGGCGCTGGTGGCGGTTTCCACCGGTCTGCTGGAGAGCATGAACCGCGACGAGGTCGAGGCTGTGCTGGGCCATGAGGTCGCCCACATCGCCAATGGTGACATGGTGACCATGACCCTGATCCAGGGCGTGACCAATACCTTCGTGGTGTTCCTGGCGCGTATCGTCGGCTTCTTTGTCGACAATATGCTCAACAAGGGCAACGACGAGCGTCGCGGTCCTGGCATCGGCTACATGGTGACGGTGTTCGTCTGCGAAATCGTGTTCGGCCTGCTGGCCTCGCTGATCGTGGCCTGGTTCTCGCGCCAGCGCGAATTCCGCGCCGACGCCGGTTCGGCCAAGCTGCTGGGCAGCACGATTCCGATGCAGCACGCGCTGGCGCGGCTGAACGGCGTCGAGCCGGGCACGTTGCCGCAGTCGTTCGCCGCCTCGGGCATCAGCGGCGGTCGCGGCGGCTGGGGCGCGCTGTTCTCGACCCACCCGCCGTTCGAGGAGCGCATCGCGGCGCTGCGTAGCGTACAATCTTAAGCATGAGCCAATTTTTCCAGGTACATCCCGTCAATCCGCAAGCCCGTCTGATCAAACAGGCGGCGCAGATCATTCACGGCGGCGGCATCGTCGCCGTGCCGACCGACTCCTGCTATGCGCTGGTGTGCCACCTGGATGACAAGGGCGCCGTCGAGCGCCTGCGCCGCATACGCGGCATCGATGAAAAACACCACCTGACGCTGCTGTGCCGCGACTTGAGCGAACTGGGCGTCTACGCCCGCGTCGACAACCGCCAGTTCCGCCTGCTGAAGGCGGCCACGCCGGGACCGTTCACCTTTATCCTTGAGGCGACCAAGGTGGTGCCGCGCCGGCTCAGCCATCCGTCGCGCAAGACCATCGGCCTGCGGGTGCCGGAGGACGCCATCATTAACGCGCTGCTGGCCGAACTGGACCAGCCGCTGCTGGGCACGACGCTGATCATGCCGGACGAGACCGAGCCGCTCAACGACGCCGACCTCATCTGCGATCGCCTGGGCAAGCAGCTGGAGCTGGTCATCGACGGTGGTGCCTGCAGCATGGAGCCGACCACGGTGATCGACCTGACCGGCGATGACGCCGTGCTGGTGCGTCAGGGCCGTGGCGACGCCGCCGCCTTCGGGCTCTGATCCCCGTTCCACACTAGGCGAGGGCGCCGGCCTTTGACGGCGCCGCAAGTAGGCAATCCAGCCTCTGGTAAAATCCCGCTCCATGGATATCGATAGCATTATTCAGACCGCCACGGTCTACGCCATTCCTGTTCTTTTTGCAATTTCCCTGCATGAGGCCGCGCATGGCTATGTCGCCCGCTACTTCGGCGACCCCACCGCCGCCAATCTTGGCCGGCTCACCGCCAATCCGCTGAAACACATCGATCTGTTCGGCACGATACTGCTGCCGCTGTTTCTGGCGCTGATCAAGCTGCCGCCGCTGGGCTTCGCCAAACCGGTGCCGGTGGATTTCGGCAACTTGCGCAATCCGAAAAAGCAGATGGCGTTCGTGGCCGCCGCCGGTCCCGCCGCCAATTTTGTCATGGGCCTGGGCTGGATGCTGCTGTGGGTGGTGTGCGCCTATGTGTTCCGCCTGACCGACGATGATTTCTTCGTCAATATGACCAAGGCCGGCATTGGCGTGAACTCGGCGATGTGCGTGTTCAACCTGATTCCGCTGCCGCCGCTCGATGGCGGGCGCATCGTCACCGGCCTGTTGCCGATGTCGCTGGCGCGGCCGTATGCGCGGATCGAGCGCTACGGCCTGTTCGTGTTTATCGGCCTGATCGTGCTGCTGCAGATGAATGTGCTGACGGGCTTCCTGGTATCCGGCATGCACCTGCTGCAGGTGGTGTGGTATGAGCTGTCCTGGCCGCTGCGCGCATTGTTCAGCTGAGGCACGCCATGTATCCCGATCGCGTCGTCTCCGGCATGCGTCCCACCGGCTCCATGCATCTGGGCCACTATCATGGGGCGCTGAAAAACTGGATCAGGCTGCAGACCGAGCTGCCGTGCCTGTTCTTCGTGGCCGACTGGCACGCGCTGACCACGCACTACGACGACCCCAGCGTCATCGAGCGCAGCACCTGGGACATGCTGATCGACTGGCTGGCCGCCGGCATCGACCCGTCGCAATCCACGCTGTTCATCCAGTCGCGCGTGCCCGAGCATGCCGAGCTGCAACTGCTGCTGTCGATGGCCACGCCGCTGGGCTGGCTCGAACGTGTGCCGACCTACAAGGACCAGATCGACAATTTGGCCAATAAAGACCTGGCAACCTATGGCTTCCTCGGCTATCCACTGCTGCAGGCGGCGGACGTGCTGATCTACCGCGCGAGCCAGGTGCCGGTCGGCGAGGACCAGGTGCCGCACATTGAAATGATGCGCGAGATCGCGCGCCGTTTTAATCACTTGTACGGCAAAGAGAAGGGTTTCGAGGAGAAGGCGCAGGAAGCGGTGAAAAAGCTGGGCAGCAAGCGCGCCAAGCTGTACAACGAACTGCGCACCGACTACCAGCAGGACGGCAAAGACGAGGCGCTGGCGCAGGCCAAGGCCATGCTGGACGACGCCCAAAGCCTGTCGCTGGGCGACCGCGAGCGCCTGTTCGGCTACCTCGAAGGCAGCCGCAAGCTGATCCTGGTCGAGCCGCAGGCGCGCCTGACCGAGGCGTCGCGCCTGCCCGGCCTCGATGGCCGCAAGATGTCCAAGAGCTATGGCAACGCCATCGCGCTGCGCGAGGACAAGGAATCCGTCAGCAAAAAGATCAAGACCATGCCGACCGATCCGGCGCGCGTGCGCCGCACCGACGCCGGCGATCCCGAGCGCTGCCCGGTGTGGCAGTTCCATCAGGTCTATTCTGATTTGCCGACCAGGGAATGGGTGGTCAAGGGCTGCAAATCAGCCGGCATCGGCTGCATCGAATGCAAACAGCCGGTGATTGAAGCGATTATCAGGGAACAGGAACCCATGCACGAGCGCGCCCAGGCGTATCTGGACGACCCCTCGCTGGTGCGCGCCATCGTTGCCGACGGCAATGACGTGGCCCGCAAGCTGGCGCTCGAAACCATGCGCGATGTGCGCGAGGCCATGGGCCTGGCCTATACGTAAATGCAGGTAAAAGCGATGAACGATCAAATCTCCCCTTGGGTGCAGCGCTATGCGCCGCTGGTTCCCGGCGGCGCCGTGCTGGACCTCGCTTGCGGCAGCGGCCGCCATGCGCGCCATCTGGCCGCGCTGGGCCATGAGGTGGTGGCGGTCGACCGCGACGCCAGCGCGCTGGCGGCCGCCTGTGGCCCCGGCATCACCACCAGCGCCATCGATCTGGAAGAGGAGGGCGCGGCCTGGCCGTTTGGTCCGCACCGTTTTGCCGGCATCGTGATCACAAACTACCTGCATCGCCCGCTAATGGCCGATATGTTGGGCAGCCTGGCGCCGAACGGCGTGCTGATTTACGAGACTTTCGCGGCTGGCAACGAGCAGTTCGGCAAGCCGTCGAATCCGGCGTTTTTGCTGCAGCCGGGCGAGCTGCTGGCGCTGGCCGTCGCCCATGGCTTGCGGGTGGTCGCCTTCGAGGACGGCGTCATCGACCATCCAAAAGCTGCCATGGTGCAACGGCTGTGTGCCGTGAAGCCTGACTTTCCGCGGGAGGCGGCGCTGTTGCCGCCATTTTGAGCGCCGATTTGTCTGCCGGAATGCACCACGCGCGCAGCCTATCGACTACAATCGTTGTTTTAATACTTTTCGCAGTGATTACCTATGATTAAGGGCAGCATCGTAGCAATCGTCACCCCGATGCACGCAGACGGCAGTCTGGACTTCGAGGGCTTGAATCAGCTGATCGACTGGCACATTGCCGAAGGTACGGACAGCATCGTCATCGCCGGCACCACCGGTGAATCGGCCACCGTCAGCGTGGAAGAGCATTGCGCGCTGATCAAGGCGGCCGTCACCAAGGTGGCCGGCCGCATTCCGGTCATCGCCGGCGCGGGCGGCAACTCGACCGCCGAGGCGATCAAGCTGACCAGCTTCGCCAAGGAAGCCGGCGCCGATGCTACGCTGCAAGTGGTTCCTTACTACAACCGCCCGACACAGGAAGGCATGTACCAGCACTTCAAGGCCATCGCCACGGCGGTCGACTTGCCGGTGATCCTGTACAACGTGCCTGGCCGTACCGTGGCCGACATGAGCAACGAGACCATCCTGCGCCTGGCGCAGATCCCCAACATCGTCGGCGTCAAGGACGCGACCGGCAACATCGGCCGCGGCTACGACCTGCTGCGTCTGGCGCCGCGCTCGTTCGCCGTCTATTCGGGCGACGACGCCACCGCCATGGCCCTGATGCTGGCCGGCGGCGCCGGCAATATTTCGGTCACCGCCAACGTGGCGCCGCGCATGATGGCCGACATGTGCAAGGCGGCGATGGCCGGCGACATCGCCACCGCCATCGCGCTGAACAATAAAGTCTTCCCGCTGCACCAGAAACTGTTCATCGAACCGAATCCGGTGCCGGTCAAGTGGGCCTTGGCGGCAATGGGCAAAATGCCGTCCGGCATCCGTCTGCCGCTGGTCCCGCTGGCCGAAGACTGCCATGCGGCAGTACGTTCTGCCCTGCACGAAGCCGGCGTACTGTAATATTCGTAGCGACAAGCAACTAGCCCCGACCTGGGTCGGATCATATTTTGCTGCACCTCAGCTTCTTAAGTAACGACATGACTATTCGCAAGACAGCTTTTATTTCCTCGCAGCGCGCCCTGGTGGCCGGCGCCGTGGTGGCGACCGTGACCAGCCTGACGGGCTGCGGCATGATCAGCTCGGTGGTAGGCAACGACAAGGTGGACTACCGCTCGGCCAAGAAGGCCAGCACGCTGGACGTGCCGCCGGACCTGACCCAACTGCAGAAAGACAACCGCTATTCGCTGCCGGACTCGAACAACGGCGTGGCCACCGCTTCCGGTTACAACGCCTCGAAGGCGGCCCAGTCGGGTGCGCTGAACCAGGGCGCGGTCGTGGTGCCCGGCCAGCCAGCCGCCGGCACCGTGGCGCAGACCACGCTGAGCGATATCAAGGTCGAGCGCGACGGCAACCAGCGCTGGCTGATCGTCAAGCAGACGCCGGAACAGCTGTGGCCGCAGTTGAAACAGTTCTGGGAAGACTCGGGCTTCACGCTGTCGCAGGAATTGCCGGCGGCCGGCATCATGGAAACCGAGTGGAACGAGAACCGCGCCAAGATTCCGCAGGACTTCATCCGCAACACCATCGGCAAGGTTTTCGACTCGGTCTATTCGAGCGGCGAGCGTGACAAGTTCCGCACCCGCATCGAGCGCCGCGCCGACGGTTCCAGCGAGATCTACATCAGCCACCGTGGCGTGCAGGAAGTGGCCGTGGGCACCGACAAGGAAAGCACCAAGTGGATGGCGCGCCCGAACGATCCAGGCCTGGAGGCCGAATTCCTGGCCCGTATGATGAACAAACTGGGTAATGGCGGCGAGCAGCTGGCGCAAGCCAAGGACGCCGTCGACAGCGCCATCGTGCAGCCGCAACACGCTTCGCTGGTGGGCACGGGCGCCGACCGCGCCGTGCAGGTGGACGAGGGCTTCGACCGCGCCTGGCGCCGTGTGGGCCTGGCGCTGGACCGCGCCGGCTTCACCGTGGAAGACCGCGATCGTACCCAGGGCATTTACTTCGTGCGTTACATTAACGATACGGCCGAATCGAAAGGCTTCTTCAGCAAGCTGTTCAGCTGGGGCTCGTCGGACGAGGCGGACAAGGAAGCGCAGCGTTATCGCATTTCGGTCAAAGCGGCCGAGGGTAATGCCAGCGTGGTGAAAGTCTTGAGCAACAAGGGTGAGGCGGAAGCCAGCCCGGTCGGCGAAAAGATTCTGACGCTGCTGCATGAGCAATTGAAATAAACTGAAATAAGACCCGCCGCGCATCGCGGCGAAAGAAAACCGCCAGCCTGAGTGCGATGTGATCGCGCCTGGCTGGCGGTTTTTTTATGGTGCCGATAAATGTATTTACAAATCAGCGGACGAAAAAAAACCGGCCAGAGGCCGGTTTTTTTCACAAGCTGATATTACTTCGAAGCAGCTGGAGCCGAAGCGGCTGGAGCGGCAGCGTCAGCTGGAGCCGAAGCGGCTGGAGCAGCAGCGTCAGCTGGAGCCGAAGCGGCTGGAGCGGCAGCGTCAGCGGCTGGAGCGGCTGGAGCTGGAGCAGCTTCTGGAGCAGCTACTGGAGCTGGAGCAGCAGGAGCTTCTTCTTTTTTCGAGCAAGCAGCCAGAGCCACGGCCAGCAGGGAGGCGATCAGCAGGGATTTTTTCATGGATTTTCCTTAGTTAATTCAAAAATTAAACACAGTGTTGCGATTAATAATTACCGGTAATTATCGCTCATTAGGTCGTCTTCGAAGGCTTTCGTACCTAAGAAAAGGTGCCTACCAGACAACGGAAACTTCCTAGCCGAATATTATAGCGATTTTTAGTGCATCGCAATAGTTCAACAAGCTCAACCCAGGATAATTTTGCGGTATCGCAACATTTCGATTCGGACCAATTTTGCGGTTTAGTCCATTGCACTACCGTGTTGACAGCATTCTACTCCTAACTTGCTCATAATCCAGTTGAGTTTGCGTACAAACCGGGGCTGGATGCTAACCAAATTGTAATAAAACGTTCCAAACTGATTTGCAGGTCTGGCACACCGTTAAAAACGGCTTCTCCACGGAAATGTTCGGCATGAAAACGGCGGACAATATCGCGCTGGTCGGCGATGCAGAAGGAGTCCGTCAATTGCCGCAACGACGGCGGCGTGCGGCGCACCTCGATCAAGTGGGCGTAATCGTCGAGCAGGCGCAGGAAGCGCGGCGCGTCGCGCTCGACCGGTTTGCCGTCGTGCGCCACCAGCTCCAGCCGGCCGCCACCTTGGAAGAAGCGGCGCAACTGGGCGTCGCTGGCGCTGCTGCCCAGTTGCCAGATGCTGAAATCCGGGTCGAACATCTGCAGCGTGCGCTCGGCGCGGGACCGGCAGGTGGCCAGATGCTGCTGGAATTCCGCCCGCGTGGTGAAGGGAATGACCTGCCTGTCCATCGTGCCTCCGCGTGCTTAGCCCAACTCCGCCCAGCCGTCCTGATACCAGGTGTACAGCGCCTCCAGCACGTCGTCCGACGCGGCGGCGAATTCCTCCGGTTCCAGGCGGCGGTTGTTGGCCAGCAGTTCCAGCGTGGCCTTGTCGGCCTTGCCGACGCCGAACGATTCACCGTTGATGAAGACGTTCTTGCCGCGATACAGCATCTGCGTCTTGCGCGACAGGACCAGGCCTTTCTTCATCACCGCCTCGCCGAATTTGCCGACGGTGAGCGGCTTGGCCGGGCCGGTGAAGAACACATTGTGTTTCGGCTCCGACAGGTACTCGCCGAGGAAGATGGTGATGTCTTCCTCGGTGAAGCGCACCTTGTTGAGCTCGTCGGCCAGATCGGTCAGCATCTGGCGCGGAATCTCGGCCGGCTTGTCGGTGGCCTTGAGGTCCGGATCCTCATAGCGGCCCGGCAGGTCGATCGAGTCGGCCATGAACTGCAGGAAGCCTTCGCCCAGCTCCTGGTAGGACGGCAGACGGAAGCCGATCGAGTAGGTCTGGCAGTCGCCGATGGCGATGCCGTCGTGCGCGTATTGCGGCGGCAGGTACAGCATGTCGCCCGGGTTCAGCACCAGATCTTCTTCCGGCTCGAAATTGGCCAGGATCTTCAGCGGCAGGCCGTCGATCAGCGTCAGGTCCTTCTGCTTGCCGATGCGCCAGCGGCGCTGGCCCTGGGCCTGCAGCAGGAACACGTCGTAGGAATCGAAATGCGGACCGACGCCGCCGCCATCGGTGGCGAAGCTGATCATCAGATCGTCCAGGCGGGCGTCCGGCAGGAAGCGGAACTGGCGCAGCAGCGCGTCGGCCTTGGCGTCGAACAGGTTGACGCCCTGGACCAGCATGGTCCATTGCTGCTTGTCGCGCGGCGGCAGTTCGGCCAGCGGGCCGTGTTGCAGCGACCATTGGCCGTCGAAGCCGGTGACCAGGCGCGATTCGGCGTGGTTGGTGGCGGCCAGTTTGGCCAGCGCGTCAAGGCTGAGCAGCGGCTTGAAGCCGGGGATGGCGTTGCGGATCAGGAGCGGCTTTTTATGCCAGTAGTCGCGCAGGAACTGCGCCGGCGTGATGTCGCCGAGGAGCGGTAATTTTTTCATACCGCATTATAAACCGGGCCGCGCCCAACCCCACCCCTAAGCGTCGCCCGCCGTCGTCATTCCCGAGCGGGACGCGCGGCAGGTCCGCCGGCGATCCAAGGTATAATCCAAGGCTAATTACAGAAAGGAAGCACAAAATGAAGATTGCCAAGAATACAGTCGTGACTGTGAATTACAAACTGTCCGATGCCCAGGACAATCTGATCGAAGACGGCAGTCAGCCCATGGTCTACCTGCATGGCGGCTACGAGAACACGCTGCCGAAAATCGAAGAAGAACTCGACGGCAAGGAAGTCGGCTATTCGTCCATCATCCAGATCGAACCGGAAGACGCGTTCGGCGACTACGACGCCTCGCTGGTGAAAGTGGAAGAGCGCAACCGCCTGCCGGAACCGCTGGAAGTGGGCATGCAGTTCGAAGGCATGCCGGATGGCGAAGGCGGCGCGGAAGAAGCCATGATCTTCACCGTGACCGACATCGCCGACGACAAAGTGGTCCTGGACGGCAATCACCCGCTGGCCGGCATGGCGCTGCGCTTCGCGCTGAGCGTCGCCGACGTGCGCGAAGCCACCGATGAAGAAATCGCCCACGGCCACGTGCACGGCGCCCACGGTCACCATCACGACGAAGATGATGAAGGCGAGGAAGGCGATCACGTCGCCATCCACCCGATTCACTAATCGTTCGGCGCCGCAGCGCTGCCGCCCTTGATCGAGAACAGGGCGGCGGCGCCCGGCGCCACGCGCACTTCGGCCCAGTCGGCGGCCATGTTCACGTGCCCCACATTGCCGCGCCATTCGATGGCCGGCTCCACATGCGGCGCGCCCGCCCGCGGCGCTTGCGCATCAATCAGCAGCACCTTCCCCTTGTATTTCTCCGCCATCGCCCGGATTTGCTTGCGCACCTCGGCAAAGCCATCGTGTTTGCTCTGGAACGACGGCAGCAGCGAGAAGCCTGCGTCCTCCGTCACGCCGGGATCGCCGTCCGAGAACAGCACCAGTCCCGCCATCTTCTGCCGGTCGGCCATCGAGAACAAGCGGTGCAGCCAGGCGCGGTTGGCCACCAGCCGGTCTTCATACTCGCTGTTGCGGCCCGCTTCCGGGCGATAGTGGTTGTTGTTCGCCGGCAGATTGATGGTGGCGAACAGCACCTTGTTGACTTCCCAGTGCGCGTTCTCGGCATAGCTGCGGAACTTGGCGGTGGACGACAGGCGCGTTACCTGAATGCGGCGGATGCCGAGCGACTCGCTGTCGGCATAAAACAGTTCGCGCAGGCGGTTCAGCCGTTCGATGGCGTTGGAGCGGCCGGCGGAGTTGAGACAGGCGCTCCAGTCGCTGCCTGCCAGCGACACCACCATCGGCCCCGAGGACTCATTCAGCAGCGCGCGGCGCTGCGCGTACAGTGTGTCGCTGCAAGGCTCGCTGGCGGCCTTGATGCCGGTGGCAACCACAAAGGCCGGATAGTTCTGCGAGGCGTCGGCGACGGCGCGCTGCAGCGCCGCCTCATCGCGCCCATGCTGCAGCGGATGGCCGATGACGCCGAACACGAACGGCTTTTGCGGCGGCGTGGCCGCTGTGATCGGCGGCATGGCGTGGGCGCCCGCCGCCAGCGCCGTGGCGGCGGCCAGCAGTGCGAGACGGGCGCGCGCGCCGCGCATCATGCCTGCGCCGACTCCGTCAGGCGCTTCAGCTGATACAGGCGTTCGAGCGCCTCGCGCGGGGTCAGCGCGTCCGGATCGAGATCGTCCAGCGCGTCCAGCAGTTCGCGCATGGCCGGGCTGGTGGCGGCGGTCGCCGGTGCGGCCACCTCCTCGTCGTTGGCGTCGATCGACGGCGCGGCGAACAGGTCCAACTGCGGCGTGGCGTCCAGCGCCTGCGCCTCCAGCCGCGCCAGGTGCTTGCGCGCGGCCTTGATCACCGGCTGCGGCACGCCCGCCAGCTGCGCCACCTGCAAGCCGTAGCTCTGCGAGGCCGGGCCTTCCTGCACCGCGTGCAGGAACACGATGGTGTCCTTGTGCTCCACCGCCGACAGGTGCACGTTGCTGGCGGTCGGATGGTTGTCCGGCAGTTGCGTCAGCTCGAAGTAGTGGGTCGCGAACAGCGAGAAGCTGCGGCTGGTTTCAATCAAATGGCGCGCGATGGCCCAGGCCAGCGCCAGACCGTCGAAGGTCGAGGTGCCGCGGCCGATTTCGTCCATCAGCACCAGCGAGTGCTCGGTGGCGCCGTTGAGGATGGCGGCGGCCTCGGTCATCTCCACCATGAAGGTCGAGCGGCCGCCGGCCAGATCGTCGGTCGCGCCGATGCGGGTGAAGATGCGGTCGATCGGGCCGATCACCGCGCTTTGCGCCGGCACGTAGCTGCCCATGTAGGCCAGCAGCGTAATCAAGGCCACCTGGCGCATGAAGGTCGATTTACCACCCATGTTCGGGCCGGTGATCAGCAGCAGGCGGCGTTCGTCGACGAAGCGGCAGTCGTTGGCGATGAAGCGCTCGATCTGGTTTTCCACCACCGGGTGACGGCCTTCCTTGATGTTGATGCACGACGTGGCCACCAGCTCCGGCGCACACCAGTTGTGGCGCAGCGCGTGGTCGGTGAGGGCGGTCAGCGTGTCCAGCTGCGCCAGCGCCTTGGCGATGCTCTGCAGCGTGCCGATAAACGGCGCCAGATCGCCCAGCAGTTGGTCGTACAGCATCTTCTCGCGCGCCAGCGCGCGGTCCTGGGCCGACAGCGCCTTGTCCTCGAACGCCTTCAGTTCCGGCGTGATGTAACGCTCGCAGTTCTTCAGCGTCTGGCGGCGGCGGTAGTCGTCCGGCACCTTGGTGGCCTGGCCGTTGGTGACTTCGATGTAGAAGCCGTGCACCTTGTTGTACTCCACGCGCAGGTTGGCGATGCCGGTGCGGGCGCGCTCGCGCGTCTCCAGGTCGACCAGGTACTGGCCGGCGTTCTCCGACAGGCCGCGCAGTTCATCCAGCTCGGCGTCGAAGCCGCGCGCGATGACGCCGCCGTCGCGCACCATCACCGACGGTTCCGGCATCACCGCGCGTTGCAGCAGATCGAGGCAGGTCTCCGGCGTGGCGAGGTCGGCGTGGATGGCGGCCAGCAGGCCGTCGGCGCCGCTCAGCGCGCGCTGCATGGCCTGGCGCAGCGCCGGCAATTGCGTCAGGCCGTCGCGCAGGCTGGCCAGGTCGCGCGGACGCGCCGACAGCAGCGCGATGCGGGTGGTGATGCGTTCAATGTCCGGCACCTGCGCCAGCGTGTGCGACAGCGTGCCGGTGGCGTCGGCCTGCGCCAGCGCGGCGATGGCCTGGTGGCGCGCGCGGGCCACGTTCTGGTCGCGGCGCGCGTGGTGCAGCCAGTGGCGCAGCAGGCGCGAACCCATGGCGGTGCGGCAGTGGTCCAGCAGCGAGAACAGCGTCGGCGATTCCTGGCCGCGGATGGTTTCCGTCAGTTCCAGGTTGCGGCGGGTGGCGGCGTCGAGGCCGATGAATTCATTTTCGGTTTCGGTGGTCAGCGTGCGCACGTGCTGCAGGCCGCGCCCCTGCGTCGACTGGGCGTAGCGCAGCAGCGCGCCGGCCGCGCCGAAGGCCGCGCCCAGACCATCGGCGCCGAAGCCGGTCAGCGTCGACACGGCCAACTGGTCCAGCAGCGCCTTGTGGCCGCTGACCACGTCGAAATGCCATTCCGGCACGCGGCTGACGTGGCAGGCGGTGTATTCGTCAAACAGTTCGCCGTTGTCGCCGCGCAGGATCTCGGCCGGCGAGATGCGTTCCAGCTCCTGCTGGATGCGGCTGTTGACGGTGTGGGCGTCGCCCGAGAACTCCATCAGCCGGAGCGCGCCGCTGGCCAGCGACAGCCAAGCCAGGCCGGCGGTGGCCACCTTGCGCTGGCTGATGATGGCCAGCGCGAGCAGCGGGCGTTCCGATTTTTCCGGCAGCAGGTCGGCGTCGGTCAGCGTACCCGGCGTGACCACGCGCATCACCTTGCGTTCGACCGGGCCCTTGCTGGTGGCCGGGTCGCCGATCTGTTCGCAGATGGCGCAGGATTCGCCGATCTTGACCAGCTTGGCCAGATAGCCTTCCAGCGAATGAAACGGCACGCCCGCCATCTTGATCGGCTGACCGCCCGACGAACCGCGCGCGGTCAGCGTGATGCCGAGCAGGCGCGACGCCTTTTCGGCGTCATCGAAGAACAGCTCGTAGAAATCGCCCATGCGGTAGAAGACCAGCATGTCCGGATGCTGGTTCTTGATGCTCAGGTACTGCTGCATCATCGGGGTCAGTTTCTCGGCGGGGCTGTGCTTGACGGCGGCGGCGTTGATTTCGTTCGGGACAGTGGTCATTGTTTCTTCAGGCGATGCGATAAGTCTGGTGTTGCGGGAGCGCAAACCACCCCCGTGCGTAGCCCGTCATTCTACCGCTTTCGGCGTTGAGACTGGTGAAAACGCGTTGCCGCTTCATTGGAGTAAACTGGCGTCGCCAATATGGACCTCAAGGATTCCCTGCGAATAGCTGTCGAACATGCTCGCTCGGGAGAGGATGGCTTGCTGGCGTATTCGTTTAATACGCGTCAAGGCAGTGTAATTGTACTTGCGGATGTCGCTCTGGATGGCGACACGATTATCTGCGGAAACCTATGTGTTTATGAACGGCAAAGTTCTGCAAGAGATAGCCTGGCAAGCGCTTGATAATTTTGTTTCGTCTCAAAGTCGCCGTCCGCGTCATTAAATGTGGGCGTGATGTTCGTTTGCTGGCCGGATTGACCGTAAGCATCAGCTAAACCTTATCCCGCGCGCTACTTACAAATCGATGAACTTTTCAAACTGGATGATCGGCACAGTCTGTCGCGACAGCTCAGACAGAGAAACGCTGACCTCTTCAAAAACATCCCATTGGTTGAGCAGGCTCAGCGCAGCTTCAGCGGCCTCCAACTCCTCCTGAAAATCAAAGTCATGTCCGTGGCGATTCAGAGATTGCAGGCCGCTATTTCGCGGACAGAAGTTGCGGTAGCTTCTGCATCCTGAATGCCTCGACCACAAAATCGACAAAGGCACGGGTCTTCCCTGGCAACAGTTTCTGACTGGTGAAATACAAAGAGATCGGTCCGACGTCGCCATACCAGTTTGGCAGCAAACGCACCAGCGCACCGCTTTCCAGATGGGGCGCCGCGTGTGGGACCGGTATTAGCCCGACGCCAAGGCCCAGCACCACGGCGCGGCTGAGTGCATCCGGATCGTTGACCAGCATGACAGCCCGCTGTTTTGCTGTGACTTCAACGCCGGCGTTGTTGCGCATGACTTGCGTCCGCATGCGGCCGGTTAATGGCGAGCGCATTACGACGCCGGGGAACTCGGCAAGTCCGGCTGGATCTTTGGGACGACGCTGCCCTTGTAACAGCGCCGGCGCTGCCACGGCAATCAGATGGATGCGCGCCAGTTCACGCGCCACCATACCCGGAGGCAGCTCGAATCCCGCGCCGATCGCCGCATCAAAACCCCCCACGATCAGGTCCAGCGGTCGGCTGTCGAACACCCAGTCGGGCGTGACGCCCGGATAACGTTGGAGAAACGCTGGCATCAGCGGCAACAAGAAATCCATACCGAAGCCCGGCGCCGCGCTCAGCTTCAACACCCCGGCCGGTTGCCCGGCATTGACCTTGATGTCGGCGATAGCTTCCTGAATGCTGTCGAGGCCTCCCTGTACGGAGAGCCGAAAACGCTCCCCCGCTTCACTCAGCGTCAGACCGCGCGTGCTGCGCGCGAACAGGCGCACGCCAAGGTTACGCTCCAACAGCGCAACGTTGCGGCTGACCGCTGCAGGTGTCAGGCCCAGTCGGCGGGCCGCAGCAGAAAAGCTGCCGCTCTCGGCACTGCGCACAAATGATTCCAGATTGGCGAGGGTTTCCATAGCGTTGGCTTCAAGTAAAAATTGAAACTGATTATAGTCGATTGCTACTAACGCCATCAGCAGTGCAGCCCTAGAATTCAACTCAGAAAACGGTTTATTCACTCAATCTTTAAAGGAAACATCATGACTATTGGCATCATTGGCTCTGGCGCTCTCGGCTCCAACTTCGCCCGCATTCTCGCCAAAAAAGGGCGCTCGGCCACCATCTCCAACAGCCGTGGCCCAGCTTCGCTGGCTGAGCTGGTCAAGGAGCTCGGTCCGTCGATCAAGGCTGGCACTGTGGAAGAGGCAGCAAGTGCCGACATGGTGCTGATTGCGGTGCGCTGGGTCGATGCGGAAAAAGTGCTGGGCACGCTGCCCGCGTGGAACGGTCGGATTGTGATCGATGGCACCAACCCGGTGGAGTTTTTCGACCCTGCAACGTCGCCGGATGCGAACGACCCGAGCAATCCGCTCGCAGCGTACGGGATTAAGGCCGTTGATCTCGGCGGCAAGCACTCGAGTCAGATCATCCAGCAATTCGCGCCAGGCGCACGTGTCGTCAAAGCGTTTAACCACAACGACGTCAACGTGCTGACGACGCCGGAAGTCTCGGGTGGCCAGCGCGTATTGTTCTATTCGGGTGACGATGCTGCGGCGAAGGCCGAGGTGCGCGGCGTCATGGAGGCGGCCGGTTTCTTCCCGGTTGACCTCGGCTCCCTGGACGTTGGCGGCCCGCTGGCCTCGCTGCCATTCGGTGCGCTGTCAACGCATAACTTCATCCGTATCTGAGGAAGTCAGGATTCAGCGACCCTGGCGCTCCTCCTCCCAGGCTGCCAGCAGGTCAACGAACGCGCGGACCTTGGCTGGCCGATAGCGTGCCGCAGGAAACACCGCATGGATGCCGCCCGACGGCAGCAGCCATTGCGGCAGCACCGGGATCAGACGGCCGGCTGCAAGATCGCCTGCAATCGCAAAATCGGGCAACACTGACAGTCCCATCCCGCAGCAAACAGCCTCGCGCACGGCCAGGGTGGCGTCCAGATAAACTTCGGCCTCCACCGTGACGTCCTGAGGTTCGCTTCCCTGGCGCGAGAAGCGCCATTTCCGGTGCTCAGGTAGCGCGGTATTGGCAATGAACGGTAGCGTGACAATCTGCTGCGGCTGTTGGAGCTGCGCAACGCGCGGCGCCATGCTGGCAGACGCCACCAGCAACTGCCTGAAGGTGCCGACCTGTCGTGCCTGAAGACTGGTATCGGCCAGCCAGCCGACGCGGATCGCCAGTTCAATATTGCTGTTCATAACATTCAGCGTCTGGTCGCTGAGGATGGCGTCGACTTTGCAGGCGGGGTAGCGCTGCCGGAAGGCCGCGATGACTGGCACCACGACGCCCACTCCGTAGTCAAACGGCGCCGTCAGTCGCAGTGTGCCGGACGGCTCCGCCGCGCCTTCGGCCAGCTCGTCAAACGCCTCCTCGGCCTGGCGCAAAATAAGCGCACAGCGCAAGTAGAATGCTTGTCCCGCTTCAGTCGGCTGCACCCTGCGCGTGGTGCGCACCAGCAGCGAAGTGCGGAACTCACTTTCTAACCGGGCAACCTGTTGGCTTACCACCGCTTTGGTAATCCCGAGGCGCTCTGCGGCCGCCGTGAACGAGCCGGTCTCCACCACTGCGACAAAGTAGGTGAGGCGCCGAAGATTGCCTAGCCCGCCTTGGGCAGCAGCTGATTCATTGTATGTTTTAAGCATACATTATGTTAGGCGTAGATGTATTTTCCAGTCAATACATACTGCGTAGAATGGCTGCATCAACTATGGAGCTCAGATGGACAAAACCGTGCACTACTTGTTCGACCCGCTGTGCGGATGGTGCTACGGCGCTGCGCCGGTGGTGTCGTCGTTGCTGAAGGTGCCTGGCCTGAACGTCAAGCTACAGCCGACCGGTCTTTTTTCCGGCGCGGGCGCCAGACCGATGGACGCTGCCTTCGCCGCCTTTGCCTGGTCCAACGATCAGCGTATTCTGAGCATGACGGGGCAGCCTTTTTCGGCGCAATATCGTGAGCATGTCCTGGCTGGACGCTCGCAGATGTTTGATAGCGGTCCGGCGACGCTGGCGCTGACCGCCGTGTCCCTGACCGCCCCTACGCAAGCGTTCGATGCACTGAAGGCGATCCAGCATGCGCGTTACGTCGACGGTAGCGATGTCACGTCGTTGGCGGTTCTGGCGGATTTGCTATGGGCGTTGGGACTCGCAGACGCCGCCGCGCAGCTATCGCAGCTTGATGCTGCGCTGCTCAGTGCATGTCGATCCAGCGTAGCGCAGGCGCAGCGATTGATGCAGGCGTTGGGCGCCCGTGGCGTACCCACCCTGGTGCTTGAGTCCGGTGGCAGGCGTCAGATGCTCAATCTTGATCCGGGAAATTCAGATCCACAGGCGCTACTGCGCCAAATCGCAGCGGCCTAACCACAACCATCAACCAGGAGAACATCTCATGACTGCAACTACCAAACTGAAGTGGAAGCATTTTCCCGCTGGCGAGCATGGCTTTTTTCGCGCGCCTGTGCTGATTTCCGGCACACGCGAGGCGGTGCTGATTGATGGCGGCTTCACGCGGTCTGACGGCCTGGCCGTGGCCGATGCCATCAAGGCCAGCGGCAAGCAACTCACCACCATCTACATCAGCCAAAGCGATCCCGACTACTACTTCAGCCTGCAGCCTATCGTGGCTGCTTTTCCTGAAGCCAAGGTCATCGCAGCGTCAGCCACCATCACTGCCATCCAGGCCAACGTCGGGAAGAAACTGGCGACCTGGGGGCCGCAGCTGAAACAGAATGGCCCACAAAGCCTCAAGGATATTGTGATGCCGGAAGCCTTTGACGGCGCGACGCTGACGCTGGAAGGGCAGACGATGGAGGTCGTCGACGCCGACGGTTTGGCAAATCGCCGCTACCTTTGGGTACCTTCGCTGAACGCCATCTTTGGCGGCGTGCTGGTGTTTTCCGGCGTACATGTCTGGACTGCGGATACCCAAGGTGCGGCAGCCCGTGCAGCGTGGCGGCAGAATCTCGATACCATGGCAGCGCGCCTGCCTGCCGTCGTCGTGCCAGGCCACATGGCCGAGGGCGAGGCGGTGGACGCCAGCGCGATCAGCTATACCCGCGACTATCTGGTGGCATTTGAGGAGGAATTGCTCAAAGCCGCCGACAGCAGCGCGCTGATTGCCGCCATGACCCAACGCTACCCGAACGCTGGCATGGCCGTTGCTCTACAGATCGGCGCCAAGGTCGCCACCGGCGAAATGCAGTGGGGGTAAGCCCATGAAAACCAAGATTGACATTGTCCGTTCGCATTACGAAGCATCGGCACGGGGGGATATCGACGCGATGATGGCCGATGTGTCGCCGCAAGTGCGCTGGACCGAGATGGCAGGCTTTCCGTGCGCCGGTACCTGGATCGGTCCGCAAGCGGTGGTAGAGAACGTGTTCGCCGTGCTGGGCAAGGAATGGATCGGCTACCGCTTCGAACTGCAAAGCCTGATCGACGGCGGCGACCACGTTGTCGGGGTAGGAACCTACCACGGTATCTACCGCGCCACGGCCAAGGCAATGCAAGCGCGCGTGGTCCACCTGTGGACGCTGAAAGAAGGGCAAGTCGTGACCTTCGAACAGTTCACGGACACCTTGCTGGTCAACCAGGCGATGAGGGCGGAGCGGGACTAATACCATCCAGTTACCGTCGAGCTGAATGGAGAGCACGTGACCTTAAAACCGTGCTTCCATAAATTGAATAAACGCGCGAACGCGCGGATGGAGCTGCTTGCGTTCTTGATACAGCAGATACGGAGGTTCCTTGGCAGGCGGGCGGAATTTTTCCAGAACCGCGACGAGACGTCCTGCGTGCAGGTCATCACGAACGTGAAATTCCGCCAGCCTTACCAGTCCCAAGCCATGACGGGCAAGCGCTAACCGCATATCGCCAAGGTTGGCGCCTGCCTTACCGGTTACGGTGATTAACTTTTTCTCGCCCAGGTCGATTACAGGCAATCGTGCCAGTCCTGGCGCTGGCTGATGTTCAGGCAGTTGTGTTGCGCAAGATCCTCAGGGGTGTCTCGGGGATGCCGTGGCGCGCCAGGTAGCTCGAGGCGGGCGATAAATTTAAGCGGCGCCCCGCAGCCGAGAAACTGCCGGTTTCGACGGCCGCCAGGAATACTGCCAATTCGTCTCTGAACGCACCCATCCGAGTACCCCGGTCGGCTTCGCACAACCTCTGCCACGCCTGGCCATTCAAGATCTGGTCGTCTCTGAGGCCGTGCCTGAAGATGAGCGCGAGTGGGTTCCGCAGCCACCGAACGTCTGGTTCCGTTCACTGATACTGGACGTTACCCAAGGATATTTGGTGAACGTCTTGCGTGTACGGAAAAGCGGTGTCTTGTCGCGCCAATACCCGGAGAAATCCACACGCCGGATGTGCCGGACGACGTCAGCGGGATGATGACGCTGTGCCATGTCACTGGTGCATATAGCTCCCTTGACGAGCAAGGCCGTCCAGCAGGCGACGAAGACGTTTTCACCAGGCGCGAAGCAGCGATCAAGCATTACGAGGGGGGGCGGTCTGGGAACCGACTAGATCCGTCGCTTTATTCGCTGTGGCTGACGTCAAGGCTCGCGCGATCTGAGTTTTTGTCGCTTGGCGGCGCGAGGTGGCGAACTCACGGGAACTTCAGGCGATCGCCTGGCAGGTCTTGCAAGACTTGAACGCCGCGCGGCAGCCGCGCCAGGTGGGCGGCGGGCGTTAGCCGCCCACCTGACCCCGCTAACGATGGCCGGCCGTTATTGACCGCCCTCGAAGGCGCCCAGGTCTGGCGCGCTGCCGGTGTAGGGCAGGCCGACATTGACGCCTTTGTCCAGCAAGTCGCTGCCCGCCACCAGCCGGAAGTTCGGCAGCACCGGCAGACTGCCATCGGCCTGGCGCGCGGCGTCCCAGCCGCTGGTTGAGACGCTGCGGAAATCGGCCGAGGTGACCGACACCACGCCCGTCAGGTTCCAGCTGTTGTTGGCGACATCGGCGCCGTCGACATTCGCCACCAGCGTGCCCTGCCACGCGAGGTTGTTGCGCAGGATGCCGAGGTTGATGGCGGCGCCTGTGGCGTCCACACCCAGCATGTTGAAGTCGTTGCCGTTGGCGATGCTGGTGTTGTTGTAGTAGTAGTTGGCCACCGGATGGTGGTTGGCATAGAAGCCGGATGCCTTGTTGTTGAAGGCGACGCTGTTGCGCACCGTGTGCTGCGGCGCGCCGGCGACGTAGGCGCCGGCGAAGCCGCCGACCTTGAAGCCGTTGCCGTTGCCGGCCGCCAGCGGCGTGGTGGTGCCGGGCAGGTAGCCGTGCGACCACGCCCACGAGTTCTCGATCAGCACCGCCGAGCGTGCCTGGATCAGGTCGTAACCATCGTCGGTGTTGGCCCAGGCGCGGCAGCCGCGCAGCACATTGCCCGGCTGGTTGGCGCCGATGTGGACGCCGAAGCCGTCGGCGTTCTGGCCGTTGCCGCTCTTGCTATAGGGGTCGTAGTTATGGTGCGAGTCGACGTTCAGCACCAGGTTGTTGCTGCCTTGCGCGATGAACATGCCCGGCCCCATGTGGTGGTGGGTGTCGAGCCGCTCGAAGATGTTGTTGCTGCCGCTGTTCCACACGCCCCACGATTCGTTGTTGAGCTGATTGGTGGGCTGCTGCGGCGCGCCGGTGATCTCCAGCCCGCGCAGGTGCACCCAGCTGGCGGTCACGTTGAAGCCTTTGACGCGGCAGTCGTCCGTCATCCGCGAGAAATCGAACACCGGCTTTTCGCCGGCGTAGGCCCAGTAGCGGATCGGCTGGCCGGAGCTGCCGCTCTTGCTGAATGTGACGGCGTTGACCACGGCGGTGCGGCTGGCGCAGGCGCTTTCGGCGGCGGTGAAGATGTAGTTGCCGCCGCGTAGATAAACGGTGTCGCCGGCCGCCGCGACCGACTGCGCCTTGGCGATGCTCTTGAAGGGCGCCGCCTGCGTGCCGGCATTGCCGTCGCTGCCGGCCGGCGCGACATAGTAGGTGGCCGCCGCCGCCGACTGCGCGGCGACCAGCGCGAGCGCGGCGAGCAGGTAGCCGGTACGGCGTGGTTGGTGACGGCGCGCTGGCCGGGGCTGCGGTGTTGGTGCGTGTTGCATGTTGTCTCCTGTTTCTCGTTGTTGGTTTTTATGTCGGTGGAACCGTCTAAATTCTAGAGGCTTATTTCCTCGGCTAATCGTCGGGAAAAAACTAATCACGATGATGATTGTGGAAGACGCGCCGCCTCTGTTCCATATCGAATGGACATGGATGCCGGCATTTTTCGCATGCCTCGCGGCGCGGCCTTTCGGCTAGCATGGCGGCATGAAAAAACTACTGCTCACTTTATTGATCGCGGCCGGTCTGTCCGCTCACGCCGCCGAACCTTTCGTCAAGGGCGCCGACGTCGGCTGGCTGCCGCAGATGGAAGCCACCGGCTACAAGTTCTACAACAAGCAGGGCCAGCAACAGGACGCGCTGCGGATCCTCAAGGACTACGGTATCAACACCATCCGGTTGCGCACCTGGGTTCATCCGTCCGATGACAAGGCCAGCGGACACAACAGCAAGGACGAGACCGTCACCATGGCGCTGCGTGCGCAGCAACTGGGGATGCGTGTCATGCTGAATTTCCACTACAGCGACAGCTGGGCCGATCCGCAGCAGCAGCGCAAGCCCGCCGCCTGGGTGGGCCACGATTTCGCGCAGCTGAAGCGGGACGTCTACGACTACACCCTGGACGTGATGCGTGCCATGGAGAAGGCCGGCGTCAAGCTGGAGTGGGTTCAGGTGGGAAATGAAACGCGCACCGGCATGATCTACCCGGAAGGCCACACCGACAACTGGCCGCAACTGGCGCAACTGATCAATCAGGGCTATGACGCGATCAAAGCGGTCAGCCCGTCGTCCAAGGTGGTGCTGCATCTGGATCGTGGCCAGGACAACCAGTGGTTCCGCACCTGGTTCGACAACGCCAAGGCCAACGGCGCGAAGTACGATGTGATCGGCCTGTCGTACTATCCTTACTGGCTGGACGGTCGCCCGGACTACAGGCAGTCAATCGATGCGCTGGCCGCCAATATGAACGACATGGCGGCGCGCTACGGCAAGGAGGTGATGGTGGTCGAGGTCGGGGGCGAGGACAGTCAGCCGCAAAATACCTACGACATGTTGATGGCGGTGCAGCAGAAAGTGCGCGCGGTGCCGAACGGTAAAGGGCTGGGCGTGATCTATTGGGAACCGCAGGGTGCGCGCAGCTGGAGCCATTACGAGCTGAGCGCCTGGGGTGCCGATGGCCGCGCGACCAAGGCCATGGAGGCGTTTCTGGATTTTAAATAAGCAAGCGTTGCATTGAAGCCGGCATCCCCCCGAAAATCACGGCGGGATGCTGTTTTATTGTAAAATTTCAATGCATGAAACTCCACTTCGCCTCTTCGATACGCGCCAAGCTGATGCTGTTGGTGCTGGCCTGCATTCTGCCGGCCGCGCTGCTGGCGGTGTTGTTGATTAATTATGATTATCATCTCGGCTACGACAATTTCGTCAGCAGCGCCACCGCCATCGCGCGCGCCAACGCCATGGAAGTCGACAAGGAGCTGGCGCAGGTGGAGTCGGCGCTGGTCGGCATTGCCACCTCGCCCAGTCTGGCCGAAGGCAATCTGCGGGCGTTCGACGCCCAGGCGCGCCAGCTGGGCGCGCGCCAGAACATTTTCAATGTGGTGCTGGAAAACGCGGCCGGCCAGCAGTTGGTCAACACCTTCCTGCCGTATGGCGCCAGCCTGCCGGCCGATCCCGACTCGATTTCGCTGCGGTTCCTGCGGGAACGCGACACCACTTTTATCTCCAGCTTGTTCATCGGCCCGGTGGCGCAGCGTCCCATGGTGGCGGTCGGCATTCCGCTGCGTTCCATGGCGGGCGACTGGGGCGCCCTGACCGCCACCATTGCGGTCGAACGCTTTGGCGATATTCTGCGCGCCCAGAATTATCCGCAACACTGGATCACCGCCATCATCGACCGTGGCGGGCACATCGTCGCGCGTTCGGCAGACATGCAGCGCTACGTCGGCACCCAGGCGATCCCGCAGGTGCGCGAGCGCATGCGCCAGCAAGCCGAGGGGGCGTTTGAAACGCGGTCGCTGGACGGCAAGGAGGTCCTGGCGGTGATGGCCCGCGCGCCCAAATCCGGCTGGACGGTGGCCATCGGCATTCCGCTGGAAAATCTGCGGAGCGAGATGCGGCGCAAGCTGTGGTCGCTCGTGCTGGCGACGGTCGGCCTGCTCGGCGCCGGCTTGCTGATCGCCTGGACCATCGGCACCCGCATCGGCCGCGCCATGCATCAGTTGATCGAGCCGGCGCTGGCGCTGGGGGCCGGCGAGCGGGTCATGCCGCGGTCGTATGGCGTGCGCGAGGCGGACGAGGTGGGGGCGGCGATGGCCCGTGCGTCGGAGATGCTGCTGCGGGCCCGGCACCAGGCCAGCCACGACGGTTTGACCGGCATCGCCAACCGCGCCATGTTCAGCGAGTTTCTGGCGCGCCAGCTGGCCATCAGCGAGCGCAGCGGCAGTCCGCTGGCGGTGCTGTATCTGGATCTGGATCACTTCAAGGCCATCAATGACACGCATGGGCATGCGGTGGGCGATCAGCTGCTGATCGAGGCCTCGGCGCGGCTGGTCTCGCAACTGCGCAAAGCCGACCTGGCCGCGCGCCTCGGCGGCGACGAGTTTGCCGTGGTGCTGGCCGGCGCCGGCGCGGACGAGGTCGGCAGCGTGGTCGATAAATTAAGCTTGCTGATGGCCCGGCCTTATCAGCTGGAGGGCTGGTCGCTGGTGGCGGCGGCCAGCATCGGCGTGGCCGTCTATCCGCGCGATGGCGCAGCGCTCGAAGGCTTGCTGCAGGCCGCCGACCAGGCCATGTACGCGGCCAAGGCGGCGCGCAAAAAAACGGCGGCGCCGGCTTGAGGCAGCGCCGGCGTCGACTGCCGAAAGATGTCGAAATATCTTGTTTTGTGGAAATTAATCAGCTAAGCTACGGGTAATCATATCTACGCCCCCATGCCCCTCCATTGCTTGGTGGCATCCTTTTAGCGGCCTCACCCCTGCCGTGTTCGAATTCTTTTAGCTCATCCCACAGGAAACTTTTATGTTTGCCAACCTGAAGATTCGTACCCGTCTGATCGGCACCATGGCCTTGCTCGGGGTACTCATTGTTTTTATCGGCGTCAAAGGCGTCGTCGCGCTGCGCACCTCTAACGAGGTATTACAAGATGTGTACAGCAATTCCATGGCGTCAATGAAGACGATTTACGAGACACAGATTCTGATCGACCGCGCGCGCCTGTCGCTCGACCGCATCGTCATGGCGCCGGACGCGGCCAACGTGCCGGAGACCCTGAAACGCACCCAGGACTTCCTCGACGGCAGCGACAAGCTGTGGAAGAGCTATTATTCGCTGCCGTTCCGCGACGGCGAGAAAGCGCTGGCCGATCAGGTGGCGGCCAACCGCGACGCGCTGGTCAAGGACGGCCTGCTGGCTGCGATCAAGGCATTGCAGGAAAAGAACAAGGCGGAAATCGACCGCCTGATGCTGGGTGAAATCACCCGCCTGTTCCGGCTGTACACCGACAGTTCCGAGAAGTTGTCGACCTATCAATTGAAGGAGACCGCCGATCAGTACCAAGCGAGCCAGGCCTCCTACGAGCGCAACATGGTGATCGCCGTCGGCGCGATCGTCATCGGCATCGTGCTGGCGGCACTGTCCGGCGTGCTGCTGCTGCGCGCCGTGATGCGTCCGTTGAACCAGGCCATCGGCCACTTCCAGGCCATGGCGCATGGCAACCTGTCCAACCACATCGAGCGTGGCAGCAAGGACGAAATGGGCGAGATGATGGAAGGGCTGCATCAGATGCAGGAACGGCTGGCCGGCACCGTGCGCAGCGTGCGCGAGGGCAGCGACGCCATCGCCACCGCGTCGAGCGAAATTGCCGCCGGCAACCTGGACCTGTCGCGCCGCACCGAACAGCAGGCCGCCAGCCTGGAGGAAACCGCCTCGTCGCTGGAAGAACTGACTTCGACCGTGAAGCAGAATTCCGACAACGCGCGCCAGGCCAACACGCTGGCCAATTCGGCGTCCGACATCGCCGTCAAGGGCGGCGAGCTGGTCACCCGCGTGATCGACACCATGGGGTCGATCACCGAGTCGTCCGACAAGATCGCCGACATCATCGGCGTGATCGACGGCATCGCGTTCCAGACCAACATCCTGGCCTTGAACGCGGCGGTGGAAGCGGCCCGGGCCGGCGAGCAGGGCCGCGGCTTCGCGGTGGTCGCCACCGAGGTGCGCAATCTGGCGCAGCGCTCGGCGGCGGCGGCCAAGGACATCAAGGCGCTGATCACCGATTCGGTGCAGAAGGTCGGCAGCGGCAGCGCGCTGGTCAACGAGGCCGGCAGCACGATGGAAGAAATCGTCACCAGCGTCAAACGCGTGAGCGACATCATTGGCGAGATCAGTTCGGCCGGCCGCGAGCAGGAAATCGGCATCGAGCAGATCAACACCGCCGTGGCCGAGATGGACAATGTGACGCAGCAGAACGCGGCGTTGGTGGAACAAGCCGCCGCCGCCTCGCAGGCGATGCAGGAACAGGCGGCCAAGCTGGCCGAGATGGTGGCCGTGTTCCAGGTCGAGGGCGGCAACATCGCGCCACGCAAGACCGCCTCCGCGCCGGTGGGCAGCGCGAGCACCGCGCGCGCCACGCCACCGGCCACCGCCCGCAAGCCGGCGCTGAAGCTGGCGCAAAAACCGGCGGCCCGCGCGGCGGCCCGTCCTG
>NZ_WWCP01000033.1 GCF_009857505.1 Duganella lactea
GTGTCAGGTCTGACATTCGCACACGGGCTCAACTGCTCCGCAGTTGAGCCCGTGTGCGAATGTCAGACCTGACACCGTTTTTTTACTTGGCGAGGCGGATGCCGGTGAATTGCCAGCGGGCGCCGGCGGGGAAGAAATTGCGGTAGCTGGCCCGCGCGTGGCCTTCGGGCGTGGCGCACGAGGCGCCGCGCAGCACGTATTGGTTCAGCATGAACTTGCCGTTGTATTCGCCCAGCGCGCCTTCCGCGGCGGCGAAGCCCGGATAGGGGGCGTAGCTGCTGCTGGTCCACTGCCAGCAGTGGCCGTACATCTGCTGCAAGCCGCCCTTGCTTGCGCCGGCAGGGTGCAGCGCGCCGGTTTCGAGCGGCGCTTGCGCGGCGGCGTGTTCCCATTCGAATTCGGTCGGCAGGCGCGCGCCGGCCCAGTGGGCGTAGGCGTCCGCTTCAAATAGCGAGATGTGCGTGGCGGGACGGTTCAGGTCCAGCGGCTGCGGGCCGTGCAGCGTGAATTCCTGCCATGCGCCCTTCTCGTCCTGGAACCAGTAGATCGGCGCTCGCAGATTTTGCGTGCGCACCCAGTCCCAGCCTTCGGCCAGCCACAGTGCGGCGTTGGCGTAGCCGCCGGCGTTGATGAAGTTCAGGTACTCACCATTCGTAACCAGACGTGATGCCAGGGCGAAGGGCGCGATGTATTGCTTGTGGCGCGGCACTTCGTTGTCGAAGCTGAAGCCTTGGCCGTCGTGGCCGACCTCGGTCAGGCCGCCGTCGAATACGAGCCATTCCAATGGCGGCGCAGCACCGGCCACCAGCAGCGGCAGCTCCATGAAGGCGGGACGCAGCAGGCTTTGCGCCAGTAGGTGCTTGACGTCGGTGAGCATCAGTTCCTGATGCTGTTGTTCGTGCTGCAGGCCGAGCGTCAGCAGCATTTCCAGTTCGGCGCTCGGCGCGACCTCCAGCAGGCGCGCGATGCGGGTGTCGACGTTGGCCCGGTAGGCGCGCACCTGCGCCATCGCGGGACGCGTCAGCAAGCCGCGCTGCGGACGCGGGTGCTTTTCGCCGATGCCGTTGTAGTAGGAGTTGAACAGGATGCGGAACGCAGGATGAAACGGCGCGAAGCCGCGCTCCATGCGTTCGAGAATAAACGTTTCGAAGAACCAGGTGGTGTGCGCCAAGTGCCATTTGATCGGGCTGGCGTCCGGCATCGATTGCGCGCCGCAGTCTTCGTCGGAGAGCGGTTCGGCCAGCGCCAGCGAGTGCCGGCGAACGGCCTGGTAGCGATGCGCGAGCGTCATCTTAACAAGCCCGCGCGTGAATCACGGCGAACCAGTGATCCGGGTCGGTCCACATGCGCGTGATGGCGAAACCGGCCTTCTCCAGCAGCGTGACGAAGGACTGGCGCGTGTATTTGTAGCTGTCTTCGGTGTGGATCCGTTCTCCGCGCGCGAAATCGCGCTCGCCGCCGCGCCACGTCACCGTCAGCGGGCAGCGCGCTTCGAGATGCATTTCGATGCGGCTTTTCTCGGCGTTGAAGAAGGCGACGTGCCGCCATTGCCCGACGTCGAAATCGGCGCCGATCAGGTGATTCAAGTGGCGCAGCATGTTCAAGTTGAAGGCGCCGGTGACGCCCAGCGCGTCGTCGTAGGCGGCATTCAGCACCGCGTGGTCCTTGATCAGGTCCACGCCGATCAGCAGACCGCCGTCCTCGCCGGCGTTGGCGCGCAGCCCGCGCAGGAAGCTCACCGCCTGCTCCGGCGAGAAGTTGCCGATCGACGAGCCGGGATAGAAGAAAACGCGGCGCTCCGCGCGCACGCTGTCCGGCAGCGCAAAGCCGCTGGAGAAGTCCAGTCCCAGCGCGGTCATCTCGATGTGCGGGAAGCGCTGGCGCAGTTGCGCCACGGCGCCCAGCAAAAAGTCGCGCGAGATATCGACCGGCACGTACTGCGCGGGCTTGAGCAACGGGAACAGCGCGGCGGCCTTGGCGCAGTTGCCCGCGCCCAGATCGATCAGCGATGCGCCCTCGCCGATCGCATGCGCCATGTCGGCGCCATAGGCGGCGAAGATCGCCGCCTCGGTACGGGTTGGGTAGTATTCGGGCAGCTCGCAGATCGCCTCGAACAATTTGGAGCCCAGGCTATCGTACAGGAATTTGGGCGAGGTGTGGGCGGCGTCCGCCAGCAAGCCTTCGCTGATTTCCGCGATGACCGCCGCGCTGCCATGCGCAGGCCGCCGCGACACCGTGTTGCTCGGGAGGGGCGACGCAACACGAATCGCCGGGGCATGGGTCACTTGCATGAATGCGTTGCCTTTACTTTTGGGTGGTCATCTGCTGAGATGATTTTTGTTATGATAGCCGAATATCCATGACATTCTGTAGCGCTGTACCAAAAGTTCCGTGCGACTTCTCACATAAAAAGGGCAATCAACAATGAAACTCTCCTTTAAATCGCTGCTGACCGCTGGCATGTTGCTGGCCGCTTCGTGGTCCCACGCCCAATCGGCCGATCACGTGTTCCGCGTGTCCGCCATTCCGGACGAGGCGCCGACCGAGCTGCAACGCAAGTTCAAGCCGCTGGGCGAGTATCTGGAGAAGAAGATCGGCATGAAGGTCGAGTTCACGCCGGTGACCGACTACGCCGCGTCGGTGGAAGCGCTGATTAACAAGAAGGTGGACATGGTCTGGTTCGGCGGTTTCACCTTCGTGCAGGCCAATGACCGCAGCAAGGGCGCCATCACGCCGCTGGTGCAGCGCGCGGAAGACGAGAAGTTCCGCTCGGTGTTCGTCACCACTAACAAAAGCATCAACAGCCTGAATGACCTGAAGGGCAAGACCCTGAGCTTCGGTTCCGAGTCCTCGACCTCGGGCCACCTGATGCCGCGCTACTACCTGCTGGCGGCGAAGATCAATCCGGACACCGATCTGAAACGCATCGCCTTCTCCGGCGCGCATGACGCCACCGTGGCCGCCGTTGCTGGCGGCAAGGTCGATGCCGGCGCGCTGAATATCTCGGTCTGGGAAAAGCTGGTCGAGTCGAAGAAGGTCGATCCCAACGTGGTGCGCGTGTTCTACACCACGCCGGGCTACTACGATTACAACTGGTCGGTGCGCACCGACATGAACGCGGACCTGAAGAAAAAGCTGACCGACGCCTTCCTGTCGCTGGACGCCAGCAAGCCTGAAGACAAGGTGATCATGGACCTGCAACGCACCACCAAATTCATCCCGACCAGGGCGGACAATTACAAGAATATCGAAGCGGCGGCCAAGAACGCCGGCCTGCTGAAGTAATTCAATGCCGACGTATCAACTGCAAGACCTGACCGTCCGCCATCTCGGCGGACAGTCAAGTCCCGCGCTGCAAGGCATTCATCTGACCATCGAACAGGGCGAACAACTGGCCCTGATCGGCCCTTCCGGCGCCGGCAAAACCACGTTGCTGGCAACGCTGTCCCTGTCCCACAAGCCGTCCAACGGCAGCTTTAACGCTTTCGGCGTCGCCCCGTGGTCATTGAGCGAAGCGGTGCGGCACCGCCTGCGCGCGCAGCTGTTCCTGGCGCCGCAAACGCCACCGCTGCCGCCGCGCCAGCGCGTGGTGACGGCGGTGCTGGCGGCACGCCTGCCACAATGGAGCGTGTGGCGCGCGCTCGCCTCGCTGTTCAAGCCGGAAGATCCTGAAGCGGCTTGGCAAGCTTTGTCGCGCTTCAATCTGGGTGACAAGCTGTATTCGCGCGTCGACCGCCTGTCCGGCGGCGAGCGTCAGCGCTGCGGCCTGGCGCGCCTGCTGCTGTCGCCGGCCAAGGCGCTACTGGTGGACGAGCCCTTGTCGGCGCTCGATCCGGCACTGTCCGAACTCACACTGAACACGCTGCGCGAGGAAGCCAGGGCGCGCAACGCCACGCTGATCTGCAGCCTGCATCAGGTGGAACTGGCGCTGAACCACTTCCCGCGCATCGTCGCGCTGCGCGACGGCCGCGTGGCCTTCGACCTGCCGCGCGCGCAGGTCACGCCGCAGATGATCGCCACGCTGTATCAGGGCGAGCAGCCCGCCGACAGCGCAGCGCCGCCCGGCGACGATCCGATGGCGGTTAAACTCGGCGTGGGCGCCTGTCTGTGATGAGCGCCACGCCGCACCATCGCGACCCCGCGCTGCGCGGGCGCATCATCGCCGTCGTACTCGCGCTGGTGGTGCTGTGGCCGACGCTGGTGGTCACCGAATTCAAACCGTGGATACTGTTCGACGCGCAAAGCCTGAGCGCCACCGGTCGCTTCCTGGCCGATTTCCTGGTACCCGCGCACAGCGCCGAATTCCTGGACATGCTGCTGCGCGAAACCTGGAACACCATCGCCATCGCCACCGCCGGCCTGGCGCTCGCGCTGCTGGGCGCCATTCCCGCCACGCTGATCATCAACGAGCGCTTGTCGATCTCCGCGCTGGGCACCGGCCGCATGCGCCCGGTCGCCATCATCGTTCGGCAGACCGTGCGCTGGCTGCTGGTGATTTTGCGTTCGGTGCCGGAGCTGGTCTGGGCGCTGCTGTTCGTGCGCATCATCGGCCTCGGGCCGACCGCCGGCGTGCTGGCCATCGCCCTTACCTACAGCGGCATGCTGGGCAAGGTCTACGCCGAAATCCTCGAATCGTCCGACGCCCACGCCAGCGACACGCTGCTGGCCAACGGCGCTGGACGCCTCAACGCGCTGCTATACGGCGCGCTGCCGGAAGCGGCGTCGGAACTGATGTCCTACACCGTCTACCGTTGGGAATGCGCGATCCGCGGCTCGGTGGTGATGGGCTTTGTCGGCGCCGGCGGCCTCGGTCAGCGCATGGACGAATCGATGAAGATGCTGGCCGGCGCCGAGGTCTCCTCGATGCTGCTGGTGTTCGTGCTGCTGGTGGCGCTGGCCGACCAGTTCTCCAAAGTGCTGCGCCGGAGGCTGGGATGAATCCGAACCTGCCCAAACCGCCGCCAAGCGATTGGACCGTGCGCATCCTGATGCTGCTGGTGCTGTTGCTGATCATCGCCAGTTTCGCCACGCTGCCGCTGAAGTGGCGCGAGTTCTTCACCGTTGAAGCCATCAACAGCACGATGGAACTGCTGGCCGGCTTCACGCCGCCGGAGACCGGCCTGCCCTTCCTCACCAAAACCTTCTGGGCGGCGATTGAAACGCTGGCCATGTCCGGCCTGGGCACGCTGCTGGCGGTGCTCTTCGGCCTCGCCTTCTCGCTGCCGGCGTCGGGCCGCTTCGGCGCCGCGCCGCGCGCCGCCATGCGCGGCGTGCTCAATGTGCTGCGTTCGATTCCGGAACTGGTATGGGCCTCGATCATGCTGATCGCCGCCGGCCTGGGTCCGCTGGGCGGCACGCTGGCGCTGGCGGCGCACACCGCCGGCGTGCTGGGACGCCTGTTCGCCGACTCGCTGGAAAACGCCGCGGCGCTGCCGGAGCAAAGCCTGCGCACCAACGGCGCCAGCGCCACGGCGGCCTTCTTCTACGCCACGCTGCCGCAAACGCTGCCGCAGATGATGTCGTACACGCTGTATCGCTGGGAGAACAACATCCGCGCCGCCGCGATTCTGGGCGTAGTGGGCGCCGGCGGTTTGGGCCAGATGCTTAAATACCACCTGTCGCTGTTCCAGATGCCGCTGGCCGCCACCGTCATCATCGCCATGCTGCTACTGGTGGCGCTGGTCGATGGCGTCAGCTTCGCCATGCGCCGCGCGCTCACGAAATAATTCAACTTAACTTCGCATGCTCGAACTTCGCCAGCTCTCCAAATCCTACAACGGCCGTCCGGTGCTGGACCGTCTTTCATGGACCTTCAAGGCCGGCGAATTCGTCTCCATCATGGGCGATTCCGGCGTCGGCAAGTCGACGCTGCTCAATCTCATCGCCGGCCTCGATACGCCGGACGCCGGCGACGCCTCGCCGATCATCGTCGACGGCATCGCCATGTCCGGCCTCGATGACGACGCGGCGACCAAGCTGCGCCGCGCGCGCATGGGGTTCATCTTTCAAGCCTTCCACGTGCTGCCGCATCTGACCTTGCTGCAGAACGTCGCCCTGCCCTTGCTGTTGAACGGCCTGCCGACGCGGCGCGCCGCCGAAATGCTCGAAGCGGTGGGCCTGGGCGGCCGCGAACACGACTTCCCCCATCAAATCTCCGGCGGACAAATGCAGCGCGTGGCGATCGCCCGCGCGCTGGTGCACCGCCCGGCCCTGGTACTGGCCGACGAGCCGACCGGCAATCTCGACCCGGACACCGCCGACGCCATCCTCACACTCTTGCAGCATGAAATCAAAGCCACCGGCGCGTGCGCGATCATGGTCACCCATTCGCAACAGGCTGCCAAAAAGACCGACAAAATCCTGCATTTGTCGCAACAAGGGTTGAAAGAAACAACAATCGTCAACCCGTTTGAGCAATCACCAACATAATTTATTTAGCAAACCCTGCACTTTTTCTTCATCCGTAGTATTATTGACATCAACTTGCATGGTTATCAAGAATGTAGTCGCGTACCACATTCGAACCAGAAGAGTGTGGGCGCTAGCCTTGCCAGGAAACGTCGTTCTGTTAAACGTTTAGAGCAAAGGAGGAGCAAACCATGAACGTCCGTCAAAAGAAGTTGGAGTTGATCGAAGCTATGAATCGTGCTCGGGCACTGGAGCCATCCAGTTTTGTGCCGAACAAGCTGCTTGATACTCTGATCGAAAAGATGAACTTGAAAAACGATGCAGAGTTGTGCCGGGTGTTGGAAGTTCAGCCCCCGATTATCAGCAAGATCCGACACCGTAAGCTGGCTGTTGGTGCGACGATCCTGCTGCGTATGCATGAAAAGTCAGATATCAGCATTCGTGAGCTGAAGGATCTGTCCACCGCGTCCATGCATTGAACGGCGTATGCCTTCAAGCCATGCCAGGCGCCGGCATGCGGTATCCGGCGCCCCTTAAGCGCCATAGCGTTCAGCCCAAACCCCGCTGAAAGCTGCTTTCCCTAGCATTTCTTCTATTCCCGACTTCTCGTCCGCTCACCGCGTTCCATCCGCTTGCCTGCCGCCTCGGCTGTAACATTTCGTAGCACGTTACACATACGTCATATGGAACCGCCGAAAAAATCGCCTATGCTTGAGTTCATGAATACCTCAACCATCACCCGCCCGCTCGCCGTCCTGCTGCTGTTGGCAGGTTGCGCGAACCAGACCACCGCACCGCAGCCCGCGCCGGCCAATCCGGCCGCGCTGAGTGGTGCGCTTAATCGCATCACCTGGGGCGTCAGCACCAGCAGCTATCAGCAGGCGAGCAAGATCGGCTACGACGCCTGGCTGGAACAGCAGCTGCATCCCGGTCCCGCCGTGCTGCCCGCCGCCGCGCAGGCCCAGATCGACGCCATGACCATCTCGCAAAAGCCGCTGCCGCAACTAGTGCAACAACTGGAAGACCAGCGCCGCGACTATGACAAGGCGATGGCCGACGACGAGGCGAAGAAGGCGGCGCAGCGCGCCTACCAGCAGGAACTGAGCCGGCTGGCGAAGGAAGCGGCCACCCGCTCGCTGCTGCGCGATCTGTACTCGCCCAACCAGTTGCAGGAGCAGATGACGTGGTTCTGGATGAACCACTTCAACGTCCACCAGGGCAAGAGCAATCTGCGGGTGCTGGTCGGCGACTATGAGGAACAGGCGATCCGGCCGCACGCGCTGGGCAAGTTCCGCGACCTGCTGGCCGCCACGCTGCGCCACCCGGCCATGATCCGCTACCTGGATAACGAGCAAAACGCCGTCAACCGCATCAACGAGAACTATGCGCGCGAGATCATGGAGCTGCACACGCTGGGCGTGGACGGCGGCTATACGCAGAACGACGTGCAGCAGCTGGCGCGCATTCTGACCGGGGTCGGCGTCAACCTGACCGACAAGACGCCCAATGTGCGCAAGGACAAGCAGGACCAGTATGTGCGCGCCGGCCTGTTTGAGTTCAATCCCAACCGCCATGATTACGGCGACAAGGTGTTCCTCGGCCAGCCGGTCAAGGGACGCGGCCTGGCCGAAGTCGACGAGGCACTGGACCGCTTGAGCCGCAGCCCTGCCACCGCGCGCTATGTCAGCCGCAAGCTGGCCATCTACTTCGTCGCCGATGAACCGCCGCCGCAGCTGGTGCAGCGCATGGCCGAGCGCTTCCAGTCCAGCGACGGCGACATCGCGGCGGTGCTGCGCGTGCTGTTCGACTCGCCCGAATTCACCCGCTCGCTCGGCACCAAGTTCAAGGACCCGGTGCACTACGTGGTGTCGGCGGTGCGGCTGGCCTATGACGACAAGGTGATCCTCAACGCCAACCCGATGCACAGCTGGCTCAATCGCATGGCCGAGCCGCTCTACGGCCGCCAGACGCCGGACGGCTATCCGCTGACGCAGCCCGGCTGGGCCAGCCCCGGCCAGATGACCACCCGCTTCGAGATCGCCAAGGCGATCGGCAGCGGCGCGGCCGGTCTGTTCAAGACCGAAGGCGCGCAGCCGCAGGAAAAGCCGGCCTTCCCGCAACTGGCCAACGCGCTGTACTACCAGGCATTGCAGCAATCGCTGGCGCCGGCCACCCGCCAGGCGCTGGAACAGGCGGCCTCGCCGCAGGACTGGAACACGCTGCTGCTGTCGTCGCCGGAACTGATGCACCGTTAGGAGACCCATGATGAAACGCCGCACCCTGCTCAAAACGCTGGCCGCCGCATCGGCCACTGCATCGGCCACTGCATCGGCCACTTTCACGGCGGCCGCGCTGCCGGGCCAACTGTGGGCCGCGCCGGCCACCAAGACGCGCCTGCTGGTGGTCTTCATGCGCGGCGGCTACGACGCCGCCAGCCTGCTGGTGCCGATCTCCAGCCCCTACTACTACGAGGTGCGGCCGAATATCGCCATCGCCCGCGACGAGGTGCTGGCGGTCGATGCCGACTGGGGCCTGCATCCGGCGCTGACCGACACCATCTACCCGCTGTTCAGCGCCGGTCAGGCGGCCTTTGTGCCGTTCGCCGGCACCGAGGACCTGTCGCGCAGCCACTTCGAAACGCAGGACAGCATCGAGCTGGGGCAGTCGCTGACCGGCCGCCGCGACTACCGCTCCGGCTTCCTCAACCGCCTGGCCGCCACGCTTAACGCCAACCGCGCCAACGCCATCTCCTTCACCGACCAGCTGCCCCTGATCATGCAGGGCAGTCTGCAGGTGCCCAACACGGCGCTGGCCAGCCTGGCCAAGCCGGCGGTCGACGCCAAGCAGGCGAGCATGATCGCCGCCATGTACCAGGGCACCACGCTGGCCCAGCCGGTGCGCGAAGGCTTCACCGTGCGCGAGGACGTGATGAAGGAGATGATCGGCGAGATGAACGCCGCCAACCGCAACGCCATCACATCCAAGGGCTTCGAGGTCGAGGCGCGCCGCATCGCCCGGCTGATGAAGGACAAGTACAACATCGGCTTTGTCGACGTCGGCGGCTGGGACACCCACGTCGGCCAGGGCAACCGCAGCGGCTACCTGGCCAACCGGCTGGAGGAACTGGGACGCGGCCTGGCCGGCTACGCGCAGGAGATGGGGCCGGACTGGCGCGACACCGTGGTGGTGGTGGTCAGCGAATTCGGCCGCACCTTCCGCGAGAACGGCAACCGCGGCACCGACCATGGCCACGGCAGCGTCTACTGGGTGCTGGGCGGCGGCGTCCACGGCGGCGTGCATGGCGAGCAGCTGCGGCTGGCACCAAAAACGCTGTTCCAGAACCGCGACTACCCGGTGCTCAACGAGTACCGCGCGATGTTCGGCGGCTTGCTGGCGCGCATGTACGGCCTGAACGCCGGCCAGGTCGAGAAGATCTTCGGCACCCGCGGCAGCGACCTCGGCCTGGTGTGACCCGCGCTAGCTGAGCAGCGGGCCGACCTGCTGCGTTTGCAGCCAGCGAGTGGCGGCGCCGAGGAAGCTCGCCTGCGCCGGGTGTCGCTGGCGCAACTGCTCGATGACGTCGCCGCCGAGACGCGCGATGTAGTCGCTCTCGCGGCTGATGCCGCAATGGCGAAGTCGCGCACGTTGACGTGAATTTGCCGTAGCAGCAACTCCGGCGCCAGGCCGGGGGCGATCAGATTGGTCAATGGAGGTGTCATGGCGGAGCCCGGTTTGGTCCAGACTGGTCAGACCGCCCCAACGCCGCTGAGTTCACCCTGCTGTAAGAAGAGCCCGGCGCACGGCGCACGGCGGACGGCTTAAGCGTCCAGCGTGGCGGCGAGCTGGCGCCCGGCGGCGCTCAAGGCCACAGTGCCGCCAATGCCCTCCTCGTCGCGGGCGACCATCACCAGTCCGGCCTGCTCCAGCGTGCTCAGCTGGCGGCGCAAAGTGCTCATCGGGCGCTGGCTCTGCTTGCTCAGCCAGGCCAGCGAGCACGGCTTGTCCGGCCGCGCGGTTTCGCCGCGCCACAGCACCGCCAGAATGCCGCCGAGGGCGGCCAATGCCTCATCATCCATCGTGGTATGCTCTACACAAATTAACATTTTGCACCAATTATGAGTAAAAAGCCCGAAGGTCGTATCGCCCCCTACGCCCATCCAAGCGGCGGTTGGGGCGCGCTCAAGCAGGTGGTGGTCAACCTGGTCCACGAAAAAGTCGCCGGCGGCAACTACAAGACCCTGCTCAAGCAAAACCAGCCGGACGGTTTCGATTGTCCCGGCTGCGCCTGGCCGGACCGCGAACACGCGTCCACCTTTGAATTCTGCGAGAACGGCGTCAAGGCGGTGGCGGCCGAGGCCACCAGCAAGCGCGTGCGGCCCGCGTTCTTCGCCGCCCACACCGTCACCAGCCTGCTGACGCAATCGGACTATGAACTGGAACAGCATGGCCGCCTGACCGATCCGATGGTCTACGACGCCGCCAGCGACCGCTACCAGCCGATCACCTGGGACGACGCCTTCGCGCTGATCGCGCGCCACTTGAAGGCGCTGCCCGATCCGGACCAGGCCGCCTTCTACACGTCCGGCCGCACCAGCAACGAGGCGGCGTTCCTGTTCCAGTTGTTCGCGCGCATGGTCGGCACCAACAACTTCCCCGACTGCTCCAATATGTGCCACGAGCCGACCAGCCGCGGCCTGCCGGGCACGGTCGGCATCGGCAAGGGCACGGTGACGCTGGACGATTTCGAGCACACCGATACGCTGCTGATCTTCGGCCAGAACCCGGCCACCAACCACCCGCGCATGATGAACGAACTGCGCGACTGCGCCCGGCGCGGCGCCACCATCGTCTCGATCAACCCGCTGCGCGAGCGCGGCCTGGAACGCTTCACCAGCCCGGCGCACGCGCTGGAAATGCTGACCGGCGCCACCACCACCATCGGCACCATGTTCGTGCAGCCCAAGCTGGCCGGCGACTTCGCGCTGATCAAGGCGGTGGCCAAGCGCCTGGTCGAGCGCGACGACGAGGCGCTGGCCAGCGGCCAGCCGAGCGTGCTGGACCGGGAATTCATCGCCCGCCACACCAGCGGCTTCGAGGCTTTCGAGGCCGACCTGCGCGCCGAAAGCTGGGACGTGCTGCTGGAAGAGTCCGGCGTGCCGAAGCTGCAAATCGATCAGCTGACCGGCATCTTTATTCGCGGCCAGAACGTCATCAGCACCTGGGGCATGGGCCTGACCCAGCACAAGAACGCGCTGAAGACGATCCAGATGCTGTCCAACCTGATGATGATGCGCGGCCAGATCGGCCGCCAGGGCGCCGGCCTGTGTCCGGTGCGCGGCCACTCCAACGTGCAGGGCGACCGCACCATGGGCATCGAGGAAAAGCCGACCAAGGCCTTCCTCGACCGCCTGCAGCGCGTGTTCGATTTCGAGCCGCCGCGCGCGCACGGCCTGGACACCGTCGACAGCATCCAGGCCATGCTGGACGGGCGCGTCAAGGTATTCTTCGCCATGGGCGGCAACTTCGCCATGGCCACGCCGGACACGCCACTGACCTTCCGGGCGCTGCAAAACTGCGATCTGACGGTGCATGTGGCCACCAAGCTCAATCGCAGCCACCTGATCATGGGCAAGCAAGCGCTGATCCTGCCGACGCTGGGCCGCACCGAAATCGATCTGCAGAACGGCGTGCCGCAAGGTGTGACGGTGGAAGACTCGATGAGCATGGTGCACCTGTCCTACGGCATCAACCAGCCGGCGTCGGCCAACCTGCTGTCGGAAACCATGATCGTCGCCAGGCTGGCGCACGCCACGCTGGGCAGCGACAAGGTCGACTGGCTGGGCCTGGGCGCCAACTACGCCGAAATCCGCGAGCTGATCGAAAAAGTGTTCGACGATTTCCACGATTTCAATGCGCGCGTCGCGCGTCCGGGTGGCTTCCACCTGCGGGTGGCGGCGCGCGAACGCGAATGGCGCACGCCGAGCGGCCGCGCACAGTTCGTGCCGCACGTGGTGGACCGGGACACGCCGATCCACCGCGCCCGCGCGCGCCACGGCGAACGCCTGATGGTGCTGATGACGGCCCGCTCGCATGATCAGTACAACACCACCATCTACGGCCTGGACGACCGCTATCGCGGCGTGTTCGGCCTGCGCCGCGTGGTGTTCATCAACCAGGATGACCTGGCGCTGCTGGGGCTGAAGGACGGCGAATATGTCGACCTGATCAGCGTGTGGGAGGACGATGTCACGCGCCGCGCCGACCGTTTCCGACTGGTGCAGTACGACATTCCGCGCGGCTGCCTGGGCGCCTACTTCCCGGAGACCAACGGACTGGTGCCGCTGCACAGCACCGCCGACGGCGCCGGCACGCCGACCTCCAAATCGATTCCGGTCCTGCTGGAGCGCTCGGCTGAAGAGTAGCGTCGACATCTTTCTGGCGTTCCTGCGCCTCGGGCTGACCTCGTTTGGCGGCCCGGTCGCGCACCTCGGCTATTTTCGCGAGGAATTCGTCCACCGCCGCCGCTGGCTCGGCGAGCCGGCTTACGCCGACCTGGTGGCGCTGTGCCAGTTCCTGCCCGGTCCGGCGAGCAGCCAGGTCGGCATCGCGCTCGGCCTGCTACGCGGCGGCTATGCCGGGGCGATGGCGGCGTTTCTCGGCTTCACCCTGCCCTCGGCCATCCTGCTGGTGGTGTTCGGGCTCGGCCTCGCCACCTTGCCGCTGGACGGCGGCTGGCTGCACGGCCTGAAAGTGGTTGCGGTGGCCGTGGTCGCCCAAGCGCTATGGGGCATGGGCAAGACGCTGACGCCGGACAGGCCACGCGCCACACTGGCCATCGCCGCCGCCACGGCGGCCACGCTGCTGCCGTCGACGGCGGGCCAGATCGGCGCCATCCTGATCGGCGGCGTGATTGGCTGGGCCTTCCTGCGCGTAGACACGCAGTTGCCGCATGCCACGCTGCCAGTGCGGACCAGCCGCCGCACCGGCGCCGGTCTGCTGATCGCCTATCTTGTACTGTTGCTGGTCTTGCCGGCGCTGGCGGCCGGCAGCGATAGCTACGCCGTCAAGCTGTTCGCCGGGTTTTACCACGCCGGCGCGCTGGTGTTTGGCGGCGGCCACGTCATCCTGCCGCTGCTGCAAGCACAGGTTGTGCCGCCCGGCTGGGTTTCCAACGACGCCTTCCTGGCCGGCTACGGCGCCGCCCAGGCGGTGCCGGGACCGCTGTCCACCTTCGCCGCCTATCTGGGCGCGGTGTCGACGCAATCGCCCGCCGGCTGGCTCGGCGCGGCGATTGCCTTGAGCGCGATCTTCCTGCCGGCGTTTCTGCTGGTGATGGGCGCCCTGCCCTTCTGGGAAAGCCTGCGTCGCCACGACGGCATCCGCCGCGCCATGCCAGGCATCAACGCCGCCGTGGTCGGCCTGCTGCTGGCCGCCTTCCACCACCCGGTCTGGACCAGCGCCATCCTGAGCGGCGCCGACTTCTGCCTCGCCGCCGCGGCCTTCCTGTTACTGGTTTTCTGGAAATGGCCGCCGTGGCTGGTGGTGGTGCTGTCCGCCACCATCGGTGGGTTCATGTGACAGGCGAACCGATATCGCTAGCGCGGTAGCTGTAGCTTGTCGATGGCGCTGTTCAGCGCCGCGCTGACATAGCTGATCAATATGGGCGTGGATAGGCTTTGCATCTCTGCGCCTATGCTGCCCTGTTGCGAGGCAAACTTGCCGATAAAACGGGAATTTCTGCCCTCAGAGGCCAGCGATCTGAGTTCCTCAACCGTAAAGTGGCGCGCATATACTTGTGCGAGATTGGCGTTCCACTGCCCCTGGAATTGATGGGCATAAGCGTCCAGCTCTTGGGATAGCAGCGACTGCGCTTGCGTCACACTGAGTTTAGACAACATCATCCCGAAGGTATGTGTTCTCATTGCGGCTGCGAAGGCCAGCGTTTTCATATTACGGCCAAGCTGGCGGCTGTTGACGAATTCAGTGGCAGCCGACTCCGTGGGACCGGCCATCGCGAACGGCGCCTGGCCCAGAAACAGCGAGAACAGGACGATCAATTTAACGATGGTTTGCATATCAGGTGTACTCCACGCAGCCGTCCTGGCGGCAGAAGCTCACCAGCTTGATGCCTGCTTCGACGGCGATGTCGATCGCCAGCGTACTCGGGGCGGAAATGGTGGCCAGCATCGGGATGTGCATGCGTGCCGCCTTGCGCACCAGTTCATAACTGGCGCGGCTGGACATGAAGACGAAGCCGCGCCCCATGTCCGCGCCTTCCAGCGCCAGGTGGCCGATCAGCTTATCGAGCGCGTTGTGACGGCCCACGTCCTCGCAGACGCGCAGCACGTTGCCATAGGCGTCGCACCACGCCGCCGCGTGCACGCCGCCGGTGGCGCGCATCAGTTCCTGATGTTGTCCCAGTTCGGAGGCGGCGATGGCGATCGCCGGCTGCAACGCGCCTTCCGCGTGCAGCGGCGCGGCCTGTATGCGTTGCGGCCGCAGGTCCAGCAACTCCAGGCTTTCGACGCCGCACACGCCGCAGCCGCTGCGTCCCGCCATTGAGCGGCGCTGCTGCTTGAGCTGCACAAAATTTTCAGCGGCGATGGTGATGTCGATTTCAAAGCTGCGCGCATGTTCGCGCACTTCGATATCGAAGACGTCGGAGCGCTTGGACACCAGTCCCTCGGTCAGCAGAAAGCCGACCGCGAACGGCTGCAGGTCACGCGGCGTGACCATCATGACGGCGTGCGAGATGCCGTTGACGACCAGCGCCACCGGCACTTCTTCGATGACGCTGTCGGTGGCCGAGGTGGCGCGGGAGCCGCGATGACGCCGCACCGCACGCTCCTGAAACCCGGTTTTATCCGACTCTAAATCCAACTTCATCACAGCCCCGCAGAATAAGCACAACGGCGCTTATTCTACACGGGGCGGGAATGGCGCGTTCAAGCCGCCTGCGCCTCGCCCACGCCATAGTGACGGGCATAACGCGCATCCAGGTTCGCCAGTGGCATCAGCAGGAACAGGTCGGCGCTTTCGAAATCAGGGTCCCAGGCCGGATCACCGCAGATCCACGCACCCGAGCGCATATAGCCCTTCAACAGCGCCGGCACTTGCGGCTTGTGCGCGGCTTCCAGCTTGGAGAACGGGAACGGCAGGTGCGGGGTAACGCGATATTCGATCGGCGCCAGATTTTTGGTGATCAGTTGCTGGTAGACGGCGACCGCATTGTGACCACCATCGGCCAGCGAGATGCTGGCACAGCCGACCAGGAATTCGGCGTTCTGGCGGCGCATGTATTCGGCCAGGCCAGACCACAACAGCATGATGACGCTGCCGCCACGATAGTCAGGGTGAATGCAGGCGCGGCCTGCTTCGACGATGCGGCCACGGATGTTGTTCAGCCGGCCCAGATCGAACTCGCCTTCGGAGTACAGCCGACCGAGCTTGCGGGCGCGGTTGGCGCTCAGCAGGCGGTAGGTGCCGACCACTTTCAGAGTGTCGGAATCGCGCACGATCAGGTGATCGCAGTGCTCGTCGAATTCGTCGCTATCCAGGCCGTCGGCGCGTTGCAGCGAGGTCAGGCCCATGGTTTCGATGAATACCTTGTAGCGCAAGCGCTGCACTTCACGCAGTTCTTCCGGCGTGCTTGCCATACTGAGTACCAGCTTGCCGGACGTTGCTCGGGCGTCGGCTTGAATAATCGCGGTTTGCATGCTTCATCCCTTTTGTGTAGAAGACGAAGCAAGCGTAACCAGCGAATACTTCAGGAAAATGACAAGAAAATGTCAGTTTCGTGACCTGTTGTTTTTGAATCAGGCTTTCTTTGGACGGCCGGTTTTCAGCTGCGGCAGGCCGGCCAGCACGTTTTTCAGCGTCGCCAGGTCGATTTGCGAGATCAGCGCCACGCCCACGCGCAGCAATTCGCTCTTTTTCACTTCAAAGCCGGCTTTCAGCGCGGTTTTCTTTACCTGGCCCAGCACCGCGTATTCGGCTTCCGGCATGGTGAAGCTGTCACGTACCAGCTTTTCTTTCGGCGCTTTCTTCACTTCCGGGGCTGCCGCCGGCTTGGCGACGGCTTTTGGCTTCGGCGCGGCTTTTACGACCGGCTTGACGGCGGCCTTTGGTGCTACTTTAGGGGCTACTTTAGGGGCTACTTTAGGGGCTGCCGCCTTCCGAACGGCCGGCTTGGCCACCGGCTTAACTACCGGTTTGGCCGCTGCGCGAGGCGCGGCTTTTACGGCCGGCTTGGCGGCTACGGTGGTCTTGGCCGCAGTGGCGCGGGGGGCTGGTTTGGTCGCCATATTCACTCCAAATTAGTCATCAATATAAACAGTATATATCATTTTAATTGATTAGCTAGTGCGAATGGCAAAGTCCACACCCACGTCATCCCACTGTTCCTGCTCCTTCTCCAGCCAGTAAGACAGCGTTGGATGCTCGGCCACCCAAGCGCGGCTGATTTCCAGTTCAATGCGGCTCTTGAAGCGCAGCTTGATCTGTGTGAAATCGATATCGATGCGCGAGTGCATGAACAGCACCGACAGGCGAAGCGCCACCACGGCCTTGGCGAAGTCCGCGTCGGCCAGCACGTCGACCACCTTGCGCAGATTGCCCTTGTGGGCGACGATCAGGCGGCTCATGGTGCGCTGGTCGCGCGCGGTGAAGCCCGGCAGGTCGGCGTTCTCGATGATGTAGGCGGCGTGCTTGTGGTAGCCGGTGTGCGACACCACCATGCCCATTTCGTGCAGCAGCGCGCTCCAGTACAGCAGGCGGTGGTACTGCTCGGATGCCGGCTTGGTCTGGGCGTACAGCGCCAGCGCGTCCACCGCCACGCGGTTGGCGCGGCGCTCGTCGACGTGGAAGCGCTCGACGCAGGCCTGCACCGACTGCTCGCGGCGGTCACGCCTGGTGGAGCGCAAGTGCAGGTCCCACATCACGCCCATGCGCAGGCCGGCCTCGATCGGCTGCACCAGCGGAATATCCAGCTCGCGCACCAGGCCAATCAGGATCGCCAGGCCGCCGATGATGGTGGCGGCGCGGTCCGGCTTGAGGCCCGGCATGTCGATCTTGCTGACGTGGCCGAATTCAATGAAACGCTGCTTCAGCGCGTCCAGCGTCTGCGCGTTGATTTCACGGCCGATGTCGTTCTTGACGATGATGTCGGCGATGGTGCGCGCGGTGCCGGAGGAGCCGTAGCACTGCTTCCAGAACTGCGGGTGATATGGCGGCGCGGCGTCCTCGAAATGGCTGCGCGCCGACAGGATGGCCGCCTCGAACGACGGCGCATCGACATGGCCGCCGATGAAGAAAGACAGGCTTTGCTTGACGGTGCCGACGCTGAACGATTCGACCTTGTCGATTTCCGCGCCGCGCCCCAGTATCAATTCGGTCGAGCCGCCGCCGATATCGATCACCAGCCGGCGCTCGCCGGGCAGCGCCACCGCGTACGCCACGCCCATGTAGATCAGCCGCCCCTCCTCCTCGCCGGAGATGATTTCGATCGGGTGGCCGATGGCCTGCTCGGCCTCCGGCAGGAAGGCGGTGACATTACGCGCCACCCGCATCGCCGACGTGGCCACCACGCGCACCGCATCGAGCTTGTAGGCGGCCAGCACGGCGCGGAAATTTTTCAGGCAATTGAGCGCCGCCTGCTGCGCGGCCGGCGTCAGGTTGCCGTCCTTGTCGATGCCGGCGGCCAGGCGGATCGGCTCGCGCACGCTTTTCAGTACGCGGATGGCCTCCCCATCGTGCTTGCCGATGTGAAGGCGAAAACTGTTGGAACCCAGGTCGACGGCTGCGTACATATAATAGAAATTTGAACTAAACGATTTACACCATTATAAGCACGATAAGCCTGATTTGTTACGGCTTGATGACTTCGGCTTCCATGACGCGGTTGCGGCCGGCCTGTTTGGCGGCTTGCAGCGCCTCGTCGGCGCGCTTGAACAGGCTGACGGTGCTGTCGTCGGCGCGGATGGTGGTCACGCCAAGACTGGCGGTGAGGTTGATGACGGCCTTCTCCGCCTTGACCGGCTGGGCGGCGACGGCGTTGCGGATGCGCTCGGCCACCAGGGTGGCGTCCTCCAGCCCGGTGCGCGGCAACAGGATGGCGAACTCGGCGCCACCCAAGCGGCCCATCTGGTCGGAGTCGCGCAGTTGTTTTTTACACACATCGACCATGGCCTTGAGCACCTGGTCGCCGGCCGAATGACCATAGTTGTCGTTGATGCGCTTGAACTGGTCGAGGTTGAGGATGACCAGCGCGGTCGGCTGACCGGGACGGCGCGCCAGCGCCAGCCACGGCGTCAGCGCGGCGTAGAAGCCGCGCCGGTTCGGCACGTCGGTCAGCGGGTCCACCACTTCCAGCCGCGCCAGCTCGCCCTGCTCATGCTCGCGCGCCAGCAGCAAATAGCCGAAGGCGTTGCTCAGCATCATCAGATACAGCGCGCCCACACCAATGGCCTGCACCAGCAGCGGCGCCGGGCTGGCCGGCAGCAGCGACAGCAGGCCGCGTCCGAGCACGGCGATGGTCAGCGCCAGCATCAGCACCACCAGGTAGCGGCGCAGCGGCGTGCCATGACGCCAGCCGCGTCCCAGCGCGGCGGCGCCGGCCACGAAGAAGAAGCCGGTCGCCAGCGCGGCGATGGCGATGCGGCCGCCGGCCGGCGCCTGCAACAGCCAGGCGCCGCCGTAGAGGCAGACCGCCACGCCCAGCGCCGGCGCCAGATGGCTGCGCCAGACGCGCCGGCCGGCCTGTTGCCACAGCGCGGCGGCGTCCAGCGCGAAGCCGGCAAACAGCACGGCGTTGGCGAACGGGATGGTGATCACATCGGGCAGCACGCCGCGCAGATACAACAGCAGCCACGCCAGCGCCTGCAATTGCTTGGCGCGCGCCCAGGTGGCGTGGACGCGCGCCGGCTGGCCGCTGCCAGCCTGGCGCGCGCCCGCCTCAAAAAAGAACAGCGCCGCGCACAGGCTCAGATTGCCCAGCGCCAGCGCCAACAACAAGGTTTTGATGTCCATGAACGCCGGGCGTCAGACCTCGTGCTCAACGTTGTTGCTGCCGTCGCCCACCTTGCTGGCCCAGGCTTGCGTGAAGAAGATTTTTTCGTCCTCGGTCGGGGCGTCGTGCCAGAACACGATCAGCGTGCCCTTGTGGTCGTGCATCTGGCTGACTTTTTCAATAAAGGTCTGCTTGCCGGCCAGGTCGGCCAGCGCCGCCACGTAGCCGTAGACGCGGGTCAGGCGCTCCAGGCGGTCCGGCTCGGTGAAGCTGTTGGTGGCGGTAAGCGTAGGGTGGTCTAAAAACATCGTATCGTTCTCCAAGTCGGCTGCCGAGGGGCGGGCCCGTGCTGACGCCATGCTACTATGATTCCCTATGTAAATCCACATTACCAAGCAACTTGACCACACCCCACCACCGTCCGCCGCCGCAGGTGCGCACCATCGGCGACAAGCGCCTGCTGGAATTTCAGCCCGGCATGGTGCAAAGCGAGATGCGGCTGTCGCGGCCGGACGCGCTGGTGCTCAGCTATGTGCGGGCGATGATGTGCTTTGTGCTGTTCCAGCCGCGGCCGGAGCACATCGTCATGGTCGGGCTGGGCGGCGGCTCGCTGGCCAAGTTCTGCTACCGCTATCTGCCGCGGGCGCGCATCACGGTACTGGAGCTCGATCCGCAGGTGATCGCGCTGCGCGAGCAGTTCGCCATCCCGCGCGACAATGCCCGCTTCCGCGTGATCCAGACCGACGCGGTGACCTACATGGCGCAACTGGCCGACAGCGCCGACGTGCTGCTGGTCGATGGCTTCGATGCCGACGGCCTGCCGCCGCCGCTCGGCAGCGCCAGCTTTTACGCCGACTGCCGGCGCGCGCTGCGCCCTGGCGGGGTGATGGTGGCCAACATCTTCAGCTACGATCCGCACTACCGGGCGATGTTGCGCCGGCTGAATCAGGCGTTCGAGGCGCGCGTCTGCTGGTTCAACGGCATTGCCGGCAACAACCGCATCCTGTTCGCCGTCCGCGATGGCGGCGACACGCCGGCGCTGGCGATGCAGCGCAAGGTGGCGCGCACCGGCGGTCTGGCGCTGCCGCTGCTCAACAAGCTGCTGGCGCGCTGGATTGTGTGGAAGCTGCGGACGGCACGTGCGGCGCCACCGGCTTAGCCTTGCGCCGGCGCGGCTTGGGCGCCAGCATGGTGCCGCTGCAATTGGGTGCGCCACAGCGGCAGGCGAAGGCGCGCTTGATGGCCGGTGTGTGGCGCCCGTCGTAGATCAACGGATAGGAGTAGCTGAGTTCTTCGTCGCGCCGGATCGGCTGTAGCGCGTAGATGACGATGCGGCCGCCGTCCTCCTCGACCGCTTCACAATTAGGCGCGCACGAGTGGTTGATGAAGCGCGCAGCGTTGCCCTGATCGCCGCCATCGATGACGTTGCCGTTGGCCAGACTGAAGAAGAAGGTATGGTTGTGCGGACCGCCCTGGCGCGCGGCGCGCAACTGCGCCTCGTCCCAGGTGATTTCGCGACCGGCGTATTCGATGACGCGTTCGCCGGCGTCGATGTCGCGGCTGGCGAACACGCCGTTGCCGTGCACGGATGAGAGTTCGACGCGGCAGGCGGGGGAGGGATCGGCGATGGGGGGAAGGCTATCGGCGGACATGGTCATCACGGTGGTCAAAGACCGTTCGATTAAACCACATTTTGCCGCGCGCAGAAACGCCGCACGGTAGAAAAGCCGGCGTCGCCGGCCGCCGTTCAGCTGTCGCCCGGCGACTTGAACAGACTTTCGAGATCGGCGCGAGTGGTCGGCTTGCGCACCACGCCGCGGCGGCCGGTGTATTCGTCTTCGATATTGTCGCGGTAGTAGCTCCACGCCGCGCCCGAGCCCGACAGCTTGCGCCACACTTCGTTGCCGACGCCGGAATAGTCGATCGCCGTGCCGTCGTCGAATTCGACCCGCAGCAGCTTGTCGCGGGTGTCGTAGCCGATGGCGCGCAGCTTGCCGGCGTTGATGCGTTTCATTTCCATGCTGGCCTCCTCTTCTATCTCAAGTACTGCCGCGCTGGACAAACTCGAAGCCGGTGTCGGTCAGCGCGGCAACGCGCTTGCCGTCCAGCCGGTCCAGGATCGCTTGCGCGGCCATACGTCCGATATTAGCCCCATCCACGCGCACCGTCGAGAGCGGCGGATGGGTATGGGCGGCGAAATTCAGGTCGCCGAAGCCGACCACCGCCAGTTGCGCTGGCACCGCCAGGCCACGTCCGATGGCCTCGGTCAGCACGCCGTGCGCCAGCGTGTCGGAGCTGCACACCACCGCGTCGATGCCGGGGCACCGCGCCAGCAGCGCGGCCAGGCCCTCGCGCCCCAGCGCGAAGGTCGCCGGCAGCGGCATCGCCTGCACCGCCGCCACCTCCACACCATGCTTGGCCAGCCCGGCCTGCAGGCCTTGGTTGCGGCGCGCGGCGCGCGGGTCCTGCACCGCCAGGATGGCGATGCGGCGGTAACCATGTTGCAACAGATGCTGGGCGATGGCGTGACCAACCTCCTCGTGCGAAAAGCCAACCATCATGTCGACCGGCGACGGTGTCAAATCCCAGGTTTCCACCACCGGCAGCCGCGCCGCCTGCAGCCGGCGCCGGGTGCTGTCGGTGTGCAGCGAGCCGGTCAGGATGACGCCGTCCGGACGCCGGCTGAGAATGGTTTCGACCAGCAATTCCTCGCGCCACGCCTCGTAGCTCGACAGGCCGAGCATGACCTGGTAGCCGGCCTCGGTCAGGCAGTCGCTGGCGGCCTGCACCATGTCGGCGAAGATCGGCGTCGAGATGGTCGGCAGCACCAGCGACACCAGCTTGCTGCGCGCCGAGGCCAGCGCGCCGGCCGTCATGTTTTTAACGTAGCCGGTCCGCGCCACCGCCGCCTGCACCCTGGCCACGGTGTGCGGCCGCACCAGTTGCGGCTGGTTCAGCGCGCGCGATACGGTGATCGGCGACACGCCGGCCACGCGGGCGACATCGGCCAGCGTGGCGCCGCTGACGGGCAGTTCGCCGGCGGCGGTGCGCAGGCTGAGGATCGGATCCTGGGTCATGATGGTGGGGCTTTGATGCGCGCTGACAGGGTATTGCGACCATCGTACATCATTTTCTATCATTTCTAAAACAGGATTTTGCTTGATATTGCTGCTTTTCAGCGCTAACATGAAATGACAGCGCAATCATTTATCAGGAGAGTTTGATGACCACCCCTCGCATTGTTGACGTCCGCGTCGTTCCCGTCGCCGGCCGCGACAGCATGTTGCTCAACCTCAGCGGCGCCCATGGCCCCTACTTCACCCGCAATCTGGTGATTCTGACCGACAGTTCGGGCAACACCGGCGTCGGCGAGGTGCCGGGCGGCGAGCGGATCCGCCAGACGCTGGAAGACGCCCGCCCGCTGCTGCTGAACCAGCCGATCGGCAACTACAACGCCCTGCTCAACGCCGCCCGCACCGCCTTCGCCGACCGGGATTCCGGTGGCCGCGGCCTGCAGACGTTCGACCTGCGCATCGCCATCCACGCCATCACCGCGCTGGAAGCGGCGCTGCTGGACCTGGTCGGCAAGTTCATGCAAGTGCCGGTCGCCGCCCTGCTCGGCGAAGGCCAGCAGCGCAGCGCCGTGGAAATGCTGGGCTATCTGTTCTACATCGGCGACCGCAACGCCACCGACCTGCCCTACGCCGGCGTGCCGGCCGACGCCACCGACGAATGGACCCGCATCCGCACCGAACCGGCGCTGACGCCGGAGGCGGTGGTGCGCCTGGCCGAGGCGGCCTATGAGCGTTACGGCTTCAACGACTTCAAGCTCAAGGGCGGCGTGTTCCGCGGCGAAGAGGAAATCGCGGCGGTCACCGCCCTGCACGAACGCTTCCCGCAGGCGCGCGTGACGCTCGACCCGAACGGCGGCTGGCTGCTGAAGGACGCGATCCGCCTGTGCCGCGACCAGGGCCACGTGCTGGCCTACGCCGAGGACCCGTGCGGCGCCGAGAACGGCTACTCGGGGCGCGAGGTGATGGCAGAGTTCCGCCGCGCCACCGGCCTGCAGACCGCCACCAACATGATCGCCACCGACTGGCGCGAGATGCGCCACGCGATCCAGCTGCAATCGGTCGACATTCCGCTGGCCGACCCGCACTTCTGGACCATGCAGGGTTCGGTGCGGGTGGCGCAGATGTGCCACGAATGGGGCCTGACCTGGGGCTCGCACTCGAACAACCACTTCGACGTCTCGCTGGCCATGTTCACCCATGTGGCGGCGGCGGCGCCGGGCAACATCACCGCCATCGACACCCACTGGATCTGGCAGGACGGCCAGTATCTGACCAGGAATCCGTTGCAAATCCAGGGCGGCATGGTGCAGGTGCCGACCACGCCGGGCCTGGGCGTGGAGCTGGACATGGATGCCGTCGCGGCGGCGCATCAGCTGTACAACAACATGGGCCTGGGCGCGCGCGACGACGCGGTGGCGATGCAGTACCTGATCCCGGGCTGGAAGTTCAATAACAAGATGCCTTGCATGGTGCGCTAACAACGACAAAAAATAGCCGGAGACCACACAATGACCACCACCACCACCACCACCACCGCTGCGGGCGGCGACGCGATCGCCGCCCCAAGCCTCCTCGACACGGCCGTCAGCAAGGTCAAATGGCGCATTCTGCCGCTGTTCGTCGTCATGTTCATCGCCAACTACATCGACCGCGTCAACATCGGCTTCGTGCGCTCGCACCTGGAGCAGGACCTCGGCATCGGCGCCGCCGCCTTCGGCTTCGGCGCCGGTGTGTTCTTCCTCGCCTACGCGCTGTTCGAGGTGCCGTCCAACATGCTGCAACAGCGTTTCGGCGCCAAAGCCTGGCTGACCCGCATCATGGCCAGTTGGGGCCTGGTGGCCACCGGCATGGCCTTTGTGCAGGGCGAGATGTCGTTCTACGTGATGCGCTTCCTGCTCGGCGTGGCCGAGGCCGGCTTCTTCCCGGGCGTGGTGTACTACTTCACGCAGTGGCTGCCGAACCGCGAGCGCGGCAAGGCGATGGCGATCTTCCTCAGCGGCTCGGCACTGGCGTCGGTGATGTCCGGTCCGCTGTCGGGCGCGCTGCTGTCGATCCAGGGCGGCGGCTTCCACGGCTGGCAGTGGATGTTCATCATCGAAGGCCTGGCGTCGGTGGCGCTGTGCTTCGTCGTCTGGTTCTTCCTCGACTCGCGGGTGGAGGACGCCAAATGGCTGAGCAATGAGGAACGCGCCGCGCTGTCGGCCGTCATCGCCGCCGAGAAGAAGGAACGCGACGCCAGCAAGCCGGCCCACGCCAGCATGTTCTCGCTGCTCAAGGACGCGCGCATCGCGCTGTTCTGCTTCATCTACTTCGCGATCCAGCTGACCATCTACGGCGCTACCTTCTGGCTGCCGTCGATCATCAAGAAGATGGGGCACTTCACGGAATTCGAGGTCGGGCTGTTCAACTCGACTCCGTGGATGATCTCGATCGCCGCCATGTATATGTTCGCCGCGCTGGCGCAGAAGTACCGCCACCAGCAGGCGTGGGTGGCGGTGGCGCTGCTGGTGGCGGCCTGCGGCATGTTCGCCTCCACCACCGGCGGCCCGGTGTTCGCGTTCGTGGCGATCTGCTTCGCCGGCATCGGCTTCAAGGCGGCCTCGTCGCTGTTCTGGCCGATTCCGCAGGGTTATCTGGATAGCCGCATCGCGGCGGCGGTGATCGCGCTGATCAACTCGCTGGGCAACCTGGGCGGCTTCGTCGCGCCGGCCACCTTTGGCTATCTGGAACAGAAAACCGGCTCCATCCAGGGCGGCTTGTACGCGCTGGCGGCGGCGTCGGTGGTGGCGGCCGGCCTGGTGTTCCTTACCCGCCGCGGCAAGGCCACGTAGCAGGCGAGCTGCAGTGATCCGCTGTAAAAACCACAGATGCGCCGCCCGCCGTGGCCAAGGGCGGCGCATCGTTCGACATCCCCTGCCCTATTCGCTATGATGTATTTCAGAATAGCAAAAGCTCAGGGGACAGTATGCAATGGTTTTACAATCTTAAGATTGCCAAGAAATTAATTTTTTCGTTTGCAATTCTGCTGGTGCTGACCTGCGCGCTCGGACTGTTCTCGATCAACCAGTTGGTCAAGGTCAGCCAGGCCTCCAGCGACATCGCCACCAACTGGCTGCCCGCCGTGCGCTACCTGGGGCAGATGCAGAACTCCCTGTCACGCTACCGGATTTCCGAATCGACCCACATCCTGCTCAGCGACGAGGAGGAGATGAAGGCCACCGACAAGTCGATGGCCAGCCGGCTCGAAACGCTCGGCAAGCAACAGGCCGCCTACGCGGCGCTGGTCTCCGAGCCCGAGGAAAAGCGCATCTATGCCAACCTGCAAACCTCGCTGGACGAATACAAGCGCCTGAGCGAGCAATTGAAGAGCTTGTCCCACGCCGGCAAGAAGGATGAGGCGCGGGCGCTGTTCCGCGGCGCGTCGAACAAGCAGTTCCGCCAGGTCAATGAGCAGCTGGAGACGCTGGTCAAGATCAACGACGACGGCAGCCTGGCCTCCGACCAGCAGGCCGGCGCCACCTTCCACCAGGCGCGCAGCCTGATTTTCGTCATGCTGGCGGTACTGATCGCACTCGGTCTGACGCTGGCGATGTTCGTCGCGCGCACCGTGGCGCGGCCGCTGCAGGATGCCGTCGATGTGGCGCAGCGCGTGGCCGCCGGCGACCTGACGGCGGCCATCACGCAGGGCGGCGCCGACGAGACCGGTCAGCTGATGACGGCGCTGGCGGCGATGAACGCCAGCCTGGGGCGGGTGGTCGGCGAAGTGCGCGGCGGCACCGACACGATCGCCATCGCCTCGGCGGAAATTGCCAGCGGCAATCTCGACCTGTCGAGTCGCACCGAGGAGCAGGCCAGCTCGCTGGAGGAAACCGCCTCGGCGATGGAACAGCTGACCTCGACCGTCAAGCAGAACGCCGACAACGCGCGCCAGGCCAAACAACTGTCGATGTCGGCCTCCAGCGTGGCCGGCGATTGCGGCAAGGTGGTGGACGAGGTGATCGCGACCATGGAATCGATCAGCACGGCTTCGCACAAGATCGTCGACATCATCAGCGTCATCGACGGCATCGCCTTCCAGACCAATATTCTGGCGCTGAACGCGGCGGTCGAGGCGGCGCGCGCCGGCGAGCAGGGACGCGGCTTCGCGGTGGTGGCGTCCGAGGTGCGCAGCCTGGCGCAGCGCAGCGCCTCGGCGGCCAAGGAAATCAAGGCGCTGATCGACGACTCGGTGGTGCAGGTCGGCGCCGGCACGGTGCAGGTGCAACAGGCCGGCAAGACGATGGCCGAAGTGGTGGACAGCGTGCGCCGCGTCAGCGACGTGGTGTCCGAGATCACGGCGGCCGGCGAGGAACAGAGCGTTGGCATCGAGGAGGTCAACCGCGCCATCATCCAGATGGATGGCGTGACCCAGCAAAACGCCGCGCTGGTGGAAGAAGCGGCCGCTGCCGCCGCCGCGCTGCAGGAACAGGCGGCCAAGCTGGCGGCCGTGGTCAGCGTGTTTCGTCTGACCTAGACGGCGCCGGCCGCGCCGTTACTGCTTGCGGTTGCCGTGCACCATCTGGCGCGCCTGCTTGCGCAGCAGCGCCTGTTCCCAGCGCTGCTTTTGCTCCTCGGTTTCCGGCGTCAGCGCCGGCACCTTGACCGGCTTGCGGTCGCTATCGACCGCCACCATCGTGAAATAGCAGCTGTTGGCGTGGCGCACCAGGCGCTGCTGGATATTCTCGGTCACCACGCGGATGCCGACCTCCATCGACGTATTGCCGGTGTAGTTGATCGACGCCAGAAAAGTCACCAGCTCGCCCACATGTATCGGTTGCAGAAACATCACCTGATCGACCGACAGCGTGACGACATAGCTGCCGGAATAGCGGCTGGCGCAGGCATAGGCCACGCTGTCGAGATACTTCAGAATCGTGCCGCCGTGGACGTTGCCGGAGAAATTCGCCATATCCGGCGTCATCAGCACGGTCATGCTCAACTCGTGCGCGACCCAGTTCATTGGTTTTTCCATTGGTATGCTCCTGTTGTAAAAGTCCGGTGTCAGGTCTGACATTCGGACAGTAGTTGTTCGATGTCGGCGATGACGGTGGGACAGGCGTCCAGCACCGGGGCGAGCGCGCCCCAGGCGCCGCTGTCGTCTTTCAGCGCGCGCTCGGCTTGCTGGCTGAGCTCGGCCAGTTGGTCGGCACCCACCGTGCCGGCCAGGCCTTTCAGCGTGTGCAGCGCAGGCAAGGCGGCGGCAAGGTTCTGTTCGCCACGGGCGGCGATTAGCTGCGTCGCCAGTTTTTCGGCTTCGGCAATGAAGCTGCGCAGCGCGATCAGATAGACCGATTCCAGCCCGCCCAGCCGCTTCAACGCGGCGGCGCTGTTGATGCTGGAAGGCGCCCGCAGCGTGGCCGGCCCGACGGTGACGCTGCTCGCGGCACTGGCCGGTGTTGGCGCTGGTGCCGACTCCGGCGCGGCGGAGGCGGCGCCAGCGCGGCGCGCGTGCTGCAGGATGACGGCGATCAGTTGCTCAAGGTCGAACGGCTTGCCGATGTGGTCGACCATGCCGGCCGCCAGCGCGGCGGCGCGGTCCGAGGCCATGGCGTTGGCGGTCATCGCCACGATCGGCGGCGTCGCCTCGCCCAGCCGGGCCTGGATGGCGCGCGTTGTCTGGTAGCCGTCCATCTCCGGCATCTGGATGTCCATCAGCACCAGGTCGGCCAGCGGTCCGCCGCGCGACACCGCCGCCAGCGCCATCGGCCCCGAACTGGCCACCGCCACCTGCGCGCCTTCGTTGCTCAGCAACTCGCTGGCCACCTGTTGATTGGCCGGATTGTCGTCCACCAGCAGCAAACGCATGCCGGCCAGCCGGCGCAACGCTGGCGGCGGCGCCAGCGGCTTGCGCCGTCCCAGCCGCGCGTCGGCCACCGCGTCGAACAGCATCGATGCCGTCACCGGCTTGACCACGAAGCCGTCCAGCATCGGCGTGATGTCCTGTTGCCGCTGCGCCAGCATCTCGCGGTCGTGCGCGGTGACCATGACGATCAACGGCATCTTGGCCTGCGGCGTCAGTTGGCGAATGCGGCGGCTGGTCTCCCAGCCGTCCAGCGCCGGCATGCGCCAGTCGATGAACACCACGTCATAGGCGGTGCCGCGGCCGATCTGGGCGGCGATCGCGTCCAGCGCGGCGTGGCCGTCGGCCGCCAGGTCCACCCGCCAGCCGAACGAGGCGGCCATCTCGCGCAGCACCGTGCGCGCCACCGGGTGATCGTCCACCACCAGGCAGGACAAGTCGCGCATCAGCGCGTCCTGCAGCGGCGCGACATCGGCCGGCAACGCTGCCGGCAGCAAGTCCGGCTGGGCGCCGGCGACGCCGAAATCGACCGCGAAATCGAATACGCTGCCCTGCCCCTGCTCGCTGACCACGCGCAGCGTGCCGCCCATCATGCGCACCAGCCGCTGGCTGATCGCCAGTCCCAGCCCGGTGCCGCCGAAACGGCGCGCGGTCGATGCCTCGGCCTGCGAAAAGCCGTCGAAAATATGCGCGCACTGCGCCGGCGCGATGCCGATGCCGGTGTCGCGGATGGCGAACGCCACCGACAGGCTGGTGGCGCTCTGCGCCACCAACTGGGCCGACACCACCACCTCGCCACGCTCGGTGAACTTGATGGCGTTGCCGGCCAGGTTCAGCAAAATCTGTTGTAGCCGCAGCGCGTCGCCCACCACCAGCGCCGGCAGCGCCGGGTCGATGCGGAACAGCACCTCGATCTGCTTGTCGCCGATGTTGGCCGACAGGATCACGGCGAGGTCACGCCACAGCTTGTCCATGCGGAACGGATGCGGATCGAGCGCCAGCTTGCCGGCCTCCACCTTGGAAAAGTCCAGCACATCGTTCAGCAGGCCGAGCAAGGCGCTGGCCGCCGCGTGCGCCTTGTCGACATAGTCCTGCTGGCGCCCGGTCATGCTGGTCTGGCGCAGCAGTTGCAGCATGCCCAGCACCGCGTTCATCGGCGAGCGGATCTCGTGGCTCATGTTGGCGACGAAGTCCGACTTGGCGCGTCCGGCCTGGTCGGCCGCCTCCTTGGCCTGCAGCAGGGCGTCGTGCGCGGTGCGCAGCTCGGTGCTGTCGGTGCTGCTGCCCACCCAGCTGACGATGGCCCCGGCGGCGTCCTTCTGCGGCAGCGCGTGGTTATCGAAAATCCGCCAGGCGCCGTCGTGGCGGCGCAGCCGGCAGTCGCAGCGGAACTCGTCGCCGCCGGCCAGCGCCTGCGCGCGCGCGGCGGCGATCACCGCCTGGTCATCCGGATGGATCACCTGCGTCCAGTCGCCGCCAGCCAGCAATTGGGACGCCGGCAGGCCGCTGAAGCTGGCCCAGTGATGGCTCATGAAATCGATGCGCAGGTCGGGCGTGGCGGTCCAGACCATCTGCGGCAGACCCTCGGTCAGCGAGCGCCAGCGCGATTCCGACGCGGTCAGCCGCGCCAGCGACGCCTGCAACGCCTGGTCGGTCTCGCCCAGCGCGGTCAGCGTCTGGTACTGTTGCTTGAGATTGAAGCGCACGCCCTTCAGCAACACCAGCGACAAGCCGATCAGCAGCACCAGGAAAATCGAGGCGTTGCGGATTTCCTTGTACCATGGCTGCAGAAAATCCTCGCTGGCCAGGCCCACCACCACATACACCGGATAGGCGCCGACCTTCTCCAGGCTGAGCATGCGCTCGCGGCCGTCGAGAGCGCTGATCACCTTGTAGCTGGCACTGCGCCGCTGGCTGTCAAACACGGCCTGGGTGGCCGGACTGGCCGTGATGGTACTGCCGAACGGCATGCCCTCGACCACAGGAAAACGGTGCAGCACGCGCTTTTTCTCGTCGACCAGCAAAACCGCGCCATGCTCGCCGATATTGAGCCTGGAAAACGCCGCGGTGATTTGCGCGCTGTTGATCAGCGCATAGGCGACGCCCCCCAGGCCGCCATCGGGCAGGGTCAACGGGTAAGCCAGCGGCAACACCCACTCGCCGCGCGCGCCCGAGGCCAGCGGCAAGCCGAACAGCAACTCACGCGCCGCCGGCGCGCGTGCCTGAAACTCGCGCACCACCAGCTCGGCCGGCAGCTGCAGGTCGCTGTGTTCGCCATAGATGACGCGCCCGGCCGCGTCGGCGCCGCGCACCGCCTGCGCATGCGGCATGCGCTCCTTCAGCCCGCGCAGGTAGGCGCTGAACTTGTCGTCGGAGAACCGCTGCTGCGTGTGCATGGCGCGGAATTCCTGGTCGGCGCGGCGCAGCGCCAGGTCCACCTCCTGAAAATGCGACTGCATGAAGTTTTCCAGCGAAATGGCCAGATTGTGCGAGGTCTCCGCTGCCGCCGCGTAGTAGCGCAGCCGGCTCTGGTTCAGCACATGCACGACAAAAATACAGACGATCAGCAATACCACCGCCACGGCCGTTACCAGCAAGCGGAATAATTTGCGGATCTTCTGCAGCGTGTCGAATCTCATCGCCAAGGGGGTATGCGTGTTGTTATCGTCTTGACCATGCCGTGCGGCAAAAAAAACGCTCCGTAGGAGCGTTTTCATCAAAAACCTTGCAGGGTGATGTCGGCCAGCGACTCGCGGCCTTTCTCGCTGAGCTCGAAACCGCCGTCGGCGCGTGGCACCACATGCGATTTTTTGCCGAGAAACAGGGCGATATCCTCCTCCAGGGCGCCGCCTGGTTGGGCGTCGAGCGCCCGCAGCGCTTGCACGCAACGGTGCAGGAAGATGGTTTGCGCGCCCTTGTCGGTCAGCGAGATGCGGCCGTTGTGGGCGATACTGATCAGTTTCAGGCCGGACAGGCGTTTGCTGTTGCGGCCGACACACGCGCTGACGCGGTCACCTTTGATGCCGCGCTGGACTTCGTACAGGGCGTTGTACTCGTCCTGCGTGAATTTTTCATTCTTCATTTTTTTCCATAAAAGACTGCTGCGACCCTCATGGTACGCGCTAGCAGTCCCGGCGGCAAGACAACGCCCCGCCGCCGGCTGGAAAAAACCTTACTGGAAAGCGCGGATCGCCAGCCAAACCAGGCCGATACTGGCAAACGCCGCGAGGCAGATCATGGCTTGAACACGCTTGGCGCTGAGCGCTACGCTACGGCGGCCGAGGTAGATTTTATTGTGTAAGGAATTGCCCATGATGCTCTCCGTGTGCAGAAAGGTGACGACATGACTCGATTATAGAAACTCTTCCATTACCGCTGTGTGACGCCCAACACAAATATGAAGAAATGTGTCCGCCAAGCAACGGCTGTCACGTTGCTAGAGAGCGTGGAACAAGCATACCGTCCGTTCCACGCAACGGACGGTGCGTTGGCGCACATAAGCGCCCGTAAACCTCAGGTTTTGATCGGCACCTTGGGCGGCGTCGGCTCCTCGATCGGCGCCTGGTCGGGGAACGGCGCGTGATCCGGCGGCGGATCTCTTTCCGGCGGTGGTGGCGGCACGTCCGGATCGGGCGTGGTGTGGGCGTGTATGCGGGTCATGCGAGGTCCTCCTGAATGAACTGATCTTCAGTGTGGCGCAGACGCCGCGAGAAACAAGACGGCGCACCGCACGGACGTGCGACAACGCACGCCGGCAGTGATTACTTAATGCGGAAGATCACATCCACCGTCTGCGACCAGCGCAAGGTGTCGATCGCCAGCCAGTCCTTGTCGGCCGGCGGCACATTGACGCTGCGGTTGCGCGGGTACAGGTCGCCCGGCATCAACCCCACCGCGTGGGTCAGGTTGCGCAACTGGCCGGACGACATGGCGCTGACCGCCCCCACCTTCTTGCCGATGCCGGCCGCCATGGCGTCGGCACGGCGCTGGGCGTCCTGGACGGCGGCGGCGGTCAGTTCGCGCTCGGCCTGCAGCCGGTCCTTGCGGCCGAAGGAGGTCGACAAGTGATCGACGTTGGGCATGGCCAGCAGCGCCTGCATGATGTCGCGCCACTTGCCCAGATCGTTGACGACGATGTGCACCGCGCTGCGGATATCGTAGGCCTCCGCCGCTGGTTCGCCCTTGCGCAGCTCCTTGCGCATATTGTGGATGTCGGCGCTGGCCTCGACGCCTTCGAGCAGCGCGCGCACCTGCCCCGCCCGTTCGGCCACCAGCGCGGTCGCCACCGCCGGATCGGGATCGTAGGCGCTGAGGTCGAAATCGATTTCGCCCAGGTCGGGCGCCAGCATGACGAAACCCTCGCCGGCGGTGTGGATGAAGGGATAGGACGGCAGGTCGGCCGCCTGGACCGCGAAGGGCAACACAGCGACGGCAAGCAACAGCTTCTTGAACATGAACGTGACTCCGGAATGAAGGAAGCCACAGTATTCCACGAAGTAGACAACAGTGTCTACTTATAAAACCCTACAATGACGGTATGACGACACCACTGAACGACGACGAATACGAACAACTGGACGACCTGCTGGCCACGCTCGGCGCGGACGCGATGGATGTTGCGGGGCTGGAAGGTCTGCTGACCGCGCTGGTGGCCGGTCCGGTCGACACCACGCCAGCGGCCTGGCTGCCGCTGGTGTGGGGCGGCGAGTCCGGCAACGCCGAGGCCGAGGCACTGGTGCTGCGCCACCACACCTACATGCGTGAATGGTTGCGCAAAGACCCCGCCAGCTTCGAGCCGATCTACGAATGCGGCGGCAGCTGGACCGCCGAGGCGTGGTGCGCCGGCTTCCTCGCCGGCGTGCAGTTAAACCATGACGCCTGGGCGCCGCTGCGCGCCAACCAGCCGGCGCTGCTGGCGCCGTTCGAGCCGGTGAACGCCGGCAGGGTGACGCCGGCCGTCATCCAGATCAACACCTTCTTCCACGCGCCGCAAGTCAAAGCAGCCAAGCCCGGCCGCAACGACCCCTGCCCCTGCGGCAGCGGCAAAAAATTCAAGAAGTGCTGCGGCGCCGAGTGACCGTAACTCCGGGTTTTGGACCTGACCCCGGAGTTTATTATTTGCCGTTGATGATCTGCTTCAGCAGCACGAAGGTTTCGTGGTTGATGGCTTGTTCGTTGGCTTTGAATTCTTTCTCGGCCTTGAGGTAGGCCGGTTTTTTCAGCGCGGCCTTTTCGGCGGCGGTCGGCGTCGGCACGCTCGGGCCGAGCGAGGCGGCGCTGTTATAGGTTTGCTGCAGGACTTTCTTGCCATAGCTGGATTGGTAGAAGCTGGTCATCTCGGTGGATGTCTCGGTGCTCAGCAGCCTGGCCACCGGCAGCGCCAGACGGTTGTAGACCAGCTCCGGCTGCAGGTTGATGACCTTGTCCATGACTTCCTTGCGCTGCGCCGGCGAGGCGTAACGGCTCATGCCGGCGGTCATGCGCATCATCTTCTCGGCCTGCATCGCGGCCATCAGGTCGTGCGCGGCCTTGACTTGCGCGGCGTCTGGATTGGCGGCGGTGGCGGCGTGGACGGAACCGGCCAGCAGGCCGGCAAGAAGAACCGCGACGAATGATTTCATGTTTGCTCCTTTAATAATGCCCGGATTTTATGGTCAAAGGCCGCAACCTGTCCACGACATTAACCAGTCCGCCGCTCCCACGCCCACGCGTGGCCAATCATCGCGTCAATATCGCTGAACCTGGGCGTCCAGCCCAGCGTTTCGTGCGCCAACGCGGGATCGGCCACCAGCCGCGCCGGATCGCCCGGTCGCCGCGGGCCATCGATGACCATGATCGGAGCACCGGTTACGCGCCGCGCCGCCTCGATCACTTCGTTGATCGAATATCCCACGCCGTTGCCCAGGTTGAAACGCGAACTGGCGCCGCCGTCCAGCAGCGATTCGAGCGCCAGCAAATGGGCGTCGCACAGGTCGCTGACGTGGATGTAGTCGCGGATGCAGGTGCCGTCCGGCGTGGCGTAGTCGCGGCCGAAGACCGTGACCGACCGCCGGCGCCCCGCCGCGGCCTGCAACACCACCGGTATCAGGTGCGTTTCCGGTTCGTGGCACTCGCCCAGTTCACCTTCGGGATCGGCGCCGGCGGCGTTGAAATAGCGCAGGCAGCACGAGCGCAAGCCGTAGGCCACGTCGAAATCGCCGAGCATCTGCTCCACCATCCACTTTGAACGGCCATATGGGTTGAGCGGCGCCTTGGGATGCCGTTCGTCGATGGGCAGGTAATCCGGATCGCCGAAAATCGCCGCAGTCGACGAGAAGATAAAGCGCGGCACCTGGTGGCGCACCATGGCCTGCAGCAGCGCCAGCGTATTGTTGACGTTGTTGTAGTAATAGGCGGCCGGCCTGGCCACCGATTCGCCCACCTGGATGAAGCTGGCGAAATGCATCACGGCGGCGATCGGCCAGGCCTGGAAAATCACGTTCAGCACGCTGTCGTCGCCCAGTTCGCCGACGATCAGCGGCGCGTCGCCCACCGCCGCCCGCCGTCCCTGCGACAGATTGTCCAGCACCACCGGCGCATAGCCCGCCTGCCGCAAACGCTTGACCATGTGCGAGCCGATATAGCCGGCGCCGCCCACCACCAGCACATGTGGCTTGCCCGCGTCGCCTCCCCTCATGACCCGCGCACCCGAACTCGGCCCGCGCGGCGCGGGCGCAAGTTAAACCGCAGGCCCTCTACCATTTTCCGTGCCCGGCGGTCAGCGAGATAGAGGTCTTGATATGTTCCAGCCCGGTCTGGGCGGCCAGATTATGAACTTCAATCACATAGCGCCCCTGCTGCAAGGCGATTCGGGCGATGATGCGCGATTTGATCGGCGCGCTGGTGCGCGTACCCATCAGGCATAACGATTCATAGTTCCGGTCCAGCACCGTCTGTTGATTATCCAGTCGCCGCACGATCACATGAAATGGCATCGGCCGCCCCAATCCCGGTCGCGACGACAGGGGAATTTTGTCATATGGCTGGCCGAAGTTGCGGTCATATCGCGAGCCCACCACCTGATCGCGAAAGATCGCGTCGTTCGAAGCAAACTCGAAGTCGAGATTCAGTGAATAATTCCAGGCCTGGCGCGCGTCAACCGATTTGGTCAAAACCAGCCCGGGAGCGGCAAGCGACACCGGCTCAAACTCGAACAACGGCGATTGCGCCCACGCCTGGGCGGTCATCACCAGCAAGCACGCCGCCAGCAGAGACCTGCCGATAAAAAATCGTTGTGTGTTCATGCTTGCTCCAGCCATGTTTGATACCAGTCGCGGAATTTGTTCAAGCCTTGCTCGAGCGGCGTATGCGGCGTGAAGTCGATCCAGTCGCGCAGCCTGCTGATGTCCGCGAAGGTCGCGGGCACATCGCCGGGTTGCATGGGAAAAAACTCCAGGTTGGCCTTCGTTCCCAGCACCCTTTCCAGGATACCGATAAACTCGCGGACCTGTACCGGTGTTTGATTGCCGATATTGAAGACTGAATGCGGATAGTGACCGGAACTCGCCACTTGGGGTTTGAACAACAGCCGCACCACGCCCTCCACCACATCGTCGATGTAGGTGAAGTCGCGCAGCAGTTCGCCGTTGGCATACACCGGGATGGGTTCGCCTTTCAATATCTTCTGGGTGAAGCTGAAATAAGCCATGTCAGGCCGCCCCCACGGGCCGTACACCCTGAAGAAGCGCATGCCGGTGGCGGGCAGACCGTATAAGTGACTATAAGAATAGGCCATCAGCTCGTCGGACTTCTTGGTGGCCGCGTACAACGAAATCGGCTCGTCCGTCCGGTCATCCTCGTGAAACGGCACCTTGGCGTTGGCGCCGTAGACACTGCTGCTGCTCGCATACAGCAGATGCCGGACCGCGCACTTTCTGCATTCATCCAGCACGTTGCCGAAGGCTACCATGTTGGCCTTGACGTACAGCGCGGGATTTTTCAGCGAGTGCCGCACTCCGGCCTGCGCCGCCAGATGCACCACCATGCCGGGCTGGTGTTCGTCAAACAGCGCGCTCACTTGCTCGGCATCGGATAATTCGACCGCGTGGCAGACGATGTCGCGCGGCGCCAGCATGGCGCCGACCCGGTCCTGCTTGAGCTGCTGCGAGTAATAGTCATTGAAGTTATCGCACGCAATGACCTTGATACCCAGATCGGCGAGACGTGAGGTGTACTGTCAATAGTGGACACTTCCGTTTCAAGCAGCCAGCGCTTGTTTGCTGAAGTTCTCAGCGAACCTCGCTGGCGATTCGTAGCCAAGGCGCGAATGACGCCGCTGGCGGTTGTAGAAAATCTCGATGTACTCCCTGATTGCCGCCTCCGCGTTGGCGCGTGTAGCGTACTTCTGATGATGAACCAATTCGTTCTTCAAGCTGCCCCAGAAGCTCTCCATCGGCGCGTTGTCAAAGCAGTTCCCCTTGCGCGACATGGAGGCCTGCATACCGAACTGCGCGACCAGCTTGCGGTAGTCGTCAGCACAGTATTGACTCCCCTGTCGGAGTGCAGAATCAGCCCCGGTGCCGGGCGCTTACTTTGAGCCGCCCGCCACAGTGCTTTCGCCGTCAGATCCTGCGTCATTCGCGCCCCCATCGCATAACCCACCATCTCGCAAGTGAAGACATCATTGATGCCTGCCAGGTAGAGCCATCCTTCCTCGGTGGCGACGTAGGTAATGTCGCTGACCCAGGCCTCGTTCGGCCGTGTCGGCGCGAAGGTTTGCTCCAACAGGTTCGGCGCCACCGGGAAGGCGTGCTTCGAATTGGTCGTGGCCTTGAACTTCCGCTTTTGCTTGCAGCGCAGGCCCAGTTCCCGCCGCAGTCGTATGATGCGATCACGACCCGCGTCAAAACCTTGTGCGGCCAGCTCTGGCTGCAAGCGCAACGGCCCGTAGGTCTCGCGCGTCTGTGCATGGGCGGCCTTAATGGCAACCTTCAATCGCTCATCATCCTGCCGTCGCTGGGACGGCGGCCGATCCGCCGCCGCATAAAAGCCGCTGCGCGACACCGAAAAGGCCCTGCACAACAAGCCAAGAGGATATTCGAGCCGCACCGATTTCATGAACGCGTACCGGGCAGCGACTCCCTCGCAAAGTACGCGGTGGCCTTTTTTAGCACTTCCTTTTCCATCCGTTCCACGGCAAGCTCCTTGCGCAACTTGGCCACTTCCGCCTCCAGTTCGGCGACGCTGCGGCTACCAGGCGGCGCAGCGGGATCGGAATGGCGCTTGGCAGTACTCACCCAATTCGCCAGTGTCCCTTTCGGTATCGCGATGCGCTTCGCCGCCTCCTCAAGTGTCAGGCCTTGCGCCAGTACCAGTTTTACCGCCTCGGCCCGAAACTCCGGCGTGTATGTTGTTGATTTCATGATCTCACTCCCTTTGACAAGTTTATCAAATGGAAGTGTCCGAAAAACTCAGGTTACCTCATAGGTGCTGCTCATCCCTTCCAGGTAGTTGGCGCTGCCCGGCGTGCCGAAGCCCATCAGGGTATCGTACTGGGCCTGGGAGATCGACACGGATGAGGCGCTGTAGGTCAGCGGCTGATAATTGCTGTCGTCGTTGGTGTAGACCGCCCCCGGGGCGATAGGGTTGCCCTGATGGCTTTCATCCGACGCCCAACCGAAGCTATGATCCTGGCCCGAATCATCGGTCAGCACATAGTACATATGTCCCGCAAAAGATTGACTACCATCGGCCTCGGTACCTTTGGTAGCAGTAACAATGGTTAAAACTGGCATATTTTAATCCTCGTAGTAAAGACATTCAAATAACCATATTTATTTCAGTAAATATGGTTCGCCATCAAGACGTTAGGCATGACGCCGTCATGGCGTTGCCGCACCGTCCTGATCCCGTGACGCCCTATATACGGCGGATATAAAAGAGCATATTTTTGCCGGCCGGCTATATTCGGTTCAGGCGATGGCGGAATGGCTTTGTAACTTCAGGGTGGATGTTTCAAGATGCGCGTCCGGCGGTGGCGCCGACCATTTAAAGTTTCTCGATGGTCTTCACTTTTCCGCTTTCGACATAGACGACAAAGCCGGTTTTCCCTTCGGCGGGAAACTGGGTATTGTTTTCAAAGGTCATCCAGATATGGCTGTTGTCCGGGTGCATGGCTTGCGCCCACATCACTTGCTGTGGATCGGCATGGATCGGCCATTTCAACGGATCGGCATCCACTTTGAAGGAGAAGGCGCCGCCGGCCAGATGCGCCAGGTAGGGATCCATCCCCACGGCTATTTGTCTGGCGCGAAATTTTTGCTGAATTTCCGGCGTAAACTTTTCTGGATATTTTTCAAATATCTTTTCCATCTCCAGCACCAACTGCTGGTCTTTGTCGCTGACGCTAACGCTAACGCTAACGCTGTTATTTTCCATAATCGAACCCGCTTTCTTTTGAGATAACTGTTCTTGCGCGATTGCCGACACCTGTGGGACGCAGAAGAACAATGCGCCGGCAAGCATAACGCCGGATCCCGAAAATACTGTACGCAAAAGAAAATTCATATCTCTGTCCTTGAAAAATTACGATACAAAAAATCGCACCAAGGGCCGATTGCCATCATGTACACTCGATCGCAACCAGAGCCGAGGTGCTGATAATAGGTTGCCGTTCAATTCGCCGAATCATCTCAACAGATGATTTTTGGCTGATGGGGAAGGTTCAGATGGAAGAACAGCTGGAACGAATTATTCAACTGATCTACGCGGCGGCCGTGGGGGCCGACGAATGGTCCGCGTTGCTGACCGCCATCAACACGGCGATCGGCGCCGTGGCCGGCTTTTATGCCGGGCTGGAAGTCAGACAGGGCCGCGGCGCTTTCTGGTATACCGTGGGGCATGACCATCAGATGGCCCAGCTCTACAACGAGCATTACCTGAGCCTGGATCCGACGCTGACGCATATCGTTAAAACCCCGGGCAAGGCCTTCGCGTGCAGTGAGTACCTGTCCGAATCCGACATCGCGGGCAGCCGTTTTCACTCCGAATTCCTGATTCCCAATGGCATGCGCTATGTGCTCAGCGGCGTGGTCAGCATGCAAGGCAGCATGATCAGCCTGTTCGGCTTCCAGCGCTTGCTCAGCCAGGCGCCTTTTTCCCGCGCAGAGACCGACTTCATGCAGCGTTTGATCCCTCATTTCGCCATGGCCGACCAGGTCGCGGCCAAGGTCGGCGTCATCAGCGACGCCCGTCGCCTGGCGATGACGGTGCTGGACCGCATGGATTACGGCATCGTCATCGTCAGCCCAAGCGGGCAGATCCGCATGAGCAACCACCGTGCCGAGTTGTGGCTGGAATCCGGATCGCTTATTTCGTCCCACTTAGGCCGCATCCGTCTCGCCGTGCCGGACGATAACGCCGCGCTCATTCAACTCATCCGCGCGGCCGGCGCCAGCGACCACCGCGATTTCAGAGTCGGCGCCATCGATACCGTGGGCGTCCGTGACGGTATGCAGGCCAGAATTCTGGTGTTGCCGATCGAGCACGAAGAACGTCGCCACCTTGACGACAATCAGGCCCAAGTGACCCTGATCATCACGGACATCAACCAGCAACGCACCATGGCGCCCCATTTGCTGCAGCAGACTTACGGGCTGACGCAGGCCGAGACCAAGGTCGCCGTCGGCCTGGCCAGCGGCAAGAGTCCGGACGAACTTGCCGAAAGTCTGTTCATCTCGCTGGCCACCGTCAAAACCCATACCCAGCACATTTACCAGAAAGTCGGCCTCGGCAGGCAAGCGGAATTGGTCCGGCTCGTGTATGGGCTGCCGCCCCTGTTTTAACAAGGAGAACAGGCCGATGGACGCCGCGGCGACGATACCATGAGGCTGCACGCCGTGACTACCCATGTACGGAATATCCTGCACCATGCGCGCGATGTTTATCGTGACCAGGCGGCGCCGCTGCTGGCCAATGGCTTCGAGGTCCGCGGCGGCGCTCATCTGGACTGGCGTTTTCCCGACGGCGGCCGCAGCATCATCTCGAATTTCTCCTGTCAGCAAAATCTGATGCGGATCCTGCACTCGCTCAGCGCCCTCACCGGCGACCGGCATTACCGGAACGTCGCAGCCGGCAATGTCGAGTTTTACTTCCGCCACCTGCAAAGCGAGCATGGCCTGTTACGCTGGGGCGGCCACCAGTTCGTCGACCTGCGCACCTTGCGGGCGGTCGGGCCCAGTGAAAAAAACCATGTGCATGAATTGAAAAACGCCTTCCCCTACTACGAGCTGATGTTCGAAGTCGATCCGATGGCGACCCGGAGATTTATCTGCGGTTTCTGGAACGCGCACGTCAGCGGGCCGACACTTGAAATCAGTCGGCACGGCAAATTCGACAAGGCCATCGATCCGCGCACCTTATGGAACACGGCGCAGTACGTCAGGCCGGAGCCGTATTGCGAAACCAAGGGCTTGTCTTTTCTCAGCGCCGGCAACGATCTGATCTACGCCGGCGCGCTGCTGGCGCGTTACGCGGGCAACGACGCGGCCTGGACGTCGGCCCGTCGTCTGGCCGCGCAGTTCGCCAGCGCCAGAAACCCCGACACCGGCCTCGGGGCCTATCAGTTCTCGCAGCCACGCCAGGTGGAGGAAGCGCGCAGCCACGATGAGACCCGCTCGCATTTCGGCGACCGCGCCCAGCGGCAGTTGGGGCCCGAGCTGGAGACTTCGCCGCGGCCCGCTCCGCACCAACGCCGAGTACTTGAAGCGACCATGTTGCTGGAGTCTCAGGCGCGGAGCATTTATTCATGCAACGCGTTGATGCAGCTGGAGGTGGCGGCGCGTTTGCCGGCCAGAAGCGGCGGACTACTGGCGTCGACGATCGACGGACTCCTGGCGTTCAAGCGGCACGCCCATGTCGCCGAGACCAATACTTTTCGTGCCATGCTCACGGATGGCACCGACCTGACCGATTTTGTCCTGCTGCGCAACGGCTACTACGGCAGTGCCGGCGGCCGGCTCCCGCCCTACCCGGCCAATTGCCTGTACTTGCTGTCTTACACGCGCGCCTACCGCGTCACCGGCAACGGCGCCATATGGCAGGCGGTGCGGGACCTGGCGTTGAGCAACGGGATGGGCGATTGGGGGGCGAGCCACGGCGCACCTTCCGTCAATCTCGCGACGACGCTGGCCGATCCACTGGCCATTTTTGCGGTGCTCGACATTTATTGGAAAACCAGCGCCGCGGCCTATCTGGACTTGGCTCGTGTAATCGGCAACAACCTGTGCGAACGGTATTTTTTCCGCCACATCGATGGACGGCCGGCCGGCTATTTTATTCCCAGCAAGGACCATGTGTATGTCAACGTCGACACCATAGAGCCCTACGCCCTGTTGGCGCTGCAGGCTGCGATCGAAGGCCGGGAGCGGGCGGTGCCGACCTTCATCAATGCGGCGGGCTATACGGAGGGCGAATATCTGCTGGCGGACGGTTCGTCGAAAACCTTGCAGGACCGCGTCCTGTATGAGTCGACGCTGAGGTAGACATGCCGGCCAGCCACTTAGTCCGGCGAATCCCACGCGCGAGCTGCGCTCTCCTCCCGCGGCCCAAATAAAAAAGCTCCCTTGCGGGAGCTTTTTTATTTAATTATGGCGGAGAGGGTGGGATTCGAACCCACGGTACGATTTAACGTACGCTTGATTTCGAGTCAAGTACATTCGACCACTCTGCCACCTCTCCTGGTGACGCTTTTTACTACTTTTTTCTCACATCCAAACAGTTGGCGGAGAGGGTGGGATTCGAACCCACGGTAGGGTCGCCCCTACGCTTGATTTCGAGTCAAGTACATTCGACCACTCTGCCACCTCTCCGTTTTCCCACCTGCTGCTGCGAGAAGGCAAGATTATAGCAGGTGTCAGCAAAAATGGAAGGACAATTTCGCCGCGATTTTTATGCCGTCAAATGCGTCAGGCCACCCATGTACGGACGCAGCACCGCCGGGATCTCCACCGAGCCGTCCGCCTGCTGATAGTTCTCCAGCACCGCCACCAGCGTGCGCCCCACCGCCAGGCCCGAACCGTTCAGCGTATGCACCAGTTCCGGCTTGCCCTGGCCGTTGCGGAAGCGCGCCTGCATGCGGCGCGCCTGGAACGCTTCGCAGTTCGACAGCGACGAAATCTCGCGGTAGGTGTTCTGCGCCGGCAGCCACACTTCCAGATCGTAGGTCTTGGTGGCGCCGAAGCCCATGTCGCCGGTGCACAGCGACAGCACGCGGTAGGGCAGGCCCAGGCGCTGCAGAATGGTTTCGGCATGGCCGACCATCTCGTCCAGCGCCGCATACGACTGCTCCGGATGCACCACCTGCACCATCTCGACCTTGTCGAACTGGTGCTGGCGGATCATGCCGCGCGTGTCGCGGCCGTAGCTGCCCGCCTCCGAGCGGAAGCACGGGGTGTGGGCGGTCATCTTCAGCGGCAGGTCGTCGGCCGCCAGGATGTCGTCGCGGACGATGTTGGTCAGCGATACTTCCGACGTCGGGATCAGGTAGAAGTTCTCGCCCTCGCCCTCGACGCCGCCCTTCTTCACCGAGAACAGGTCGGCCTCGAATTTCGGCAACTGGCCGGTGCCACGCAGCGAATCGGCGTTGACCAGGTAGGGGGTGTAGCACTCGGTGTAGCCGTGCTCGTCGGTGTGGGTGTTCAGCATGAACTGCGCCAGCGCGCGGTGCAGGCGGGCGATGCCGCCCTTCATCACCGAGAAGCGCGAGCCGGTCAGCTTGGTCGCGGTGTCGAAGTCCAGGCCCAGCGGCGCGCCGATATCGACATGGTCCTTGACCTCGAAGTCGAAGCCGCGCGGCGTGCCGACCTTGCGCACTTCGACATTGCCGCTCTCGTCGTTGCCGACCGGGACCGACTCGTGCGGCAGGTTGGGGATGGTTTGCAGGAAATCCGACAATTGGGCCTGCAACTCGGCCAGTTTGACTTCGTTGGCCTTGAGCTCGTCACCCAGACCGGCCACTTCCGCCATCAGCGCGGTGGTGTCTTCGCCCTTGCCCTTCATCATGCCGATCAGCTTGGACTGCGAGTTACGCTTGCCCTGCAGTTCTTCGGTGCGCATCTGGATCGCTTTGCGTTCCGATTCGAGCGCATTGAACGCCTCCACATCGAGCTGAAACTTGCGGGTCGCCAGGCGCGCGGCGACGTTGGCTATATCTTTACGGAGCAGTTGGATGTCAATCATGGGAATGAAGCCGTTGTTGTATCGAAAACGACCATTGTACCAAGACGACGCCACTCCCAGCGGGTTTTGCGCGGCCCGCCGGCCGCCGCGATTACAGCACGGCTTTTTCGGCGGCGGTCAGGCGCTTGGCGGTCACGGTGACGGTCGGCATGGCGGTATCGGCCTTGGCCGCCACCACGGCTTGGTCGGCTGGCAGGTAGATATCGACACGGCCATCGGCGGCGGTGGCAAAGCTGGTGGCGGCGGCAACAACGGCGGCGGCGGCGAAGATGATTTCCATGTGTTTAGCGATGTTCATGATAGCTTCCTTCAGGTAGTGGTGTCAGTCAGTGCTGTGGTATGGTTGTACTGTACCTAAAGGCGCTACGGCGTGCGACGGGGATGCGACGAAGCGCCGGAAACGGCGCCTGAAATGCAAAAATGGCGGGTACGCGCACGCCTGCCAGCCCACAGCCAAGCCGTCTGCGCATTTATTGTAGGATTTCTCCTACGCAACTAATCGTGCGCCACACCGTGTTTGAACTTTGTACTATGTATCCAATAGTACAAAGTTCAAAGGAGAACAAATGAAGACCAACATCCTGAAAATTGCAGCGGCCAGCGCGGTGGCAATGATCGCAGCGGGCTGCGCCTCAACCGGCGGCGGCGCCTGGAACAACGAACCGCCACCGGCGGCCAACCCGAACTTCGCCAGCGAGATGAACAAGTTCAACGCCCAGTTCCCGAACGACAAGGCGAGCAAGTACGAGGAAGTCTCGCTGAACTACAACAATGCCAAAAAGCTCGATGATCGCGGCAACTGCCACGACATCAACAAGTATCCGGTCGTCATCATCCTGACGCTGGACGCCAGCGGCAAAGTCACCCGCACCACCACCGACGTCGAGGGCAAAAAAGCCGAGTGCTTCCGCCAGGCCTACGCCGATGTTCAATTGCCGCCGCCGCCGTTCGCCCCGTACCAGAAGCCGATCCGCCTGCGCTAAGCCAGGCAGCTAAGCGGCGTCCTCTTCGGCCGCCGCTCCCGTCTCGGCCGGCCGCTCCAGCCAGCCGATGACGATGTCGTTGAAGCGCTCCGGCTGGCGCACCATCGGCCAGTGATCGGTCTCCATCGCCACCACCTTGCAGCCCGGCTTGGCGGCCAGCGTTTCGGTCCACTGCGGCGAATGGAACATGAATGGCTTGCGCATGCCGTAGATGAACAGCATCGGCACGGCCGGCGCGAACGGCACCAGCGAGCTGTAGGAACCGGCCGCGCCGCCAGTCAATATATAGTAGGGAAAGTTCATCTTCGCGCTGATGTATTCGCGCGGCGATGGCGTGCCCAGCAGGCGCGCCATGGTCCTGGTCAACAGATCACCGGGCGTACCGCCCATGGCCCAGCCCAGCGCCAGCATGCTCTGGTAGCCGCTGACCATCATCTTCTGCGTCAACGAGCGCGAGCGGTTGGTGGCGCGCGACTGGGCGTCGCCGATATCAACGCCGATGATGGCCGACACCAGCGCTTTATTCCGCATGTAAAACTCATAGCCGAACACGCAGCCCCAGTCATGCAGCATCAGAATCACCTTTTGCTTCGCGCTGACGCTGTTGACGATGTGTAGCAGCACGCGCATGGTCGCGTCCAGCGAATACGCGCGGCGCGGCTTGCTGATGTCAAACCCCGGCAAGGTGAATCGCACGCAGCGATAGCGGTGGCGCAATTCCGCCACCTGGGCATCCCACAACCGGTAGGTGTCCGGCCAGCCATGGATCATCACGATGGTTTCCGCGCCCTCGCCTTCGATATGGATATCGATACCGTCCACCACCAACTGCTTGTTCATTGCTTCTCCTGTATGCATTTTTTGGGCACAACGACATCATGCCATCAACGGCGCGATTTTGCGCGCTTGCCTCTGGACAAATGTGATGCCACTCCGTAGCATAGCTACCAAAATAGCAACTAGTTACATCTTGGAAAATTACAACCATCTGATCCTGAACCTGTACGGCGCCGCCCAGGAATGCACGCCGGCCGAATTCGGCGAGCACGCGCTGCGGCTGATGAAGGCCGTCGTGCATTTCGACTCGGCGGTTCTGCTGAAGACGGAGATCAAGGACGGCAATCAGATCGTGGTGCACAGCATGCACCTGCACCATCAGCCGCCGGAGCAGTTGATGAGCTGGAGCGAGCTGACCACGCCGGACCACGTGCTGGCCGCCGCCATGCGGCGGCGTGGCGCCTCGGCGGCCTACAACAGCCGCGACACCTTCAGCGCGCAGCCGGATTTCCTCGACTATTGCGAGCGCTACGACATCGCCCACACGCTGATTCACATTCCGCCGGTGCGCGAAAGCGATCCCAACAGCGTTGAGGTGGTGTCCCTGTGGCGCGCGCCAGCCAGCCGGGATTACTCGGCGAATGACCAGGCGCTGAGCCAGTTGCTGCTGCCACATCTGCTCCAGGCCAACCAGATCAGCCTGCGCCTGTTCGCCGACAAGGCGTCGCGGCCGGCGCAGCGCGTCTCTGCGCTGTCCAGCCTGCCTGGGTGCATGCACTTCGCGCCGCCCGACGCCATCGCCCTGCTGCAGCGCGAATGGCCCAAGTGGCTACCGCCGTTCCTGCCGCCGGAATTGCTACGGCAGCTGGTCGCCGAGCAGCGGCAGTACACCGGCACCCACATCGTGGTCACGGCGGTGCTGCTGGGGGAGACGCTGCACCTGCAGATCGCCCCCCGCCCTCGGGTGCGCCTGACCGGCGCCGAGTGGAATGTCGCGCGGCTGGCGGCCAACGGCATGAGCTACAAGGAAATCGCCCGCCAGCTGGGCAATTCGCCGGCGACCGTGCGCAACCAGCTGCACAGCGTGTACGCCAAGCTGGACGTGGACAACAAGACCCAGCTATCGGCCCGGCTGCCGGCTATCATGGGCAATTGAGAGCCCCCTCTGATGCCGGCTCAGCGTTTGCCGGCATCCTCGTCCAGCTTGCGCAGGAAGGCCAGCTTGTCGGCGATCTTGGTTTCCAGGCCGCGCGGGACCGGCTGATACCAGCCCGGCTCGCGCATATCGTCGGGGAAGTAGGTTTCGCCGGCGGCGTAGGCGTGCGGCTCGTCGTGGGCGTAGCGGTATTCGTGACCGTAACCCAACTCCTTCATCAGCTTGGTCGGCGCGTTGCGCAAGTGCACCGGCACTTCGCGCGACTTGTCCTTGCGCACGAACGCCATCGCTTCGTTGAAGGCGTTGTAGCCGGCATTGCTCTTGGCGGCGATCGCCAGATAAATCACCGCCTGCCCCAGCGCCAGTTCGCCTTCCGGCGAGCCGAGGCGCTCGAAGGTGGCGGCGGCGTCGTTGGCGATCTGCATGGCGCGCGGGTCGGCCAGGCCGATGTCCTCCCACGCCATGCGCACGATGCGGCGCGACAGATAGCGCGCGTCGGCGCCGCCGTCCAGCATGCGGCACAGCCAGTACAGCGCGGCGTCCGGATTCGAGCCGCGCACCGATTTGTGCAGCGCCGAGATCTGGTCGTAGAAATTGTCGCCACCCTTGTCGAAGCGGCGCGCGTTCAGCGTCAGCGCGTTCTGGATGAACTCGGCGGTGATCTGGTTGGTCTTGGCGGCGTTGGCGGCGGTGCCGGTCACCTCCAGCAAATTCAGCAGGCGGCGGCCGTCGCCGTCGGCGTAGCCAATCAGCGTGTCGATGGCGGCGTCGGCGAATTCCAGCTGCGTCAGCACTTTTTCGCGGGCGCGGTCCACCATCTGCCGCAGCTCGCTGTCGTCGAACGACTTCAGCACATAGACCTGCGAGCGTGACAGCAGCGCCGAATTGACCTCGAACGACGGATTCTCGGTGGTGGCGCCAATCAGCGTCACCAGGCCGGATTCGGCATACGGCAGCAAGGCGTCCTGCTGCGATTTGTTGAAACGGTGAATCTCGTCGACAAACAGGATGGTGTGCTTGCCCTGATCCAGATTGTGCTGCGCCTGCTCCATCGCGGCGCGGATGTCCTTGACGCCGGAAAACACCGCCGACAGCGCGATGAACGCGCAGTCGTAGGCCTTGGCGGTCAGGCGCGCCAGCGTGGTCTTGCCCACGCCCGGCGGCCCCCACAGGATCATCGAATGCGGCTGGCCCGACTCGAACGCCAGGCGCAACGGCTTGCCCGGCCCCAGCAGGTGGCGCTGGCCGATGACTTCATCGAGCGTCTTGGGCCGCAGGGCTTCGGCCAGAGGCTGCCGGGGTTCGGTGGAAAATAAATCTGCCATGGTCTGAAATGGAAAAACGCCGCAGCGTCGCAGCTGCGGCGTTGGAACGGTGTCGCTAACGCTTAATTATTGAATACGTCCGCGCCCTTCGGCATGACGAATTTAAAACTCGTGGCACTCAGCGCCGGATTTTTTTCGATCTTGCTGAACTTCAGCACCGAGGTCTGGCCGAAGGAATCCTTCAGCTCCATGGCCGCCGGCAAGCCATCCTTCAGGCCGATGGTGATCTGCTCGAAACTGGTGTCCTTGGTCTTCGGCACGGCTTTCAGCCATTCCAGACCGTCGCGGGCGCCGCCTTCGGACAAGGTGAAATTCTTTTCCAGATCGTTGCTGCCGAACAGGATGGCGGCCGGCGACGAACCCAGCGCGTCGCCCAGCTTCTTCACCGTGACCTGGTTCAGGTCCTTGTCGTAGATGAACAGCTGGTCGCCATCGGCCTGCAGCACCTGATCATAGGGCTTGACGTAAGTCCAGATGAACTTGCCGGGACGGGCGAACACAAAGGTGCCGCTGGAACTCTTGGCGGCCTTTGGCGTATCGCCGTTGGTGTTTTTCACCTGCGTCTGCACGAACTCGCCTTTGGCCGCCTTGGTCGACGAGACGAAGGATTTGAACTGCTCCAGCGCGCTGGCATGGGCGCCCCCGGCCAGCAGCAGGCCGGTGGTCAGCGCCGCAATGTGCCGCAGCACATCTTTACGCAGCATGGATTCCCGCATGCGCGGGAAGGACGGCATCGACATCATATGTTTTCCTTTATTCTGCACTGGCAGCCGGCACGAGAATGTCGCGGTTGCCGTTCGATTGCATGGCGGAGACCACGCCACTGTTTTCCATTTGTTCCAGCAGGCGCGCCGCGCGGTTGTAGCCGATGCGCAAATGACGCTGCACCAGCGAGATCGACGCGCGGCGATTCTTCAGCACCACCTGCACCGCCTGATCGTACATCGGATCGGCCTCGCCGCCGCCCTCGCCCGCCGGCGCGCCATCGGCGCCGCCGCCCTCGCCTTCCAGCGTGCCGCCTTCAAGGATGCCCTCGATATAGTCCGGCTCGCCGGTGGTCTTCAGGTGTTTGACCACACGGTGCACCTCGTCGTCCGACACAAACGCGCCGTGCACACGCACCGGCAGGCCAGTGCCCGGCGGCATGTACAACATATCGCCCATGCCCAGCAGCGCCTCCGCACCCATCTGGTCCAGAATGGTCCGCGAGTCGATCTTGGACGATACCTGGAACGCGATCCGGGTCGGAATGTTCGCCTTGATCAGACCGGTAATCACATCCACAGATGGGCGCTGGGTCGCCAGAATCAAGTGCAGGCCGGCGGCGCGGGCTTTCTGCGCGATACGGGCGATCAGCTCCTCGACCTTCTTGCCGACCACCATCATCAAGTCGGCCAGCTCGTCGATGATGATGACGATGGTCGGCAGTTTCTCCAGCGGTTCCGGCGAGTCCGGCGTCAGGCTGAACGGATTCGGAATGTGCTCTTCCCGCTTCTTGGCCTCGGCGATCTTGGTGTTGTAGCCGGCCAGGTTACGCACGCCCAGCTTGGACATCAGCTTGTAGCGGCGCTCCATCTCGTTGACCGCCCAGTTCAGCGCGTGGCCAGCCTGGCGCATGTCGGTCACCACCGGCGCCAGCAGGTGCGGAATGCCCTCGTACACCGACATCTCCAGCATCTTCGGATCGATCAGGATCATGCGCACATCGCGCGGATCGGCCTTGTACAGCAGCGACAGGATGGTGGCGTTGATCCCCACCGACTTGCCGGAACCGGTGGTACCGGCCACCAGCAAGTGCGGCATCTTGGCCAGGTCGGCCACCACCGGCTTGCCGGCGATGTCCTTGCCCAGCGCCACCGTCAGCGGCGAGGCGCTGTCGTTGTAGACCTTGGAGCCGAGAATCTCGGTCAGGCGCACGATCTGGCGCTTCGGATTCGGCAGTTCCAGCGCCATGAAATTCTTGCCCGGAATGGTCTCCACCACGCGGATCGAAGTCAGCGACAGTGAGCGCGCCAGGTCGCGCGCCAGATTGACGATCTGGCTGCCCTTGACGCCGGTGGCCGGCTCGATTTCATAACGCGTGACCACTGGACCAGGATAAGCCGCCACCACCTTGGCCTCGACGCCAAAGTCCGACAGCTTCTTCTCGATCAGGCGGCTGGTGAATTCCAGCGTCTCGATCGACAGCGTTTCCTGCACTTCGGGCGCATCGTCCAGCAGCGACAGCGCCGGCAGCGCCTCGTCGCCCGCCGCGCGCGGCAGATCGGTGAACAGGCTGGCCTGGCGTTCCTTCTCGACGCGCTCGGACTTGACCACCGTGGTGATCTGCGGCTCGACCTTGATGGTCGGCGCCGCCACCGGGTGTTTCTCGACATGCTTGGCGCGCTCGTGCACCACCACTTCCTCGCGCTTGACGGCCGCCACCTCGCCCTGGCGACGGTCTTCGCGGTACTGGTAGCGCTGGATGAACCAGTCGATCATGCCATCGACGGCGCCGCCGATGCGCTCGGCCACCGCCATCCACGACACCTGGAAGAACAGGCTGAAGCCCAGGCCGAACAGCAGCAGCAACAGCAAGGTGGCGCCGGTGAAGCCGAACGCCACATGGGCCGAATGGCCGATCAGCTCGCCCAACACGCCACCGGACGTGCGCGGCAGCTCGGCATGGCTGGTCAGCGTGCGCAGGCGCAGGAATTCCAGGCCGACGCTGCCGATGAACAACAGCACGAAACCGATACCGCGAATCAGCGGCTCCTGCGCGTGTTCCGGCTCCGGCTCCCTGGCCAGCACGTATTTGTGCGTGAGGCCGCGATACCCCTTCCACACCACGCGCAGCAGACAGAACGCCCACCACCAGGCGGAGACGCCGAAAATATACAACAGCAGGTCGGACAGCCAGGCGCCCGCGCGGCCGCCGAGGTTGTGCACCGCCGGCACCAGCGTGCCATGCGACCAGCCGGGGTCCATTTTGTGATAACTGGCCAGGATCAGCACGAAATACAGGCCCAAGACGGCCAGCGCCAGCCAGCGCGCCTCGGACAGCAGCCGCACCAGCCGGTTCGGCAGGGGCTGACGCTCGGTCGGCGTGCGGGTGTAGCCGGACGAAGCGGCGCTGCTGGCGGCGGCTCGCGGCGTACGTTCCTGTACTTTTTTACTACTCATAAATAATCTTGGCGGTGCAATGTTGGCGGTCAGGAAATATTCCCATGCCGGTATTCTAAGGCATAAGGGCAACAACCGCCCCCACGATTCGTCCGGATTCCCTGCTTGCTCTATAATCTTGTATTGCTTGCGCAATTGCAATAGCGGCATCCCCTTGCCGCCCTTGCCCGCGCCCCCACATTCGGATTAATCCAACATTATTTGAAGAAGCCCACCATGACCACTGCCAAACACGCCCGCGTATTGATTCTCGGCTCCGGCCCAGCCGGCTACAGCGCCGCCATCTACGCCGCCCGCGCCAACCTCAAGCCGATGCTGGTGACCGGCGTCGAGCAAGGCGGCCAGCTGATGACCACCACCGACGTGGAAAACTGGCCGGCCGACCCGATGGGCGTGCAAGGTCCGGACCTGATGCAGCGCTTCCTGCAACACGCCGAACGCTTCAACACCGACATCGTGTTTGACCACATCCATACCGTCAAGTTGCAGGAAAAACCGATCCGCCTGATCGGCGACAGCCACGAATACACCTGCGACACGCTGATCATCGCCACCGGCGCCTCGGCGCAGTACCTGGGCCTGCCTTCGGAACAAGCGTTCATGGGCAAGGGCGTGTCGGCTTGCGCCACCTGCGACGGCTTCTTCTATCGCGGCCAGCAGGTGGCCGTGGTCGGCGGCGGCAACACCGCCGTCGAGGAAGCGCTGTACCTGTCCAACATCGCCACCAAAGTGACGCTGATCCACCGCCGCGACAAGTTCCGCGCCGAAGCGATCCTGATCGACCGTCTGAACGCCAAGATTGCCGAAGGCAAGATCGAGATCAAATACAATCACACGCTGCACGAAGTGGTGGGCGACGACGGCGGCGTGACCGGCGTCAAGCTGCAGTCGACCGAAACCGGCGCCGTCACCGACGTGGCCGTGCATGGCCTGTTCGTGGCGATCGGCCACAAGCCGAACACCAGCATCTTCGAAGGCCAGCTGGACATGCACAACGGCTACATCAAGACCAAAACCGGCACCGAGGGCATGGCCACCGCCACCAGCGTGCCGGGCGTGTTTGCCGCCGGCGACGTGCAGGACCACATCTATCGCCAGGCCATCACCAGCGCCGGCACCGGCTGCATGGCCGCGCTGGACGCCCAGCGCTACCTGGAAGCGCAGGAGTAAAGGCGATGAAAGACTTCGCCGACCTGAAATCGTTGAGCAAGCAGCTCAGGGAGCAGGCTGAGGCACGCGCCGCCGCCGAGGCGGAGCGCGCCAAACAGGTCAAAAAGCAGGCGGTGGAAGCCAATCTGTTCCAGAGTGCGCTGGGCAGCGTCAAGCGCCTGCCGGAGCAGAACCGCTACGTGCCGCCGGCGGTGCCGAAGTCGGTGGCCCCGGCCGCCGCGCCGGCCCGCAAGCTGACCCAGGCCGAGGATGACGCGGCGGTGCTGCGCGAGTCGCTGTCGGACCTGTTTGAAGTCGACCATTATCTGGAAGACGATCCGGCGCTGAATTACTCGGCGCCGGGCGTAGGGCCGGATGTGATGAAAAAGATGCGCAAGGGCCACTGGCCGGTACAGGACGAACTGGACCTGCACGGCATGAACCGCGACCAGGCGCGCGATGCGCTGGGCGCCTTCCTGACCAAGGCGCAGCAGCGCAATCACCGCTGCGTGTGCGTGATCCACGGCCGCGGCTTCGGCTCGCGCGGCCAGGAGCCGGTGCTGAAATCGATGGTGCACAGCTGGCTGGTGCAAAAAGGCGTGGTCGCCTTCTGCCAGGCGCGCAACCATGAAGGCGGCGAAGGCGCGTTAATCGTGCTGCTGCGCGCCGCCCTGCAACCGCAGCGCTACTAATCCCAGGCCGGTCGGCGCGTGGTTGTCGTTGTTGTCGTTGTTGTTTAACACAGGCGCAACCTTAATATGATGCAACAACTCTACCGGATACCGGACGGCCATGTTAACCTACGCACATTGCCACCCTGTCCATACGCGTAGATGAAGCACGTCCCGGTTCACGTCTCCCTGATTACCATCATCGAAATCATGGCAATCCTGGTCGGGGCGTTATCGGGGTTCGTCGAGGCGCGGCGCAAGCGCATGGACATCGTCGGCGTGTTCACGGTCGCCTTCATCGCCGCGTTCGGCGGCGGCACCTTGCGCGACATCCTGCTCGACAAGCGGCCGCTGTTCTGGGTCATGCACCAGGAATACGTGATCCTGATCTTCGTGCTGACGCTGGTCGCCACGCCGCTGATGAAAACGGTGCGACAGATTATTTCCGAACGGGTGATTGTGGTGGCCGACGCCATCGGCCTCGGGCTGTTCGCCGTGGCCGGCGTGGCGCAGGCACAGGCGGCGCACATGCCGATCTTCATCGCCTCGATGATGGGGGTGATCACCGGCATCTTCGGCGGCGTGCTGCGCGACATCGTCTGCAACGAAGTGCCGATGGTGCTGCGCGACGGCAAACCTTACGCCATCTGCGCCTTCTTCGGCACCTGGCTGTTCATCGGCCTGCAATACATCGATACCATTTCCGATGACGCGGCGCTGTGGATCAGCGCCGCGTTCATCGCGATCTTACGACTCGTGACCTGGAAGTTCGACCTGCACATCCGCAGTCACGATTAAGCTCAGAACGAGTACTGCGCCAACAGCGTGTAGCGCGGTCCGCTCATGAACACCTGACGGGTGAAGTTACCCGAGTGCTGTTCCATGATCTGACGCGTGTACGAGTTGGTCAGGTTGGTCCCCTCCAGGCCGACACGGAACTTGTCCGTGAAGTCATAGAAGATCGACGCGTCCACCTGGCCATACGGCGCCTGGTACAGCGGCAGACCATAGGCCTGGTCGTTGTTCGTCGTCGGAATCAGGAAGCGGTCCGCGCCGGAGGCAGGATTGGTGTTCAGACCGTTGTTTCCGCGGCTGCCCCATTGATTCACACCCAGCAGGTAACGCGAGCGCCAGTTGTACGCCAGACGCATCGACAGGCCGTTCTGTTCATACATCACCGCCAGATTGATCGTGTGACGCGACAGGCCCTGCAACGGCGTCTTGCCGAACGCGCGGGCGTCGGTGTCGCAGCCGTTGATGTTCAGGTTGAAGTTCGACGACGCATCGTTACCCGAGCACCAGGCGTTGAACACCGGGTCCTTCAGCGTGCGTTCGCTTTCCACGTAAGTCCAGCTGGCCTGGGTGCCGATGCCGCGCAGCCAGTCCGGCACGAAATCGTAGTACTGCTGGTGGGCGATCTCGAAACCGCGGGCGAAACCCTTGGCGCCGTTGACCGGGCCGGTCACCACGAAGGTCTGCGGCTTGCCGGTCACGTCCTGCGCCGTGTAGCCATAGTTCTTGGTGACGATGATGTCCTTGAGGTCCTTGTTGAACAGCGAGAATGTCAGCGAACCAGCCTTGGCGAAGTACCACTCGGCGGTCAGGTCGACGTTGGTCGACGTGGTCGGCTTGAGCAAAGGATTGCCGTCGCTGGTGCCGGTCAGGCTGGTGCCGTCGAAGCGCACGGCGGTGGTGTTGCCGGCCGCGTCGCGGGTGACGGTCTGCATGTGCTGCGCGTTGAGCGTGGTCTGCACCTGCAGCTGATTGAAGTCCGGCCGCGACATGGCCTTGGCCACGGCGAAGCGGAACTGCAGTTCCTGGCTGGCCTTCAGGCGCAGGTTCAGGCTCGGCAACCAGTTGTTGTAGGAATTCTCAAACGACTGCGATTGCGCGAACTGGCCGATGTTGATCAGCTTGTCCTGGCCCGTGGCGACGACGCCGGAGCCGACGGTCGGCAAGGACGGCGGCACGAACGCGACGTAACCGCTGCCGGCGCCTTTGGTGCGCACGTAGCGCACACCGATGTTGCCGTCGATCGGGTACTTCAGGTCATCCCAGCCGAAGCGCAGCTGCGTGTAGGCGGAGCGGGTCTTCTCGGTCTGCGTGTTGTTGGCGGCCGGGTCGTTGAAGGTGGCGGCCTTCCACGGATCGCAGGTCGAGCCTTTTTCGGCGCACAGGACGTCGTGGTAAGCGTGGATCTTGCTCCATTGGTCGGGGAAGCCGCGCACGGTGGCCTCGTCGGCGAACAGCATCGGCGGCAGGCTGTACTTGCCACCGAAGAAGTTGTCGATCTGCTGCAGCGACGCGCCGCCGGCGAAGCGCGGGTCGCTCAGGCGGGCGACGCCGTTGATCTGCCAGCCTTCCATCCACGGGAAGGTGATCGCCTGCCAGTTGTAGAACTTCTGCGCCTTGTGGTTGACGCCTTCGCGGTCGGCCATGCGGACGCCGAAGCGGATGTCGCGCAGCACCGGATCGTCGAACGAATACTTGACGTCGGATTTCCAGGCTTTCTGGGTGGCCTTGGCGCGGTCCAGCGCTTCCTGGGTATAGGCCCAGTAGTAGTTTTTCGGATCGGCCATGTAGGCCGCCGAGCCCAGGCCAATCTGCGGCACTTTGCCGGTCATGTCCATGGTCTGGTTCGGCAGGATGAAGCCGGTCGAGACGTCGGCGTCGAAGCCCTCGGTGGTCGAGCGCACATGCTGGAAGTCATTGGTCCAGGTCCAGTCCGGCGAGACGCGCCACTGAACGTTCAGCGAGATGTCGCGGGTGCCCGATTCGCGCGTGTTGATCCGCTGCGAGCTGTTGAACGGCGAACCGCCATAGGTCGGGTTCGAGATGGTGCCGCTCTGGAACGCGCCCTTGCTGTCGAACACCGAGTTGGCGCTGGCGACCTGCTGATACCACTTGTCCTCGGACGAGGCCACCACGTGCTCGTCCAGGTCTTCCTTGTACTTGGTCTTGAAGTAGGTCAGCGCGGCGGTCAGGTCCTTGTTCGGGCGCCACTGCAGGGCGGCGTAGTCGCCGCGGCGGGTGCGGTCGAATTCTTGCGAGCGATAACCGACGCCCAGCGGAATCCATTGCGTCTTGGCCGGGTCGTACTGGGCCGGGTTGGTGGAATTCACATGCGGGAAATACGGATCGACGCTGACGCCGTCCGAGCGGCTCGGGCTCTTCGCGTGGGCGAAGTCGACCAGCGCGCCGAACTCGCCGAAGTCGGTGTTCCAGCGGTTCGACAGCAGGATGGTGCCGGTCGGCGACGGCTTACCCTTGCGCAGCGTGGAATAGGATTCCGACACGCCCACCGTGCCCTTGAAGCCCTTGTAATCGAACGGCATGGCGGTGCGCAGATTGACCAGGCCGGCGACCGCGCCTTCGATCTGTTCCGCCGACGGATTCTTGTAGACATCGACGCCGGACATCAGTTCCGGCGCCACGTCGGCGAAGCCGAGCGAACGGCCGCCGCCGGCCGAGAACGCGTCGCGGCCGTTGATTTCCGAACGTACATAGGTCAGGCCGCGCACCGAGACGCCGGAGCCTTCGACCGATTGGCGGTTCGGGTCACCCGCCATGTTGCGGTCGATGGTGACGCCGGCGATCCGCTGCAGCACCTCGGTGACGGAGCGGTCGGGCAGCTTGCCGATGTCCTCGGCGACGATCGAATCGACGACCTCGTCCGAATCCTGCTTGAGTTTCTGCGCCGACTGCAGCGCGGCGCGCTGGCCGCTCACCACCACCACCGGGCCGGCGGTGCTGGTATCGGTGGTTTGCGCCCATGCCGGGCTGGTGTGCAGCACAACGATCTGTGCCACTGCGGCGGCTATCGCCGTTTTCTGTAATTTACTCAATTTGAATCTCCCCCTCGTCTAGGTGGTTTTTGTGTTTCACTAACGCTCCAGTGTTGCGTCCCGCTATAGATTTATAAATGCTCTTGGAAAGTTCATGCCTCCATCGTTTTTGTTATCAGATAACACCTGTCAGGCGCCCGCCTGGGTTGCGACGTAAGCGCCGTGATCCGGCATCCGCGCCACCGTCCGCGCGATCAGGTCGCGCAGTTCGGCGAAGTGGCCGTGCACCGCGCGCAGGTCGACGCGCTCCACCAGCGGGTCGTGGCGCTTCGGCACCGCGCCCAGACCCATCATCATCGCCACAAACGAGGGCTCGGCAAAGCCGCCGCGATCAACAATCGCCACACGACCGGTTTCGCGGAATAACTCGATCTGGTGGCGCAGCGTGTCCGGAATCGCCATGTGGGCGCAGTAGCGCCAGAATTCCGAATCGTCGCGTTTGGTCAGCTTGTAGTGCAGGATGATGAAATCGCGCACCGAGGCGTAGCGCAGGCCCATGACACGGTTGAATTCGTCAGCCAGCGCCGGGTTGCAATCGCGCTCCGGGAACAGTTCGAGCAGCTTGCCGACCGCCGTTTCGATCAGGTTGATGCTGGTCGATTCCAGCGGTTCGACGAAACCGGCCGCCAGGCCGATCGCCACCACGTTCTTGACCCAGCTCTGGCGCCGCCGCCCGGTGACGAAGCGCAACTGGCGTGGTTCGTCCAGCGCGGCGCCGTCGAGGCCATCCAGCAGCACGCGGCGCGCCTGCTCGTCGCTGGTGAAGCCGTCGCTGTACACGTGGCCGTTGCCGGTGCGGTGCTGCAGCGGGATACGCCAGAGCCAGCCGGCTTGCTTGGCGGTGGAGCGGGTATAGGGCGTCAGCTGCGCGACCGAGGCGCAGGGCACGGCCTGCGCGCTGTTGCACGGCAGGTAAGCGCTCCAGTCCTCGTAGCCCGCCTTCAGCGTGCCTTCGATCAGCAGCCCGCGGAAGCCCGAGCAATCGATGAACAAATCGCCTTCGACGCGGCGGCCGTCGGCCAGCTTGACGGCGGTGACGAAGCCGCTCTGCGGATGCTGCTCGACCTCGACGATCATGCCTTCGACGCGGCGCGCGCCGCGCGCCACGGCGTAGTCGCGCAGATACTGCGCGTACAGGCTGGCGTCGAAATGGAAACCGTAGGAATAGGCGTCGGTGACGCCCGGCGTTGCCGCACTCGGCGGGATGAACTTGCCATGGCGGGCCATGACCGAGGGCGCCGACCAGTGCTCCAGCTCTGGCATGTTGTTGAAGGCCCGCGCCAGGCGCAGCCAGTGCTGGTGCGCGTCGAAACCGGCCAGCGGCGGGCCGAAATCGCCGAAGGCGTGGAAGAAGCGGTTGCCGACGTGGCCCCAGTCCTTGAATTCAATGCCCAGCTTGAAGCTGGCCTGGGTCTTGCGGACAAAGTCGGCGCCATCCAGACCCAGCGCATCGTTATAGACGCGGATGGTCGGCAAGGTCGCCTCGCCGACGCCGATGGTGCCGATCTCCGGCGATTCCACCAGGGTGATGTCGCAGGGCTGGGTCGGGTGGCGCGCCAGACGCTGGGCCAGCGGCGCGGCGGTCATCCAGCCGGCCGTGCCGCCGCCGACGATGACGATCCTGCGGATCGCCGCGCCACGCATGTCATTGCTGCTCATGTCGTCCCCTGTCATGGTTTTTAGCGTGTCGGCTCAGTAGGGACTGGTCATGACAACGTTTTCAAACCAGGACGAATGAAGAGCGTTTTGCGCATATGCCCGGGATTTCCGGGCAAATGGGGTCACGGCCATAGCGATGGCCGCTGTGTGTCGCGTTGTCATTGGTGTCTCCCGTCTTTTATTTTTTTATCCGGCACTTGGTGCTCGGCAGTGCAAATTAACATTAATGCGAGCAACGAACAAATTTTTCTTTTATAAATGTCGCTGTTTAACCGCACCCGCAAAACACGGGATTCAAGGTTGCTTTTAGGCACTCCAAAAAAAATGCCGGCAACGCCGGCATTTTGCATCCCATGAAACTGGTTTTACACCGCGTCGGGGCCGGTTTCGCCGGTACGGATGCGGATCACCTGCTCGACGTTCTGCACGAAGATTTTGCCGTCGCCGATCTTGCCGGTGCGCGCGGCCTTGATGATGGCGTCCACCACTTGCTCGGCCACGCCGTCGTCGACCACCACTTCCACTTTGACTTTCGGCAGGAAGTCGACCACGTATTCGGCGCCGCGATACAGTTCGGTATGGCCCTTCTGGCGGCCAAAACCTTTCACCTCGGTGACGGTCAGACCGGTGACGTTGACCTCTGCCAGTGCTTCACGCACCTCGTCCAGCTTGAACGGCTTGATCACTGCGGTAATCTGTTTCATGACTTCTCCTTCTATCCAAATCGAAAATCCGGGCGCAGCTAACTGCATGCTTTGCTTCTATTGTAATCGACCAAAGCGCGCTGTCCATGCACATCAGCGTATTCTTTACTCTTGCACCGGAATGGCGCGCAGTTCCTCCATCCATACAACGCTTTGGGCATCGCTTGGTGCACGCCAGTCGCCGCGCGGCGACAGCGAGCCGCCGCTGCCCACCTTCGGTGCATTCGGCACGCAGCTGCGCTTGAACTGACTGGTGCGGAAGAAGCGGTCGAGGAAGATGCCCAGATTCTTCTTGATCGCCGCCAGGTCGTACTGATTGCGCGTGACATGATCGCCGTCCGGCCAGCGGCCCAGCTCCTTGTCGCGCCACGCCGTGTGCGACAGGAACGCCACCTTGGATGGATTGAAGCCGAAGCGCAGCACGTAGTACAAATTGAAGTCCTGCAGCTCGTAAGGGCCGATCGTGCTTTCGGTGCGCTGCTCCGGCTGCCCATCGGCCGTGCCCGGCACCAGCTCGGGGCTGATCTCGGTGGCGAGGATGTCCAGCAGCACCTGCGCGTCGTTGCGGCCGATCACGCCGGACTCGGCCACCCAGCGCACCAGGTGCGAGATCAGCGTCTTCGGCACGCTGGCGTTGACGTTGTAGTGCGACATGTGATCGCCGACGCCGTAGGTGCACCAGCCCAGCGCCAGCTCGCTCAGGTCGCCGGTGCCGATGACCAGGCCGCCCAGATGATTGGCCAGCCGGAACAGATGGTTGGTGCGCTCGCCGGCCTGGACGTTTTCAAACGTGATGTCGTATTGCGCCTGCCCTGCCGCATACGGATGGTTCAGGTCCTTCAGCATTTGCAGACAGCTGGGGCGGATGTCGATTTCCTGCGCCGTGCAGCCGACCAGCTTCATCAAGGCGTGCGCCTGCTTCAGCGTGCGCTCGCTGGTGGCGAAGCCTGGCATGGTGTAGGCCAGGATATTGGTGCGCGGCAGGTTCAGCTTGTCCATCACGCGCGCGCAGACCAGCAGCGCGTGGGTCGAGTCGAGGCCGCCGGAGACGCCGATCACCACTTTCTTCAGACCGCTGGTGGTCAGGCGCTGCGCCAGCGCCTGCACCTGGATGTGATAGACCTCGTTGCAGCGCTCGTCGCGGCGGCGCGCGTCGGCCGGCACATACGGGAAGCGCTCGACGCAGCGTTTCAGCGCCAGCGGCTGATCGCGTTCGATTTCCAGGTGGAAGAACACGGTGCGGAACTTGCCCACCTCCGCCGCGTGGCGCTGCACCGATTGCGCGAAGGTGTTCATGCGCATGCGCTCGCGCGACAGGCGTTCGAGGTCGATGTCGGCGAAGGTCAGCGTCGGCGCGTCGCTGAAGCGGCTGGCTTCGGCCAGCATCTCGCCGTTCTCGTAGATCACGCCCTGGCCGTCCCAGGCCATGTCGGTGCTCGATTCGCCGCCGCCGGCCGAGGTGTACAGGTAGGCGGCAATGCAACGCGCCGATTGCTGGCCCACCAGCTGGTTGCGGTAGTTGGCTTTGCCGACCAGCGCGTTCGAGGCCGACAGATTGACCAGCACCGTCGCCCCGGCCAGCGCCGCGAACGACGATGGCGGCACCGGCACCCACACGTCCTCGCAAATCTCGACGTGGAATTTGAACAGCGGCAGGTCGCCCACCTCGAACAGCAGGCCGGCGCCAAACTGCACGCGCTCGCCGAGCAGGTCGATTTCGGTCGCGGTGGCATAGTCGGCGCTGCTGAACTGGCGCGCCTCGTAAAACTCGCCATAGTTGGGCAGGTAGCTTTTCGGCACCACGCCCTGGACCTGGCCGTTGGCGATCACCACCGCGCAGTTGTACAGCTGATGCTCGACCCGCAGCGGCGCGCCGACCACGATGGCCATCTTCCATTGCAGCGAGGCGTCGAGGATGGCGGCCAGGCCGTCGAGCACGCCGTCCAGCAAGGCGCGCTGGTGGAACAGGTCGTCGCAGGTGTAGGCCGCCAGGCCCAGTTCGGGAAACGCCACCAGCGCCGCGCCCTGCGCCGCCGCTTGTTCAGCCAGCACCATGGTCTGGGCGGCGTTGTAGGCCGGATCGGCAATGCGGCACACCGGCGCGGCAATAGCGACGCGGGCGAAATCGTGGGTGTACAGATTGAAGAAATGATGGGCCATGTCCAGGTCTTCCGCGTTGGCAAAAGCGGATTATCGCACGGCCCAAGTCGGGCCGCAGCCCGCCGCGACGGATCTCAGCGGGAATCGGCGTAACCTGCCACAATGCTGGCTTCACTACGTTGGGGAATAAAGTTGTCCGCGCCTGAATTCACAATCGTTGACTCCCTCGCAGAGGTGGACCCGGCCGCATGGCAAGCGCTGGCCGGCGACAACCCCACGCTGAGCCACACCTTCCTCGAAGCGCTGCACGCCACCGGCTGCGCGTCCGCCGCGACCGGCTGGTCGCCGCGTTTCCTGCTGATGCATCGTGACGACACCTTGTGCGGCGCGCTGCCGCTCTACCTCAAGACCCACAGCCGCGGCGAATATGTGTTCGACCACAGCTGGGCCGACGCCTTCCACCGCCACGGCATCCCATACTATCCGAAACTGCTGTCCGCCGTCCCGTTCACGCCCGTCACCGGCAGCCGCTTGCTGGCGCTGACGCCGGCGGACCGTGCCCTGCTGGCGCGCGCGGCGTTGCAGGTGGCGCGTCAGCTGGAGACCTCGTCGCTGCACATCCTGTTCCCCGAGGAAGCGGACAAGCAGGCGCTGCAGGCCGAAGGCTATCTGCTGCGCGAAGGGGTGCAATTCCACTGGGAGAATCACGGCTACGCCGACCTCGACGCCTTCCTCGCCACCATGAAGATGGAGAAACGCAAGAAGCTGCGCCAGGACCGGCGCCGCGTGCGGGACACTGGCATCGATTTCACCCACCTGGCCGGCGCCGCCATCAGCGACGAGGCGCTGCGCTTTTTCTACAGCTGCTATGTGTCGACCTATGAAGCGCACTACTCCACGCCGTATCTGTCGCTGGCCTTCTTCCAGCGCCTGCTGGCCGACACCCCGGACAGCCTGATGATCGTGCTGGCGCACCGCGCCGGCACGCCGGTGGCGGCGGCGCTGAATCTGGTCGGCGGCAATGTGATGTATGGCCGCTACTGGGGCACGACCGAGTTTGTGTCCGGCCTGCATTTTGAAACCTGTTACGTGCAATCGATCGAATACTGTATCCGTCACGGCATCGACCGTTTTGAAGGCGGCGCGCAAGGCGTCCACAAGATGTCGCGCGGCCTGGTGCCAACGCCCACCTGGTCGGCCCACTGGATCGCCGATGCCCGCTTCGCCGACGCGATCGGCGATTTCCTGGAGCAGGAAACCGCCGCCATGAACGACTACATCGACGAATTGTCAGAGCATGTGCCGTTCAAGGACACTCAGAAATAATACCCGGCCTGGAGATTGATCCGGCGCGTGAGGCCGTCATGCTGGCTGGAGGTCGACGCCAGGCCGCCGCCATCCGGCGACAGATACGGATGGTGCTTGCCCCACATGAAGTCGACGTAGAACACCCATTTGCCGGATGAGAAACTCATGCCGCTGACGTTCTGCACCGAGTTTTTATAGCCGGCGACGCGTTTGCGCAGCACGCTGTAGTCGTTGTACAGCTTGAATCCGCTGAAGGGGCCCAGCTTGCCCGGCAGGTCGTAGCTGACATTGGCGATGTAGATATCGCCCTTGGCGGCGACCGGATAGGGGTAGCCGAAACCACCCAGCATGACGAAGCTGTTCGCGTCAAGCCCGCCATAGGTCTGGTCGTCGCGGTGGCTGGTTTTGTACTGGTAGCGCAGCGCTTCGAGCCCGACATTCCACGGTCCGGCGCCGCCCCGGTAGTGCACCGCCACGGCGTTGCGGCGGGTATCCCGGCGCTCGCTGCGGGTGTCGTTGCGGATGGCGCCCGTCAATGCGGAGAAGCCAACTTCGTTCCGTCCCTCGCTGTCGAGGTGCGCGGCGACGCGGCCGATCAGCGTATTGCGTTCATGGTCGCGCTGGCCGGTGCCGTAACCCTGCTGGTCATCATCGGGGACGATGTTGTACGAATAGCGATTGGCGGCGCTGGCGGTATTGCCGCCGCCGCCATACGAGCCGCCATCGCGCGGATAAAAGCCGACCTGCCACTCGACCGGCCCGGGCTTGCTGGCGTAGGTGAGGCCGAGGTCGTACTTGTCCTCAAAGCCGGTGTAGAAGGCGATCGATTCGTAGTAGTTGTTGGAGGCGAACGGCTGCAGGCCGAACATATTCCGGTCCAGCCCCACATGCAGCGTGCTCTTGTCGGCGAAGCGCATGCCCACCCAGCCGTGATGCAGGAAGTGCTGCCAGTAGTCGCCCTGCCCTTTCGGGAAGCGGTTGTAGCGGTATTGCGCCGAGCCGATCAGCGTGCCATCGTCGTAATTGACATCCAGGCGCGCGGTGTCCAGGCCAAAGAAGCCGTTCGGGTACGCGTCCTGCCAGCTCTTGTGGATGTAATTGAAGCGGATCGCACCACCGACGGTCAACGGCGAAGCCGCCGTGTCAGCCGTCTCCGCCGCAGCCGCGCCGCCAGACAACAGCAACAGGGCGGCCAGCGCTACGCCGCCATAACTTGCGTTCTTATCAGACATAAGCTCCTCGTACTGATTAGGGGGCATTATTTTAAGGCAAGCTGCCGATGGGCGGCGTCCGGTTGGCCACGACCTCGCCTGACAACAGCAACTTGCCCCTACAAAAATCTGGACAGCGCAGCGTTGTAAAAAAATCAGTCATCAGTCAACTGGGTGGAGATACATCAGGGAAACCCTTATGCGGTAGAATAGGGAAATACACATCATCCTGGCTTAAGTATGAATCCAGTTTTCTTCACAGCAATTTCCGTCGCGGCTATACTTTGGCCCCCTTGGAAAGTTTTCTAGGACGTGGCAAAACAGCATGAATACAGATTTCATCAAACAACGCAGTCGATTCCAATCCGCCACGATGAAGCGGCTCGACGTCAGCGACGAGGCGTACACCAACGTCACCAACATTCTGGCGAGCATCGCCAAACCCTTCCATGTACGCAAGGGCGAATACCTGCAACGCGCCGGCGTGCCGGCCACCCATGTGTACTGGCTGGCCAGCGGCGTGGCCCGCAGCGGCTTCTTCAACCGTGACGGCGTCGAAGTCACGCTGCGTTTCTACCGCGAAGGCGAATCGGCCACCACCCTCACCGACCTGATCAATGGCGAAAGCGGCATGCCGGCGGTGCAGTTCCTGATCGCCGAGACGCCGATCCACGGCTTCACGCTGGACTGGAAGCTGGCCTGCGAACTGCGCGCGCAAAACGAGGTGATGCAGCACTACCACCTGCATCTGGCCATGCACGGCCTGCAGACGCTGGCGCAGCGCGCCTACAACAGCGGCGAAACCTCGGCGCAGGAGCGGCTGGCGGCCTTCCGCGAAGAGTATCCGGGACTGGAAGCGCGCATTTCGCAGCGCGCCGTGGCGTCCTATCTGGGCATCACGCCGCAATACATGTCGCGGCTGCGGCGTGAAGCCGAAGCCAGCGCGGCGCAGGCGGCGGCGACCGTCGAGCAGGCCCGTCAGCGGGCATAAAAAAAAAGCCCCTTGCGGGGCTTCGATTATGCTTTCAGGTCTTTCTGGTAATTGGCGACGCCGGCCAGGATCTCTTCCTTGGCGGCCTCCGGGCCATGCCAGCCTTCGATCTTGACCCATTTGCCTTTTTCCAGGTCTTTGTAGTGCTCGAAGAAGTGCTGGATCTGGCGCAGGCGCAGTTCGTTCAGGTCTTCCGGCTTTTGCCAGTGGCTGTAGATCGACAGGACCTTGTCGACCGGCACGGCCAGCACCTTGGCGTCTTCACCGGCTTCGTCGGTCATTTTCAGCACGCCGATCGGGCGGCAGCGCACCACCACGCCAGGAATCAGCGGGAACGGCGTGATCACCAGCACATCGACCGGGTCGCCGTCGGCCGACAGCGTGTTCGGCACGTAGCCGTAGTTGCACGGATAGTGCATGGCGGTGCCCATGAAGCGGTCGACGAAGATCGCGCCCGATTCCTTGTCCACCTCATATTTGATCGGATCGGCGTTCATCGGGATTTCGATGATCACGTTGAAATCGTTCGGCACGTCTTTACCGGAAGACACTTTGTTCAAGCTCATGGATTTTCCTCTGTATCAGGGCTGTGTTTAACCGCAACATTATATCCAAGTCGCGGCGGCTTGTGCGGCGCAACACCCGTGAACATTTGTTATGATGGAAGCTCTCCTTATTCGGATAACGCATGATGATCTTCCGCCAACTGTTCGATGCCGCCTCCTCCACCTACACCTACCTGCTCGGCGACGGCGGCGAGGCGCTGCTGATCGATGCGGTGTACGAGCAAGTGCCGCGCGATCTGGCGCTGCTGCAGGAACTCGGATTGCGGCTGGTCGCCACGCTGGACACGCATGTGCACGCCGACCACGTCACCGGCGCCTGGCGCTTGCGCCAGCGGACCGGCAGCCGCATCGCCGTCTCGGCCGCCGCCGGCGCCAGCGAGGTGGACAACGCCTTGCGGCACGGCGACCGGATTCCCTTCGGCGGGCGCCACCTGACGGTACGGGCGACGCCGGGGCACACCAGCGGCTGCCTGACCTATGTGCTGGATGACGACAGCCTCGCCTTCACCGGCGACAGCCTGCTGATCCGCGGCTGCGGCCGCACCGACTTCCAGCAGGGCAGCCCGCAGCGGCTGTTCGCCTCGGTGCACGAGCAGATCCTCAGTTTGCCGGACGCGTGCCTGCTCTATCCGGGCCACGACTACCGCGGCATCACGGTGACCAGCGTGGCCGAGGAAAAACGCTACAACCCGCGACTGGGCGGCGACGTCGACGTTGGCGACTTCACCGGCCACATGAACAATCTGCACCTGCCGCATCCCAAGCTGATGGCGATCGCGGTGCCGGCCAACCTGCGCTGCGGCAAGCCGGACGGCGAAGCGCCGACCGACCTGCCAACGTGGGCGCCGCTGACCTTGCGTTTCAGCGGCGTGTGGGAAATCGAACCGATGGCGCTGCTGGAGCAGCAGGCGCAGGTGCAGATCGTCGATGTGCGCGAGGCGCCGGAATTCATCGACCAGCTGGGCCACCTGCACGGCGCCACGCTGGTGCCGCTGTCCGAGCTGACCGGGCGCATGGACGCGTTCGACAAAGAGCGGCCGATCGTCGCCGTCTGCCGTTCCGGCGTGCGTTCGGCGCAGGCCAGCGTCCTGCTGAGCAAAGCCGGCTTCAGCAAAGTGGCCAACCTGGCCGGCGGCATGCTGCGCTGGAAACTCGAAGGCTTGCCCGCCGAATCCGATTCTGTCTAAAAAACGGTGTCAGGTCTGACATTCGCACACGGCCTCAACTGCTCCGCAGTTGAGGCCGTGTGCGAATGTCAGACCTGACAC
>NZ_WWCP01000034.1 GCF_009857505.1 Duganella lactea
GCTCAACTGGGAATGGATACGGCTCTTTCTTTTTGCGCGGTTTCTTGGTGGTCATCGTGTCGATCATGGAGCATCCCTTTCGGTATTATTTCATGACCCCGTTTCACACAGAAATTCTTACAGGCTCGGCCAGCATGGCGCAGCTGGAAGCCTGGGCCGACGTCCTGCCGGAGGCGCAGTCGTTGAAAGAGTTCTTCAGCACTTGAATGTGATGGCCTGGTGCAGGATGATTGCGCTATCAACTTCGACTGTCGCATAAAAACCGCGAAACTATAACTTTCAGAATGAAATAAGTGCACGCGCAGAGAGGCTGTTTTTCCCGCATTTTCACTCTGTAACGTAGTGTTGCGCCGCAATCTCCGATATCGCTATAGATATCGGTGTCTATAAATATGTTATTGGCATCAAAATAACGAATCCCCTAAATTCCTAACATCCGCCGACCAAAATGGTTGCGCATCTCATTTTGAGGGGAATCACGCCAATAGACACACTTCAGGGTAGTACCGTCCAGCAGCACTAACGACGCGCCGCAGGCGCGCGAATAAACGGCCACAGAGGCCAATAACAGGAGACATGGATGAACAAGCATATTGATGGGGCGCCTAGCCTCGGGACCGGCCGTGGACGTAACGTTCTGGCACTGACGGTTATGGCGGGCATGATTTCCGCCGCTTGGGCACAGGAGCAGGCGCCGGCACCAGCGCCGGCCGGCCCGCAACCGGCTGCCACCGACGCCGCTTCCACACCGGAAAACGCGCCGCTGGTCAAGAGCGTGACGGTCAGCGGCTACCGCAGCTCGCTGGCCTTGTCCGCCAACGAAAAGCGCGACAACATCGGCCTGAGCGACACCGTCTTTTCCGAGGACATGGGCAAATTCCCCGACCCGAACATCGCCGATGCGCTGGCCCGCGTGCCTGGCGTGCAGGTCACCCGCGGCTCCATCGACGGCGAGGGCCTGAATATTTCGATCCGCGGCATGGGGCCGGCCTTTACCCGTGTGCTGCTGAACGGCGCACCGATGGCGTCGGCGTCGGCCGGCAGTTGGGGGGGCAGCATCAGCGCCAACCGCGAAGTGGACATGGATTTCCTGCCGTCCGAGCTGTTCCGCAGCGCCAGCGTCTACAAGAGCCAGCAGGCCAGCCTGATCGAGGGCGGTATCGCCGGCACGGTCAACATGCGCAGCGTGCGGCCGTTCGACAAGAGCGGCTTCCGCACCGCGTTCACGCTGAGCGGCAACTACCGCGACCAGAATGGCCAGTGGGGCAATACCGGCTCGGCGCTGATCAGCAACACCTGGAACAGTGAGCGCTTCGGCAAGTTCGGTGTGCTGGCGGGCGCCGCCTGGGGCGACACCAAGTACAAGACCGACGCCTTCCAGACGGTGGACATGCGCAACCTGCAGCTGAAATCGTTCCAGGGCCAGCCTGGCTACGCGCTGAACAGCACCGGCGGCGGTTCGCAATCGACGCCGGACACGGTGCCGTCCGGCCTGCCGATGTCCAGCCTGCCGAGCTATGTGCAGTCGGTGCTGGTGCCCGGCAAGCAGATCGACGCCGCGATGTTGCTGGCGCTCAACCCGGGCGCGACCTTGCAGCAGATCGACAATGGCCTGATGGGCCGCCTCGGGCGCCACATCGTGTATCAAGGCGAACGCAAGCGCGCCGGCGAGGTGCTGAGCTTCCAGTGGCAGCCCAACGATCAGTGGGATTTCTATCTCGACACGCTGTTCGCGCAAAAGAAAAACGACATGCTGCAGGAAGGCATGAACGTCGGCACCCGCGCCAACACGGTGATTCCGATCGGCCTGGAATTCGACCGCAGCGACTGCTCGACCGGTTGCACCATCACCAAGGGCACGCTGGCCAACACCTTCTGGGCGCTGGAATTCCGGCCGATGAAGGAGAAGACCCTGTTCCGCAGCTTCAACCCGGGCTTCGAGTTCCGTCCGGCCGACAAGTGGACCATCGACGGTCACGTCAACTACACCAAGAGCACCTTCTACCGCGACATGCCGACGGTGCTGCTTGCGACGCCATCAGCCAACTCGGTCATCCAGTACTACAACACCACGCCGAGCAAGACGCCGGTTTACACCGGCAACCTGGACATCAACAATCCGTCCAACTTCGGCTGGAATCAGGTCGGGCAGGGCTTGTCCGGCATGCGCATGGACCTGTATGAGCGCACCAACACCACCAAGGGCTCGCGCCTGAACCTGAACTGGGGCGACAGCGATTTTGCGATCAAGTTCGGCGGATCGTATGACGATATCGAGCGCCGCTATCGCTCCTACTCAACGGCCGACGCGTGGATGAACGTTGCCTGCGGCAACAACATGAACGTGCGCTTCTTCCAGCCTAACACGCAGCTGCGCACTTGCGACGGCCGCAACGCGCCGGGACCGATGACCGACGCCGCCACCTTCTATCCGGGCTACGGCACCGGCTCGACCGCCGGCGCCACCACGCCGCTGGCCTACCTCGGCTCGGCGATTCCCAACGCGGCGGTGCCCAACTATGCCCATGGCAGCGACCACGGTTTCATCACGGTCGACTGGAACAAGTTCGCCAAGGATACCGATTACCAGTATTTCCGCGACAATATCTACCGCGGCTTCGGCAATTCCAGCGGCGGCTACATCCGCGAGGTGGTCAGCGCCGCTTATACCGAAGTCAATGGCAGCGCCGACTTGTTCGGCCGCAAGTTGCGCTACAACGCCGGCATCCGCTACGCGCGCACCAAGCAGACCATCGGCAACCTGTCGATACAGGCCGATCCGCGTAACGCCACGCTGCAGAACGGCGGCCGCTTCGACGATATCGGCGTCTGGGCGTATGAGAGCACGCAGTACAGCAATACCCTGCCGTCGGCGACGCTGGCCTACAACCTGACGCCGTCGCTGATCATGCGGGCGTCGGCGTCGAAGTCGGTCAACCGCGCCAATCCGGCCGACCTGCGGCAGACCTCGCTGACTTTGGGCGACCAGGGCGCGCGCCAGGGCAGCATCACCAATCCGAAGCTGAAGCCGTTCCAGGCCAATAACTTCGATCTGGGGCTGGAGTACTACTTCACGCGTGAGGCTTATGTGGCGCTGAGTGGCTTTGCCAAGGACCTGGTCAGCCGTCCTGGCTCGCGCATCGTCACCTATTCGCTGGCGCAGCTCGATACGATGTTCGGCACGGTCGGCCTGACGGATGCGCAGACGCAGGCGGTGGCCGCCAGCGGCGGGCGCGACAAGCATCTGGTGGAGATCACCGAGCCGTTCAACATCGACACCAAGCTCAAGGTGCGTGGCGCGGAGTTTACCTGGCAGCAGCCGCTGGACATGCTGCCGGTCAAAGGCTTCGGCTTCACCGGCAACTTCACCTACGCCAAGCAGACCGATGAGGCGCGCAACGCACCGCCGGTATCCGGCGTGCCGCCACGCACCAACAACTTCACGCTGTACTACGAGCGCAATGGCCTGAACGCGCGCGTGTCGCGCCAGTACACGGCGCGCCACGTGGTCAATACCAGCACCGGTCTGAACGTGCCGGGTGGCGCCTATGCCTACACCACCGAGCGCACCCAGGTGGACTTGTCGGTCGGCGCCAACCTGAAAAAGCTGTTCAACTCGTATGATGTGGATCTGACGCTGAGCGTGTGGAACCTGAACAACGCCATCAGCCAGACTTATACGCAGTACAGCAACGCGATCTTTGACGAGTACAAGCCGGGCCGCAGCTACACGCTGTCCGCGCGCACCTCGTTCTGATCTTGTCGTCTCCCGCTTGACAGTCTCGCCTCGGCGAGTTGGCGGCCTCTCGGGGCCGCCTTTTTTTATTTTAGTGGGCGGCGTTCAGCGGTTTGACCGGGGCCTCCACCACCACCTTGCTGCGCACCTTGCGCGCGTCTTCAAACTCTAGCGTCAGCGGCACTTTGTCGCCATCCTTCAGCGGCTGTTTCAGGCCCAGCAGCATCAGATGGTAGCCGCCGGGCGCCAGCTTGACGGCCTGGCCCGCAGGCAGATCCAGCGCCTGCAACTGGCGCATGCGCATCATGTCGTTGTCCATTTTCATTTCATGCACTTCGACCGCGCCTGCGGCCGGCGAGCTGGCGCCGACCAGTTTGGTGGTCTGCGTCGCGGTCAGCGTCATGAAGGCGCCGGTGGCTTGTTGCGCGGCCACGGTGGCGCGCACCCATGGTTCGCCGACGGTCACCTGGGCCAGCGCTGGCAGGGCGGCCATCAGCAGCAGGGAAAGTAGTTTTTTCATTTGAATAGTCCTTTGAGGAAGCTGGTTTCTTTCTTGGGGTTCATCAGCAGGCGCAGGTCGGCTGCGCACTCCTGTGCGGTTTGCGCGTGTTTAAACGCCAGGCGGATCTTGCCGCTGGTGTCGAACACGTAGGTCAGGGCGGTGTGGTCCATGGTGTAGGAACTGCCGCTCGGCACCTTGCGGTAAAAGATCTTGAAGTCCTTGGCGGCCTTGGCGGTCTGCTCCAGGTTGCCGCGCACGGCGACGAAGCTCGGATCGAAGGCGCGCATGTATTCGGTCAACAGCGGCGCGGTGTCGCGTTCCGGATCGATGGTGACGAACACCACTTGCAGCTTGGCGCCGTCGGCGCCCAGCAGGCGCTTGACTTCGACCGCGCGCGCCAGCGCGGTCGGGCAGACGTCCGGGCATTGGGTGAAGCCGAAGAACAGCATCACCAGCTTGCCCTTGAAGTCGCGCAGCGAGGCGGGCTTGCCGTCGGTGTAGAGCAGCTGGTAGTCGGGGCCGATGCTGGCGCCGGTGATGTCGATGGCGGTGAAGCCGGCGGCATGCGCCGATCCGGCCACGAGCGGCAGGGCGGCCAACGACGAGATAAAGGTACGACGTTGCATAATCTATCCTGTGAAACGGATGGTCGGGCACGGCCGCGCGAGGGCGCGGCGGTGCGGTGGGCGGCAAATCAGGCGCTGGCGGGCGGGCCGCGCGGCTGGGCGGCGGACCAGTGGTGATGCGGCCACGGCGTCACCGGGCGCGGCGCCGGGTAGGCGTCGTGGCCTTCCAGCACCGTCAGCAGGCCGGCCGCGATGGGCGGCGGCGCGCCGTGGCTGGCGTGGACGGGGCACAGCATGCAATGCTTGAGCCCGTGGGCGGGAAGGCCGCCCGGCGCGCGTGTTCCGGCGGCCGTATTGACGGCGAGCGGCGTGGCGCGGCAAATCTCGGTGGCCAGCGGGTCGGCGAGCCGCGTGGCCACCGTCTGGCCCAGCGCCGGCGCGAACAGATTCAGCAGGATCGCCAGGGAGACGATCAGGCTGGTCAAGCGCCGGGGCTGAAAAAGAGTGAGCATCCGGCAATTATAAAATAAAAAAGCCGCCATCGTTTTCACGAGGCGGCTCGGGCTGGCCGTTGGACGGCTTATTTCAGTGCCAGATGGCGGCCTTGGCTGATCGCGGGCTGGCCGGCGTTGCTGCCCAGCTTGAAGAGCTGCACCACTTCCTCCAGCTCGTGCGCCTGGTCCTGCAGCGCTTGCGCGGCGGCGGCGGCTTCCTCGACCAGCGCGGCGTTCTGCTGGGTCACCTGGTCCATCTGAGTCACGGCTTCGTGCACCTGGCCGATGCCGACGCGCTGCTCCTCGCTGGCGCTGCTGATCTCGGCCATGATGTCGGTCACGCGGCGCACGCTGTCGACCACTTCCTGCATGGTGGTGCCGGCCTGTTCAACCTGTTTGCTGCCGACTTCGACCTTGGCGACCGAGTCGTCGATCAATTCCTTGATTTCCTTGGCGGCGGTGGCCGAGCGCTGCGCCAGCGTGCGCACTTCCGAGGCCACCACGGCGAAGCCGCGGCCCTGTTCGCCGGCGCGGGCCGCTTCGACCGCCGCGTTCAGCGCCAGGATATTGGTCTGGAAGGCGATGCCATCGATGACCGAGATGATGTCGGCGATCTTGCGCGACGAGTCGGTGATCGAGCCCATGGTGTCGACCACCTGCGCCACCACCGCGCCGCCCTTGACGGCGATGCCCGAGGCGGCTTGCGCCATCTGGTTGGCTTGCGCGGCGTTGTCGGCGTTCTGGCTCACGGCGCTGCTCAGCTGCTCCATTGAGGCGGCGGTTTCCTCCAGACTGGAGGCCTGTTCCTCGGTGCGCTGCGACAGGTCGAGGTTGCCCTGGGCGATTTCGCGCGACGCGGCGGTGATCTGCTCGGCGCCGCGGCGTACCTGGCCGACCACGCCGGACAGCTTGTGGCTGATGTTGTTCAGCGAGTGCAGCACCAGGCCGATTTCATCTTTGCTGTCGATCTGCAGATGCACGTCGAGGTCGCCGGAGGCGATGCGCTCGGCCGCTTCCTCGGCGCGCGCCAGCGGCCGCGACACGATGGCGCGTACCAGCAGGAACAGCGCGGCGGCGAACACCGCCAGCGCGACCAGGCCCAGCAAGGCGTAGCGGTTGCGCAGCTGCGCCGCCTCGCGCGTGATCTCGTCGGTGTAGGTGCCGCCGACGATCATCCAGTTCCATGGTTTGAAGGTGTGGAACTCGACCATTTTTTCGCGTGGCGCGGCGCCGTCCTTGTCGCTCCAGTCATACGTCATGCTGCCTTCCTTCTGCGCCAGCATCTCTTTGATGAAGAGGCGGCCATCGCTGCTCTTGTAGTCCAGCAGGTTGCTGCCTTCCTTGCGCGGATGGACCAGCGCCTCGCCCTGGGTCTTGCCCTCGGCGGCGTTGATCACATAGATGTAGCCGGTCTCGCCGATCTTGATGGCCTTGATCTTTTCCTTCAGCACGGCCATGTTCTTGGCGATGTCGAGGCCGATGAACAGCACGCCGATGGTCTTGCCGCTGCTGTCCTTGATCGGGTCGTACTGGGTGATGAAGGGCTTGCCGAACAGGTTGGCCAGGCCGATGTAGCTGTTACCGGAACGCAGTACCGGATAGCTTGGGTGGGCGCGGTCGAGCTGGGTGCCGACGGCGCGGTCGCCGTTTTCCTTGCGCACGGTGGTGGTCACGCGCACGAAGTCGTCGCCGGTGGCGGCGAAGATGGTGACGATGACGCCGGTGTTGGCGGTGAACTTGTCCGGGATGCTGAAGTCCATGTTCAGCGGCTTGCCGGCGAATTTCAGCGTCGGCGTGGGCTTGCCGCCGATATCGACGGTGCTGGCCGGGTCCAGCGTGAAATCGCCGCCTTTGAATTCGGCCGCGAACAGGCGGGCGAAAGCCGAGGCTTCGTTCATCATCGCCGAGTTGAACACGTCCACCGTGTTGCTGATGCCGTTCAGGTTGAACGCGACGTTGGCGCGCGCGCGTTCCTTCAGCATGGCCGAAGTGTTCAGGCTAATCAGGGTCAGCAGGATCGCCAGAATGGCGCTCATCAAGCCAAAGGTAAAAACGGTAATTTTCGTACCGACACCCCAGTTACGGGGATTCATCGTTATTGTTTTCATTGATCTCTTTAGAGAAAAAAGGTGCTGCGGTTTGAGGTGGCTCGGAATCGAGCTGCTCCGGGGGATGGAGCGCACTGCGTGCGGCTAGGGCGCCGCCGTGAGTGCTGCCTGGCGGGCCGTCAACATGAAACTAAGACCATCATGATATACACTTTTTTGCTTTCGGGCAATCAATTCGAATGAGTTCTCGAAAGATTTCTATTTATAAAACAATGACTTGTGTAGAAAATTGCATTTCAGTAAGTATTTTTACTTAGTGAAAAAGAGGTAAATACTGTTTCGTTTCAGTCATCTTTAAGCTTAGGCGGAGAAACTGCGAAATACCAGACCCGTGTGCGTCCGCCTCCCTGTAGAATGGAATCGCACACATTTACGCAACAAACTCATCTATAAATATGTTTCGGAGTAAGCCGATGAAGAAGCAAATGCTGTTGGTGGCCGTGCTCGCGGCCCTGTCAGTTCAGGCCGGTATAGCCGCGCCGGAGAAGGCGGCCGACACCCCCCTCAAGCCGCTGCCAGGCCAGACGATGGCGGCCCGTTTTGCCGCCGTGGTGCTGAACAAGGCGCACTACAAGCCGCTGCCGCTGGACGATGCGATGTCGGAAAAAATCTTTGACCGCTATTTCAAGTCGCTGGACGCCGAGAAGATGTTCTTCACCCAGGTCGACCTCGACCAGTACGCCATCGTCCGCACGCGGCTGGACGACGCCATCAACAATGAAAACCTCAGTGTCCCGTTTGCCATCTTCAATCTCTACCAGCAGCGCTTCAACGAGCGCATCGCCTATGCGCGTGAGCTGGTCAAACAGGGCAAGTTCGAGTTCGGCAGCGACGAGACCTACCAGTATGACCGCGAAAAGGCCGACTGGGCCAAGAGCGACGCCGAGATCAGGGACCTGTGGCGCAAGCGCGTCAAGAACGAATGGCTGCGCCTGAAACTGGCCGGCAAGGATGACAAGGCGATTCGCGAGACGCTGGACAAGCGCTACGAGGGCTACCTGAGCCCGTCGCGCAAGCTGACCAGCGAGGACGTATTCCAGATCTTCATGAACGCCTATGCGATGTCGATCGAGCCGCACACCAACTACCTCGGCCCGCGGGCGGCGGAAAACTTCGACATCGCCATGCGCCTGTCGCTGGAAGGTATCGGCTGCGTGCTGCAATCGCGCGACGACTACACGGTGGTGCGCGAGGTCGTGACCGGCAGCCCGGCCGGCCTGTCCGGCAAGATCAAGGTCGGCGACAAGATCGTCGGCGTGGCCAAGGACGAGAAAACCCCGATGACCGAGGTGCTGGGCTGGCGCCTGGACGACGTGGTGGCGCTGATCCGCGGACCCAAGGACTCGACGGTCAAGCTGGAAATCATTCCGGTCGACGCCGGGCCGGACGGCAAGCACCAGTTCGTGACGCTGGTGCGCCAGAAGATCAGCATGGAAGAGCAATCGGCCAAGAAGGCCGTCTATGAGGTCAAGGATGGCAACGCCAAGCGCCGCGTCGGCGTGATTTCGCTGCCGACCTTCTACATGGACTTCGAGGCGCGCCGCAAGGGCGACAAGGACTTCAAGAGCGCCACCCGCGACGTCAAGCGCCTGCTGGTCGAGCTGAAGAAGGAAAAGGTCGACAACGTGCTGATCGACCTGCGCAACAACGGCGGCGGCTCGCTGAGCGAGGCGGTCGAGCTGACCGGCCTGTTCATCGACAAGGGACCGGTGGTGATGCAGCGCACCGGCGACAACAAGGTCGAGGTGGAGAGCGACACCGATCCGGGCATGACCTGGGATGGTCCGATGGGTGTGCTGATCAACCGTGGCTCGGCCTCGGCGTCGGAGATTTTCGCGGCGGCGATTCAGGATTACGGTCGCGGCATCATCATCGGCGAGCCAAGCTTCGGCAAAGGCACGGTGCAGACGATGTTCGACCTGAACCGCTTCGCGCCGGGCGAGAAGACCCGCTACGGCGAGCTGAAGTACACCGTCGCGCAGTTCTTCCGCATCAACGGCGGTACCACCCAGCTGCGCGGCGTGACGCCGGACATTAAGTTGCCGACCATGGGCGATTCCGACCAGTACGGCGAATCGAGCTATGAGAACGCCTTGCCGTGGACGCAGATCAAGCCGGCCGTCTACATCCCGGCCGGCGAGATCAAGGACATCCTGCCGCTGCTCGACAAGAAGCACGATGTGCGCGTGGCCAAGGACAAGGACTTCCAGTATCTGACCGAAGACATCGCGCTGGTGAAGAAGCAACGCAAGGAAAACTCGGTGTCGCTGAACGAGGTGGCGCGCCGCAAGGAGCGCGACCAGCAGGAGGCGCGCGCCAAGCTGCGTGAAGCCCGTCTGCTGTCGCCGGTGCCTGGCGCCGACGATCCGATCCTGGTGCCTGATCCGAAAGAGGCGCTGAACAAGGCGATTTCGGCGTCCGCCAAGCCGGCCGGCAAGGCGGCGCAGAAAGTGGCCGGGGTCAAGGGCGCGCTGCGCAGCGACGACGGCCTGCAGGGTTCGGAACGTTCGCTGGCGGCGGAGCTGGAGGCCGAGAAGCAGGCCAAGGCCGCCAAGGATGTGCTGCTGAACGAGGCGGTGCACATCATGGGTGACGAGGTTGGCCTGTTGAAGACCGACACCCGTCTGGCCGCGCGCGTGCTGCCTTACGCCGCCGATAGCAAATAAGGTTACGCGTTACAAAAAAAGCCTGCGGTGCTGAGCAATCAGCCTGCGGGCTTTTTGTTTGCCCTTGATATGCGTTTGGTGAATCTCCACTATTTAAAAGATAAATTGGATTTGTATGCGGCGATGCAGCATACTGCACTTGTCTCCTCTATTCTCCTCCAAGGAAATAGACTTCAGCCCGCTCCCTGAGCGGGCTTTTTTTTGCCTCGCCGGGCCGCTATCGGTTAAACTTTCTACAAGTCAACCTTTGGGTCCGGGCAAGTGTCTCCAACTCAATTCAAGATTATTCTGGCGGCTTTGGCGCTGGGCGGTGCCGCCGTCGGTGGCGGGGTTGCCTATGTGCTGGTGCAACCATCGGCGGACCATGCGGACGTGGTCACGGGCGCCGCGCCCAGGGGTACGCTGGCGCACTGGCACGCGCGCGTCACCGCCATGGCCGGCGATGGCCTGCCTGGCGGCAGCAACGGCAATCCGAAGCGCACGCGCTTTGCCGATCCGTTCGGTGTGGCGCTCGACCGGCAGGGCAATCTGTACATCGCCGATGGCGGCAGTAACAACATCATCCGCAAGATCGATATGAACGGCCTGACGTCGACGCTGGCCGGCGGCGTGGAAGGCTACGCCGAAGGCGCCGGCACGGCGGCCGCCTTCAATACGCCGTCCGGCATCGCGGCCGACGCCGCCGGCAATCTGTACGTGGCCGATACCGGCAACAATGCCATCCGCAAAATCACGCCCGACGGAGTGGTGAGCACGCTGGCCGGCGATGGCCTGGCGGGCGACAAGGACGGCCAAGGCGCCGGCGCCCAGTTCAACGGCCCGGTCGGCGTGGCGGTCGATGTCGCCGGCGTGGTCTACGTCACCGATACCTATAACGACCGCATCCGCCGCATCGCGCCCGATGGCGCCGTCACCACCATCGGCGGCGGCAAGCGCGCCGGTTTAGCCGATGGCCCCGCCGCGCAGGCGCTGTTCGATACACCGACCGGCATCGTGGTCAGCGCCGATGGTGACCTGTTCATCGCGGATACTGCCAACCACGCGATCCGCAAACTGTCCAGGGACGGCACGGTCAGCACCGTTGCCGTCGCCAAGGAGGACGACCGCGATGCGCTGTTGCGCTCGCCGGTTGGCCTGGCGCTGACGCCGGACGGCTACCTCTACACCGCCAGCACCGCGCACGGCCGCCTGGCGCAGATCACGCCCCAGGGCGAGGTGGTGTCGCTGCTGGACGTCGATCACCCGGCCCAGCCGGGCGATGGCTCGGATGGCAGCGTGCGCCTGTATTCGCCGCGTGGTATCGCGCTGTACAAGGATGGCTCGCTGTTCGTCACCGACGCCGCCACCTTCCGCCTGCACCACATCGCCCAGGTCGGCGCCGATGCGCAGCCGGTGACCGAGGCACCGCCGCCAGGCGCGCCGGCGCACAGCGCCACCATGTCGTGGCCGGTGGCGCCGCAGAACAAGGCGCACGAAGTGGTAGGCCTGCTGGGTGAAGTGCGCGGCAATTTCAACGGCGACAGCCGCGATCACTTCCACGCCGGCCTGGACGTGCAGGCTGCCATCGGCACGCCGGTGCTGGCGGTCAGCGCAGGCAAGATCAGCGACCCGCGCGCCAGCTGGGGCTATGGTGATTTGTCGGAGGGGCTGGCGCTGGACGGCATGTATTACGTCCACATGCGCGTTGGCCGCGACGCCCGCGACAAGCCGCTCAGCGATCCGCGCTTCCTGCCCGCGCGCAACGACAAGGGGGCGACCGCCGCCGTGCGCGTCAAGCGCGGCACGCGCTTTGTGGCCGGCGAAACGCTGGGCACGGTCAACCGCATGGCCCATGTGCACCTGGAATACAAGCCGAACGGCGACGCCCTCAATCCGCTGCGCCTGCCGTTCATCGATCTGGACGACACGCTCCGTCCGCAGATCAACAGCATCAGCGTGGTGGACGCCAGCGGCACGCCGCTGACGGAAAAACGCGATGGCCGCCTGCGTATCGCGCGCAGCCTCGGCGAGGTGCAGATCGTGGTCGATGCCAGCGACCAGATCAACGGCAACCAGCAGCGCCGTCGCCTCGGTCTGTACAAGCTGGGTTATCAGTTGCTGAATCAGGATGGCGAGATTATTCCCGGTATGAACCAGCCGATCATCACCCAGCAGTACGACCGTCTGCCGCGCAACCGGGCGGCGGTCAAGCTGGCGTATGCGGCCAGCAGCGGCATTACCGTGCATGGGGCGAGCGAGACGCGCTTCGCCTACGCCATCAACAACAGACTGATCAATGGCAAGCTGACGCCAGGGGCGTGGAAGGTCGGGGAACTGGGGCCGGGCAACTACATCCTGCGCATCACCGCGGAGGACTTTGCCGGCAATGCAGCCGATCGCAACCGCGATCTGGCGGTCATGATCGACTGAGCGGATGGCGACTTAAGCGGCGGCCAGCATGCCGGACAGCAGGAACGGAATCATGGTCTGGGTGCTCTCCACCTGGTGCAGCAGTTCGGTGCGCTCGGAGACGAGTTCCGCCTTCGATGGCAGGCAGATGTCTTCAGGAACATCTTGCGGCGACAGCGTGATCCCCAGAGCGGCCAGTGCGCCGACCGGATCGCTCTGCAGATGCGCGCGGAACTTGTCATCGCTGGCCAGTTTGTCGAGGATGGAGCTGAGTTCGTTCACAGTATGCATGATGAGGTCCTTATAGTGAAGGAGGGTGGGGCGCGACGGTCGTAGCGCACCGGTCCATGCTACGACAAACCTTTCAGGTTGCCAAGACGTGCGTTAGACTCGTGTGCATTGCCATCGAGTCTGGAGGATATGCCCCATGAAGCTACGTCGCTGCGCCGTTTTGTATGTCGAATCTCGGGAAGAACTGGCTATCGATTGGAAAGTCGTACTGTCCGGCGGCAGTGCGCTGGCGGCGAAAACGCAATGGATGGCGCTGGCGCCGCACTTGGATCTGGAGCTGGCCATCGATGCGCGGCAACTGGCCGCGCTGGGCGGTTTGAGCCACACGGTGTGGACCGAACGCGCGGCGGCCGAGCAGCAGTTTGGCGAGGTGTGCGTGGCCAGTCTGCTGGAGCTGGGCCTGCTGATCGGCGATACGCCGCAGTACGCCGCCCAGCGCGAGCGCGACGAGACGCTGCGCGCGGCGCACTGGCGGCCGCTGTCGGCGCTGGCGCACACCTTTGGCCGGTGGCGCGGCGTCACCGAGGAAACCGGCATGGAGGCGCCGACCTTCCAGGCCTTGTTGGAGCGCTACGGCGAACCGCCGCCACCGACTTTTGATCTGGGCGAGGGCGAGGCCGTGAAACTGCCCGGCGCCACCGGCGGACCGATGGACGCGCAACTGCTGCGGCGCTACACCGGCCGCAACTACGATCCGCAAGGCAGCGTATCGCTGGACGTGGCGGCGCGGCTGTTGCAGCGGACTTTCGGGGCGCAGGAAGTGCGCCAGGTCGGGCCGCATGCGTCGGTGTTGAAAAAGACCAGCCCCTCGGGCGGCGGCCTGCATCCGATCGAGGCGTTTGTGCTGGCGCAGCGGGTCGACGGCGTGGCGCCGGGCCTGTATCACTACCATCCGCTGGAACACGCGCTGCGGCCGCTGCGCAAGCTGGACAGCGAGGCGGCGGCGCAACTGGCGCGCTACATGCTGGCCGACCAGCACTGGCTGTCGGGCGCGCCGCTGCAGGTGGTGCTGGTGGCGCGCATGGAGCGCAGTTTCTGGAAGTACCGCAATCACCAGAAGGCCTATCGCGCGCTGGCGCTGGACGCCGGTCATCTGTCGCAGACCTTCTACCTGCTGGCGACCGAGGCTGGCTATCCGGCCTTCATCACCGCCGCCATCAACGATGCCGATATCGAGAAGACGCTGGGACTGGATCATCTGCGCCACGCGGTGGTGGCGATGTGCGGCTGTGGCCCGGCGTCGGACGGCGAGCGCGCCATGGTCGAGCTGCGCTACGGCGAGACGGACGTGATCTAAGTCCGGGGTGTCAGGTCTGACAAAAGCACACGGGCTCAACTGCTACGCAGTTGAGCCCGTGTGCTTTTGTCAGACCTGACACCGTTTTTTACGGAGCGACGGTGGCTTTCAGCGGGTGGGTGGCGCGCGCGGCCATCAGTTTGACCTTGGCTTGCCAGTCGGCGGCGTCCTTGACGTGGCCGGCGCGGTCCCAGGCGGCGCCCAGGTAGTAGCGCAGCGGTTTGCCGGATTCGACCGGGGCGACGATCAGCTCGTTGAGCGGGTCTTCGGTGATGCCGCTTGCCGTCGGCAGCACGATGGCCGTGCCGAACGCGCCGTTGCTGGTCTGCTTGACCCATTGCGTCAGGGCGACGCCGTCGCGGCCGACCGCGATCTGCTCGTTCTGCTTCTTGTCGGCCGGCTTTTTGTTCAGGCCGACCGCGACCGTCAGCTGTTTCGGGCCGCTGAAGGTGAAGGTGCTGTCCATGGTGTCGAAGTCCTGGCCGGCGTCGACCGTGAAGCGTTTCACTTCGCTGACCTTGGTGCCGGCGGCGTCCCAGCTGTCGTAGCTCAGCTCGAATACGCTGCGGATCGGGCCGTTGGCCAGCACTTTCCACGTGGCGTAGTTGGTGCCGACGTACAGTTGCTTGCCGTCCCACACGCCGGTGCCGCCGGCGCCGCGCGACTTGCCGACGTTGTACATGTCCATGCCTTCACCTTCGTCGTGGTGGTAGTGGTCATGGCCCTTGTTGTACCAGCGGTCGACGATCGGATAGGCGACCCGCTTGAACCAGATGTCCAGCCCGCTCGTGACCAGCACTTCCTTGCCGACGCCGGCGCCGTCCGGCGCCGCCAGCGCCGGGCCGTAGGTGCGGTGGGCAACATGGTCGTTTTCCCAGGCGAAGTCATCCAGGCGCTCCGGCACGTAGCGGGCGAACGTCTGCTGCGGGAACGGCGCCGTGACGGTCTCGGTTTTCTCGACGGTGAACGTGGCTTGCCGTTCGCCCTTGGCGAAGCTGTGCTGGAAGTACAGCTCGCCATAGGCGATGCCGACGTTGTTCGGGTCCTTGGCCTGCGGCGCGATATTGCTGACCTGGTAGGGCAGCAGCTTGCCGTGGCTGTCCTTGACCGCGATGCGCTGGATCAGCGCGCCGGGCAGCGCGCGGTTGATCTCGCTCCACGGCACGGCGATGGTTTCCGCTGGGCGCGCCTGGTCCAGGTCGTGGGTGACGGTGATGCGCGCCAGCTCGGCGGCGCTCAGCGTGCCGCTGGCGAGCGCGGCGGCCGCAGCGATCGGTAACAGATACATACGCATTCAGGTGTCTCCTTTATTCGTGGCTGTAGTTGGTGGCGCCGGCGTCTTTCGGCACGTAATGGTAGGTGCGCAACTTGACCTGGATGTCGATCTTTGGATTGTTGAGCAGCTTGATCATCTCGGCGCCGGCCAGCAGCGCCGGGCCGTAGCCGTGCAGCGCGTCGACGCTGGTCGGACGATTGTAATAGTAAATCTGGTCGCTGGCGAAGGTGGTGCCGACGCAGGTGCCTTCCACCTGGCCGCGCGCGTTGATGCGGCCGCTCAGGCCGACCCAGCCGGCCTGGGCGATGGAGCCGTAGGTGGCGGCGCTGATCCAGCCTTCGTTGACGGCGTGCGCGATGACGTAGGTGAACATGGCGCTGGCCGAGGTTTCCAGGTACGAATCGTTACGGTCCAGCATCTGGTGCCACAGGCCGGTGCCCGATTGCCGTTCGGCGATGCCGCGCAGGCTCAGGCGCAGTTGCGCCAGCACTTTCGGGTAGCCGGGATGGTCTTTCGGCAGCACGTCGAGCAGGTCGCTCATGGTCAGCACCGCCCAGCCATTGGCGCGCGCCCAGTAGAAGCGCGGCGCGTCCGGGTTGTTGGCGTTCCAGCCGTGGGTGTACAGGCCCAGCTGCGGGTTGAACAGGTATTGCGTCATCTGCAGCACGTTTTTGACGGCGTCGTCGTAGTACTCGCGCTTGCCCGTCAGGTGGCCCATTTCGGCCAGCGCCGGCACGCCCATGTACAGGTCGTCGGCCCACAGCGACACCGCTTGCGGCCGTTCGCGCGCCAGCGTGCCGTCCGGCAGGCGGAATTGTTTTTTGTAGACCCAGTTGCTGCACGTTTCGATGAACTGGCTCATATCCGGGCCGATCTTGGCGAAGCGGGCGCGGACCATGGCGGCGCACATCGAGCCGGCGTCATCAAGCGAGCGCGGTTCGAGCATGCGCGCGAAGCTGTTGGCGCGCTTCAGCTTGAACTGCTGTTCCTGCGCCTTGAAGTAGGGGTATTTGTCGGCGATGAACTGGAAGTGGCGCGCGGTCATCGCGGTGTATTGCTTGTCGCCGGTAACGGCGGCCGCTTTCATCAGGCCGGCGTGGACGACGCCCATTTCGTAGACCTGGATGCCCCATTCGGCGCTGCTCGGCTCGACCACGGCGTCGGCCACCGGTTTGCTGAAGTCGGTGATCTGGACGCCGCTGTCCTTGTGGATCACCTTGGTTGGGGTGGTCGCTTCCATGTAGCCGCGGATGCGGTCCAGCGAGGCGGTGATTTCCGCCACGGTCGGCTTTTTGTACAGTACCGGGTAGGTGCCTTCGCCGGCGTCGTAGACGCTTTTGTTGTCCGGATTGCGATAAGGACCGTCGGCGTGGGCGGGAAGGGCGAGCAGGGCGGCGGCCACAGCTGCGATCAGGGCGGTTGGAGAGGTCACGGGTTTTCGTCTCTTTGTTGTGGTAAAACGTTTATTTGGTCAGGCCATTCTAGATTGGTCCGGCCACTTTTGCAATCCGGACAGGCCACTTTTGTTGTGCTCGCCCAGAAGGCGAGGGCCGTTAAGCTGAGGCCGGCGCCCAGCAGGCAGACGCCGTTCCAGCCGGCCAGCGCGTGGGCGTGGGTGGCGGCCAGCGCGCCGCCACCGCTGCCAACGGCGTAGAACAGCATGTAGGCGCCGATCAGGCGGCTATGCGCGGTTTGCGTGGTGCGCAGGATCAGGCTCTGGTTGGTGACGTGCAGCGCCTGCACGCCAAGGTCCAGCACGATGATGCCAATAATCAGCGCGGCCAGCGAATGCTGCGCCATGGCCCGCAACATCCTGTCCGACCGCCTGAGCGCGCTGGTCGATGCCGGCCTGCTGACGATCCAGCCCGCCTCCGACGGCAGCGCCTATCAGGAATATGTGCTGACAAGCAAAGGCGAAAGCCTGTTTCCGGCCATCGTTGCCCTGCGCCAGTGGGGCGAGCGCCACCTGTTCGCGGCCGGCGAACCGCATTCCACGCTGATTGAAAAAGCCACCGGCAAGCGCGTGACCGCCATGCAACCGCATGTTCACGAAGCTAAGGTGCTGAAAGCCAGCCAGACCGTGGTAAAAAAACTCACGCCGTAGTGAAGAAATTCCTTGAATCTGTCGCCCTTTTCCAGAACATGGGGGAGTAGAATAGATTTGAACGGTCATGCTTTTTTCGGCCGGATAAACAAGGAGACTGCATGGATTTGACTTACACGGCGGCGGACCTGGCGTTTCGCGACATGGTGCGCGGTTTCCTGGACGCCAACCTGCCCAGCGACCTGCAAAAGAAAGTCCGCAACCACCTGCGCCTGAGCCGGCAAGACTATGTGCGCTGGCACCAGATCGTCGCCCGCCAGGGCTGGTCGGCGCCGGCCTGGCCGGTCGAATACGGCGGGCCGGGCTGGACGCCGACCCAGCGTCACATCTGGGAAGAGGAATGCGCCCGCGCCGGCACGCCGCCGATCCTGCCGTTCGGCGTCAACATGGTGGCGCCGGTCATCATGGCGTTCGGCAACGCCGCGCAAAAAGCCCATTACCTGCCGCGCATCCTCAATTGCGACGACTGGTGGTGCCAGGGTTACTCCGAACCCGGCGCGGGCTCCGACCTGGCCGCGCTGAAAACCAGCGCCGAACGCGTGGGCGAGCACTACATCGTCAACGGCCAGAAAACCTGGACCACGCTGGCCCAGCACGCCGACATGATCTTCTGCCTGGTGCGCACCGACGCCAGTGTGCCCAAGCAGCAAGGCATTTCCTTCCTGCTGATCGACATGAAGTCGCCGGGCATCACCGTGCGGCCGATCGTCATGCTCGATGAAGACCATGAGATCAACGAGGTCTTCTTCGACAACGTCAAGGTGCCGGTGCAAAACCTGATCGGCCAGGAAAACAAGGGCTGGACCTACGCCAAATATCTGCTGGGCCACGAGCGCACCGGCATCGCGGCGGTCGGCCGTTCCAAGCGCGAACTGCTGTGCCTGAAGAAAATCGCCTCCGAGCACTACAAGCACGGCAAGCCGTTGATGCAGGACCCAGTGTTCGCCGCCAAAATCGCCAGTCTGGAAATCGACCTGATGGCGCTGGAAACCACGGTGCTGCGCGTGCTGACCCGCGCAGCGCAGGCGCCGGGGCCGGAAGCGTCGCTGCTGAAAGTGCGCGGCACCGAAATCCAGCAACTGCTGACCGAGCTGATGGTCGAAGCGCTCGGCCCCGCCGCGCTGCCGTTCGACACCGCCTATCTCGACGGCAAGGCCGACCACGCCGTCACCGGCGACGATGCCGGCGCGCCGCTGGCGGCGTACTATTTCAATTACCGCAAGACCTCGATCTACGGCGGTTCGAACGAAATACAGAAAAATATCATCGCCCAGATGATTCTGGGCCTGTAAGGGAGCGCCGATGGATTTCAATTTCAGCCAAGAGCAGCAGCAATTCGCCGACGCCTTGCGGCGTTGGGTCGACAAGGATTACAGCTTCGAGGCGCGCCAGCGCATCGTGCATTCGGCCAGCGGGGTGTCGGACGTGGCCTGGAACACGCTGGTGGAGCTGGGCATGACGGCCTTGCCGGTGCCGGCGGCGCAGGGCGGCTTCAGCGGCAACGCGGTCGACATGTTGCTGGTGATGCAGGAGCTGGGCCGTGGCCTGGTGGTCGAGCCGTACTTCGCCACCGTCTGGGGCGCCCGTTTCCTGCAACTGGCGGGCAACCAGCATCGGCGTCTGGAGGACGTCGCCAAGGGCGCGCTCAAGCTGGCCTGCGCGCTGACCGAAAAACATGCGCGGCATGATCTGGCCGACATCAAGACCATCGCCAGCATCAATGGCGAAGGCTACCGCATCGACGGCACCAAGACCGTGGTGCTGCATGGCGGTCAGGCGGGCGCGCTGATCGTCTCGGCCCGCAGCGCCGGCACGCAGCGCGACACCAACGGCATCAGCCTGTTCGTGGTGGCGGCCGACACGCCGGGCGTGGTGGTCAAGGATTACCGCACCATCGACGGCCAGCGCGCGGCGACGGTGCAGTTCAATCACGCGGCGGTGCCGGCTTCGGCGCTATTGAGCAAACTCGGCGGTGGCTGGGACCTGCTGGAAGAGGCCGCCGACTACGGCGTCAGCCTGCTGTGCGCCGAGGCGGTGGGGGCGATGGACGCGCTGTTCAACGCCACGCTGGACTACCTGAAGACGCGCCGGCAATTCGATGCGCCGATCGGCAGTTTCCAGTCGCTGAAGCACCGCATGGCCGATATGTATGGGCATCTGGAACAGGCGCGCTCGATGGCGATGCTGGTGGCGGCGCGCATGTCGTGCGACGCCGAGGCGCGGCGCCGGGTGGCGTCGGCGGCCAAGGTGCGCATCGGCCAGGCGGCCAAGTTCATCGGCCAGCAGGCGGTGCAGCTGCACGGCGGCATGGGGGTCACCGACGAACTGCCGGCCGCCCATTATTTCAAGCGGCTGACGATGATCGAGCTGACCCTGGGCGACGTCGATCACCACCTGGAACGCTTCACCGCGCAGCGCGGCTTCCAGCAGCACTCATGAGGGCGCGGCGGGCGCTCAGTCCAGACTGATGCAGTAGCGGTCGCGGCCGGTCTGCTTGGCGCGGTAGAGGTTGCCGTCGGCGTTGCGGATCAGCGGGCCGGGGGTGTTGCCTTCGAGCGGCGGCCTGGCCGTCGCCAGGCCCATGCTGATGGTCACGATCGGCGCGGTCGGCGACGCCGCGTGCGGCAGCGCCAGCTTGTGGACTTCGTCCAGGATGCGGTTGGCCACCACCTCGGCGCCGTCCGCGCCCTCCTGCGGCAGCAGCAGGATGAATTCCTCGCCGCCGTAGCGCGCCAGCATGTCCTGCGGGCGCGAGGCGCAGCGTTTCATGGTGGCGCTGATGCGTTGCAGGCAGGCGTCGCCGGCCTGGTGGCCATAGTGGTCGTTGTACAGCTTGAAATGGTCGATGTCGATCATGATCAGCGACAGCGGCAGCCCGGCGCGCGCGCAGCGGCGCCATTCGGCGTCGACGGTGTCGTTGAAGTTGCGGCGGTTGGCGACGCCGGTCAGGCCGTCGGTCATGCTCAGCTCGCGCATGGCGTCAGCCTGGCGCTTGATGGTCAGTTGGCTGCGCACCCGTGCCCGCACCACCGCGACGTTGAACGGCTTGCTGATGAAGTCCACCGCGCCGGCCTCCAGCGCGCGCGTCTCGTCCTCCGGCTGGCTGAGCGCGGTGACGAAAATCACCGGGATATCCTGCAGCCGCGGCGCGGCGCGCAGCGCGGCCACCACCGCATAGCCGTCCATGCCGGGCATCACGGCGTCAAGCAGGATCAGGTCCGGCTGCTGCTCGCGCGCGATTTGCAGCGCCTGCTCGCCGTCCAGCGCGAACAGCACCTCGTGTTCCTCGCGCAGCGCATGGTGCAGGATCTGGATGTTTTCCATGGCGTCGTCCACCACCAGAATGCGTCCGTTCCTGGCCAGGTTGGTCCAAGTCATGCACTGTCCTTTCGCTGTAACATTTGCGCCACCATCTGACGCGCCGTCTTGAAGTCGAGGGTTTCCACCGCTTCGCCCAAGGCCTGTGCTTGCTCGACCGATGCCAGCGCCGGGCGCAGCGCCCGGAAGTGCTCCAGCGCCTTCAGATTGTTATTTTGAAGCAAGCCTTGCAACTCCGCCAGCTTTTGCGCCAGTTCGAACGGCGGCGTGTTGCTTGTTGGAATATTGGGCGCCGGCGCGGCCAACTGGCGGGCGGTGCGCGTGACCAGATCCAGCGCCTGTTCCAGGCGGTTCAGCGCGGCCGGCATGGCTAGCGAGTCGGCGCCGGCGTCGTGCAGCGCCGTTTCGGCCGCCGCCGCCAGGCGGGCCACCTCGTTGGCGCCGAGGTTGGCGGCCACGCCGCGCAGCCGGTGCAGCACCTGCGCCGCCTGCTGGCGCTGGTGGCCGGCGAGCAGCGCGCGCACCTCGTTGACGGCGCCGCCCTGCGACTGGCCGAAGCGTTTCAGCAAGCTGGTCAGCGCCTCTTGGTTGCCGCCCAGCCGGCTCAGCGCGGCGTCGGTGTCGATCCCGGGCAGCGGCGACAGTGGTGCCGTCGGCGGCGGCGCCATGGCCGGCACCGGCGCCACCATTTCACGTGCGGCGTCGCGGATCGTCACCAGCCGCGTCAGCACCGACAGCAGTTCCTCGACATCGATCGGCTTGGCGATGTGGGCGTTCATGCCGGCCTCGGCGGCGCGGCGGCGGTCGTCTTGCAGCACATTGGCGGTCATGGCGATCACCGGCAAGGTCAGCAGACCCTGGCGGCGGATCGCGCGCGTCGCGTCGTAGCCGTTCATCAGCGGCATCTGCACGTCCATCAGCACCACGTCGTAGTGGTCCGGGGCGGCGGCCAGGCGCTCCACCGCCAGCTGGCCGTTGACCGCCACGTCCACCGTGGCGCCGGCGTGCAGCAACATGTATTCGGCCACTTCCTGGTTGATTTCGTTGTCCTCCACCAGCAGGATGCGCATGCCGGCCAGGCGCCCGTGCAATGGCGTATGCTGCATCTGGCTCAGTATGCCGACGCTGGCCTGGTCGCCGGCCAGCAGCGCGCTGACCCGTTCCAGCAGGCGCGCCGGACTGACCGGCTTGGGCAGCACGCCGGCCAGTCCCAGCTCGGCCGATTGTTGCGCCAGCGTGGCGGCCTGGTGTTCCGAGATCATCATCAGCACCGGCGGCAGCGCCAGTTCGGGGGGCAACTGCCGCAGCAACGACGGGCCGTCGCCGCCCGGCATGTCATGGTCCAGCAGCAGCAGGTCGTAGGGGCGGGCGGCGCGCGCGCGTTCGCTCAGCAGCGTGCGCGCGTGGGCGGCGTCGGTGGCGCAGGTGGTGTGCCAGCCGAAGCTGCGTCCGGCCGCCAGCAGCGCCGCGCGCACGCTGGCGTTGTCGTCGACTACCAGCACCGACAGCGTGGTGGTGGTCGGCCGCGGCTCGGGGACGGGTAGCGGCGCCGGGCTTTCCAGCGGGCAGGCGAACAGAAATTCGGCACCCTGGTCGGGCGCGCTGCAAACGCTGATGGCGCCGCCCATCATGTCGGCCAGCTGGCGGCAGATCGCCAGGCCGAGGCCGGCGCCGCCGAAGCGGCGGCTGGTGCTGCTGTCGGCCTGCGAGAAGGCGTCGAAGATCGATGCCTGCTGGTCGGCGGCGATGCCGATGCCGGTGTCGCGCACGCGGAACTCGACCAGCAGCGCATGGTCGCCTGGCTTGGCCGAGCCCGGCACCGGGCGCACCGACAGCACCACCTCGCCGTGCGCGGTGAATTTGAGGGCGTTGCCGATCAGGTTGAGCAGCACCTGCTGCAGCCGCATCGGGTCGCCGGCCAGCGCGGCCGGCATGGCCGGGTCGATGTCGTAGACCAGTTCGACGCCCTTGTCGGCGGCGCCGCCGCTGAGCATGACGCTGATGCTGTCGAGGATGTGCTGCAAGTGGAACTCGGCGTGCTCCAGCACCAGTTGGCCGGCCTCGACCCGCGAAAAGTCCAGCACGTCGTTGACCAGACTCAGCAGGGATTGCGTGGCAAACTGGATCTTGTGCAGGTAGCCGCGCTCGCGCGGCGCCAGCGGCGCCTCCTCCAGCAGCCGGGTCAGGCCGATGATGGCGTTCATCGGTGTGCGGATTTCATGGCTCATATTGGCCAGGAACTCGCTTTTGGCGCGGCTGGCGGCTTCGGCGCGGTCGCGCGCCAGCATTAGTTCCTCATTCACTTGCTGCAGGTGCAATTCGGTTTCCTTCAATTCGGTGACATCGGCAACTAGCACGAAGAAACCCAATACTTTACCAGACTCATCTATGTCAGGGATGTAATTGACCCAGGTATGGATGATCTCGCCCGAGGGCCAGGCCAACTGGCCGGCGAAGCCCTGCGCGTCGCCGGCCAGCGCCGCCTTGACGTAGACCAGGCCGTCCTGATACGCCGGCTCGCCGAGCACGTCTGCCATGGTGGCGCCGATGATCTGCGCGCTGTCGCCCCCATGCCAGTCGAGGAAGTAGCGGTTGGCGAAGCGGCAGCGCTGCCCGGCGTCCCAGTAGGCCACCATGCCGGGCAGGTTGTCGGCGATGGTGCGGATGAAATGCTCGCTGGCGCGCAGCGCCTCCCTGGCCTGTTTGCGCTCGGTGATGTCGAAGGCGATGCCCAGCACGTGGGTGGCGTTGCCGTGCTCGTCGCGCAGCGCCACCTTGCGGGTGGTCAGATAGCGCGTGCCGCCCGGCGTGACCAGCGGTTCCTCAGCGATCTCGGTGACCTCGCCGGGCGCGGTGGCCAGCACCGCGCGGTCGGCCGCCGCGAACAGCGCGGCCTGTTCGGCCGGCACCAAGTCGGCGTCGCGCTTGCCGATCAACTGTTCGCTGGTGGTGGCCAGCATTTGCGCACCGTAGCGGTTGAACATGGCGAAGCGCAGGTCCTCGGCGCGCTTGAGGAAGATCATCGCCGGAATGTTTTCCACCACCGAACTGAGCATTTGGCGCGAGCGCTGCAACTCCGCCTCGACCCGTTTATAGTCGGTTTCGTCGAGCACCATGGACGTGATGCCGGTGATCTGGCCGTCGGCGCCAAACTGCGGATAGTAGTTCATCACCCATTCGCGCCACTGCGTCGGCGCCGACGCCGGCCGGCCGGCGCGGCGGATGCCGGTCAGCGGCTTGCCGCTGTCGAGCACGGCGCGGTAGTCGGCCAGCACGGCCGCGCGCAACGCCGGGTCGGGGATCACGTCGCCGATGTGGCGGCCGAGGTGGGTCGCCACTTTCTCGTCGTTGAGCGCGGCCAGGTATTGATTGATGCGCACCACCCGCAGTTCGGCGTCCACGTAACTCAGGCCGACCGGCGCGGTGGCGTACACGGTTTCCAGCTGGGCGCGGTTGCGTTCCAGCTGGCTGGTGCGTTCCGCCACCAACTGTTCCAGTTGCTGGCGGTGGCGCAGCAGGTCGCCTTCCAGCGCCTGCATCGCGCGCGCGAGCATATCGGCTTCGCGGAACGCGGTGGCCGGCATGGCGAACGGCTTGCCGCTGGCCAGCGCCTGCGCCGGCGCCACCAGGTCGTGCACCGACCTGGCGATGCGGCCGCCGACCGCCCACGCCAGCGTAAAACCGGCCGCCAGCACGGCCAGCATGGTCAGCGCGATCGGCGCCACCGAAGCGAGCAGATCCCGCAGCGCGCCGTCCTGCGGCGTGGCGATGCCGACCGTGGCGCCGCTGACCGGCGCCCGGCTCAGGCCCAGGTACACCGGCGTGCCGGCGCTGTCGCTCATGTCCAGCAATACCTCTCTGGCGTGCCGCAGATGCGCGCGCAGCGCCGGTTCGGCCGCCTGGCCCAGCAGCAGGCGCGGCCCGCCGGCCTGGGCGACCACGTAGCCGTCCGGATCGTACAAGGTCATCGCCTGCGCGGCGCCGATGTGTTCATCGTGCAGGATGCGGGCCAGCCGGTCGGGCTTGAGCAGCGCGGTCAGCGCGTAGTCGACGCGGCTGTCGATAAACACCGGCACGTCGATCGCCAGCAGGGCGCTGCCTTCGACCACGATCACCGACATCTGCGGCCGGCCATGGCCGAACAGCGCGGCCAGCCGGCGGCGGTTGTTGACCGGATTGAGCGTGTCCGGCAGCGGCGCGCCCAGATTGAGCACCGGCTTGCCGTCGCCGTCGCTCAAGATGAATTGCGACGCTGCAAACTGCGGGCTGAGCAGGGCGCCGATCTGCAAGCGCAGCGCCGCCCAGTCGCGCGCGCGCATGCTGGGCGACGACGCCAGCGCGTGCGCCGCGCCTTCGCTCTGCACCAGGTCGCGGTCGATGGCGGCGGCCACCGCGCGCGCGGCCAGTTGGGTGTTGCTTTTGAGGGTGGCGTGTTCGCGGCTGTAGAACTGGCTCACCAGCGCGCCGAAACCGATCACCGTCGGCAGCGCGCAGGCCAGCACCAGCAGCGCGATCTGCGAGCGGATGGAAGGCAGGGGGTGGCGTTCGGTCTCGGGCACGCGGGTGACCTCGGTGATGCGGACAGCTCGATAGTAGCCGAGGCGGGACTTTTCAGAAAGTGCTTTTGTCCGGGCAGGCGACTACCGCCACACCGTCACAGCGCCTTGCCGCAGGCGTAGGCCCAGCCGAGTTCGGCCGTTGGGCCCGCCATCCGGCCCGATTCCAGCGCCTGGGCGCTGGCGGCGGTGCCGTCGACGTGGCGTTTCATAATGCCTTGCATGATGCTCGCCAGGCGAAACATATTGAAGGCCAGATAAAAGTTAAAGTCCGCCAGGCGGATCGTCTTGCCGGTGCGCGCGGCGTAGCTGGCGATATAGTCCTGCTGTGTCGGGATGCCCAGCGCCTTCAGGTCGAGGCCGGCGATGCCGCGGAACTGGCCGGGTGGAATGTGCCAGCTCATGCAGTGGTAGGAGAAGTCGGCGAACGGGTGGCCCAGCGTCGACAGTTCCCAGTCCAGCACGGCCAGGATGCGCGGCTCGGTCGGGTGGAACAGCATGTTATCAAGACGAAAGTCACCGTGGACGATGGCGGTGTCGTCGCCCGGCGGAATGTGGGCCGGCAGCCAGGCGATCAACTGTTCCATGGCGGCGATGGTGTCGGTCTGCGCGGCCACGTATTGTTTGGTCCAACGCTCGATCTGGCGCGCGAAGTAGTTGCCGGGCTTGCCGTAGTCGGCCAGGCCGATGGCGGCGTAGTCGATGGTGTGCAGGCACGCGATCACCCGGTTCAGTTCGTCGTAGATGGCGGCCCGTTCGGCCGCTGTCATGCCCGGCAGCGACTGGTCCCACAGCACGCGGCCCTCGACGTACTCCATCACGTAGAAGGCCCTGCCGATCACTGCTTCGTCGCTGCACAGCGCGTACTGGCGGGCGGCCGGGAAGCCATGCCGCTGCAGCGCATCCATGACCCGGTACTCGCGCTCGATGGCGTGCGCCGACGGCAGCAGCTTGGCCGCCGGCGCTGGCTTGGTGCGCAACACATAGTGCTGGGCGCCGACGCTGAGCTTGAAAGTGGGGTTGGATTGGCCGCCCCTGAACTGCGCCGCCGTCAGCTCGCCGTACGGATAATCTGGCACATGCCGGCGCAGCCAGGCGTTGAGGGTGGCCGTGTCGAACTGGTGGCGCGCCGCCACCGCCTTGGTGCCGGTGAATTCTTCAAACATGCTGTCTCCCGCGTTTTTATCGTGCTGCAGTCATTCTAAACATAATAAGTACGTATGTTCTTTTAGTTGTATAACGTCCTCAGAAAAAGACAGCTTGACTCGCTCTCGCTGCCCATCTGACATAGAATGGCCGCAAGTTTTAGTGATGATAGACAAGGAGTAGGTATGTCGAGGCCCGAGAAAGTGCGGCTGGGGGAAATCCTCGTGCAGCAAAAATTGCTGTCCGAGGAGCAACTGGGACTGGCGTTGGCCGACCAGAAGCGCAGCGGACGCAAGCTGGGCCGGGTGTTTGTCGAGAACGGTTATGTGACCGAGGAGCAGATCGCCGGCGCGCTGGCGCGGCAGCTCGATATTCCGTATCTGAACCTTAAGTTCTTCCATCTCCACCCCGAGATCGTGCGCTTGCTGCCGGAAACCCAGGCGCGCCGTTTCCGCGCGCTGGCGCTGGAAGACCGTCACGGCACGCTGCTGGTCGGCATGTCCGACCCGACCGATCTGTTTGCTTATGACGAGATCACCCGTCTGCTCAGGCAGCCGATCGAACTGGCGGTGGTCAACGAGACCGAGGTGCTGTCGGTGATCGATCGCATCTACCGCCGCACCGACGACATCACCGATCTGGCGCGCGAGCTGGAGCAGGATCTCGGCGACGTCTCGGTCGACTTCGGCGCGCTGGCGGCGGCCAGTCCGAATCTGGAAGAGGCGCCGGTGGTCAAGCTGTTGCAGTCGGTGTTCGAGGATGCGGCGCAGGTGCGCGCGTCCGACATCCACATCGAGCCGCAGGAAGGCCGGTTGCAGATCCGCTTCCGCATCGACGGCGTGCTGCACTTGCAGACCGAGTCCGATATCAAGATCGCGCCGTCGCTGGCGCTGCGCCTGAAACTGATGTCGGACCTGGATATCTCGGAAAAACGCCTGCCGCAGGACGGCCGCTTCGCCGTGCGGGTGAAAAATCAGCGCATCGATGTGCGGATCTCGACCATGCCGACGCAGTACGGCGAGTCGCTGGTGATGCGGCTGCTGAATCAGAGCGGCACGCAGCTGCGGCTGGACGCGATCGGCATGCCGTCCGGCGTACTGGACAAATTCCGCGCCATCATCCAGCGGCCGAACGGGCTGGTGCTGGTGACCGGGCCGACCGGCTCCGGCAAGACCACCACGCTGTATTGCGCGCTGTCCGAGCTGAACTCAGTGGAAAAGAAGCTGATCACGGTGGAGGACCCGGTCGAGTACCGGCTGGCCGGCATCAACCAGGTGCAGGTCAACGACAAAATCGAGCTGAACTTCGCCCGCGTGTTGCGCTCGGCGCTGCGGCAAGACCCGGACATCGTGCTGGTCGGCGAGATGCGCGACCAGGAAACCGCCGCCATCGGCCTGCGCGCCGCGATGACCGGCCACCTGGTGCTGTCCACGCTGCACACCAACGACGCCATCAGCACGCCGCTGCGGCTGATGGACATGGGCGTGCCGCGCTATATGGTGGGCTCGTCGCTGCAGGCGGTGCTGGCGCAGCGTCTGGTGCGGATGATCTGCGAAAGCTGCACCACGCCCTACGCGCCGACGCCAACCGAGCGTGAATGGCTGAGCCTGGAGCTGGGCGACAAGGTCGATGCCGGCCGCTATTTTCACGGCAAGGGCTGCTCGCACTGCAACGGCATGGGCTATCGCGGCCGTACCGGCGTCTACGAGTTGCTGGAAATGACGCGGGCGGTGGTGGACGCCGTCAACGATCCCGATCCGGCCAACTTCCTGCGGGTGGCGGCGCAGCAGATGGCCGGCGCAACCTTGCGCCGCCATGCGGTGATGCTGGTCGTGCAGGGGCGCACCACGATTTCCGAAGCCATGCGCATCAGTAACCAGGTTGAGGAATAAGCCGTGCCTTTCTTCGCGTACAAGGGCCGCAACGCGCGCGGCGAGTTGATGCAGGGCGTGCTGGAGGCGAGCGACAGCGGCGCCGTGGCCGACCAGCTGTTCAATACCGGTGTGACGCCGATCGAGATCATCGTCACGCGGAAAAAAGTGGCGGACGGCGAGCAGTGGTGGGCCAAGCTGCTGGAAAAACCGGTGACGTCGATGGACGTGCAACTGTTCAGCCGGCAAATGTACACGCTGCTCAAGTCGGGCGTGCCCATCATGCGCGGGCTGGCGGGCTTGCAGGAGTCGGCGGTCAGCAAGTCGTTCGGCAAGGTGATCAAGGATTTGCGCGAGTCGCTGGACTCGGGCCGCGAGTTGTCGGCGGCGATGCGCCGCCATGCCAAGGTGTTCACGCCGTTTTACCTGTCGATGGTGCGGGTGGGCGAGATGACCGGCCGGCTGGAGGAGGTGTTCCTGCGCCTGTTCGACCACCTCGAATTCGAGCGCGACATGCGCGAGCGGGTCAAGTCGGCCACCCGCTATCCGATGTTTGTGGTGCTGGCCATGATTGTGGCCATGATCGTGGTGAACATTTTCGTGATTCCGGCGTTTGTCGGCGTGTTCGCCAAGTTCAACACCGAATTGCCGCTGATGACGCGCATTTTGATCGGCACCTCCAAGTTTACCGTGGACTATGGCTGGCAGCTGTTGGGCGCGGCCGTCTTCGGCGTGTGGTTGTTTCTGCGCTGGACGCGCACCCGCATCGGACGGTATCGATGGGATAAGTTCAAACTGAAGATTCCGCTGGCCGGCAAAATCATCCTGAAGGCGACCATGGCGCGCTTCGCCCGCAGCTTTGCGCTGTCCAGCCGCAGCGGCGTGCCGATTGTGCAGGCGCTGACGGTGGTGTCGCAAACGGTCGATAACGCTTATCTGGCGGCGCGGGTGGAGCAGATGCGCGACGGCGTCGAGCGCGGCGAAAGCATTCTGCGCACGGCGGCGGCGGCCAATGTGTTCACGCCGGTCGTGTTGCAGATGGTTGCGGTGGGGGAGGAGAGCGGCGCCATTGATGATCTGATGGACGAGATCGCGCAGATGTATGAGCGCGAGGTCGATTACGAGTTGAAGACTTTGTCGGCGCAGATTGAGCCGATACTGATCGTGTTCCTTGGCATCATGGTGTTGATCCTGGCGCTGGGCATTTTCCTGCCGATCTGGGACCTGGGTCAGGCGGCTTTACATAGATGATTGTTAAATAATGATTTTCTCGGCAATTTTTGTATCAAGGAAACAACGCGGTTTTAGTTTTTTTGAGCTCACGATCGCCGTGATTGTGGTGGCTATTTTGAGTGGTTTGTTGCTTCTGCGGATACGAAATTTCCAGGTGGAAGCTGAGCATGCTGCGGTGAAAATGATTGTAAGCAACATACGTTCTGCGATAGAAATTACGGCAATGCAAGCAAAATTGTCGTCTAGTAGCGAAGATTTAACCTTATTAACCGAAGAAAATCCGTTTAATTTACTAAAAGTCAAGCCAGCCAATTACGTGGGGGAATTGTACAGCCCGAGCGCAGAAGAGATTGGCAAAGGCAACTGGTGCTTTGATCGGGCGGATAAATCCCTGATTTATTTGTTAAATCATGAAAATGCGTTTAAAAATTCCCCGATGAAAATGCTGAGATTCAAGGTAGAATTGCGCCGCTTGCCCCAAAATCCCGCCAAGCCGCCAGGTGCGCCCGAGTTTTACGGCGTGGCCTTTGAGCAAGTTAGCGACTAGCGTGGATCACGCGTAGATTTTTATACGATTTGGAGAAAATAATGAACAAGCACGTACGTAATGCAATTCCTCAACGCGCCGCCCAGAGCGGTTTCACCCTGATCGAACTGATCGTTGTGATCGTCATCCTCGGTATCCTGGCGGCCACCGCCCTGCCTAAATTCAGCGACCTGAGCGGCGACGCTCGCGTTGCCTCGCTGAGCGCCGCTGGCGGCGCGGTAAAGTCGGCGATGGCCATCTCGCACGGTGAGGCACTGATGAAGGGCCAGGCTTCGAGCGCGACTTACAGCACCACCATGGAAGGTACTGCGGTCAGCATGGCATTTGGCTATCCTGATGCGACCTCGATTGCCGCCGCTGCGGGCCTGAGCTCCCAGGACTACGTGGCCACGGTTGGCCCTGTGGCGACCGCAACGGCGACTACGCCAGTGTTGACCGCTACTCAGGTGGCGATTCAGCCTGCCCAGAGCCCTAAGGCTGGCTGCGCAGTCATTTACAACGTGGCGACTTCCGCTACTGTTCCAGCTACTGTAAGCACCAGCACGGTTACCGCAGCCAATTGCAAGTAAGTTCCTGCTTGCGGGGGAGGTTGTCGTGCGCACTGGTCTGCCGGTGAGCCGCGCCGCCGGCTTCACCATGGTGGAGCTGATCACGGTGATCGTCCTGATGGGCATCTTGGGTGCAATCGGCGCGTCCCGGTTCTTCAATCAGTCAACGTTTGAGAGCCGGGCCTACGCCGATCAGGCCAAGACCATCCTGCGTTACGCGCAGAAACTGGCGATCACCCAAAACCGGTATATCTTCGTCCGCACAGACGGCAACAGTTTTGCCGTCTGCACCACCGCCGCCTGCGGTGCTGGCAGCCTCATCTCAGCACCCGGCGGCAGCAACAGCGGCAGCAGCGTCACGCGCGCCAGCTGCTTGCTGAACAACAGCTACAACGCCAACTGGCTGTGCGAAGGCCGGCCCAGCACCGTCAATGTCACGGGCCTGGGGGGCAGTAGCGTGGTTTTTGACGCGCTCGGCCGTCCTTACACCGTCAACAACGGCACCCAGGCGCTGCTTGCCGGCGTCATGACCATTACTTTCACCAATGGCAGCAACAGCAGCCAAATCACTGTCTGGCCGGAAACTGGCTATGTCCAATAAGCGTCGCCGTCAGAAGGGTCTCACCATCGTCGAGCTGGTGCTGTTCATCGTTATTGTCGGTGTGGCTGCGGCCGGCATCCTGCAAGTGATGAACCTGACCAGCCGTGGCAACACCGACCCGATCCGCCGCAAGCAAGCCATGCTGATTGCCGAAGCCTATATGGACGAAGTCCAGCAAGCCCAGTTCACCGCCTGCGATCCGGCCGATGCCAACGCCAGCACCGCTACCAACAGTGCCCTCGCTCCGGCCAATGCGAATCCCGGCTTATACTGCGCGGCAGATGCCACGATTGAGCGTTGGGGGCCGGAAGCCAACAACGTCCGGCCATTCGACAACGTCAATGACTACGTCACCAACAACTATGCTGCGGGCACGCCCGTGCGCGCCTTCGCTAACGCCGCCGGTGTCGATACCGACGTGGCCGGCGTCCCGCTCGGTGCAGGCTTGGGTAACGTGCCGCTGACCGGTTACACCACCACGCTGGCGTTGCGCAATGTCGCCCTGGATAGCGTGCAAGCTTCCGACACACTGGAAATCACCATCACCGTCAACTACGGCGTCAATGAGTCCGTCGTGTTGCAGGGCTATCGCACCCGCTACGAGCCGAGGGCGCTATGATGAAACGTGCTCGCGGCTTCACCTTGGTGGAGGCCATCGTGGTCATCGTGATCACGTCCATCCTGGCCGGCGTGATGGTGCTGTTTATCCGCCGCCCGGTGCAAAGCTATGTGGACACCGCCGCCCGCGCCGACATGGCAGACGTCGCGGAAATTGCGCTGCGCCGCATGTCGCGCGAGCTGCGCGCCGCTGTCCCCAACAGTATTCGTCTCAGCACCAACGGCACCACGACCTTGCTGGAGTTCATTCCCGCCAATTCGGGCGGACGTTATCTTGATGTCGCCGATGGCGCCGATCCGACCGACGCCACATTGCCGGCGCTGCGCTTCGCCAATACGCCCGCCGCAGCACCGATCAACCAGTTTTATGTGGTCACGCCGATGCCGGCCGCACCGTATGTCATTACGCCCGGCGACGCCATCATCGTCTATAACCTGGGGAGTGGCATTGTCGGCTCCGACGCCTACGAAGCGAACGCCGCCAACCGCGCCACGGTGGCGCCGGCCGGCGTCAATGGCAAGATCGTCACGCTGACGCAGAATACCTTCGTCAACGGCGCGACCTCCTCGCCGGGCAGGCACTTCATGGTGGCGCGTCAGCCGGTCACGTTTGCCTGCGTCGGCAGTGCCAACGGCGCCGGCACGCTGCGCCGCTACTGGAACTACGGTTTCCTTCCCAATCAGCCGACTATCGCGGGGCTCTCTGGCGCGACCAGCGCGCTGATGGCGGATAATGTGCTGGGCTGCACGTTCACCGTCCAGCAACTGGTCAACCGCAACACGGCCCTGATCGGCATGGCCATCGCCTTGGCGCGTTCGAGCACCATTGCCGGCAATGTGCTGGAGACGGCCACGCTGGCCCAGCAAATTCAAGTGAATAACACGCCATGACGCCATCGGTATTCATGCGTCTGCGCAGACGCCAACAATCCGCCGGGGTCGCCATGGTGACCGCCATCTTCCTGGTGGTCGTGGTGGCGGGGCTGGCGGTGGCGGCGGTTACGCTGAGCACTGCCCAGCAGGACGCCTCGGCCAGAGACTTGCTGGCGCAACGAGCCTATCAGGCGGCGAAAGCCGGCGTTGAATGGGCGGCCTACGACGGCTTGTCCAATGGTCGGCAACCGGCGGTGCGATTCGGCTGCACGCCGGCCGTACTGACCCCGCCCGCCCGCAACCTGGCGCTGCCGCCCAATACCACCTTGTCCGCGTTCACCGTGACCGTGCGCGTGACGTGCGCGCTGGATTTTCAGGGTGTGGCCGGAGGGGGCGCGGAGGACCCGACCGCCGGGCATGTCATTGTCGAGTCGACGGCTTGCAATCAGCCAGCTGCGAATGGCTGCCCGAACCCGGCCCCGGGGACGGACTACGTGCAGCGCGTGATCACGGTGCAGCTGTAAAGCGGCGCGTGTGCAAATGCCTGTTTTTTTACAGAGCGATTTTTATTTAACGCGTGAATTGCGCGGAAGTTGAATATAATCAACTATCTAGCGTGTTTACGTCGTGTACTGGATTATGGGTTTTTTCAAAAGAGCTAAGAAAACGGATGGCTGGCTGACAGTCGCTTTTTTGCGTGATGGCATCTGCGCTGGCCGCGTACGGCGCGTGCGCGACGCCAAAGCGGTGGTGGAAGTGGCGGCGTTCTATCCGTCGGACACCAGCTTTTCGCCCGAAGCGCTGGAGCGTCTGCACAAGGACCTGAAGGCCGGCGCTTACCACTGTGGCACGCTGCTCAACGGTGGCGAGTACCAGTTGCTGATGGTCGACGCCCCCAATGTGCCACAGGACGAGCTGAAAACCGCCGTGCGCTGGCGCTTGAAGGACATGCTCGACTTTCATATTGATGACGCCACCATCGACGTGCTCGATATCCCGGTCGATACCGGCGCCGCATCGCGCGGCCACTCGATGTTCGCGATCGCCGCGCGCAACGTGCTGATCCAGTCGCGCCAGGCGCTGTTCAGCGAAGTCAAACTGGACCTGAACCTGATCGACATTCCGGAAATGGCGCAGCGGAACATCTCGGCGCTGCTGGAAACCGAAGGCCGCGGCCTGGCCATGCTGTCGTTCGACGCCGACGGCGGCCTGCTGACCATCACCTACAAGGCCGAGCTGTATCTGTCGCGCCGCATCGACGTCACGCTGGCGCAATTGCTGGAACACGATGCCGGCCGTCAGCATGCGCTGTTCGACAAGATCACGCTGGAGCTGCAACGCTCGCTCGATCACTTCGACCGCCAGTTCTCCTATGTCAACGTGCTCAAATTGATGCTGGCGCCGACCGTTGCCGAGGGCCTGCACGCCCATCTGGCGACCAACCTGTATATGCCGGTGGCAGCGATGACTTTGGACGATGTGTTCGACCTGAGCAAGGTGCCGGCATTGCAAGCGGTCGCCCAGCAGCAGCGTTTCTTCCTGACCCTCGGCGCGGCCCTGCGGCATGAGGAGGTGAAGCTGTGAGCCAGCAAATCAATCTGTTCAATCCGATCTTCCTCAAGCAGAAGAAGATTTTCTCCGCCTTGCCGATGCTGGAGGCGCTGGGCGCCATCATCGTCGGCGCACTGTTGCTGAACTGGTACGCCGCGCAGACCGTGGATGAGCTGGAGCGGGTGGCGACCGAAGGCAAGGCCACGCTGGCCAAGCGCGAGCAGCAACTGGCCAAGGCCAGCAAACAGTTCGCGCCGCGCGCCAAGGACGCGGTGCTGGAGACCGACCTGGCCGAGGCCGAGGCCGAGCTGGTCGCGCTGCGCGAGGTCTCGACGGTGCTGCAAAGCGGATCGCTGGGCAACACCCTGGGCTATGCCGAATACTTCCGTGCCTTCTCGCGCCAGAACGTCAATGGCCTTTGGCTGACCGGCCTGACCATCAGCGGCGCCGGCACCGACATCGGTGTGCAGGGCAGGGCGATGCACGCGACCCTGATACCGAACTACATCTCGCGCCTGACCGCCGAGCGCGTCATGCATGGCAAGACTTTCGCCAGTCTCGACATCGGGCGGCCGGGAGCGACTGCGCCGCCCGCGCCGCAGGCGCCGCCCGTGCTGGCCGCGACCTTGGCGGGGCTGACGCCTGCGGACCCTGTCACCCCGGCCACCCCGGCCGCCCCCGCCGTCCCTGCCGTCCCTGCCGCGCAGGAACCGCCGTTTGTGGAATTCAATCTGCAATCGACGCTGGCCGAGGAGGCGGACAAATGAAACAGCGGTTCCAGCAACAATGGCTTAAGCTGAGCACCAAATTGGATGGCATGACGCTGCGCGAGCGCGTCATGATCTTCGGGACGGTGGTGGCCGGCATGCTGTTCCTGATTTACGTGGTGTCGGTGCAGCCGCTGCTGAGCCGGCAGAAAGTGCTGAACCAGCAGATCAAGACGCAGCAGAAACAGATCGCCGGCATCGAGATGGACATCGCCGCCCGCGCACAGGGCTTTGTGCTGGACCCGGACGCCGAAACCCGCGCCCGCCTGAAAACGGTGCGCCAGGAAATCGACACCACCAGCGCCGGCCTGCTGGCCGTGCAAAAAGGCCTGGTGGCACCGGACAAGATCGCGCCGCTGCTCGGGCATCTGCTGCGCGGCAACGGTAAGTTGAAGCTGATCTCGCTGAAGACGCTGCCGGTCACCGGCTTGAACGAGGCGGCGCATGCCAAAGCCCAGACAGCACGTCCGAAGGCTGAAGTGGCGCAGCAGAAGGCCGAAGCGGCGGCGGCCGCCGTGGTCGCCGCCGCCGCGTCCGGCATCGTCGGCAAGCCCAAGACTGTCGTGCAGGTCAAGCCGCGTGAATTATTGTATCGTCACGGCGTGGAAATTGTATTACAAGGTACTTATCTGGACATGATCAGCTACATGGACGCGCTGGAGGCGCTGCCGCTGCAACTGTTCTGGGGCAAGGCCCAACTGGACGCCCAGCAGTATCCCAACTCGCGCCTGACGCTGACGTTGTACACGCTGAGCCTGGACCAGAAATGGATGAAATTATGAAACACGCACTGAGCTTTTGCCTGCTGATGTTGTCCGGCCTTGCCGGTGCGCAAACACTGACCGATCCGACCCAGCCCCCGCCGGAATCGCGCCTGCAGCCCGCCAATGCGTTGGATGTGCAGGTATCCCGGGGCCCTGTGCTGCAATCAGTGCTGATCGGTTCGAATGGCCGCCAAGTGGCGGTGATCGACGGTCAGACCGTGCGCAAGGGCGAAAAATTTAACGGCGCTACGCTGGTGCAGGTCAGCAAGAACCAGGTGGTGCTGCAAAACGGTAAGAACAAGCAAATTCTGACGCTGTTCCCCGAGGCGGCCGACAAAGCCGCACATTAATGCGAAGAATGAGTATGGAAAAAATCCGGATCATCGCGCTCGTGACGACTGCGCTGCTGCTGAGCGGCTGCCAGACCGCGTCCACGCGTGATACTTACGATAAGATCAGCGGCGAGGTGCGCGCCGCTGCCGCCAAGCCGTCCGTGGTGACGCAGAACGAAGCCGTGTCCGCCGCGTTGCTGCCACCGGTGTCGCAACTGGGCGTACAGCTGCCCAAGGCGCGCGCGGTGCTGGAGGAGCGGTTCAACGTTTCCTTCAACAATGTACCGGTGCAGCAGTTCTACAATTCGATCGTGGCGGGTACCCGCTACAACATGCTGATCAACCCTGAAGTGACCGGCAACATCACCGCCAACCTGAAGGATGTGACGCTGTTCGAGGCGCTCGACGCGATCCGCGAACTGTATGGCTATGATTACAAGGTGGAGGGCACGCGCATCTACATTCGTCCGCTGACCATGCAGACCAAGATGTTCAAGGTGAACTACCTGACGGCGGTGCGCAAGGGGGAGTCCAGCCTGCGTGTCAACTCGACCTCGGTTGCCAACTCCGGCAACAATAACAACAATCAGGGTGGCGGCTCGAACAACAATAGCAACAACAACGGCAATAACAACGGCAATAACAACAATAGAAACAACAATAACGATCCGAACAATCCGAACGGCCAGTCCCAGCGCGATTCGGCCAACGTCGCCACCGTGTCGGAGAGCGACTTCTGGCTGGAACTGAAGACCTCGCTGGAAGCCATCGTCGCCATCGGCAAGGATGGCCGCAGCGTCACCATCAGCCCGCAGTCGGGCGTGATCGTGATCCGCGCCATGCCGGACGAGTTGCGCAATGTGGACATGTACCTGAAAGCCACCCAGTTGTCGGTCGACCGCCAGGTGATCCTGGAGGCCAAGATCCTGGAAGTGGAGTTGAACAGCAACTTCCAAAGCGGCGTCAATTGGTCGGCGTTCGGCAAGTTCGCGGCCGGTGGCAATAACCGCTTCTCGCTGGGCGCGCTGCAGCCGGGGGCCACGCTGCGCCCGGTCGGATCGGCGCTGAGCAGCCCCGGCGCCACCGGCATCAACACCACCCCGGACTCCGTGGGCAAATCGCTGGGCGCGTCGAGCGACGCGGCGAGCGCGCTGTTCGGCATGGCTTTCCAGACCAGCAATTTCGCCGCGCTGATTTCCTTCCTCGAAGGACAAGGCACGGTGCATGTGCTGTCGAGCCCGCGCATCGCCACGCTGAACAACCAGAAGGCGCTGCTGAAGATCGGCACCGACGAATTCTTCGTGACCGGCGTCAGCACCAGCACCACCACGAGCGGCAACGGCACCGGCGTGACCTCGCCGACCGTCAACCTGCAGCCATTCTTCTCCGGCGTGGTGCTGGACGTGACGCCGCAGATCGATGAGGACGGCAATATCATCCTGCACGTCCATCCGTCGGTGAGCCAGGTGTCGACCATCAATAAATCGCTGAACCTGGGTTCGCTGGGCAACTACAACCTGCCGCTGGCGGCGTCGTCGACGTCGGAAATGGACAGCATGGTGCGCGGCCAGAACGGCCAGGTGGTGGCCATTGGCGGCCTGATGCGCCAGGCGACCACCACCGACAATTCCGGCCTGCCGGGCGTGGCCAAGCTGCCGGTGATCGGCGCGCTGTTTGGCAGCAAAAGTGAAGTGGTGCAGAAGCGCGAGCTGGTGGTGCTGATCAAGCCGACCATCGTTGAAACTTCGTCCGACTGGAACCGCGACCTGCTCGACAGCGGCCGCCGCATGCGGGAGCTGGACCCGGGCCAGACCGGGGGCTACTGATCATGTACAGCAAACACTTCGGCCTGCGTGAGGCGCCGTTCGGCATTACGCCCGACACCAGCTACTTCTTTACCAGCCCGCATTCGCAGGAGGCATTGAACACGCTGCTGGTGGCGGCCAAGAGCGGCGAGGGCTTCATCAAGATCACCGGCGAGGTGGGCACCGGCAAGACGCTGCTGTGCCGCAAGTTCATCGCCACCATCGGCCCGGATTTTGTGACGGCCTATATTCCGAATCCCTATCTGGAGCCGCGCACCCTGATGCTGGCCCTGGCGGACGAGCTGGAACTGCCGCTGGAGAAGGATGTCGATCAGCATCAATTGCTGAAGTCGATTACGCACCGGCTGATGGATCTGGCGCGCGAGGGCAAACAGGTGCTGCTGCTGTTGGATGAGGCGCAGGCGATTCCGGTCGAGAGCCTGGAGGCGTTGCGCCTGCTGACCAATCTGGAAACCGAAAAACGCAAGCTGCTGCAGATCGTGCTGTTCGGCCAGCCGGAGCTGAACCAGCATTTGCAGGCGAACTCGATACGCCAGCTGGCGCAGCGGATCACCTTCCACTATCACCTGGGGCCGTTGTCGCGCGATGACATCGAGTATTACATCGCGCACCGGTTGCGCGTGGCCGGCTACACCGGCGGGCGCCTGTTCAGTCGCGCGGCGATTTCACGCCTGTACAAGGCCAGCGGCGGGATTCCGCGACTGGTGAACATCATGGCGAACAAGGCGCTGATGCTGTGCTTTGGCGAAGGCAAGCAGCAGGTCAGCGGGCGTCACGTCCGCCTGGCGGCGCGCGACACGGTGGCGGCGGGGCGCAAGGCGCGTTGGCCATGGCTGGCGGCGGGTGTCAGTCTGCTGATCGCCGCTGGCGGTTTGACGTGGGCGCTGACCAAATGAGCTTGATTAATAAAATGCTGCAGGATCTGGACGCGCGCGGCGGTGCCGGGGAAGACGCCGTGCATCAGCAGGACGTGAAAGCCGTGCCGCCGGCCGAGCGCGACCGCCGGCCGTTGCTGATCGGTGGTGTCGCGGTCGGCGTGCTGGTGTTGGCCGCCGGTGGCTGGTATGGCTGGCAATATTGGAAGTCGCATCGCGTCCCGCCGGGACCGGTGCCGAATATTATGCAGAGCCGTGCGCCGGGCGCGCGTCCGCCTGCCGCCGCGCCGCCAGCGGCCGCTGCAACCGTCGCCAATGCTGTGACCCAGGCCGCATCCGTGGCTCCCATGCCGTCAGCGCCGCCAGCCGCGCCGGCGCCGGTCGTGGTGACCGAGCATGCGCCGACCACCACCGTCAGCCCGGCCCCGGCAACCGAGCGCGTGCCGGTTGCGGCCCGCGCCGAGGTGGCTGACACCTCACGCGCACGCAAGCCGGCAAGCGCCACGCATGCGGCGCCTGGCGAAGGTGTGGTCATGCGCGATCTGACGCCGAAGCAAATGTCGGAAAACAGTTACCGCCGTGCGCTGGCGGCCTTGCAGGAAGGTCGCATCAACGCCGCGCTGGCCGATCTGGACAAGGCGGTCGACATCGATCCGCACAACGACGCCGCGCGTCAGACCTACATCAGCCTGCTGTTGGAAGGCCGTCGCACCGACGACGCCATGCGGCAACTGAGCACGGCCTTGAGTGTGGACGCGCGCCAGCCCGGTCTGGCGATGGTGCTGGCCCGGCTGCAACTGGAGAAGGGCGGCCCGGCGCTGGAAACCCTGCAGAAGACCTTGCCATACGCGGGCAATAATGCCGACTATCTCGGCTTTCTGGCCGGCGTGTTGCAGCGCGAGCAGCGCCATGCCGAGGCCGCCGAGCAGTACCGCGCCGCGCTGGCGCTGGTGCCGGATAAGGCGGTGTGGTGGATGGGCTTGGGTATCTCGCTACAGGCGGAACAGCATTTGCCGGAGGCGCGCGAAGCGTATCGCCATGCGCGCACCGGCGCCGGCTTGACGCCGGAGTTGAAGTCCTTTATCGACCGCAAGCTGGACCAACTGTCGCGTTAGCCCCGTTGCCGCGATGGCGGCGCGCTCAGAGGCTCGCTTGCGGGCCCCAGATCTGCTTCATGCTGAAGCGGGTCGCGGCCTGGTCCTCGCTGAGCCCGGTGCTGATGCCGCCCAGGCCGGTGTTGCAGCAGCGCGGCTGGGCCGGCGTCAGCAGCGCGCCGTCCGCATCGCGCAGATAGTGTACCTGCAAGCCCTTGCTGCAGCCCTGGCGACGGCTGACCACGCCAATCTCGCCGCCCTCCAGCCGCACCAGGCAGCCAGGCGGAAAATCGCCCAGCTCACGCTGGAAACTGGCGGCCAGCAGCGGGTCGACCGGCGCCGCCGTATCCTCGATCAGATTGCGTAACGCCATGCTGGGCAGCACGGACTTGCGATAATTGCGCGCCGATACCTGCGCACAATAGCGGTCGGCGAAACTGAGTAGCTTGGCGTTGAGCGTCACCTCCGGACTGGCGATGCCGGCCGGATAGCCGCTGCCCTCGTCGTTCTCGTGGTGCATCAGCACGCAGGAAATCCAGTCGTCATCGTCCACGCCCACGCAGCGCAGCATGTCCGCGCTTTGCTCCGGGTGGCGGCGCACGATGGCCATTTCCTCGCGGTTCAGCGAGTGTTGATTCTGGAATTCCTCTTGATGGCGCAGCATGCCGACATTCATGGTCAGCGCGGCCGCAGCCACGGTCAGTGTGTTGGCCTTGCGCATCTGCAGACTGTCGGCGATCACCACCGTCACCACGGCGGTTTCGATACAATGTCGCACCGCATAGCTGCCGTTGATCTGGCTAAGGAAGATGCAGGCCAACGCGACATCGGGATTGGCGTCGACCGCACGGATGAGATCGGCTGCGATCTGGCGGACCTCGGCCTCGGCGTTGTCCTCGTTGCGCAGGTTATGCAACAGGCGCTCAAGCCGGCGGTTGCACAGGTTGAGCTGCTGCAGCACCGACGGTGTGTCATTGCTTGGCGTGGTGTCGGCCATGTCCATCCCGATCTTAAACTGTGGCCAGCCGCTCCAGCGCAAGCGCCAGGGTGTTGTCCTGTTTGGCAAAGCAGAAGCGCACGATGCCGGACTCTTTGCCTTGCTGGTAAAACGCCGAGACCGGAATCGCCGCCACCTTGATTTCCGTGGTCAGCCATTCCGCGAATGCGGCTTCCGTCTGTGTAGAGATTTTATCGTAGCGCACGCATTGGAAGTAGGTTCCGTCGGCTGGCAACAACTCAAATCGCGATTTTTTCAAGCCGTCGCGGAACAGGTCGCGTTTGCGCTGGTAAAACGCCGGCAGGTCGAGATACGGTGTCGGATCGGCCATGTAGCTGGCGATGCCATGTTGCATCGGCGTGTTGACGCTGAAAACATTGTATTGGTGCACCTTGCGGAATTCCGCCATCAGCGCCGCCGGCGCGGCCACGTAGCCGATCTTCCAGCCGGTCACGTGGTAAGTCTTGCCGAAGCTGGAGACCACGAACGCGCGCTCCGCCAGCGCCGGATAGCGGCTGACCGACTCGTGCCGGTGGCCGTCATAGACCATGTGTTCGTAGACCTCATCCGACAGGATCAGCATCCCGGTGCCGCGCACGATATCGCTCAGCGCCTGCAGGTCGGCGGCGCGCAGCACGGTGCTGGTCGGGTTGTGCGGGGTGTTGATGATGATCAAGCGCGTCTTGCGGTTGACGGCGGCCGCCACCTTCGACCATGGCACCGCGTAGCCGGTGGCGGTGACTTCCATCTCCACCGCCACCGGCACGCCGCCGGCCAGCGTAATCGCCGGCACATAGCTGTCGTACACCGGCTCGATGACGATCACCTCGTCGCCCGGATGCACGCAGCAGAGGATGGCGGTGGTCAGCGCCTGGGTGGCGCCGGCGGTGACGGTGATCTCGCTGTCAACGTTGTACGCGTGGCCGTACAGCGCGCCGATCTTGGTGCCGATGGCCTGCCGCAGCACCGGTGCGCCGCTCATCATCGGGTACTGGTTGAAGTCGGCCAGCATGGCGTCGTTGACGGCGCTGATCAGGCTGCGCTCGCAGCCGAAATCGGGAAAGCCCTGGCCCAGGTTGACGGCGCCGGCCTGCGCGGCCAGTTGGGACATGCGGGTGAAAACGGTGGTTCCGACCGCGGGCAAGCGTGTCGTCAGTTGAGGCGTCATCGGCGAATGCTGGGTAGTGGACAGGAGGCCTATTCTAGCGCAATCCATTTTTCCGGCAACATGACCTGGAACATGCCTTCGCGGGCGAGGCGGCGGGCCAGTTTCAGCAGCGCCTTGTCCTTGGTGATCAACACGTCGGCCTGGGCGTCGCGGGCGATTTCGAGGAATTTCTGGTCAGCCTTGTCGCTGCACACCGGCAGTTTTACGCCGGACTCGGCCGCCGCGACCACCTTGATCAGCTGGTCGAAGCGGGCGCTGGCCAGCGGGCGGCTGTGGTCGTCCAGCGGCAGGTGCTTGTAGTGCAGCACGATATTGTATTCGTCGCGGCAATCCGAACGCGTGACCGCCTCCACCGCGCCGCGCTCGATGTCGCTGACCAGCCTGGCCCAGCGCGGGTCGTTGAACACGAACAGGTCGAGGCAAACGTTGGTGTCGATAACGACTTTCTTGGGAACAGGTATCATGTAGGGCTAGTAACGTAAAAATGTCTTTGGAATCTTATGCTGATAGTGCTTTCCCCGGCAAAAAGTCTCGATCTGGAGACTCCGCCAACCACCAAGCTGCACACCGAACCCGCGTTTCTGGATCACTCCGAGCAACTGATCGACCGCCTGCGGGCGTTCTCGCCGGCCGAACTTAGCGAACTGATGGACTTGTCCGACAATCTGTCGGCGCTCAACGTGGCCCGCTACGCCTCGTGGACCAAGGACACCCGTGAAGCGCGCCAGGCCGTGATGACCTTCAACGGCGACGTCTACGACGGCCTCGACGCCCGCACGCTGGCGCCGAAGCAGTTGGCCTACGCGCAAGCGCGCATCCGCATCCTGTCCGGCCTGTACGGCATGTTGCGGCCACTGGACCTGATTCACCCGCACCGTCTGGAAATGGGTACACGCCTGAGCACGCCGCGCGGCAAGAATCTGTACGATTTCTGGGGCGACACCATCGCCCACGCGCTCAACAAGACTGCCGAGGAGCAGGGCGCCGATACGCTGGTTAATCTGGCGTCGGAGGAGTACTTCAAATCGGTCAAGCCTAAAGCGCTGGGCCTGCCGGTGATCACGCCGTTGTTTGAAGACTGGAAGAACGGCAAATACAAGATTATCTCGTTCTATGCCAAGCGCGCGCGTGGCCTGATGGCGCGTTATGCCGCCGTCAACGGCGTCACCGACCCGCAGCAATTGAAGCACTTCGACGTGGACGGCTACCGCTACGTGGCCGATGCCTCAAACGATAAAACCTGGCTGTTCCGCCGCAAACTGGCGGCCTGAAAATGGCATTCCGGCTTGCGCCGGAAGTCATTTCGCCCAGTGGGCGAAATGACGGCGGGGATTACATGCTGGCGTTGGAGCTCCAGAAGCGCCACCATTTGCGCTCCTGCTTCTTGCCCTCATCGAGGAACTTGGAGTTCGGGTAGTTCAGCTTGAAGACGCGCTCGGTGTCGTTCTTCAGCTCGGTCATGCCCAGCTTGTCGTAGCTGCGGATCATGATGAACAGCGCTTCTTCGATCACCGGGGTGTCGCGGAAGTCGTTCATGATGCCCATCGCGCGGTTGGCGGCGGCCAGGTAGGCGCCACGACGGTAGTAGTAACGCGCCACGTGGACTTCATACGACGCCATCGCGTTCAGCAGATAACGCATGCGGTCCAGCGAATCCGGCGTATACTTGCTGTTTGGGAACTTGGTGACGAGTTCCTTGAAGGCCGCGTAGGCTTCACGCGTGGCTTTCGGGTCACGCTCGGTGACGTCCTGTTCGTAGATGAAGTTCAGGAAGCCGATCTGATCGTTGAAGTTGATCAGGCCACGCAGGTAGTACATGTAGTCAACGTTGGCGTGGTTCGGGTGCAGCTTGATGAAGCGCTCGACCGCCGCCAGCGCCTGCGCCTGGTCCTGAGATTTGTAGTAGGCATAGGCGATATTCATCTGCGCCTGTTGGGCGTAGGTGCCGAACGGATAGCTCGATTCCAGGCGCTCATACAACTGAATTGCACGCTCGTAGTGCTGGCCATCCAGTTCTTCGTTCGCCTCCGAGTATAATTTCGCTGCGCTCCAACCTTTCGTTTCGTCGGCTTTTTCCGAGAAAAGGCCGCAACCGGACAAACCAAGCAGGACTACTGTTGCTGCGACTACCGATAATTTTTTTTGCATATCTTTTGCAAGAAACTGTTTAACCAAAGTTTTACGAGGCTAATTATAGCCGATAGGATTACCGTGATATTAAACGCAAAGCCGAATTTGGCCGAATCTTCCTCCGAACACGATGCCGACACCGATCTGGTGGTCAACGACGGCGATTTTGGCGACGATGACGACGGCCTCGGCCCGATCGAACTGCATCTGGCCCCGGAACACTGCGGCCAGCGCCTCGACAAAGTCATTTCCGGCCTGGTGCCGCAGTTTTCCCGTGGCCGCCTGCAGACCTGGATCACCGACGGTTTCGTCACGGTGGACGGCAAACCGGCGAAAAGCACCAAGGATACCGTGTATGGCGACGAGAAGGTCATCATTCTGCCGCAACCGGAGCCGGAAGACGAGGCTTTTAAGCCGGAACCGATCGAACTTAACATTGTTTTTGAAGATGAGCACCTGATTGTGGTCAACAAGCCGGCCGGCCTGGTGGTCCATCCGGGCGCCGGCAACTGGTCCGGCACCTTGCTCAACGGCTTGCTGCACCACTGCCCGCAGCTGGCCGGCGTGCCGCGCGCCGGCATCGTTCACCGCCTGGACAAGGACACCAGCGGCCTGATGGTGGTCGGCAAGACGCTGGCCGCGCAGACCGATCTGGTGCGCCAGCTGGCCGCGCGCACCGTCAAGCGCGAGTATTTCGCCGTGGTCTGGGGCACGCCGCGCATCAGCGGCACCATCGACGCGGCCATGGGCCGCCACCCGCGCGACCGCGTCAAGATGGCGGTCTCGACCGGTATGGGCTCGAAGCCTGCCATCACCCATTATCAGCTACTGGGGAGCGGCAAGCTGGGCGAAGGCCGTCCGGTCAGCCTGGTGCAGTGCCGCCTGGAAACGGGCCGCACCCACCAGATCCGCGTGCACATGCAGTCGATCGGTTTCCCGCTGGTGGGCGACACCGTGTACGGCAAGCAGCACCTGGCCGATTATTTCCCGCGCCAGGCGCTGCAAGCGCGCCGCCTGGGGCTGGTGCATCCGGCCACCGGCGAGCAGTGCGAGTGGCGGGTGCCGCTGGCCACCGATTTCGCCGAACTGCTCAAGCGAGCCGGCATCGAGGAACCGGAACACCTCTGATGTCGAATCCATGGTTGCTCCCGCACTGGCCGGGCCTGCCAGACAATATCGGCGTGCTGTCGACCACGCGGCGCGGCGGCGTCAGCCCGGCGCCGTATGACGACGGCCACGGCGGCGGCGGCCTCAACCTGGGCACGCATGTCGGCGACCTGCCGGCCCAGGTGGCCGCCAACCGCGCGCTCCTGCGCGCCGCGCTGCCGGCCGATCCGCTCTGGCTGTCGCAGGTGCATGGCACGGCGGTGCTCAATGTGGCCGAAGCCGATCCGCGGCAGGTGCCGGAGGCGGACGCCTGCATCGCCACGGCGCCCGGCAAGGTGTGCGTCATCATGACCGCCGATTGCCTGCCGGTGCTGTTTGCCGACCGGCAGGGCAAGACGGTCGGCGCGGCGCATGCGGGCTGGCGCGGGCTGGTGTCCGGCGTGCTGGAAAACACGGTGGCGGCGATGCGCGCCGCCGGCGCCGGTGAACTGACTGTGTGGCTGGGACCGGCCATCGGCCCGGATCAATTCGAGGTGGGCCCGGAAGTCCGGCAGGCTTTCCTCGGCGAAGCCGGCGACGCGGCCGGCGCCCAGCGGGTCGAGGCGGCCTTCCGCGCCATCGCCGGCAAGCCGGGCAAGTACCTGGCCGACATCTACGCCCTGGCGCGCGCGCGCTTGCAGGGCGCCGGCGTGACGGACGTCCATGGTGGCGAGTTCTGCACCGCGTCCAGCGCGGCGCGTTTCTATTCCTACCGGCGCGACGGCGTCACCGGCCGACAGGCCAGCTTAATCTGGCTCAAATGAACGCGCTTCCCGCGCGGCTTGCTCAGCAGCTCGCCGCCGGGCTTTGCGTTTGCCGGTGCCGGCGATATAAATCAATGTTCCTAACGGCAGCACGCAATAGAACAAAAACGTTACAATTCCCGCAACCACGGAAGTTTCTGTCAACGCCATCAGGCCGACGACGTAAATCCAAGCAATCGCTACAATCAGCATCGTGTTTAACTCACTACTTTAGGGAACCACACATGAATTTGCCCGATCCGCACGCTTTCAACGCCTGGATGCAGTCCAATCCGATGGCCGCCATGATGCAGGATGTCGGCGCCCACATCAAGCCGGAAGCGATGGCGCAACTGAAGGACGATTACCTCAAGGATTTCGGCGCATTGTGGCAGGACTTTGTTTCCGGGAAAACGCCGCCGGTCAGCGACCGCCGTTTCACGTCGGCCGCCTGGCAGGGCAATCCGATGTCGGCGTTCAACGCCGCCGCCTACCTGCTGAACGCCAGGTTCCTGATGGCCATGGTGGACACGGTGGACGCCACGCCGCAGCAACAACAGAAGATCCGCTTCGCCGTGCAGCAGATTGTCGACGCCATGTCGCCGGCCAACTTCCTTGCCACCAATCCGGAAGCGCAGCAGAAACTGATCGAAACCAAGGGCGAGAGCCTGACCCGGGGCCTGGTCAACATGCTGGGCGACATGAACAAGGGCCATATTTCCCTGTCCGACGAATCGGCGTTCGAGGTCGGCCGCAACCTGGCGGTGACCGAAGGCACGGTGGTGTACGAGAACCCGCTGTTCCAGCTGATCCAGTACACGCCGAAAACCGCCACCGTCAGCCAGACGCCGCTGCTGATGGTGCCGCCGTGCATCAACAAGTTCTACATCCTTGACCTGCAGCCGGAAAATTCACTGGTGCGTTACGCGGTGGAGCAGGGCAACACGGTGTTCCTGGTGTCTTGGAGCAATCCGGACAAATCGCTGGCGCGCACCACCTGGGATGACTACGTCGAGCAAGGCGTGATCCAGGCGATCCGCGTGGTGCAGGACATCAGCGGCCAGGACAAGCTGAACATGTTCGGCTTCTGCGTCGGCGGCACCATCGTCTCGACCGCGCTGGCGGTGTTGGCCGCGCGCGGCGAACAGGTCGCCAACAGCCTGACGCTGCTGACCACCTTCCTCGACTTCCGCGACACCGGCGTGCTGGACGTGTTTGTCGATGAAACCCAGGTGGCGCTCCGCGAGCAGCAGCTGAAGGATGGCGGCCTGATGCCGGGCCGCGACCTGGCCAGCACCTTCTCCAGCCTGCGTCCCAACGACCTGGTGTGGAACTACGTGCAGTCCAACTACCTGAAGGGCAACGATCCGGCCGCCTTCGACCTGCTGTACTGGAACTCGGACAGCACCAATCTGCCGGGCCCGATGTTCTGCTGGTATCTGCGTAACACCTATCTGGAAAACAAGCTCAAGACTGGCGAGCTGGTGGTGGCCGGCGAAAAAGTCGACCTGCGCCGCATCGACGCGCCGGCCTTCATCTACGGCTCGCGCGAGGACCACATCGTGCCGTGGCCGTCGGCGTTCGACTCGCTGGCGATCCTGAGTGGCCCAACGCGCTTCGTACTGGGCGCATCCGGCCACATCGCCGGCGTCATCAATTCGCCGGCCAAGAACAAGCGCAACTACTGGACCAATGACGACGGCAAGGCCAAGAGCGCCGATGCCTGGTTCCAGGGGGCGGCCGAGCATGCTGGCAGTTGGTGGCCCGAATGGGCGAAATTCCTCAGCGATCACGGCGGCAAAAAGCTCAAGCCCAAGACCAAGCCTGGCAACGCCAAATACAAGGCGATCGAACCGGCGCCGGGCCGTTACGTCAAGGTAAAATCCGACTAAATTGTTTTAATTGAAAATTGGTTGCGTTGCAATAAGGGCTAAAACTTATCTCAGATTGTGCAAGCCAATCAGTTTCACCTCTATAATAAGTACAGTAGGCACGCGGAGGAGGGACTCGCCGTCCCTTTTCTATCCGATTTTGAAGAGACATGCGCTGCGGCGCAATAAACGGACTTGTGATGAGTAGTGCGAAAAAAAATGCTGACCGCCTGATCAAAAAATATCCGAACCGCCGTCTGTACGATACGCAGACCAGTTCCTACATTACCTTGACCGACGTTAAACAGCTGGTGCTGGACAACGAGGAATTCACCGTTGTCGACGCCAAGACCAATGAAGATCTGAGCCGCAGCATCCTGCTGCAGATCATTCTGGAAGAAGAAGCCAGCGGCGCGCCGATGTTCTCCAGCGACGTGCTGGCGCAGATTATCCGCTTCTACGGCCACGCGATGCAGGGCATGATGGGCTCGTACCTGGAAAAGAACGTCCAGGCCTTTACCGACATCCAGCGCAAATTCACCGGCAGCGCGGTCGGCGGCCAGCCGTTCAGTCCTGAAATGTGGACCCAGTTCATGAACGTCCAAGGCCCGATGATGCAGGGCATGATGAACAATTACATCGACCAGAGCAAGAGCCTGTTCGTGCAGATGCAGGAGCAGATGCAGAACCAGAGTAAGAGCCTGTTCGGCACCTTCCCGTTCGCGCCGGTACCGCCAGCGCCGACCGATAAAAAGTAATTTCGCTACGTCCTTCGTAGTGCGCTACGGCACGACTCACGCAAGTGGTCGTGCCGTTTTTGTAACTTAATTACAATTCGGTTGACCGTCAAATTCTTCGGTAGTACCATCGGCAACATTGAAAATGGAATCGATTCCATCAATGCTTGCGGAAAGTGCTTAGACACGTCACAAGCGATACGCATAGAATGAGCGCTCGACGCTCACAGGGAGACAAACAGAATGCATCAGGCCACAAAACTGGGCTGCGCGATCGCGCTGGCGCTGTGGGCGGGCGCCGCTGTGGCGCAGACGCCGCTGAAGGCGACCGTCTCGCACTGGTGGACCTCGGGCGGCGAATCGGCCGCCGTCAAGCAGTTCGCGGATGCATATAACAAGGCCGGCGGCCAGTGGGTCGATCAGGCGATCGCCGGCGCCGATCAGGCGCGCGCCATCACCATCAACCGCATCGTCGGCGGCAACGCGCCGGTCGCGGCGCAGTTCAATACCTCGCTTCAGTTCCGGGATTTCGTCGAGCAGGGCCTGCTGAACAATGTCGACGACGTGGCCGCCGCCGGCAAGTGGGAGCAGATCATGCCGCCGTCGATCCTGCAGGCGATCAAGATCAACGGCCATTTCTACGCCGCGCCGGTGGACATCCACATGCCCGCGTGGTTCTTCTATTCCAAGGCCGCCTACAAGAAAGCCGGCATCACCGCCGAGCCGCAGACGTGGGCGGAATTTTTGCGGCAGTTGGCCAAGCTGAAGGCGGCCGGCGTGGTGCCGCTGGCCTTCGGCGGCCAGGTGTGGCAAGAGAAGATCACCTTCGACGCCATCTTCGCCATGGTCGGCGGCGCGGACCTGTACCTGAAGGTGTACCGCGACCGCGACCAGCAGGCGGTGATGTCGCCGGCCTTCAGGCAGGTGCTGGTCGAGTTCAAAAAGCTGAAAGGCTTTGTCGATGCCGGCTCGCCGGGCCGCAACTGGAACGACGCCACCGCCATGGTGGTGCAGGGCAAAGCCGGTGTGCAGATCATGGGCGACTGGGCCAAGGGCGAATTCGCCGCCGCCCGTCAGGTGGCCGGCAAGGACTATGGCTGCTTTCCCGGCTTCGGCCCGAAAGCGCCGTACATCGTGGCCGGAGACGCCTTCGTCTTCCCGAAAACGAACGACGCCAATGCTGTCAAGGCGCAAAAGCTGCTGGCCAATGTGATCACCTCACCGGCGACCCAGGTGGCCTTCGCCGCACGCAAGGGCGCGATCCCGATCCGTGGCGATGTCGATGAATCGCAACTGGACCTCTGCGCGCGCCTGGGGCTGGCCATCATGAAGGACAAATCGCGCCAGCTGCCGAATACCGAAATGCTGGCGTCGCCCGACACCACTGGCGCGCTACAGGATGTGCTGACCAAATACTGGAACAAGAACCAGTCGCCGGAAGATGCGCAAAAAGCCTTCTCCCGCGCCATCCGGGACGAATAATTGATGACCCGGAAACGTCAAAGCGTTTCATTCGCGGCCTACATCGCCATGATTCCGATGGCGCTGACGGTGCTGCTGGCCTATCTGGGCACGATGCTGTGGACGGCCCGCGTGTCGGTCAGCAGCTCGCGCACTTTCCCGTCCGGCGATTTTGTCGGCGCCTCGCAGTACATCCGCCTGTTCAACAACGAGCGCTGGCTGCTGTCGCTGCAGAATGTCGCCGTGTACGGCTTGCTGTTCATCGTCGCCTGTCTGGTGATCGGCTTTCTGCTGGCGGTGTTCATCGACCAGAAAGTGATGGCGGAAGGCGCATTGCGCACCGTGTTCCTGTATCCGTATGCGATGTCCTTCGTCGCCACGGGGCTGGTATGGCAGTGGATATTGAATCCGGAACTGGGCGTGCAGCAGGTGCTGCGCCAGCTGGGATGGGCCGATGCGCAATTCGACTGGATCGTCGATCAGGACATGGCGATTTACACCATCGTCATCGCCACCGTGTGGCAGGCTTCCGGCCTGGTGATGGCGCTGATGCTCTCCGGCCTGCGCGGCGTGGATGAGGAAATCTGGAAGGCGGCCCGCATCGACGGTATTCCGCGCTGGCGCGTCTACGTCAGCATCGTGCTGCCGATGCTCAAGCCATCGCTGTCGACCGCCTTCGTGCTGCTGTTCGTGATGGTGGTGAAAGTGTTCGACGCCGTGGTGGCGATGACGCAGGGCGGGCCGGGCACCGCCAGCGAGGTGCCGGCCAAATTCATTATGGATTATCTGTTCGGCCGCGCCAATATCGGCCTGGCGTCGGCCGCCTCGATCGTGCTGCTGCTGACGGTGCTGGCCATCGTCGCGCCATTGTATTTTGTGCGCAGCCGCCGTGCCGCGTCGGGGGCGTGATGGACCACTTGATTGATCACGACAGGATCGCCGCCGCGCCGCGTCCGCGCCGCAGCCTGGCCTGGACGCCGGCGCGCATCGGCGTGTATGCCTTCCTCATCTTGGCCGCGCTGTTCTTCCTGCTGCCGCTGTACGTGATGCTGGTGACATCGGTGAAGCCGATGGAGGAAATCCGCCTTGGCACGCTGTTCGCGCTGCCGCACAACCTGACGCTGGAGCCGTGGCGGCAGGCCTGGTCGTCCGCCTGCACCGGGCTGGAATGCGATGGCATACGCGGCGGCTTCTGGAATTCGGTCGCCATCGTGGTGCCGAGCACCGTCCTGTCAATCGCCATCGGCGCGGTGAATGGTTATGCGCTGTCGTTCTGGCGTCCGCGCGGCGCCGGCGTGCTGTTCGCGGTGCTGATGATGGGCGCCTTCATCCCGGCGCAGGTGATGATTTATCCGCTGGTGCGCATGCTGGCGGCGGCCAGTTTGTTCAGTTCTTTGCCGGGCATCATCATCATCCACACCATCTTTGGCATGCCGGTGATGACGCTGCTGTTCCGTAACTACTACGCGGCGCTGCCGCTGGAGCTGTTCAAGGCGGCGCGCATCGACGGCGGCGGTTTCTGGCGCATCTTCCTGCAACTGATGCTGCCGATGTCGACGCCGGTGATCGTGGTCGCGGCCATCATGCAGGTGACGGGCATCTGGAATGACTTCCTGCTTGGCCTGGTGTTCGCCGGTTCCGAGCACTTGCCGATGACGGTACAGCTGAATAACATCATCAACACCACCACCGGCGAGCGGCTGTACAACGTCAACATGGCGGCGACGATACTGACGTCCATCGTGCCGCTGGCGCTCTACTTTATTTCCGGCCGCTGGTTCGTGCGCGGCATCGCCTCCGGCGCTGTGAAGGGTTAAACATGTCTAACGTCGCTATTCGTGATCTGCAGATTCAGTTGGGTGGTAACAAGGTGATCGAGTCGCTCAGCCTTGACGTCAAAGCGGGTGAGTTCGTGGTGCTGCTGGGCCCTTCGGGCTGCGGCAAATCGACGCTGTTGCACAGCATCGCGGGCCTGATCGACAGCGCCGGCGGCCAGATCGAAATCGGCGGCAAGGACATGACCTGGGCCGATCCCAAGGATCGCGGCATCGCGCTGGTGTTCCAGTCCTACGCGCTATATCCGACCATGAACGTCGAGGCGAATATGTCCTTCGGCCTGCGCATCAGCGGCACGCCGAAGGCGGAGATCGCGCGGCGGGTATCGCGCGCGTCGGAGATGCTGCAACTCGGTCCGCTGTTGAAGCGCAAGCCGGCCAACCTGTCCGGCGGCCAGCGTCAGCGGGTGGCGATCGGCCGCGCCATCGTGCGCGAGGCGCAGGTGATGCTGTTCGACGAGCCGCTATCCAATCTGGACGCCAAGCTGCGCACCGAGTTGCGGCGGGAGCTGAAGCAGCTGCACAAGCAGCTGGGCGCAACCATGATCTACGTCACCCACGACCAGGTCGAGGCGATGACGCTGGCGCAGCGCATGGCGGTGATGAAGGGCGGCGTGGTGCAGCAGTTCGACACGCCGGACATCGTCTACAATGAACCGGCCAATCTGTTCGTGGCCGGCTTCCTTGGTTCGCCGGGCATGAACCTGTTCAACGGGACGGTCGAGCGGCGTGACGGTGGCGTCATCTTCAGCAACCAGCACCTGTCGGTTGACGTCAGCGGCTATGCGTTCAAGCATGCATTGACGGGCAGGCAGGCCTGCGTGCTGGGCGTGCGGCCGGAGGATATCGACATCGGCGCTGGCTTGGCCTGCGCCTCGGTATCGCTGATCGAGGCGATGGGCGCGCAGCGGGTGGTCTGGCTGGACTTCCACGGCACGCAGGTGGCGGCCCTGGTGCAGGATCAGTCGCGCATCGAGACTGAGAGCGTCATCGGCTTCTCGGTGCGACCACAGCGCGTTTCGCTGTTCGACAGTGTTAGCGAGCTGAGAATGTAATGCTGAACCGCGCGCCGCCGCCGGGGTGGTTGGCGGCCTCGATGCCGCCGCCTTGCGCCTGCATGATCGTCTGCGACAGCGCCAGGCCAAGTCCAAAGCCATCGACTTCGCCGGCGCGACTGCCGGCGCCACGGAAGAAGCGGTCGAACACGAACGGCAGCTCGGCCGGATCGAGTCCGGGGCCCTGGTCGGTGACGCTGACCCGCATCTGCATGCCGGCTTGCTCCAGCTGGATCTCGATGCGGGAATCCGGCGGCGAAAATTTGATCGCGTTGTCCAGCAGGTTGCCCAGCACCAGTGACAGCGAGCGCTGATCGGCCAGCGTGTCGCGCCGCAGTTCATCGCGCAGCGCCAGCGTGATGCCGCGTTCCCGCGCCACCGGCTCCATGCGGCCAATGAGGTCTTCCGCCAGTTGCCGCAGCGGCGTCAGGTCGGCGGGGGCGCGTTCCAGGCCGGCGTCCAGCCTGGCCAGCATCAGCAGCTCTTCCACCAGGTGCGTCAGGCGTTCGACTTCCTCCAGGCAGGAACGTAGCGCGGTGACGTAATCGCCACTGTCGCGCGGGCGCCGCAGTGTGATTTCAATCTCGGCCCGAAGGCGCGACAACGGCGAGCGCAGTTCATGCGAGGCGTCTGCGGTGAAGCGTTGCTGCGCCTGGAACGCGTGCTCGATGCGTTCCAACATGGCGTTCAAGGTATCGACCAGATGGCTGATCTCATCGTCGCCGCCCGGATGCGGCAAGCGCTGATGCAGATTGCTGTCGCCGATTTCGTGGGCCCGTCCAACGATGTTTTCAATCGCGACAAACAGTTTGCTGGACAGGCGCGCGCCGGCCCAGGCCATGGCCGCCGTCAACGCCACCGCCATGCCGGCGAACAGAATGGCCGCCGATTGCAGGATGCTGTTTACATCGTCCAGCGAGCCGGCCACCTGGACCGCGTAGCGGCGGCCATGCGCCAGCGTCGGCACGGACACCATGCGCAGCGGTTCCTCGCGCAGGTCGGGCAGGGTGTCGAACACGGTGATGCCGGTCGCCAGCCGGGGCAACAGCGTGGCGTCGACCGGCAGCGTCTCCGTGCCAAGATTGGCGCTGCGCCCCAGGATCTGTCCTTTGCCGTCGACGATTTGCACCAGCCGGTCAATGCGCGTCAGCGCGGGCGGGGCGCTGCCGACAGGTGCTTCGTGAACGCGAACGGTCACGCCGTCGCTGTCCGCCAGCATTGCCACCTCGGCCTCGGCAAGCGCCAGCAGCGCGGCGTCGAGCTGGCGGTTGACCGATTGCGACAGCATCCACCATCCGGTGGCCGCCGTCACGCCCACCGCCAGCAGCACCGCCAGCAGATGCAGCAGCACCAGCCGCCGGCGCAGGCTAAGCATCGCCGCCTTCCGGCTGCGCCAGCAGGAAGCCGCGCCCGCGCACCGTCGTGATCAGCGTCGGCAGGCCGGCGGGATCGACCTTGCGACGCAGGTTCTTGAGATGGACGTCCATCAGGTTGTCGATCGCGATCAGGTCGGCGTGCCAGACGTGTTCCGCCAGTTGCTGGCGGGTGACCACCGCGCCGGTGTGGCGCATCAACAGCTCCAGAATCGCGTATTCCTTCGGCGTCAGGTCGAGCCGTTCGCCGGCGCGGTTGACCGCGCGCGTGGCCGGATCGAGCGTCAGGTCGGCCACCTGCAGTATCCCGTGCTGGGCGCGCACCGCCCGGCGCAGCAGGGCGCGGATGCGTGCCAGCAGCTCGTCGAACGCAAAGGGTTTGGTCAGGTAGTCGTCGGCGCCGGTATTCAGGCCGACGATGCGGTCGGCGACGGCGTCGCGCGCCGTCAGCATCAGCACCGGCAACTGGTGCTGCGCCTGCCGCCATTCGGCACACAGGGCGACACCGTCCTTGGCCGGCAGCATCCAGTCGAGGATGGCCATGTCGAAGCGCCACATGGCGTGGGCGTGGCTACTCGCTTCCGCCGCCGTATGGGCGACCGTCACCGCGAAGCCTTCTTCTTCCAGGCCACGCGCCAGCAGCCGGGCTGCCTTGTGATCGTCTTCTACCAACAGGATATGCATGCCCCGAGTATAGCAGCGCCGCGCGCCTCCTTTCCTGAAGAAGAATTCAGGATGCGACAACATCAAACTCAGTACCATGCGTGCAAGATCGGCGCCGCGTTAACGGCAGCCGCTTCGCTCCCCTATCCATTCATCTCATCCCGCCCGTGAGGGCGGTGGCCGGAGTATCGCCATGAAAAACAAAACCTTGCCAAATTTTTACATACCGAGCCTGCTGGGCGTCGCCTGTTTTAGCCTGATCGGCTGGAGCATCAGTGGCTTGCACGCCAAGGAAGCGCAGGCGCCGGAGGCGCCGGCCGCGCTGGTGCGCGAGGGCGACTTGCTGCGCATACCGGAGCAGTCGCCGTTGCGCCGCTCGTTGGCGGTGGTGGCGGTACCGCAACAAAGCGTGGCCGTGCCGTTCACGCTGCCGGCCGTGGTGGAAGCCGATCCCGCGCGTCTGGTGCGGGTGTTGCCGCCGCTGGCCGGGCGCATCGTCCGTCTCAACAAGCATCTGGGCGACGCGGTCAAGGCTGGCGAGGTGCTGTTCGTGATCGATGCGCCGGACTTCGCGCAGGCAGGCGCCGACGTGGCCAAGGCGCAGGCTGCGCTGACGCTGGCCCGCAGCAATCTGGAGCGCCAGCGTGAACTCGATAAATCGGAGATCGCCACGCGCCACGATCTGGAGCAGGCGCAGAGCGACTACGAGCAGGCAAGGAGCGAGGCCGCGCGCGCGAATGCGCGTCTGAACCAGGCCGGCGGCGCCTCGGCCAATCCGAAGTCGGAAGGTGGCACGGTGGCGGTGCGGTCGCCGATCAGCGGCCGCGTGGTCGCGCTGGCCGCCGCCGAGGGCGGGTACTGGAACGACGCCACCGCGCCGCTGATGACGGTGGCCGATTTGTCGCGGGTGTACGTCAGTGCCAACGCGCAGGAAAAAGATGTGGCCCAACTGTATGTCGGCCAGTCCGCCCAGGTCAAGCTGGATGCTTATGCCGATCCATTGCAGGGCAAGGTCGGCTACGTGGACGAGATGCTGGACCCCGACACCCGGACCGTCAAGGTGCGCCTGCCGTTCGATAACCGCGATGGTCGTCTGAAGCCGGGTATGTTCGCCGAGACAACGCTGCTGGCGCGCCCCCATCCGGGCCTGCTGATTCCGATGTCGGCGGTGATTCAGAGCGGCTTTTCCAGCCGCGCCTTCGTGGAAGTGAAACCGTGGCAGTTCGCGCCGCGTGAACTGAAGCTGGGGACCCAGATCGGCGAACAGGTGGAAGTGCTGGCCGGCCTGAAGGCGGGCGAGCGCGTTGTGGTCAAGGATGGAGTGCTGCTGAATGATTGAACGTCTGGTTACCCTTTGCTTCAACCGGCGCGGCATCTTGTCGCTGGTGTTCCTGCTGGTGGCGCTGTATGGCGCCTACTGCTGGACGCAACTGCCGCTGGAAGCCTATCCCGATATCGCCGACACCACCTCGCAGGTGGTGACCCAGGTGAACGGTCTGGCCGCCGAAGAGGTGGAGCAGCAAATTACCATCCCGCTGGAGCGCGAAATCATGGGCACGCCCGGCATGCATGTGATGCGCTCGAAGTCCACCTTCGGTCTGTCGCTGATCACCGTGGTGTTCCAGGACGGCGCCGAGGACTACTGGTCGCGCCAGCGCCTGCAAGAGCGCATCTCCGGCGTCAGCCTGCCGTATGGCGCGCAGCCGTCGCTCGATCCGCTGACATCGCCCATCGGCGAGATTTACCGCTACACGCTGGAGTCGAAAACGCGCAGCCTGCGCGAGCTGTCGGAACTACAGCGCTGGAAAGTCATACCGCGCCTGAAGCAGGCGTCGGGCGTGGTCGATGTCGGCAACTTCGGCGGACTGACCACCCAGTTCCTGCTGGAGTTTGATCCGGCCCGGCTGTCCAAATACAACCTGTCGCTGGCGCAGGTCACCCAGGCCATCGCCGCCAACAACGCCAATGCCGGCGGCAGCGTGCTGACGCGCGGCGAGCAGGGACTGGTGGTGCGCGGCGTCGGCCTGATTCACAGCCTGGACGACCTGGCCAACGTTGTCGTCGCGCAGAAGGATGGTGTGCCGGTGCTGGTGCGGGATCTCGGCAGTGTGACGCTCGGCGACCAGGAGCGCCACGGCGTGTTGGGCAAGGACCATGTGTCGGACACCGTGTCCGGCATTGTGCTGCTGCTGAAAAACGAGAATCCGTCGCGCGTGATCGGCGGCGTGCACGATGCGGTGCAGGATCTGAACGACCATCTGCTGCCCAAGGATGTGAAGGTGGTGCCCTATATGGACCGCAGCACGCTGGTTGACGCCACCGTGCATACGGTCGGCAAAACGCTGGTGGAGGGCGTGGTGCTGGTCACGCTGGTGATGGTGCTGTTCCTCGGCAGCCCACGCGCGGCGCTGATCGCGGCGGCGGCGATTCCTGTCTCGCTGATGATCGCCTTCATCCTGATGCATCACTTCAAGATCCCCGCCAATTTGCTGTCGCTGGGGGCGATCGACTTCGGCATCATCGTCGACGGCGCCATTTTTGTGCTGGAAGCGATTTTGCGCAAGCGCGAGGAGCAGCCGGAGGGCCTGATGTCTGGCCAGGCCGCCCTGGGCGCCACGTTGCAGGTGATGCGGCCGACCTTCTTCGGCATGCTGGTAATCATGATCGCCTACCTGCCGCTGTTCGCCTTCCAGCGTATCGAGTACAAGCTGTTTTCGCCGATGGCGTTCGCGGTCGGCTTTGCTCTGCTGGGCGCTTTGTTGATGACCATGACGCTGATTCCGGGCCTGGCTTTCTGGGCCTTCCGCAAGCCGCGCAAGATCTTCCATAATCCTGTGCTGGAATGGCTGATGCCGCGCTACGAGGCATTGCTGCAACGTCTGGTCGGCAAGTCAAAGCTGGTGTTGGCGGTGGCTGGTGTTACGCTGGCGGCGGTGGTGCTGGTGGGCGGGGCGATCGGTCGCGACTTCCTGCCGTCGCTGGATGAGGGCTCGATCTGGCTACAGGTGACGCTGCCGCCGGGGATCTCGCTGACCAAGGCGACCCAGATGGCCGACGCGCTGCGCGAAACCACGCTGCGCGAGCCGCAGGTGGCGCACGTGGTCACACAACTGGGCCGCAACGACGAGGGCACCGATCCGTTCACGCCGTCGCACATCGAATGCGCGGTGACGCTGCATCCGTACAGCGAATGGCCGTCCGGAATGACCAAGCAAGACCTGATCGACAAGCTGTCCGCCCGCTACCGCGAACTGCCACGCACCGACGTCGGCTTCTCGCAACCGATGATCGACGGTGTGCTCGACAAGCTGGCCGGCGCCCACTCCGATCTGGTGGTCAAGGTGTACGGCGAGGACTTCCACGAGACCCGCAAGCTGGCCAGCGCGGTTGAACATCTGCTGCGCACCGTGCCGGGCGCACAAGACGTGATCATCGACCAGGAGCCGCCGCTGCCACAGGTCCGTATCGATGTCGATCGCGCCGCCGCCGCGCGGCTGGGCATCAATGTGGCCGACGTGATGGCGCTGATCCAGACCGGCATCGGTGGCAGCCCGGTGACGCAGGTGTTTGTCGACGACCGCAGCTACGACGTGGCGGCGCGCTTCACCGGCAACACCCGCAACAACCCGCAGGCGATCGGCGATCTGGTGCTGAATGCGGCCAACGGCGCCCACGTGGCGCTGGCGCAGGTGGCGCATATCCGGCTGGCGGAGGGCGAAACCACCATCACCCGTGAAATGAGCCGCCGCCACCTGACCGTGCGCACCAATCTGCGTGGACGCGACCTGTCGTCGTTCCTGGCCGACGCGCAGTCGCGCATCGAGCGCGAGGTGAAGTATGATCACGCGCACTATCAGATCACCTGGGGCGGACAGTTTGAAAACCAACAGCGTGCGCAGGCACGGCTGGCGGTGATCGTGCCGGCGGTGCTGGCGCTGATGTTCGTGATGCTGTTCTCGGAGTTCGGCAATCTGCGCCAGCCTGGCCTGATTCTGATGGCGGTGCCGCTGTCCCTGCTGGGTGGCCTGGTGGCCTTGCAACTGCGCGGCATGACGCTGAATGTTTCGTCGGCGGTCGGCTTCATCGCCTTGTTCGGCGTGGCGGTGCTGAACGCGGTGGTGATGCTGGCGAACCTGAATCGCTGGCGCAAGCTGCTGCCGGACGACTTGCGTACCGCCGTCATCAACGGCGCGCGTGAACGGGTGCGGCCGGTGCTGACCACCGCCACGGTGGCGGCGCTCGGCCTGGTGCCGGCGGCGCTCGCGCATGGCCTGGGCAGCGACGTTCAGCGTCCGCTGGCGACGGTGGTAGTGGGCGGGCTGGTGACGGCCACCGTGCTGACGCTGGTGCTGTTGCCGGCACTGTATTACCTGATTGAAGAGCGGGCTGCCCGCCGCGCCGCCGCCGACGGCCATGGCCACGACTCGCAGCAAGCAATGGAAGGAGAACAACCATGATGAAACTGAGCCTGATGCCGTGCGCGCTGCTGTCGGCCTTCGTGCTGGCCGGCTGCGCCGTCGGTCCGGACTTCGTGCGGCCGGCCGCGCCGACCGCGCAGCGCTACACCGCCGAACCGTTGCGCGAATTGCCGGCGGACGGCGCGACCGGACAGCGTTTTGTCGCCGGACAGGACGTGCTGCCACGCTGGTGGACGCTGTTCGGCTCCGATGAATTGAACGCGCTGGTGGATGCGGCGCTGGCCGCCAATCCCGATTTGCAGGCGGCCGATGCCGGCCTGCGCGCGGCGCGCGAGACAGCCGCCGCCCAGCGTGGCGCGCTGGCGCCCACGGTCGACCTGCAACTGACGCCAACCCGCCAGCAGGTGGCGCGTACCTTGTCCAGCCCCACCGCGTCCGGCGTCAATCTGTACACGCTGCACACGGCGCAGTTGAACATCGCGTATGCGCCGGATGTCTTCGGCGGCACGCGCCGCGCGTTGGAGGCGGGCGCCGCGCAAGTTGACGCCGTGCGTTGCGAGGCCGACGCCGCGCGTCTGACGCTGGTGTCGAATCTGGTGCTGGCGGCGATCACCGACGCCTCCCTGCGCGCGCAGCTGGAAGCGATGACCGCACTGGCCGACAGCGCCCGCAAGCAGCTGGACGCGGTGCGCAAGCAGCAGCATGCCGGATTGCTGGGCGCGGCCGATGTCGCCGCGCAGGAAGCGCTGCTGGCGCAGGCGCAAGCGGGCTTGCCGCCGCTGGAAAAACAGCTGCAACAGCAGCGCGATCTGCTGGCGGTTCTGGTCGGCCGGCTGCCGTCTGACAGCCCGGCGTCGCAATTGACGTTCGATAGTCTGCATCTGCCGGAGCAATTGCCGGTCAGCCTGCCGGCGCGCCTGGTGGCGCAGCGCCCGGACATTCGCGCGGCGGAAGCGCAGTTGCATGCAGCCAGCGCGCAAGTCGGCGTGGCGCAGGCGGCGCGTCTGCCGGGTGTTTCGCTGACGGCGTCGCTGGGTAGTGCGGCGCTGACCACCGGCACGCTGTTCAAGGCCGGCACGGGTTTGTGGAGTATCGGCGCGGACCTGGTGCAGCCGCTGTTCCACGGCGGCGCCTTGATGCATGAGCAGCGCGCGGCGGAGGCGCAATACGATCAGGCGGCGGCGCAATATCGCAGCGTGGTGCTGACGGCGTTCCAGAACGTGGCCGACACGCTGTATGCGATCGAGGCGGACGCGCGCGGCCTGCGCGCTGCCGCCGCGGCGGAGCAGGCGGCGGGCCGCAGTCTGACAATCGCTCGACGTCAATGGCAGCTTGGCGGCGGCGCCTACACGGCGGTGCTGCAGGCGGAGCAGGCCTACCAGCAGGCGGCGATGGCGCTGATCCAGGCGCGCGCCGCGCGTTATGCCGACACGGTGGCGCTGTTCCAGGCGCTGGGCGGCGGTTGGCAGAATCAGGCCTGAGCGCTGGCATTCCCCTCCGGCGGCAGGCGGCGCAGCGCCGGTGCCAGCGCCGCCAGTGCCGCCAGCGCGACCGCGCCGTGCGCCAGATACGCCACCGGATAGCCGTAGTGCAGCACCAGATAGCCGGCCACCAGATTGCTGGTGGCCGCGCCGATGCCTTGCACCGTCATCACCGCCGCCAGCGCCAGGTTGAAATGGCCGCTGCCGCGCGTCAGCCGCTCGACCAGGAACGGCGTCAGAATCCCCAGCAGACCGACGCCCACGCCATCGAGCAGCTGCACCGGGTAAATCATCCAGAAATCGGCGAACCGCCAGGCCAGCAGCCCGCGTATCGGCAGGCTGAGCAAGGCTAGCGCGGCGGCCACCTTCACCCAGCGCGGCCGCAACAACCACGGCGCGGCCAGCGCCGCCGCCAGCGCCGCCAATTGCGACATCATGGTGATCAGCGCGGTGGTTTCAAACGGCCGCTGCATCTGCACGGCGAACTGCTGGGCGATCAGACGCGCCAGCGGCGCATTACCGAAGTGGAACAACGCCAGTGCCAGACTGAGCCATAGCAGCGGCCGGTTGCGGGCCAGCGCCGGCAGCGAGCCCGGCCCGGTGGCGGCGCCGGCTGCCATGCCGCGCGCGGCCGCGTGGTCGATGCGGTTGGCCGCGATCGCCAGCGTGGCGCCGATCGCGGCGGCCGTGGTGGCGATCATTAAGCCGGCCACGCCCGGCAGGCCGAGCCAGGCGCTGGCGGCCCAGGTGGCCGCCATCAGCAGCAGATTGCCGGCGTGGTTCCACGATTCGTTGTGCCCCAGTTGACGGCCGAAACGCTGCGGCCCGACCAGGCCCAGCGTGATGCCGGCGACGGCCGGTCCGATCAGCACCCCGGCCACCGCCGCCAGCGCCTGCGTGGAAAACACCACCCAGTGGCTGGGCGACACCAGACAGAACAAACTCATCAGCGTGATCAGTGTCACCGGCGCCGCCACCAGCAACCGCTTGTGGCGGCTGCGGTCGGCCAGTGCCCCGGCCGGTACGCCGGCCACCAGACCCAGTACGCCGCCGATCGTCGCCAGCAGGCCGAGGTCCATCGGCGACCAGCCTTTGGTGCTGAGATAGGCGTCGAGGAAGGGACCGAGCCCGTCGCGGGCGTCGGCCAGGAAAAAATTCAGCAAGCCGAGCGCCAGCAGGCTGGACGACGACGGCCTCATGCGGCCACCTGCAACAGCAGCAGCGCGGCCAGCAGGCCGGCCGGCATCACCACCGCGCCCAGCTTGAGAAATTGCCAGGCGCTCACTTGCACGCCTTCGCGTCGCAGCATGCTCAGCCACAAGATCGTCGCCAGCGAGCCGCTGACCGCCAGGTTCGGGCCGAGGTCGATGCCGATCAGGGCGGCGGCGCGCAGCGGCAGCGCCGCCGACAGATGTTCCAGCGTGGCCGCACCCAGCAGGCCGGTCGGCAGGTTGTTGGCCAGGTTGCAGGCCAAGGCCAGCACCACGCCGGTCAATGGCGTGGCCAGCGCCGGCAAGGCCGCTTGCAGTTGCTGTTGCCACGTCGCCAGCGCCGCCACCACGCCATGCGCCTGCAACGCGGCGATCAGCACGAACAAGCCGGCCACCATCAGCAGCACGTCCCACGCCAGACTGCGCAACACCATGGTCGGCAGGCTGCGGGTCTGCAAGCAGGTCAGCAGCAGCGCGACGGTGGCGGCGGCCAGCGTCACCGGTCCCAGCGCCGCGCCGATGGCCGACGCCACGCCGAGTACGATCACGGTGCCGGCCAGCGCGGCGATTGTCAGTCGGCCGGCGGCGCTCAGCGGAGGTGTGGCGATGTCGCGCGCGATGGTGTCTGGCAGGGCGCTGCGCACGCGCCAGCGCAGCGCCACATAGGTTGCGGTGATGGCGCCGATTGATGGCAGCAGGAAGATGCGCAGCCAGTCGCCAAGACTGGGCATGGCGGCGCCGAACACCACCAGGTTGGCGGGATTGGAGACCGGCAGCACAAAGCTGGCGGCGTTGGCGACAAAGGCGCAGATCAACAGATAAGGCAGCGGTGGCGCGCCGACAGCGCGGGCGACGGCGTAGACGGCCGGCGTCAGCACCACGGCGGTGGCGTCGTTCGACAGCAGCACCGTCACCAAGGTGCCGGCCAGATAGACCAGCAGAAACAGGCGCCGGCCGTCACCGGCGGCGGCGCGCGCGGCGTGCGCGGCCAGCCAGTCGAATACGCCGTGGCGCCGGCCCAGCTCGGCCAGCGTCATCATGCCGGCCAGGAACAGGTAGACGTCGCCGCCGCGCAGGACGGCGGGCCAGACGTCGGCCGGCGCGATCAATTTGCACAGTATCAGGCCCAGCACGGCAAGCGCCGCCCACACCGCCTCCGGCACGCGCCACGGACGCAGGACGATGCCTGCCATGGTCAGGGCGGTAATGGTCCATAAACTCGGTTCAGCGGGCATGTGGCGGGTGCTCCTTTGGTTTTGGTGGTGGTATGCCGGGCGCGGCGGATGCGGCCTGGCGGGCGGTGGCCGGGTCGGCGCCCACGCCCACCGCTTCCATGGCCAGGCCTTGCGCGCCCTTGGTGCCGATGCCGATGGCGGTGAACGGCTGGCCCGGCGACAGCGGACCGGAGGCCAGCTCCGGACGAAAATAGATCAGCGCGCCGTCGGTCAGCAGCACGCCATTGGCTTCGCCGCGCGGCCCGTGCAGCACCGCGTCGATGGTGCCGGCGGCCGTCAGGCGTTGCAGCGCGCGCGGCGCTGGTGGCGGAGGCGGCGCCGCGCCCGGCGGCTGCTCGCTGGCGCGCCGGCCGGAGGCGAGGTTGAGCACGACCACGGCGTGCAGCACGCCGTCCGGGCCGCTGTGTCCGATTACGCGGAGAGGATCGCCGACGGCGGCGGCCTCGCGCACCGACTGCGCCATCGGCGGGCCGAACAGCACGATGCGCCCGTCCCGCAGTCGCAGGCCGTTCAGTTCGCCATAAGGGGTGCTCAGATAGCGCTGTAGCACGCCTTCAGCCACGGCCGAAGGCGCGGGCGGCGGAGGGGGCGGAGGGGGCGGCGCGGCGCGCGCGGATTGGCAGCCCACGCCGATCAGCGTGGCTGCCAGCAGCAGCGCTGGCGCGTGGGTGCGCAGTTGCATCGCTGTTGCGCGCTATCGCTGTGGATCGACCGGCGGCGGTGGTGGCGGTGGCGCGTCCGCCGCGGGCGGCGCTCCGATCGCTCCTGGCGGAGGTGGTGGTGGAGGCGGCGGCCCGTCAGCCGGCGGGCGCGGGCCCGGTGGCGGCGCGGGACGTGCCGGTGGAATGCGCGGCGGTGGTGGGGGAGGCATGGCGTCCGCTGGCGGCGGCGGGGGAGGTGGCGCCAGCCCGGGCGGTGGCGGCGGTGGCATTTGCTGCGCCGGGGGCGGAGGCGGTGGTGGAGGCACTGGCGCGGCCGTGGCGCAGCCGCTCAGCGCCGCACAGCTCAGGGCTAGCCACAGCAACGATGGTTTAAGTACAGTCATGATCAACTCCTTTCAAGTCAAGTTGTACTCAAGACTATGCAGATCCCGTGCCAGCGGATTCAGGCGTAAAAGCCGTCCACCTGTCCGGTCTGGTGACACAACGCTGTCACAACGTCGGACAACTGGGGACCTCGAATTACTGCTGATTTGAACTGATGTGCTGAGAAAACGCCGGCTGTGGACGGATCCGCACGGCGGCTTCAGACCTTTTGGCACTTGTCTTGCTGTCCAGAACCACCTTTTTCGTGGTCCAGACGGACTGCGGGCGTCAAAACGCCGAAAACTTCGCCTCCTTCAGGTAGCAAAGGCGGCGCA
>NZ_WWCP01000035.1 GCF_009857505.1 Duganella lactea
CGCCCAGCTTCGTCAGCTTGGCTTCGCGCTCCTGCGCAGCAAAAAGGTTGGGTTTCATCATGGCAGAGTCGTCAAGGTTGATGCGCTGACATCATGCCACGGCCGGGCCGGTTTTTCGAGGCCCCCTAGTGCTCATGAGTTGCGATAAAGCATCGTTTGATCAGAATTATTCATCTTGGTTGGCTGTTTTTTTTGCATTTTTAGCGGGAAGAGGCTAGTGTAAGCAGCATGATCTGGCAGCACCCGATTTATAAAAAAAATAGCTTTCGTGCACAGGAATTCATAAAAGGTCATGAATTCCTGAGCACCAAAAGTGAATAAGGAGAAAAAATGAAGTGGTTTTTAAATTTGAAGATGGCATATAAATTATTGCTGTCCTTCTCCGTTGCATTAAGTCTGACACTGATCATCGGCATTTTTGGTATTTTTCAAAACTCCCGCCTCAACGCCGCATCAACAGAAGTGCTAAGTGACACATTGCCGAGTGTCCGTTTGGCTTTATTGATGAAGGCCACTTTAAACCGTATGCGCGTCTCTGAACTACAGCATATCCTCTCGTCTGAAGCGGCCGATTACACAAACTACGAAAAGAGCATCGTTACCCGGTCCAAGGAGTTTTCCGAATACCAGGCGCAATATCGCTTGCTGGATCACTCGCCCGAAGAAGATAAGTTGGTTAAAAACCTGGATTCTGCGTTTAAGTCCTACTCGGTGGCCAATGAACAGATTATGGGTTTATCGCGTAAAGGCCAGAAAGATCAGGCCAGAGAAGCGATCCGGGGCGAATCGGTAAAAATTTTCCGAGAAGTTAATAATGTCGTCGACCGTTTGGTCGAACTCAGCAAGGTAGAAAGCGACAATGCGCTGGAAAAGAATCAGACCTTATACGCCTCTTCGCGCAACTGGATTACCCTCATTCTGGTGGCTGCGTTATTGATTAATGTGACGCTTGCTTTATGGATCGCGCGCCTGATCAGTCGTCCTCTTCATGCTGCGGTCCGCGTTGCGGAAAGCGCCGCGAAAGGCGATTTGACGGCAACCATTGCGCCCACTTCGACCGATGAGATCGGACTATTGCTGCGCGCCTTGCAAGCCATGAACACCAATTTGCAGGGGCTGGTCGGACAGGTGCGCACGGGGACGGAAACGCTGAACATCGCTTCGCAGGAAATCGCTGCGGGTAATCTGGATTTGTCGGCGAGAACTGAGGATCAAGCCGCCTCCCTGGAGGAAACGGCATCGGCAATGGAGGAGCTGACTTCCACCATCAAACAAAACGCCGACTATGCCCGGCAGGCGAATAGTTTGGCCATATCCGCGACCGAGGTGGCGGGCCGGGGAGGAAAAGTGGTGGGCGAGGTCATTTCGACCATGAACGCCATCAATGAGTCCTCCCATAAAATTGTCGACATTATTGGCGTAATTGATGGAATTGCTTTCCAGACGAATATTCTGGCGCTGAATGCCGCCGTGGAAGCCGCTCGCGCCGGTGAGCAGGGACGTGGATTCGCGGTGGTGGCGAGCGAGGTGCGGAGTTTGGCGCAGCGTAGCGCGGCGGCGGCAAAAGAAATCAAGGATTTAATTAACGACTCTGTAGAGCGGGTGAGCGCCGGCAGCAAACTGGTGAATTTGGCCGGTAATACGATGACTGAAGTGAATGACAGTGTGCGTAAAGTAAGCAGTATCGTGACTGACATCAGCTCGGCGACGCAAGAGCAAAGCGTCGGGATTGAAGAGATCAATATTGCGATCGCAAAAATGGACACGGTGACGCAGCAAAATGCGGCGCTGGTCGAGGAATCGGCGGCGGCGTCGCAATCGATGCAGGATCTGGCGGCGGAATTGGCGACGTCGGTGAATGTGTTCCGCATAGAGCATAGCGCGGTGGCTTTGAGATAGACGGATTGGCGATAGCACGTGATCGTGCATCGGAAAATAAAATATTATAAAGGGGGGGGCTATGAAGAGAAAAAAATATATATCCGGAGTTGCTCTTGCGAGTGGCTTCATGTTGGGACAGGGCGCGGCCGCGCAATCGAACGTCACGCTTTACGGCATCGCCGATCTGGGTGCGCGTTATAGCAGTGGTTTGAGTGCGGCCAATGCGCCCACGTCGAACACCAGCACCGGCATCACCAGTGGCGTGAATAATACCAGCCGCTGGGGATTTAAAGGCGAGGAATCGCTGGGCAATGACATGGCTGCGGTTTTCCATCTGGAGGGCGGGCTCAATCTTGACACCGGCAGTAGCGCCAAATCCGATAAATTATTTGATCGCATCGCTTATGTGGGACTGAAAACCAGTGCCGGCAGGCTGACCGCCGGCCGGCAGGCAACCATCCTGTCCGACGCGATCAATCCGGTGGACCCCTTGGGCATGCGTAACGCCAGCTTTAATCCAAATATCAATGTCACCGCGTTAAGCAATACGGCCTTTGGCACGCACGCCTTTGGCACGCAGTACGGTACCAGCGGCTATAACGATAATTTCTACCGCCTGGACAATATGTTGAAGTTCACCAGCGAAATGGGACCGGTGACCGCACGTGTTTCGTATTCTTTCGGCGAGGTGCCGGGAGATTCCAGTGCCTTGTCAACGACAGGCGCCGCATTGAGCTACCAGCGTGATGGTTTCGTGGTCTCGGGTGGCTACATGAAATTTAAAAATCGCGCCGATTTCGCGCTGGATGCCTACACCCTCGGCGCCGCCTACAAGCTGGGCGAGGTGACCTTGAAGGCCAATTACGGCAATAACAAAGCGGACACGGCGATCAACAAAGAAACCAAGCAACGCATCGCTTCCGGTGGTGGCAGCGTCCTCGTTTCCCCTGGCAACCTGCTGACGATTGCCTATTATCGTGTGCGACGTGACAGCACCGGCTTTTCACAAGACGGTTTTGATCGCTTGTACGCGTATCTGGAGCATGATTTATCCAAACGGACCACGCTGTATGTTGAAGCGGATTCGACCAAATGGAACGGCAACGCCGCTGGCGTGACCGGTACGTTGGCCAATAGTACGCATGGCCGTGGCGTCACTTTGGGGATGATGCATAAATTCTAAATCGTCCAGCGTTGGATGCTGAAGGGCGGCCGTCATGGCTGCCTTTTTTATTGGCAGGATGCCAATGCGATAGCTGTATCGCAGATGATAAAAAAGTGATTGGACTGGGTTGGGTGAACTTGTTAAGTTTGCTTTAATAAAACGTTTCAAGATTTGCAGCCCAGTGGTGGGGCATCGCTTGAAACGGCCTAATTACAGGAGATCATCGAGTGAAACCAAGCCTCTATCAACCGGCGGCGCGTGGGCGTGGCCGTTTTTCCTTGCTGCTGCTGGCCTTGTGTTTTTCGGCCGGCGCGGCGTCGGCGGCGCAAGCGCCCGCTGTGCTGGACAAAATTGGACAGGTGCGGGCGCTGCATCCCGCGTCCGGTCCGGAGTTCCAGTTCCAGCGTATCGACGGCGGTGTGCAGTTTCAGCTGGGCGGCGTTACCAAGACAGTGATCTTCTATTCGCCTTCGGTGGTACGGGTGAATGCGCATCTCGGCACGCCGCACTGGCGTCACCCCAGCCTGGTGGTGCTGCGCCGGCCGGCGGCGGCGCCGTTCGAGTTGCGTGACCAGCCCACCAGCCTGGAGCTGGTGGGCGCCAAGGTGCGCATTTCGATCGACAAGCACAGCGGCGCGATCGCTTATGCGGATGGCGCCGGCAGGGCGCTGACGCGCGAGAACGCGGCGGCGCCGCAAAGCATCGTGGCCCGCACGATTTCCGCCGCGCCGACCTATGAGGTCGAGAACCGCTTCACGCTGAAGCCGGGCGAGGGCATCTACGGCTTCGGCTTCACCGCCGACGATGAGGTCAACCGCCGCAACAAGGAGTTGCTGCTGGTGCAGACCAATGTCGGCATCATCATTCCGGTGATGGTCTCGTCCGAACGCTATGGCGTGCTGTGGGACACCTATTCGATGATGCGCTTCAAGGACGACGCCGATGGCGCCCGGCTGTGGGCCGAGAGCGCGCCCGGCGGCGTCGATTACTACTTCATGGCTGGCGACACCATGGACGACGTGGTGGGCGCCTACCGCTGGCTGACCGGCGACGCGCCGATGTATCCCAAGCAGGCGTTTGGCCTGTTCATGAGCAAGGAGCGCTATCCCACCCAGGCGCGGCTGCTGGAAGTCGCGCGCACCTTCCGCCAGGAGCAATTCCCGCTCGACTACATCGTGCAGGACTGGCAGTACTGGGGCTCGGACAAGGACGGCAGCTGGAGCGGCATGACGTGGAATCCGGAGCGCTACCCGGACCCGAAGGCGATGACCAAGGCCATTCACGATCTGAACATGAAGCTGATGGTGTCGATCTGGCCGTCCATCGGCGATGATACCGCGCTCGCGCACGAGCTCGATCAGCACCATCTGCGTTTCGCGCCGCTGCACTGGATCTCGAAGCATGCGCGGGTGTACGACGCCTACAGCAAGCTCGGGCGGCAGATTTACTTCAAGCACATTAAGAGCGGCCTGCTGGACAAGGGCGTCGACGCGCTGTGGATGGACGGCACCGAGGTCGAGGTCAGCTCGGCGATGTGGAACGCCATGGACAATGTGCGCGACACCAAGGCGCTGGGCAATAATGCGATGGGCGACTTCACCCGCTATCTGAATCCGTACACGCTGTTGACGACGGAAGGCACCTACCAGGGGCAGCGCGCCACCGACAATAAGCGCGTGTTCACGCTGACCCGCTCGGCATGGGCCGGCGCGCAACGCACGGCGGCGGCCTCGTGGTCGGGCGACATCTTCGCCAGCTGGAAGACGTATCGGCAGCAGATCGCCGGCGGCGTGAATGTGACCATCACCGGCAATCCGTACTGGACGCAGGACACCGGCGGCTTCTTCGTCACCGAATTCCCCGGTGGTGAAAAGAACCCGGCCTACCGTGAACTGTACGCGCGCTGGTTCCAATATGCCGCGTTCAATCCCATCATGCGGGTGCATGGCACCAGCATCGAGCGCGAACCCTATCTGTTCAAGCAATTGGACCCGGCGGTCTACCAGTCGATGCTCAACGCCGTGCACCTGCGCTATCGGCTGCTGCCATACACCTACAGCCTGAGCGCGAAAGTCACCGCCGACCGCTACACGCTGATGCGCGCGTTGCCGATGGATTTCGCGCAGGACACCGCCACCTATGACATCAACGACAGCTTCATGTTCGGCCCGTCGCTGCTGGTGCATCCGGTAACGCGCGCCATGTACCACGTGCAGGCGCCGCCCATCCCGGTGATCCCGTCCGAGTATCTGCGCACCGCCGATGGCAAGCGCGGCCTGACGCTGCAATATTTCTCCGGAGAGAACTTCGACAAGCCGCTGGAGAAGCTGGTCGATGAAAAGATCGACCACGACTGGCCGGCGCCGCCGCTGGCGGAAATTCCGGGTGGGCTGAGCTCGCTGGATCATTTTTCCGCCCGCTGGCAAGGCGAGCTGATCGCGCCGGAAGACGGCGAATACGAGCTTGGCCTGAGCGGCGACGACGGCGTGCGCCTGTTCCTCGGCGGCGAGAAGGTCATCGACGACTGGACCGAAGGCTCCGCGCGCACCCGCAGCGTGCGGCGCACCTTGAAGCGCGGCGAACACCTGCCGCTGACCATCGAGTATTACCAGGGCACGGCCGAGCGCTCCTTGCGGCTGGGCTGGCGTACGCCGGCCGAACTGCGCGCGTTGGCGGCGGCGGCCGCCGCGCCGCGCGACCTGCAGGTGCAGACTTATCTGCCCAAGGGCGGCGATTGGTATGACTTCTGGACCCACCAGCGCTACGCCGGCGGCGCCAAGGTCGGCCGGGATGCGCCGTTGGACATGCTGCCCTTGTATGTCCGCGCCGGCGCGATCATCCCGATGGGGCCGGTGGTGCAGTATGCGACCGAACAGCCGTCCGCGCCTTACGAGATACGCATCTATCCCGGTGCCGATGGCCGCTTCACCGTCTACGAGGACGATAACGCAACCTACGCCTACGAAAAAGGCCAGTCCGCGCGTTACGAACTGGTGTGGGACGATGCCAGCCGCACGCTGCGCATCGGCGCGCGCAAGGGCAGTTTCCCCGGTCTGGTGCGCGAGCGCACGCTGAACATCGTGATCGCCGATCCCGCCAATGCCAGCGCGCTGGGCACGGCGGCGCCGAGCCGTTCGGTGGTCTACCGCGGCAAGCCGGTCAGCCTGAGTTTTTGATGGCCGGCTAGCTCAGACCACGAAGCTGGCGGGGCCGTCCGGGCGGCGGCTCAGCAGCCGGGACAGCTTGCGCAGCGCGGCCGACAGGCGATCGCTGTCCTGGATGGCGCCGAGCGAGATGCGAATCGCGTTCGGCGGTCTGGTCGGGGCGGTCGAAAACGCCTCGGATGAGGTGACCGCCAACCCTTCGGCCCGCGCCACCCGCGCCAGTTCCGGCGCGGTCCAGTAGCTTGGCAGTTCCAGCCACAGGTGGATGCCGTCTTCCCGCGCTTCCGCCTTGCCTGCCAGCAGTTGATGCGCGATGCGCTGGCGGTTGCGCGCCTCCAGCTTGACGCCGGCCAGCAATTGCTGCGCCGCGCCGTCGTGTATCCATTGCGTGGTCAGCGCGGTGGTCAACGGTGCCGCCATCAGCACGAACGACCGCAGCGCGTGCATGAAGCGCTCGCGCAGTTGCGCGTCGGGTAGCAGCACGTAGGCGGTGCGCAGTCCCGGCGCCAGGCATTTGGACAGCGTGGCGATGTGCACCACCTGCTCCGGCGCGAGTAGCGCCAACGGCGGCGGCGCGTCGGCCGCCAGCAGCGAATACGGATCATCCTCGATGATACGCACGCTATGGCGCGCGGCCACTTGCAGGATTTCCTTGCGCCGCGCGGCCGGCATGGTGTGCGTGGTCGGATTTTGCAGCGTGGGATTCAGATAGATCAGCGCGACCGGATGGGCGGCGCAGGCTTGCTCCAGCAGGTCCGGACGCATGCCGTCGGTGTCGATGTCCACCGCCACCACGCGCCGTCCCAGTTGCTGCGCCGCCGTCGTCAGGCCGGGATAGACGGTCGGCTCGGTCAGGATCACGTCATCGGGACGGCTCAACGCGAGGATCAGCGCGGCCAGTGCCGTTTGCGCGCCGGCGCAGACGGCGAGGTGTTCCGTATCCAGCGGGCCGAACAGTGGCGCCAGCCATGCCGCGCCGGCCGCGCGGTCGGCGGCGCCGCCACCGCCCAGGTGGTAATTCATCAGCATGCCGCTGTCCGTGCGCAGCAGTACTTGCGCCAGTCCCTGTTTCAGCATGTCGTCAAAGTCGACACCGGCGGGCGGGGGAGGGATGTTCATGCTCAGGTCCAGCAGCGCTTGCAACTCGACCTTGGGCGCGGCAGCGTAGGTGCCGCGCGCGCCTTTGCCTTCCAGCAGGTGGCGGCGGCGCGCTTCGTCATAGGCGCGGGTGACGGTGGTCAGGTCCACCCGCAGCAGGCTGGCGAGGCGGCGCTGCGGCGGCAAACGGTCGCCGGGCTTGAGCATGCCGTCGGACAGCGCCTGCTCGATGGCGTCGGCAATTTGCAGGTAGCGCGGGCCGGCCTGCTGCACGAAGTGTCCTATCCAGGCGATGGCCTGTGACTCATCTTGTATGGATTTTGACTGAGACATTTGATCTGAATGTACGGGTGTTGCTTTGCAGTAGCGTCTGTTCAGACGCTACTTTATCCCTACATCGAGACCGGGTACAACTTATTTCGGCGCCCAGGCGCGGGGCGGCCATTGCAACCGCCCCGCGCCTGGCTTAACCCGCCATCAGAACTTGTAGCGTGCGCCGATCATGTAACGCGGTCCGGCTTGCGTCACATTGAGCGTCGATGCGGCCGTGCGGCCGTGCTGGCGTTGCGTCGCATCGTTGAGGTTGATGGCCTCCAGCTGGAAGCTCAGGTTCTGGTTGAAGTTGTAGCCGATACTGAGGTCGACCTGGCCGTAGGCGTCGGTGTACACCGGCGCCGCGCGGCCGTTGCCATCGACCGTGGCGGCCAGGAATTCGTCACGCCAGTTATAGGCCACGCGCACCGACCAGTCCTTGTTCTCGAAAATACCCACCAGGTTGGCTGAGTTGCTGAGCCCGAGAATCGCGAACTGGTCGTTGACGTCGGCGTTGTTGTACTTCAGCGGCGAGTGCACGTAGGTGTAGTTCGCCTGTACGCCGAAGCCGCTCTGACCGAACATATGCTGCAGATTGACCTCGGCGCCGCTGACGTTGGCCGATTTCTGGTTGGCATAGGTGGTGGTCTGGAAGTTGAGGATCGGGTCGGTCGGCAGTCCGGTGATGGTGCCATCCAACATGCCGTCGCCCTTGACCCCGGTTTTCTTGACGCCCGGCTGGCCGTCGAAATTGCCCAGGATGTAGTTGCGGATGCAGTTGGTGTCGGCGGCGCCGCAGCCACTCGACAGCGCCGCCTTGTAGTAGGCGCCGCCGATCGGCGTGTGCAGGCCGTACAGCGATTGCGTGATCAGCGTCTGGCCGGCGTAGTTATCCAGCTGCTTGCGGAAGTAGGCCAGCGACAGCACGCTCTGCTTGTCGTAGTACCATTCCCACGAGATATCCAGATTCTTCGATTTGACCGGTTTCAACGCCGGGTTGCCGACCGAGGCGCTGCCGCCGGTGAACACGTTGGCGATGGTGCCCAGCGTCAGGCCGCCTTGCAGCTGATCATAGCGTGCGCGGCCAATGGTGGCGCCGGCGCTGGCGCGCAGCTTCATGTCGCTGCGCAGATCGGTATCGAGGTTGATGGACGGCAGCACGTTGGTGTACGAGGCGTCGGTGTTGCTGAAGGCCTGGCCGCCAAAGGTGATCGGCAGCTCATTCTGCGCCACCCACACGACGGCCGTGCCCGGCAATACCTGGGCGGTCGAGCTGACCTTGGTCCGCTCGACGCGCACGCCGACCGACGAGTGGAACGGAATCGCGGTATCCCAATCGGTGTTGAGCGACAGGTAACCGGACGTGGTTTTTTCCTGCAGCGTGCGGTCGGTGTCCGGCGTGCCGAAGTTGGGCAGATAGGCGGCCTGGTTGCCGACCGCGTTCGCCGTCACCTGGCGCACCTTGGCGAAGTCGAAGGTGTACAGCGTACCGAACAGCTCCGGCGAGTTGGCGCCGCCCAGCTTGTTGAAGAACGACGACAGGGAATTGGCCTGGAACAGGTTGGCCGGATAGTCCGACGCCTTGGTCGCGCCGCCCCAGGTGTTGTTCTGCACATTCGAATAGGTCGAGCGGTTGGTGGTGTCGGTGTAGCCGACGCCAAAGTTCAGCTCGGACGCCTCCAGGATCTTCAGGCTGGCCTTGGTCTGCGCCTGCTTGATGGTCGATTTTTCGAAGCTGTTGTGGAACCACGAGCCGGCGGCCTGGATCGGCGCGGCGGTCAGGTTGGCGGCCGGCATGCTCAGGATCGGCAGTTCCTTGGTGAAGTCGAGCTTGACCGGGCCACGGCTGAAGCTGGCGTTGGACAGCGCGTTATCGCTGCCGAACGGGCTGTCGGCGCCGGACTGGGCGGTCGAGTGGTGGGCGTCGAACTCGATCTTCAGGTCCGGGCTGGCTTTCCAGGCGACGTTCACGCCCAGCGACTTGTTTTTGGTTCTGGTGGCGAAATCGCTGCCGACCACCGAGATGTCCTGCGGCGTCGGGTAGACCTCGGCATAGGTCAGCGGGCTGACCACGTGGCCGCTTGGCCACGAGCTGGTGGAGGTGGGCGTCTGCGCGAACCACACGCTGAGCTCATTGCGCTTGGTCTGTATCTTGTTTTCCGAATAGGTGTAGTCGACCGTCGTTGTCAGTTCCTTAACCGGACGGAACTGCAAGGTCAACTGGCCATTGGTGCGTTGCCGCTGGACGGCGGCAATGTTGTAGTTCATGTTCTGCGGAATCGAATACAGCGCGTCCTGTGCCGGCCGGTTGGTGATCTTCTCCGACCCCGGCTTGCCCGGCTGTGCCAGCGTCTGGCCGTCGATGACCGCCGAGCCCAGATACGGGCCCTGGTAGCCGTTGAACAGTCCGGCGCGGTTGAAGCCGGAATCGCGCGACTGGAAGCTGGCGCTCAGCGCCACGCCAAAGCGGCCGTCGGCGCTGGTGTTCGAGTAAATGCCGGAGACCTCGGGCGTGACGCTGCGGCCCTTCATCGAGTCCGCCACGTGGTCGTTCGAGGTGTCTTTCAGCGCCTTGACGCCGACGCTGGAATGCAGGCCGGGATTGTCGAACGGCCGGCCGGTGACCACGTTGATGGTGGCGCCGATGCCGCCGGTCGGGCTGTCGGCGCGGCCGGTCTTGTAAACTTGCAGCTGCGAAATCGATTCCGACGCCAGATTGGAAAAGTCGAACGAACGGCCGGACAGGTCGCTCAGGTCGGTGGTCGGCATCTGGCGGCCGTTCAGCAGCACCAGATTGAAGTCCGGCCCCAGGCCGCGCACGGTGACTTTCTGGCCTTCGCCATTGCTGCGGTCGATCGACACGCCGGAAATGCGCTGCAGCGATTCGGCCAGGTTGGTGTCCGGGAATTTACCCATGTCCTCGGCGACGATGCCGTCGACGATGCCGTCCGAGTTGCGCTTCAGGTTCAGGGTCGACTGCATACTGGCGCGGATGCCGGTGACGACCACTTGCGGCGGATCGTTGGCCGTATCGGCCGAGGCGGTCTGTTGGGCGTGGCCGGGCAGGGCCAGCACGCCGCATGCGCTGGCGACCGCCAGGTTCATCAAGGTACGTTGAAAAGGTGTTTGCATAAGGTCTCCGTCTTTTTATATTGATGTCTTCTGCGTGGGTGAGGCGTGGGTGATGCGTGGGGTGGTGGCGGGTGGTCGGTCTCCCTGTGATGGTGGATGGATCAGCGCGGCTTGGCCGGCTGCAGATAGCCGTGCATCGCCAGCCAGCGCGTGTAGCTATCGAACCAGCCGGTGCTGGTGGTGGTTTTCGGATACATGCCGAAGCCGTGGCCACCTTGCTCGAACAGGTGGAATTCCACCGGCCGTTTGGCTTTGCGCCAGCTGTCCACCAGGCCGTAACCGCTGTTGGCGAAGAACGGGTCGTCGGCGGCCAGGGCGATGAACAGCGGCGGCGCATCGGCGGGCGGCGTCATCGTCGTCAGCGGACCGTAAATATTGCCGATGAAGGCCGGCTTGGCATCCTGCCCGTGCAGCGCGGTCATCATGGTCAGCATGGCGCCGGCTGAAAAGCCCAGCATGCCGACGCGGTCCGGATCGACATGCCATTCGCCGGCGCGGGCGCGCACCAGCGCGAAGGCGGCGCGGGCATCGGCGATCTGCGGCGCGTAGGCGGCGGTCGGATCTTGCGGCGCCGGTGGCCGCTTGGCGGTGCCCGAGAACATTTCCGCCATCGAACGCTCGAAGCCGGCCATGTCGGCCGGCGTCTGATTCAAGCGGTACTTCAGCACGAACGCGGCCACGCCCTTGTTGGCCAGTGCTTGTGCCACCTGCCAGCCTTCGTTTTCCATCGACAGCGTGCGGAAGCCGCCGCCGGGCGCGACGATCACCGCCGCGCCGCTGGCCTTGCCGGCTTCGGGCAGGAACGGCGTCAGCGTGGCGACCGTGACGTTGCGCGTGAATACGCTGTTGTATTGGCGGTGCCAGGCCTCCGGCGCGGTGGCGCCCGGCAGTGCGCCGGTGTCGAGCGTGATCGCGTTCGGCTGGGCCGGCGTGGCGATCGGGCTCATCTTGTCGTTTTGCGCCATGACCGGTGCATGCAGCGCGCAGGCCAACAGCAAGGCGGGGAATCCGGCTTTGATCATTTTGTCTCCTTTTTGTTATTGCTCATGTTAATGAGTCTAAAAATGTTTGCGGTAACATTTCAATTGTGTAGCCAATGTATTCCTCGGGTTGGCAGGAAACCAATAACTTTTTTGTTGGCGGCGATGTTGAAATGGATATCGGCAGGGGCGGCGCGCTTTGAGAAACCATGCTAAACGCGCACGCAACACCGCGCAACGGCATCGCCGGCCGTTGTAAAAAAGCAACCGGAGCGTTGATATCGATTTCAATATCAAACCGGCTGAAAAAATTATTGGCGGCGAGTTAACGTAAGCACTACATTGCTTAGGCCGAGCAAAATGTTACCGCAAACAATAATTGCTCGAAAAATAATAAGGAGACCAGCATGCGAGCCTGTAAAACCTGCCGGCCGTGCGCCGCCGCAACCCCGCCGCGCCTATGGATGTGTGCCGTAATCAGTGCGCTGGTGCTGGCGGCCGCCGTGCCGTTGGCGCACGCGGACGACGCCCGCGCCGCCGCCGAGACGCCAGCCCGCAGCCTGGTGGCGCGGCTGACGCCGGAAGAAAAGCTGGATCAGTTGCTGAATGTGGCGCCGGCCGTGCCGCGTCTTGGCATTCCCGCCTACAACTGGTGGACCGAGTCGCTGCACGGCGCGCTGGGGCCGCTGCCGACCACTAATTTTCCGCAACCGATAGGCCTGGCCGCAAGCTTTGACGCGCCGCTGCTGGAGCAGGTGGCCGCCGCGATAAGCACCGAGGTGCGCGCGCTGCATACGCTGGGGCGGGAGACCGGTCGCCTGGGCCGCATCGGCACCGGCCTCGACACCTGGTCGCCCAACATCAACATCTTCCGCGATCCACGCTGGGGGCGCGGCCAGGAGACCTATGGCGAAGATCCGCATCTGACCGCCGCGCTGGGCGTGGCCTTCATTCGCGGCATACAGGGCGCCAACCCGGACTTGCCGGACGTGGTCGCCACACCCAAGCATTTCGCCGTCCACAGCGGGCCGGAGTCGACCCGCCATGTCGCCGATGTGTTTGTCTCGGCGCATGACCTGGAGGACACCTATCTCCCGGCCTTCCGCGCCGCCATCGTCGACGCCAAGGCCGGCTCCATCATGTGCGCCTACAACCGCATCAACGGCCAGCCGGCCTGCGGCAGCGATCTGCTGATGAAGCAGTACCTGCGCGGCGCCTGGGGCTTCAAGGGTTATGTCGTGTCCGACTGCGACGCGGTGACCGATATCTCCGAACGTCACAAATACGCGCCCGATCCGGCTGCAGCCGTCGCGGTGGCGCTCAAGGCCGGCACCGACAACGAGTGCAATACCAAGACCCTGAGCGCGACGCCGGGTTTGACCGAGCGCTACCGCGAAGCCTGGCAGCGCGGCCTGATCAGCATGGCCGATATCGACCAGTCGCTGGTGCGGCTGTTCTCGGCGCGCTACCGCAATGGCGACCTGGCCGGACTGGCGCAGCGTCAGGTCAACGCGGTGCCGGTGGCGGCCATCAATACGCCGGCGCACCAGGCGCTGGCGTTGCAGGCGGCCACACGCAGCATGGTGCTGCTGAAGAACGACGGCGTGCTGCCGCTCAAGCCGGGACTGAAGTTGGCGGTGATCGGCCCGCTGGCCGACGCCACCCGCGTGTTGCGCGGCAATTATTCATCGAGCCAGTCGGCGCCGCCGGTATCGGTGCTGGAAGGGTTGCGCCGCGTGCTGCCGTCGGCGCAGGTCAGACTGGCGCCGGACGGCCCGTCGATCACCGATGGCGACCCGGTGCCGGCATCCGCCTTGCGCACGCCGGATGGCCAGCCGGGATTGCGCGTGGCGTATTACAACCGCGCCGGCGCGCAATATGACACGCGGCCGGTGGTCACGCGCACCGAGCCGGGACTGGCGTCACGCGCGCTGCAGTTCAAGACGGTCGGCGATCAGCACAAGATCGTCTGGAGTGGCTACCTGACGGCGCCCGAGAGCGGCCTGTACCGCCTCGGCGTCAGCGGTGTGAAGGGCACGCTTCAGGTCGATGGCAAGCCGGCGGTCAATGCCCTCGACTATTCGAAATGGGCCGAGCCGCTGCAACTGGACACGGTGCGGCTGGAGCAGGGCAAGCGCTATCCGCTGCGCTTCGAGGCCGAGAGCGGCGGCAGCGGCGTGCCCGGCCTGTTCTGGAAGCGCATCGCCAGCGACGCCGACGCCGAGTTGCAGCGCGTGGCGGCCGACGCCGATGTGATCGTCGCGGTGGTGGGGCTGACCTCGGACCTGGAAGGCGAAGAGATGGCGATCAATGTCGAAGGCTTTGCCGGCGGTGACAAAACCTCGCTGGACCTGCCGGCCAGCCAGCGCCGTCTGCTGGAACGCGCCAAGGCCACCGGCAAGCCGCTGGTGGTGGTGCTGATGAACGGTAGCGCGCTCGACCTGTCATGGGCCAAGGACAACGCCGCCGCCATTCTCGAAGCCTGGTATCCCGGCCAGTCCGGCGGGCTGGCGGTGGCCGATGTGCTGACCGGCCGCGCCGATCCCGGCGGCCGCCTGCCGCTGACGTTCTACCGTGGCCTGGCCGACCTGCCACCGTTCGACGACTACCGCATGCAGGGCCGCACCTACCGTTACTACGCCGGCACGCCGGTCTATCCGTTTGGCGCCGGTCTCAGCTACACTAGCTTCCGCTATGCGCCGCTGCGGATCGATCCGGTGGAGGGCGCGCCGGAAAACGGCGTCATCGTCACCACCGAGATCAGCAACACCGGCGGCCGCGATGGCGACGAGGTGGCGCAGCTCTACCTGACGCCGCCGGCCTTCGAGGGCGCGCCACGGCTGGCGCTGCGCGGCTTCCAGCGCGTGACGCTGAAGGCCGGCGAGCGCCGCCAGATCAGCTTCCGGCTGACGCCGCGCGACCTGAGTTTCGTCACGCGCGACGGCGCGCGCCAACTGATGCCGGGACAGTACCGGCTCAGCGTCGGCTCCGGGCAGCCGGGCGAGGGCGTGGCCGGACAACAGGCGCCGCTGGTGCTGAGCCGCAGCGTGCCGCTGGACCTATAACGATAACAGGAGACAAGATGCAGCAAGCAAGCTTAGCGACACTGTCGCTGGTGCTGATATGCGCGCTCGGCGCAACGGCGCCGGCGCAGGCGCAGGATGACAAGATGACGCCGATCCCGGCGCCGGCCCAACCGGGCGCGATCCCCCTCAACACTGGCCCGCTGCCGGGCGCCGCCACGCAGGAGAGCTGGCATCGCCAGTACCGCAGCGTGTTCACCCGCAACGTCACCCAGGCCACGCTGACGCCGTTCCTGCCGGCTCCCGGCAAGGCCAGCGGCGCGGCGGTGATCGTCGCCCCCGGCGGCGCCTTCCGCACGCTGTCGATGGAAAACGAGGGCTGGCAGGTGGCGCAGGCACTGGCCGACCGTGGCGTGGCCGCGTTCGTGCTGAAGTACCGCCTGATCCAGACGCCGGCCGATATTCCCGGTTTTGAACGGTCGATGGCGGAACTGTTCTCGGCCGCCGCCAAGCGTCCACCGGCGACGCAGGACGCCACCACCTACGCGCCGCAGATCGCCGACGCCCGCGCCGCCTTCGCGCTGGTGCGTGCCCGCGCCGCCGGATGGCACATCGATCCGGACCGCGTCGGCATGGTTGGCTTCTCGGCCGGCGCCATGCTGACCATGGCGACCACGCTGCACGGGCAGGATGCGAAGCCGGCCTTTATCGGCAACATCTACGGTCCGCTGGGCGCAGTGACCGCGCCGGCCGACGCGCCGCCGTTGTTCATCGGCCTGGCCGCCGACGATCCTTTGTTCGGCAACACCGGTTATGGGCTGGTGGACAGCTGGCGTCAGGTCCAACGGCCGGTGGAGTTCCACCTGTTCGAGCGGGGCGGCCATGGCTTCGGCATGTACCAGAAGAACACCACCAGCACCGGCTGGTTCGACAGCTTCGTGCGCTGGCTGGGGATGCATGGCTACCTGCGGCCGGCGGAGTCAAAGCCGACCTCGCAGCCGGCATCCGGCCTGGGCCTGGCGCGGGTGTTTTCCGACCACGCCGTGTTGCAACGCGACCAGCCGCTGACGGTCTGGGGCACGGCGCGCGCCGGACAGCGCGTGGTGCTGACGCTGGGTCCGCGCAGCGTCAACGGCAACGCCGACGCGCAGGGTCGCTGGCGGCTGCAACTACCGGCGCAGCCGGCCGGCGGTCCCTACACGCTGACCGTGCGCGCCGACGGGCAAACGCTGAGCCGCGACGATGTGCTGGTTGGCGACGTCTACCTGTGCTCCGGCCAGTCCAACATGGAATACGCGGTCAGCGCGGCGACCAACGCCTTCGGCGCCGTCCAGGGCGCGCACAACGACAAGCTGCGCTACCTGAACGTGCCGAAACATAGCGCCGCCGTCCCGCAGGCCGAGCTGCCGGCCGCGTCGGCCTGGACCCGCGTTACGCCGGAGACCGTCGGCGCCGCTTCCGCCGCCTGCTACTACATGGCGCGCTCGCTGCAAGCCAAGTATCAGGTCCCGGTCGGCTTCATCAACGCCAGTTGGGGCGGCACCACGATCCAGGGCTGGATCGCCGGCGAGTCGCTGGGCACGCTGGATGACTATCGCGCCGGCGTCGCCGCCGTGGCGCAATATGGCGCCGACCGCGACGCCGGCCGGCGCGCCGAAGCCGAGCGCAACGCGGCGTGGTGGCGCGCCAACGATCCGGCCGCCGCCGCGCAGCAAGCCTGGACCAAGCCGGACTTCGACGACGCCGCCTGGCCGCAACTGACGCCGCCCGGCTCGTGGAAGGACAGCGGCCTGGCCGGCTTCAAGGACTTCGACGGCGTGACCTGGTATCGCACCAGCGTCACGCTGACGGCGGAGCAGGCGCGCGCGGCCAATGCGCTGCGCCTCGGTCCGATCGACACCTACGACAGCACCTGGGTCAACGGTGAGCCGGTCGGCGGCACCAGCACCGCCTGGGTGTGGCGCGATTACGCCGTGCCAACCGGCGTGTTCCGCGCCGGCCGCAACGTCATCGCCGTGCGCGTGCTCAACAGCGGCAAGAACGGCGGCCTGGCGGGCCGGCCCAGCATCGGCACCGCGGACGGCCAGTCGATCCCGCTGACCGAGGCGTGGAAGGTCCAGCGCGGCAGCGCGCTCAAGGGGCTGAAGGTGCCGCCGGCGCCGTGGGACGTGCCGACCAGCCTGACCACGCTGTACAACGGCATGATCGCGCCGCTGGCCGGCTACGGCTTCAAGCTGGCGGCCTGGTATCAGGGCGAGTCGAACGCCGGCGCGGCGCAGGAATACCGTACCTTGCTGCCGCTGCTGATGCGCGACTGGCGCCAGCGCCTGGGCCAGCCGGCGTTGCCATTCCTGGTGGTGCAGCTGCCCGGTTATGGCGCCACCGCCAGGACGCCCGGTCAGTCCGGCTGGGCCGAATTGCGCGACGCCCAGGCTGCGGCCGTGGCGGGCGATGCCAACGCCGGTTTGGCCGTCACGCTGGACATCGGCGACCGTTTTGACATCCATCCGACCCAGAAAACCGTGGTCGGCGAGCGACTGGCGCGCGCCGCGCGCAGCGTGGCCTACGGCGATAAAACCGCGTCCGGCAGCCCGGCCGCGTTGTCGGCGCAGCGGCGCGGCGGCGACATTGTGATCGCCTTCCGCGACAATGGCGGCGGCCTGGTGACGTATTCGTCCGACCGCGCCATCGGCTTTGAGGTCTGCGCCGGCGCGGCCTGTCGCTACGCCGAGGCGCGCGTGGCCGGCGACACGGTGGTGCTGCCGGGCGCCGCCGGCGCCGACGTGACCCGTGTGCGCTACGCGTGGGCCGACGCGCCGTTCGTCAACCTGTTCAGCGGCGACGACCTGCCGGCGGCGCCGTTCCAGCTGGAGCTCCGCTAACGCGCGCCCAGCCAGAGGCGGCGGGATAACTGTGTTACAATCCCGCATCTGTAAAGTACAAGGGCAGCCTGCTTGGCTGCCCTTTTGCATTGTTTGCCGTTCTTTCCCAGCTCTGCTTTTTCGGAATTCTCCCCATGGAAATCAAGGTCAATTTTCTCGACAAGCTCCGTCTCGAAGCCAAGTTCGACGATTTCACGGTCATCGCCGACCAGCCGATCCGCTACAAGGGCGACGGCTCCGCGCCCGGCCCGTTCGACTACTTCCTGGCCTCGTCGGCGCTGTGTGCGGCGTACTTCGTCAAGCTTTACTGCAACACGCGCGACATCCCGACCGAGAATATCCGCCTGTCGCAGAACAATATCGTCGATCCGGAAAACCGCTACAAGCAGATCTTCAAGATTCAGGTGGAACTGCCGGAAGATATTTCCGAGAAGGACCGCCTCGGCATCCTGCGCTCGATCGAGCGCTGCACGGTCAAGAAAGTGGTGCAGGAAGGCCCGGACTTCATCATCGAGGAAGTGGCCAGCCTGGACGCCGACGCGCAAGCGCTGCTGACGGTCAAGCCGGACGGCGACACCCGCACCTACATCGCCGGCAAGGACTTGCCGCTGGAGCAGACCATCGCCAATATGTCGGCGGTGCTGGCCAAGTTGGGCATCAAGATTGAAATCGCCTCGTGGCGCAACATCGTGCCGAACGTGTGGTCGCTGCATATCCGCGACGCGCATTCGCCGATGTGCTTCACCAACGGCAAGGGCGCGACCAAGGAAAGCGCGCTGGCCTCGGCGCTGGGCGAGTATATCGAACGCATCAGCAATAACCACTTCTACGCCGGCGCCTACTGGGGCGAGGAGATCGCCAACGCCGCCTTCGTGCACTACCCGAACGAGCGCTGGTTCAAGCCGGGCCGCAAGGATGCGCTGCCGGACGGGCTGCTCGACGCCACCACGCTGGAAATCTACAACCCGGACGGCGAGCTGCGCGGCGCACACCTGATCGACACCAACTCCGGCAACGTCCAGCGCGGCATCTGCGCGCTGCCGTTCACGCGCCAGTCCGATGGCGAGACGGTGTATTTCCCGTCCAACCTGATCGAGAACCTGTACGCCAGCAACGGCATGAGCGCCGGCAATACGCTGGCCGAGGCACAGGTGCAGTGCCTGTCGGAGATTTTCGAGCGCGCCGTCAAGCGCGAGATTCTCGAAGGCGAAATCGCCTTGCCGGATGTGCCGCAAGCCGTGCTGGACAAATATCCCGGCATCGTCGCCGGCATCAAGGGGCTGGAAGAGCAGGGCTTCCCGGTGCTGGTGAAGGACGCGTCGCTGGGCGGCGTCTACCCGGTGATGTGCGTGACGTTGATGAACCCGCGCACCGGCGGCGTGTTCGCCTCCTTCGGCGCCCACCCCAGCCTTGAGGTGGCGCTGGAACGCAGCCTGACCGAGCTGATGCAAGGCCGCAGCTTTGAAGGCCTGAACGACCTGCCGCGTCCGACCTTCGCCAGCGAGGCCGTCACCGAGCCGTACAATTTCGTCGAACACTTCATCGATTCGAGCGGTGTGGTGTCGTGGCGCTTCTTCAGCGCCAAGGCTGATTACGATTTCGTCGAGTGGGACTTCTGCGGTCACGGCGACAACGCCGCCGAAGCCGCCACGCTGCTGGCCATCCTCGACGACATGGGCAAGGAAGTCTACACCGCCGTCTACGACCAGCTTGGCGCGACCGCCTGCCGGATTCTGGTGCCGGGCTATTCGGAAATCTATCCGGTGGAAGACCTGATCTGGGATAACACCAATAAATCGCTGCTGTTCCGCGAAGACGTGCTGAACCTGCATCGCCTTGACGACGATCAGCTGGAAGCGCTGCTGGAGCGGCTGGAAAACAACGAGCTGGACGAATATGGCGACATCGCCACGCTGATCGGCATCGAGTTCGACGACAACACCGTTTGGGGCCAGTTGACCGTGCTGGAACTGAAGCTGCTGATCAACCTCGCGCTGCAACAGTTCGAGGACGCGCAGGAGCAGGTGGGCGCCTTCCTGCAATACAACGACAACACCGTCGAGCGCGGCCTGTTCTACCAGGCCGTCAGCGCGGCGCTGGAAGTCACGCTGGACGACGACATGGAAATGGCAGAGTACGAGGTCAACTTCCGCCGCATGTTCGGCAATGAACGCATGGACGCGGTGCTGGGTTCGCTGGACGGCAGCGTGCGCTTCCACGGCCTGACGCCGACCAGCATGCGTCTGGAAGGCCTGGAGCGCCACGCGCGGCTGCTCGATAGTTACAAGAAGCTGCACGCGGCGCGCGCCAGGGCCTGAGGCCCGGGTCTATCCGGTCAGAACGCGTACTCCGCGCGCAGCGAATAGGCCCGGCCGATCGGCTTGGCGATGTTCTGCGCAAACACCACGCGTGAGCTCAGACGCTGGTTCGACAGCGGCGGTTCCTGGTTGAACAAGTTGTTCACGCCCAGCGTCACACGCAACTGCTTCGAGAAGCGGTAGTTGGTGCTCAGGTTGTACAAGGTGTAGGGCTTGATCACGTTATAGAACGGCTGGCCGGGCTTCTGGCTGGGCAGGGCGTTGGTGTCTTCATAACTGGAAGTGTAGGCTTGCGTCAGCTGCATGCCGAAGTCGCCCATGTTCCAGGAGAAGCGCAGGTTGTGGCGCCACTTGAAGATGTAGGTGTTGGCCGAGGTCGAGCCGGTCGCCAGCGCGCCTGGACGGCCGACACTGTCATACCAGGCGCCGCCCGCATCCTTCTGGCTGGCGTATTTGTCGACGAAAGTGCCGTCGAGGTTGACGCCGAAGCGGCCCATGGTCTTGGTCGGCAGCGTGTAGCGGAAGCCCAGGTCCACGCCGCGGGTGCGCAGGCCGCCCATGTTCAGGCGGGTCATCACGATGTAGTCCAGCGTGCCATCAGCGTTGCGCACGAACAGATTGCTGTAGCGGCTGACGTCGGCGAAGATGGTGTCTTCCGTGATCTGCGCGATCGTGGCCTTCATGCGGATGTCCCACACGTCCAGCGACACCATCATGTTCTTGACCGGCTCGATCACCACGCCGGCCGTCACGGTGCGCGATTTCTCAGGTTGCAGGTCCGGATTGGCGCCGGTCAGCGTGGTCAGCTGCGTGTTGCACACGCGTGCCGGGTCCAGATTGAGGCCGGCGTAGCGCGGATCGGTAGTGACGCTGCCGGTGTTGGCCTGCGACGGTGTCGCGCTCGGGCACAGCAGCGGGTCATCCCAGCGGCTGGTCGACGGGCCCTTGGTGCGCGCCGCGCCGTACAGCTCCGGCAGCGTCGGCGCGCGGAAGCCGGTGCTGGCGGTGCCGCGGAACATCAGCGTCTTGAGCGGTTCCCAGCGCACGCTGGCCTTGGGGTTGAAGGTCGAGCCGAAATCGCTGAAATGGTCGGCGCGCGCGGCCAGCGTTAAGTCGAGTTTCTTGGTGATCGGCATGTCCATCTCAACGTACAGGCCGGACACCGTGCGCGCGCCCGACGGGTTTGCGCCCGGCGTGCCCGAGGTTTTGTAGGTGACGTCGTTGGCCAGCATGGAGGTGTCGTCGCTGTACATTTCGCGGTGCACATCACCACCGACGGCCACCGCCAGCGAGCCGCCTTCGAGCTCCATCAGGCCGCGTGAGAGATTGAAGTCGGGACCGAAATATTTGACGCGGGCGGTGCGGTAATCCTGGCCGTCGACGCTGATCTCGTCCAGGTAGGCGCGACCGGCCGCGTCCTGCTTGCCGAAGGGATTCAGCTTGCCGTTGGCCACGCCCGCGTAAATGCCCGGGGTGGTGACGAAGCCGCTCTTGTAACCGACGCGGCGCTCGCTCATCGAGGCGTTGAAGCCGACGCGGTAATCCCAGTTCATGAACTCGCCTTCGTCGGCGATGATGATGCGGTTGGTCTTCTGGCGGTCGTGCAGGCCGGCCGCGCCCAGTTCATCCAGGCTCCAGGTCACCGCCAGGTCCTGGCCGTTGACGCCGGCCACGGCCGGCACGCCGCCCGAACCACCCGGATACCACGGGCTGCTCTTGGTGATGAACAGCGGCTTGCGCACGCCGGCGTTGATCTTGTCGTAGTCGGTCTGGGCGCCGGCGATCTGCGGCGGATTGAGGGCGTCGATGTAGGAATCGGTGTTGAGCATCTCAACCGTGAGCAGCTTGTTGTCGCCGTGGCGCAGCGAGGCCTTGGTGAACAGCGTGGTCTGGCGATTTTCCGGCAGCAGTTGCGGATACAAGTTGGGATTGAGGATGCAGGTCTTGTTGCCCGAGCCGCTGGCCTTGGTCGAGGCCAGGCTGTAGGGCGTGTCGTAAGTGCTGCCGCAGCCGGTGGACCAGTACGGGTTGCCGGTGGTGCTGGTGGCCTTGCCGCCGTTGTACACGGTGAAGTTGGCCGGCGACGCCGACGAGCCGGCCACGCCGGTGCCGAAGGCGGTGCCGCCCAGCGCCACGATCTTGTCCGCGTCCCAGATTTCCGGCCGGCTGCTTTGCATCAGCGCGCTGCGGCTCTGGGTATCGAAAGCGGCGTACACGTTCCAGCCGTCGGTGTTCAGGTCGCCCTTGCCGCCGATCAGCGAGAAGCGGCGCTGCTCGCCGCCGCCCGAACGTTCCGGCTGGACCGCCGCCACGCTGACGCGCACCTCGTTGACGGTGCGCTTGGTGATGAAGTTGATTACGCCGGCAATCGCGTCGGTGCCGTAGATGGACGAGGCGCCGTCGCGCAGCACCTCCACCCGCTCCACCGCGCTCATCGGTACGACGTCGACGTTGACCGAGCTGTCGCCGATGGCCTCGTTGGGCAGGCGGCGACCATTCAACAGCACCAGCGTGCGGTTGGTGTTGAGACCGCGCATATTGATCATGGTGCCGCCGCCGCCGCCGCCGCCCACCGGTTCATTGGTGGAGGCGGTCACCAGCGAGACCGCCACTTCGGACATGGTGGTCAGCCCCTGGGCCTCCAGTTCTTCGGCCTTGTAGGTGGTCAGCGGCAGCGCGTTTTCGGACGCCACGCGCTTGATCGATGAACCGGTCACTTCAACCCGCGTCATGTTGTCATCGCCTTGCTGGGCATGCGCTGGATTGCTCAGCGCCAGAATGGCCAAGCTGACGGCGCTCAGAGCGAGGCGTGGTTTGTTGTACGTTATCATATCTCTTATCTCCCGACTTTTTTTATGAAAAAACTTGCCACAAGGGGCGGCGAGGCTCCTTGGTGCAAACACAATGTGTGATGAGTGCGGCGCTTAGCGGCGAGGCGGAATAATCAGCAGGGACGAGGCGTGGTGCCGCAGTGTCATGCAGTGTCCCCAGTGTTTTATTCGCCACTGCTTGTGCAGCCGCCGCTGGAGCACCTCGCGTACTCGTCGCCCGTTGGACGAGGGCCGGACTAGACGTTGGCCGAGGTCGATCAGGGTAGATTTAGAACTTAAGTAACAGTTCAGTTCGGCAAGATTAGCAGAGAATAAAGCGCATTGCCAAGTGCTTTGGCCTCCGGGGCCGCACGCCTGAACCCAGTTGCATAGTCGCTCGTCGGCGGAATGCTACAATCGCCGCTCCCCAGTCCGCCACGATACTTGATGCTGGCGGCTACCTTCCTGGCAACGGGGCGCGCCAGGCGCCCGCAGTTGTGTTTTATCACCAGGCCGGCGCCGCAGCGCCGGGCGCATCGCTCCGGGATTGAACCGGGTGATGACTATTTCGGGAGACCGATGCATTACGTACTGTTTAAAAACGACCTCACCACCTGGGCCATCGCCCTGACCATCGCCTGCGCCGTGTTCCTGTTGCTGTACATGGTCCGCAAAGTTGCCGTGTGCCGTCTGCAGCGCTACGCGCAAACCACCACCACCTATATCGATGACGCCGCCGTCAAGCTGCTCAGCGCCACTCATCCGCTGTTCATGCTGGCGATGGGCGCGCTGGCCGGCGCGCAATGGCTGGAGCTGTCCGAACCGGCCACGCTGCGGTTGACCCGTCTGGCGCTGGGCGCCGCGCTGTTGCAGGTGGCCCGCTGGGGCGACGTCGGCGTGCGCGAGTGGCTGGAACACTACCGCCGCCAGCGCATCGCCGAAGACATCGCCAGCACCACCTCGACCGCCGTGCTGGGCTTCCTGCTGCGCGTCGCGCTGTGGGTGGTGATTCTGCTGATGATTCTGGATAACTTCGGCGTCAACATCACCACGCTGGTGGCCAGCCTGGGCATCGGCGGTATCGCGGTGGCGCTGGCGTTGCAGAATATCCTCGGCGACTTGCTGTCGTCGCTGTCCATCGTGCTCGACAAGCCCTTCGTCGTGGGCGACTTCATCATCATCGACGATATCGCCGGCACGGTCGAGCATATCGGCCTGAAGACCACGCGCATCCGCAGCCTCAGCGGCGAACAGATCGTGTTCTCCAACAGCGACATGCTGAAAAGCCGCATCCGCAACCTGAAGCGGATGGAAACGCGCCGCATCGTTTTCCCGATCAGCGTGACCTACAAGACCAGCAAGGAAAACGTCCGGATGATCCCGCGGATATTGCAGCAGGCGGTGGAGGCGCAGCCGCTGGCGCAGTTCGACCGCGCCCACTTGAAGGCCTGCGGTCCGTCGGCGCTGGAGTACGAGACGGTCTACATCGTGCAAAGCTCGGATTATCGGGCGTATATGGACATCCAGCAGAACATCAACGTGACGCTGTTTGAACGTTTTGGCGAGCTGGGCATCAAGTTTGCGCACCCGACGCAAACGCTGCAGCTGACGCGCCATGCGGAGGCGTGACGCCGCTCCAGTATAATGCCGGCCTCGCCGAAGGCGGACCCAATAATAGAGGAGGCAGTCACAGTGAATATTTTCAGAACCAAGGATGTCGACGCCATGCGCGCCGCCACCCAACAACAGGGCGGCCTGCGCAAGGTGCTGGGCCCGGTCGACCTGATCCTGCTGGGCATCGGCGCGATTGTCGGCACCGGGATTTTCGTGCTGACCGGCAGCGGCGCCACCACGGCCGGCCCGGCGCTGGCGCTGTCGTTCATGGTGGCGGCGGTGGCCTGTGGCTTCGCCGCGCTGTGCTATGCGGAGTTCGCCTCCATCCTGCCGGTGGCCGGCGGCATCTACACCTACAGCTACGCCATCCTCGGCGAGGTGATCGCCTGGATGATCGGCTGGGACCTGATTCTGGAATACGGGCTGGTGACGTCGGCCGTGTCGGTCGGCTGGTCGGGCTACTTCCAGTCGCTGCTGAGCGGCTTCGGCCTGCATATCCCGGTGGCGCTGTCGGCCGCGCCGGGCGCGCTGCCGGGCGTGACCACCTTCTTCAACCTGCCGGCGTTCTGCATCATGATGCTGCTGACCGTGATGCTGTCGCTGGGCGTGCGTGAATCGGTGCGGGTCAACAACATCATGGTGGTGGTGAAGATCGGCGTGGTGCTGATGTTCATCGTGGTCGGCGCGCGCCATGTGACGCCGGCCAACTGGCAACCGTTCATGCCGTTCGGCGTCACCGGCGTGATGAGCGCCGCGGCGCTGGTGTTCTTCGCCTTCATCGGCTTCGACGCGGTGACCACGGCGGCGGAGGAGGTCAAGAATCCGAAGCGCGATTTGCCTATCGGCATCATCGGCTCGCTGGCCGGCTGCACCGTGCTGTACGTGGTGGTGTCGATGATCATGACCGGCATCGTGCCGTTCGCCCAGTTCAAGGGCGTCGATCACCCGGTGTCGCTGGCGCTGCAGTTCGCCGGGGAAAAATGGTTCGCCGGCTTCGTCGACCTGGGCGCGATCCTGGGCATGAGCACGGTGATCCTGGTGATGGCCTTCGGCCAGACCCGCGTGCTGTACGCCATGTCGCGCGACGGCCTGCTGCCGAAAAGCCTGTCGTCGCTGAACCGGGCCGGCACGCCGATTATCTCGACCTGGCTGGTCGGCATCGTCTTCGGCCTGCTGGGCGCGCTGGTGCCGCTGCAAGTGCTGGGCGAACTGGCCAATATCGGCACGCTGGCGGCGTTCTGCCTGGTGTCGTTGGCGGTGATCGTGCTGCGCCGCAAGCGGCCGGACCTGCCGCGCGCCTTCCGCTGCCCGGGTGTGCCGGTGGTGCCGGCGCTGGCCATCCTGTTCTGCGGCGCGCTGATGGCCTTCCTCAGCGCGGTGACGTGGATCGCCTTCCTGATCTGGCTGGCGATCGGCCTGGTGGTGTACTTCACCTACGCGCGCCATCGTTCATTGCTGAACTAAATCGGTACTTGCGCGCTGGATCGGAGTTTTGCCGGGCAGATTGTAACTACGCCCGGCCGACCATTAAGGTAGAGTAAAATCACGCGCACTTATCCCTTCTCCAGCGAGTGAGCCTTGATCGACAGCCCACCGGTACGCGCCCTGCGCGCCGCCTTGTCCAAACGCATGCAAATGCTGGATCAAGGCGACCAGGACCTGCAGGGCTGGCGTCAGCGGCTGCTGAACGGCCTGTGCGCCGTGGCGTTCTGGCTCGGCCTGCTGGCCGCGCTGCCGAGCATGTGGGCCGGCGCGCGCCAGGGCCACTGGCCGCTGCTGGCGGTGGATGGCTTCTCGCTGGCCGGCATGGCGCTGCTCAATTACCGCCACGACATCGCTTACCGCTGGCGCGCCTTCGCGCTGCTGGGCATCGCTTACGTGCTGTCGGTCGGCCTGCTGTTTTCGCTCGGGCCGCTGTCGCAGATCTACTTGCTGGCGGTGCCGGTGCTGTTCACCGTGCTGATCGGCACCAAGGCCGCCGTCCTCGCGCTGCTGGCGTGTAGCGGCACGCTGTTTCTGGCGGGCTACGTCGGCGGCCTGGAGTTCGGCATGGCGCAGATCGCGGTCAGCCCGCTGGTGCACTGGATCGTCGTCGCGGTGAACTTCCTGCTGGTGTCGGCCGTGCTCAGCGTGTCATGCGCCTATCTGCTACATGGGCTGGGCGGTGCGCTGGTGCGCGAACGCCTGATCCACGAGCGCAACGCCGAAGCGCTGGCGGCGCGGCGGGCGGCCGAGGTGTCCAACCAGCTCAAGAGCGATTTCCTGGCGATGATCAGCCACGAGGTGCGCACCCCGCTGGGCGGCGTGATCGGCATGCTGCGCTCGTCTCTGAAGGATCACACGCTGGCGGCGGCGACGCGCGAACGCTTGCGGCTGAGCCTGAGCAATGCCGAGGTGCTGCTGCAGATCCTCAACGATATTCTCGATTACACCCGGCTCGAAGCGGGCAAGATGCCGCTGGAAACGCTGGATTTCGATCTGCCCGGCCTGGTGCAGGACGTGGTCGGCCTGCTGGCCAACCGCGCCGCTGTCAAGGGCGTGGCGCTGATCGCCGAGGTCGAGCCGGCCCTGCCGGCCTGGTGGCGCGGCGACCCGACGCGCCTGCGGCAGGTGGTGGTCAACCTGGTGAGCAATGGCATCAAGTTCACCGAGCGCGGCGAGGTGCGCGTCAGCGTGCGCGAGCAGCCGGGGCAGGGCCTCGTGCTGAGCGTGCGCGACACCGGCATCGGCATCGAGGCCGCCGCGCTGGGCCGCCTGTTCCAGAAATTCGAGCAGGCCGACGCCGCCACCTCGCGCAAGTACGGCGGCGCCGGCCTGGGCCTGGCCATTTGCAAGAACATCGTGCTGGCGATGGGCGGCCGCATCGAGGCCAGCAGCGAGCCCGGTGTCGGCAGCGAGTTCCGCGTCTGCCTGCCGCTGGCGCACGGCACGCCGGCGATGGCGCCGCCGGAACCACAGCGGCGCCCGCACGCCGGCCGCATGGCGGTGCTGTGCGCCGAGGATGGCAGCACCAACCAGCTGATTCTGCGCGAGCTGCTCGGGCATATGGGCCATGCGGTCACCATCGTCGAGGACGGCCTGCTGGCGTTGGAGGCGCTGGCCGCGCACGACTACGATCTGGTGATCATGGATGGCCGCATGCCGCGCATGGACGGCATCGCCGCCGTGCAGCGGCTGCGCGCCGGTCTCGACGGTGTGCGCAATCCGGCCATCCCGGTCATCGCGCTGACCGCCAACGTCAGCGCCGAAGAGCGGCAGCGTTTCCTGGAGGCCGGCGCCAGCGCCTTCCTGGCCAAGCCGATCGACGAAAACGACCTGCACAACGAAATCGCGCGCCAGCTGGACGGCTTGCTGGCGCGCGGGCAAGCGCTGATCGGCGAGCGGCACGCGCCGGCGCCGGCGCCGGCGGTGCTCGACACCATGTTCGGCGTGACCGCCGTGCCGGTCACCGTGCCGGTCAGCGCGGCGCCGGACGTCGGCGACAAGCTGTACCGCGCGATGCGCGCCGCCTTCCAGGTCGAAGGCCCGCGTCTGCTGGAGGTGGCGCAGCGTGGCGTCGACCAGGGCGACGCCACGGCGGTCGCGCTGGCCGCGCACAGCCTGATGGGCGCCGCCGCCTTCCTTGGCGCCGACCAGCTGCACGCCCGCTGCGCCCAGATCGAAAAGCTGGCCGACGCCGGCGAACTCCACGCCATCCACCCGCACCTGGCCACACTGCGGCAAGAGCTGGCGCTGGTGCTGGCTTGAAACGCTGCGTGCGGAGGCTTATGATGAGGGCATTGTAATCCTTCGGATCCATAACACATGTCCAGCATTACCGCGTTTCGTCACCAATCTCCAACGCCTGAGTACGACCATCCGCGCGCCGGGCGGCGGCTGGAGGGTAATCCGAAGCGCACTACCTGGAACCACTTTACCAACGCCAGCGGCGAAGTCAGCGCCGGCGTCTGGGCGTGCGAGAAGGGCAGTTGGCGCATCGCCTTCGGCCCCAACAAGGATGAATACTTCTACGTCCTCGAAGGCCGCTGCCGCGTCATCAACGAAGCCGGCGACATTGCCGAAGCCGGCCCCGGCGACGCTCTCGTCATCCCGGCCAACTTCAAGGGCGTGTTCGAAGTCGTCGAGCCGGTCAGGAAACACTACGTCATCGTTGACCGCGGCGGCTGAGCGCCCGCTTTCGTTCGGGCGCCATGGTAAGATAATCGTTTTCCCTCTGCCGTCGCCGCCCTCCAGGCATGCTTGAAATCCTCGCCATCACCTGTCCGATTTACCTTGTTGTGCTGGCCGGGTATGTCGCCACCCGCAGCGGTCTGTTTGCCCGCGCCGACATGCAGGTGTTCGGCAAGTTCGTCTTCAATCTGGCGCTGCCGGCGCTGATCTTCAACGCGCTGGCGCAGCACCATATCAGCGACATCCTGCACCCGGCTTATCTGCTGTCATATCTATTCGGTTCGTTGCTGATGCTGGCGCTGGCCTATGTCACCGGCCGCCGCCTGCTCAAGCTGAGCATGCTGCGCAGCACCTTCATGGCGATGGGCGTGTCGTGCTCCAACAGCAGCTTCATCGGCTTTCCGATCCTGATGCTGATGGTGGCGCCGGTGGCCGGCGTGGCGCTGGGCCTGAACGTCATCATCGAGAACCTGGTGATGCTGCCGCTGCTGCTGGCCATGGCCGAGCATGGCCGCGATGGCGGCGGCGGCGCCTGGCATCAGGTGGTGCGCCAGTCGGCGCGGCGGCTGATGAAAAATCCGCTGGTGTTGGCGGTGACGGCCGGCCTGATCGTCAGCCTGTCCGAGCTGACACTGCCGGCGCCGGTGATCCGCGCCGTCAACTTGTTCGCGCAGGCCAGCGGCGGCCTGTCGCTGTTTGCGATTGGCGGCATGCTGGTCGGACTGTCGCTGAGCGCGGGCTGGCAGCGCGTGGTGCCGCTGGTGGTGGGCAAGCTGATCGGCCATCCGCTGGCGGTGCTGCTGATCGCCACGCTGGTGCCGCTGATCGGCGTCACGCCGATGGCGCCGCCACTGCGCGCCGCCGCCTTGCTGATGGCGGCCATGCCGATGCTGAGCATCTATCCGATTCTGGGCCAGGCCTACGGCGAGGCCGACCGCAGCGCGACGGCCTTACTGATTTGCATGGTCTCCTCCTTCTTCACGCTCAGTGGTTGGATGTGGTTGCTGCACTGAGGCGAAAATGCCAGATGCGAAGTCGGGCGGCGCCTGACGCAATCGCCTCTCCGAAGAGGCCCGCGTGGTGCAACGGATCAGCGCCGCGCGGCCTTGATCTTGCGCGTCGTCGTGGCGCGCGGAGGATGTTCGGCGGCGGCGCCGAACAGCGCCTCGACCATCGGATCGCGCCGGATATTCATCTTCTTGGCGCGGGTCGGGTAGACCGTATCGTCGATCAGGCGGTGCACACGCGCACCTTCGCGGTTGATGGTGACGCTCAGAGTGGGACCGTCGTAGTAGTCATTCGCCATTTGTTTCATGATTCTCTTTCGGTGATATTAAGCAGTCATGTAGACGCTGGTGCGGCGCGCGACGTGGCGACGTACCGGCGTGTTCGAAATGCCGGCTGGCTGCTCTAATGCCGGCGCTTCGGTAATCTTCAGGATGTGGCGGCGTGCCTGCGTCGCGCAGCCCGCGTACAGGGCCACATAGGTTTGATACGCTTCCATCGCCATCCAGTCCCGCGGCAGCAGCTCTTGCGGCAGCAGTGGATCCGCGCGGCGGCAGTGCTGGTAGCCATGGCTGACCAGCAGCCGCAGCATGTAAGCCTGGACGTCGGTGAAGGCGCCGCGCTTGCCCAGCATCTGGCGCAGCGGCTCGAAGCGCTGCTTGAACTGCGCGTACATCGCGGCCGGTGTCTCCAGGTCCCAATCCATCTTGCCGAACAAGGGCTGGCGCACGGCGGCGGCCAGCTGCGCGCCGCTCACTTCAAACAGCGCCAGACCGTGGTCTTCGCCGGCCTGCACGCCGCGCGTGTAGGATGCCGGACGGGCCAGCACGTTCGGCGCCAGCACGCAGTAGTCCAGGTCCAGCAGCTGCTTGCGCGCGCCCGCGTAGCTGGTGGCGCTGATGCCGCCGGAGTTGACCAGCATGGTCCAGTCCTCGGCGAAGCCGCGGCCTGCCGGGATGTTGAGCCGCTGGCGCGTCGACTGGATCGAGGCTGCGGCCTGCGGCGTCAGCATGCACAGGCTGCGACGGCCGTGGCGCTCGATCTTGATCACTTTGTGCTCGGCGAGGCGGAACAGCGCCGTGCGCACGGTGCGCTCCTGGAAGCCCAGCGGTTCCAGCAGGGCGATCACGCTGCCCAGCCATTGGGTCTGCTGGCCGAAGACCTGCGCCTCGCTGAACATCAGTTTCAACAGGGTGCTCAGGCGGGGCTTGGCCTGACGCAGTACGGCGTCGATATAGAATTCGCTATTCATGATTGTGCGGGAACGAGGAGAATATGGTGAGTCACGGCGCGACCCAGGTTGAACCACAGCCCGAGGCAGGCGGCGCACATCAGCACCGCGCCCGGACGCGCCAGCGCCGGTTGATAGCAAGCCGCCAGCAGTAGCAGCAGGCCGGCGAGGTGCACGCCGTACTGCCATTGCGCGTGGCGCTCCGGGATGATCTGGTTGATATTGGGCGGTTTGCGGCCACTGCGCGCGCGCGCATCCTGCAGGTGATACCAGGTCAGGAACGGGACGATCTTGTAGAGCATGCCGCTGACGGCCGACAGCGCGAAGCCGGCGATCAGCAGCACGCCCACCGCCAGCGGCGCGGCGTTGGATGGCGCGGCCGCAGGCCACAGCCACACGCCCAGCGCCGCCAGCAGGCAGACCATGGCGGTACGCCAGAACAGCGTGGTCGGATCGGCGCGCGGACGCTTGCGGCGCGCCAGCAGGTACAGCGTGGCGCCGCCGAACAGCGCGTAGCCAGCCGCCAGCAGCGCCAGGAAGCCGAGATGCAGCAGCGTGCCGTGGCCGGTCCAGCCGCTCGACAGCGAGGCCGCGCCGAGCAGGATGAACATCCAGGTGGAGTAGGCACCGGTCAGGAATTTGGGATACGGCTCGGTGAGCATGAACATCGGCACCACCTGGAAGGCGATGCCGATCACCAGCAGGCCCACCCAGCCCAGCATGCCCCACATCGCGTGCAGGTCGGTGATGCGCTGCAGCGGCATTTGCAGCATGCCCGGCCAGGCGAAGCCGCTGGCCAGCATGCCGCCGAGGATCATGGTCAGCACCAGCGCCGCCAGCGACAGGCGGATGCCCGCGACCACCGCGCCGGCGCCGGGCAGGTGGTACTGCCACATGGCGACCGTGCAGGCGCCGACGAACAGCATCAACCCCGCCAGCAGCAGCGCCATGGCGAGGCGGAACAGCACCGGGCCGCCCAGCCAGAAGCCGGCGGCCAGCGCCAGCGTGCCGGCGCACAGGCAGACATGCACCACCGCGCCGACGGCGTGGGTGCGCGGCACTTCGATGCCGGCCACCACCGGCAGCATTTGCAGCAAGGCGCCGATCATGGTCATGCTCAGGCAACCCAGCACCATCAGGTGGGTGATGGCCAGCGTCAGCGGCGACCAGCGGGTGAGCAGGGCCGCTTCGCCCTGCCAGGCGAGGAAGGCGGCGGCCAGCGCCGCGAACAGCGGCGCCGAGAGAAAATAGCGCAGCGGCAGCGACAGCGGCGGGTTGTTGCCGAAGGAGAGGGCGCGCTGCGGTGCGTCGAGGGGTTTCATGCGATGGGGCCGAGCCAGATCATCACTTCGTAGCGCTGATCGTCCTGCGGCGTGGTGCGGTACTGGTAGCCGTTGCGCAGCAGGATGCGGTACAGCGGCACCGGTTCGCGGTCGATCAGCACCCGCAGGCGCTCATCGTCGCTCAGCCGGTCCAGCGCTTCGAGAATGCGCACCATCGGCTCCGGAGCTTCCAGGCCGCCGACGTCCAGCAGGCGGGCGCTCGCGCCATCTTCCAGCAAGGCGCTCATGCGATGCTCCCTTCCATCTGCTCCATGCTGGCGACGACGTCGTCGGCCTGCGCGGCCAGCACATGGTCGGCCTGCGGGTAGAGGATCCCTTCTTCCTTCAGATTATGCTGGCGCATCATGATGCGCAGCGTGTCGGCATGGTCGAAGAAGGTGTCGCTGTCCTGCCGCGTGATGGCGCTTTTCATGTCCGTCAGCAGCTCGCGCATCTGCCGGTGCTCGCCGCGCATGACGGTGGTCGGGCCGTAGCCGTTGCCCAGCGCGTGGTCGAGGCGGGGGAACAGCACCCGTTCTTCCTTCTCAAGGTGAAGCTCAAACATCTGCAGGAAGACGCTGAAATGACTGGTGGCGTCGTCCCAGTGGCGCAGGATAACGTCCGATTCCGCCACAGCGTATTGATCGTCGCAGCGGCGATGATCCTGATCGAGATAGCTTGCGATCTTCTGCATTTTCTTTGTCCTTGCTCATGTACTTTGCTTATCTGTGTGCATTGTCCCACCCGATAAAGCTTAATTTCTTTGATTCACATCAAGGATTTTCGGGTTCATGGAGCGATACAGTTCGTTCGCCCTATTTAGCCATGAAGACCACATGAATCATCCTGTCTCCCCACCCATCGAGCTGGTATGCCCGGCGGGTAGCCTGCCGGCGTTGAAGAACGCCGTCGACCTGGGCGCCGATTGCGTCTACCTCGGTTTTCGCGATGCCACCAACGCCCGCAACTTCGCCGGCCTCAATTTCGACGACGCCGCCATCAACACCGGCGTCGCCTACGCCCATGATCACGGCCGCAAGGTGCTGCTGGCGCTGAACACCTACCCGCAGCCGGACAACACGGCGCTGTGGCAGGCCGCCATCGACCGCGCCGCCAAGGCCGGCGTGGATGCCGTCATCCTGGCCGATCCGGGCCTGATGCGCTACGCCGCCGACAACTATCCGAACCTGCGCCTGCACCTGTCGGTGCAGGGCTCGGCCACCAACGCCGAGGCGATCAACTTTTACCAGAAGCAGTTTGGCGTGCAGCGCGCGGTGCTGCCGCGCGTGCTGTCGCTGGCGCAGGTGGAGCACGTCGTCAAGAACACCAACGTGGAAATCGAGGTGTTCGGCTTCGGCAGCCTGTGCGTGATGGTGGAGGGGCGCTGCCAGCTGTCGTCCTACGTCACCGGTGAATCGCCGAACACCCACGGCGTCTGCTCGCCGGCCAAGGCGGTGCGCTGGCAGCAGAATCCGCGCGGCCTGGAGTCGCGCCTCAACGGCGTGATGATCGACCGCTACACGCCGCAGGAAAACGCCAGCTATCCAACGCTGTGCAAGGGCCGCTTCGAGGTCGAGGATGAAACCTACTACGCCATCGAGGAACCCACCAGCCTGAATACGCTGGAACTGCTGCCGCAGTTGCTGGAAATGGGCGTGCGCGCGGTGAAGATCGAAGGCCGCCAGCGCAGCCCCGCCTACGTCTCGCAGGTGACGCGCGTGTGGCGCACCGCGCTGGACGACTGTCTGCGTAATACGGCGCGCTACTCGGTTAAGCCGGCCTGGATGTCGGAACTGAACACGCTGGCCGAAGGCCAGCAGCACACACTGGGCGCGTATCACCGCTCGTGGAAATAAGAACGGAGAAGTCATGTTGAAACTCGCCCTCGGGCCGCTGCTGTATTACTGGCCGCGCGCCAAGGTCCTGGAATTTTACGAACAAATCGCGGAGAGCCCGGTGGATATCGTCTACCTCGGCGAGACCGTGTGCTCGCGCCGCCACGAGCTGCGCGCCGCCGATTGGCTGAGCATCGCTGAACTGCTGCAAGCGCGCGGCAAGGAGGTGGTGATATCGACGCTGGTGTTGATCGAGTCCAGCGCGGACCTCGGTGCCCAGCGCAAGATCGTGGCGAATGGTCGCTTCCACGTGGAAGCCAACGACATTGGGGCGGTGCACATGCTGTCCGGCCAGTCGAGCTTTGTCGCCGGCCCACACCTGAATATCTACAATCCGCCAACGCTGGCGCTGATGCATGAACTGGGCGCGACGCGCTGGGTCATGCCGCTGGAGATGAGCCGCGATGGCTTGCGCCACATGCAGCGCAGCCGCCCGGAAGGCATGCAGACCGAAGTCTTCGCCTTCGGCCGCATGCCGCTGGCGTTTTCCGCCCGCTGCTTCACCGCGCGCAACCGCAACCTGCCAAAGGACGATTGCCGTTTCAGCTGCATCGATCATCCGGACGGCATGATGATGCAAACCAAGGAGAAGCAGGAGTTCCTGATCCTGAACGGCATCCAGAGCCAGTCGGCGCTGGTGTACAACCTGGTGGCGGAGATGGCGCAGATGGCGGAACTGGGCGTGGACGTGGCGCGCCTCAGCCCTCAGTCGACCAATATGAACGAGATCATCTCCGCCTTCGATGCCGCGCGCACCGGCGCCATGCCACCGCGCACCGCCGCCGACACGATCTTGCCGCTGCTGCCGTCCGAAGCCTGCAACGGCTACTGGTACGGCAAGCCTGGTCTGGAATATCGCATGGAGAACGCAGCATGAACCCTGTAGCAAAAAACAATTTCGGCACGGTGCAACGGCTGCCGGCCTTGCTGGCCTCCCTCGGCCAGCGTCTGCCGGCGTTTCCCGGGTCGCTGCTGTGCGTGACGGCGCTGAATCTGGTGCTGAGACCGCATCTGCCGGATGACGTGCGCGCCGGACTGGCCGGCCGTCATCTGCGCGTGCGCGTCACTGACGCCGGCGTGGCGTTCGACTTTACCTGGCGCGGCGACGCTTTCGCTGCCCTGCGTCCCGCCGGCGTGCCGGACCTGGAAATCGGCGCCTGCACACGCGACTTCATCGCGCTGGCCAAGCGCGAGCAGGACCCGGACACGCTGTTCTTCTCGCGCCGCTTGTCGATGGAAGGGGATACGGAACTGGGCCTGCTGGTGAAGAATACGCTCGACGCGATCGAGCTGCCGCTGACGGAACTGGGCCGCCAGGCCATTACCCGTTTTTTCAGCGCCCTGCCTGGCCGGCGCGGCGCACGTTAAACCTGTCGAACAGCGGTGCTATCCCGGCCAGCAGCGCTTCGCCCGGATAGCCCGCCTGCGCACCCGCCACCAGGCCTTCATCGGCGCACCCGGTGGCGCGGAATTCCTGTAATACATAGTTTTCCACGCCCATCGCGGCCAGCGCCCGCGCCAGCTCCGCCAGCAACGCCGGTGACAGCTGCGCTGGATGGACTGTCGTGCGACACTCGTAATCGACGCCGCTGGCGAGGATGGCGGCCACGCTTTCCCGCACCGGCGCGCCGCTGTCGGGAACACCGGTCACGTCGGCATAGCGCGCGAATGTGGTCTTCACATCAAAGCCCACCCAATCCACCAGCGGCAGCACGCTTTTCAAACGTTCCGGGTAAATGCAGGCGGTTTCCAGGCCGATCTTGAAGCCCATCGCACGCACTTGCGAGATGGCGCTGTGCAGCGCCGGGTCCATGGTGGGCTCGCCGCCGCAGAACACCACCGCGTCCAGCATGCCGGCGCGCCGTTCCAGCGTCGTCAGAATGTCTTTCCAGGCGATCGGGCTGTCGCGCGTGCGCTCCTGCAGGTGGGTGTTCTGGCAGTAGCCGCAGCGCCACGGGCAGCCCTGCACGAATATCACGGCCGACAGCAGGCCGGGATATTCGCTGGCGCTGAACGGGGTGTAGCCGCCAACGCGCAGTTGGCGGCCTTGCTCTTTAAGATTCCAGCTGCGCATGCGGCTCACGGAAGAATTTACGTTCATGGAACTCCCCCTGCTTGCCGATATTGAAGGACGATACCGGACGATGGTAGCCCATGACGCGGGTCCAGATTTCGCAGCGCTGGCGTTCCGAGTCGTCGAGCTGGATGGTTTGCTGGTTCACACTTTGCATGGCGTTTCCTTTGCTGGTTGTTGAAGAGTGGCTTGTTTGCGGGCGATGATGTCGGCATCGCATTTCGGGCAGAACTCGTGGCTGCCATTCAGGTAGCCGTGTTTCGGGCAGATCGAGAAGGTCGGCGTGACGGTGATGTACGGCAGGCCGAAACGTCCCAGCGCGCGGCGCACCAGCGTGCGGCAGGCGGCGGCGCTGGATAGCGCCTCGGTCAGGTACAGGTGCAGCACGGTGCCGCCGGTGTACTTGCGTTGCAGTTCGTCCTGCTGTTCCAGCGCTGCGAACGGATCTTCGGTATAGCCGACCGGCAGCTGCGAGGAGTTGGTGTAGTAGGGCTGCTGCGGCGTGCCGGCCTGCAGGATGTTCGGGTAGCGCTTCTTGTCTTCCTTGGCGAAGCGGTAGGTCGTGCCTTCCGCCGGCGTGGCTTCCAGGTTGTACATATGGCCGGTGGCTTCCTGGAATTCGACCATGCGCGCGCGCACGTGGTCCAGCAGGCGCAGGGCGAAGGCGCGGCCCCACGGCGTGGTGATGTCGTGTTTTCCTTCCGGGTCGAAGTTGCGGATCATCTCATTGACGCCGTTGACGCCCAGCGTGGAGAAGTGGTTGCGCAGCGTGCCCAGATAGCGTTTGGTGTACGGGAACAGGCCATTGTCCATGTGGCGCTGGATGACTTTGCGCTTTATTTCGAGGCTGTCGCGGCCCAGTTCCAGCAGGCGGTCCAGCGCGGCGAGCAGACCCGGTTCGTCGCCGCGATACAGATAGCCGAGGCGCGCGCAGTTGATCGTGACCACACCCAGCGAGCCGGTTTGCTCGGCCGAGCCAAACAGGCCGTTGCCGCGTTTGAGCAGCTCGCGCAGATCCAGCTGCAAACGGCAGCACATCGAGCGGATCATGTTCGGCTTCAGTTCCGAGTTGATGAAGTTCTGGAAGTAGGGCAGGCCGTAGCGGGCCGTCATCTCGAACAGCAGCTCGGCGTTTGGGCTCTCCCACGCGAAGTCCTCGGTGATGTTGTAGGTCGGGATGGGGAAGGTGAAGGCGCGGCCCTTGGCGTCGCCGGTCATCATGATCTCGATGTAGGCGCGGTTGATCATGTCCATCTCTTCCTGCAGCTCGCCGTAGGAGAACGGCATTTCCTCGCCGGCGATGTGGGGAATCTGCTCGCGCAGGTCTTCCGGGCACACCCAGTCGAAGGTCAGGTTGGTGAACGGCGTCTGCGTGCCCCAGCGCGACGGCACATTCAGGTTGTAGATCAGCTCCTGCATGTACTGCTTGACTTCATCGTAGCGCAGCCTGTCCTTGCGGATGAAGGGCGCCATGTAGGTGTCGAAGGAGCTGAAGGCCTGGGCGCCGGCCCATTCATTCTGCAGCGTGCCGAGGAAGTTGACGATCTGGCCGATGGCGCTGGACATATGGCGCGGCGGGCTGGATTCCACCTTGCCCGGTACGCCGTTCAGGCCTTCGTTGAGCAGCGTGCGCAGCGACCAACCGGCGCAATACCCGGCCAGCATGTCCAGATCGTGGATGTGGATGTCGGCGTCGCGGTGGGCGCGGCCCACTTCCGGCGGGTAGACGTGATTGAGCCAGTAGTTGGCGATGACTTTGCCGGACACGTTGAGTATCAGGCCACCCAGCGAGTAGCCCTGGTTGGCGTTGGCGTTGACGCGCCAGTCCTGGCGTTCGAGGTATTCGTTGATGGAGGACGCCACGTCGACCAGCGAGTGCTTGTCCTGGCGCAGCGAGGCATGCTGCTCGCGGTAGACCACGTAGGCGCGCAGCGTGCGGCGGAAGCCCGCTTGGTACAGGACCTTTTCCACCGTGTCCTGCACCAGTTCCACCGTCAGCCTGTCGGTCTGCGGCAGCGTGGAGAGTTGCAGCAGCACGGCCTCGGTCAGCTGGTTGGCCTGCTGGGTGTCGAATTCGCCGGTGGCGCGGCCAGCGCGCAGCAGTGCGCTTTCAATCTTCACCAGGTTGAATGGCTGCTCGCCGCCATCGCGCTTGATGATTTTGGTATGAAATAGTCCTTCCATGCTGACCCCATATTTAGTTGGTTTGATCGTTGGGCCACTATATATGGTGTTTTTGGCGACGGTTAGCCCTATCTGTAGATTTCTTGATCTGGCTTATCTTTTTAACGCCGTGGCGATTTGCTTAACGAATTCCGGATCCGGATCGACCGTCAGCTTGTTGCTGTCGGCGCGCACGCTGCCGTCCGGGTTGAGCAGGACGATGCGGGTGGTGTGGCTGATTTCACCGTTGTCCAGTGGACGGTAGCGGATGTCCAGCGCGGCGGCCAGCATGCGCGTGTCGGTGTCGCTGCCGGCGACGGCGAGGCGGAACTGCGCCGGATCGAGCTTCTGCATGTCGGCCATCATGGCGAGCGATTTCGGCGTGTCGCGCTTGGGATCGAGGCTGATCAGCAGCACGCGCAGACGCTTGCCGTCCGGGCCGAGCGCGCCGACGGTGCGCTTCAGCGTTTCGATGACCACCGGGCAGGCCGAGTGGCAGTCGCCGTAGAACATGGTCACCAGCAGCGGCGCGCCGGCGGCGTCCTTCAGCACGAAGCGCTGTCCGGCGGCGTCGGTCAGCGGCGTTGGCACCTGATAGACGGAGTTGGCGGGGATGGCGACGCCGGGCGCGGACGGCGCCCACGCGCCGGTGCCGGTCGCTGGCGCGGTCTGCGCGTGCGCCGCGTGGCCGCCATGGTCGTGCTGCTGCGCGCCGGCCTGGCCGAACGTCAGCAGCGCGGAAATCAATGTGAAAGTGATGGCGGTGCGTTTCATGGTGTAGCTCCTTGATCGGTGGAGTCGCGCGCGCAGCGGAATCCGAGGTTGGCGCCACCCTGGCGTGCTTCCATGGCGGAGAGCAGGGCGAGGCGCATCAGGACCGCGTAGTTGCGACGGTCTTGCAGGGAGACGGCGGCGCCGCCGCAGTAGTCGAGCTGTTTCTTTTCGACGCTGGAACGGCTGTCGGCATTGACAAAAAGGCCGCTGTAGTCTTCCACCCATTCCCATACCAGGCCATGCATGTCATGCACGCCGTAGTAGTTGGCTGGGGTGGAGGCTACGCGGCCGGGAGGGGCTTTGCCCGCGTCGGCGTACCAGCGCAGGATGTTGGAGAGCCAGGCGTCGTCGTCGCGCGCATCGGCTTGCGTTGCGTCGGCTTTGGCGGCGAATTCCCATTCATACCAGCGGGGGAGTCTGGCTTGCTCTGACGCGCAATAGGCTTGCGCGGCATACCAGCTGACCTGGATGACCGGGGCTTCGTCGTCGGCGCCGTCGATGGCGGACAGGTAGCCTGGCGCCGTGAACAGGGCCGGGGCCTGCCCGCGCCGCCACATCGTCGACGTTTGCAGGAAGGCCTTGAACTCACGGTTGGTAACGAGGCGGCTGCGCAGTTGGTAGGGCTGGACCTGCGCGTCGGCCGCCACGCCGTCCGCCGGCAGCACGCTGCGCAACGGACCGCCGGCGATGGCGCGATATTCCACGCCACCGCCGGAGCCGCCGCCGGTATCACCTTCGGCGCTTGGCCGGGGCGTGACACAGACGTCGGCGAGAGCGCTGTCGAGACGGGCGCCGATATCAGACTGCTGGACCGGACCGCTGCCGCTGGCGGCCCCACTGGCGGTCACGCTGCACGCAACCGCGATGGACAGTGCGAGTATCGGCGCTTTCATGATTACCTCGCTTTGCGCATTTCCGCCACCTGGGCCGGCGTGATCACCGGTTTGCCGTCGTTCATCGCCACGCTGACATAGTTGATCACCGCCGCCACGTCTTCGTCATTGAGCTCCTGCGGCGGCATCACGCCGTTGTAATGCTCGCCGTTGACGACCAGTTCACCGGTACGGCCGTGCAGCACGATGTGCGCCATTTCATATGGACGCTCCTTGAAGAAGTCCGACTTGGCCAGCGGCGGGAATACGCCCGGCACACCCTGCCCCTTGTCCTGATGGCAGACCGCGCAGGTGTTGTCGTACACCGACTTGCCGCGTACCTGTTCACCGGGCAGGGCTGGCACCACCGGCGCTGCCTTCACCGGCGCCGCGGCCGTTTTCGCGCCAGGCAGCGGCTTCTTGACGCCCTTGCCGTAGATGGCAAAGTTGTCAGGACCGCTGACCGACAGCAGGCCGATCGCGCCCTTGTTGAAAGCGCGGGTCAGCGAGTGGTCGACCAGTGTCAGATTGCCCGGTACTTTTGGGGTGAACTCCAGGATGGCCGAACCGCCGGCCGGCACCATCGTTGTCTGCACCTGCTCCTGGAACTTGGTACCGCCCTCGAAGTACACCTTGTCGAAGATGGCGCCGATGATGTGGAAGCTCGACGTGATGTTAGGGCCGCCGACGCCGAAGAACATGCGGATCTTCTCGTTGGTTTTCGCGGTCAGCGCGTTGGCGCCGGTCAGCGCGCCGTCTGCGCCGTTGAACAGCACATAGGTCGGTTTCTCGTCGATGGCCTTCTGCTGGTCGAAGCCCTGCAGGCCCGGCGCGCGGTAGGCGCCGGAGGTGTAGAAGTCGCCCTGCATCACATAGTATTCCTTGTCGACCTTGGACATGCCTTCCTTCGGTTCGACCAGGATCATGCCGTACATGCCGTTGGCCACGTGCATGCCAACCGGCGCGGTGGCGCAGTGGTAGACATACAGGCCAGGATTGAGCGCCTTGAACGTGAAGCTGGCCTCATTGCCCGGCGCGATCAGCGTTTGTGCCGCGCCGCCGCCAGGACCGGTCACCGCGTGCAGGTCGATATTGTGCGGCAGCTTGTTGTCCGGGAGGTTTTGCAGGTTCAGCTCCACCGTGTCGCCTTCGCGCACGCGGATCATCTTGCCGGGCACCGTGCCGCCAAAAGTCCAGAAGGTGTATTTTGTCCCCGGCGCGATTTCGCGCTCGACCTCCTCCACGGTCAGGTTGACCACCACCTTGGCGGGGGTCTTGCGGGTTATCTGAGGAGGCATCAACGGCGGAGCGACCAGTTCCTGCGTGATGACGGGAAGTTCTGGAGCGGCGAAACTTTGGGACATCACGAGCAGCGCGGCGGTAATGCTGGCGGCGGCAAGCTTGAATTGCGTTTTCATCTCAATCACCTTCTGGTTGTCGTTAGTGTTTTACTGCGGTGTTTCTTCCCCAACTGCGAGGAAATCGATAATGACCTGTCCCACCGCGCGCGAAATATAGGTGGCGCGGAAATAGGGGCCATAGCGATGCTGGATCTGTGCCAGCAACGGCAGCGGATCATGGTCGTTACAGAAGCGCATGGTTTCGCCGGGATGCAGCGCTTCCAGCGCGCCGAAGATGGCGGCGTGGCGGAAGCGCTTGGCGACACCGCGCGCGTCGAATGGGTAGACGCCTGCCTGGGCGGTGGGTGTCGAACAATCGTGAGGCATTTCAAACTCCTTGTTGGTCATTCCGGCCTTGGCCGGAATGACGAGTTAATCAGGCGTGGTCGGCGACAGCGGCGGGATTGCTTTCTTTACGAGCCACCATCAGGCGCCAGGCAAACAGCGCCAGGAACAGCGTGCCGACGGCGAACACCACGTCGCCCGGAACGCGCAGCCAGACCAGCGTTTCCATGAACTTCGAGTGGATCAGCTCAGGCGAGCGGGCGAACCACATGCCGTGCGTGATGCTGCCCCAGGCTTGATAGATACCGGCAGGGACCAGCGAGATGAACACCATCATCGCCAGGCCGATGTTCAGGCACCAGAACATGGGGCGCAGCAGCGCATCCGACCAGGCCAGACGGCTCGACAGGCCGCGCAGGCAGAACAGCAACAGGCCGATACCCAGCATGCCGTAGACGCCAAACAGTGCGGCGTGGCCGTGGGCCGCGGTCATGTTCAGGCCCTGCATGTAGTACAGCGCGATCGGGGTGTTGATCGAGAAACCCAGCAGGCCGGCGCCCACGGTGTTCCAGAAGCCGACGGCGATGAAGCACAGGATCGACCAGCGGTAGCTGCTGACCCACGGCGCGGCTTTCGAGCGCTGGTAGTTGCGCCATGCCTCGATACCGATCAGCGACAGCGGCACCACTTCCAGCGCCGAGAACATGGCGCCGATGGCGATGACGAAGGTCGGCGTGCCGGTGAAGTACAGATGGTGCAGCGTGCCCAGAATGCCGCCGAACAGGAACACGATGGTCTCCAGCACGATGGCGTTGTTGGCGGTGGCGGCGCGGATCAGGCCCAGACGCGTGAACAGCAGGGCGATGACGGCGGTGGCGAACACTTCGAAGAAGCCCTCGACCCACAGGTGGACCAGCCACCAGCGCCAGTATTCGATCATCGAGTAGTGGCTATGACGGCCCCAGGTCAGCGAGGTGGCGTAGAAGCCGCCGATGCACAGCGCCGACAGGAACACCATGACGATCAGGCCACGGCTGGACGATGGATTTTTCAGCGCGGGCCACAGCGCGCGGCCCAGCAGCGTGACCCAGAACAGCAGACCGACGAACAGCAGGATTTGCCAGATGCGGCCCATGCTGGTGAATTCCAGGCCCTGGTTACCCAGCCAGAAGGCGAACGCGGTGCCCTTGTGTTGCAGGGTGCCGAGCCAGCCCATGGCGGTCGAGCCGACCACGATGAACAGCAGCGCGTAGAACAGCACATTCACGCCCAGCTTCTGGAGGCGCGGCTCATGGCCGGAGATGGCCGGCGCGATATACAGGCCGGTGGCCAGCCAGGCGGTGGCGATCCACAGCACGGCGAACTGGGTGTGGATGGTGCGGCTTACCACGAACGGCAGGATTTCCGCCAGCGGGTAGCCGAAGAAGCTGTTGCCTTCCACCGCATAGTGCGCGGTGACGACGCCCATGCCCACTTGCGCCAGAATCAGGCCAATCACCACGAAGAAGTACTTCCTGGTCGCCTTCATCGACGGCGTGGCTTTAAGGCTGAACAGCGGATCGGCCTTCGGTGGCACAGGATCCTCCTCCTCCTTGGCGGCCGAGTGGGCCATGACCATGGCGGCGATGGCGCCGATCATCAGGATCACGCTGGCGATCGACCAGATGCCCGCTTCGGCGGTTGGACGGTTGTCGATCAGCGGTTCGTGCGGCCAGTTGCTGGTGTAGCTCAGGTCCGTCTCGCCCGGACGGTCGGCGGCGGCGGCCCATGACGACCAGAAGATGAAGGCCGGCAGCGCGCGCAGGTCGTCCGCATCCGGCACGGAGTTGGCGGTCATCGCATATTGTTCGCGCAGCTGATCCAGGCCGCGGGCGTCGCCGAACAAGTCGGTGTAGTGCCTGGTGACGGCGCGCACGGCGGCGGCCCGGTCGGCCGACAGGATGATGGCGCCGGTGGCGGCGTCGTAGGTGTTGCGGCGCATTTCTTCCTTCAGGCGCGCGTTCAGCGCGGCCTGCTGCGACTTGCTCAGATCATCGAAATTGGCGCCATGATCGCGCTGGGCCCAGATCTGGCGCAGTTCCAGCGCTTCGCGGTGCAGCCAGTCGGCCGACCAGTCGGGCGCCAGGTAGCTGCCGTGGCCCCAGACGGAACCAAGCTGCTGGCCGCCGGCGGAGAGCCAGGCCTGCTGGCCGCGATCGACCTGGCCTTCGCTGAAGAGCACCTCGTTGTCGGCGCTGATGACTTGTTTGGGGATGGGTGGCGCGGTCTGGTAGATTTGCGCGCCCACCCAGCCAAGAACGGCGAAGGAGAGAACGCAAATGACGGCGAGCCAGGTCCAGAGCTTGCGTGTAGCGTGCATGGCATGGTTCCTTTTTATTTGAGCTTGTCAGGATCGACAGCTGGATTCTAGGCCCGCGGTTTAAAGCAGCATAGAAAATAGTTGTTATTTCTTGATGTAGGTTATGCCGGTGCAAAAGGCCCTCATGAATAATGGCTTCCATGCGACTGACCACCTTCACCGACTACACATTGCGCACACTGATGTACCTGGCGCGCCAGCCCGCGCGCCTGGCCACCGTGGCCGAAATCGCCGGCGCGCACGGCATCTCGCAGCACCATCTGACCAAGGTGGTTTACCGGCTCGGCGTGCGCGGCGTGATCCGCACGGTGCGTGGGCGGAACGGCGGCATCATGCTGGCGCGGCCCGCGTGCGAGATTTGTGTCGGTCAGGTGGTGCGCGATAGCGAGCCGGATTTTTATATCGCCGACTGCTTCAACCGCGAGCACACCACCTGTCGCCATGCGGGCCACTGCCGCGTGGAGAACGTGCTGGGTAAAGCCACTGATGCCTTTTTAGCCACGCTGGACGCTGTCTCCCTGGCGGACCTAGTTCTTTCGACCTAGGCGGGATATACGTCATGCCGATAGTCGGTTGTTGCGCCGCAGCGTACCCTGATGCCATCCCTACGTGTAATCAGGAGAGGCAAAGTGTCAAACAATAACAAAGCAGTTTCGGTACTTGTGAGTAGTACCTTCGCGTTCACGATCTGCTTCGCGATCTGGATGATGTTCGCGGTGCTGGGCATCCCGATCAAGAAGATGTTGGGCTTGAACGAAACCGAATTCGGCCTGCTGGCCGCGATGCCGGTGTTGAGCGGATCGCTGGTGCGCGTCCCGCTGGGTATCTGGTGTGACAAATACGGCGGCCGTATCGTCTTCTTCCTGCTGATGCTGGCCACGGTGCCGGCCATCGCGCTGATCGGCCACGCCACCGCCTACTGGCAGTTCCTGGTGCTTGGCCTGTTCGTCGGCCTGGCCGGCGGCTCGTTCTCGGTCGGCACCCCATATGTGGCGCGCTGGTTCGCCAAGGAGCGTCGCGGCCTGGCCATGGGCATCTTCGGCGCCGGCAACTCCGGTTCGGCGCTGACCAAGTTCGTCGCGCCGGCGATCATCGCGGCCTGGGGCTGGCAATCGCTGCCGACCGTGTACGCCATCGCCATGCTGGTGACGGCGCTGCTGTTCTGGGTGTTCTCGGCCACCGATCCATCGCATCAGACCAATTCCTCCGTGTCGTTCAGCGAGCAACTGAAGGTGCTGAAGGACCGCCGTGTATGGCGCTATTGCCAGTACTACTCGGTGGTGTTTGGCGGCTACGTCGGCCTGGCGCTGTGGATGACCAAGTACTACGTCGGTGAATACGGCTTTGACCTGCGCCTGGCCGCCTTGCTGGCCGCCTGCTTCTCGCTGCCGGGCGGTGTGCTGCGCGCGTTGGGCGGCTGGATCTCGGACCGCCACGGCGCCTACAAGGTCACCTGGTGGGTGATGTGGGTGTGCTGGGTGTGCTTCTTCCTGCTGTCTTATCCGCAAACCGCGATGATCATCCAGACCACCAACGGCCCGCTGCATCTGGACCTGGCGCTGTCGCCATGGGTCTTCACCGGTTTGCTGTTCATCGTCGGCACCGCCATGGCGGTGGGCAAAGCGTCGGTCTTCAAATTCATCGCGGACGATTTCAGCGACAACATCGGCGCCGTATCGGGTGTGGTCGGCCTGGCCGGCGGCCTGGGTGGCTTCGTGCTGCCGATCATGTTCGGCGCCTTGCTGGACCTGACCGGCATCCGCTCCAGCGCCTTCATGCTGTTGTACGGCACCGTATGCGTATCGCTGGTGTGGATGCACTTCTCGTTCCGCCCACAATCGACTAAATAAGGAGAACCTCATGAGCAAGTACATGATCAATACGTGGGAGCCTGAGAGCTCCGCGTTCTGGGGCAGCGGTGGCAAGGCCACCGCCAACCGCAACCTGTGGATTTCGATCCCCGCGCTGGCGCTGGCCTTCGCGGTCTGGATGGTGTGGAGCGTGGTGGTGGTCAACCTGCCGGCCATCGGCTTCAAATACAGCACCAACCAGCTGTTCTGGCTGACGGCCTTGCCCGGCCTGTCCGGCGCCACGCTGCGCATCTTCTATTCGTTCATGGTGCCGATCTTCGGCGGCCGTAAATGGACCACGATCTCCACCGCCTCGCTGCTGATTCCAGCCATCGGCATCGGCTTCGCGGTACAGGACATCAACACCGGCTATCCGACCATGCTGATTCTGGCGCTGCTGTGCGGCTTCGGTGGCGGCAACTTCGCTTCGTCGATGGCCAACATCAGCTTCTTCTTCCCGAAAGCGCAGAAGGGCTATGCGCTGGGCATGAACGCGGGCCTGGGCAATCTGGGCGTGTCGGCGGTGCAGTTCGTTGTGCCGCTGGTGATCACCGCCGGCGTGTTCGGCGCCGTCGGTGGCGAGCCGCAGAACGCCGTCAAGTTTGGCGAAGCCACCACCTTGTGGCTGCAAAACGCCGGCTTTATCTGGGTGCCGTTCATTATCGTCAGCAGCCTGCTGGCATGGTTCGGCATGAATGACCTGGCTTCGGCCAAGGCGTCGTTCGCCGACCAGGCGGTGATCTTCAAGCGCAAACACAACTGGTTGATGTGCTGGCTCTACACCGGCACCTTCGGCTCCTTCATCGGCTACTCGGCGGCCTTCCCGCTGCTGATCAAAACCCAGTTCCCCGATGTGAACGCGTTGAAGTACGCTTTCCTTGGCCCGCTGGTGGGCGCCTTGTTTCGCGTGGCCGGCGGCGTTATCGCCGATAAGCTGGGCGGCGCGCGCGTCACGCTGTGGACCTTCTTCGGCATGATCGCCGCCGTCTATGGCGTGATCGCGTTCCTGCCGCACGGCGAAGCCGCAGGCAGCTTCAATGGCTTCTTCTGGATGTTCATGGCGCTGTTCGCCGGCACCGGTGTCGGTAACGCCTCGACCTTCCGCATGATTCCGATCATCTTCATGACCGAGCGTCAGCGCGCCGCCGCCGGCCAGCCGGAAGCCGTCAAGCAGCAGGCGATCGTCGATGCGAACAAGGAAAGCGCCGCGGTACTGGGCTTCACTTCGGCGGTGGCGGCGTATGGCGCCTTCTTCATCCCGAAAAGCTACGGCACCTCGATCGCCTTGACCGGCAGCGTGGACGCCGCGCTGTGGGGCTTCATCGCTTTCTACACCAGCTGCATCGCCATCACCTGGTGGTGCTATGCCCGCAAAAACGCCGACATGCCTTGCTAACCGGAGAAAAACCATGATACCGCTGATCCCATCTGTCGAATTCGACGCCGCCCTGGTCCGCAAATTGAACCAGATGGGGCCACGTTATACGTCATACCCGACCGCCGACCGTTTCAGCGGCGACTTCGGCACGGAGCAGTACCGCACCGCCGTCACCCGGCTGGACGGCCTTGGCGAGCGGGCGCCGTTTTCGCTGTATGTCCACATTCCGTTCTGCGAGTCGCTGTGCTACTACTGCGGCTGCAACAAGATCATCACGCAGGACAAGACCAAGTCCGCCGAGTACCTGAGCTACCTGTCGCGCGAGATGCGGCTGCAGGCGGCGCTGCTGGGCGAACGCCGCAAGGTCGACCAGCTGCACTTTGGCGGCGGCACGCCGACCTATCTGAGCGACGCGCAGATGGACGGCCTGCTCGGTCAACTGCGCGCCTATTTCGACTTTGCGCCGGACGAGGAGGGCGAGTTTTCGATCGAGGTCGATCCGCGCACGGTGACGCCGCAGCGCATCGCGAGGTTGCGCCGGCAGGGCTTCAATCGCATCAGCCTGGGCATCCAGGACTTCGACCCGGCGGTGCAGAAGGCCGTCAACCGTATCCAGTCGTATGCGCAGACCATGGAGGTGCTGAAGGCCGCCCGCACCAGCGGCTTCCGTTCGATCAGCGTGGACCTGATCTACGGCCTGCCGCTGCAAAGCGCCGAGAGCTTCGGCCCGACGCTGGACAAGGTGGTGGCCGCGCGTCCGGACCGCATCGCCGTCTACAACTACGCCCACATGCCGCAGCTGTTCAAGGCGCAGCGCCTGATCAAGGCGGACGAACTGCCGGACCCGGAAGCCAAGCTGGCCATGCTCGGCCTGTGTATCGAGCGCCTGACGGCGGCCGGCTACGTCTACATCGGCATGGACCATTTCGCCCTGCCGGAGGACGATCTGGCGCGTAGCCAGCGTGAGGGTAAATTGCAGCGCAACTTCCAGGGCTACTCCACCCACGCCGATGCGCCGATGGTGGCACTGGGCGTGTCGGCCATCAGTGCCGTCGGCAACAGCTACAGCCAGAACGAGAAGGTGCTGAGCGCCTACTACGAAAGGCTGGACGCCGGCCAGTTGCCGATCGCGCGCGGCATCACGCTGAACGACGACGATGTCTTGCGGCGCACGGTGATCGGCCGCTTGATGTGCGACTTCGATCTGGCTTACAAGGACCTGGCGCTGCCGCCGGGTGTCGCGCCTGAAGATTACTTCGCCGAAGACCTGGCGCGCCTGGCGCCGCTGGAAGAAGAGGGGCTGCTGTCCAGGGACGGCGGCGGTATCAAAGTGAAGATGCGCGGACGCCTGATGATACGCAATATCTGCATGGCGTTCGACAATTACCTGAACGCGCCGAAGCAGGAAGGACCGCAGCCGGCGCGTTACTCGAGAACCATTTGAGGCGGTTATGGATAAGAGCAAGATCAAAGTACAAGACTTCCTGGCCCGCGTGCCGCTGTTTAATTCGATGGGACCCGAGGAACTGAATCGCATCGCGCTCGGCACCACCGAGGTGCGCGCGGAGCGCGGCGAGCAGATTTTTCAGCGCGGCGATCCGTGCGTCGGCTTCCATCAGGTGCTGTACGGCCAGGTCAAACTGTCCTTCACGTCGTTCAGCGGTGTGGAGAAGGTGATAGAGCTGATCGGCCCCGGTCACAGTTTCGGCGAGGCGCTGATGTTCATGGGCAGCCCTTACATCGTCACCGCCACCGCCACCGAGGACACGCTGCTGCTGCACGTCTCCAAGCCGGTGATTTATCGCGAAATCCATCATGACGCGGAATTCGCCTGCAAGATGCTGGCGGGCCTGAGCCAGCGCATGCACTCGCTGATGTGTGACATGGAGTCCTATGCGCTGCGCACCGGCACCCAACGCGTGATCGGCTACCTGCTCAAGGAGCTGCCGGACGCGCAGGCCACGCAAGTGACGCTGCCGGTGACCAAAGCGGTGCTGGCCTCACGCCTGAACCTGACGCCGGAACACTTCTCGCGCATCCTGGCGGAGCTGAGCGCACAAAACCTGATCGCCTTCAAGGGCCGCAAGATCACGATCATCAATCCAGAGGATTTGCGCAACCATGCAGGATATTGAAAAATTCATCAGCGGCTTTAACCGCTTCCAACAGCAGTACTTCAACGAGAACCCTGACCTGTACGGCAACCTGCGTACCGGCCAGCACCCGCATACGCTGTTGATCGGCTGCTGCGACTCGCGCGTCGATCCGCTGCTACTCACCGGCAGCAATCCAGGTGACATGTTCATTGTGCGGAATATCGCCAACCTGGTGCCGCCGTGCACGCCGAACGCGCCGCCCGGCGTCAGCTCGGCCATCGAGTTCGCCGTGTGCGATCTCGAAGTGGACCGCGTCATCGTGCTGGGGCATGCGCGCTGCGGCGGCATTCGCGCGCTGATGTCGCCAGTGCCGCGCGTGGTGGAGCGCGAGACCGACTTTGTCGGCCAGTGGATGCGGATTGCGGAACCGGTGGCGGCGCGTGTCAAGCGTGAGCTGGCGCACCGGGACAGCGCCGAGCAGCATCAGGCCTGCGAACAGGCCAGCATCCTGCAATCATTGGATAATCTGCTGACCTATCCGTGGCTGAAGCGCCGCGTCGATGACGGAAAACTCAAGATCCACGGTTGGTATTTTGATCTGGAGAGTGGGGCGCTGATGGCGTATTCGGCGCGTCAGCAGCAGTTCCTTCCGCTGGTGTGTCCTCTGACTTCGGCGCGTTAAGCCCGAAGGTATCCCAGCCCTCGCCGAAGGTTTCGATCGGGTGCTGGGTGCGGTCGGCGCCGTTCCCGCACATCATGGCGTCGTGCGCGCAGTACTTGTCGCATCCCCAGCAGATCAATTCCGGCCTGGCCGGACGAATCGGAAAATGTTTGGCCATGTCGGCCCCGCTCAGGCGTATTGCAGCAGATCGCCGCCGCGGTCGAAGGCCAGCAGGCGTTCCATCTGGCCGTGGCGGATCGCCTTGATCATTTTGCGCAGCGCGGCCTCGGTCTGCTCATTGTCCGGTAATTGACTCGCGGTGCCGGACAAGGTGGTCACCAGCAGCACATCCCAATTCTGTCCCATGCGTTTGGCCTCTTCCGCCAGGTTGGCAAACGTGTCCAGCTCCGCCACCTGCTTGTCGACGCACATCACCGGTACCAGCGTGGTGCGGGCGCGCTCGCCCGGCTTGGCGTCCGGTTCTGGCTCGGCGACGGCAAACGTCAACAGCAGGCGTTGTTGTTCCGGCTGGACGGCGGCGGCGATCAGCAGTTCTTCGAAAGTGGCGATGTTCATTTCAGGCTCCTTGCACATTGGCCGCGCGACATGGCGGCCCGACCGTATGTATACCGTGCCACGCGGTCGCTGCCCATGCTCATGAATGACTAGACAGACTAGTTCTTTTGCCTTGATCTGGTTTGGCAAAATCTGACTTGCATCAAGGATTTTTGGCGGCGAGGCCATGGACAATGGCACGGCTATGAAAGGATCTTCATGATGTGGAATCAAATTCACCGTATCGGCATGCGGCGCCTGGCCTGGGGCCTGGCAGCCGCCACGCTCTGGGTGTTGCTCTACGAGGGCTACAACCCGGCGCGCGCCGTGCCGCCGCAGGAGGTACGTTGCGGCGAGGAGGGCGTGCGTGCGCAAATCCGTTATGACAACGGCCGCACGCTGGTCTATTGCAGCGTCAACGCCATGTTCGCGCAACTGGTGGCGCAGGAGCAGCCAGGCCTGGTGCGCGCGGTGCTGGTGCGCGATGCCGACGGCCGCTGGTCGGATGCGCGCCAACTGCCGAATTACCGGCAAATGCTGAAAACATGCGCCCGCGCGGCGTGCGGCTAGTCACAAAGGACTAGACGGACTACTCCTTCTCACTACGCCGCGCGGCCTTCTTGCCGATTCACACAGGCCGCCGCGCTCTGTAGACTGGAATCATCGTAGAGTGAGGAGGTAGCATGAGTCATTTTCTGGATCGCCTGAAGTTCTTCAACAAAACCACGTCGACTTTTTCCGACGGCCACGGTGCCGTCGTCAATGAAGATCGTACCTGGGAAAACGCCTACCGCCAGCGCTGGCAACATGACAAGATCGTGCGTTCCACGCACGGCGTCAATTGCACCGGCTCCTGCAGCTGGAAGGTGTATGTGAAGAATGGCCTGATTACCTGGGAAACCCAGCAAACGGATTATCCGCGCACCCGCCCGGACCTGCCGAACCACGAGCCGCGCGGCTGCCCTCGTGGCGCCAGCTACTCGTGGTATGTGTATTCGGCGCAGCGCGTGAAATACCCGATGGTGCGCGGCCGCCTGATGGACATGTGGCGCGACGCTCGCAAAACCATGGACCCGGTCACCGCCTGGGAATATGTGAGCCAGGACCCTGAACGCTCCGCCAAATACAAATCGGTGCGCGGTCTGGGTGGCTTTGTGCGCGCCACCTGGGATGAAACCAACGAGATGATCGCCGCCGCCAACGCGCTGACCATCAAGAAGTATGGCCCTGACCGCATCGTCGGCTTCTCGCCGATTCCCGCGATGTCGATGGTCAGCTATGCCGCCGGCACCCGCTACCTGTCGCTGATCGGCGGCGTGGCGCTGAGCTTCTATGACTGGTACTGCGATTTGCCGCCAGCCAGCCCGCAAGTATGGGGCGAGCAGACCGACGTGCCGGAATCGGCCGACTGGTACAACTCCACCTACCTGATGGTGTGGGGCTCGAACGTGCCGATGACCCGTACCCCGGACGCCCACTTCTACACCGAAGTGCGCTACAAAGGCACCAAGACGGTCGCCGTATCGTCCGACTTCGGCGAGATGGCCAAGTTCGGCGACATCTGGCTGGCGCCGAAACAGGGCACCGACGCCGCGCTGGCGATGGCCATGGGCCACGTGATCCTGAAGGAATACCACAGCGCCCAGCAGTCGCAGTATTTCAAGGAATACGCCAAGCAGTACACCGACTTCCCGATGCTGGTGCTGCTGAAAGAGCAGAACGGCGTGCTGGCCCCTGAGTACTTCCTGCGCGCCTCGCACCTGGATAACAATCTGGACGAAACCAATAATCCGGAATGGAAAACCCTGGTCATCGACGAAGTCACCGGCCGCATCGTCGCGCCGGCCGGTTCGATCGGCTTCCGTTGGGGCGAATCCGGCAAGTGGAATCTGGAGATGAAAGAGGGCGGCAACAGCGCTCCGGTCGATCCGCAACTGTCGCTGCTGGGCAGCGGCGATGAAGTGCTGCCGGTCGGCTTCCCTTACTTCGGCGGCAAGGACGCCAGCGATATGCTGATGCGGAATGTGCCGGTCAAACGCCTGAAACTGGCCGACGGCAGTACCGCGCTGGTTGCCACCGTGTTCGACCTGACCATGGCCAACTACGGCGTTGACCGTGGCCTGGGCGGCGGCAATGTCGCCACCAGCTATGAAGACGACGTGCCGTACACCCCGGCTTGGCAGGAGAAGCACACCGGCGTCAAAGCCGCCGATGTGATCACCGTGGCCCGCCAGTTCGCGGAAAACGCCGACAAGACTCGCGGCAAGAGCATGGTCATCGTCGGCGCGGCCCTGAACCACTGGTATCACATGGACATGACCTATCGCGGCATCATCAACATGCTGATGATGTGCGGCTGTATCGGTCAATCCGGCGGCGGCTGGGCGCACTATGTGGGCCAGGAGAAGCTGCGTCCGCAAACCGGCTGGACCCCGCTGGCCTTCGCTCAGGACTGGAACCGTCCGATGCGTCAGATGAACGGCACCTCGTTCTTCTACAACCACACCAGCCAATGGCGTCACGAGAAGCTGCACACCGAGGAAATCGCTTCGCCGCTGGCCGGCGACGACGTGGCGCCGATGACGCTGCTGGACTATAACGCCAAGGCGGAACGCCTCGGCTGGCTGCCTTCGGCGCCGCAGCTGCAAACCAATCCGCTGGAAGTGACGCGCGCCGCCGCCGCCGCCGGCGTGAAACCGGTCGACTACGCGGTCGATCAGATCAAGCAGGGCAAGCTGGAATTCTCCTGCGATGATCCGGACAATCCGGCCAACTTCCCGCGCAATATGTTTGTATGGCGCTCGAATATTCTGGGCAGCTCGGGTAAGGGCCACGAGTACTTCCTGAAGTACCTGCTGGGCACCCAGAACGCGCTGATGAGCGACGAAGCCGATTGCATCAAACCACGCGACGTCAAAGTGCGTCCCGCCGCCGAAGGCAAGCTGGATCTGCTGGTGGTGCTGGACTTCCGCATGTCGACCACTTGCCTGTACGGCGACATCGTGCTGCCGACCGCCACCTGGTACGAGAAGGACGACCTGAATACGTCGGACATGCACCCGTTCATCCACCCGCTGTCGGAGGCCGTGCAGCCGTTGTGGCAATCGCGTTCGGACTGGGAAATCTACAAGGGCATCGCCAAGAAATTCGAGGAAATCGGCGGCGCGTATCTCGGCACGCAGCAGGACATGGTTCTGACGCCGCTGATGCATGACACGCCGGGAGAACTGGGCCAGCCGTTCGATCCGAAAGACTGGCGCGCCGGCGAGTGCGAACCGATTCCGGGCAAGACCATGCCTAACTTCACCGTCATCGAGCGCGATTACACCAAGATCCATCAGAAGTTCACGTCGATTGGCCCGCTGCTGGAATCGATCGGCAACGGCGGCAAGGGCATCAGCTGGAAAACCGGCCATGAAGTCGAGGTCCTGCGCGGCATCAATCGCGCCGTGATCGCGGATGGCATCGCCAAGGGCCAGCCGCGCCTCGACACGGCGATCGACGCGGCCGAGATGATCCTGTCGCTGGCGCCGGAAACCAATGGCCATGTGGCGGTGAAAGCGTGGGACGCGTTGTCCAAGATCACGGGTCGCGACCACACCCACCTGGCGCTGCCGCGTGAACACGACAGCATCCGCTTCCGCGACGTGCAGGCGCAGCCGCGCAAGATTATCTCGTCGCCGACGTGGTCTGGCCTGGAGTCGGAAGAAGTCAGCTACAACGCCTGCTATACCAACGTGCATGAACTGATCCCATGGCGCACGCTGACCGGCCGCCAGCAGTTCTACCAGGATCACCGCTGGATGCGCGATTTCGGTGAAGGCCTCTGTGTTTACAAACCGGCGATCAATACCAAGACGACGACGGCGATGCTGGGCGCGAAACCGAACGGCAACAAGGAAATCGCGCTGAACTTCATCACGCCGCACCAGAAGTGGGGTATCCACTCCACCTACTCGGACAACCTGCGCATGCTGACGCTGTCGCGCGGTGGTCCTCACGTGTGGCTGTCGGAGATCGATGCGCAAGCGGCAGGCATCGTGGACAACGACTGGATCGAAGTCTTCAACGTCAACGGCACGCTGACCGCCCGCGCCATTGTCAGCCAGCGGGTACCGGAAGGGATGACGCTGATGTACCACGCACAGGAGAAGATCATCAACGTGCCTGGTTCCGAGCAGTCGGGCAAGCGTGGCGGCATCCACAATTCGGTGACGCGCGCCGTCACCAAGCCGACCCACATGATCGGTGGTTATGCGCAGCTGTCGTGGGGCTTCAACTACTACGGCACCGTGGGCTCGAACCGCGACGAATTCGTGCTGGTGCGGAAAATGAACAAGATCGACTGGCTGGAAGGCCCACTGCAAGGAGTAAAAGAATGAAGATCAGAGCGCAAATTGGCATGGTGCTGAACCTGGACAAATGTATCGGTTGCCACACCTGCTCGGTCACCTGCAAGAACGTATGGACCAGCCGTGACGGCGTTGAATACGCGTGGTTCAACAACGTCGAAACCAAGCCAGGCATCGGCTATCCGAAGCACTGGGAAGACCAGAACAAGTGGAACGGCGGCTGGCGCCGCAACGACAGCGGCAAGATCGAGCCGCGTCAGGGCAGCCGCCTGAAGATCCTGTCGCAGATCTTCGCCAACCCGAACCTGCCGAACATCGACGAGTACTACGAGCCGTTCACCTACGACTACGAGCGCCTGCAAAACGCGCCGCTGGTGGAAACCCCGCCCACCGCGCGCCCGATCTCTGTCCTCACCGGCAAGAAGATGGACAAGATCGAGTGGGGCCCGAATTGGGAGGATGACCTGGGCGGCGAGTTCGCGCAGCGCAGCAAGGACACGCTGTTCGAGAACGTGCAGAAGGAAATGTACGGCACCTTCGAGAACACCTTCATGATGTACCTGCCGCGTCTTTGCGAGCATTGCCTGAATCCCGCTTGCGTGGCTTCTTGCCCATCCGGCTCGGTGTACAAGCGTGAAGATGACGGCATTGTGCTGATCGACCAGGACAAGTGCCGCGGCTGGCGCATGTGCATCTCCGGCTGCCCGTACAAGAAGATCTACTACAACTGGTCGTCGGGCAAGGCGGAGAAGTGCACCTTCTGCTACCCACGTATCGAAGCCGGCCAGCCTACCGTTTGCTCGGAGACTTGCGTGGGCCGCATCCGCTACCTCGGCGTGCTGCTGTACGACGCGGACAAGATCGAAGCCGCCGCTTCGGTGGCCGATCCGCGCGATCTGTATCCGTCGCAACTGAACCTGTTCCTCGATCCGCACGATCCGAAGGTGATCGAGGAAGCGCGCCGTCAGGGCATTCCTGACAGCTGGCTGGAATCGGCCAAGCGTTCGCCGGTGTACAAGATGGCGGTCGAGTGGAAGGTGGCCTTCCCGCTGCATCCTGAATATCGCACGCTGCCGATGGTGTGGTACATCCCGCCGCTGTCGCCGATCCAGGCCGCCGCCGAATCGGGCCTGATGGGCAAGAACGGCATCCTACCGGACACGCAAAGCCTGCGAATTCCGGTGCAGTACCTGGCCAACCTGCTGACCGCCGGCGATCAGCCGCCCGTCATCAAGGCGCTGGACCGCATGCTGGCGATGCGCGCCTACATGCGCAGCAAGAGCGTGGAAGGCGTGCCGGATCTGGAAGTGATCAGGCAGGTCGGTCTGGATGCGGAAACGGTCGAGGACATGTATCACATCATGGCCATCGCCAATTACGAGGACCGCTTCGTCATCCCGAGCAGCCACAAAGAGATGGCCGAGGACAGCTTCAACGAGAAGGGGAGTTGCGGCTTCAGTTTCGGCAACGGCTGCTCGGATGGTGTGAGTGACGTAAGCCTGTTCGGCAAGCGCAAACACGGTTCGGAAATCTTCATGATGATGCCGAAGTCGCGCAAGAAAAAAGCTAACAGTGAGGAGAACGCAGATGTCTAATCCTGGCTACCTGGTGTTGTCGGCGCTGTTGCAGTATCCGGAAGCGGAACTGGTGGCCGACCTGGCGCAGATGGATGACGTGCTGGCGGCACAGCAATGGCAGGCGCCGTTGCAAGGCCTGCTGGCCCACATCGGCAACACAGCGCTGATCGATCTGCAGCAGGAGTATGTGGCGACCTTCGACCGTAGTCCGGGTCATTCGCTGCACCTGTTCGAGCATATCCACGGCGAGTCGCGCGATCGTGGCCAGGCCATGGTCGATCTGATGGAAGAGTACCGCCGCCACGGCCTGCAGATGGTCGGCGACGACCTGCCGGACTATGTGCCGCTGTTCCTGGAATTTCTGTCGCAGCAGGACCACGAGGAAGCGGAGCGCCTGCTGGGCGACGCCATCCATGTGCTGGCGCATATCGGCCGCAAGCTGCGTGCCAACGGCAGCCCGTATGCCTGCATCTTCGAGCTGCTGCAAACGCAGACCGCCGTGCAGGCCGAGGAGCTGAGCGGCCCGCCGGTACGCGACATGGATGAAGCGCTGGAGACCTTCGGCCCCGGCGCCGACGGCATCGAGCCGTTGCTCAAGCCAGGCGTCGGCCCGCTCGCGGGCGGCGCGCACCCGATCAATTTCTACCCCAAGGCGCCAGCGCCGCAGCATCACTGAAGGAGGAGCCATGAACTACCTGAATCAATTCCTGTTCGGGATCTACCCGTACCTCGCACTGGCGATCTTCTTCCTGGGTAGCCTGATCCGCTTCGACCGCGAACAGTACACCTGGAAGTCGGAATCCAGCCAGACCCTCAACACCGGCATGCTGCGTCTCGGCAGTCCGTTGTTCCACGTCGGTATCCTGGGCCTGTTCTTCGGTCACGCGGCCGGCCTGCTGACCCCAGTGTGGGTGTGGGACACGCTGGGCGTGAGCCACACCGTCAAGCAACTGGTGGCGATGACCGCCGGCGGCATCATGGGTTCCATGTGCCTGCTGGGTCTTCTGATGCTGCTGGCCCGTCGCTTCAGCAATGAACGCGTGCGTGCCCGCAGCACCTTCAAGGACAAGATCGTGCTGCTGTGGATTCTGGCGACGCTGCTGCTTGGTCTGTCGTCGATCTTCGTCTCGGCCGGCCACATGGACGGCCACATGATGGTGCTGCTGATGACCTGGGCCCAGCATATCGTCACCTTCCGTGGCGACGCCGCCGGCTTCATTGAAACCGCGCCGCTGATCTTCAAGCTGCACCTGTTCATGGGCATGTCGCTGTTCGTCATCTTCCCGTTCACCCGCCTGGTGCACATCTGGAGCGGCTTCGGTGCGGTCACTTACCTGGCCCGCGCTTATCAACTGGTGCGTTCGCGCTAAGGAGAACATCATGGGCATAGCAGTCAACGGCGTGGATATCAACGATAGCGCCATCGAAGCGGAAATCGCACATCACCTGCAGGCCAAAAACCCGCTGCGCGAGGCGGTGCATGAAGTGGTGCTGCGCCGCGTGCTGCTGGACGAGGCGGCGCGGCTGGGTGTCGCCGGCGACAGCGACGACGACCGCATTGAAGCGCTGTTTGCCCGTGAGGTGACAGTGCCGGAAGCGGACGAAGATGCCTGCCTGCGTTACTATCTGAGCCAGGCCGACCGCTTCCGCAGCGGCGATCTGGTGGAAGCGCGCCACATCCTGTTCCAGGTGACGCCGGCGGCGCCGCTGGACCTGCTGCGGCAGACGGCGGAGGCCATCCTGGCCGAATTGCAGGCGCAGCCCGAGCGCTTCGCCGAGCTGGCGGGCCAGTATTCCAACTGTCCGTCCGGCGCGGTCGGCGGCAGCCTGGGGCAACTGGCGCGCGGCCAGTGCGTGCCGGAGTTCGATGACCTGCTGTTCCGGTTACAGCCGGGCGAGTTGTCTGGCCGCCTGCTCGAAACGCGCTTCGGCCTGCACATCGTCCAGGCGCAGCGCCGCGTGGGGGGCGAGGTGATCCCGTTCGCCACCGTCCGCGCGCAGATCGCCGACGAGCTGCAACGCCAGTCGTGGCAGCGCGCGCTGCACCAGTATCTGCACATTCTGGTCGGCCGCGCCGATATCGAGGGTGTGGAGCTGGAAGGCGCGCAAACTCCGTTGGTGCAATAATGTTAAGCGATCGCTTTGGCCGCACGATCGACTATCTTCGGGTGTCGGTGACGGATCGCTGCGATCTGCGCTGCACCTACTGCATGCCCAAGGACTTCAAGGGCTACGAAGACCCGCCGGACTGGCTCACCTTCGCTGAGATCGAGCGCGTGGTGGCGGCCTTCGCCCGCATGGGCACCTCGCGCGTGCGCCTCACCGGCGGCGAGCCGCTGACCCGCCGCAATATCCCGCAACTGGCCTCGCGCCTGTCGTCGCTGCCGGGCATCCGCGACCTGTCGCTGTCGACCAACGGCACGCGGCTGGCGCGCCATGCCGAGGCGCTGAAGGCGGCCGGCGTCACCCGCGTCAACGTCAGTCTGGATACACTGGACCGCGACTGCATGGCCAACATCACCGGGCGCGATTGTCTGCCGGTGGTGCTGCAAGGCCTGCATGCGGCCAAGGAGGCCGGCCTGGCGCCGGTCAAGATCAACATGGTGGCCATGCGCGGCGTGAACGACGCCGAAATCGACGCCATGGCCGCGTTCTGCATCGAGCAGGAATTCATGCTGCGGCTGATCGAAGTCATGCCGATGGGCGAAACCGGGCAGAATTCCTCTTATCTCAATCTGGCGCCGGTGCAAACGCGCCTGGCCGAAAAATTCAAGCTCAAACCACAAGCGCTGGAACTGGGGGGCGGGCCGGCGCGCTATTGGACCACCGAGGACGGCAAGGCCAGCATCGGCTACATCACGCCGATGTCGCAGCACTTCTGCGCCACCTGCAACCGCGTGCGGCTGTCGGTGGACGGCACCTTGTACTTGTGCCTCGGTCAGGAGCAGCAGTATCCGCTGCGTCCATTGCTGCGTGGCGGCGCCACCGACGCGGAGCTGGAGCAGGCGATTCGTGAGGCGATCGAGCTCAAGCCGCGGGAGCACGACTTTAACCGTCAGCCGGAGAAGATCATCCGCTTCATGTCGCAGACCGGCGGCTGAGGCGCCGTGTATACTACCCCCGTACCCACACGGAGAGATCGATTGAAGCCCACCCTGTTCTCAAGCTGGCAAAAGCTGTCGACCCGCATCGTCGGGCTGTTGCTGAGTTTTCTGGCGGTGGCGCTGCTGGTCATCGGCTCGACGCTGCTGCTGTCCTGGCAGCTGGAGGGCAGCGCCGCCGCCATCAACGTCGCCGGCAGTTTGCGCATGGAGAGCTACAAGCTGGCGATGCTGGCCGGACGCCTGTCCGATGGCTCCGAGCGGGGCGAGGCGGTGGCGGGCGTGCGGGCGCAGATACAGCGCATCGACGGCACGCTGGCACTGCTGCAACAGGGCGACCCGCAACGGCCGCTGTTCCTGCCACCCACCTCCGCCATCCGCGATGTGTATGGTGACGTGCAGCGCGAATGGCGCGTGGAGCTGGTGCCTCAGGTGGAAAAGCTGTTGACGCCGGAAGCCTCGGCCAGCACGCCGGTTTCAGCCTCCTACGCCGTGCAGCAACTGGCGGAGCGCTTTGTATTCGGCGTCGACCATCTGGTGCAGCGCATAGAGCGCGACAGTGAGCGGCGCACCTTCTGGCTGCGCGCTTCTCAGCTGACGCTGCTCGGCCTCGCACTGGTGGGCACGGTCAGCATTATTTATCTGTTGTTCGATATGGTCGTGGTGCCGGTGACGCGATTGCAGGGCGGCCTGGAACGCATGCGCGAGCAGGATTTCAGCGTGCGCCTGCCTGTCAACAGCAACGACGAATTCGGCATGCTGGCGCGCGGCTACAACCAGATGGCCGACAAGCTGCAGGACTCCTACGCCAACCTGGAGCAGCGGGTGCAGACCAAGACCGGCGAGCTGGAACAGCAGAACAGGGAGCTGGCGCTACTCTACGACAGTTCGGCATTCCTGCAGCAGCCGCAGTCGGCGGAGGCCATGTGTCACGGCTTCCTGGAGCGCATCAGCGAGTACTTCGGCGCCGACGGCGGCTCGGTGCGCGTGCTGGACCCGAACCGCAACAATATCCACATGCTGGTGCATCGCGGCATATCGGCGGAACTGGTGGAGTCCGAGCGTTGCCTGAAAGTGGGGGACTGCCTGTGCGGCGAGGCCGTTGTCAGCAAGCTGGCGGTCATCCACGACCTGCGCCGCAACCCCAATAATCATAACCTCAAGTGCAATCGCGAAGGCTTCTCGACGATTTCTATTTTCCACATCTTCGCGCAGCGCCAGTATCTTGGCTTCTTCAATCTGCACTTCCGAAAGACCACGGTGTTCACGACGGCGCAAACAGCGCTGCTGGAAACGCTCGGCCAACTGCTGGGCACCGCCATCGAGAACCAGCGCCTGCAGGTGCGCGAGCGCGAACTGGCGATTTCGGAAGAGCGCAACCTGGTGGCGCAGGGCCTGCACGACAGCATCGCGCAAGGCCTCAACTTCCTCAATCTGCAGGTGCAGATGCTGGAGCAGTCGCTCAAGCAGCAGCGTATCGACGAGGTGGAGAGCATCGTGCCGATGCTGCGCGCCGGCGTCGATGAAAGCTATCAGGATGTGCGTGAATTGCTGCATAACTTCCGCACCCGACTGCAGGAGGGTACGCTGGTGTCGTCGCTGGAGACTGTGGTGGACAAGTTCCGCCGCCAGAGCGGGATCGCGGTGGACTTCGACGCCAATGGCGATGGCGCGCCGTTCCCGCGCGAGCAACAGCTGCAACTGCTGTTCATCGTGCAGGAGGCATTGTCGAATGTGCGCAAGCACGCTTCGGCCTCGCAGGTGTGGATACGCCTGGCGGACGAGCAGGACTTCACCTTGAGCATCAAGGACAATGGCCACGGCTTCGACGTGCAGAAATTGCAGACGCTGGGCGATGCCCACGTGGGCGTCAACATCATGCGCGAACGCGCGCAGCGCATCGAGGCGCAACTGGAACTGAAATCGCAGCCGGGCGAGGGCGCCGAAGTGGTGCTGCACCTGCCGCGCGCGCAGCGTCGCGCCGCATAAAAAGGAAAAAACATGGAAGACACTATCACCGTCCTGCTGGTCGACGATCACACGCTGTTCCGCAGCGGCATACGCTCGCTGTTGCAGCGCAATCCTGAATTCACCGTGGTGGGCGAGGCGGCCGACGGCTTCGAGGGCGTGAAACGCGCGCAGCAACTGAAGCCGCAGGTGATTCTGCTGGACCTGAACATGCCCGGCATGTCCGGCGTGGAAACGCTACAGCTGCTGCGCCAGGACTGTCCGGAAAGCGCGATCGTGATGCTGACCGTGTCCGAGGACGCGGAAGACCTGAGCACCGCGCTGAAGGCCGGCGCCAGCGGCTACCTGCTGAAGAACATCGATACCGACTACCTTACGCGTGCCATCCGCCGCGCCGCCGCCGGCGAAACCGTGGTGGCGGAGGCGATGACGGCCAAGCTGGTGGCGCAACTGCAAAGCGGCTCGACGCCGCCTGCCGCCTCGGAACTGGACAAGCTGACGCCGCGCGAACGCGAAATTCTCGACTGTCTGGCGCGCGGCGAGAGCAACAAGGGCATTGCCCGGATTCTGGATCTGGCGGAAAGCACGGTGAAAATCCACGTGCAGAGCGTATTGAAGAAGCTGAAGTTGAGCAGCCGCGTGCAAGCGGCTGTGTATGCGGTGGAGCACCGGCGGCAGAGCGGCGCCTGAGACGCCATCAAAATTCAGTTGCCGCCGCCGCAGCAGCCACCGCAGCAGCCGCCCGCCTGTTCCACGCGCGGCGCGGATGGGTAGCCGGCGGCGGCCAGGCCCATGGTCAGCATGCGCGGCGACACGCGCGATTCGTCCAGCTGCACGCTGGCCAGGCCGTCGAGCAGCGAGACGCGCACGTCGCTGACGCCGTCCATGCCGCGCAGCAGTTCAGTGATCTTGTCGGCGCAATCTTCGCCGTTCATGCCGTCGATATTCAGTACAGCGGTTTGCATGGCAGTCCTTTCAATAAATGTCGTAACAGCGCTAGCCTAGCGCAGCGCGGGCGCCGTCACGACAGGTAATTGCGAGTTTCTTGATCCAGGTTATGAATATCGGGCGTGCCTCTTCACCCGCGCACGAACAGCGCAGAAAATGAGGGTGTACTTTCAAAGGAAACGAATCATGACACTGCTCCGCATAGACGAACCAGCGACCGCCAAAGCCGGCCATCCCTTATGGCGCCTGGGTTTCCGTCCGTTCTACATGGTGGCCGCCATTTTCTCGGCGTTGGCGATTCCGCTGTGGATGGCGCAGTACTTCGGCTGGCTGCCGCATGGTACCAACGTCGGCTACATGTGGCACATCCATGAGATGGTGTTCGGCATGGCGGCGGCGGTGGTGGTGGGCTTCCTGTACACCGCCGGCTACAACTGGACCGGCTTCTGGACGCCGGTGCGTGGCCATCTCGCCGCGCTGGTGGCCTTGTGGCTGGCGGGCCGCGTGGCGATGCTGATCGCGCCGCCGCTGGCCGCCGCCGTCATCGACTGGCTGTTCCTGCCGTTCGCCGCCTGGCCGCTGTTCCGCGTGATGCAGAAGGCGAACAACCAGCGTAACTACTTCCTCGTTGGCCTGCTTGGCCTGATGGCGATCGCCAACGCCTTGTTCCACGCGATTGCGCTGGGCTGGCTGGCGGTGGCGCCGGCCGCGCCGGTGGAGGCGGCGATTCTGGTCATCGTGATGATGGAGGCGGCCATCGGCACGCGCATCATCCCCATGTTCACGCGGAACGGCGCGCCGGGCAGCACGCCGCTGGTGCAGCCCAAGGTGGACAAGGCTTCGCTCGGCCTGCTGGCCCTGTCGGCCCTGTGCTGGGTGGCGCAGGCGCCGAAATGGCTGTTCGCGCCGGTGGCACTGGCCGCGGCGGCGCTGGTGCTGGTGCGGCTGTATCGCTGGCAGGCCTTGCGCACGCTGTCGGTGCCGCTGCTGTGGATTATGCATCTGTCGTATGCGTGGATCGCCGCCGGCTTCGTGTTGCTGGTGCTGGCACGCTGGAACCTGGTCAGTGTCAGCGCCGGCTTCCACGCGCTGACGGTCGGCTCGATGGCCGGCCTGATATTGGGCATGATCACCCGTACCACGCTGGGTCATACCGGCCGGCCGCTGAAAGCCGGGCGCGCGGAGCGGTGCATGTTCATGCTGATCCAGTTGAGCGCCTTCGCCCGCGTGGCCGCCGCGCTGGGCTTCGACACTCATCATGGCATGGTGCTGATGATCAGCGCGGGCCTGTGGACCGCCGCTTTTGCCGTCTACGCCATTGTCTACGTGCCCTACCTGTCCAGCGCCCGGGTGGATGGCAAGCCGGGTTAAGCGAGGTGTCGAAGTGCCACGCGGCACTGTTCGCTAGCGCACAATCGTCCTTGGCCGTGCGGCCTACAATCAGCCGTCAACACTGATAGGGACGCGACAATGAAAAAACTGATGCTGGCGTTCGGCGTGGTGCACGCGACGATCGCCCTGTTATTCACTGCCGGCGCGATCTTCCTGATCGTCGTCGGCGCGCAATTGGGCTGGCACGCGTTGCAGGCGGACAACGGCCTGGCCGCGGCGCAGGAAGTGATCGAAGCCATCGGCATTCTGGCCGCCGCCGTGGTGGCCCTGCAGATCGCCTAAACCATCGTCGAAGAAGAAGTGGTGCGCGACGCCGACATCAGCGCGCCGACGCGGGTGCGCCGCTTCCTGTCGCGCTTCTTCGTGGTGGTGGTGGTCGCGCTGGCGATTGAAGGGCTGGTCGCCACCTTCCGCGCGGTGCACGACGACGCCAGCGAGCTGCTGTACGTCGCCGCGCTGTTGGGCAGCGTGGGCATATTGCTGGCCGCGTGGGGCGTCTTCATCCACCTCAACCGCTCCGCCGAAGAACTTGAACCGGAAGCCATGCAAGAAGCCCAGGCGGAAGACGAAAAGCTCAAGCCGTAAAACCGGGTGTCAAAAACGGGTGTCAGATACCGTCTTGAATGGCAAGCTTTTTCGATAAGTATTTGGGGTCGAAAGGCTTGCCAGTACGGATGACACCATAAATCAGATGCGTCAGTTTGTGAACGACAGCACTAATCA